>JBBRNX010000009.1:0-113285 GCA_038230035.1 Gaiellales bacterium
GCGGTCCGAGATCTTGTGCTTGATCGACGCCTTCCTCTGCGGGGACATCCTCTTCCACACCCCGAATGCCGCGACGGCCAAAGGCACCAGCCGACGAAGTTTCATCCTGTCTCCCATCACTCGATGTTCAGTTGGATTCCCCGTTGAGGCCAACCCGAAACTGACCGGTGTCGCGACGATGCTTCCAGTCACCCTCTCAGCGGCGGGCTATCTGACGCGGTAGCGGCGGCCTCAGGTGTTGAGCGCAAGCCGTCCGCGGCCGCCGATCATCCGGCTCGCACCACCATCTCGTCCTGGAGTGTAAGAGTCAGATGGAACAGAGGATCATCCGTATAGACACGCACCAGATCGTCAAACGCGGTCGGAATGGCTCAAACGACGTCGGCTTGACTGGAGTTTGACTCATTGGAGTCGGTCGAGCCGGCCGATCAGCAACCGCTTCTACGCGATGATGGATCAGGCGGGCGCTTCGGCTATACGGCGTTCGAGGTGGGCGGTCAGTTCGCGGGCTGCGGCAATGGTCGGGCGGGCCTGGGTGACGGGGATCGGCTCGCCGACATGAACACGCGTCCGCCGCGTCGGCCAGAGGCGAGGCACACCACGGGTGCCGGTCAGCCGCACGGGAATCAGTGGCACCCCGGTCGTTAGCGCCAGCCGGGCAGCACCACGGTGGAAAGGACGCTCTGGGTGCTGCTTCGATGTGCCCTGAGGAAAAATCCCAAGCAGCTCACCATCCTCCAGGAGGGCTGCCGCCCTGGAGATCGCCGTACGGTCACCAGCGCCCCGCTCCACCGGGAACGCGCCGAACGACTCGAACGCAACGCCCAACAAACGCCACCGCCAAAGCTCGGACTTCGCCATATACCGCACCGGCCTCGGACTCACCAGCGCCAGGATCCACGGATCGAACAACGACTCGTGATTCGCAACCAGAATCGCCGGCCCTCGCCGAGGGACACGCTCTGCACCCGTGACCTCGACCCCGTAGACGCGAGTCGCGAGCCGGCGGTAACCCAGCCGCTCAAGCAAGGCATACAACCTCAAACCGCGAGCGCCTCCACCGAAGTCCAGTTCGCCATCAGACGAGAATCATGCCGCACACGCCTCGTTGCTCGCCACTGCCCGCCGGGTACGCAGGGGCAGCAGCGGCTGAGAACAAGCCGATCGACCGCCTGAACAGACGCCAGGCGGTCTCGCCACAAACCCCTCCGTCATGGGGCAGACACGAGGCGTGGCCATCGTGTGGCCACCAATCTGAGGGTTTCTCGGGGGGCCAACCCCCACCCCCCCCAACCTGGGACTCCAGCGATCGTCGGAGTCTCGGACGCGACGCTCAGCCGGGTTGAATGAATAGCGGCGATTGTGGGAGTCGGCCGCGAGAGCCACCCACGGCACCGGGGCACTGTCAACACGGAAAGTCACGAGAGGGACGTGCTACGGTCGACTGGAATCGCTGATGGCGACGCTGGAGCGCCCATGAGCTGGACATCGACTTGGAGGCTCGACGCCGGCGACCGTTTCCCTTCGCTTAGTCTCGACCTGGTTGGCGGCGGATCCCTGGTACTCCCCGGCGCCCAGCGAACTGTGCTTCTGGTCTACCGCGGCCACTGGTGACCACACTGTCATCGGCAGTTGGCCGATTTCGAAAAGCATCTGGACGAGTTCGACGCACGCGAGACGGTGATCGTCGCCGCGTCGGTCGACTCGCCGGCCGACGCGGAGAAGATGCGGGACGACGAGCAGCTGTCCTTCGCCGTAGCGCACAGTCTCGATATGGCGGACTTCGCGAGCAGATACGGGGCGTTCTTCAACCCGACACGTGGTTTCCTCCACGCGACCGGCTTCGTGATCGAGTCGGACAGAACGGTCGCACACGCGGTCTACGCGACCGGCTCGATAGGGCGCCTGGAGCCGCAGGCGACGATCCGCGCAGTCGACCACCTGATCTCCCGGGCATCCTGACTCCAAGCCACAACCCGCGGCCTCGCCGGCAACACGAGCGTCAGCCACGACAACGCCGAGCCACCCGGGCAGGAGTCTCGAAGCACAACCTCGGTTAGACTCGCCGGCGATGGGTGAATCTGTGCGGTTCGACTCTGCTGCCGGTTCTGCCTCCGGGTATCTGGCCTCGCCTGCGTCGGTGGGGGACGTTCACGCGGGTGTGGTCGTGATCCAGGAATGGTGGGGGCTAGTCCCTCACATCGAGGACGTGGCGGAGCGTTTCGCCGCGCTCGGTTACCTGGCGCTGGCACCGGATCTGTACCACGGCAAGAGCACCGTCGAGGCGGAGGAGGCCCACCACTTGATGGAAGGCCTCGACTGGGGGCGCGCCGCACAGGAACTCGCCGGTGCCGTCGCCTATCTGCGCAGCGTCCCTGGTATCAACCGCGTCGGCGTTGTTGGTTTCTGCATGGGCGGCGCACTCACCCTGATCGCAGCCGCTGGCCCAAGTGTCGATGCGTACGCCTCCTTCTACGGCTTCCCACCGTCTGACAATGCGCCGCTCGACCAGATCAAGGCCCCGGGGCTGATCTTCTTCGGCGAGCACGAGAACGCCTTCTCCGTACCCGACGCGCAGGCGTTCGCCGAGCAGCAGCGGAAGCGCGGCAAACAGGCCGAGGTCGTCATCTACCCCGCCGCCGGCCACGCCTTCTTCAACGACACACGCCCCGAGGCCTACCAACAAGCCGCCGCAGAGGACGCCTGGCAACGCACCGTCCAGCTCTTCGAACAACACCTCCGCCCCTAGACAAGCGTCGACCACCAAGACGCAGAAACGGAAAGAGTGACGACGGACGGGCCCTCCCCTGGCTCCCGAACGCTCTCCCGGCCGGCCTCAGTAGCGGTCGAGCTCTCTCAGCCTCTCGTCGCTGATCCCAAAGTGGTGCGCGATCTCGTGCAGGACGACGCGGCGGATCGCGAGTCGCAACGTTTCCGGGTTGGCACCGTAATGACGCTCGAGCGGACGACAAAAGATCGTGATCTTGTCGGGCGGAACACCCGCGTAGCCGTTGCCCCGCCTTGTTAGAGGTACTCCCTGGTAGAGACCGAGCAACAGCATGCCGGGCGGTGGCTCGTCCTCAACAACGATCTCCACGTTCGACATGAACGCGCTCAGATCGTCCGGCAACGACGCGAGTGCCTCCTCGACCTGACGATCGAAGAGGTCTGGGTCGTCGGCGTGTTCCACCAATCACCGAAGGTAGCTGCTCTGGGACGACCGAGGATCGCCTCCGCGAGTCGCAGCTGCGGGTTGCAACCAGCGTGCAACAAGCTGTTTTGGTTCGACTGCCAGCCGGCTCAACTCATCAAGGAGACTCATGGTTGCGGGCTTACCCTTCTGGCGATTGAGGCCGATGTATCCAGCTAGAGATGGCTAGCGACAGCGAGATGGGCAAGACGCGATCGACAATTACGACCGCCGTCTGGACCGATGGCAGCTGTAACGCGAAGGGGATCCAAGGGCGTGGCGGTTGGGCCGCGCTGATTGAGGAGGCGGGGACCGTCCGTGAGATCTCTGGCAGCGCGAATGGCACGACGCAGAACCGCATGGAGCTCACTGCGTTGTGCGAGGCGCTCGAGACGCTCGAGACGCTCGAGACGCTTACTGGCGTAATTCATGTCTTCACCGACAGCACCTACGTCGAGAAGTGTTTCAGCGAGAAGCGGCACGAGCGCTGGTTGCGGAATGACGCCTGGAAAGGATCGAACGGCCCGATCAAGAACCGAGACCTCTGGGAGCGGTTGTTCGCTCTGGTCTGGAGCGGACCGCGCGTCGTGACCTTCACCTGGATCAAAGGCCACAAGCGGGACTATCCGAACAACAACAGGGTGGACCAGATCGCCCAAGCGGCGGCACTCTCGGCCAGCTGATCCCTTGCACGCAACGGTCGTCCCGGTTCTAGTAGTGACCGTGGCCGGCGTTTTGTTCGACTCTTACCCGAACAAACACCTCGCGAGCGACGTCGTAACGAGGCTCGGAAGCACCTGCTACCAGCTTGCAACCACACGATTTGGTCCGACTGCCACCCGCACAAACGGTGCAAAGGAGACTGAGCGGTCTTTCGAGCGTTTGCTCGATCCCGAATCGAACCAGTTCGGTCAGTTCGTGGCTCCTATCGAACTGAACGCATGGAGTACGCGATCTCGGGCGGCGTCACCGAACTTGTGTGCGTAGATCGCACGGGTGACGTTCGCGTTCGCGTGTCCGAGTTGGGCTGCGACGGCAACGTCCGTTACACCGGCTTCGATGAGCAGGCTTGCGGCGGCGTGGCGAAGATCGTGGATCGTGATTCCCTTTCCGGAGAGGCCAGCCAGTTCGAGCGCCTTCGCGAAGCCGCGATTGCGGAAGTTCCAGTAGCTGATCGGCTGCTGACCGCCGAGCGCAGGGAACACCCATGCTTCGTCGGTCGCTACGGCGGGCTTGTGCTGGGCGAGGATCCGCAGCAGCGCTCCTGGGATCGGGACAGTGCGACGGCCGGCCCTGGTCTTTGGGCTCGTTAACTGACCGTCGCGCGCCCGGCTGTGGTGGATCTCGATCGTGCCGGATCCGAGATCGACGTGCTGCCAGCGCAAGGCGAGCACCTCGCTAACTCTGGCACCAGTGAAGATCAGTGTCGCTATCACCGGCAGGTAGCCCTGCCTCGCTTCCGGCCTGCCGTCGAGCGTGCCAGCTGCTGCCAGAAGGGAAGCGAGGTCGGCCATCGACCATTCGTGCCTCTGTCGCGCCTCAGCAGGCATCGGCCTCTGGTCGGAGGTCAATGTGGCCCAGGTGTTCATTGAGACGGCGCCGTGCTGCATGGCGCGCTTTAGAAGCTCGTTCATCGGTGCCAGGTAGCGCGCGACGCTACGCGGCTTGAGCGTCTGCTCGAGGTCGCGGACGAGCTGTCCGATTCGGGCTGCCGTCACGTCCGCCGGGCGCAGGTGACCAAGATCGGGCAGGATCACATGTCGAACGAGTATTCGAGGACGGCGAACGAACTGGGCTTTAGCCGAGCCCTCTTGGCCTCGCGCATCTCTCCGACAAGATCCCGGATTAGCAGCGTCCGCGCGGTGGGGGCAACGCTGCGCCCGCCAGGCTTCGGGTCGGCGCGGTTCCTGTCCGGATGCGCGAGCGGCTGTGCACCGCCTGACCGGTCGTCGCGCGCACCGACCCTCAGCCTGCGAGAGGGCGTCAAAGTAGAGTCGCGATGCATGGGAGCCCGCCTCCTGTGCCGGGCCGGGGCTGTTTGCGCAGCGCCCGGCCATTGGTTTCAAACGTGATTCTAACCCAAGGGCCACTCCTAGTTGAGCGTGCGTGTGACCCTGAATGTGCACATGATCGTAGTCAGCACTCTGCCCAACTCAGGTCGGTCTCCTAGGAGCATGCCCGCCCTAGCCCTCCGAACCGAACGGTAGCTAGCGCCCTGCGTGAGTTCCCACCAGAGCTAGCTAGGAGCGAAGGCGAAGCGGCTCGCCCTTTTCGCGGGCGCGTATTTCGTCAGGCGTTTCACGCCGGCGGAGAGCGTCGTGGTAGTTGAGCATGTCGCTCGGCGACTCGAGACTGCGCGACTCGTAGTAGGCGAGCCGCTCTGCCCAGCTGACAAAAACGGTTGGTAGGAAAGGGTCGCGAGTGCCGGCGTCGAGGGGTTCGTGCGTTGGCTGCTCGCCCAAGACCTGCAGTTCAATCTCAGCCTGTGTTGCATCGGGCGGGTTCGTCGGTGGCGCGAGCCGCTCACTGCTCGACACAGGCCCGGTCGGTGGAGGACCCCCAGCCCCTTCGTTGTTCGTTGACGACGTTAGTCGTGTATCCGCGGCGGGCCCGGACTGCTCAGCCTTCTCGGTCTCGGAGCGTTCTAGGCCTTCGAGTCTTCGGCGAATCGTCTTTCGGTTGACCTCGAACTCATCGGCAACGTCGGTCTGGCGCGCTCCTTTCTGGACACGATCACGGATCTTCCTGACCTGCGCATCCGTCAGTTTCGGCCTTGGCGCCACACCCCTAGCCTACCCCTCGGTGGGACATATGATGGGACATATCGCCCCGTCGAACCTCCGGTGACGTCAGCCGTCCCGAAACCTGCAGGCAAGGGAAAACAGGCTTCTCTCAGTGCTGAGAAACAGTGACATTAGGGTGACATTAACGCAGTTAGAATCAGACCTGCGATAGGCCGAAACGGCTTGGCACCAGGGCCATAGCTGGTGCCAGATGAATGCGAAGCCGACGCCCGGACTCGAACCGGGGACCCCTTCATTACGAGTGAAGTGCTCTACCAGCTGAGCTACGTCGGCGCGCCGCGCATTGTAGGCGCGGGCCGCTTACTCCGCCGCGCCATGCAGGCGCGCTCTGCTCAGGGCCAGACGCCACTCGTCGCGGCCGGGCCGCGTCTCCCCCGGCTCATAGCGCGTGCCTCGCCGAACCAGCCGCGCGACCGCATCCAGATTGGGCCACACCCCGACCGCGAGACCTGCGAGCGCGGCCGCCCCGAGCGCGGTCGTCTCCGCCTCTGCGGCGACCTCGACCGGGCAGCCGAGCAGGTCGGCCTGAAACTGCATCAGGAAGCTGTTCGCCGTCGCGCCGCCATCTGCGCGCAATACCGCGACACCTCCGGGGAGCGCGTCGAGCACGTCTGCCACCTGGAACGCGATCGCCTCGAGCGTCGCTCGCACGAGATGGGCGCGTGTCGTGCCGCGGGTCAGGCCGCTGATCAGGCCGCGCGCTTCCGCGTCCCACCACGGCGAGCCGAGACCCGTGAGCGCCGGGACGAAGACGACGCCGCAGCTCGAGTCGACGCTTTGCGCGAGCGCCTCGGTCTCCGCGACGCTTGCGACCAGACCGAGGCCGTCGCGCAGCCACTGCACGGCAGCCCCTCCAACCAACACCGAGCCCTCGACTGCGAACTGCGGCGCCGCACCCGGGCCAACCGCGGCCGCAGTGCGCAGCAGCCCGTCAGGCGCATTCGCGCCGTCGGAACCGACGTTGATAAGCACGAAGCTCCCGGTGCCATACGTCGCCTTCGCCTGGCCGGCCGCGAAGCACGCCTGACCGAACAGCGCCGCCTGCTGATCGCCCGCGATCCCTGCTACCGGCAGGGTCGCGCCGAAGAGCTGAGCCTCCCCGACAACCTCCGACGACCCGGTCACCCGCGGCAGAAGCTCACGCTCGACGGCGAAGAGCGCCAGCAACTCTTCGTCCCAGTCCCCGGTCGCGAGATCGAGGAGCATCGTCCGCGACGCGTTCGTGATGTCGGTGACGTGAACCCGCCCACCGCTCAGCTTCCACACGAGCCATGCGTCGACCGTGCCGAAGGCGAGCTCCTTGCGCGGGATGTCCGTGCGGGCGAGGAGCCACTCGAGCTTCGTCGCCGAGAAATACGGGTCGGGAACGAGCCCCGTGCGTTCGCGGATCAGCTCAGCGGGCAGCTCGCGGCAACGCTCGGCGGTGCGCCGGTCCTGCCAGACGATCGCGCGCGCAACCGGCCGACCGGTTCGCCGCTCCCAGACAAGCGTTGTCTCGCGCTGATTCGTGATCCCGATCCCGTTCAGGCCGGAGGCGCCGACGCCGGCCGCGCCAAGCGCCGCTTCGGCAGCGGTGAGCACGCTCGACCAGAGCTCCTCCGGATCGTGTTCCACCCAGCCCGGCTGCGGAAAGAACTGCTCGATCTCCACGTAGCCGCGCCCGCGCACGCGCAACTCGTCGTCGATGACCAGGCACGTCGTGCCGGTCGTTCCCTGGTCGATCGCGAGGATCACGCGCGAACGTCCGGCGTGTCGAGTCCCTGAAGCGCACGCGTCGTGCGCCGACGAGCCACATCCTCCAGATGCACCGCCCATTCGTGCTCGAACGCGTAGCGAACCTGCGCCGTCAGCGGATCAGGATCGATAGCCAGGACGTCAGCCGCGAACGAGCCGTACGTGTGCGCCAGCATGCTCGTCACGGCAGGATCGAGCTCCGGCCACGCACTCCCTAGCGCCACAGCGACAGCGACGGGATCCGCCGCTCCCGGCAGCGGCGTCACATGCGAGTCAAGCCGGCGCAGTCCGAGTCGTGGGCGCAACGCCTCGATCACGTTGCCCGCTATGCGGCGATACGTGGTCAGCTTCCCGCCGGCGACGGTCACCATGCCGAGCGGGCCGACAGTGATCGTCGTCTCGCGCCTGGCCTTCGCCGTCCCGCGGCCCGCACCGGGCAGTACGCGCAAGCCGGCGAAACGGGCTCGCACCGCCTCGGGCCGGATCGCCTCGAGAACAAGCCCGCGCGCAGCCTCGGCGAGGATCTGACGCTCGTCGGCGTCGGTCACGGCGAGCGTCTCGGGCGCAGCATCGAACGGCTCGTCTGTCGTGCCGAGCAGCAGCATTCCCTCCCACGGGATCGCGAACGAGACCCGAGCCTTGTCGACCTGAACCGTCACCGCCGCCTCCCAGCTTCCGGGGAGATCGAGCACGAGATGTGCGCCCTTGCTCAGCGTCACCGACGTGCCGGCGGCGGGATCCTCGAGCCTCCGGATGTGATCCACCCATGGCCCGGTCGCGTTGACGATCGCGCGGGCTCGGACCGGCACGACGCTGTCGCCAACGCGATCCGCCACCTCCGCCCGGATCACCGATCCGGCGGCATCGATCGAGACAACCTCGGCATAGTTCAGAACGACCGCCCCACCGGCGGCGGCTGCGCGCACGTTGGCGAGGCACAGGCGGGCATCGTTCGTCTGCGCGTCGACATAGAGCCCGACGCTCTTCGCACCCTCGCAGCGCAGCGATGGGACGAGCGCGATCGCCTCGTCCGGCGTGATCATGCTGCCGCCCACGCGTTGTCCTGCCAGGGCTCGATACAGCCACAGCGCCGAGCGGATCGCAGTCTTTCCGTAGGGACCGCCGTCGTACACGGGCAGCACGAACGGCAGCCGGCGCACGAGGTGCGGCGCGACCGTCTCGAGTAGCGCCTGTCCCTCGGAGAGCGCTTCGTGCACGAGGCGAAAATCACCCATGCGGAGATAGCGCAACCCGCCGTGGATCAGCTTCGACGACGCGCTCGACGTCGCCGAGCCGAAATCCGCACGGTCGACGAGCGCCACCGCGAGCCCGAGCTCCGCGGCCTGCGCAGCGACTCCCGCGCCGACGATCCCGCCGCCGACCACGAGCAGGTCGAACGACTCGGCCGCGAGGCGAGCGAAAGCCTCATCCCTCCAAGGCAGCTGGGCCGGCTCCATCACACGATGGTAGTGAGGGCAATGAGAGAGGGCGGCCGGGCCGCCCTCTCTCGATACCGCCTAGCTCAGGCGAGTGCTACTTGCCGAGCCACTTGTTGACCTGGGCCTGATTGGCCTTGACCCACTTCTCCGCGGCACTGTCGGGCTTCATGTGCTGCCCGGCGATCCAGGTCGCGACGGTGTTCTGCTGGTCGTTCGTCCAGCTGAACTTCTTCAGGAACGCGACTGCGGGCGAGCCGCTCTTCGCGAACTTCGACCCGAATACCTTCTCCAGCGGATACGTGCTGTACGCGCACTTGTACTGCGCCACCGCGCCGCCGGCCTTGGCGTCGTCCTTGCAGCCCTTGAAGGGCTTCGGGAGCTGCACCTCGACGATGTGGTACTGCGCGTTCAGGTACTGCGGCGTGTACCAGTAGAAGAGCACCGGCTTCTTCTGCTTCACGAGCTGCGTCCACCGCGCGGTCTGCGCGGACTCGGCGCCGACGCTGACGAACTTGAAGTTCAGCCCGAGCGCCTGGATCAGCTGAGCATCCTTCTGGACATAGGACGGGTCGCCGCCGAGGAACATCCCCTGCGAACCCGACTCCGGGCTCTTGAAGATGCTCTCCTTGCCCTTCAGACCCTTCCACGTCTTGAACTGCGGGTACTGCTTCATCAGGTAATCGGGGATGCCCCAGAAGATGTGGCCGTGGACACCATTCGATCCCTCGATGACGACCGACTTCTGCTTCGTCGCGTACTGCTTGTACTGGTCGACGTGCTGCCAGTCCTCGAGCACAGCGTCGACTTTCGCATGCGCGAGCGCCTCGTAGACCGGGATTTCGGCGATCTGCGTGATCTTCACCTTGCACCCGAGTGACTTCTCGAGCACGTACTTTGCGACATACGTGTTGGCGGTCGAGCCGGCCCACGCCTGCTCGTTCAAGGTCACCGTGCCGCAGCCGGAACCTGTGCGCGCGGTCGCGACGTTCGTCGCGACGAGCACACCGACTGCCGCGAGAGCGACAGCCACCACGCCGAGCCGAATGTGGCTCTTCTTGAAACCGACCTTCATCTAGCCCTCCTCCTCGATGTTCTTGTTCTCATGAGACGTCTTCCCGCGCCCGGCGGTTGCCCTGCGTGCCACGCGTAACACGATCGAGGGCGATCCCGAGCGCGAGAATCGCGATCGACGCCACCACCCCGAGCCCGAACTCGTTCCGCTGCAGACCCTGGACGACCTCGTAGCCGAGGCCTGGAGTGCTGGCGAGCCCGGCGATCACGACCACGGCGAGCACCATGATGATCCCCTGGTTGACGCCGAGCATGATCGCGTCCCTCGCGAGCGGAATCTTCACCTTCAGCAGCACCTGACGTCGAGTCGCACCGAACGCACCCGCGGCCTCGACCGACTGCGGGGCGACGTCGCGCACTCCTCGCTCCACGAGCCGCACGACGACCGGGAACGCGTAGAGCACCGACGCGATGAGTCCCGGGACGTACGAGATCGGGAAGAGGTACACGAACGGGATCACGTAGACGAGCTGCGGCAGTGTCTGCAGGATGTCGTTGATCGGACGCAGGATCTGGCTCACCCGATCGCTCTCCGCCGCCCACACACCGAGCACGATCCCGAGCAGGACCGCGATCGCCGTCGCCACGAGAACCTGGGACGCCGTGTCCATCGCCGGCTGCCATTCGCCGACGAAACCTGTGAGCGCGAGCATCGCCGCCGTCACGAGCGCGGGCCGTAGACCGCTGACGATGAACGCGATCAGGACGAATCCGGCGACGGTGACGAACCACGGCGTCTCTGCGAGGAAGGTGTCGAGCGGGAGCAAAACGTGCTGCGTCAAGAAGTTGCCGAGCGGGTTCGTGATGTGCTGGAAAAGGAACGTCGACGGGTTCGCGATGTAGTTGAGCACAGACTGGATGCGGGCGAGGAGCCAGTCCTGGATGGTGAATCGCGTGTAGATGTCGCCGGCATGCGCCGCGATTCCGACACCGACCGCGACGAGACAGGCAACGACGACGCCTGCCGTCGTCACACGCAGCCTTCGCCGTCCTGCGTCATCGAGATGTCGACGCGTTGGATCGGTCCGCTCCGCGATCGCCTCGGTCACGCGGTCGAGCATGATCGCCATCGCCACGATCGCCGCACCCGCGAGGATCGCGACCGCCGGGTTGGTGTTGAGACCGTTCGTCACTGGGTCACCGAGGCCGCTGCCACCGATCAATCCGGCGATGACGACCATCGACAGCGCAAAGAGGATCGTCTGGTTGACCGCGAGCAGGAGCATCCGTCGCGAAAGAGGAAGCTGCACTTTCAGGAGCAGCTGGCGGCCCGTCGAGCCGAGCGCCTGCGCAGCCTCGACCGTGTTCGCAGGGACGCCGCGAATCCCGAGCGAGGCGATGCGCACCGCCGGTGGAACCGAGTAGATCATCGTCGTGATCACCGCGGCACCAGGGCCGACCGAGAAGAGGATTACGACCGGCATCAGGTAGGCGAAGGCGGGGATGATCTGCATCGCGTCGAGCACCGGCGTGATCGCGCGGTCGAAGCGCTCGGATCGGCCGGCAATGATGCCGAGCGGCAGGCCGACTGCGAGTGAGAGCCCAACCGCGGCGAGGACGAGCGACAGCGTCTGCATGCTGTCGTCCCAGAGGCCGAAGGCGGCGAACGTCGCGAGTCCGGTGAACATGAACACGGCGGCGCGGCGCCCACCGAACCGCCAGGCGAACAATGTCGCCACAAAGCTCGTGCCTACCCACGTCAACTTCGTCAGCGCGTCGTAGATCCAGGTCACGAGCGTGTCGAGCCCGCTGCTGATCCCCGTCACGACGCGGAAGAACAGGTTCGGGTGCGCCGCATTCGACTGATCCGAGAGCCAGATCTGGAAGCTGTCGAGATGGCCGGTGAGCGAGTTCCACTCGAGCGCGGCCGGCCACGTGTATTTCCCCTTCGCCGCGTAGTAGCCGACGAGCATCCCCACCACGACGAGCGCAGACAGGACGGCGCGGCTCCGCCACCACGGCCGGTGATCGATCACGACGGGCGCGGGTACGGCTCCGACGACTTCGTCGACGGTGGTCATGGTCAGTCCTCGCCCGCAATCGCCTGCAGCACCGCGTCGCGATCGACGACGCCTACGATCCGTCCTTCTTCGACCGCGCAGACCGGCCGCTCGTTCGACGCGATCATCGGCACCGCGTTCTTCACGGTGGTACGCACGTCCAACGTTGGGCCGCCTTCCTCTCCGGGGCGGGCAGGACGCATGATCCAGCGCAGCGTCAGCACGTGACTACGGGGAATGTCGCGGACGAAATTCGCGACATACTCGTCGGCGGGCGAGCCGACGAGATCCTCCGGCGTGCCGAGTTGGACGATCGCGCCGTCGCGCATGATCGCGATCCGGTCTCCCAGCCGAAGGGCTTCCGGCAGGTCATGCGTGATGAAGACCATCGTCTTGCCGGTCTCCTCCTGCAGGCGGCACACCTCGTCCTGCATGTCGCGCCGGATCAGCGGGTCGAGTGCGCTGAACGGCTCGTCGTAGAGCATCACCTTCGGGTCGACGACGAACGCGCGCGCCACGCCGACGCGCTGCTGCATGCCGCCCGAGAGTTGATCCGGGAACTGGTTGGCCGAGTCCTCGAGACCGACGAGCTTGAGCACCTCGGTGGCGCGCGCGAGGCGCTCCTCCTTCGCGACGCCTTGGACCTCGAGCCCGAAGGCGACGTTGTCGACGACGCGCCTGTGCGCGAGCAGACCGAAGTGCTGGAAGACCATCGACACGGTGTGGCGCCGGAGCTGCCGCAGGTCGGTCGTGTTGGACGCAGTGACGTCCTGCCCGGCGATCTCGATGCGCCCGGCCGTCGGTTCGATCAGACGGATCAGCGTGCGCACAAGGGTCGACTTGCCCGAACCGGACAGACCCATGACGACGAACACCTCGCCCGGCCAGACGTCGAACGAGACGTCCCGCACGGCCGACACACAACCGGTCTTCGCGCGCAGCTCGGCGCGCGGCAGGTCGGCGTCAGGCGTGCCGAGAACACGGTCTGCATTCGGCCCGAAGATCTTCCAAATGCCCTCCGCGTGAATCAGCGGCGGACCGGTCCGGTCGACCCGGTCAGCGCGATCCAGTACCGCGGGCGCAGTCGCAGCAGTCACGCAGCATTCCCCGGCGGCGGATTCAGCAGCACGAGCGCACGATCATAGTCCGGTTCGCGTCGTTCGTCACGCGCGGAGGACACCTGTTTGACGCCCTCGCCGAGGACTCCTAGACTCATCATGTGGCCTAACCGTTTCACATGATGAGTCATGAGTACAACTGATCACACCCAATCCGGCACCCCACCTGGAACGCAGGCGATCGATCGCGCGGCGCAGCTCCTCGTCCATGTGCTCGAGAGCGCGCTGCCACCTTCTGTTGGCGGATTGGCGATCGCTGCAGGCCTGCCGAAGAGCACGACCTCGCGCCTCGTGCGCGCTCTGGAACGCCAGGGGCTCGTCGAACGCGACGGCGCCCGCGGGAGCGTTCTTCCCGGGCCCGTGCTGACCCGCTTCGCGCGCGGGACAGCGCGAGACGCAGATCTCGTTGCCGCCGCCGCCGACACGCTCCGCCGCATTTCGGAAGAGTGCGGTGAGACGGTCAACCTCGCCGTTCCCGGCCGCCACGGGGTCGACCATCTCGCACAGCAGGACAGCCGGCACTTCATCGGCGGCACGAACTGGGTCGGCCGCGCCGCCCCGCTCCATTGCACGGCGAACGGGAAGGTGCTGCTCGCTTTCGGGGCAGCAGAGCTCACGAACGGACCGCTAGAGCGACTCACCCCGCAGACCGTCGTCGACCCCGGAACGCTGGCCGGCGAGCTCGCGACCGTGCGCAAGCGCGGCTACGCGACGACACTCGAGGAGCTCGAGCCCGGCCTCGTCGCGGTTGCCGCGCCTGTCTTCGACCCGGGAGGCGGCGACGCAATTGCCGCGCTCAGCATCTCCGGGCCTACGATTCGCCTCACACCGGCCCGGTTGCACGAGCTCGGAGCGGTGCTGATCGACCACGCGGCCGGGCTCTCGGCACGGCTCGACCACCACGACGCGAAGCGAGGAGCCGCATGACGAACGAGGAGATCCTGCAAGGGCTGTTCGACGACACGCTCGTCGGGAACGCGCCGTCGGTGAAGGCGTTGACCGAGGAGGGCCTCGCGGCCGGTATGAACCCTGAGACCTTGCTCTACGACGCGTTGATCCCCTCGCTCGAGGAGGTCGGCGCCCGGTTCGAGCGCGGCGACTTCTTCGTCCCCGAGATGCTGATCGCCGCGCGGGCGATGCAGGGCGCACTCGACATCCTGCGCCCGCTGCTCGCCGAGACGGGCGCCAAGCCGATCGGCACCTTCGTCATGGGCACCGTCAAGGGCGACGTGCACGACATCGGCAAGAACCTCGTCAACATCATGCTCGAGGGAGCAGGCTTCACGGTCTACGACCTCGGAGTGAACGTGCCGCCGGAGCGCTTCGTCGAGCAGGTCGAGGAACACAAGCCCGACATCGTCGGCTTCTCGGCCTTCCTGACGACGACGATGCCGATGTTCAAGGCGAACATCAACGCGCTCGAAAAGGCCGGCCTGCGCGACAAGGTGATCGTGATGGTCGGCGGTGCGCCGGTGACGCAGGAGTACGCGGACGTTGTCGGCGCCGACGGCTATGCAGCGGACGCGTCGACGGCGGTGCGGCTGGCGAAGGACCTGATCCAGAAGGCGCGCGCGGCGGTCGCCGTCGGCTGATGGGACTTCTGACCGGCATCGAGCGCATCACGAAGGGGCCGGTCTTCGGCTGCCACATGTGCGGGCAGTGCGTGCTCCACTCGACCGGCTTGACCTGCCCGATGAACTGCCCGAAGCAGCTCCGCAACGGCCCGTGCGGCGGCGTGCGCGCCGACGGCGGCTGCGAGGTGAAGCCCGAGATGCGCTGCGTCTGGCTGAAAGGATGGGAGCGCTCGCAGAAGCTGCCGTGGAAAGAGGAGTTCAACCAGCTCCGTCCCCCGGTCGACAATCGCCTTTGGGATACCTCGTCCTGGAAGAACTACATCACGAAGCGTGACCGTGAGACCCCGGACGGCTGGACTGGCGCTGGGGAGGCATAGGTGTCCCGCCTCGAGGAGCGACTGACCGCAGGTGAGTTCGTCGTCACGGCGGAGATGCCGACGATCGACGGCGGCGGCCTCGACGCAGTTGCCTTCCAGCTCGAGCCGATGGCGCCGTGCCTCGATGCCGCGAATGCGACCGACAACACGGCTGCACACGCCCACGCGTCGCCGCTCTCCGTCTCGATCGCGCTCCAGAAGCTGGGGATGGAGCCGATCATGCAGCTCGTCTGCCGCGACCGGAACCGGCTCGGCCTGGAGGCCGAGATCGTCGGCGCGGCACTGCACGGGATCGAGAACATCTGCTGCCTGACCGGGGACGACGTCTCCGCCGGCGACGAGCCCGAGTCGCGGCGCGTGTTCGACCTGGACAGCCCGCAGCTCCTCGCGGCGGCACGGGCGATTCGCGACGGCCGGTACCTCTCCGGGCGGGCGATCGAACCGGCTCCGCATCTCTTTCTCGGCGCGGTCGAGAACCCCGGTGCGCCACCGTTCGAGTACCGCGTCGAGCGCTCGCTGAAGAAGGCCGACGCCGGCGCGCAGTTCATGCAGCTACAGCTCTGCTTCGAGCGCGACCATCTCGAACGGTTCATGACCGAGGCGGTGGCCGCCGGTCTCGCGAAGCGCGTCCACCTGATCCCGTCGATCTGCATCGTCCGTACCGCTTCAGCGCTCCGCTTCATCGACGACAAGGTGGCCGGCATCAACGTTCCGGCCGATCTCATCGCCCACGTCGAAGCTGCCGACGATCAGCTGGAAGCGTGCTTCGAGATCGCCTACGACCTCGCCCGGCACGCGCTCGGCCTGCCGGGAGTGGCGGGCCTGCACTTCATCAGCTTCCGCAAGGACGCCGGTATCGCCAAGCTGTGCGCCCGACTTGGGATTCCGCCACGCAGCGAAAGGGAGACGAGTGGATACCGTTCTGCGATCGCAGTCTAAGACCGTCACAATCGGCGCCGGCCAGCCGTTCTGCATCATCGGCGAGCGCATCAACCCGACCGGCCGCAAGGCGTTCCAGGCGCAGCTGCAGAAGGGCGTCCTCTCGCAGATCGAGATCGACGTCGCCGAGCAGGTCGGTGGCGCCGACGTGCTCGACGTCAACGTGGGTGATCCGCTCGCCGACGAGGTCGGGCTGATGGGCCAAGCGATCCCGCTCGTCCAGGGTCTCACCGATCTGCCTCTCTGCATCGACTCGTCCGTGATCGAGGCGCTCGAAGCCGGCCTCGCCGCGTACGAGGGCAAGGCGCTCGTCAACTCGGTCACGGGTGAGGATGAGCGGCTGGAGCTAATCCTGCCGATCGTCGCCCGGCATGGCGCCGCGGTGATCGGCCTGGCGAACGACGACGAGATCCGGATGGAGCCCAAGGATCGCGTCGCGATCGCGAAGAAGATCGTGTCGGCGGCGGGCGACTTCGGCATCCCGCCGGAGGACATCGTGATCGATCCGCTTGCGATGCCGATCGGCGCGGAGCCGCGCGCCGTCACGGCGTTCATCGCGACGCTGCATCTGCTGCGCGACGAGCTCGGCGTCAACACGACCTGTGGCGCCTCGAACACCTCGTTCGCGATGCCCGGTCGGCACGCGCTCGGCGCCACGTTTCTCGCCATCGCTCAGAGCCACGGCCTGACGAGCGCGATCATGGACGCCCGTACACCCCAGTGCGTCGACGCCGTCCGCGCGAGCGACCTCCTGCTCGGGCGCGACGAGTGGGGCGCGACGTGGATCAGGCGCTACCGCGAGGCGCAGGCGGCCGCATCGTCTTGAGCAGCGCTGCCGCACCCGAGGACGAGGCAACCGGGCAGGCGGGGCCGAGTCGCGTCCGGCTCCGCTTCGTCGAGGGAGTGGCCGAGGCGGCGAAGGAAACCGAGACGCGGGTGCCAGCGGGGACGACGCTCTTCGACGCGGCGAGCTGGAACGCGATCGCCATCGACTCGACCTGCGGCGGCCATGGCACCTGCAAGAAATGCAAGGTGCGGGTCATCAACGGCGGCGCCGCGATCTCCGAGCTGGATCCGCGTGCGTTCACCCCCGACGAGCTGCGCGACGGCTGGCGGCTCGCGTGCCGCGCGCTCGCGACGAACGACCTTGTCGTCCACGTACCGCCGCTCCAGACCCGGCCGAAAGCTGCGCTCGCCGGCGTCGGGCGTCACGTCATCCTCCGGCCGGCCGTGCAGAAGCGACATCTCGTTCTCGACGAGCCGTCGCTCGAGGATCAGGCGGGCGATCTCGAGCGCGTATTCGCGGCGATGGACGACCTCGAACTGCACGCGTCGCTCGACGTTCTGCGCGAGTTGCCAGGACTGCTGCGTCGCGCGAACTACGACGTGACGGCTGTGATCGTCGACGACGAGCTGATCGCGCTCGAGCCCGGTGACACGACTGCCCGCGTGCATGCACTGGCGTTCGACCTCGGCACGACGACGGTGGTGGCGACGCTGCTCGATCTCTCCACCGGCCAGCCGCTTGCCGTACGCAGCATGTTGAACGCGCAGCACCGCTTCGGCGCCGATGTGATCGCGCGGATCTCCGCGACCATGATGGAGCCGGGCGCGCTCGGCGAGCTGCGGCGCCTTGCGCACGAGACGCTCGCGGAGCTGACGGCCGAGGTCTGTGCTGAGGCTGGCGTCGCACCGGAAGAGATCTACGAGATCGTGGTCGTCGGAAACGTGACGATGATCTCGCTCGCGCTCGGGATCGATCCCGAACCGCTCGGAATGGCGCCGTTCATCGTCGCGACACGCCACCCGATTCCCGCCACCGCCTCAGACTTCGGTGTCGTCGTTCACCCGCGCGCGCCTGCCGTGACATTCCCCGCGATCGGCGCGTACGTCGGCCCGGACATCCTCGCCGGCATCGTCGCGACCGGCCTTGCACGCGATAGGCGCGTGCGGCTGTTCGTCGATGTCGGCACAAACTGCGAGATCGTGCTCGGCTCCTCAGCCGAGGCGGTGGCGACGGCGGCGCCCGCGGGACCGGCGTTCGAAGGCGCCACGATTCGCTGCGGCATGCGCGCCGCGGAGGGCGCAATCGAGGGCGTGAAGATCGCGGACGACGGCGTCGAGATCCAGGTGATAGGCGACACCGACCCGGTCGGCATCTGCGGCTCTGGACTCGTCGACGTCGTCGCCGAACTGCTGCGCCTCGGCTTGCTCGCACCATCCGGGCTCATGCTCGGAGTCGAAGACGTCCGTGAGCAGATGCCCAGCTTGGCGGATCGCTTCGTTCGTGTGCCGAATGGAAAGGGCGGCGAGGAGCGTGTGTTCGTCCTGGCCTGGCGTGGAGACGATCCTGCGCTCGCCGTCTATCTCTCGCAGGTCGACGTCCGCCGGCTGCAAGAGGCGAAGGCGGCGATCGCAACCGGCTGGCGGATGCTCCTGCAGCGGCTCGGGATCGAAGAATCAGACGTCCAGCAGGTGCTCCTCGGCGGGTCCTTCGGCGCCTATCTCACCCCGGCGAGCGCCGTCCGTATCGGCCTCGTCCCGAAGCTGTCGGTGACGAGAATCGTCGCCGCCGGAAACGTCGCGGGAGAGGGTGCGAAGATCGCCGCGCTCTCGCTGCCCGAGCGCCACGCCGCGCTCGCGCTGCTCGACGAGGTCGAGTACGTCGAGGCGTCCGGCAACGCCGAATACAACGATCTCTTCCTCTCAGAATTGACGTTTCCGGCATGAGCCGGGTCGCGATCATCGCCTGCGGCGTGCTGACGCTGCACCTCAACGAGATCGCGCGCCGCCGGGGCTGGGAGATCGACGTCCACCCGTTGCCGCCCGAGCTGCACAACCGGCCGGAGAGGATCGCCGTCCGCGTGGAACGCGAGATCGATCGGCTCGCCGGGAGGTACGAACGGATAGCCGTCGCGTACGCCGATTGCGGGACCTATGGTGCGTTGGACGAGGTTGTCGCGCGCCGCGGCGTCCGGCGACTGTCCGGCGACCACTGCTACGACGTCTTCGGCCGCGACGAGGTGCGCGAGGCGCTCGCCGAACAGCCCGGCACGTACTTCCTCACGGACTTCCTGGCCCGCAGTTTCGAGCGGACGATTCTGCGCTCGCTCGGGCTTGACCGCCATCCCGAGTTGCGGGACGCGTACTTCGGCAACTACACCCGCGTCGTCTGGCTCGCGCAGCGGCCGACACCCGTGCTGCGAGCCGCCGCCGAGCGTGCCGCCGCAGCACTCGGTCTCCCGCTCGAGGTGCGCGAGGTCGGCGATCCCGGCCTGGAACGCCAACTCGAACAACTCGTCAACAGTTCGTCCGCCCTCGAGGAGGTCGCATGATCGTCAACAAGATGCCGCGGTACGAGATCCTCTCCGAGGACGCGATGGCGGCTCTCGACCGGGGTTGGCGACGCATCGTCAGCGAGCTCGGGATCGAGTTCATCCTCCCCGAAGCGCTCGAATACTTCCGCGAGGCGGGCCAGACGATCGAGGGCCAGGCGGTGAAGCTCGACCCCGACTTCGTGCTGGAGCAGATCGCGAAGGCGCCGCGCAAGTTTGACCTCCAGGCGCGCAACCCCGAGCGGAACATCCACGTCGGCGGCCAGCACATGGCGTTTGCGTCGGTGTACGGCTGCCCGTTCGTGCGTAAGGGCGACGAGCGGCGCGAAGCGACGATGGACGATTTCGAGAACCTCGTCCGGCTGTCGCAGTCGTTCGATCAGCTCGACTCGCCCGGCGGCACGATCTGCGAGCCGAACGACCGCCCGCTCGACTCGCGCCACCTGGACATGGTCTTCGCGCTGCAGACGCTCTCGGACAAGCCCTACATGGGCTCGGTCACCTCCGGCCCGAACGCCGCGGACACGATCCGCATGTCGGAGATCCTGTTCGGTGGCCGGGAGGCGATCGAGAAGACGCCTGCATCGATCTCGCTGATCAACGTCAACTCGCCGCTGCGCTACGACGACCGGATGCTCGCCGCGCAACTCGAGTACAACCGCGCGAACCAAGCGGTGGTGATCACGCCGTTCATCCTGATGGGAGCGATGTCGCCCGTGTCGATCCCGGCGGCGCTGACCCAGCAGATCGCCGAAGCGCTCGCCGGCATCGCCCTGTCACAACTTGTGCGTCCTGGCTGCCCGGTCGTGTTCGGCTCGTTCCTCTCGAACACCGACATGCAGTCAGGCTCACCGAGCTTCGGCACGCCAGAGTCCGCGATCGGGCTCCTCTGTACCGGCCAGATAGCGCGCCATTTCGGACTCCCGTGGCGCAGCGGGGGCGGACTCACAGCCAGCCAGACCGTCGATGCGCAGGCCGCCTACGAGGCGATGATGACGATGCTGCCGACGTTCCTCGCCGGCGCGAACTTCGTCATGCATTCGGCCGGCTGGCTCGAGTCGGGGCTCGTGTCGTGCTTCGAGAAGTTCATCGTCGACGTCGAGATCCTGCGCATGCTGCAGGACGAGTTCAAGCCGCTCGAGGTGACCGACGAGACGATCGCCTTCTCGGCCCACGAGGAGGTCGGCCACGGCGGCCACTTCCTCGGCGCGACGCATACGCTGGAGCGCTTCCGCGACTGCTTCTACCGGCCGCTGCTCTCGTCGACCGAGAACTTCGAGCGCTGGAACCGCCTCGGGGCGCGCGACACAACCGTCCGCGCCGGCGAGATCTGGCGCAAGACGCTGGAGGAGTACGAGGAGCCGACGCTCGATTCGGTGATCCGCGAGGAGCTGGCGGAGTACGTGTCGACGCGGCGGACAGAGCTAGGCGACTAGCTCGACGGCGACCGCGGCGCCGAGTACGGTCCGCGGATGAAACGGCAGTGGTCAACGCTGGTCGTGCTCGCGGGCTCGCTGGTGTTTCTGGCGAGCCTCTACCTGCCGTGGCAGCAAGCGACGTGCAACACACAGAGCGGCAGCTCCAAAGGACCTGGTGATGTCGCGGGACTCCTCAACCTGTTCTCGTCGTCATGTCAGACGATCGACCCGCTTCCGTTCGGCGGAGGCTCGGCTGCCGCACTGACCGCGCTTGCCCTCGCGGCTCTCGCCGTGATCGCGCTCGTGCGGCCGCAACTCGAAGATCGCCTCCCGATCGGCACGAGCGCTCTTGCGATGGGTTACTTCGCAACCGCCCTGACGCAAACGACAGCCTCTTGGGCAACGCGATTTCAAGTCTTCGGCGAATTTCACACCGCGTCCGGCACATTTATCGGGGTCGCGGCGGCAGCGCTTGCCTTTCTATCTGCTGCAGTCCCGCGGAGGCGTGAACTCTTCTGGGATCGTTCGGCGCTCAGTCTCGTGAGGCTGGGGCTCGTTGGGTGCTATCTCGCAACTCTTTTGCTGCCGTGGCATTCGTCTACGCGGAACGGGCATGCCGAGATCACGGTGCTCGGCATCGAGGGCCTTGCCGGCACCCTTGCCGCAGGTTGCGTGCTGGTCCTACCGCTCGTCTGGTGGAGAGCCGATGGACGCTCTCGGGTTGACGGGATTCCTCTAGCGGCGACAGCAGCACTGCTGACAGGGGCAGCCATCACGATCGGCATAGTCGGGCTGGGTCGCACCGTCGTGCCGTGGGTTGCCGCCGGGCTCGCTTTGGCCCTTCTTGCCTCAGCGGCCGCGGGTGGCCGTCCGGTGACACCGTGGCTTTCGTTTCGAACTGCGATCGGAGCGGCCTCGCTCTCGGCGTTCATCGTAGGCATGTTCCTGCCGTGGCAGCAGGCGTGCGGCACCGAGATCAACAAAGCATTGTCTCATCGCTGCATCTCGGAGAACGGCTGGACGACGGCGACGACCGGATCGACGGCTGCGGCGCTCGCAATCGCACTCTTCGTCGTCCTCTGGATTCCGGGACACCTGCACGTGTTGGCCGTCGAACTCGCCGCAGGATTCGGGCTGCTCGTGGCGACCGCCGGTTTCGGGCGAGAGAGCCTTAGAGGCCCTGGGGACTATCGGCTCGACGTTGCCTACGGATCGACGGTTGCCTTCGTCGGGGCGGCGGCGCTCGTCCTACTTGCGTTGGCGGGGGTCCGCCTTTCGCCGCTCGACCGGCTCCGGATCCTCGAGAGAGCCATCCCGATCGCCGCGGCCATTTCATACATCGGCGTGATCGTTGTGCCGTGGTGGGACATCCTCCCTGAGCGTGTTGAGTCGGCGCTCTACTTCCCACCGTTCTCGTGGCCAACGATGATCGCGGAAGCCCTGATCGGAGTTCACCTTCTGGGCTACTGGGTTCGACGCGCTGCCGATCCAGTAGCGAGAAGGGACTGGCTCGTGGCACTGCCGCTTTTCCTGCTCGCGCTTGCCGCGCTCGATGTGATCATGCAACGCGAAGCGGGGATCACGTGGCGTGGCGGGATCGTCGTCGGCCTCTGTCTCCTGCTCGCGTTCTTCGGCTACGCCGAGCGGCGCGGTGGCCTGCGCAAGCTCCGGATCCCCGAGATCCTGCGCGTGGATCGGATCAGCGAGCCGTGATGTAGTCGGTCAAGTACTTGATCTGGACGCTCTGTTGCGTCGAGGTGAACTTGACGAGGTCGCCGATCGAGATCATTCCGACCAGCGCGCCACCGTCGACCACCGGTACGTGGCGGATCCGGCGCTCGGTCATGAGCGCCATGCACTCGTCGATGCCGGTGTCGGGGGTAACGCAGATCACCGGAGCGGACATGATCTCGCGCACGGGCGTCCCCGCATCGTCACGTCCCTCGACAGCCGCCCGGCGCAGGTAGTCACGCTCCGTGACAATGCCGGTTATCTCGTCGCCATCGGTGACGAGGAGCGATCCGACGTTGGCCCCGACCATCGCCTTGACAGCGTCTAGGACGGAGGCGTCGCCGCCGATCTGCAGAACCTCTCGCTGCTTCCCCTGCAGGATGTCGGCGACCGCGCTCACTCGCGGCAAATGCTACATCGGCCGAGCTAGGCGGCGAAGGTGCCGCGGCCGCTGATCGTCGCGGCGTAGATCAGGCAGTTGCCGAGAATCGTGCGACGGTGATGCGTCAGCGTCCCGTCGAACGTGCCGCCGTTGAACGTCACGCTCACTCGGTAGGTCTGGTTCGTGCAGCGGCTGCCGCGGTTCACGACCGTGACGCTGCCTCCCGTCACGGCTCCGCCGAGCCTCACGCCGGTGCGGCCGAGAATCGAGAACGTTCCGCCGGTGACCGCGACCGTCGGACCGGTCGAGAGCGGCTCGTGGACGATATGGGTTCGCCAGACCGCCGGTAGCTGGCCACGTGCGACGCCGACGAACGTCCCGCGAACCGAGCTGACCGGGATGATCTCGGTGCCGGTGAACGAGTCGGAGTACGTGAATGAAGCCGATGCCGTCGCCGCCAGGGGGAAGGCGACGAGCAGTACGACGGCGACGGCAAGCGACTTCACAGGGCCACGCTAATCCTGAGCTGTGAGCCCAGCGTTAGCGATCTGATTGGATTGCGGCATGACCGCCGTCGAGGAGCCACGCACAGCGCAGTTCGTCCGACCGGACGGCAAGGAGAAAGTCACCGGAGCGGGTCGCTACACCGCCGACCTCACGCTCACCGGCCAGCTCGTCGCGAAGTTCCGCTACGCCGACCACACCCACGCGCGCATCCTGCGCATCGACGCGACGAAAGCGCGCGCACTGCCAGGCGTGCTCGCAGTCCTCACCCACGAAGATGTCCCGGATGTCCTCTACGGCGGCATGGTCAAGGACCGGCGGCTGTTCGCGAAGGAGAAGGTGCGTTTCGAGGGGGACGTCGTCGCCGGCGTCGCCGCGACCACCGCCGAGATCGCCGAGCGCGCCGCTGCGCTGATCGAGATCGACTACGAGCCGCTGCCCGCGATCACCGACTTCGAAGCCGCAGAGCACAACAGCGCGCTGGTTCACGAGGACTGGGAGAGCTACGACGCCGACGATGTGCTCCTCCGCGCGGGTAACCGGATGGGCTACTCGACGATCGTCAAAGGCGACGCCGAAGCAGCCATGTCCGCGGCGGACGTCGTCGTCCAGAGCCGCTTCGTGACCGACCCCGTGCAGGGCGTCCCGATCGAGCCGCGCGCTGTCATCGCGCAGTGGCAGGGCGACAAGGTAACGGTCTGGACGTCGACGCAGGTTCCGTACGCAGCACGCGGCGGAATCGCGCACACGCTGCAGATCCCGGAATCGAACGTGCGCGTGATCGTGCCTCTGCTCGGCGGCGGCTTCGGCGCGAAGTGCGACTTCCACTACGAAGGCCACATCGCGGCGCTCGCCAAAGCTGCCGGCCGTCCGGTGAAGCTCGTCTTCACGCGGCGCGAGGAGTTCTTCGCCGTCGGCCACCGCCGCGAAGGAATGGTGATCGAGCTCGAGACCGGCGCCCGCTCCGACGGCACGCTGCTCGCGCGGCGCGGCCGGCTCGTCCTCGACAGCGGCGCCTACTGCGGCGAGGGCGGCTTCTTCGCACAGATGGCCGCGATGCATGCGCTCGGCCCGTACAAGATCGAGACCGCGGACATCGAGTCCTCGCTCAACTACTCCACCAACCAACCGTCGTCGTCGATCCGCGCGCCCACGGCGCCGCAAGTGTGCTGGGCGCTCGAGCAGCACATGGACGAACTCGCCGAAGCGCTCGGGATGGATCCGGTCGATCTTCGCCGGCACACACTCGTCGAGGAAGGCTCGGTCACCGCGACCGGCCAGGTGCTGGAGCGCATCGCGATGAAGGAGACCCTCGAGAAAGCGGTCGAGCTGATCGGCTACGGGAAGGAGCTGCCCGACGACGAGGCGATTGGCATCGCGGTCGGCTGGTGGCCATGCTTCACGGCGAGCTCGGGCGCCTACGTGAAGCTGAACGGCGACGGCTCCGGGACGATCATCACCGGCGCGCAGGAGAACGGCACCGGCGCGGTGATGGCGATGCCCAAGTACGTCGCCGAGGAGCTCGGCATGCAGCCGGAGGACTTCTCGATGCTCTATCAGGACACCGACGCCGCCCCGTCGGACATGGGCTCGTGCGGCTCGCAGACGACGTTCAACAGCGGGCGCGCGGTGATCGCAGCGGCCGTCGATCTGCGCGACCAGCTGCTGGATGCTGCGTCCGAGAAGCTGGAAGCGGCGCGCGACGACCTCGAGCTCGTGGGCGGCGCGGTTCGCGTGAAGGGCTCGCCGGAGAAATCGGTCACGATCGCGGACCTCGCCGGCAGCGGGACGTTCCACGGTAAGGGCGCGGGCGTGATTCCCGACGGGCCGGAGGCGTCGCCGGCCGAGGGCTGCCTCGGACGTCTCGGACTCGAGTCGTTCCATGCACCGCAGCTGATCGCGCACGCAGCGCGGGTGCGGGTGGATCGCGCGACCGGCGTCGTCCGCGTACTCCAGATCGCTGCCGCGCACGACTGCGGGCGGATCCTGAACCGGATAGGAGCCGACGGCCAGGTCTACGGCGGCGTCGTGATGGGCATCGGTCAGGCGCTCTCCGAAGGAACGCAGCTCGACGAGGACGGCCGCCAACGCAACGCCCATCTCACCGACTACAAACTCGTTACCGCGTCGGACGCGCCGCAGATCGACGTCGCCTGGATCGAGACGGACACGCCGAACGCCGGGCCGAAGGGCTCGAAGGGCGTCGGCGAGCCGCCCTGCGTACCGACAGCCGGGGCGATCGCGAATGCCGTGGCGAAGGTGATCGGGTCGCGGGTGCGCGCATTGCCGATGACGCCGGAACGGGTCTGGGAGGCTGGGTCATGAGCGTCGTCTCGTATGTGAGCGCCGCTTCGATCGACGACGCCCTCGCCGCACTGGCAGGCGGCGCGCGACCTGTCGCCGGCGGAACCGACCTCGTCGTCGGCGCACGCTCGGGCAAGTCGACGCTGCCCGGGAGCCTTGTTGCGATCCACCGTCTGGTGGAGTTGCGCGGCGTCACGGTGACCGCAGACGGACTTCGACTCGGCGCGCTCGCGAGCCACGAGGCGATCTGCGCGAACGCCGAGGTTCAGGCGCACTACTCCGCACTTGCGGACGCATGCGCGATCGTCGGCTCGCACGCGACGCGCGCGCAGGGAACGCTCGGCGGCAACCTGATGAACGCGTCACCTGCGATGGAGACGGGCGGGCCGCTGATCTGCCTCAGCGCCACGGCAACACTGCGATCGGCAACCGGCGAGCGGACGATCGACGTGGCCGACCTGTTCACTGGCCCCGGGAAGACGGTCGCCGAGCCGGGCGAGCTGCTGATCTCCGTCGACGTGCCGGCGCCTGCGGCTGGAAGCGGCAGCGCGTATCTGCGACTCGAGTACCGGCGGCAGATGGAGATCGCCGTCGTCGGCGCGAGCGCGCTCGTCACGGTCGACGACGGCAAATTCACTGATGCACGGATCGCGATGACCGCGCTGTCCCCGACGATCCGCCGCGTGCCCGAGGCCGAGGCGGCTCTCGTCGGCAGCGACGGCGGCGCGGCGGCGATCGCGGCTGCCGCCGCGGCGGTCTCGGCGGCGTCGATGCCGATCTCGGACGTGCGCGGCTCGGCCGACTACCGGCGGGCGATGGCGGCCGTCATTGCGAGCCGCGCCATCGAGCATGCGCTTGCGAGGGCCAGGGCATGAAGGTCGCGACAACCCTCACCGTCAACGGGACCGACTACGCGGTCGAACTCGATCCCGGAACGAACCTGCTCGCAGCCGTACGCGATGTGATCGGCCTGACCGGCTCGAAGGAAGGCTGCGACGACTCGGAGTGCGGCGCCTGCATGATGCTGCTCGACGGCAAGCCGGTGAACTCGTGCTCCTACCTTGCGCTCCAGGCCGAAGGCAGCGAGATCACGACCGTTGAAGGCCTCGCCTCCGGAGAGACGCTTGCACCACTTCAAACGGCGTTTCTCGACCAAGGCGGAGTCCAGTGCGGCTTCTGCACCCCGGGAATGCTGATCTCGGCAACCGCGCTGCTCGAGCAGAACCCGAGCCCGAGCGAAGATGAGGTCCGGATCGCCCTGAGCGGCAACCTGTGCCGCTGCACCGGCTACGACGGCATCGTCAAAGCCGTGCTCAGCGTCGCCGACGCTGCCTGACGAGGGCCGCTTTCGCAGCCCTCGTCGACGTTGTGAGCTAGGCGACTGCCAGTTCGGCTTCCGTGATCGTCCCGTTCGAGCTCGCCGCGCGGACCGTCGCGATCGTCTCGATGATCCGGCCGGCGATCCGGTACGGGTCGCCCTGCGAGTTGGGCCGGCGATCCTCGAGGTAGCCGCGGTACCCGTTCTCGACGAAGCTGTGCGGCACGCGCACCGACGCGCCACGGTCGGCGACGCCGTAGTTGAAGGTGTCGATCGACTGCGTCTCGTGCAGGCCTGTCAGTCGCAGGTGGTTGTCCGGCCCGTAGACCGCGATGTGCTCCGCCTTGTTGTCGTCGAACGCCTCCATCAGCGCCTCGAAGTACTCCCGACCACCGATCTCGCGCATGTACTTCGTGGAGAAGTTCGCATGCATGCCTGAGCCGTTCCAGTCGACTTCGACGCCGAGCGGCTTGCAATGGAACTCAACGTCGACCTGGTAGCGCTCGCACAGCCGCAGGAGCAGATAGCGCGCAATCCAGACCTCGTCGGCGGCCCGCTTCGAGCCCTTGCCGAAGATCTGGAACTCCCACTGGCCTTTCGCG
Organism: Gaiellales bacterium; assembly: GCA_038230035.1. Lineage (GTDB taxonomy): Bacteria > Actinomycetota > Thermoleophilia > Gaiellales > Gaiellaceae > Gaiella. Next base: position 27,841 of record JBBRNX010000009.1, read on the forward strand.
ACCTCGGCGTTGACCCCCTGATGGCCGAGCCCTGCCTCGAGGCAAAGGTCGATGTGAGCGTCGACGATCTCGCGCGCGACGTCGCCCACGTTCTTGTAGCCGACGCCTGTGTAGTACTCGCCCTGCGGCGGCGGGAAGCCGCCACCCGCGGGAAAGCCGAGCGGTGCGCCGTCGCGATAGAGGAAATACTCCTGCTCGAACCCGAACCACGTGCCCGGGTCGTCTGCGATCCCGGCGCGGCTGTTGCTCGGATGCGGTGATCCGTCCGGGAGCATGACCTCGCACATCACCAGCGCCCCGTTCGAGCGCGCCGGATCCGGAAAGACGCTGACCGGCTTCAGGATGCAGTCGGAGTCGCTTCCGTCCGCCTGCCGGGTGGAGCTCCCGTCGAATCCCCAATGCGGGATCTGGTCGACGGTCGGGAAGCTCGCGAACTCGGCGATCTTCGTCTTCGAACGGAGGTTCGGCGCGGGCTCGTAGCCGTCGAGCCAGATGTATTCGAGCTTCATCTTCGTCATCGGATCTCCCGGTTGTCGTGGACCAATAAAAAAGCCCCAGGACTCGAAGTCCTGAGGCGACATTGCCTCCAGCGCGGCGTTCGTTGCCGCGCGCACGCCTACTTTAGACCAAGCGCGCCGACCGACGCAACCCTCAATCAGCTCGATGCGGGCAGAGGCGCCTGACGGGACACGCCTGCTGTGTCACAGCCCGAACCGTTCGTTCGTCTGTGGGTCGTAGAGGGCACAGCCAAAGCTGTTGGCGATGTCAATCATCTGATTCGCGCGTTCGTGGTCGAGCGGCCTCAACGTGATCCAGACGTATTGGCTCGTCCATGCGACCTCGAAGCTCGACATTTCGTCCGCGCTCATCCAATGGATCCACTCATCCTCCGGACCGTTCGGCTCCCGAACAGCCTCAGGGAATGCGCTCAGTAGTGCACTCAGGAAGTCATCGATCGGAAGATCCGGCAGCCCTTCCACCCTGCGGCCCTCGCTGAACGCGTCGAGAATCGCATCGGGTGGTCGGTCTCCGACTCGCCCTGGCGCCAAAACAGAAGGTCGTGACCCACCCGAAGGGTCCTCTCGCTCGGTGGTGCTCGCTACTCACTGACTTGGTGGCGGTAGAACGGTACTGGCTCCGGGGGTAGGGGGGTGTTGCCGAGGATCAGGTCTGCTGACTTCTCGGCGGTCATCATCACGGGCGCGTAGATGTTGCCGTTCGTCACGTAGGGGAAGACAGACGCGTCGACGACGCGCAGGCCATCGAGGCCGTGCACGCGCATCGTCAGTGGGTCGACGACCGACTGCTCGCCCACGCCCATCGCACACGTGCACGAGGGGTGCAGCGCGGTCTCCGCGTCGCGCGCGACCCAGTCGAGGATCTCCTCGTCCGTCCCCACGCTCGGGCCGGGTGAGATCTCGCCTTCGCTGAACGGCTCGAACGCCGACTGCTCGAGGATCGAGCGCGAGACGCGCACCGCCTCCACCCACTCTCGCTTGTCCTGCTCGGTCGACAGGTAGTTGAAACGCATTGCCGGATGGACGCGCGGGTCGGTCGACGTGATCTTGAGCGAGCCGCGCGCATCCGAGTACATCGGGCCCACATGCACCTGGTAGCCATGCCCGCCGGCCGGCTGCGAGCCGTCGTAGCGGATCGCGATCGGCAGGAAGTGGAACATCAGGTTCGGGTAGGCGACGTCGTCGTTCGAGCGGACGAAGCCGCCGCCTTCGAAATGGTTCGTCGCGCCCGAGCCAGAGCGGAAGAACAGCCACCGGAAACCGACCCACGGGCGGTTCCGCCACTTCATCGCAGGCGCCACCGAGACCGGCTGCTTCGAGCCGTGCTGGATGTAGACCTCGAGATGGTCCTGCAGGTTCTCCCCGACGCCGGGCAGGTCGTGGACGACACCAACGCCAAGCGCTTCCAGCTCGGCGAACCGCCCGACCCCGGAGAGCTGCAACACCTGCGGCGAGTTGATCGCGCCGCCGCACAGAATCACCTCGCTCGCGCGTGCAACGTGTGCATCACCGCGACCGGTCGAGTACTCGACCCCGACCGCCCGCGTGCCTTCGAACACAACGCGTGTCACGAACGCGCGCGTCCTCACCTCGAGATTCGGCCGCCCCATGACCGGATGGAGGTAGGCGCGCGCCGCGCTCAGCCGTCGGCCGCGCCGGATGTTGCGATCGAAGGCGGCGAACCCCTCCTGCCGGTAGCCGTTCACGTCGTCGGTCAGCGGATAGCCGGCCTCCTGCACAGCCTCGAAGAAGGCGCCGAAGAGCGGGTTCGTGACCGGGCCGCGCTCCAGTACGAGTGGCCCGTTGTGGCCGCGGAACGGATCGTCGTCCGCTGCAGCCAGGCAGGTCTCCATGCGCTTGAAGTACGGCAGGCAGTGGGCGTGGTCCCAGGTTTCCATCCCGGCGTCGGCGCCCCACCGCTCGAAGTCGAGCGGGTTGCCGCGCTGGAAGATCATCCCGTTGATCGACGAGGAGCCGCCGAGCACCTTGCCGCGCGCGTGGTAGATCCGCCGGCCGCCCATGAACGGCTCGGGCTCCGACTCGTACTTCCAGTCGTAGAACTTGCTGCCGATCGGGAACGCGAGCGCCGAGGGCATGTGGATGAAGACGTCCCAGGGATAGTCAGACCGACCGGCTTCCAGGACGAGAACGCGCGTGGACGGGTCGACGCTGAGCCGGTTAGCTAGCGCGCACCCCGCGGAGCCGCCGCCGACGATGACGAAGTCGTAGTCCAAGGTAGGCGCGATGCTATCCCGCGAGTAACGCGACCCCCACGGCAACGACCACTGCGCCGGCCAGCCGGGCTCGGCCGACGTGCTCCTTCAGAAGCGGCGCGGCGAGGGCCGTCGCGATCACGATGCTCGTTTCACGCACCGCGGCGACCGACGCGGCCGACGCGCGCTCGAGCGCAGCCAGCACGAGCGCGTAGGCGCCGAACGATGCGAGGCCGGCGGCAATCGCGGGGAAACCGATCTCAGCGCGTAGCCGCGTCGACCCTCTGGCGATCAGCACGGCGCCCGCGTAGCCGATCGTCGCCGAGCCCATGCTCAGCTCGAGGTACGTGATTGGCGCCGCATACCGGATGCCATGCTTGTCGAGCAACGTGTACGCGGCGATCACCGCCGCGATCGCGAGCCCGAAGCGGACGCCGCCCGAGCCTGTGGGCCGCCGGAAGCCGCGAACCAAGATCACGCCCGCGGCGACGAGACACACGCCGACGACCTGTACGACCGACGTCGTCTGAGACAGCGCGGTCGCGCCGACGACCAGGACGAGCACCGGCGCGAGGCCACGCGCGAGTGGGTAGACGACCGATACCTCGGCGCGTCGATAGGCGGCCGTCAGCAGCGCGAAGTAGACGAGCTGGAGCACGGCTGTGACCGCAATGAAGGGCCACGCTCTGCTGTCCGCGCGCCACGTCACCGCGGTCACCGGTGCGAAGACGACGATCGCCGCGATGAGTGCGACTGCCGTTGCGCTCTCAATGTCTTTTGCACGCGCGAGGAGCAGGTTCCAGAAGGCGTGGAGCACGGCAGCCGCGAGCGCGAAGACGAGAGCGAGGAGCGGCATCGCTAGTGCTCCGTTTCGGGAGTCCGTTGCCTGTCTGACGAGTGGCCAGGTGTGATCTGGTGGTGCACGGTGCCTGCGCGCGTGCTGGTAGCACGTGTGCAGGTGCCGGGCGCCGCCAGGCGCCGCTGGACGCCGTCAGAGTCCAACGGAATCCCGGAACGGAGCACCCACGGACAGTACGCTTCCGGCGCGGATGTCCCGGGCACGCGCTGTCATCTTCGACTTCAACGGGACGCTCTCCCACGACGAGCCCGTCCTCCTCCGGATCTACCAGGAGCTGTTCGCCGCGCACGGTCGCCCGCTGACCGCCGACGACTACTTCTCGCAGCTCGCAGGGAACACGGAGGAGGCGATCATCCAGGGCTGGCTCGGCGTTGACGGTGCCGAGCTCGATGCGCTCGTCGCAGAGCGAATCTCGCGGTATCGCGCGACCGCGGACGGCTCGACCATCACCGCGGAGATGCACGCTGCCGTCCGGTTCGCAGCGGCGCGCGGCCCGGTTGCGATCGTGTCGGGTGCGTTCCGTGCCGAGATCGAGCCGGTGCTCGCGGCGGCGGGTCTGACCGAGTTGTTCACCGCCGTCGTGACGGCGGACGACGTCGTCAAAGGCAAGCCCGCTCCTGACGGTTACCTGCGCGCGCTCTCCCTCCTCGGCGACCTGCCGCCTAATGGCGTCGTCGCCTTCGAGGACACGGAGGCAGGCGTTGCGTCGGCGAAGGCTGCCGGGCTGCTCTGCGTCGCCGTCCTCGGCACGCTGCCTGCGTCGCGGCTCACCGAGGCTGACGAGATCGTCGAGCGCATCGACGTCGCATTACTCGAGCGCCTGCTCGCATGAAGATGCACGCCGACGAGGTCGACATCGACGAGGTGCTCGTCCGAAGGCTGCTCTCGGCTGAGTTCCCACAGTGGTCGGACCTTCCGATCGAGCGAGTCGAGCCGGGCGGGACTGACAATGTGATCTACCGCCTTGGCGGCGGGATGGCCGTCCGGCTGCCTCGGCGGCAGCACAACGCCGCGCGGTTGGAGACGGAGCGCCACTGGCTGCCGATGCTCGCGCCTCGCCTCCCACTCGCGATTCCGACGCCGCTCGCGATCGGAGTACCCGCCGAGGGCTACCCATTCAGCTGGTCTGTCTACAGCTGGCTCGACGGGGAGCCCGCGACGCTCGAACGTCTGGTCGATCCGGAGCAAACAGCGGGCGATCTCGCCGGGTTTATCGTCGCCCTGCGGGCGATCGACGCGACGGGCGGTCCCATCCCCGGCCCGGAGAACGCGTGGCGCGGAGCGCCGCTCGCGGTCCGCGACACTCCCATGCGCGCGGCAATCGAGACACTGCGCGACGAGATCGCTGCCGGAGCGGTGACCGCACGCTGGCAGGAGGCGCTCGATGCCCCCGCCTGGCTCGCTGCGCCGGTGTGGCTTCACGGCGATCTCGACTCGCGGAACCTGCTCGTGCGCGATGGGCGGCTCAGCGCAGTGATCGACTTCGGCTGCCTCGGAGTCGGCGACCCAGCATGCGACGTGATGGTTGCGTGGAAGCTCCTCCCCGCTGCTCAGCGCGGTGCGTTCCGGGCGGCTCTCTCGGTCGACGACGCGACGTGGACTCGCGCCCGCGGCTGGGTGCTATCGCAGGCTCTCATCGCGCTCGCCTACTACACGCTGGAGACAAACGAGGTTCTCGTGCTCGAGGCGCGACGCTGGCTTGCCGAGGTGCTCGCCGACTCGTGACGCTCGTTATCGCGCACCGCGGGGCGTCGTGGGACGAGCCCGAGAACACGCTCCAGGCCGTCGAGCGCGCGATCGCCGTCGGCGCTGACTTCGTCGAGTTCGACGTCCAGTGCGCGAGTGACGGCGCGCTCGTCGTCTTCCACGACTCCGTTCTCGACCGCCTGACACCACTCTCCGGCCCGCTCCGCCACAGGCCGCTCGCAGAGCTGCGCGAGGTCGGCATACCCACACTCGAGCAGGTTCTCGAGCTGACGAGAGACCGGATCGGGGTCATGGCCGAGCTGAAGAACCCACACCTCTACCGCCGCCACGACCTCGTCAACCGGACTGTCGCGCTCCTCGACCGCGACGCCGTTGTGATCTCGTTCAGCCGGTCGGCGCTGCTCGAAGCGCGTCGCGCAAGGCCGGAATTGCGCCTGCTGCAGCACGTCGGCTACGGCGTCTCGATCCGCGTCGCGGCCGCGTATGCCTGGGGCGTCGGCTTCGGCGACTCGCGCGTCACGCGACGAGGGCTCGCGAAAGCGCGCGCACTCGGACTTGCAACAACCGTCTACACCGTGAACGAGACGGCGCGCATATTGGAACTCGAAGCGCTCCGCGTCGACGGGCTGTTCACTGATCGTCCAGATCTTGCGCGAGCGATGCTGCGTCCACGTCGTCAGGGAGGCTGAGGAGACGAGGGCTGTCGGCCGGGAAGCGCGCGTGAACCCGAACACCGATGGCGAGAGCCCCGGACCGGGCCGTCGGAACATCCGCCGTCATCTCACCCGCCCCGGTGTCGAGCCTGACCCGCGTCACCGAGCCGAGGAACGTACGCGAGACGACCGAGCCGGCGAGGACGCCCTCCGGCACGGCACCGGCAGCGGCAGGCTCGACCTCGACTGTTTCCGGACGGACGAGCAGCATGACGCGCTCACCGCGAGGATGCCCCTTCGCCGCATCGACGCGAACCTTCGCGCCGGCATACTCGACCGAAGCCTCGTCTGCGACGGTCGACGTGAGCCGGTTCATCGTGCCGATGAACTCCGCGACAAATGGCGTAGCCGGAGAACCGTACATCTCGCTCGGCGTCCCGACCTGCTCGATCCTCCCGCCGTACATCACCGCGACCCGGTCGGAGATAGACAGCGCCTCCTCCTGGTCGTGTGTGACGTAGATCGTGGTGATCCCGAGCTCGAGCTGGATGCGCCGGATCTCCTCGCGCAGCTGCACGCGCACCTTCGCGTCGAGCGCCGAGAGCGGCTCGTCGAGAAGCAGCACCTTCGGCTCGATCGCGAGTGAGCGCGCGAGAGCGACCCGCTGTTGCATACCGCCCGAGAGCTGGTGCGGATAGCGCTTCACGGCGTGGCTCAAGCCGACGAGTTCGAGCAGCTCGGCCACACGCTTCTGCCTGTCGTCGCGTGACTGCTTCCGCACCTTGAGGCCGAACTCCACGTTCTTCTCGGCGGTCATGTTCGGGAACAGGCTGTAGGCCTGGAAGACCATCCCCATGTCGCGACGGTTGGGCGGGACGTTCGAGATGTCCTTCCCATCCACGACGACGCGCCCGGACGTCGGACGGTCGAAGCCTGCGACGAGCCGCAGCGCAGTCGTCTTCCCGCATCCGGACGGGCCGAGCAGCGAGAGGAACTCGCCCTTGTCCAGCGTGACATTGATGCCTTTGAGCGCCTCGAAGTCACCGAACGACCTGCGCAGCTCCTGCAGCTCGACGTGCGGCATCAGCGACCACCTCCTCCTAGCTGGACACGGGTCGCGCCGCCCCTGCGACCGACGAGCAGGATCGAGCCCATCGCCGCCCACGTGATGCCGAAGCTCAGCAGCGTCAGGGCAGCCGCCGGGTACGCCTGCGTCTCGTTGACGTTCTCGATGTAGACGGGGAAGGTCTTGAACGCGGAGAGCGCCGCGATCGTGTACTCGCCCATCACGATCGCCAGGGTCAGGAACGCGCCACTCAGCGCTGCGACCTTGATGTTCGGAAGGATGACGCGGGCGAGCGTCGTGCGCCAGCTCGCACCCAGGTTCAGCGAGGCCTCGGTCAACGTGTGCACGTCGATCGCCCGGAAGCCAGCGTCGAGCGAGAAGAAGACGTACGGAAAGGCGAGGATCACGTAGGCGGCAGCGAGGAAGCCAAACGGCTTCGCGTAGAACCACTGCGGCGAGCCGCGGTAGAAGTTGAGGAGCCCGCCGACGAGGATGATCGGCGGCACGACGAACGGGACGAGCGCGAGGAAGCTGATCACCGCCCGCAGGCGAGGCAGCCTCAGGTGCACCCAGTAGATCGTCGGTACGAGCAGCAGCAGAGTGATCACGATCGTCTCGAGCGCGAGCTCGAACGAAAGCCGGATCCGAGACCAGAAGACCGGGTCGTGCAGGATGAAGCCGTAGGCGGAGAGGCTGCAGCAGTTGCCCGTCTGCTTGTCCTTGATGCTGAACAGGAGCGTGGCGAGCAGCGGAATCAGGAAGTAGACCGCGGCAAGCACGATCCAGATCCACGCCGAGAGCGAGAAGCGCCTCACGCGACCGCCGTCATTTCGCCCACCGCGAGGCGCGCCGCTGGACTGGGATGTAGATCAACATCATCACCGCGAGCACGACGAACATGCCGAACGCGAGCGCCTGGGCCTCGTGCGGGTTCGACACGACATTGCCGCTGATGTCGAAGCCGATCGTGATCGGGACGAGGTGCACGGACTGACCGGTGGTCAGCCCATAGGCCGTCGCGTACGCCGCGAAGGAGTTGCCGAAGAGCAGGATCAGCGTGCTGATGATCGACGGCAGCAGGACCGGCAGCCCGACGTAGCGCCAGTACTGGAACGAGCTCGCCCCGAGATTCGAGGTCGCCTCGCGCCACTCGCGACGCAGGCCGTCGATTGCCGGTGCGATGACGAGGATCATCAGCGGAATCTGGAAGTAGAGGTAGACGACCTCGACGCCGGTCTTGCCGTAGATCGTGAAACCGTGCTGGTACAGCGAATAGTGGAGCTGGTTCTGCAGGAACACGGTGACGATCCCGAGTACGCCGAGGGTGGAGATGAAAGCGAACGCCAGCGGGATGCCACCGAAGTTCGCCGCCACGCCGGAGAAGGTCGTGAGCGCCGAGCGGATCCAGCGCGGCGTTCCTTCCCTGATCGCCGCGTACGCGATCAGCACTCCAAAAAGAGCGCCGAGGCCTGCGGTGACGAGGCTGACCTCGATGCTGGTCTTGTAGTCATCGCGGAGGTTGGGATTGTGAATCACGTCGGACAGGTTCGAGAGCGTGGCGCCGCCGTGCGCTCCCTTGAACGCTCCGACCAGCACCTCCCCGGCCGGCAGGAACAGGAAGAGCAGCGTGTACGCGAAGAATGGGACGACGACGAGCCAGGCGAGCGGCAGCCGCCTCCGGCCGGGCCTCGTGCCCGGCCGGAGCTCGCCGACTGCTGCAACGTCTGTTGCCACCGGCCCTAGGTTTCGACCGGCGTCATGCGGTTGCCCAGATTCAAATGTTGGGCCACTGGGCGAGGATCAATGCCTTCGAGTCCGCGTTCTGCTTGGCGGTCGCGAACTTCAACTTCGAGTACAGCGCTGGCGACGGCAACGCCTTCAGCAACGCTGCGGGAATGACCTTCCGCTTCACTAGGTCGGGGAAGCGCGTCGGATGCGCGAATCCCTTGAGGAACAGCAACTGTCCCTGGTCGGAGTAGAGGAACTCCTGCCACAGTCGAGCCGCCCACGGGTGCGGAGCCGTAGCGCTGATCGCCTGGCAGTAGTACGCGCCGTACACCCCGTCCGCCGGAATGGTCGCCGTCCACTTCGCCGCGGGGAACTCCCCGGTGTAGACGAGGTTCAGGTAGTCCCAGTCGATCACGATCGGCGTCTGCCCCGAGGCGACCGTCTGCGGCGAGCCACCAACCGGGATGAAGTTCCCGACCGACTTCAACTTCTTGAAGAAGTCGATCCCCGGCTGGACGTTGTTGAGCGAACCACCGTGCGCAAGCGCTGCCGCGAAGACGCCGGCGCGGGCCGAGCCCGACGTCAGCGGGCTGCCGTTCAAGGCAACCTGGTTCTTGTACTCCGGCTTGAGCAGGTCGGCGAACGTCTTCGGGGCGTTCTTGACGATGTTCCCGTTCGAGCCGATCGAGATCGCACCGTAGTAGTCGCCGAGCCAGAGGCCGCGGGTGTCCTTCTGCGAACGCGGCACGGTCCTGTAGTTGGTCGTGTAGTACCTCGCGTACAGCCCCTCGTTCGCACCGTCGATCGCAAATGGCGGGCTGACGTCGACGACGTCCGGCTGACGCGAGTCGCCCTTGAGGTCGCGAAGAGCCTGGTTCTCCTGCGCCGAGCTGCCCTGGTCGTTCTGCTCGTCCATCGAGAGGCCGTACTTCTTCTTGAAGGTCGAGATCACCTCGCCGTAGTTCGACCAGTCGTGCGGCAGGGCAATGACGTTGAGCTTGCCCTCCTTCTTCGCCTCCTTGACGATCTCCGCCAGAGTCACCTTCCGGCCGATGAGCGGTGGAGCTGCGAGCACCTTCTGGCGTGCTGCGAGCGCGGCTGCCGGCGTCGACAGGATCGTCAGGCCGGCTCCGGCCGCAAGACCCCGCTTGAGCAGCTTCCGCCGGTCGAGCGTGTCTTCGTCGAGCCTGCGCAGGAACTCGTACTCCTGCTCTTGAAAATCTTCCATCTGCCTTCTGCCCTCCTGTTGGAGTCACCGATTGCGTCGATAGTACGCCCCTGCGGTCGGACGCAACGTACTCCTCTCACACTCCCGAAATGTTTTCAAGGGGTGACAACCTTGTGAAAGGCTGCGGCGGATGACCGATCCCTGGCAAGAACCCGGCGACTGGCTGCGTTGTGCGCTGCACGCGCACACCACAAACTCCGACGGCGAGCTCGCACCGCGCGGCCTCGTCGAGCACTACGCGCGCGCAGGCTACGACGTTCTCGCCATCACCGATCACTGGGCGCGGACCGACGCCGAGCCGGTCGGCGACCTGCTCGTCATACCGAGCGTCGAGCTGAACTGCATCCTCCCCGATCCGATCGGCGGGGCGCGCGACGGCCATGTCCTCGGCTTTGGAATCTCGTGCGAGCCATCGGAGCTCGCCGCGCTGGGCGCCGAGTACGCCGATCTCGCCCGAACAGCCGACTGGATCGTGGTGCACGGCGGTATCGCCTACCTCGCGCATCCGTACTGGACAGGCGCGGTCCCGGGCCGGCTCGACCTACCGCCGAACGTCGTCCGGATCGAGGTCTTCAACGCTGGCTGCGAGCTCGAGGTCGGGCGTGGGCTTTCGAGCGTCCACTGGGACGAACTTCTCGAAACCGGCCGCCTGTGCCCGGCGATTGCGACCGACGACTCCCATCACCCCGGCTTCGACTCCGACCAGGCGTGGACGTGGGTGCGTTCAGCCGAGCGATCGGCTCCTGCCGTGCTCGCCGCCCTCAGCTTCGGCTCGTTCTACGGCTCGAACGGGCCTCTGCTCCACGACGTCCAGCGCGACGGCGACACGATCGAGGTGCATTGCAGCCCGTGCCGCGCGGTCACACTCGTATCAGGGAAGTCGACGGGTGCCGCGGTCAACGCCGGTCGGCTCGGTTACCGCCACGGCGGCAGTGTGCTGACGACGGACGACGCCGGGCTTGTGACGGCGGCGCGACTCTCGATCCCGCAGGGCGCCAGGCACCTGCGCGTCGAGGTCACAGATGCGATCGGACGAAAGGCGTGGGCGAATCCGATCGCGGTATGACGGTGTCCGCCTCAGCCGCCCGAGCCCGAGCCTGAGCCCGAGCCCGAGCCCGAGCCTGATCCACTACCGTCGCTTGACCCGTCCGAGCCTGACCCGTCCGAGCCGGACCCGTCCGAGCCTGACCCGTCCGAGCCGGCGCTTCCGCGCCCGGATGAATCCCCGGCTACTGAGTCCCCGGCTACCTCGGTCGGCGCCACATCGTTCGGTTCTGGTTCGGTCGGAGCAGCAGCGGGTGCGTCCGTCGGCGTGGGATCAGGGGCGGCCTCCGGCGGAGGCGCACCGCCGGCGAACGTCGTAACGCCGCCTCCGTCGCCTGCCGTCGGCGGGTCAGCGGTAGGAACCTCGCCTGGATCAGCCGGAGGTGGATTGCCGGTCTTCGGGCTGGGCGAAACTGACGGAACGGCAGTGGGTACGTCGCTTGACGGGACTGCCGGAGTAACTGACCGTGATACGCGAACCTCCGGGCGTTCCGACGCTCTCGCCTCCAAGGGCCTTACGGCGCGTGGCCGCACCGCCAAAGACCGCAGCGGCTGGGCGGCGACGCGCTGCGGCGTCGTGCGAGAGACGGTGGTCGGAGCAGCATCATTTCCGGCCGGCGGCGCGTCGCGATCAAGCCCTGCCGACCCGGCGACGACGAGCACCGCACCGGCGCCGGCAGCCGCGAGCTTCGCCGCGATCGGAAGCGACGCGAGTCTGGCCAGCGTCCCTGCCGCCGGCTGATCGAATCCCGGAATCAGGCGGGCGAGTTGCTCGCGCAGCGCAACCGGAACGAGAAGGCCGTTGACTGCCTGCAACGCCCGACGGAGGCCCGTTCGCGCGCGAAACAAGAGCGAGTCGACAGCCGGCTCGGTCACGCCGAGCGTCAGGGCCAACTCACCGTAAGAGAGGCCCGCAGACTCGCGCAGCATGAACGCCTCCCGCTGCGGACGTGAGAGCGACTCGAGACCAGCGCGGAGAGCGGCGAAGTCTGCGTTCCGGGCGGCTGCCTCGAGCGGATCAGCGTCGGTAGACGGCACCTCCTGCACCGCGAGCTCCAATGCGAGCGGCTCGCGCATCCGGCGTTTGATCCTCAGCCAGCACTCGTTGCGCGCAATCGCGGCGAGCCACGCCGCCGGCTCGCGCGGTACCGCCCCGCCGAGCAAGCTGCGATACGCCGAGAGGAACGACTGCTGAGCGGCGTCCTCCGCCTCGGTCACGTCTCGGAGCAGGAAGCGGCAGAGACCGAGGATCGTCCGACCATGGGCCTCATACAGCGCAGCGACCCGGACGCCTGCGTCCGGGTCGCTCGCCGCAGATGTCTCGGGGCTAGTCGTCACCGCCACCTCTGCCGCCGCCATCGTCGCCCCCGCCGCCCGAGCCGGATCCGGAGCCGCCGGAGTCGCCGCCCGAGCCGCTGCCGCCCCCGTCGTCGCCACCGGAGGAGCCAGAGCCGGAGCCATCGTCGCCCTGCTCCTGTCCCTTGACGTCGAGCTTGACGAGCGTCACCACGCCGTTCGCGCTGATTCCTTTGGCTTCGACGCGAGTCCCCGCAGTGAGGATCGGCAGCGTCATGCCAGGACCGGCGACGAACGTGGTCTGGTTACCGGCGTTGTCGGCCACTACCACCTGGGTCGCGGTCGAGCTCACGACCGTCCCCTCGACCTCGACCTCCTGACCCTGACCGGCCTGGCCGTTGTCGTCGCCTTGGTCGTCGCCGCCCTGGTTGTCGCCAGGCTCCACGGCCGGCTCCGACTGGAACTCGTCGACCGACACGAGCGTGAAGGCGTTGTTTGCATCGACGGAGACCGTGAGCTCGACCTCATCGCCCACTGCGAGCGCCGGCGGCAGCGTGACTGCCCCGAGCCCGATCGTCACGGGGAGCCCTTCGACGTTCACGACGAAGGGGGAGAGCGTGACGACCTTGCCTTCGACCTCGACGGTGCCGGTCGTGCTGAGTGCCGATGCCGAGGTCTCGCGGACTTTGCCGCCGGCGAACGAGACGCCGAACCTGGCGACAGTCCCAGGTGCAAGACCTCGTGCAGAAAGGGAGCGCTTCGCCGCGCGACGCTGGATCGCGATCACGCTTCGGCCCGTCGAGACGAGCGTCCGAGTGGCCAGCCGCCGAACGATGACGCCCCGCACGGTCGCGACTCGTGCGTGGCCGACGACGCGGAGCTTCGAGGAGCGGATGGTCCCGTCCCTCAGGAGCGTTCCACCGACCGACACTCGGTCGCCGAGTCGCGCTGCTGACAGTCGAGCGTGGACGGTGCGCGCCAGGCCGGAGCGGCCGGCGACGACGAGCGTCCCTCGACCCGCCTCCTTCGCGACGACAACGCCCGTCACTGTCATTCCTGCGGCATGCGCTGCGGTCGGTACGGCGGCTGCGGCCAAAGCGGCCATCGACAGGATGAGTCTCTTTCGCACGGAAGCTCCTCTGGGAGTAGTACCGGCCGACGGCTCGGTCGGTTCACTAGACAAGAGCGGCTGTGGCCGGAAAACCTGCGCACCCGGACGGGGGATCCGCCAGAACGGATGTCTCGGCGAGCTCAGCCGAGGGTGCGGCGCAGACGTACGAACAGCGCCTCGAGCGCGAGTGACGCGTTCACATTGAACTCCTCCGCGGCCCGCCACGCCTCCCGTACGATCTCCGCGGCACGCTCTGCCGCCGCGCCGCGGTCTGCATCGGCACGGAGATCTGCGAGACGGTCTGCATAGGTCGCAGCAGACTCGGCACCGGCGGAAACGACCACGAGATCGCGATACCAGGCAGCGAGCGCCTCCAACGAGGCGAGCAGCTCGTCCCTTTCGGCGCCGCGCTGGGCACGCCGCACCCGCTGCTCCGCATCGCGGCCCGCGAGCTCTCTCCGGTCGACCTCGGCCTCTTCGAGCTCCTTCGCGCGCTTACCGGCGTTCGCCATCGCGTCGAGCACGACCGAAGCAGCCCCTGCAGGATCGAACCCCTCGTCGAGGTACACCGAGCGCGCCGTGTCGACGAGTCGGCTGCGCGCCTCCGCCTGCTCCGGATCGAGAAGTCGCTCGGCTCGGTCGAGCCGGCCGCCCGAGCTACGGGCGATTGCGCTCCCAGCTGCCTCGTCGAGCGCCGGCTCTCTCTCCGCGAGCCATGCCCGAACAGCCGCCTCCGAGAGCCGGTGGAACGGCACGAGCTGGCAGCGCGAGCGGATCGTCTCGGGCAGCGGCCCGAGCTCGTCGGCGACGAGGACCATCGTCGCGTAAGCGGGCGGCTCCTCGAGATCCTTGAGCAACGCGTCCGCGGCGTCCGCGTTCAACCGATCCGCTTCGAGCACCAGGTACACCCGCCGGTCCGCCTCGAACGGCCGCATGTGGAGATCGCGGCGCATCGCGCGAATCTCGCCGATCCGGATCATCTCGCCGAGCGGCTCCAGGATGTACAGGTCGGGATGCACGGAGCGTCGCCCCCCGGAGAGCTCGGCGTCACCGATGAGGGCCGCCGCGAACGCCCTCGCGGCCGCGGTCTTCCCGACGCCCGGCGGCCCGTGCAGGAGATACGCGTTCGCCGGCCCCTCGGCCAGCGCGGCCGACAAGAGCCGCTTGGCGCCCTCCTGCTCAGGAATGGCCGAGAAAGGCACCGTGGATCCTCTCCGCGAGCTCGTCCGGTGGGAGCGCGGCGTCGAGAACGACGACCCGCTCGGGAAAGCGGGTGGCCAGCTCGCGATACCCGTCGGCCGCGCGGGCGTGGAAGCTGCCATCTTCCCGCTCGAGCCGGTCGCGCTCCTCCGTCATGCGCGTTTCGGCGAGTGTCGAGTCGACCTCGAGAAGCAGCGTGAGGTCGGGCAGCAGCCCGCCGACTGCGGCGAGATTCAGCTCGAGCACGCGGTCGAGCCCGAGTCCGCGCGCCACCCCTTGGTAGGCGACGGACGAGTCGATGTAGCGGTCGCAGAGAACGACGGCACCCCGTTCGAGCGACGGCCGGATCACCTCTTCGACGTGCTGCGCGCGCGAGGCCGCGTAGAGCGCCGCCTCGGCCCAGGGGGCGACGTTGCCGCCGTGGAGGACGAGATCGCGGATCGCCTCGCCAAGCTCGGTCCCGCCAGGCTCACGCGTCGTCACGACGTCGCAGCCGTCCGCGGTCAACCGGTCGGCGAGCCGGCGCAGCTGCGTGGTCTTGCCAGAGCCGTCGAGCCCCTCGAAGGTGACGAACATCGCACGCCAAGAATACGAGGACGCGCGCGAAGGCGAGCCAAAGACGTACGCAAGCCGTTCGCGTGCCTGTCACGTGACAGGCACGGGCACAGAGCGCGCACGAGTTCGTCACGGGATCGTCGCAGCGCCTCCGGCTAGGGTTGGGCGATGCGCGTGATCGTCACCGGCGGGGCCGGATTCATCGGCTCACACGTCGTCGATGCTTTGGTCGCCCGGGGCGACGAGGTGCACGTCCTGGACAACCTCGCCACGGGCTCACGCGAGAACGTCAACGCGGCGGCAGCGTTCCACGAGGCCGACATCCGAACCGACGCCCCACGACTCTTCGACAACGTCCGACCCGAGATCTGCGTCCACCTGGCGGCGCAGGCCGACGTCAACACATCGGTGCACCGGCCCGACTACGACGCCGAGGTCAACGTGCTCGGGACAGTCCGCATCCTCGAGGCGGCGCGCGCACACGGCACGCAGATCGTCTTCAGCTCGACCGGCGGTGCGATCTACGGCGAGTGCGACGCACCGGCCACAGAGCTCGCGCCGCGCCGGCCGCTGTCGCCGTACGGCGTCGCAAAGCTCGCGGCAGAGGAGTACCTCGCGGGCTGGAACCGCCTCCACGGAACGAGGCACGTCGCTCTTCGCTTCGCGAATGTCTACGGGCCGCGGCAGTCGGCGAGCCTCGAAGGCGGCGTCATCGCGATCTTCCTGGAACGTATGGCAGCGGGCGAGGCGACCGCGATCTACGGCGACGGCAGCCAGACGCGAGACTTCGTCTACGTCGGCGATGTCGCCGCCGCCGTGCTCGCGGCAATCGGCAATCCAGGCGGAGTGTTCAACGTCGGCACCGGCGTCGAGACCTCGGTTACCGATCTCCACGCGGCGTGCCGCCGCGCCTCCGGATCGTCGGAGCTACCGGCCTACGAGCCCGCACGCGAGGGAGACGTCATCCGCAGCGTGATCGATCCAACGCTTGCCGCCACCGCTCTCGGCTGGCGAGCGCAGGCATCCCTCGAAGCGGGGCTCGCGCTCACCTGGGCGGCGACGCAGGTCTAACGCTCCGCCGACGGCAGGAGGACTGGAGCAGGCGCAAGCGAACTCACGTCTCGCTGTGGATCATCCGCTGACAGCGTTCGACACCGTCCGCCCTTGGCGCACCGCGACGATTGTCGCCATCGCGGTCGCCGCAATCGAGCTAGTGCTGCTCGTCATCGTGGGCGGAACGCTGTTCGCGCGCCACGCGACGACACGCACGCTCCCCGCTCGCACCCACACCGTGCGCACCGCCGCGGCAAAGACAGCGCATGCGAAGCCGCGGCGGCACGCGACGCTCCACCTCGCACGACGCCAGGTCGGCGTCCTCGTCCTGAACGGCAACAGCCAGCACGGCGCCGCATCGGTTGCAGCCGCGAGAGTCCGCAGCCACGGCTACCGCATTCGCGCGGTCGGTAATGCGCAGCGAATGGACTACACGCGCAGCATCGTGATGTACCGCCCCGGCTTCGAGGCCGAGGGCCAACGCCTTGGTCGCGATCTCGGTGTCGCGATCGTCGGGCCGCTCGACGGCCTGCGCGCAGCCCAACTGCACGGCGCGAAAGCCGTTCTCGTCGTCGGCTAGAGCCAGGCGCTACCCGCAGGCGTGGTCGTTGTTGACCGCATCCTTCGCCTGATCGAAGACGCCGCCCTTGATCCACTCGCTGCCGTTCGGGTCGAGCGTGTACGCGTGGTTGAAGGCGGTGTACGCCCGGCACATGTCCTGTGGCCCGTAGAACTCGAACTGACCGAGACGGAACCAGGTGCTCGTGTTCTCGGGCTGCAGCCGGGTCGCCTGCTCGAAGTGCGCCCGCGCGGTCGCGACATCACCGGCCCGAGCTGCCGCAAGACCCAGCGTGTAGAGCGGATCCGGCAGGAGAGGGTTCAGGCTGCGCGCACGGGTCGCGTCGTTCACGGCCCCGGCCAGATCGCCGGAGCCGAGCGCACGGGTGGCGGCTTCGACCTTCTTCCCCGCAAGCCACGGCGAGCCGAGCGAGACGACGGCCGCCAACGCAACGAAGGCGACAACGAGCACGGGAACGAGGCCCCCGCGACCACGTCGCAGTGGCCTTCCTGCGCCGAGTAGGACGCCGGTCGCCAGCAGGGCCGGTCCCGTAAGCGCGAGGAAATCCAGGTCGAAGTCGACGAGTGCGTGCCCGACGTACACCGCCGGGAGCGCGGTCAGCGCAACGGCCGCTGCACGCTCCTCGCCTTCGAGCCGGCGCAATGAGCGCACGACGCCGAGCCCGGCCGCTCCCGCGAAGACCACCAGCAAGCCGGCGCCGACGATCCCCGTCCCAGCCAGAAGCTGGAGGGGGACCGAGTGCGGTTCTGTCACGAAGTCGGCGTTCCGCCGTACTTGCGTCCGCGCAATCTCGAAGGTTCCCGCACCCGAGCCACCAACCGGATGATCGGCGAAGATCCGCATCGCCTCACGCCACCATTGGAGCCGGTTGTTCGCACAGAGCGAACCGACGCGGCCCGGATCGTTCACGCACTCGCCTCCCGAGAACCGGTGCGACCCTGCGGCTACGCCGATGCCGGCCAGCAGGGCGACGATCGCGACCCCGGCGAGCAAGCGTCCCACGCGTCGCTCCCGACCGGCTGCGAGCAGCGGCAGTCGAGATGCAGCCGTGACCGCGACGCCGGCGCCGATGAGCGTGAGGAGACCGAAGATTGCTCCGTCGCGAGCGCGTCCGCTGTGCGCGACGCCCGTGTCCACGAGTGCGGGACGGCTGAACGCCCAGCCGGCGACCAGCGCGGCCGGTACGCCGGCGCCGACCGCGACGAGCGCACTCGTCAGCCTTTCACGGCCGATCCAGAGCCACAGCCCGAGCGCAAGCAACGCGCCGATCACACCCGCCCGCGACGAGGTCAACAATACGACGAGAACGGCCAGGAACACCAGCAGAGCACCGCCTGCACGCAGTAGCGCCAGTCGCGCGAGCGCGAGCCAGAGACCGAGCGCGATCGCCGCATCAGCAAGCAGCGCGAGCCCGTTCGCGTACCCGATGGGGCTCTGCAAGCGACCGATCCCGAGCAGGTCGGAGGGGCCGAGCGAGGGGATCGCCTTGCCGAGAAGCCCCCACACGAGAGCTGCGCCGAGGATCGCCGCGAGCAGGCTTGCAACCGTTGGCGTCGTACGAGTCCCGAGCGAGCAAAGCGCGAGCCCGACGACGAAGAACCCCGTATACGCGATGCCCTTGTTCAACGCCGACCACGAATGGTCGCCTGCGACTGACCAGGCGATCGTGATCCCCGTCCAGGCGACGAGGACCGCGAAGCTTGCAGTCGCAACCCGCCCAGCGCCGTCGATCGCAGGCAGCTCGATCAGGCCGAGGCTCCGCAAGACGAGAGAGAGCGCTACGAGCAGGACTGCAGCACCGCCGACCCAGAGGACGCTCGAGTCACCGGAGCCGTCGCCGAAGAAGACCGCCCCGGTCACGAGACCCGCAGCGAGAAGCGCCAGCGCCAGCGGCACGCTCGCGGAGCCGCCCGCCGGCCCAGTCGTCCGCGCGGCGCTGTCCATCCAAAGCCACGCTACCACTGCCTCCGGCAGGCCCGTTCCAGGCAGGCACGGCAGCCGCAGTCAGGCCGGTTCGGCCGACCGCCTCCCATACAATTCGTTTACCCTCCTCTCACCGTCGGCTCAAGGCCAGCCGGGAGACTCCCTCTACCGCCGCGTTTGTCTCCTGCACCGCAACCGCCTATGAACCTGTCTTTACCCGCCAATAGCCGCCGCGTGGCGATCGCCGCGTTTGTCGCCCTCCTCACGCTGGTCGTCCTGGTCACCGCCATGCCCGCGTCGGCGTCGTCAGCCGCGTCAACCAAGGCGAAGGGTTGCGCGAAGCAGGTCATAGACGACTGGTATGCCCACAAGACCAAGGTCGTAGGGCACTACCCGTTGCACTGCTACCAGGACGCGATCCACAGCATCGGCAGTGACGTCGGCGAGTACACGAACGCCAAGGAAGTGATCGCCGCGGCGGCCATCGCCGAAGGATTGCGCTGCAAGACCGACTGCGGCCCGACGAGCGGTGGAACGGGCAGCGGCAAGACGCCGAAGCGCGGGGAGAAATGGATCGAGTACCGCAACACGTACGACTTCGGCGGCAAACCACCGTCACAAGGCCCAGTCGAGGTCGTCCCGGTCAGCAACTCGAGCGCGTCGTCGGTTCCGCTCCCGCTGATCGTCCTCGCCAGCCTCGCCGGGATCCTCCTCCTCGCCGGAGCCGGCAGCTACCTCGCGCGACGGCTCAAAGCGAACCGGGCCGCACCACCGGCGACGGACACGTCCGCCTAGAGCGGCGCTCGCGTCGGCCGCTGATGCCGCCCCGGTAGAATTGGCCGTGCAGAAAGAAATGGCCGGTTTAGCAGGGACTTCCGTACCGTCCGATCCACTTCCTAGCATGGCCGGTCCGCTCGCACGACGCCCCAGGGTTCGCCCGAGCGTAATTTCATACCCTGTGATGTGACGCACCGCTCGGGAGGACGAGATGGCGACCGCAAAGACCAAGGACCCACTTTCCAGCACCCCCGCTGCACCGGCTGCAGAGGAGTACGTCAACACCGTCGTCGACGCGGAGGCGCAGGTCGCCCCACGCCGCTTCTTCACGATCCCGGGCCGCGACCCGTTCGACGAGATCGAATGGGAGCTTCGTGACGCGCTGATCCCGGGCAAGGACGGCCCGGCGTTCGAGCAGCGAAACGTCGAGTTCCCCAAGTTCTGGTCGCAGACGGCCACCAACATCGTCGCGCAGAAGTACTTCCGCGGCCGGCTCTCCTCCCCCGAGCGCGAGCGCTCCGTGAAGCAGATGGTCGGCCGCGTGGTCGACACGATCGGTGGCTGGGGCCGGGCGGGCGGCTACTTCGCGACCGACGACGAGGCCGAGACCTTCGAGGCCGAGCTGAAGGCGATCCTCGTCAACCAGTACGCCTCGTTCAACTCGCCGGTGTGGTTCAACGTCGGCTTCGAGGAGAAGCCTCAGTGCTCGGCGTGCTTCATCCTCTCGATCGAGGACTCGATGGACTCGATCCTCGACTGGATCCGGCGCGAGGGTGTCATCTTCCGCGGCGGCTCGGGTTCCGGTGTAAACCTTTCCCGTCTCCGTTCGTCGAAAGAGCAGCTCTCGAAGGGCGGTCACGCGTCAGGCCCGGTGAGCTTCATGCGCGGCGCCGATGCGTCGGCGGGCACGATCAAGTCGGGCGGCAAGACGCGTCGCGCGGCGAAGATGGTCGTCCTCGACATCGACCATCCGGACGTCGAGGAGTTCATCTGGTGCAAGGCCAAGGAGGAGCGCAAGGCGCGCGTCCTCGAGCAGGCGGGCTACGACATGTCGCTCGACTCGCCCGACTGGTCGTCGATCCAGTACCAGAACGCGAACAACTCGGTGCGCGTGACGGACGCCTTCATGGAGGCCGTGGTCGAAGGCAAGGACTGGAACCTCACTGCCCGCACCGACGGCTCGGTCGTCGACACGGTCGACGCGCGCGCGTTGCTGCGCGGCATCGCAGAGGCGTCCTGGCAATGCGCCGACCCGGGTGTGCAGTACGACACGACGATCAACGCGTGGCACACCCTGCCGAACACGTCGCGCATCAACGCGTCGAACCCGTGCAGCGAGTACATGTCGATCGACGACAGCGCCTGCAACCTTGCCTCGCTCAACCTGATGAAGTTCCGCAAGGAGGACGGCGAGCTCGACGTCGAGATGCTCGAGCACGCGGTCGACGTGATGTTCCTCGCGCAGGAGATCGCGGTTGGCTACTCCTCATACCCGACGCCCGAGATCGGCCGCAACGCGGTCCGGTTCCGCCAGCTCGGCCTGGGCTACGCGAACCTCGGCGCGCTGCTGATGGCGCGGAGCTTCCCGTACGACTCAGACGGTGGCCGCGCGTACGCCGCGGCGATCACCGCTCTGATGACGGGTCGCGCCTACCGCAAGTCGGCAGAAGTCGCGAAGCGGATGGGTGCGTTCGACGGGTACCGCGAGAATGCGGCGGCGATGATCGGCGTGATCTCGAAGCACCGCGCAGCCGTCGGGAACATCGACCATGCGAACTCGGTGCCGGAGGATCTGCTCGGCGCTGCGCGGAGGTCGTGGGACGACGCGCTCAACCTCGGCGAGGTCGCCGGCTTCCGCAACGCGCAGGCGACCGTGCTCGCGCCGACCGGGACGATCAGCTTCATGATGGATTGCGACACGACCGGCGTGGAGCCCGACTTCTCGCTGGTGAAGTCGAAGAAGCTCGTCGGCGGCGGCGAGATCACGATCGTCAACAAGACGGTGCCGATGGCGCTCGAGAAGCTCGGGTACGCGCCGGGCGAGGTCGACGACGTCGTCGCGTTCATCGACGAGCGGAACACGGTCGTCGGCGCCCCGCACCTGAAGACCGACCACTACCCGGTCTTCGATTGCGCGATCGGCGAGCGGGCGATCCACTACATGGGTCACGTCAGGATGATGGGCGCCGTCCAGCCGTTCATCTCGGGCGCGATCTCGAAGACGGTGAACCTGCCCGAGACATCGACGATCGACGAGGTCGGCCAGCTGCTGATCGAGGCATGGCAGCTCGGCGTCAAGGCGATCGCCATCTACCGGGACAACTGCAAGGTCGCGCAACCGCTCTCGGGCTCGAAGGACAAGAGCGAGGCTGGGCTTCTCGCCGTGGCGCTGATCCCGACCGGCGTGCTGCCGCACCCGAAGCGACGACGCGTGCCGGAGGATCGCACCGAGGTTGGCCGCAAGTTCAAGGTCGGCGAGTACGAGGGCTACATCCACGTCGGCCTGTTCGAGGACGGTACGCCCGGCGACATCTTCGTGGACATCGCGAAGGAGGGCACGACCCTTGCCGGCCTGATGAACTCGTTCATGATCTCCGTCTCGCTCGGCCTCCAGTACGGCGTGCCGCTAGAGGTGTACGTCTCGAAGTTCAGCCACATGCGCTTCGAGCCGTCGGGGATGACGAACGACGCCGACATCCGCGTCGCGAAGTCGATCGTCGACTACATCTTCCGCTGGATGGGCAAGAGGTTCCTGACCACCGACCAGCAGGAGGAGGCGGGCATTCTGACCGCCGAGGTGAAGGCGCGTCTCGCAGCCGCCTATGCGACGGGCGAGGCAGCCCCACCGGCAGCCGTCGAGGCGGCGCCTCCCGGCCAGACCGCGCTCTTCAACGCGTGGGAAGACGCAGTCGAGTGCGCGAAGTGCGGCGGCAGCATGGTGCGAACCGGCAGCTGCTACACCTGCCGCGACTGCGGCACCAACACCGGCTGCTCGTAGCAACGCATATCCGGCGGCTCCCTCGCCCTTGCGTCAGGCGTGGGAGCCGCCAGCTTCTTCGCGCCGTTACATCGGTGGCGCGAGCACGCGGACCGGGAGGTCTACTCCTCGAGGCGCGCCGGCCGCTATGAACTCGACGCCGCGCGAGTCAACGTCGCTAAAGGGAACCCAGACGCTCGCCCCGTCCGTGAGAACCAGGGTGACGCTCCGCGGACGGCGTGTACCGCGAAGGAAAGGCTTGCCACCTGGATCCCGAACGAGCTCACGCACGTCGCCCCACTCGAGCGTGCGAGTCGTGAAGAATCCGACGAGCGAGATGCCATTGGCGTCGACTCCCACAGCCCGACGCCAGTAACCAACCACCGCCACAGCGCAACCGGCGACGATCGCTGGGATCAGGATCCACTTCAGCGTGAGTTCGGGGACCCAAAACTGGATGAAGAACAACACCCCCATCAGACCGATGTACGGCAGAAACGCATCACTCGTTGCCGCAAAGAGTCGTGGCAGGCCAACAGGGAAGCGGGCCAAGGGCTGAGAGCTCCGACCAGCAGGATCCGACCGACTCGTCAACAACCACATATCGTCGGCAGCGACATAGAGTCGTAGTATCGACGAGTGCGCGATGAGGACATCCGCAGCTCGTGTTTCCACTCGCTCGCAGTCCTCTGCGCGCAGTTCGGTGAGGATGTGCCGTACAAGGGCGGTCTCGATCGCGGGTTCGCCTTTCGCGGCGCTCGCGTTCCGTTTCTGAACTATCAGAAGGGCATCTACCGCGCCGCCGCGCAGCGCGGGCCGGCGGCGCTCTCGATCAACACGTCGTACGTCTCGCCGTACGACGACGAGCAGACAGACGCGGGCTTCCTCTACGCCTATCGAACTGGCGCCATCGATCAGCCCGACAACCGTGCGCTCCGCGCGGCCTGTGAACTTCAGGTGCCGCTCGTCTACTTCATCGGCACCCGGCCAGGATGGTATCGGCCAGTCTTTCCGTCGTACGTCATTACCGACGATCCAGTCTCGCGACGCGTGACGGTAGGCATCGGGCACATGGCCGGCCCGCTCGACGACCAAGAGGCGATCATCGCCGAAGACCCGATCGAGCGACGCTATGCAGTCCGTGAGACGCGCACACGGTTGCATCAGGCTCGGTTCCGCGGACGCGTACTCCCTGCATACAAGGGCCAGTGCGCGATCTGTCGCCTGAAGGAGACGCGGCTACTCGATGCCGCCCACATCATCGGCGACTTCGAGGAGCACGGCGCCGCCGAAGTTAACAACGGCCTGAGCCTGTGCTCCATCCACCATCGCGCCTTCGACCAGGATCTGGTCGGCGTCTCGCCCGACTACGAGGTTCGGGTTGCGAGGCGACTCCTCGAAGACGCGGACGGACCAATGCTGGACCTGCTCAAGGGCTTCCATCGGCAGAGGATCCACCTACCTGAGCGACGCAGTCACAGGCCGGATCCGATGCGGCTCGCTGCACGATTCGAGCGCTTCAGGTCGGCGTCTTCATGAACGAAAGGAGCCTCTCATGACCGAAACACGGACTATCGAGCTGACCGACGCGGAGATTCACCTCCTGTGCGAAGCACTGGACTCTCACGAGTACTGGCAACTCTCCGAGCCGCATGAACGGAACGACGGGTACTCGACTGTCGAAGATGGCGCGAACGAAGAGATCGATGACGTTCGGGCTCGCTCTGAAGCTCTCAGGGAGAGCCGGGACGGTGGCGGCGAGCTAGGAACACGCTGAGGCGGCTAGAGCGCCGCCCCAGCCTGTGAGTCCTACATCTGGCGTTCGAGGGCGACCTCGTAGATGTCGACCGCTGTGCGGCGGATGTTCCCGCCTCCGGACGGGCTCATCCCTTCGAGGGTCTCGGAGCCCTTCCGCAGGTCCTCCTCGGACGCGAAGCGAATTGCGACGACGACCTTCCCGGCGGCGCGATCGGCCAGGACGGCGATCCGCGTCGCCGGCACGTCGGGCGGCGGGCCATCCGACGAGCTGATCTCGCTGACGAGGGCGTTCAGCGCCTCCTCGTCAGCCTCGAACGTCACAGCGCGCACGTACTCAGCCATCTATTCCTCCTTCGACGGTGGTCCGGCCGAGTCTACGCCCGAAGTCCGCAAAGAGAAGGTCAGCAAGCGCGATCAAGTGCTCGCTTCGCCACCATGCCACGATCCGAGGCATGAGCGCTACGACCGATACGTTCACGCGCTTCGTCGACGCCCTTGCGGACACGCTCGACGACCATGACGCAGCCGGTGACGCGCTCGCGTCGCGCTTGCACCTGTCTCGGTTCCACCTCGACCGGCTCGTCTCGGCCGCCGCGGGCGAGGCACCCGCAACGTTCCGCCGGCGTGTCCTGCTCGAACGGGCTGCGTACCGTCTCATCACGACAGACGACGACCTGCTGCGAGTCGCCTTGGAGGCCGGCTACTCCTCGCACGAGGCGTTCACCCGTGCGTTCGGGCGCGCCTACGGGCAGGCACCCTCGCGATGGCGTCAGCGGCCAAGCCGATTCCAGATCGACGCACCGAGCCAGGTGCATTTCAACCCGCCCGGGGGCCTGCGTGTTCCCGCTCAGAGAAAGGTCACCGCCATGGATCTGCTCACACGCATGACCGAGCACCACGTCTGCCTGATCGGCGAGATGATCACCCGGGCCGAAGGCCTGCCCGACGCCGTGCTCGATGCGCCCGTCGAACTCTCCGTCGACGGCATCGACCACAATCCGACGCTGCGTTCCCTCCTGTCGCGGCTCGTCGGCCAGCTCGCGATGTGGGATGCCGTCACCCACGATCGGTCCTACGACTTCGATGTCGAGTTGAACGAGAACATCCCGAGCATGCGCGCCCGGTTGGCCGAGGTCGGGCCTGCGTTTCTGACGCAGGTGCGCTCGATCGTCGACCAGGGGCGCCTCGACGAGACGCTCGTCAACGCGCTTTGCGATCCGCCCGAGGTCTTCACCTACGGCGGGATGATCGCCCACGTGCTGACATTCGCCGCCCATCGCCGCACGCTGGTCTGTGGCGCCCTGTCCACCGCGGGAGTCCCCGACCTCGTCAACGGCGATCCGATGCGCTGGGTGGCGGAACACGCATAAACACCCGTCTCCATCGCGCTCTCGAATGGCCGGTATCAGGAGCCGCTGTGGTGTAGCGCGCGCCGCGCAGCGACCATTCAGGTGTCATCAAGAGCCGAGGAGGCGCACATGCATCCCTACTTTTTCTCTCTGCTCTACCGCGAGCAGCTGGCCGAGTACGAGCGTCAGGCCGAGTACCGCAGACACATTCCGAGGCAGAAGGGTCACCTGGTGAAGCGGTTCGTGTCGATGGTCACGCGGTCGCGCAGGTCTGCTGCAACCGTGCCACCCGTTGCAGCCGAGGCGCGCCCGTGCCACTGACCGCCACAATGCGGCAGATGAGCCCGGCGACCGACACTGAGAGGGCAGGCCAAGACCGCTGGCTCGGCGTCGAAGTGCGGCACCTCGCCGCACTTCGCGCTGTGGCTGACGAGGGGACGTTCGGGGCAGCTGCGCTCAGGCTCGGTTACGCGCAGTCGGCGATCAGCCAGCAGATCGCCGCACTCGAACGGCACGTTGGCCGCCGCCTCTTCGACCGGCCCGGCGGCTCCCGCCCCGTCTCGTTGACGCGCGCCGGCGAGCTGCTGCTCGGTCACGCGGAATCGATCATGACGCGCCTGTCGGCAGCCCGGATCGACCTCGACTCGATCGCAGACGAGGATCTCGGCACGACCATCCGCGTCGGCGCATATCAGAGTGTCGCGGCCACGATCCTGCCGCTGATCCTGCAGGAGCTCGGCGCCGACCCGGAAGAAGTCCAGTTCGACCTCACCGAGTCGAACGACGACCGCGTGCTCCTCGAAATGCTCGAGCGCGGCGAGCTGGACGTCGCGTTCACCGAGCTTCCGCTACCCGACGGGCCGCTCGAAGCGGCTCGACTGCTCGACGATCCGTACCTCCTCGTCGTCCACGAAGACCACCCGTACGCGTCGCTCGACCGTGAGCTCACCCTGGAGGAGGTCGCCGGCGTACCGCTGATCACGTGCAAGCAGAACTCGGGCGGGAGCCGACTCGACGAGGCGTTCTCGCTGCATGGGCTCCGCCCGCGGTTCGTCCAGAAGGTGGAGGACACGGGCACGCTCCACGCTTTCGTGGTCGCCGGTCTCGGCGGCGGCCTCATCCCACGGCTCGCAGCAGACGTCGAAGGGAAGCCGCTCGTCGCGCTGCCGATCGAGTCGAAGCTGCCGCACCGCGTCGTCGCGATCGCCTGGCACCGCGACCGCCTCCACACCTGCACGGCCGGGATGTTCGTCGACCTCGCGGTCGAGGTCTCTGCTCAACACTCGCGCTAGCAGCAGCTTTCGGCATGCTGTAGACCATGGAACACCTCGACCTTGCGACGCTCAACGCCTCGCGCGACCGGATCCTTGCGTCGCCGAAAGACGACGGACGCGTCGAGTTGATCGTGCGCCGGCCTGCGGTCGAGGAGCGCGAAACCGTCACTGAGGCGACGCTCGACACAGTCGAAGGACTCGTTGGCGACTGCTGGCGCGCCCGCGGGTCGAGCAGCGCGCCCGACGGCTCGGCGAATCCGAAGGCGCAGCTCACGCTGATGAACGCCCGGGTCGCCGCCCTCGTCGCCGTGAACCCGGAGCGCATCCCGCTCGCCGGCGACCAGTTTTTCGTCGACTTCGACCTGACCGCCGCGAACGTTCCGCCTGGCACGCGCCTGGCGCTCGGCTCGGCAGTCATCGAGGTCAGCGACGACCCTCATATGGGCTGCCGCAAGTTCTTCGACCGATTCGGCAACGATGCGCACCGCTTCGTGAACTCCAAAGAGGATCGCGCGCTCAACCTCCGCGGCATCAACGCGTTCGTCGTCACCGGCGGCACGGTCCGCGCCGGCGACACCATCCGCAAGACCAGCTAGCGGCGGCGGAGCGAGGCGTCTTCGAGCGACGGCGGCGTGTAGCCGGCATCGGCGGCGTTGAAGATCGTCCCGGGTGGGACGATCTCGTCGATCCGGTCGAGGATCTCGGTGCTCAGGACGACGCCCTGCGCACCGAGGTGGCTCTCGAGCTGCTCCATCGTGCGGGGGCCGACGATCGCCGCGGTCACGGCTGGGTGGTTCATGACGAACGCAAGCGCGAGATGTACGAGCGGGATCCCCGACTCGTCGGCGAGCGCGCCCAGCGCGTCGGAAGCCTCGAACTTGCGCTGGTTGTCGGCCAGCGACATGTCGAAACGCTCCGGGATGCGCGTCGCACGACTCGACTCCGGCAGATCGCGCCCCTTCCGGTAGCCGCCGCTGAGCCAGCCGCCTGCCAGCGGGCTCCAGGGGATGACGCCCATCCCATACTGCTCGCACACGGGCAGCACGTTACGCTCGATCCCGCGCACGAGCAGCGAGTATGGCGGCTGCTCGCAGACGAACCGCTCGCGGCCACGCCGTTCGGCGACCCACTGCGCCTCGACGATCTCGTGGGCCGGGAACGTCGACGAGCCGATGTAGCGCACCTTGCCCGAGCGGACGAGATCGGTGAGCGCGCCGAGCGTCTCGTCGATGTCCGTTCCCGGCTCGGGCCGGTGGATCTGGTAGAGGTCGATCCAGTCGGTGCCGAGTCGGCGCAGGCTCGCCTCGACCTCCTTGACGATCCAGCGGCGGGAGTTGCCCCGCTCGTTGAGGCTGTCGCCCATCGTGCCGTGCACCTTCGTCGCAAGGATCACGTCGTCGCGCCGACCGAGGAGCGCTTTGCCCACGATCTCCTCCGACTCGCCGCGCGCGTAGACATCCGCCGTGTCGATGAAGTTGATCCCCGCGTCGAGCGCGCGGTGGATGATGCGGATCGAATCGTCGTGATCCGTGTTACCCCACGCGCCGAACATCATCGCGCCGAGACAGAGCGGCGAGACCATGACGCCGGTGCGACCGAGCGGGCGAAGCTCCACGACGCCAGCCTACCGTCGCGGAGCGCGCACCTCACCACGTAGTCTCTGAGCATGAGCGAGCCGCTGACAGGAGGCTGTCTCTGCGGCGGGGTGCGCTTCGAGATCAGCGAACCCCCGGTCGTTGCGAGCTACTGCCACTGCACTCGCTGCCAGCGGCGAACGGGGACCGCAGCGGCCGTGTCGGCGCGGATTGCGCCTGGATCGTTGCGGATCACGTCCGGGGACGAACTCGTCCGAGCCTACGACCCGGGCGGCGGGTTCCTGAAGGCCTTCTGCCCGGATTGTGGCTCGGCTCTGTGGAGCCAGAGCCCGGACGACCCCGAGCTGAAGAGCGTCCGGCTCGGCGCCTTCGACTCCGACCCGGGGATCCGCCCCAGCTACCGCCAGTTCGTCGCGTACGCCGCGCCGTGGGAGCCGATCCCGGACGACGGCCTGACGCGCTACCCCGAGCGAATCCCCTCCTAACCGGGTATGACCGCGCGCCACATCAATCCCTGGTTGGTGCTCGTCCTCGTGTGCCTCGCACAGTTCATGGTCGTGCTCGACGCGACCGTCGTGAACGTCGCGCTGCCGTCGATCCAGACCGATCTGCACATGAGCGAGAGCGACTTGCAGTGGGTCGTGAATGCCTACACGCTCGTGTTCGGCGGCTTCCTGCTCCTCGGCGGGCGGGCCGGCGACCTGATCGGGCGCAAGCGTGTCTTCCTCGCCGGCGTCGTGGTCTTCACGGCCGCATCGCTCCTCGACGGGCTGGCGCAATCGTCGACCTGGCTGATCGTCGCGCGCGGCGCGCAGGGCCTCGGCGGCGCCCTCGTCTCGCCGGCGGCGCTCTCGATCGTGAACACGACGTTCAACACCGAAGCCGACCGCACGAAGGCGCTCGGCGTGTGGAGCGCGATTGCAGCTGGTGGCGGCGCTGTCGGGCTTGTCATCGGCGGCGTGCTCACGCAGGCGTTCTCCTGGCCGTGGGTCTTCTTCGTGAACGTGCCCGTCGGCATCGTGGCGTTCATCCTCGCTGCGCGGTTCGTTCCCGAGTCGAAGGCCGAAGACGAGCGCCGCAGCTTCGACGTCGCGGGTGCGGTGACGGTGACAGCCGGCCTGATCGCACTCGTCTACGCGATCGTCCGGACGAACTCGACCGGCTGGACGTCACCCGAGACACTCGGCACCGGCGCGGCCGCGATCGCGCTCCTCGTCGCCTTCGTGCTGATCGAGCAGCGTTCCCCGGCGCCGCTCGTCCGTCTCGACATCTTCGAAGTGCCGACACTCCGCGCCGCGAACCTGACCCTCCTGCTCGTGATGTCAGGCCTCTTCGCGATGTTCTTCTTCAACTCGCTGTACGTGCAGCGCGTGCTTGGCTACACACCGCTCCAAGCCGGACTGGCGTTCCTGCCGTTCACCGCCGGCATCGTGATCGGGGCCGGCGCCGCGCAGCAGCTCGGGGTGAAGCTCGGCCTCAAGCAGACGGCCATGATCGGGATGGCGATCGCGACGGCAGGAGTCCTCTGGCTGCTCCGTCTCGGCCCGGACGGGCACTACCTGCCGGATCTGCTGCCGAGCATCCTGCCGGTCTCGATCGGCATGGGACTCGCATTTGTCCCGCTCACGCTCCTCGCGACCGGAGGCCTGCCGAATCGCGACGCCGGGCTTGCCTCCGGCCTCTTCAACACCTCGCAGCAAGTCGGTGGCGCACTCGGGCTCGCCATCCTCTCTACCGTCGCGACAAGCAGAACGAACCACGCCTTCGCGGCGGCAGGGCCGCACCCGACCGGTTTGCAGAAGGCCGAAGCCCTCGTCCACGGCTTCGTCGGGGCCTTCGCAGGGGCAGCACTGTTCCTCGCCGTCGGAGCCGTCTTGTTGATGCTGCTCCTCCGTAAAGGTCACGTGGACGCAGTCACCTCGGCCGAGCCCGCTGGTGCGGGCGCCTGAAATCGCAAGGGGGGTGCCAAACCTCCTCTTGCCGTGCGGCGCCGATCAGTTCGAGAACGCCGACGCCTGCCGGGCCGCCGGCGCAGCACGCGTCCTCATGCCCGACGAGCTCACCCGTCGACGCCGTTCGGGCGGAGATGACCGTGCTCCTCGACGACCCTTCGTACCGCGAACGAGCACGAGCGATCGCCGATGAGATAGCGGCGATGCCGTTGCCGGCCGAGGTCGCGTCGTTGCTCGTCGCCGTCTGAGCTCGCCGTCGAAGACCTACGCCGACTTCACCGCCAGGTAGGCAAACCGCGACAGCCGCCGTTCGGCTGCGAGCGTCGCGGCGGTCTCGAAGAACCGCTGACGGCCTTCGAACGTCTCATTCCCCTCCGTCTCTCGAAGCTCGTGCTCGTGCATTGCCCGCGCGTCGAAGCGTCGACGTGCAACCTCGGCTTTGCTCGCGGTCGTGTCGTCCGCTCCGAGGACTGTCAGACCCACGTCGGTCAGCAGCTGCTCGTTCTCACCCAGCGGGACGAACAGCCCATACCCGATCGACGTCCGGCTCGCGATCTCGTCACTGCCGAGAACGCCGGTCACCGTCAGCGGATCGGTGAAGAGGAGCCGCCCGCCCGTTGCGAGCAACCGGGCCCAGTCGGCGAGAACGCCCCGTCGGTCGGGGAGATGGTTGATCGCATCGATGCACAGAATCGTCGAACGAGCCGTCGTCGAACGGCAGCGGGAGGCTCGCATCAGCCTGCCGGAACCTTGCCCGCCCCATGAGCCCCGCGTCCGCGGCCAGACGGTTCCCGCTCTCGACCGCCTCTTCGTAGAGCTCGACGCCGACGACCTCGCAGCCCGTCCGTTGCGCGAGGTGCAACGCAGGCCCACCTGAACCGCAGGCGACGTCGAGCAGCCGGCTCGTCGGTCCGAGCTCGAGCGAGCGGCCAAACCCTTCGAGCTCGTCGACTGTGAGCCAGCTGTTCTGGCCAATGTCCTCCCCGAACGCTGCTCGGCGAACCTTCTCGTGAACCCCGTCGGCGAACTGGCCGTACTGGGCGCTGTAGTGATCCGCGACCTCGGGCTTCTCGGGCACGGGCGCCAGTCTACGACCCGCTCCGATCAGCTGAAGATCGCGAGCGGCAGCAGCGCGCTCACGACGTACTGACCGGCATCGACGATCTCCGAGATCTTCAGGTCGACGCAGAGGCTCGACAGCACGTACGCATCCTCCGGCGTGAGGTCGTAGCGGTCACCGAGCTGCACGATCATCGCCCGTACGGCGTCCTGCGCGGCCACGTAGAGATCGGGGCCGACACCTGTCGTGCCGTAGAAACCCGCGCCGTCGACCCGTCGCGTCAGCGCGCCGGACGTCTGGAACTGCGGTGCTGGAATCGTCTTCCCCTTCTGGAGCGTGAAGCGCAGGGTCGCGCCCATCGGGGTCTCGATCCCGGTGACGCAGACCTCGCCGTCGCCCTGCGCTGCGTGGGCATCACCGCAGCTGAATAGCGCACCCTCGACTTGCACCGGCAGGCACAGCGTCGTCCCGCGAACGAGCTGGCGCGTGTCCATGTTGCCGCCGAACGTTCCGGGCGGCATGACGGGCTGCTCGCTCGCGCCTGCCGGGCAGACACCCATCGTGCCGAGGAACGGCTCGATCGGGATCGCGATGTCGTCGCGCAGGTACGTCACGTCGCCGCGGGTGAGGTCGAAGATACGGAGATGCGGATCCGTAAAGTCATCGGGAAGCAACCCGAGGCCGGGGATGATGGCGGCCCAACCCCAGTCTCGGGTTCTCAAGTCGAGTATCTCCACGGCGAGCGTGTCCCCCGGTGCCGCGCCTTCGACGTAGATCGGCCCGGCGAGTGGGTAGTAGCGGGCCGCGTCGACAGTCGCAAGAGCAGCTGCGTTCGATTCCGGCGTGATCTGGTTGTCGCTGACTTCACGCGTCTCGAGCGTGACCGTGTCGCCGCTCTCGATCATCAGAGCCGGCTCGTGGCCGACGTCCCAGGTGAAATGCACGAGCTCCGGCGCGAGCTCGTGCGTCGCGTCAGACAGCGTCACTCGATTTCTTCCAAAGGTTCAGCGCCCCATCGGTGGCGTAGCGGTCGATCTCGTCGAGCTCGTCCGATGTGAAGTTGAGGCGCGAAAGCGCGCCGACGTTCGCCTCCAGCTGGGCGACGCTGGAAGCACCGGCGAGCGTCGAGGTCATCCGCGAGTCCCGCAGCGTCCACGCGAGCGCGAGCTGCGCGAGGCTTTGGCCGCGTCCTTGCGCGATCTCGTTCAGCGCGCGGATCTTCGCGAGCGTCTCGTCCGTGAGTAGCTCCGGCGAGAGCGACCCTGGCCTGCTGGCGCGCGATCCCTCCGGGATCCCGTCGAGGTAGCGATCGGTCAGCATCCCCTGCGCGAGCGGTGAGAAGCCGATGCAGCCGACACCGAGCTCACCGAGCGCGTCGAGCAGCTCCGGCTCGATCCAGCGGTTCAGCATCGAGTACGACGGCTGGTGGATGACGAGCGGCGTGCCGAGCCCGCGCAGGATCGCAGCAGCCTCGCGGGTCATCTCCGCGGAGTACGACGAGATCCCGACGTACAGCGCCTTCCCCTGCCGCACGACGGTGTCGAGCGCGCCCATCGTCTCCTCGAGCGGCGTGTCCGGGTCGAAACGGTGCGAGTAGAAGATGTCGACGTAGTCGAGCCCCATCCGCGCGAGGCTTTGGTCGAGGCTCGCGATCAGGTACTTACGCGACCCCCACTCGCCATACGGACCTGGCCACATGTCGTACCCGGCCTTCGTCGAGACGATCAGCTCGTCCCGGTACGGCCCAAGGTCTTCACGCAGCAGGCGGCCGAAGTTCTCCTCTGCCGAGCCGTACGGCGGGCCGTAGTTGTTCGCGAGATCGAAATGCGTGATGCCGAGATCGAATGCCCGCCGGACGATCGCGCGGCACGTCTCGAACTCGACCTCGTTCCCGAAGTTCTGCCACAGACCAAGCGTCAGCGCGGGCAGCTGGAGGCCGCTCCGCCCGCTGCGCCGGTAGGGCATGCTGGCGTAGCGGTCGTCGGCTGCGACGTAGCTCATGCAGGCGAGACTAGCGCGAGCCGGCTTCCGTACGAGTTCCTAACGGTCTGCTCACGGTCACGAACTAGCGTGGCGGCGTGATTCGCACGCTTGCCGTTCTGGCCGTCGTCGCAGCTGGGTTGACCGCCGCCGTCACCGCCTCGTCTGCGCCCCAGCGACGCACCGACGCGTGCGGCGTGGCCGACGCGGCGCCGCTCTGGGTCGACTACGGCGAAGGCCCAGTCAAGCCCGATACGCGCAAGGTGCTGGCCCGCCCGGGTGTCGTCGTCGCGACGAGCGGAACGGCGATCCCCGCCTACTTCCGCAAGCAGGGCGCTACGACGACGTACATGGTGCTCGGCCTGCCGAAGCTCGTCGGGCAGCCATCGGCTCCCGCCGACCCCACGACTATGCCGGCCGTCGCCGACGCGCTCTATACGAAGGCAGCAGCCTCGAGCGCGTGTGCGACACCTTGGATCACGCTCAACGAGCTGTTCGGATCGTCGCTCCCGACACCGTGGTCGACCACGAACGCGACATACCGCGCCAACATCCTCGCCCTGATGCAGGGTCTTGCAGCGCACGGCGCACATCCGTTGCTCTTCGTCAACGGCAGCCCGAGCTTTGCCGGCGACGCCGCGTCGTGGTGGCAGCAGATCGGCCAGGCCGGCTCGATCGCATACGAGGCGTACTTCGACGCGCGCAAGATCTCGACGCTCGGCTCTCTCCTCGGGAACCGCCGCGTTCGCCTCGGGATGCGCAAGGCGCTCGCGCCCTTCCTTGCGGTCGGCATCCCGCCGGCACGACTCGGGCTCGTGCTCGGCTTCCATTCGGGACTGATCGCGGGCGCCGGCGGACGCCAGGGTCTGCAGCCGCGCGAGGCGTGGCTCCGTGTCGTCAAGTGGCAGACGCTTGCCGCCCGCCAGGTCGCGGCGGACCTGCACCTCGGCTCGGTCTGGGCCTGGGGTTGGGGCACGTTCGGTGCGGGAAGCGTCGACGCAGACAAGCCCGCAGCCGCCTGCGTCTCTCTGTGGGCGCGCAACCAGACATTGTGCGACGCGCCGGCCGTCGGAGGCGCCGGGTTCAACGTCTCCCTGACCGAGGGGCAGATCGTGCTGCCACGCGGTGTTGCCTGCAATCTCTACCACTCGCGCCGGATCCTCTCGACCGACATCACCCGGCTCGCAGCGTTCACCGGCGATCGAGGCTCGGCCCTCGACACGCTGTTCGGACGCATCGTCTTTCGCTCGCGGCTGCAGGTCGGCAACGACCAGGTGCTCGCGGTCGAGCAGCAGTCGATCGATCGCGATTTCGGTGGTGACCGCAACGCCTATCTGGCTGCTCTCACCCAAGTCCATGCGACGCTCGCGTCCGCACGCAACCTCATCCGTGACGAGCTGAAGCGACGTTCGATCCCGGCGATCCTCGCCGCGGCCGGCAGCATTCAAACCCCGTATGACTGGCAGGCCGGCATCCTGACCGGGGAGGCGCGCACGATGATCTGCCTCCGCGACGAGCTTCCCGGTGGCGGCGACATCCGAGTCGACGACAACCGCTATGTCCCGATCGTCCCCCTTCTCGCAAAGCTGCCGTTCTTGTTCGACGACACCACTCCGCCGGCTGCGCCGTTGGCAAGCGCAGCCCCCGCCGGCAAGACCGTCCAACTCATGTGGCGCGCCCCGATCGACGCAGACGTCGCCGGCTTCGAGGTCTTCCGCGCGAAGGCACCGGGCGGGCCGTACACCATGCTCAACGCGAGACTCGTCATCCTCGAGAGCTTCACCGACGCAACCGCCCCGCCCGGCATTCCGTCGTATTACGTCATCCGCGCGGTGGACACCTCGGGCAACGAGAGCGGCCCCTCACCCGAGCTGTCCGCGACGCCGAGCTAGCCGCGCAGGTAGGCGTCGTCGCCGCGCACCCAGTCCTCGCGCACCGGCGAGAAGACGTCGAGCGCGATCGAATCCTCGAGGGCCTCGATCTCGTGCGGCACGTTTCCTGGAATCAGCACCGTCGAACCGGCCGAGACGATCTGCTCCTCGTCACCGATGACGAAGCGAAGGCGCCCTTCGAGCACATTCGTGACCTGTTCGTTCGGATGCTCGTGGCGCGGTACGAAAGCGCCCTGCGCGAGGATGATCCGCGCAACCGTCATCGTCGCCGTGTGGGCCATCTGCCGCCCGACGAGCGGATTGAGCTGCTCGACCGGCCAATCGCTCCAAGCGTGGACATCCATACGCTGATCCTAAACCTCGCCGGGATCGACTCCAGCGGGTCGGGACGAAAACGCGCGAGAACGCGAGCGGCAACGCAACCGACCAGCACGACTGACCCGTCGATGACCGCGTAGCCGGCCGCGATAGCCGACGGTGGGTTACCGGACGAAATATGCGTCCATGGCGCGTGCGCCGCCCAAGCCCAATCCCCGGCCCAGGTTCCCACCACCTCGATCGTCATCGTGGCGACCCAGATCGCCGCGAACAGGTCGCCGCGCCCAGAGAACAGAATGCACCACGCGAAGAGCGGCAGCAGAAGCAGCCCTTGGACATCGAGCCGCCCCGTCAGCGGCTGGAGCACCGTGACGCCCGCGACCGTCCACATCGTGCAGACCGCAAGCACCGTATGGCGCACACGCCGGCCGTGTCGCTGCACCACGGGCAGCGTTGCGGCGGTGATCCCGAAGAGATAGACGAGTGCGTGCCCGGGAGGGACGTAGAGAGGGATGTTGTGGAGTCGATAGGTGTAGCCGCCCCAGACGAGCGAGCCGATCGCCTCGAACCCGGTTGCGATCGGGACGCACAGCCATAGCTGCAGCCGCTGGAGTCCCTCGACGCGATGCGAGAGAGCGAACAGCACGCCGGATGCAACGACGCCGAGGGCAAGCTGCGGCCCGAGCCCGCCGAGCATCCCGTCCGCTACGAGCATCACCACCGTGAACGCGAGCAGGAACACGTGCATCCGGTACGGCCTCATCGCCTGCATGACGCCCTCAGTCCACTCGCGCACGCCTAGCGCCTAGACCCGCGGTTTGCGCGCGAGCCAGAAGCGGAGGAAGTAGAACGGCACGATTATGCCGGCGGCGAGAAACGCGCCAACCCCCCACGCCGTTGCATGCTGGCTCCCGTGCTTGTTCGCGTGGTTGAAGACCCCAATTGAGATGCACGCGGCGATCGCCACAGCGATGACGAAGGTGACAGGATTCGGCAGGGCGGCGGCCACGCCGTCCAGCATCGCAGCTAGCCGTCGTTGTCGTCGCGCGTCAGAGAGCCGAAGCCGATATGAATCGCTGCGACGTACGCTCCGCCCGGTCTCTCGAGGAGTTGCTGCTTAACCTGCGGGCCTGGCGGAGGACCGGCGGTTCCCACCTGGCTCCGCAGCGCGTCAATGCGGTCATGCAGCTCACGGCGCCGCTGCGACACCTCCTTCTCCTCCGCTTCGAGCTTGGCGAGGCGGTCGAGGCTGTCCTCGTCCTGCGCGCCGGTACCACGGATGAAGTCGATCCGCTCGTGCACGCGTCGACGACGCTGCGACACCGCGCGCTCCTCCTGTTCGAGACGGGCCAGATCGCGGACCGTATCCGCCATGGTCTGGCTATCGACAGTCCGCCGTCACAGTTGACCCGCACGCATTAGCCCGCGGCCGGGTGCTCTTCTGCGAGCCAGCCGAGCCGGATCGCAGATGCCACGGCCTGAGTACGCGAGCGCGCGTCGAGCTTCGCCATCGAGCGGCGAACGTGGGTTTGAACCGTTTCCTCCGCAACGCCGAGCTCGACGCCGACCTCGGCGCTGGTCTTCCCGTGTGCCAGCAGACCGAGAACCTCACGCTCGCGTGGACTCAGAGAGCCGGCGAGCGGATGCCGCGAGCGAAACTCCTCCGCCTCGAGCTCACGCCGCTTGCGCTCGTCGATGTCGAGGATCTGCGCGACGGAGTACGCAGGCGTCCCGTCGTCGTCCCTGACGAGAGAGACACTGAGATGGATCCACACCACACTCCGGTCCTTGCGGACGTAGCGCTTCTCCATCTGGTACGAACTGAACTCGCCTGCACGAAGCCGCACGCCGAGCGCCAGATCGGGAGCGAGATCGTCAGGGTGGGTGACGTCGTGAAACCGCATGGTCAGAAGCTCGCCGGCCGTGTAGCCGACGAGTTCGCAGAGAGCATCGTTGACCTTTAGCCAGCGTCCCTCGGGCGACGCGAGAGCCATGCCGATCGGCGCCGCCTCGAAGGCGCCGCGGAAGCGCTCCTCGCTCTCGCGCAGCGCCCGTTCCGACCGCCGGTGCTCGCGGAGGTCGCGGATCAGCGCATGAATGCCGACCACCTCGTCACCGTCGCGCAAGACGGTCGCCGTCACCTCGACCGGTATGCGGTTACCGGCAAAGTCGACCACGACGTACTCGTAATGGCTCGTCACCTGTTCTCCTCGGAGCTTCGCCTCCACGCTGTTCTTGATCACGTCCGCCCACTCGGGCGCTGCGAAGTCGTTGGGGCTCAGGCCAATCAGCTCGTCGACCGTGCAACCGAGCAGACGGCAGGCAGCAGCGTTGGCGTCGGTGATGTGCGCCATCGCGTCAACAATGAAAACCGCATCGCTCGACGCCTCGAAGAACAAACGCTGACGGGCGTGCGCAGCTTGGATGAGCTCGTTCGCCCGTGCGCGCTCGATCATCCTGACCAGTTGGACGCCGACGGTCTGCAGCACCTCGAGAAGGTCGGGATCGGAGCCAATTGGAGTCGTTGAGTAGAACCCCATAACCGCGACGACCTGTTTCCCGACCCGTACAGGAACGGCAATCGCACTCTGTAGACCTGCGGCGACAGCATCAGCGGCGGTCGTCAGCGTCGGATCGGCGCCGAGATCTTCGACGATTGACGGCTCGCCGGTCGAGAGCACGCGATCTATAAGGACATCGGTACTCACCGCTTCCTCCAACCCCGCTCGCAGCCTTGCTAGCCGACGCGCGTCGTCGACATGCCACGCGTGGTGCGAGGTGATGCCATCAGCAGAGACGAGGCACGCCTGTCCGACAGGCCACCCAGTGAAGTGGCAGATCTCTACCAGGGCGCGCGGGAGCGGCGCGTCGTCGACATCGGTTGCGTCGTTCGTGATCGCGGCGATGACGGCGAGAAGGTGGAGCAGGCGGGCTGGCGACTGTGTCGCAGCGCTCCGTTGTTCGTGCATGTCGTGCTCCTTCGGCTGGGATGTCCCCTGTTCCGGTGACAAGTGAGGGGATCGGCGGCCCCGGGTGTAACGGGAATCCCCCTTAAGGGGGGTGCTGTCTACCCGCCCAACACCGATCGTGGAGCTTGGCCCGAACGATGTCCGACCTGAAACCGGGACAGACCCCAAGGAGACTCGATGACCCTTGTACGCAGACCCAGCCGCACGCTGATCGTCGCACTGATCGCAGTCGCGATCGGTGCCGGCGTGTACGCCTACGCGGCGACGAACACGGTGCCGGGCAGCACGGCCGGCTCCGGCTCCGGCACGATCAGCGGTTACACGGTGAGCAGCATCGCGTACACGCTGAACTCCACCACGCCGACGAACCTCGACTCGGTGGCGTTCACGATCGCTCCGGCTGCAGCGAGCACAGTGAAGGTTCAGCTCGCAGCCGCCGGCTCCTGGTACAGCTGCACCAACACGACGGGCAGCGTCACCTGCGCCACGACGTCGCCCCAGGCGACGGCAGTTGCCGCGACACAGCTCACGGTCGTCGCAGCGCAGTAGGCATGTCCACGGTCGTCGCACCGGCCACGTTCGACGAATCGGCGGCGCGCTCATTGAGCGCGCCGCCGAACTCGTCTGCTCGCCGACGGTTCGCCCGGACGCGGATGGCTCTCTCGATCGCTCTCGCTGCGGCGGCCTTCGCGGCTACCTGGTGGTACGTTGCGCCGCCGCCGCTCGGCGGTTCGACCACCGTTGTCACGGTCGATGGCACCAGCATGCTCCCGAAGCTCCGGCTGTCCGATCTGGTCGCTCTTCGCCCGCAACACACGTATCGCGTAGGCGACGTCGTCGGCTACCGAAGCGGGCTAATCCATCGCGTCGTCCTGCACCGGATCGTCGCAATCCATGGTGGTCGCTACGTGTTCAAGGGCGACAACAACTCCTTTGTCGACCCTGACCGGCCGACGCGATCGCAGCTCGTCGGGCGCCTCTGGATTCACATCCCGTCCGCCGGTCGGCTCGTCCTGCAGCTCCACCGACCGCCTGTCGCGGCGACGCTCGCCGTACTGCTCGTACTCGTGGCCGGCCTGGGCGGCGGCACGAAGCGACGCCGCTCGAGCTAGGCCATAACGATGGCCAGATGTCTCTTTCGGCTCGTACTCGGGATCAGCGCGCTGGTGTTCTGCTTCGCAGGCCCGGCCCTGAGCGCGAGCAATGCGGTGCCTGGCACCACGGTCACCCGCTTCGTGACGACGATCACCGCGGACAAGCTGAAGCCGTCCAGCTGCTCTGCCATCACGCTGGCAACGGTAGTAGCCGGCAGCACGGGAACGGCAGGCAACGACCTCCTGCTCGGGTCCGCCGCTGCAAACACGATGAGCGGCGCCGGGGGCAACGACTGCATCCTCGGCGGCGGCGGCAACGACGCGATCAGCTGCGGCGCCGGCACGGACGTCGCAATCGGCGGCCCTGGCACCGACACGTTCAACGCCGACTGCGAGACGCAGATCCAGTAGCGGAAGCTAGCGCTCGTACCTGACGACGTCTTGAACCGCGTCGTCGATCGCTGCGAGCGTCCTCGCGTCGAGATGCAGCCCTGACGCAACCGCGTTCTCGTCGAGCTGCTCGGGCCGGCTGACACCGACGATTGCCGAGGCGACGTTCGGCTCCCGCAGCACCCAGGCGAGCGCAAGCTGTGACAGCCGGATGCCGAGATCGTCCGCGATCGGCCTCAGCCGGTCGACCGCAGCCAGCACGTCGTCGGAGAGGTAGCGCCCGATCGCCCAGCCCATCTTCTCCGAGCTCGCCCGCGTACCCGCCGGCGGGGCATCACCGGCGCGGTACTTGCCGGTAAGCACGCCTTGAGCGAGCGGCGACCAGACGATCTGCGAGATGCCGTTTGCGGCGCAGACGTCGATTACGCCGCGCTCGGGTGCGCGGTGGAGGATCGAGTACTCGGGTTGGCTCGAGACGAACTTCTCGCTTCCCGGCACGTCGAGCGACGCCTGGATCTGCGACGGCGTCCATTCGCTGAAGCCGACGTAGCGCACCTTCCCGACGCGGACTGCAGCGGTGAGCGCTTCCATCGTCTCCTTGAGCGGCGTGTCCGAGTCGTACCGATGGCATTGGTAGAGATCGACATGGTCGGTGCGGAGTCGGGCGAGCGACGCGTCGAGCTGCTTTTCGACCTGTTTCCGGGACAGCCCGCGGTCGGTGTCGGACATCGGGAAGTAGAGCTTCGTCGCGAGGACGTACGAGTCGCGCGGCCTCGTGGCAAGGAGCTCTCCGAGGAGCTCCTCCGCCGCACCGCGGTTGTAGACGTTCGCCGTGTCGATGAAGTTGATGCCGAGGTCGAACGCGCGGTCGACGATCGCCCGCGCCGTGCCGCCGTCGATCCCGCCGCCGAGGGTGAGCCACGAGCCGAGGGCGATCTCCGAAACGACGAGATCACTCGAACCGAGGCGGCGATACTGCATGTCTCCTGTCTATCACGCGACCGCCGACGCCAAGTAGTCTCGCGGCGTGGAGAGGCGAGGACTCGGCGGCAGCGGGATCGAGGTTACGCGGATCGTCCTCGGTTGCGGCAACTTCGGCGGCGTCGGCTCCTCGCCGACGTTCTTCGGGCAGGGAATCGCGAAGGACGAGGCGTTCCGGATCATGGATGCGGCCTGGGATCTCGGCGTTCGCGCGTTCGACACCGCCGACGCCTACGGAGGCGGCCACAGCGAGACCTGGATCGGCGAGTGGCTCCAGACGAAGAGCAACGCCGTCCGGGACGAGCTCGCAATCGAGACGAAGACCTTCAACCCCATGGACGCCGGACACGATCGCGGCCTCTCACGCTCTCGGATCCTGAGGCAGATCGACACGAGCCTCGCCCGACTCGGGGTCGAGCGGGTCGCGCTCTATATGACGCACGCCTTCGACTCCGATGTGCGGCAGGAGGAGACGCTGCGCGCCTTCGACTCGCTCGTGCGCGCGGGCAAGGTCGGCGCGATCGGCGCCTCGAACTTCACTGCTGAGCAGCTCGCCGAGGCGCTCGAGATCTCGCAGCTCGAGGGACTCGCGCGCTACGAGTGGGTGCAGAACTCGTACTCGCTGCTCGACCAGGACGATCGGCAGACCGTTTTCCCGGTGTTGCGAGCGCATGGGCTCGGCTACGTCCCGTTCGGCCCGCTGGCGGGTGGCTGGCTGACAGGCAAGTACCGGCGCGGCGAGGCGTTCCCAGCGGGTTCGCGGATGACCCAGCGGCCGGAAGGCTATGCGGAGTACGTGAACGAGCAGGTCTTCGGCGCACTCGAGAGCCTGGAGGCGGAGGCGGCCGACCGGGGAGTGTCCATGGCCGGACTCGCGCTCGCCTGGCTCCTCGCCCAGCCAGAGGTCACAGGCATCGTGGTCGGCCCGGGCCGCGCCGAGCATCTCGCGCCCGCCGTCGAGGCGCTCGGGCTGAATCTGACGAGTGCAGACGTGTCCCGACTGATGGAGGTATTTGCGTGAGCGTCCTGATCCTGACCGACGCAGAGGTGCGCGAGCTGTTGGACATGGAGTCGTGCATCGACGCGATGGCGGACGTGCTCGCAGCGCTCCAGCGGGAGGAGCTCTCGATGCCGTTGCGATTCATCTTCCGGCCGGCGAACGCGTCTTCGCTGATGGGCTTCATGCCCGCCTATCGCGGTGGCGACGCACCGGTGTTCTCACTCAAGGAGATTGTGATCTCGCCTGGCAACTCGGCTCGCGGCAAGGATCCGCACCAGGGTGCGGTGATGCTCCACGACGGCGACACCGGTGAGCTACGGGCGCTTCTGAATGCCTCTGCCGTGACGGAGATCAGGACAGCCGCCGTGTCGGGTGTCGCAACGCGGCTTCTAGCGCGCCCCGACTCGCGCGTGGTTGCGGTGATCGGCGCAGGCGTCCAGGGACGCTCGCACATCGAGGCGATGCGGTGCGTCCTTCCCGGTGCGGAGATTCGATTGTGGAGCCGTGGCGCAGAACGGGCTGCAGCGCTCGCCACCGAAACTGGTGTCGTGCTCGCCGAGACGATCAGGGCGGCACTCGACGGCGCGGACGTCGTCTGCACGACGACGTCGGCGCGCGAGCCGATCATCCAGCACGATCTTCTCGCGGCCGGAACCCACCTGAACGCCGTCGGCTCCTCGATCGCCTCGGCCCGCGAGCTCGACTCGGAGACCGTCGCCGCAGCGTCGCTGTTCGTCGACCGGCGTGAGTCGACGGTGAACGAGGCCGGCGACTACCTGATGGCCGCAGAGGAAACAGGGATCGGCTCCGATCACATCAAGGCGGAGCTCGGCGAGTTGCTCGAAGGCCTCCATCCCGGGCGGACCTCGGCCGACGAGCTGACGCTGTTCAAGTCTCTCGGGCTCGCGGTTGAGGATCTTGCGGCAGCCGAGCTCGTCGTCGCCCGAGCGAGAGAGCGCGGCATCGGCACGGAGGTCGAGTTCTGATCCCGCTCGCCGAGATCGAGCGCGCGCGGGAGGTGATCGCGAACGACGCGATTCGGACGCCGCTGGTCAGGCTCCAGGTCGATCTGCCCGACACCGAGATCTGGCTGAAGCTCGAGTGCCTCCAGCCAATCGGCTCCTTCAAGATCCGCGGCGCCGCGAACGCGATCCGGCAGGCATCGTCCCAAGCCATAGCCCACGGAGTGCTCACGACGAGCGCCGGCAACATGGCGCAAGGCGTCGCCTGGGTGGCACGCGATCTCGGGATCCCGGCGACGATCGTCGCGCCCGACCATGCGCCCGAAACGAAGATCGCAGCGATTGAGCGTCTCGGCGGGCGTGTGATCAAAGTCTCGTACGCGCGCTGGTGGCAGGCGATGGAGGAAGGGACCTATCCCGGCGTCGAAGGGTTGTTCGTGCACCCGGTGATGGATGACAAGGTGATGGCCGGGAACGGCACGATCGGACTGGAGCTCGTCGAGCAACTCGAGGCAATCGACACAGTCCTGATCCCTTGGGGCGGCGGCGGCCTGACGACGGGCATCGCGAGCGCTCTCGCAGCACGCTCTCCCACGACACGAGTGTTCGCCTGCGAGCCCGAGACAGGCGCGCCCGTGGCAGCCACGCTCGCCAACGGCGGCGATCCCGTGGCGGTCGACTACCGCGCCTCGTTCGTCGACGGTTCTGGCTCGAAGGCATTGCTGCCGCCGATGTGGGAACGGGCGCGTGCGCTGCTCTCCGGCTCGTACGTCGTCTCGCTCGACGAGACGGCTGCAGCGGTCCGGCTCCTGGCCGAACGCTCCCGGGTCGTCGCAGAGGGCGCGGGAGCTCTCGCTGTCGCTGCCGCAATCTCCGGTCGGGCCGGCAGCGGCAGAATCGTCTGCATCGTCTCCGGAGGGAACATCGACTCGTCGCGGCTGGCCGCGATCCTCGGCGGCTCGACGCCCGAATGAGGGGGGCGAGGCAAGCCTCGCCCTATTTCACATCAAGCCTCTAGCAGCCGCGCTGGAACGTGACCGAGCGCGCGAGCTTGGCCCACTCCAAGGGAATCGAAACTGCCTTGCGGATCCACGTGTCGGCGCTCGTTCCCCGCATGACGAGCTTCGCCGATGTGCAGCGCCCGAAGAGCCGTTCGGCCCGGTAGAGGTGGTAGCGCGAGCTGACGACGATGAGCGAGAGCCAGTGGTTTCGCGTCGCAAGCGCCGCCGCCAGCTGCGCCTCACCGCGCGTC
Organism: Gaiellales bacterium; assembly: GCA_038230035.1. Lineage (GTDB taxonomy): Bacteria > Actinomycetota > Thermoleophilia > Gaiellales > Gaiellaceae > Gaiella. The sequence continues at coordinate 72,155 of JBBRNX010000009.1, forward strand.
GAGAACGGCTCGGCGTGCTGACAGATCAGCTGGTAGCCGCTGGGCTTGGGGCCGTGGCACAGCCGGAAGCGCGCCGGGTCGTCGGAGGCGCTTGTCTCCGAGACGACGAGCGTCTTCGCGGCGTGCCGTCGCATGAGGACGAGGGCGACCGGCAACCTCTTCTGGCTGCCGGCGAGAACAACGACCGCGTCAGCTTTGTGCCCGGGAAGCGGATCGTCCTTGTGCAGGAGAAACAGCCAGATGCCCAACCCGTAGAGAACTGCCACGGCGATGACCAGAAATGAGATGACGGATCGCATCGGATAGAACATTCGGCGTGCGCACGATCACAACGACCGCGCTTCGACGCCTCGTTGTCGATGCCCAAGGGTACGCGGGGCGTCGGAGGACAGCGTCGGCGCGCGAGGTTGCGGAGTTGATCCGCCGCCTGTCGTGCGTCCAGCTCGACTCGATCTCTACCGTCGACCGCAGCCACCGGATCGCCATCTCTTCTCGGGTCGGGGCGTACAAGCCCGACACCGTCTCGAAGCTGCTGCGCGGCGGCCGCGTCTTCGAATACTGGGCGCACGAGGCATGTCTCCTCCCGGCTGAGGACTGGCCGTTGTTCGCGGCGGCGATGCGTAACGGCGGCCGGCGCTGGTATGGCGACGTCGACAAGACGCATCCGCATCTCGCGGACGAGATTCTGGACGAGATCCGCACTCGCGGACCGCTCGGTTCCCGTCATTTCGAAGGCTCGACCGAGGGCGGGATGTGGAACTGGAAGCCGGCCAAGGCGATGCTGGAACGGCTGTGGAACACCGGCGCGCTGGTAACGGCCGATCGGCAGGGCTTCCAACGCCTCTACGACCTCCCCGAACGTGTGCTGCCACGAGCTGTTCTCGACGCGCCCCCTCCGAGCGACGCCGAACGCCTGCGCGCGCTCGCCTTGAAGGCTGTCTCCGCGCGGGGGGCACTCACCGAGGCCGGCATCGTCGAGCACTGGCGGCTCAAGGGTGGGGTCGCGCGCGTGCGCCCGTCACTCGACGGCCTGGTCGCCGACGGCCTGCTCGAACGCGTGCAGGTCGACGACGGTGGCGCGCCCGTGGTCGTCTGCGCCGGCCAAGAGCTCGATCGGCCTGCGCCGTCGGCGGCGGTCCTGCTCTCCCCGTTCGACAACCTGTTGTGGGATCGGCCGTTCGCGCGTCGCGTCCTCGGCTTCGACCACCTGATCGAGGTCTACAAGCCAGAGCCGCAGCGTGTGTACGGCTACTACGTGCTACCGCTGCTCTGGCGGGATCGCATCGTGGGACGAGCCGACCTCAAGTCGGATCGCGCCGCTGGGACGCTCCTTGTCAAGGCATTTCATCGCGAGCCGGGCGTCCGCGCGTCCGGCGCGCTCGACGAGGCATTCGATCGGGCGCTCGACCGCCTGCGTGTGTCGATCGGGTTAGAGCGGGTCCAGCGATGAGGCTCGTTTCCGCGGAGGAGGCACGACGCATCGCGGTGCGCTCCCAGCTCCTCGACGGCTCGGCAACAACCGTGCTCGACACCGTGCGACGGCTCGGGTTCCTCCAGCTCGACCCGATCGCGTCGGTCGCGACACCGCAGCACCTCGTCCTCTGGAGCCGCCTCGGCACCTACGACACCGCGGAGCTCGATCGGCTGCTCTGGGACACGAGGCAGCTCTTCGAGTGGAACGCGTTCGTGAGGCCGATCGAGGAGCTCCCGCTCGTCCTCGCGTTCCAGCGCCGCTGGCGGCAGTCGACGCGCTACAAACACGAGCGCTGGGTGCGTGGCTTCGTCGCCGAGAACCGCGCGTTCCGCCGCTACGTCCTCCGCGAGATCGCCGAGCGCGGCCCGCTGCTCTCCCGGACGCTGGACGATCGCGCCAAAGGCGAGCCGCGTGACCACCGATGGTGGGGCTCGCGCCGCGTTGGTCTGATGTTGGAGGCTCTCCACGTTCACGGCGAGATCGCCGTCGTCGGGCGCCTCGAAGGGCAGCGGCTGTGGGACCTCGCCGAGCGCTGGTATCCGGAGACAAAGGCACTGACGATCAAGGCCGCGGAGGCGCACAACGCTGAGCAGCGGTTCCGCACCCTCGGGGTGCGCCGCGTCCGTGAGGGCTGGGAGGCGCATCCGGACGCCGTCGAGGCCCCCGTCTTGCCTCGGACGACGTTCCTCTCGCCGTTCGACCGCCTGATCCACGACCGCGACCGTGCCGAAGCGCTCTTCGGCTTTCGCTACCGGCTCGAGATGTACGTGCCGAAGGCGAAGCGCGAGTTCGGCTACTACGTGTTGCCGATCCTCCGCAACGAGGAGCTGATCGGCCGGATCGAGCCTGTCTTCGACCGAAGGGCCGGCGCCCTGCGAGTCGACGGGCTCTGGGCGCAGCCCGACGCACCTGCCGACGCCGGCGCGGATATCGGTGGCGCGCTTCGCGAGCTCGCCGGCTGGCTCGGCGCGGGCGAGATCAAGCTTGCGTCGAAGCTCCCGCGCGCCTGGTCGAAGGCGCTTCGAGCGTCGGTGTAGCCGACCGACCTGCGGAGGAGTCTTCCGACTACGATCGCGCGATGGACTTCGAGACGCGAGCGATCCACGCCGGCCAAGAGCCCGATTCCGCGACGGGCGCGGTGACGACGCCGATCTACCAGACCTCGACGTTCGCCCAGGAGGCGGTCGGCGTCCACAAGGGCTACGACTACGCGCGCGTCCAGAACCCGACCCGCAAGGCGCTCGAGGAGTGCCTCGCCTCCCTGGAGAGCGCCGATTCCGGCCACGCCTTCTCGTCGGGCCTCGGCGCGACGACGACGATCATGCACCTCGTCGACCCGGGCCAGCGCGTCGTCTGCGTGAACGACGTCTACGGCGGCACGTACCGCATGTTCTCGCAGGTCTACGAGCCGAAGGGATACCGCTTCACGTACCTGACGCCCGCGGAGCTGTCGGATCCCGCCGCTGTGACCGCGCGCCTCGGTGACGACGTCGCGCTCGTCTGGATCGAGTCGCCGACCAACCCGTTGCTGAACATCGTGGACATCGGTGCCGTGTCGGACGCCGCGCATCGTGTCGGCGCGAAGGTCGTCGTCGACAACACGTTCGCGACGCCGTACTTGCAGCGTCCGCTCGAGCTCGGTGCCGACGTCGTGGTCCACTCTACGACGAAGTACATCGGCGGCCACTCCGACGTGATCGGCGGCTTCGCCGCGACGAGCGACGCCGAGATCGCCGAGCGTCTGAAGTTCCTGCAGAAGTCGCTCGGCGCGGTGCCCGGCCCGTTCGACGCGTGGCTCGTGCTGCGCGGCGTGAAGACGCTTGCCGTGCGGATGCGCCAGCACTGCGCGAACGCGCGCGCCGTGGTCGAGTTCCTGAGCGGGCACCCGGCAGTCGAGCGTGTGCTGTACCCGGGGCTGACCGACCATCCTGGCCACAAAATCGCGGCGCGTCAGATGAGCGATTTCGGCGGCATGGTCTCGTTCCTGGCCACGAGCGAGGAGGAAGCGGTCGCGCTGGTCGCGCGGACGAAGGTGTGGACACTAGCCGAGAGCCTGGGCGGAGTCGAAAGCCTGATCGAGCACCCGTTCCGCATGACCCATGGCGCGACAGCAGAGTCGGAGTTCGCAGCGCCGCGCAACCTGGTCCGCCTGTCGGCCGGAATCGAATCTGCCGACGACCTGATCGCCGATCTCCAGTACGCGCTGGCTTCCCAATCCGCCCGCAGTTCCGCTTAGCCCCAGCACGCACCAACCACCCGCGGTTCGGGCAGAGTCTCACTCGTGCCCGAAGGCTCCTCTACGCGTGGTGAACGCAGCTTCGGGCCCGAGATCCGTCGGGAGCGGGGTCGGACGGTGTTCGGGACGGACGCAGCCGGTTACGCAACTGGAAGACCAGGCTATCCAGACGATGTGTTCGATGTGCTGGTTGAAAGATGTGGCCTGACGGCGGGCTTGCCAACGCTCGAGATAGGGCCTGGTGCGGGGCAGGCAACCGTCGAGCTACTGCCTCATGGGGCCGAACCGCTCGTTGTGGTCGAGCCCGATCCGTCGCTCTCGCAGTTCCTTGCTGAGCGATTCGGTGATCGGGTTGAGGTACGCAACGAGACGTTCGAGGACGCTCTACTCGACGATTGTTCGTTTTCTCTCATCGCCTGTGCGACGGCGTTCCATTGGATAAACCCGGCTATCGGGTTGTCGAAGGTCGCTCGACTACTTGCTCTCGGCGGACGGTGGGCTGTGTGGTGGACAGCGTTCCACGATCCGGATCGACCTGATGCCCTGTATGAGGCGCTGACCCCGATTCTCGATCCACTGCCACAACCCCCTCAGACCAAGCCTGACAGCCACATACTCCCGTTTTCCTTCGACCGAAACGCACGAATCGCCGAACTTGTCGCGAGCGGTCGCTTCACGAATATCAGCGCCGAGACCTTCCGCTGGAATCTGCCTTTGGATGGACCAACGGCGCGCGCCCTCTTCGGCACGTTCTCACCAATTCTTGTGCTAGACCCACCCGAGCGAGCCAACGCACCGATTCCGCCTAGATGACGCCCGTTCACCCGACGCGGCACCTGCTTCGCTCGAAGGATCTGATCGACGCTCGCTATCGCGACCCGCTCGACGTGCCCGCGCTCGCCAGGGCGGCGCACCTCTCCCCCGCGCACTTCAGCCGCGAGTTCCGTCGCGCGTTCGGGGAGACGCCGCACCAGTACCTCCTTACCCGTCGTCTCGAGCGTGCGGCGGAGCTTCTCCGGAACACCGACCGCTCTGTCATGGAGATCTGCCTCGCCGTCGGGCTTCAGAGCATCGGCTCGTTCACTACGAGCTTCAGCCGCATCTACGGGCAATCGCCGACCGCATACCGCGCCGCTCACCCTCCGGCTGCGACCCGCGTGCGGATCCCGACCTGCGTGCTGCAGGCGTATGCGCGTCCGAGTGCAAACGGTCGGGTCAAGAGCAGTTTTCGAGAAGACCGCAGCGGGCAACCCGACTAGCGTGGCCTCGAACCGTTCGACAACCAAGGAGGTCACGAATGAACATGCAACTCGCAAACGTCCAGGTGTGGGTGCGCGACCAGGACGAAGCGCTCGCGTTCTACACCGAGAAGCTCGGCCTCGAGCTCCGGGACGACCTCACTCTGCCCGAGATGGGCAATTTCCGCTGGCTGACGGTCGGCACGCCGGGGCAGGATGTCTCGATCACGCTGATGGCAATACCGGGTCCGCCGGTGTTCGACGAGGACACGAGCGCGCAGATCCAGTCGCTGCTAGCCAAGGGAGCCTCCGGCGGGCTCTTCTTCGGCACCGACGACTGCCGGCGAGACTACGAGGAGCTGAAGAGCCGAGGCGTCGAGTTCGTGCAGGAGCCGACGGACACGCCGTACGGGATCGACTCCGGCTTCCGCGATCCCTCCGGAAATCACTTCCGCCTGACACAGGTGAAGCTCGGATGGAACAGCTGAGGCCCGGGCGCGCGACACGTAGGGCGAGGCTTGCCTCGCCCTATACCGGGATCGTCAGGCTCTCGAGGTCTCGCGGGTAGTCGGTGAGGATCTCGATCCCGTCTTCGGTGACGACGACCGTGTCGGAGTGGCGAAAGCCGCCGAGGTCACTCGCGTAGACGCCGGGCTCGATCGTGAAGATCATCCCCGGCTCGACCGGCGTCTGGTCGCCGATGTCGAGGAACGGCGCCTCGTGGTTCCGCAGTCCGATCCCGTGGCCCACGTGCTGGCGCCAGTTCCCGAGCAGGTCGTTCGTCTCGAAGTACGCGAGCACGGCGCCGTCGATGTCCGCGCACGTCGCGCCCGGCCGGAACGCATCGAACGCCACTTGCTGTGCCGCAACCGTGTGATCGAAGAGCCGCCGCACCTCCTCGGTCGGCGGCCCGATCACCATCCCACGCTCGAGCTCCGCGTTGTAGCCCCAGATCGGTGCACTCGTTTCCGTCACGAGGAGATCGCCCGGTTTGAACTCGATGTCGTGCGCGACCGCGTGCGCCCATGAGCTCCGCTGTCCGATCTGGCCGCGGTAGCCGGCGGACACACCGTCAGAGGACGACAGCTGCCCCGTGTGACCGATCGCAGCGAACATCGCGAGCGTCGCCTCGTAACCCGCACGCAGGCTCGCTTCCGCCTCGGTCGCGCCAGCAACGGAGTACTGCTGCAGGAGTCGGTGTGCCGCCTCGCACCAGCGGGCGCTCTCGCGGATCAGCTCGACCTCGGCCGGGCTCTTGCGCACCATCAGGCTCTCGATGAACGGCGCCAGAGCGACAACCCGCTGCCCCGTCACCTCGGAGAGAGCCGGCCCGGCGTAGCCGAGGATGCCGGGGTACCCGTCCTGGTCGGCGCCCGCGGCGGCGATCCCCATATCGGCCAGCAGCCGCTCGAGGATCCGCATTGGATGCTCGAGCCCCGGGTACTCGGGATACGACTCGACCCGCTCGAACGCGGTCTCGGCGCGCACGCGCTCGACTTCGAACTCGGGGACAAACGCGGCCATCTCGCCGGCAACGTTCATCGCCCACGCAACCGGCCGCTCCGTCGCGAGGAAAGCGAACCCGGTGAAGTAGGAGATGTACTTGTCATCGAAGAGCACGCACCCGGTCAGCTTCTGCGCACGCAGATGATCGAGCAGCCGCTCGCGACGACTCGCGAACTCGTCCGCGGTGATGGCCTTCACGACTTGCGGGCGCGGACAGCCGTTCCGTAGGCGCAGATCTCGGTCCACGTCGTACCCAGCTCGGACGTGTCGAAGCGCATCGCCAGGATCGCGTTCGCGCCTTTTTGCTCGGCTTCCACAATCAACCGTTGGATCGCTTCCTCGCGACCCTGCGCGAGCATCTTCGTCATCCCGCCGAGCTCACCGCCGATCAGTGACTTCAGCCCGGCGCCGATCTGCGAGCCGATGTTCCGCGCCCGCACGGTCAGGCCGAAGACTTCGCCGAACACTTCCTCGATCTCGAAGCCAGGTAGGTCGTTCATCGTGCTGATCAACATCGCGCATCCTCTCTTTCGTTCGCTTCAGGAAGTGGCAATCGGCCGACCGACAACGAGCGCCTCGCGGAGCTCCGGCGCCAGCTCGATGTAGCCCGCATCGGGAAGCACGCCGAGCGCATCGAGCGTCTTCGAGAAGAAGCACCGCGCGGCTGCGGCGAGCACGACGTCCATGATCTCGGCTTCGGACAGCCCCAGGTCGCGGAGCGGCTGCAGGTCGGAGGCGCCGATCGACGCGGCGTCCCCGACGACCTTCTCGGCGAGATCCATCACCGCGACGTCGGCAGCGTCGAGTCCCGCTGCGTGGTGGTCGAGGGCGATCTCGCGCACCGGCTCGTCGAACTGCTCCATCAAGACCTTCCCGTGCGCGAGACAGCAGTAGCTCGAGCGCAGACGCCGCGCAGCCGCGAGCGTCGCAAGCTCATACCGACGCAGATCCATCCCGGCTTTGATCGCGCCGGTCAGTCTCCCCCACGCCTCGTAAACCTCGGGCCGCTCGGCAAACGCCCGCTCATAGTTCGTCGGCATCAGAACATCCCGTTGTCGTTGGCGGACTCGTCCGGCACGACCTGCAGCACATCCCAGTGCTCGACGATCTTGCCGTCCCCGTCGAAGCGGAAGATGTCGATCCCCGCGTAGTCATGGTCGCCCGGCCAGCGCTGGAAGCAGTGCAGAACCGCAAACTCTTCGTCCGCGATTGCGCGCTTGAACTCCACGCTTTTGCCCGGATACTCAACGGCCATCTGCTCGAAGTAGTCGATGAACGCCTGCTTCCCGTCGCCTACGCCTGGGTTGTGCTGGATGTAGGTGGCGCCCGTGAAGCGCTCGATCGCCTGCGCAGGCCGACACTCGTTGAACATCAGGTCGTAGAACTCCATGGCGCTCGCCTTGTTCTGGTCTGCACGCTCACTCATCGCACTCCTTCCACAGCTGGCCCCAGGCCATACGAGCGTACAGTCCCGTCGTGAGCGATCCACGCCTGATCGATCTTTGCCATCTCGGCCGCGAGCGGGTGATCGGCGCATTCCTTCTGGACTCGCCAGACGGTCCGGCGCTCTTCGACTGCGGACCGGCAACGACGGTGGGCGCGTTACGCGACGGGCTAGCCGGGCACGGCCTCGCCGTCGCCGACCTGCGTCACCTGCTCCTGTCGCACATCCACTTCGATCATGCGGGGGCGGCCGGCGTGCTCGTCCGCGAGAACCCGCACCTGACGGTGCACGTCTCGGCGATCGGGGCGCCGCACCTCGTTGACCCGTCGCGGCTCGAACGTAGCGCCCGACGCATCTACGGCGACACGTTCGACACGCTCTGGGGCGCGCTCGTGCCGATCCCCGAAGCCAACGTCCGCGTCGTCGGCGAGCGGGTGCTCGACTTCGACTGCTTCCCGACCCCCGGGCACGCGATACATCACGTCTGCTATCTGCGAGACGGGCTCCTCCTCGCCGGTGATGCTGCCGGCGTTCGCATCGCTCCCGCCGTCAGCGTCATACCGCCGACACCGCCGCCGGACATCGACATCGAGGCGTGGGACGAGACACTTGACGAGATCGAGAGTCGAACGCCGGATCGCCTCGCGTTGATCCACTTCGGCCTCTTCGACGACGTCGGCCGCCATCTGGCCGAGCTGCGGGAACGGCTCCATCGCGACGCCGAACTGGTAGGCCAAGGTGCGACGGAGGCGGAGTTCACCGTCGCATCGCGCGCCCACCTCGGCGACGAGGCCGACCACTTCGAGCACGCGGTTCCGGCGTCCCAGTGCTACCAGGGTCTCGCCCTCTACTGGGAGAGACGGCGGGCCGCGGCCGGGTAATCTCCCGGCATGCCGCTGATGCCGCTGCCGCGCGAGTGGGACACGTTCCTCTCGCGTCCGAACCCCGCCGTCGTCGCGACGATCCGCAAGGACGGCTCACCGCATTCGGTCGCCACCTGGTACGACTGGCGAGCGGGCCGGATCATGCTGAACATGGATCCGAAGCGCGTTCGGCTGGAGCACATCCGCCGCGACCCACGCGTCGCTCTCACCGTGTTCGACAAGCAGGACTGGGAGATCCACCTTTCGCTTCTCGGCCGCATCGTCGAGATCACGGAGGACTACACGCTCGAGGACATCGACCGGCTGGCGATGCGCTACACGACCATGCCGTTCGGCCGGCGCGACCACGGACGCGTCACCGCCTGGATGGAGCCGGAGCGCTGGCACGGCTGGGGCCCCGACGGCAACCTCGTCCCCCGCTGATCACTCCTCGCGGCGGACGACCCTCGCGCCGGACGACTGGCGAAGCGTCTTGATCACGAGCTCGTCGATGTTGACGTGCGCCGGACGTGTCAGCGCGAACATCACGCAGTCCGCGACCTCGTCGGGAGTGATGGGATCGATTCCCGTGTACACCGAGTCGGCCGAGTCGACATCGCCCTTGAAGCGGACGATGGAGAACTCCGTCTCGACGAGGCCTGCATCGACAGTAGTAATGCGGATCGGGCGTCCAAGGAGATCCTCACGCAACGCGTAGACGAACCCGCGTACAGCGAACTTCGACGTGACGTAGGAGGCGCCGTTCGGGTACGCCTGCCGCCCTGCGATCGAGCCCATGAAGACGATGTGGCCCTCGTCGCGGATATGCGGCAGACAGAGCCGGGTCATCCGCAGTACACCGTCGACATTCGTGTGCAGGACGCGAGCCTCGTCCTCCTCGTTGGACTCCCAGAACGGATAGCGCCCGAGCGCCAGGCCCGCGTTGTTGAACAGGATGTCGATGCCGCCGAGCTGCGCGACGGCTTCGTCGACGAACGCGGAGCAGCTCCCCGGATCGGTGACGTCCAGAGCGAGGGCGATATCAGCCTCGACGCGCTCGACCCTGCGTGCGCCGCCCGCGACACGCACACCTGCCGCACGCAGCTGCCGGACGGTGGACGCGCCGATCCCGCTCGAGGCGCCCGTGACGACAGCGGTTTTCCCTTCAAGAGTCATTGACTGCACCCTAACTTGTGGGTATCCCCCGTTGGAGGGAGGGTCTACAGCGCTCGCCAGGACGACAATCGAATCATCGTGGACGCGAGTGTCGACACTACTGTCCCGGGCTCGGGCGACTCCGACCCTCTCGATGACCCGCTCGCGCGGATCGCAGAGGCGGTTGGTGACGCGGTTCCCGGTACGGCCGGAGACGAGCTAGCCGCCCGGATCGCTGCGATCGTCACGGATCTCGTACCGCTGGGCCTCGGTCAGATTGCGGCCGAGAACGCACAGCTCCAGCATGAGCTCGAGCTGATGCAGAGCGTCGACGGGCTCACCGGGCTACGTAACCGTCAGCGCTTCTTCGAGGATCTCCGACGCGAGTTCGCAGCCTCACGGCGGTACGACTCGCCGCTCTCGCTGATCCTGCTCGACGTCGACGGGCTGCGGACTGTGAACGAGACGCGCGGCTACGACGCTGGCGACCGACTTCTTCTCGCGCTGGCCGAGCTGCTCATGACGCGCCTGCGCGTCACCGACATCGCAGCGCGGATCGGCGACGACGACTTCGCCATCATCCTCCCGCGCACGCCGCAGGAGGGCGCCGAGCGGCTCGCGCAACGGATCGCCGAAGCCCTCGGCGACTGGGTCGCCATCGGCATCGGCGCCGCAGTCCCGAGCGTCGGCTCGGGGTCGGAGCTACTCGACCGAGCGGACCGCGACCTCGCGGCCCATAAGCTCGGCCGGACGCAGCCGCCGGCGGCCTAGCGCTCGTCGGCCCGCGATCTCGCGACCTTCCACGCCCGCCCCGCCCTCATTTGACGGCGTGAACGACAACCGGGTGCCTGTCCCGGGACAGGCACGCAGTCGTCATCGTGACCAGATCGTGACGGAATCAGCCACACTGGCCCTCTGGGACGGGCCTTGCCGAGGAGGCTACGACTGGTCGGCGGAAGCGAGCTCCACGCGGTCGATCGTGATCGGTGTGAGCGGACGGTCACGGCCGTCGCGGGCAACGTTCGAGATCGTGTCGACAATCTCCTGACCCTCGGTTACCCGGCCGAAGACGGTGTGCTTGCCGTCGAGCCACGGGCACGCGTCGGCTGTGACGATGAAGAACTGACTGCCGTTCGTGTTCGGCCCGGAGTTGGCCATCGCGAGGGCGCCGCGCGCGACCGGGTTCGAACTCGGCTCGTCGTCGAACTGGTAGCCGGGCCCTCCTGTGCCGTCGCCCCGTGGGCAACCGCCCTGAACCATGAAGTCGGGGATCACACGGTGAAAGACGAGGCCGTTGTAGAAACCGTCGTTCACGAGCTTCGTGAAGTTCTCGACGGTCTTCGGCACGTCCTCCAGGAAGAGCTCGATCTGGATAGGCCCTGCACTCGAGTGGATCGTGGCTGATGTCATGGCCCGACCGTAGCAACCAAGTCCGTCGGGGCCGAGTCACTCGATCGAGGGATGCCCATGCCAGCCGTGGAGCCGACCCACAGGTGTGATGCTTCGTGCGGCTGGAATCTCGGTCTCCACTGCTGTTGTGCTGGTCCTCGCGACCGCGGCCGGACTTGCCGGCCCAGCGCGCGCGATCACCGGCCCGCAACGTGTGACCATCACCGCCGTCCGTGCGAACACGTCCTCGGCGACGGTTTCGTGGGCCGTCGACATGCCGGGGAAGGTCGTCGTGCGCTACGGCATCGACACCCGCTTCGGTGTGTGGTCGACGACTACGACCGTCCCGAACGCTGGTTCGGGGACAACGACCTTGACCGGGCTCGAGCCTGGCTACAGCTACCGATTCCAGGTCGTCTCGGACGCGGGCCAAGGTTTCGCGACAGCCGACGGCTCGTTCAGCACAGGACCGCTGCCGACGAATCCGCAGGCGTCCATCACCCCACCGGCCGTCTCCACTACCAGCACGAACCAGTACTTCGCCTCACCGACGGCGCACAGCGCCTCCACCGTCCCGACGGGACCAACTGCCCTCTACATCAACGGCACGGGGCTCTTCCCGCGGATGGTCTGGCGGCAGTGCCCCTACGGCTACGCCCAGAACCTCGCCGCCGGTATCAACCTCTTCCTCGGGACCGCCTGCACGACCCCGAAAGCCCAGCTGACCGCGCTCGCCGGCCGGGCGTTCTCCGCACTCGACCAGACCACCCGCGGACAGGTTTCGGGGACTGGGCTCGTCGGCTGGCACCTGCCGGACGAGGCCGACGAGACGATCGCCAACCCGAACAAGCTGCCGACGATCAAGGATGCGGGTCGCGTCACTTTTCTCACGCTCACCGACCACTTCGTCCCGAGCAACGCGCCGCCCTCGCCGGGGCGCGGCGTCTACGCACCGCTGTACGCGCGGACGAGCGTAGTCGGCTTCGACACCTACCCGATCGAAAGTCGTTGCAACGTGAACCTCCTGCCGAACGTCTACTGGCAGCAGCGTGAGTTGATCAGGCAGCAGCCCGGCAAGCCGACGTTCCAGTGGATCGAGGCCGGCCCGATGGAGCGCTGCTTCAAGGTCGATCCGACGCCTCAGACGGTGATCGCCGAGTCCTGGATGTCGATCGCCGCCGGCGCGCGCGGGATCGGCTACTTCCCAGGTGTCTGGTCTGCTCCGATCCAGGCCGCTATCGATCAGGTCGATCGCGACATCGTGGCGCTCTCACCGGCCTTGCTCGACCAGACCAGCATCGGCTCGGCCAACTCCGCGAGTTCCGTTCTCGTCGGCGTCCGGAAACATCTCGGCGCGATGTACGTCATCGCGGTCAACCCCACCACGTCGTCGAAGCCGCAGGTGCACATCAGCCTCGCGGGGCTCGATTCGCGGACCCTGCAGGTGTTCGACGAGAACCGCACTGTCGCGGCCCAGGGCGATCAGATCGTCGACGACTTCCCGCCTTTGACCGCCCGCATCTACATCGCCGCCCCCGGCGGCTGGTAGATCACACCGCCAGCGACCGGTTGACCGCGTTGACGATCGCCCGCAGTGACGCTGTCACGATCGAGCCGTGGATCGCGACTCCCCACACGGCTTCGCCGTCGACATCTGCTTCGACGTAGGCGGCGGCAGTCGCCGCCGCGCTGGCGGCCATCGCGTGCTCGTGGTAGTCGCGGATGCTGACGTCGACGCCGAAGGCGCGACCGAAGGCGTCGACGAGCGCTGCGATCGGGCCGTTCCCCTCACCCTCGACGACGTGCTCGACGCCGTCCACCGTGATCCTGGCGGCGATCTGGTCGGCGTCCTCCTCACTCGAGTGCGTGTAGGCGACGAGCGCGTACGGCTCGGCGCAGTCGAGATAGGCGGCCCCGAACGCCACCATCAGCTCGTCCGAGGTGAGCTCACCGCCGCGCCCGTCGGCGATCGCCTGTGCCTTCTGGGCGAAGTCGATCTGCAGCCCGCGCGGCAGCTCGAGGTTGTGGTCAGCAGCCATCAGGTAGGCGACGCCGCCCTTGCCGGACTGGGAGTTGACCCGGATGATCGCCTCGTAGCTGCGGCCGACATCCGCGGGGTCGATCGAGAGATATGGGACGTCCCAGACGCCCGAGCCGGAGCGCTCCTGCGCGTACATGCCCTTCTTGATCGCGTCCTGGTGCGAGCCGGAGAACGCCGTGTACACGAGCTCGCCGACATAGGGATGGCGCGGATGGACAGGAAGCTCGTTGCACTCCTCGACGATCGCTCTCGCCTCGTCGATCCGCGAGAGATCGAGCTCCGGATCGACGCCCTGCGTAAGCAGGTTGAGCGCGATCGTGACGAGATCGACGTTGCCGGTCCGCTCGCCGTTGCCGAACAGCGTTCCCTCGACGCGGACAGCGCCGGCCATCAGGCCCAGCTCAGCCGTAGCGACAGCTGTGCCGCGGTCGTTGTGCGGATGGGCCGAGATGATCGCCGAGTCGAGCTTCGAGAAGTGGCGGCAGAACCACTCGATCCGGTCGGCGTAGACATTCGGCGGGAACTGCTCGACGGTCGTCGGCAGGTTCACGATCATCTTCGAAGTCGGCGTCGGCCCCCACTCCTGCGCCACCGCCTCGCAGATCTCGAGCGCGTAGTCGAGCTCCGTATGGTGGAAGCTCTCGGGTGAGTACTGGAGGATGACGTCGCCCGAGCTCTGCTCTGCGAGCTCCCTGATCTGGCGCGTTGAGCGTACGGCGAGGTCGGTGATTCCGTCCTTGTCGAGCCCGAAGACGACCCGCCGCTGCGTGATCGACGTCGAGTTGTAGAGGTGGACGATCGCTCGCGGCACGCCTGCGAGCGCAGCGAACGTCTGCTCGATCAGCTCCGGACGCGCCTGCGTGAGAACCGCCATCGTCGTGTCCGCCGGAATGAGATCGTCCTCGACGAGCGTCCGCACGAAGTCGAAGTCGGTTTTCGACGCAGACGGGAAGCCGACCTCGATCTCCTTGACCCCGATCGCGACGAGCAGGTCGAAGAACTTTCGCTTTCGCTCGGCGTCCATCGGGTTGACGAGCGCCTGGTTCCCGTCGCGCAGGTCGGTCGAGCACCAGATCGGCGCCTTCGTGAGAACGACGTTCGGCCACGTCCGGTCGGGGAGATCGACAGTTTCATAGGGGCGGTACTTGTGGAACGGCATCGGCATGGCTCACTCCTTCAGAGGACGGACGTCTGCCGCGATGTGCGCGGGCACGGACTGTGTATGTCGTCGCTCGATCCCCTTAGCGGGGAAGGAGGGGCGCAAGCGAGATCAGGCCGAAGGAGGCGGAAAGAGACATACGGCGCTCGGCGATCATCGAGGCAACCATAGTCGACGGCTAAGGGTTGCGCGCGTCGAGCCGGATCGTCCAGGGCTCGATCAGGTCGGTCACGAGATGCGTCCCCGTCCATGGATCGCGTGCGAGCGGGCCGGAGCGGAGGCGTAAGACGAGGAACATCGCCACGCCGGCCTTCTAGCACACGCCGACAACCCGCTATCAACGACTGCCGCGCGGTCTTGTCGGATGGATGAGCGCCACAACCGGTCACGCCGAACTGGCCGAACGCAAGATCCACCGCAGCGGCGGCGTCTGGGGTCGAGCGTCTACGCGGTTACAGGTTCGATCGCGCCAAGGAGATCGTCGAGGTGGCCTGTTGCGAGGCAGATCGTGGTGTCCGCGGCGCCATAGTAGAGGCGAACCTCACCTGACGCCGCATCGTGGATCAGGCCACAAGGGAAGATTGCGTTTGGCACGTCGCCCTCGCGCTCATACGGTGCGTCCGGCCCGAACACCCACTCGGCTGCCCGAGCGAGCAGACGTGTTGGCTCGTCGAGGTCGACGAGAGCAAGGCCGACGCGGTAGATCTCCCCGGAGACCGTCTGCTTGACGCCGTGGTAGATCACGAGCCAGCCACGCTCGGTACGCAGCGGTGGTGGGCCGATGCCGATACGCAGCGAATCCCACCAGGCACCACGCCGCGGCTGGAGCACCTTCTCCGCGGCACTCCAGGTACGCAGGTCGGGCGAGCGCGAGAGGAGGATCTCGCCGCGTGAGCCGCCGAAGGCGGTCATCGGCCGGTGGAACAGGATCCAGTCGCCACCCACCCTCTCGGGCAGGAGCGCCGCATTCTTGTCCTCCGGATGCTGGACGATGCCGTAGCGCTCGACGCTGCGAAAGTCCTTGGTCGTGGCGAGGTAGACCCCGGGACCGGCCGGCCCGTACGAGGTGCAGGTGATGACCCAGCAATCGAGCTCCGGAACCCAGACGACGCGGGCGTCCTCGAATCCCCAACGCTCGCTCTCGACACCCTCCTCCGGAGCCAGCAAGGGTTCGGCGTCGATCGTCCAACCATCCACGCCGTTCGCCGAGCGGGCGACGGTCAGGTGCGAGATACCGGTGAGATCCTCAACGCGTGCGAGCAGAACGGTCTCTCCGTCGACGACGGCTGCAGCCGGGTTGAAGACCGCGTTGATCGGATACGGCCAGTCCGCGGCTGTGAGGATTGGGTTCGCAGGGCTACGGTCGAAAAGCTCGCGCCGCGTGGGCGTCATGCTGCTGCTTTCGCGCGCGAAGCGCGGTGACGAACGACAACCGGAAGGCCCGCCGCATCGAGTACCAGCTCGGCGCGATGGAACGCCAGAGTCGACTCTGCGCCCTCGTTCGCGTTCAGATCATCCTCACCGAGGCCGTCGCTGCACCCGCCAGTTGCGAAGTCGTAGAGCGGCCGATCCAGGCGGTTCCGGCCGAGGAACCACTCGAAGGCGCGTTGTGCGCGAACGCCGTGTCCGGGTTCGCCTGTGATCGCGAACGCCGCCAACTCCGCCTCGACGAACGCCGACGCCTCGAGTGGCTGCTCATCGCCGGCACCCGGAGCCGGCTCGTCACGGTGACGGCCGAGGTGACCGGGTAGGAGCAGGACGTCGTCAGGCAGCCCGCACTCGTCCCCGAGCCAGGCGAGCGACTCGAGCCCGATAGCCAACTCGCGCTCGCGCCCGAGAGCAGCTCCGCCGACGATGAGGGCGTGCGAGAGACGGGCGTTGTCGTAGTACAGCCGGTCCTCGAACCAGCGCCAGTCGTCGGATGCCTTCTGGGCGTGCGCGGACGCGAGTTGGTCGACGAACCGCTCCAGCAGGAACCGCGCATCCGGATCGAGCCTGTCGGCGTCGAGCCGCGCAAGCCCCAGCACCGAATACGCTGCGGTACGGAGCGAGACGGTCTGCTGGAGCGAGCCAACCAGCGCCGTCAGCAGGCGGCGAGCCGGGCCGACGACTGCAGGCACCCAGGCGGTCGAGAGCACCTCGCCGAGCGCCCAGACCGAGCGGCCGACGTGGTCGCCGAGATGCGGCTCGTCCAGCCAGCGGCGGTCGTAGCTCATGAAATTGCGCATCCCGCCGCCGTCGCGGTCGGTCGCGGCGCTGAGGAAGGCGAGCGAGCGGTAGAGAATCGTGTTCCACGGCCGCTCGCCGTAGCGGCGCGAAAGCTCGAGGGCAACGACGGCGAGCCTGGCGACATCGTCGACGCAGTAGCCGGATTCGCGGTTCGGGAGGACGCCGTCGGCGTGCTGCACGATGCCCGCGTCATCGGCGAGCGTCAGGAGATGATCTCGTCGCACCTCGGTCAGCTGCAGGTCGAAGACCGGGATGGGGGCGCGCCGTGGTGCGCTCGCGGCCGCTTCATGCAGCACCGACGCCAACGCCTGGGCGACGGACGGCCACGCAAACCCTTCGCCCAGCCGCCGCGCCTCGGCTCGCGCAGATTCCAGAGCCTCGGGTTGCTCGATGTAGTCGCAAACCGCCTCAGCCAGAGCCTCAGCGTCCCCGAACGGCACGAGCCGACCGGCGCCGGAGGCGAGAACGTCCTCCGCGTACCAGTACGGAGTCGAAACCGCCGCACAGCCAGCGGCAATGGCGAACGTGAGTGCTCCCGAAGCGATCTGCTCGCGGTTCCGATATGGCGTCACGAACACGTCCGTCGCGGCCAGCAGATCGGCCAGCTCGTCGACGGAGAGGAAGCGGTCGTCGAACTCGACGTGGTCGCCCAGACCGAGATCGACCACGCGGCGCTCGAGCATCAGGCGGTATTGCTCCCCTTCGCGGCGTGCGATCTGCGGATGCGTGCGCCCAGCGATCAGGTAGAGCACTTCAGGGTGCCGCTCGATGATGGCGGGCAGCGCGGCGATCGCTGTTTCCAGGCCCTTCCCCGGAGAGAGCAGCCCGAACGTAGAGAGCAGGAAGCGCGACTGCAGCTGCTCGAATCCCCCTGACACGGGCGTGAGGTAGAACGGACGGCGCCCAGCAGCGTGCTCCCCCTGCCGCCGCCCGAGCTGCACCGGCGCGCCGTGCGGCACAACACGGATCTTGTGGCTCGGACACGCCCCGACCCGTCCGAGCAGCCGTTTTGCGGTTTCCGTCATCACGATGACACGCTCGGCCTGCTTGCAGAGCTCGGTCAGCACACGGAGCTGATGGGGCGTCGGCTCCGACAGCACCGTATGGAGCGTCACGACGAGCGGCTGCGACAGCTCCTGCGCGAAGGAGAGCACGTACTCGCCGTCGGACCCGCCAAAGATCCCGTACTCGTGCTGGAGGAGAACGACGTCGATGTCGAGCCGGCCGAGCAGGCGGGCCGCCCGGACATAGTCACCTCGAACCCCCTGCGATATCGTCGCCAGGATCTCCGCGTGCTGCGGGCTCGATGGGTCGTCAACGACGACGACGACGCCGACGTCCTCGACGCCGTTGACTTCGAGCAGCGACGCTCGGACGTCGGCCGAGAAGGTCCCGATTCCGCACGGGCGCGGCGGATACGTCGAAAAGATCGCGGTACGCACGACTTGTGCGTGCCCCTTTCAGTAGGAATCCAACCACTACGTCCGTCAGACGTTCGAGCAGGTTGGGATACCCACTGTACCTGCGATCCCTCGGGCGGCGACCGGAGCCTGCCGCATGGTGCCCGACGGACGCCATGGTGATCTTGGCCCGCGGGCGGGCCACTTTAGGGTCTTCGCCCAGAAGAAACCGCGCCAGCGGTTTCGTACTTCTCGCGAAGAGAGAAGGCTGCTTGCGCGGAAACATGGGCGGTGAGGGACTTGAACCCCCGACATCCTGCGTGTAAAGCAGGCGCTCTACCAACTGAGCTAACCGCCCGGAGTGGCGTCGTCGGGCCATTCTAAGGCGAGCCCGACCTCCGTTCTCTCCGGCGTTCAGCTGACGCCGATCAAGGGGAGCAGCTGGGTGCGTGCGTCAGTCGGGTGCAGCGTTGCGCGTTGCATGCGCCCTAAGCCGCTCGAGGTAGCGCTCGTCGGCCTCGTGCGGTCCTGGCAGCTTGAGGCTGCCGAGGTAGAGACCTACGCTCCCGTCCGCATTCCAGTAGACCTTCTTGACGACCCAGGGAATAGGTTCGTCGCCAGGCCCGCTGACGGGGGCGTCGACGACATCGCCCCGCCTCGGGACGCCGGGCCAGAGGACTGTTTGATCGAAGCGAAAGCTCTCCTGCCGACCCTCACGATCAACTGTCCCGAGCATGAAGTGAACATCCATCGTTGGCTCCCAGGTGGTGCGGCGTTTGAGGATCCATGCCAGCACGTTGGCCGGAAAGGACCCGGTGTTCGGGGCGGCACCGGGTTGGGTGCCGCCCCTTTCATCGTTGGCCGGAGGGCTAACCGACGATGAAGCCTGTGCCCTTGACAGCGGCGAGGATCTGCGCCATCGACTTGCCGGCCTCGAAGGCAGCGGGGGCGCCGGAAACACCGTTGATGCTCCGGATCCAACCTGCGTGGCGTGCCTCGATCGGCAGGATCGAGCCCGCGGCGCCGAGGATCTTCTTCGATTTGATCAGGCCGACCTGGCCGAGATAGGCGGCGACACCGGTGTCCTCCAGGACCTGGGCGGTCGCCTTGAACTTCGCCATGCTGGTGGTCGTACCCTTGAAGTCGAACTTCGGCTGCTTCACCGCGGCGGTTCCGAGCGCACCCTTGAGGAAGCCGACGTGGGCGTTCTCGTGGCTGCTGACGACCTTCGCGAACCTGCCGACCACGCCGCCGAACTTGCCCTTGCTGACTGCCTCCGCGTAGAAGGCGGCCTCCAGGTACTCCAGCGTGAGTGCGTAGTTGAGGATCGCGATGTCGCTCTTCGCAACCCCGGCACTCGCGACCGACGAGAAGGCGCCGAACAGCGCGCCGCCCCCGAGAACCGCACCGCCAGCAATTCCGGCCTTGGCGAGGAATGCCGAGCGAGAATGCCCGGCGTTCTCCTCGGCCTCCCGGAGCGCGCCGTCTACATCAACCTGATCGAGCTCGAGCGTCCAACTCTCGGACATTTTTTGCCTCTCCTCCCGACGGAAAACCAGTGGCGCCCGACCGCTCCGCCGGGAAGACGTAGTTCGCGGTAAGACGCCACGCCGTAGTTCCCCGCGAGGGAACGGGCCAAACATGACAGCCGGAGTCGAGGAGACGAGTCCTCCACGGAGCCACCGGCTAGGACCGCGGCGTGCGTCGTCGGGGTTTGCAGATCGAGCGGATGGGAAACACCGTTCCACACGCCGGGGCGCGGCACGGCTTCTGGCCACTCCCAATCGTCAACACAGTCCATCGCCGAGAGGAGACCGCACCGGGCATGTCGAACCTCATCCTGCTCTTCGCGCGCACCGCGCACGTGGGCGGAGTCGCTGCCTCAGCTGCGCCTCCCGATGGAGGAGGTGTTCGGTCGTGACAGCCAACGAATCGCCGGTCGGTCTGCCGACTGGCGGCGCACCGACATCCAGCGGGGAAGGCCTGGGCGACGTTGCCCGTCGTGCGGCGGTCTGGGGACTTGTTCTCCTCGGCATCATCGTTCTGGCGTTGGTCCTCTGGAAGCTGCGGCTGATCGCAGCGCTCCTGTTCCTCGCGATTGTCATGGCGGCAGCGGTGCGTCCGGGGGTGGAGGCGCTTGCGCGCCGGCGCGTGCCCAAGAGCGTCGGGGTCGGCATCCACTACGTCGCGCTGTTTGCGCTGTTTGCGGCGTTCGTCTGGGTGGTCGTCCCGAGGGCGCTCGATCAGGTCGAGAGCGCGCTTGGCGTTAGCAGCATCCCTACGTCGTCGGGTGATCTTTCGAACGCGGCCAACTCCTCGACGGGTGTCAAGCGCGACATTCTCGTCGCGCTACAGAAGCGGCTGGAGCATCTCCCGTCGGCGTCCAAGCTCGCGAAGCCAGGGCTTCAAGTCGGGTTGAAGGCGTTCGAGGTGCTGATCGGCATCTTTTTCGTCTTTGCGTGCGCGGCCTACTGGATCTTCGAGCGTGACCGGGCGGTCGACCTGGTGTGCTCGGTGCTACCAAGGCCGAAGAGGAAGCTGGTTCGTGATACGTGGACGCTGATCGATCTGAAGCTCGGCGCTTTCGTCCGCGGCCAACTGCTCCTCATCGCGCTCGTCACAGTGGTGCTGTCGCTGGCCTTCTGGGCGATTGGCCTTCCCTACTGGATTCTCGTGGGCGCCTTCGCAGGGCTCGTGGAGATCGTGCCTGTCATCGGGCCGCTAGCGGCTGGTGCGCTCGCTGTCGGGATCGGTCTCACGCAGTCGGTGCAGCTCGCGGTCGAGGCCGCGGTGGTATTGATCGCGGTGCGCCTGCTCGAGGACTACCTCGTCGTGCCACGGATGCTCGGAGACGCCGTCGGGCTCACGCCGCTGGTGGTGCTCGTCTCGATCACGTCTGTGGGCATCCTCTTCGGGGGCTTCGCCGTCGTGTTCGCCATCCCGCTTGCCGCCGTCTGCGCAACGCTCGTCGACGTGATCATCAGGAATCGTGACCCCTCAGAGGAAACGGTGCCGAAGGTCCTGTTCACTTCCGGCGACAGTGAGACGTAAAGCGCGTCTTGACACTCGCCCAAGGCGATGATCTGAGTTGGCTGGACGGCGTCGCGTTGCGCGACCTCGTTCGCAACGGCGAAGTCACCGCGCTCGAGCTCGCCACGAGTGCCGTGGAGCGGATCAGCGAGCTGAACCCGTCGCTGAACGCGGTCTCGATCGCACTTCCTGACCTCGGGCTCGCGGCCGCCGCAGACCCGGCGCTGCCGCACGGTCCGTTCACCGGCGTGCCATTCCTGCTCAAGGATGCCGGCGCGTGCTACGCGGGCCTGCCGCTCCTGCTGGGCAGCGGTCTGCTGCGATCCCTCGACTGGAAGGCCCCGATCGATACCGTCCTCGGCTCGCGGTTTCGGGATTGCGGCTTCGTCGTCGTCGGCAAGACGAACCTGCCGGAGTTCGGAGTTCAGCCGACAACCGAGCCGCTCGCCTTCGGGGCGACAAGGAATCCACGGGATCCGACGCGATCGACGGGTGGGTCGAGCGGCGGGGCGGCTGCTGCCGTCGCTGCAGGTCTCGTGCCCATCGCCCATGCCAGCGACATCGGCGGCTCGATCCGAATACCGGCAGCATGGTGCGGCGTCGTCGGCCTCAAGCCATCGCGGGGACGGACCTCGACGGCGCCCCTCGTCGACCCGAATCTCGTCGAGCACGTACTCACCCGGACGGTCCGCGACAGCGCCGAGGTTCTCGCCGCCGTTGCGGGACCAGCGCCAGGTGATCCCTACGCTCTGCCGCAGTCTGGGCTCGGCTATCGGGAAGCACTCGAGCGTGATCCCGAGCCGGTTCGTATCGGGCTGCTCACGTCTGTCGATTCGAGCTCCGTCGGCGTCGCGAAGGAGTGCGTCCAGGCGGCGGAGGAGGCCGCACGGTTGCTCGAAGCACTCGGCCACAAGGTCGACGCGGCAGGCCCGACACGTCTGTTCGACGATGCATTCGTCGAGCACACGTTCATCAGCACGGCGCGCGAGTTCAAGCGCATGCTCGACAATCTCGCCGCGGCCGTGGGGCGGGTCTTGACGCCTGCGGACGTCGAACCGTTCTCCTGGGCCCTGGCCGAGGCAGGCGCGGCGATCAGCGACGAGACCTACTCGGCAAGTCAGACGTGGGAGCGCGCCTACACATCGCGGGTGACGTCGTGGTGGAACGACGACTTCGACCTCCTGCTTACACCGGCCGTCGGCGAGCTGCCGCCGGTACTCGGCGAGCTCGTTCCAGTGGCGGCCGATCCGCTCGCGATCCTCGGTCGCCACCGCCAGATCTGGTCGTTCGCAGCACCGTTCAGCGTGACCGGCCAGCCTGCGATCAGCCTGCCGATCGGCCAGTCTGATACGGGGCTCCCCGTCGGCGTCCAACTGGTCGCTTCACTCGGGCGCGAGGATCTCCTCATCCAAATCGCGGCGCAGCTCGAGCGAGCCGGAGCGTTTCCGGTTCGACCAGACGACTCAAGGGCGAAAATGGATGTTGCCCGATCTAACTCCATCTCCATCGACGGCAGCGGGTTCGTCCCAGGTTAGAGCTTCAGGCTGCCCGCTAGGGTCGGGCCACGACGGATCAAGCTCGGCTGTTCCCTCCCGGACCTCCAGCAGTCGGATCCGTTCATCAAGGTCGCGTGCGTCCATCCCGGTCAGTGTTCGTCCTCGCCGATCGCTGCAGCACGTTCGTGGATCTCGGCGGCCAGCAACCGAATTGCGTTCTCGAGCCCTTCGGTTCGCGCGGCGAGCTCGCCGATCACGACAGACTGTGGCGTAGTTGACAGCAATGCCTCATCACTCTTCGAGGCGGCGATCACTTCGTCTACACGGTGGAGCAGGGTTGCTGACAAGGTCTCCATGACGGTCCTCCGGGTCTTGGTGGGCTCCTTGACTACAAGCGCCTATACCCGTCTTGGTGGAGGCCGAATCACGTCCTCCCTAGGTCGATGGCAACTCGGAGCGACGCACGTTTGGCAGGCGCGCGGAACGGTTACTTCCGTGCAATGTCCTACTCAGAGGTTCCTCAGCCCGACGGCCCGCAGCAGCCGACGCCTTTGCCACCGACACCAGCGCCCATGCCGCCACCTGCACCGAACCCGTTCCCGAATCGAATCGGTTCCCCGGCTGAGCACGAGACGCTTGTGGCCATCTCGCTCAGCTTCTACGGCAAGACACGATGCCTCAGTCGGGAGGATGTCGAACTTCTCCGCGACCAACTTCCCGGCGGGGATGCCCTCAGGGTCAATCTCGAAAGCGCCCTTGCGACGCTCCCGCCACCGAGCAGTACCCCTTACGTTGCTGTTGGGCCCGTCGTTTACCCGACCGACTACGAGCCTCTCCTCGAGGCGATCCAATCGATCACGAAAATGGGCGTGACCATCTCGTCCGATTTGGTGGAACTTCAGGCCGGCCTCCTCCGCGCCCAAGAACAGGCTGCTGATCCCGGAGCGTCGCTCCTCGAAGATGCCGACGGAGACGAGGGACGGCGGCTCCTCCCACTTGGAGGAGACGGGTACCAGATCGAGCCCCCAGCCATCCGCGAATAGGACGTTCCCCTCGTTGACGGGCTTCAGCGAGCCGCTGGCGTGGTTTAGGCGTTTGGTGTCGACTGGCGCGGGCTTGTTGACGCGCCCTCGTCGAATTCATCCTCGGATGAGCGGCCACAAGCAGGCTCTCTGCCGTTGCGTACGCGTCTAGTCAACACACCCAGCACACCGAGGAGGCAGCCCGCAGGGATCGCGATCAGAAGTATCAACTCCATTCGACACTGGGGTACCCGCGGGTCCAATCGCAGGAAACGTGAGCGACCGAAACTCGAACAGGATCCGAACAATGCGACGACACCAGAGATGGGCTTCCGGTCAGATAAGACCGGCCCCCGTGCAACCCACCGTTTCGAGGACGAGCTTGGCGCTGACCTAGCCCCGATGGTGGAGCACTGCATTCTGCGCGACATCGATCTCGAACCAGACCCGGCACGTGTCGTTGCCCGCCTCGCTGCCCCATCGGTCGCTCATCAGCTCGAGGTACCGGAGACCAGACGGCGGCTCGAACGAACGGACACGTAATGGCCGCGTGCACGCCCCGCCATCGGTTACGTCAACTCGGAGGACGTCCGGCCCCGGGCTGACGGTGATCGCAATGGGGTCGCGTCGCGGCCGGCCCGAATGCTGGACGGCGTTCGTCACGAGCTCCGACGTGAGGACGCAAAGGTCGTCGAAGACGGACTCCTCGATCTGGTCGCGGTAGACAGCGAGCAAATGCCGCGCTTGCCGTGGTGCGTCGACCGAGAGTCCCACGGTCAGGTCGAGTTGCTCTGCGTTGCGAGGAACCACCGCATCTCCCGGCGTTGACAGGTCGAGTTGGCGTTGACAGGTCGAGTTGGTTCTCTCCGTTATCGCCTTCGCGCAAACTCGAGTGCCTCGTCGAGCGACCCCGTGCATGGCAGAGCCGTCCACAAGCCAGAGAGCTCGAGCACGCGCTGCACGATCGACGCCGTCGCGACGTGCAGGACCAAGCCGCTGTTTCGTTTGCGCAGTCGACCGTCGGTGTTCCACAGCGCATGAACGATCGAGGAGTCGATGAACTCGGTCTCGGTCAGCGAGACGGACGATGCCCATGCTCTCGTCGATGTGGCTGTCGAGCTCCGCCATGACCTGCGACGACGTCGAGATGTCGTGCTCTCCGAAGAGACGAACGACGACGACATTGTCGTATCGCTCGACCTCGTATGTGCCGGCAGCTGCCACAACCATGAACCCTCTCGACGCGTTTGATCTTCACGAATCGGCTGATCGATCAGCCGATCAATGACACCTAACCGACGTTCGTTGTCGGCGGATCAATCGCGGGGCCAGTCTGTTGTAGCTCCGCAGGGACCTCGTGTCGCTCTTCGAGATCTCACCCGACAAGGTAGCGCACGAGGCACGAGGTAGACAAGTCGGTCTCGGTCAGGCGGATTCGCCGCGCAGCAGGCGCGTTAGAGTCGTCGCCGGCTAATGGCCGGCGAGAGTCGTCAACCTTGACTGCGGATCAGAGACCGGTGCAGGCAGGGCTCGGGCTGAACTACCTGTGTGAGTCAGCCCGAGCACGCCTGAGGTTCTCACGGGTCTAGAGCACCTTGCGAACGACTACAACGGCTCCGACAACGGCGAGAACAATGATGAGGACTAGCAACAAGCCGGCGAGTTTGGGCCTCCTCTACTCAGATCCCCGGCGGGGACGTCCGTCGATCCTTTCCCGTTCCCGCCGGGAGCAAACAACCGTGCTCGACTGGCCGCACGCGCGCGCTGGTTCCCGTCGAGGTTTACGGATCAAGCTGACGGGAACAACGAGGCCAATACCGAGGGCCGCAGCCGCTGCCGCCAGGAAAGCGCCGCAGCTGCTGCTCGGCCCTCGAGTAGTGCTCGCCTTTCAAGCTACCCCCCGTTCCTGAAAGAGGACTCCAAATTGGCATGTGGCTTTGGATGTGAGCCGGAGCCGGTGATCGAGACCAATCGACCATGAGAGGTTTCGCCAGCAGGTACAGCGCATTCGACCACTATCAGCAAACGCATTCCTGGTTGGGCTTTCCGCTGGCTGTCCGTCAGAAGTACGCCGACGATCAGGGCGGCTACCTGGCCGCGACGATCAGCTACTACGCGTTCTTCTCCATCTTTCCACTGCTGCTTGTGTTCACGACGGTGCTCGGCTTCGTGCTCCGCGCGCATCAGCACCTCTATCGGTCGATCGTCGACTCGACGCTCTCGCAGTTTCCGGTCATCGGCCACGACCTGCAGGTGAATGCACTGCGTGGCAGCGTGCTGGCGCTTGCTCTCGGACTGGGAGCCTCGCTCTGGGCGGGTATGGGGGCGTTTCTCGCGGCCCAGAACGCGATGAACCAGTTGTGGAACGTGCCGTATACACGCCGACCGGACTTCCTCCGCGCCCGCGTCCGCGCGTTGCTCCTGCTCTTCGTTCTCGGTGCCGGCGTTCTGGTGAGCACCGTTCTCGCAGGTGTCGCCGGCATCGGGGCCGGGTACGCGCTCGGGTGGAAGATCGGCTCGATCGTGCTGTCGACTGCTCTCAACCTCGGCCTATTCTGGGTCGCCTTTCGCGTTCTGACGGCCAAGGACGTCAGTTGGAGGCAACTCAGGGGCGGTGCGGTAGCTGCCGCCATCCTTTACGAGCTCCTGCTGCTGCTCGGTGGGTACTACGTCAACTACGTGATCAAGGGCGCTAGCAACGCGTACGGCACCTTCGCTTTGGTGATCGGCCTCCTGTCCTGGATCTATCTCGCAGCCCACATCACGCTTCTCGCCGCCGAGGCGAACGTCGTTGCGAGCAGGCGCCTTTGGCCGCGAAGCTTCTCGCTCGTCCTCGAGCAACCTGCCACGGACGCGGATCGCCGCGCGCTCACGCAACTCGGCGAAGCCGAAGGACGACGGCAGGATCAGGAGATCGACGTCCAGTTCAAGCCGCGCAAGCGGTGACGATTCGGAATGATCCGCAAACGATTTCGGAACGGGCGGCCAACTCTGCTCTTACGCGCCGGCCGTGACGTCGGCGAAGCCGTCGAAGCGGTGCTCCCGCTGCCAAGCGCGGATGAGCGCTTGAACGAGACGTACCTCGGCCTCGGCGGTCACTGCGTTGAGCGGAACTGTCACCTCGAGCAGATCGGCGGCGTCACTGACCCGCCTCGGATCGAGGGTCGAGAGGCGCAAGAAGTCCGACAGGCTGCCGACCAGCGTTGCGTCGCTCAGGCGGACGCGAACCATCGAGACGAACTACCCTTGCAAGGTCCTAGCGAAACATGGGGGTGGCGACGTGTCGGAACGCGAGGTTCGTATTGCACAGAACGAGAGTCTGTTCCGCGCGGTCAACGAGCGGATCCTTGTCGCGACGGGGAGATCCAGCGCGGAGCTGATGATGTTCGTCTGCGAGTGCGGCGACCCGGATTGCGCCGAGGCGATGAAGCTCGAGGCGCGTGACTACGAGGCGATCAGAGCTCACGGGGATCGCTTCGGGGTGTTGCCGGAGCACACCTCTCCGTACATCGAGACCGTGGTCGAGAAGAACCCAAGCTTCTGGGTCGTCGAGAAGTTCGGCGTTGCAGGGGACGTCGCCGAGGATCTCGACCCGCGAAGCTGATCCACACCCCTGGGGCCTTTCACCGTCGAGGCCAGCGGCGTTCGACTCCCGCTCGAGGGCGACGCAGCGGGGGCCAGCACAGGCCGGGGGCCAGCATAGGCCGGACCCGCGAATGCCTTCCGCTCTACGCTGCATCTGCTCTACGCTGCGGCTCTGACCCCAGCCTTGCTCAGGAGCTTGGCTGCCGCCTCGAGCTTCGTGAGTGCCGCCTTTTCCTCGTCCAGGTTCTGCTGGAAGAGCTCGGCACATCGTGGCTCGTCGAGCGCGTCCGCCATCGTGACGAGCCCTGAATAGGCGGCGATCTCGTAGTGTTCGGCCCGTGCGCCCGCACCGGTGAGAAACAGGTCGCACACCTCGGAGGAGGGATCCTCCTTGCTCATGAACTCGTCGTGCTCGGTGATGATCCCGTCGATCCCGGGGCACTTCTCGCCCTTCGCCGGCTCGTCGAGAGCTTCGAAGACCTTCTCTAGGCGGTCCACATGGCCCTTCGTCTGCTCGAGGTGCCCCTCGAGGTCCGTGCGGAGCTCGCTGTCCGACGCTTCGTCGATGAGCTTGGGGAGTGCTTTCACGAGCTGGTTTTCTGCGTAGTAGATGTCTCCGAGCTCGTGGAGGAACAACTCGCGCGGTTCAGTCATGGATGGCACAGAGCCTCCTTGGTAAGAGAACAGGGGGTCCGGTGTACCCGCGGGAACCGACGATAAACGTCCGCGCGTTTCGCGGTCCAGCGGTGGGGGTACGCGTCGACCAAGGATCCATTCCCAAAGACAAAGGGTCCATTCCCAAAGACAGAGGAGGAGCCATGTCGGAGCACACAACGACTGAGGTCACCAAGGACGACGTCAGCGAAGCCGTGGGCGAGAAGGCGCACGACGCACGGACCGAGACGGAGCGTACCGCGGAACACGCCAAGGACGGGGCCAGCTCGATAGGGCACAAGATCTCGGACGCGATCGAAGACGTGATCCCGGGCGATAGCGACCGCGACGGTCACTGACGCCTACGCGACACACGGGGGCTTGGCGGCGCATCGTGCCGCCAAGCCCTCAGCTCGTTCGTGGCCGATTAGGTTTCAGCTTGTGAGGAAGAGAAAGCCGCCCGTGCGATGAGCGCCTCGCTTGTGCTCGGCCCGCTGCTGCGCTATGCGGGAACGACGACTGCGACCGTCTGGGTAGAAACGGATCGCCCGACCGACGTCGATGTTCTCGGTCGTCATGCTCGGACGTTCCAGGTCGAGGGCCACCATTACGCGCTCGTAGTCGTCGAGGACCTACCGCCCGGATCGATCACCTCGTACGAGGTTCGGCTCGACGATGCGGTCGTCTGGCCGCCGTCTGACGGACGGCCTCCGTGTGTGATCCACACGAGGCAAGGCGAGCGCGAGGCGAGACTCGTGTTCGGCTCGTGCCGTGTGGGAGCGCCGCAGGCTCCGCCGTACACCCTGCTTCCGGCAGAGGATGAGGCGGGCGTCGGTACCGACGCTCTTTGGGCCTACTCTCGCGAGCTCCAGACGGGTGACCAGCCGTGGCCGGATGGGCTCCTGTTGCTGGGCGATCAGGTGTATGCCGACGACGTGCCGCCGGAGACTGCGGCCTACATTGGCTCTCGTCGAGACACCCAGGAGCCGCCGGGAGTCGAGGTCGCGAACTTCGAGGAGTACACAAGGCTGTATCGGGAATCCTGGTCCGACCCGGACATCCGCTGGCTGCTGTCGACGGTTCCGTCGACCATGATCTTCGACGACCACGACGTGAACGACGACTGGAACATCTCCCAGGCGTGGGTCGACGACATGCGTGCGCAACCCTGGTGGAGCGAACGGATCACGGGCGCTTTCATGTCGTACTGGGTGTACCAGCACCTGGGCAACCTCTCGCCACCCGAGATCGCCGTGGAGAAGATCTTCGAACAGGTGCAGTCAGACGAGGACGCGGGGCCGAGGCTTCGTGACTTCGCGCAGCGCTGCGACCTCGAAACCGCCGCCAGCCGGTGGGCGTACTACCGCGATTTCGGTCGGACGAGGCTCCTCGTGATCGATTCCCGGGCAGCACGCGTGCTGGCGGACGGACGGCGGGAGGTGGTCGACGCAGAAGAGTGGGATTGGATCGTGGAGCACGCCCGCGGCTCTTTCGACCACCTGATCATCGCGAGCACCCTGCCGGCGTTCATGGCGCATGGCATCCACCATCTCGAGTCCTGGAACGAAGCCGTCTGCGGAGGCGCCTGGGGCTCGCTGGCGGCCAGGCTCGGCGAACGTCTACGGCGTGCCGTCGACCTCGAGCATTGGCCCGCGTTCCGCGACTCGTTCGAATCGCTCGTGAAGCTGCTGCGGGAGGCTGCCAGCGGGATCGACGGAGTCGCGCCCGCGACGGTCACGCTCCTCGGCGGCGACGTCCACACGGCGTACGTCGTCAAAGTCGAGCTCGGGTGTGGGCCGCAGGCAGGCAGCGTCTATCAGATCGTGTGCTCGCCGTTCCGCAATCCGATGACGCGGGTGCAGCGGCGCGTTGTCCGGATGACGAGCTCGCGGGTGTCCGCCGCGCTGTTCTCGATCCTCGGGCGGCTCTGCGGCATCACGCCGACGTCAGCGAGTTGGGAGTTCCTTCTCGGTCCGACGTACGACAACTCGATCGGCCTTCTCGAGGTCAACGGTCGCGCTGCTCGGGTGACGATCAGCCGCAGCGCGGCTGAAACCGAGGGCGGGCCTCTGCTGCTAGCCCTCCACGAGTACCAACTGGCAGACGGGCTCGATCGCCCACCGTCCTGACGGAGCCGTTACTCGGAACCTTTGGGCACGCAGATCGTGACAGCGCCGGGCTCCACGTCGACCCGGAACGACTTCACCTTCTCGCGCCCACCACCGTCCAGCTCGTACAAAATCCGCCGGCTCAATTTCACCTTGACCGATTTCGCCTTCGTCACCTGCACGAACGGGGAGTTGCCCGCCGTTCCGACTGCTGTCCTCGCGATCGTTCTCGCCCACTGGACGAGGCCGTCGGCGCTGACGACGCCGAGCTCGAGCATCCCGTCGTCGGGTCGTGCACCCTCGAACGCTTCTATGCCTCCGAACAGGTCGCCGACGTTGCCGAACAGGATGCAGCTCGCCTTGCCCTCGTACCAGATTGCGCCGTCGACCTTGATCCGGGCGCGGAACGGCTTCGAGCGGAGATTCTTCGAGCCTGTCCAGACGTAGGCGACCCGGCCTAGTCGATCCTTGAGTCCGCCGTCGGCGTCCCGGATCATGCGGGCGTCGAACCCTGCGCCGGCCATGACCGCGAAGCACTCCCCGTTCAGGCGGCCCACGTCGATCTTGCGCTTGCCCCCGTGCAGACCGACGTGGACGGCGGCCTCGATGTCGTTCTGGGGAATCTCGAGATTGTGGGCGAGCAGGTTGGCGGTGCCGGCCGGCACGATCGCGAGCGTGGCATCGGAGCCGGCGAGGACGTTGACGCACTGCTGCATCATCCCGTCGCCACCCCACGCGAAGATCAGGTCGGCCCCGTCGTCGAGCGCACGTTTGAGCTGCTTCGGCGCAAAGCGGCTCTTCGGTACTTCGTACCAGAGCGGATCGGCGATCCCTTCGCGGTCAAGGACGCGGCGGAGCTCGAGGAGTCCGCCGCCGATGGTCTTCCCCGAGTGTGCGACGACCGCGACGGTGCTCATGCGGGCTCCGTTTCCCGACGCGAGTCTCGGCGCTCCGCTGCGACACCGGCGGCGCGAGTGGCGAAGACGGCGACGACCAACGCGGCGATACCGAGGAACGCGCCGGCCGCGACGTCAAGCGGATGGTGCATGCCGCGGTACAGACGCGCCCATGCGACGAACGGCGGTATGACGAGAGCGAGCGTCCAGAGGACGGTCCGCACCGCCGGATTCTTGAAGCGGGATGTCAGAAGCAACACCAATCCTCCGTAGACAGCGATCGAGGCGGCCGTGTGCCCCGACGGGAAACTCGCGTTGACATCAAGGCTCTCGAGACGGAAGACTCGCGGACGGTGGCGGTGGACGAAGATGGTCGTGACCCGGTAGGCCCCGGACTCGACGATGATGGCCGCGAGAAGAAAGACTGCGATTCGCCAACGCCGGAGGATGGCGAACACGACGAGCATCGCGGCGACGATAATCGGCAGCACGACACCTCCAGCCCCGATCGACCCCACGAGCGAGGCAGAGGTGAGCGATCGCGAGCGGTGCGCGGCGAGCCAGACCTCGACGCGCTCATCCGCGCGTGAGATGGCTCCGACGGAGAGGATGACCTTCGTGAGAAGGAACCCCAGGCCGGTGGTCGCAGCAGCTAGGAGAATGTAACCCGTTACCAGCGCGCCGAGGAAGACGGTCACCGGATGGCGGGAGGAGAGCAACTCCGCAAAGCGTTCCGCGGGACCGCCAGGCCGTGCGTTCAGAAGTGGCAGGTCGACGGCGTGGGTCGTCCGATCTCCTGCACGTGAAGACGCTGCCTGGGTCGGGATATCGAGAGCGCTCGTAGTCGGTTCCATTCGCGCCGTTTACCCCGTTGGTATCGCGGGCAAACAGCATCGAACGCGATGCCGCTGATCCTCCTCCTCATTGTGTCGGTCGTCACGAGCTTGCTGGTCTTTCTCGCCGCGCGCCGATACCCGGCTCCGCGCGGCGGTGCTCCGACGGCGAGCGTCGCAGTCGCTGAGACGATCGGACGTACGGTCGCGGAGCACACCCCCACTCGCAGCCGGCTGAGCAGACGACTCGACCCCTCGGCTGCCACGGGTCTGGCACTGACGCTCGCGCTCGCCGTCGTGATCGGGGGCGGCGTGCTACTCGCGCTTGTCGCATATCTCGTGCGGTCGAACAGGCAGCTCCGACATCTCGACCGAAGCGTCGCCCAGTGGGGCAACGACCATGCGAGCACCCTGTCGACCCACGGCCTGAACCTCGTCACCGATCTGGCCGCAACACGGACGGTCGTCGTGCTCGCGGTTCTCGTCGCAATCGTCGAGCTGGTACGGACCCGAAGCCGGTGGATCGTCCCGTATCTCATCGTCGTCCTTGTCGGCGAGAGCCTCTTGACGCTCGCCGTGAAGGACCTCGCGCACCGGGTGCGACCCACGCTCAATCCCCTAGCCGCGACGTTGGGGCCGTCGTTCCCGAGCGGTCATTCCGCGACCGCAGCCGCATTCTTCGCCGCGGTCGCGCTGCTGTTCGGACGCGGTCGCCGCCCCGGGATTCGTCCTCTTCTTGCGGGCGTTGCGGCCGGCTTGGCAGTGGCCGTCGCCCTGAGCCGCGTTCTGCTGGACGTCCACTGGCTGTCGGATGTCATTGCCGGACTCGCGCTCGGTTGGGCGTGGTTCTGCATCTGCAGCGTCGCTTTCGGCGGCCGGCTGCTGCGGTTCGATGCGGCAGTCGAGAGCGCCGCCCGCGCGGCGGACGTACCGCTGACACACGATCCAGGGCGCGCTAACCCGGAGGGAACCCGGCCCTTGCCAACACCGTCTTCTCAGACTCGCTCGTAGACCGTCGGCTGACGTTCGCGGTGTCCGGCAATTCTGAGCCCGAGACGCACCAAGGCGCCTCGAAGGCCACGGAGCGGCGACACGCGACGCCCTCTTCGTCACGGGGCGCCTACGAGATCGAGTGCCGTCGGCTCTTTTCGGAGTTGCTCGGAACATTTTTCCTGGTGCTCGCGGGTGTTGGCGCGGTCATGGTGGATGCGACCAGCGACGGCGCGATCGGGAGAACAGCAGAGGTCGTCGCGCCTGGCCTGACTGTGATGGCGGTCATTCTCTTCATGGGGAACATCTCGGGCGCGCACCTCAATCCCGCTGTGACGCTGGCCTTCGCGCTGCGCAGAGATTTCCCGTGGCGTCGGGTTCCGGCGTATGTGTGCGCCCAGCTCGCGGGGGCGGTCGCGGCCTGCCTGTTCCTGTGGGCGCTGCTCGGGAAGGTCGGCTCGCTCGGTGCGACCGCACCGTCTGCAAAGTTCAGCGACTGGCGGGCTGCTCTTCTCGAGCTCGTCCTCACCGCTGGCCTCGTGAGCACGATTCTGGGAACGGCCTCGCGGGCTCAGAACGTCGGCGGTCTCTCGGCCGTAGCCGTGGGCGGTTACATCGCTCTTGCCGGCCTCTGGTCTAGCCCAATCTCCGGCGCATCGATGAACCCGGCCCGGAGCTTCGGCCCGGCTGTCGTCCTACCCGACTTCAAGCATTTCTGGGTCTACGTCGTCGGCCCGATCGCTGGCGCGCTTGTAGCGGTGATCTTTGCGTGGATTCTCCGAGGCCCGGGAGGCGATCCCGGCGGGGTGACCGCCGCTCAAGGCACGCTCTCCGAGG
Source organism: Gaiellales bacterium (assembly GCA_038230035.1). Classification (GTDB taxonomy): domain Bacteria; phylum Actinomycetota; class Thermoleophilia; order Gaiellales; family Gaiellaceae; genus Gaiella. Next base: position 105,740 of record JBBRNX010000009.1, read on the forward strand.
AGGGCTATCGGTGATCTCCTGAGCGAAAGCGTCTAGATCTTGCGGTAGCGGGCGTCGGCGAGCGAATAGAGAGCGAAGGCGATCAACCCGACCGCGACGATCCCGAGCAACAGGTGCCCGTAGGAGTGATGGACGAGCTTCGCGAGGGCGCCGTCGAGCCCGATCGCGGCCTTCGGGTTGTAGTCCCGTGCCGCCTTGATCAGGAAGATCCCGATCAGACAGAACACGACCATCCGCGCGAGGTAGCCGACCATACCGAGCCGCACGAACAACGCTCGACCGGCGGGGCTCATCTGCCCGGTCTTCGAATCCTCGAGGAAGTCCTTGCTCAGCCCACGGTAGCCCTGGTAGAGGCCGACCCCGATGAGGACTGCTCCGGCGATACCGACGATCCACGTCCCCGCGGGCCAGCCGAACGCTCCGGCCGTGGCCTTGTGTGGGTTTGTCGCCGTGCTCGGTTTCGCGCCGACGAGAAACTTGACGGCGACGAGGCACATTCCGGCGTAGACGAGCCCGCTGGCTAGCCCGGAGACACGATCGAGGGTGGTGTCGCCACCCTGTCCGACCGCCGCGCGGACGAGTCGCCAGAGAGCGTAACCGCCGAGCCCGATCGCCGTGATGAGCAGGAGCGCTCGCCCGAACGGTTGGTGGGCGATTGTCCTCAGCGCGCCTTGCTGGTTCGTCGTCTTGCCACCCAGACCGACTGCGAGCCTCACCGCGAGCACGCCGATGATGCCGTAGATCAGTCCTCGCGCGACGAACCCAGCTCGGGCGAGCCATTCGTATGGCGCGGTGTCGGTGAGCGCCGAGCCTGCGTCCTGGGCCGCTTCGACGGGGCCGGAAGTTGTGCCTTGAGAAGTCATGTCACTCCTGTTCGCTGGAGACACTGTTCGCTGGAGACGCGGCGACACGTATTCGATGCCGACAGGCCTACCCACCGCGGAGGCGCCGGAAACACGGAGCGGTGCTAGGTGCGCGCGTTCGTAGGAGACATCCGGGCCGCGGCACGATTCACATCCGCCGGATCGGGGTACAGCATCCGAACCTGCTGTTCTTCGTCCTCATCTAGGCGATGCTCCGTCGCCGTTCTCGGAAGGAGATCGACGTGGTGGCCAAGACGCCCTCTCCAACTGCACTGATCATCGCGCGCCGCGCTCACAGCCTCGGATACGGAGCGTCCGCCGTCCATGAAGTTCCGGCGCCGCCGGGTCCGGACAGTCCCGAGCCGCCGCCGCCAGGCGATCCACGACCGCCGACTGAACCGGAGCCAGGACCGGGACCCGTGTCGCGGTTCCGCCTTCTGCAGGTACCAGACCGTTGAACAGGCGGTTTGCGGGCGTCCGCGGCGGGGAAACATAGGGCATGGACGTCGGTGGACTCCCGCACGCCGTCGGCGGGCACACGTGATCACCGCGATTGCGTTCGACCGCGACAAAGCAGAGGCGGTTCGCGATTGGCGCAGCCGGCTGGAGAAGCTCAAGAGCTCGTCGCTGCTGACCTCGATCCTCCGGAAGCCGCTGACGCCGCCGAACTGCGGGAGGCACTGGCCCTCACTCCGGAAAGCCTAAAGCGGCTCGTAGCCGGCCGTGAACGGGGCCTTCTTCAAGGACTTCGGCATCTATCTCCACATGACCGCGCTCACGCCGCGCCCGTCGGACCGTCCGGAGATCACCGACATCGACACGATCGAGTGCCTGGTCGGCGAGAACTGGATCTTGACGTCGCACGATCGCCCTGCCGAAGTCCTCGAGGAATTCGCCGATCTCGCCGGCGGCTCCGGGGATGTCGGCCACCTTCAAGGCCCGACGTTTCTCGCAACCATTCTCGAATGGGTGCTCTACGAGTACGCCCGCGCGTTCGAGACGATAGAGACGCAGCTCGAGGCGTTCGACGTCGACGCGATAAAGAGCACGAAGATGAAAGCCGAAGCAGGCATTGCCCGGCTCGTCGACATACGGCGAGACGTCGGGTCTCTACGACGTTCCCTGATGACACACCGGCGCTCGCTCGCGGCGCTCGCGCATCCTGAGTTGGGGGCGCTTTCCAACGAGGAGTCGGCCGAGCGTTTTGCCAACGTGCTCGCTCTCTTCGAGAACACGGTCAACGCCGCGCGGGACGTACGGGAGGGCGTCGTGGGATCCTTCGACGTCTTGCTCGCCCGTACGGGCCAGCGGACGAACGAGATCAGAAGGTGCTGACGCTCACATCGGTCACGCTCCTGCCGGCAACCGCGGTTGCCGGCAGCATGGGTATGAACTTCAAGGTCGGCCTCTTCGGCCACCCGGGCTATTTCTTGGGTCGTCCTCGGCGGCGTGGCCGCCCTCGCCGTATGTACGCTCGTCGTTGCGAAGCTCCGCGCCTGGCTCTGAGCGATCCGGGCAGAATGCTCGCGACGTGGGGCCTGAGACACCAGAGCCAAGGATCGACAGCGGGGCCGTTCACGTGCGCAGTGAGCTGTTGCCCGACGCGGTCGGTGTGGTCACCGTGGTCGGAGAGATCGATCTGCATGCGGCGTCGAGCTTGCGCAGCGAATTGACTGCCGTCAGCGACGAGTCCTCTGTTCTCATCGTCGTGGATCTGAGTGCCGCCACTTTCATCGACTCCATGACGCTCGGCGTGCTTGCCGGCGCCGGTAGACGCATGGCCCAACGCGGTGGCGAGTTGCGAATCGTCTGCGTCGATCCGAACATCAGGCGGATCTTCGGTCTCACGCTTCTCGACCGGCTGCTTCCCATCTACTCCAGTCTTCGAGCGGCGCTCGAGACAAGCGGTGTTGCGTGAGAGAGTCCTTTCCAGACTGGGAATGGCCACGGGCAGACCGGACGACGGGTCTAGGCGTCCTCGTGGCTCTCGTCGGCACGAGCGCGGTCTCGGCTCTCGCGGGGGTCACCAAGCTCGAAGGGAAGCCGGGGCCGGCGGGTCTCTACCTGGCAGTCGTGATCGGTGCTTCGGCCCTCGGCGGTCTGTGGGCCGGCCTGTTCGGGTCGATCGTCGCTCTGTTCGGCTACCGCTACTTCTACATCGTCCCGACACACAGCGTTGAGGTCACGGCGTCCAACGCAGCTGCGCTCGGAGCGTTCCTCGCAACCGCACTCCTGGCGTCGTATCTCCTGTTCCGGGCGCGGCGCTCTCTTGCCAAGCTTCGGGCGTACCGCGAGACGCTCGAGCTGGCCATGGAGTCGAGCGCGATGGGCACGATGGAGTGGCGCTCCGGCATGAGTCAGGTAGCACTGTCCGCGGGAGCGGAGCGGCTCTTCGGACTCGCTCCCGGGGCCTTCTCCGGCAGCACCGACCAGCTGCTCGGGCTCGTTCATCCAGACGATCGGTCGCGTGCGGCGGCGGCGCTCGGTGTGGCCGCGGAGGCGGACGGCCGACTCGCCGTCGAGCTCCGATTCGTGCGCGCTGACGGGGTCGACGTCTGGCTGGAGCTTCGCGCTCGAGCGATCCGGTCGCTTACCCCCGACCTCGCCAGGGTCGTCGCCGTCGTCCTGGACGTGACAGAGACACGGGAGGCGGCTCTTGCCGACCGGCAGGAGCTCGCGGAGCTCACCGAACACCACAGCCTGCTTTCGGCCGTGGTCGACCAGTTGCCGACGGGTGTGATCATCGCCGAAGCCCCGAGCGGCCGGATTCTCCTGAGCAACGCCCAGTTCGATCAGTTGTGGGGCGAGCCGCTCAGGCGCGCCGGAGACTTCTCCGAATACCGCGTATTCCGCGGCTATCACCCTGACGGCACGCCGTATCGGCCGGAGGACTGGCCGCTGGCTCGAGCGATCCTCGCCGGGGAGACGACAGTTGCACGGCTCATCGAGATCGATCCGCCGACGGGGGTCAAGAAGACGATCGAGTCGAGCGCGGCGCCGGTTCGCGATGCGTCCGGGCGTATCACCGCCGGCATCTCGGTGATCGTCGACGTGACGGATCGAACCCGGCGGCAGAGGGAGCAGCAGTTCCTGGGAGAGGCCAGTGCAATTCTCTCGTCGTCGCTCGGTTTCGACGAAACGTTGACCCGTGTCGCTCAGCTCGCCGTCCCGTCACTCGCCGACTGGTGCGCGGTCGACCTCCTCTCCGACGACGGCGCGATCACGAATGTCGCGGTCGCCCACGCCGATCAGGGGAAGGTCGATCTCGCCCACCGCCTGCAGGTCGAGTACCCACCCGACCCTGCTTCTGCCAACGGTGTGCCCGCTGTGATCCGGACGGGGCGTTCCGAGTTGCACACCGAGATCACCGACGAGATGCTCGTGGCGGCCGCCGTGGACGGGGTTCAGCTCCAGATCGTGCGCGATCTCGGGCTCCGCTCGGCAATTACGGCGCCGCTGACCACGCATGGGCGGACGTTGGGCGCGATCACCTTCGTCACCGCGGAATCGGATCGTCGGTATACCGAGGTCGATCTCCTGCTCCTGGAAGAGATCGCACGGCGGGCGGCGACGGCCGTAGACAATGCCCGTCTCTATTCGGAGCAGGGAGCTGCGCGTGCTCAGGCCGAGGAGGCCTGGGCTCAGGTCAGTCGACTCCAGGCAGTTACCGCCGCGCTCTCTGAAGCGGTCACGTCGACCGAGGTCGCGGAGGCGATCGTGCGCGAAGGTCTCGTCGCGTTCCGCGCGCATGCGGCGGCGGTCGTGCGGTTGACGTCGAGCGGTACGCAGTTCGAAGTTCTCGCCAGCACAGGCTTTTCGGACGCCCTCAGCGCACGGTGGAGCACATACTCGGCCGACCTGGCCGGGCCTTCGGCGGAGGCGATACGAACCGGTCGGGTAGTGGCCACGGGGTCGGCAGAACAGCTGGGGCAGCGCTGGCCGAACTCGGTCGAGTCACAGGCGCTGACGGGGCTGGAGGCGAACATTGCAGCGCCTTTGCTCGTCGAAGGCGAGGCGATTGGCGTTCTGCACATGTCCTTTCGTGGCACTCGCGAGTTCGACGAGCCCACCCAGGAGTTTCTCGTCACACTTGCGCGGCAGTGCGCTCAAGCGCTCGAGCGCGCACGCCTGTACGAGGCCGAAGCCGCCGCGCGCGGAGACGCGGAGCGGCTCACAAACCGGATGCGACGCCTTCAGCTGATTGTCGACGCGACACTGGCGGGCGGGTCGTTCGATGATCTGCTCCTGGGACTTCTCAAGCACCTTCGCGACGCGGTGGGGTCGGACACGGCGACCATCCTGATCCTCGACGAAGCCGGCGGTGTTCTCCGCGAGTGCGCGTCGATCGGATTCGACGGACCGCTCAACACGCGTGTCCCGCTCGGACAAGGCTTCGCCGGCCGCATCGCGGCGTCCCAGCTTCCCGCCGTGGTTCCGGATATCTCGCAGATCGAGGTCGTCAGTCCCTACCTCCGGGCATCCGGGATCGTTTCGTTGGCAGGCGTGCCGCTCCTCGTCGACGGCCGCACGGTCGGAGTTCTTCATGTCGGCACGAAAGAGCCGCACGGGTTCGAGCGCGAGGACTTGCTGCTCCTGCGCCTTGCCGCGTCTCGCGTCGCCGCGGCGCTCGAGCGCGCGCAGGCCCACGAGCAGGAACACCGGATCGCCGAGACGCTTCAGCGCAGCCTGCTCCCGGGAGCACTGCCGGCCGCATCCGGGATCGAAGCAGCCGCTCGATATGTGCCCGCCACCGTTGGTGTCACAGTGGGAGGAGACTGGTACGACGCATTCGAGCTCGAGGATGGGTCGGTGGGCATCGCGGTCGGGGACGTGGTGGGGCACGGTGTCGCAGCCGCAGCGTCGATGGGTCGGCTCCGCGACGTGCTTCGCGCGTACGCGACCGATGGAGCGGGGCCGGCCGACACGCTCGCCCGTCTCAACAAGATGTCCTGCCGTGAAGGCGAAGACATGTTCGCCACCGTCGTCTACGGGGTCGTGAATCCGGCCCGGAGCTCGCTTCGGCTCGCAAGTGCCGGACATCCGCCGCCCCTGCTGCGCCGACCGGACGGTGAGGTCATCCAGTTGGAAGAAGGCAGGTCGCTGCCGATCGGTGCAGCCGCTGACGCCGAGTACAACGAGGTCGACATCGCACTCGAGGCTGGATCGCTTCTCGTCCTCTACACCGACGGGCTCGTCGAGAGGCGGGACGAATCTATCGACGCAGGGATCGAACGCTTGGCCGCGCTCATTGCGGAGGATCCGGCGCCGGTCGCGGAGGTGGCGGACAGGATCATCGACGCTCTTGCGTACGCCCACCACCCCGACGACGTCGTCCTCGTTGCGATCGCCATCGAGAGGGTGAAGTCGCCGAGGCTCACTCTCTCCTTGCCTGCCGAGCCGCAGTCGCTTGCGCTTATGCGAGCAGAGCTGAGAGCCTGGCTGGAGTCGGTCAGGGCCGAAGAGGATGAGATATTCGACATACTGGTCGCGGTCAACGAGGCTTGCTCGAACTCGATCGAACACCCATCGGGGTCCGAAAGCGGGGAGCTGGTCGTCAATCTCGAGGCAGATCTGGTGGGAGAGGACATCACGATCGTCGTTCGGGATTCCGGCCGCTGGAAGCCTCAGGGCCCGAAGGAGGACCGGGGTCGAGGTCTCGAGTTCATGGAAGCGCTGATGGAGGGGGTCGAGGTGGTCCGGCTACCAGATGGAACAACGGTGCGTATGCACCGCCGGCTTCGCGGCGAGGCTCGCACATGAGTGATCTCGCTGAGCTCGAGGTCGTCTTGGTCGACGGCGTCTCAGTCGCACGTCTCAGTGGAGAGATCGATCTCTCGAACGCTGAGTCGATCGGCGGCGCTGTCGTACCGCTCTTCGACCAGCCCGGAGTCGGAGTTGTCATCGACCTCACTCGCATCGACTATCTCGACAGCGCCGGCGTGAGGCTCCTCTTCCGAGTTGCCCAGGCGAGCGAGCGGAGCGGCAGGAGCCTCCGAGTCGTGGTTCCGGCGGCGTCGCACATCAAGCGGATTCTCGATCTCGCAGATGCCCAGCACGCGATTCAGCTCGACGAAACCGAGCTTGCGGCCGTCGCGGCGATCCGCGACGGCTCCGTCTAGGTCGCCAGAGCGCACGAGCCCCGCGTTGACGAGCTTTTGTTTGGACGTGACCTGGTGAGTGCCGACGGGCAGCCGAAGCCCGTCGATGTCGCTTGGCCAGCGGCGGGCTGTTGCGTCCTCACGCCACATGGCGAAATCGATGCCTACTCCTCGCCAGCGCTCCTGGCACACGTAATCGAGGCTCTGGGAGCAGGCGAGGTCACTCGTCTGGTGGTCGACCTCACGTACACGACGTTTCTCGACTCGAGCGCGCTCGGAGTCCTCGTCGGGGCCCTCAAACGAACGCGCGAGACCGAACGACGGCTCGACATCGTGCGTCCACCAGGCGCCACTCGGAGGATCTTCGAGATAACGAGCCTCGATCGTGTGTTCGCCCTCCACGACACGCTCGCCGCCGCGCTCGGTCAGCCGTAGCCGTCTGCTGCTCAGCGCAGCGCGCGGTCGAGCTGTTTCGTAAAGCGGACGCTCGTCCCGATCCCGTCGGCGCCCGATTCGACCTCCAGGTTGTCGGTCACGGACCGGATGATCGAGAGGCCCATGCCCTGCTCGTGCAAAGCGGTCGCC
>JBBRNX010000010.1:0-101364 GCA_038230035.1 Gaiellales bacterium
AACGAAACCGCCGCCTTAGCGGCCGAGATCGCCGAGGACATGCAGACGCTGGAGTCGATCATGGCCGTGCTCGATATCCCTGCGAGCACGGTCAAGGATCTTGCAGCTGCTGTGGGACACCGGATCATGCAGCTGAAGCCCCACGCGGAGATTTCGGAGCCGAGAACGAGTCGAGTCATCGAGCTCGAAACGCTTTCGGCCGGCATTACGGGCAAAGCAGCCCTGTGGCGTTCGTTGCAGACGGTGTCCGCGACGGATCAACGCCTCCAAGAGTTCGACTTCGCAGCCCTACGCGCCTACAACCAGCGCGACCGAGTCAATGCCTGCCACAGGTCCTGGGTGACCGCCACGCTCACCGAGAGCGCTGCATCTACCTAGAGCGTAGGTCAGCGCGCGGCAGGTGGCGGCGGTCCGAGACTCTGCGAACGCTGGAGTCCCAGGCTGCGGGGGGGTTCGCGATGGTTGCAACGGCCAATGTCTCGCTCAGAGCGTCGACTTGGCCGCCGCTGCCACCAGCCTCGGGAACCTTACGCTTCGAAGCACCCCTCGGGGAGAGCAGTTGCCCGTTGAGGCTGCCGGCGTGTGCCGTCTTGCTAACCCGAGTTCCGCCCGCCGGGTAGCCTTTTAGGAGTCCACTTCTTCGGCGGCGAGATGGCTTCTTTGGCCTCGCGTTCCCAGCGGGCGAGTTTCTTTTCGGCGCGGGTGACCCAACCTAAGTAGGCGTTGAGTACGGACTGGTGGAGGTCGAGCTCGAGGCCAATGGACAGATCCTCGGGGCTTCGGGCCTGGCCGTGTTCGAGCCGTCTCAGCTCCTCCTCGAGTAGACCAAATTCCGCGAGCCGCATCTTGAGCTCGGGACGTAAGGCGCGCAGGCCGAACAGGACTGTGGTGGGATTGGCCAGTAACGCGAGGGCCCGCGTTCGTACGAAGGCCTCTGAATCGATCTGGGGAGCCTGGGCGGGTGTCTGCAGCCATGCTTTGAGTGCGTCGAGCCCGAGCTCGGTTGGCAGATAGAGCGTTTTCCGCTGCCCCACACGCCGCGCAAGAGCGTGGAGATAGCCCTCTGTGGCTAGCTTGCGTGTGCGAGCGTAAGCGGTGCTCTTGCCGTAGCCGAACAAGCCGCCGAGCTTGTCCCGGATCCGTTTCTCGACGTCGTAGGGGCTGCGGCCCCCATGACCGGTGCCGTAGAGCGTGATTAACGCGGCGTCCAGCGGGGTTAACTCGCGGGGTTCGGTCATTACGCTCCTAGCAGCTCCAGCGGGGTTAGTACTCCAGACTACGATCAGAAAGCTCCATAAACGATACAGTATTTGCTCCAGAATAAAAGCTCGCGGCTGGTTAAGATGGGGTAAAGCTTTGGACTCCGCCCCCGCTCAGCCCAGCATCCATGGGAAAAGCGTTCTCTACGATCGCCAACAAAACGCACCTTATTCGATGAGAGCGACGATTTTTGTACGTCCCTGATTTTTACGAGAGCCGTTCCGGGCAGCGGCCCACGTGCCCCGCGGGGTGAACTCGGGCCTCGTTCCAGCCGGTAAACCGACACAGCACGGCACGGGATCCAACCCGATGCCGATAAGCCTGAGCAGCAAGGACTCGCTAGTCGTACAACAGCGATTGGCTCGATAGTCGTACAACCCGTACATGGGCTGCGTCCACCGCTGCACGTTCTGCTACGTGCGCGCGTTCGAGGCGCGTGCCGACCGCGCGTCGGGTGACGGCTACGGCAGCTCGATCCGCGTCAAGACGAATATCGCGGAGGTTCTGCGAGACGAGCTCGCCCGCACGTCCTGGCGGCACGAGAGCGTCACCCTCGGCGCCGCGACCGACCCCTACCAGCCGGCCGAGGCGCGCTACGGGCTCACGCGCGCCTGCATCCTCGAACTGGCCTGAGCCAAGACACCTGTGGGGATCATCACGCGCGGCCCGCTCATACGCCGCCTGGCCGCCGCCGGAATCGATACCGCTGTGGCGATGGCGCCGATCCTGCCCGGGCTCTCGGACTCCCCCGAGCAGCTCGAAGCCGTCGTGCGTGCCGCACGCGAGGCAGGCGCCAGCAAGGTGTGGGCGAGCCTTCTCTACCTCAAGCCCGGGACACGAGAGCATTTCCTGGGCGCACTGGCCCGCGACTGGCCGGAGGAACTCGAACGCTACGAAGGGCTCTACGCCGGCCGCGCCGCGTACCTCCCCGCGAACGTAAGCGAGCCCATCCGCGACCGCGTGCGCGACCTGAGCCGCGCCTCTCGCTTCCCGCATCGCCCCGCCACGCGGCTGCCCGAACAACCGGAGCAACTCGCGCTATCGATCTGACCCAGAGGCACCGTCCCCTGCCCGCCGTAGAATCCCACCCCGTGGCGGACGAGATCACCGTGCTCATCACCGACGACCACGAGGTCGTCCGGGAAGGCCTCCGGCTGTCGCTTCTCCGGTCGCCGCACATCCGCATCGTCGGCGAGGCACCCGACGGCGAGACCGCCATCTCGCTCGCCGAGAGACGCCGGCCGAACGTCGTGATCATGGATCTCCGCATGCCCGGCATGGACGGGATCGAAGCGACCGAGGAGATAATGAAGCGCGTCCCCGAGACCGCTGTGCTCATCTTCACGGCCTACAGCGAACGCGCTCTCCTGGCGCGCAGCCTCGAGTCCGGCGCCCGCGGCTACATCCTCAAGGAAGCGCCGCACGAGACACTCCTGCGTGCGATCGAGAAGGTTGCAAACGGCGACACCTTCGTCGACCAGGCGCTCATGCCGGCATTCGTCCAGGGCCGCGACGGCGGCGACTCGCTCACCCCGCGCGAGCGCGAGATCCTGCAGCTGCTCGCCGACGGCATGTCGAATGCGGACGTTGCGGGCCGGCTCTTCATCAGCCAGGAAACCGTCAAGAGCCACGTCCGGCATATCCTCGTGAAGCTCGAAGCGGACACGCGCACGCAGGCGGTCGCGATCGCGCTCCGCGAGGCGATGATCGATTGACCAACACAGCCGGCGGCGAGGACAGCGCTAGGCCGGTACTCGACGAGCGGCTCGTCGCCGAGCAAGACGAGCGGCGCCGCCTCGGTGAGCTCATCCACGACGGCCCCGTCCAACACCTTGCGGCGATCGCCCAGATGCTCGATGCCGCGGCGGCGGCAGCCGCCGGTGGAGACGCCGTCGGCGCACACCCGATCATCGTTCGCGCGCTCACGCTGACGCGGGAGGCGAGCGGCGACCTGCGCGAGCTCGTCTCCGGGCTCGAGCCTGACGCGCTCCGCGAACACGGCTTTGCGACCGCCGTCGCGCTCCTCACCCAGCCCCTTGCCCGGCGCGGGATCGCCGTCGAAGCGGACGTCGAAGTGGGCGAAGAGCTCGGCGAAGCGGCGGCGATCGGCCTCTACCAGATCGTCCGGGAGTCGCTCGACCAGGCTGTCCGGCGCGGCCCACCCACCAGGATCTCGGTCCAGCTCGCGACGACCTCGGCCGGCGGCGTCGAGCTCGAGATCTGCGACAACGGCTCGGGCGAAAGACGGCAGGCTGTGCTCGACGGGCTGGCCGAACGAGCCGGGAGTCTGAACGCTGCTTTCGCCGTGGAGCAGCGCCCAGGGGAGGGAACCGTCGTCCGCGTCACCGTTCCGCCCTCGGCCGCGGGACGTTGAATCGAACCGTCGCGCCCGTCCGGGCTGCCTCGGTAAACTCGCCGTCGTGACGTACATCATCGCCGAGCCGTGCATCGACATCAAAGACAAGTCGTGCATCGATGTCTGCCCTGTCGACTGCATCCACGAGTTCGACCGGATGCTCGTCATCGATCCGGAGGAGTGCATCGACTGTGGCGCCTGTGAGCCGGAATGCCCGGTCGAGGCGATCTTCCCCGAGGACGCGCTCCCCGACAAATGGGAGCCCTTCGTGAAGATCAACTACGCGTTTCCCGAGGGCGCGGCGGCGATCAACCCGCTCGTCGACGCGTACGCCACCGAGCACGACGTCCATAACGAGCCACTCGAGGCGTAGTCCGAGTGACTTCGGGCGCTGAGCAGCCCCATTCGGAGGCGCCCAGCGGGAAGAGCGTCGGTCGTCGCGTGACAACGGTCGCCGTCTGGCTCGGAATCGCCGTCGTCCTCGCGCTGATCGGCAACGCTGTTCTTCCCCGCTGGTGGGCACATCGGATTGGTGCCCAGGTCGGCGGGAGCATGAGCTCCGGTATTACGCTCGGCCTCTTCTACGGCTTCGTGTTCACGTTCGCGCCTCTCGCTCTGCTCTGGTTCACGTTCCGCAAGCGGCGAAGTCTGAAGACCGCGCTCGTGCTGGTCGGCATCTCGGTCGTCCTGGCCGGGCCGAACCTCCTAACGCTTGGCATCGTGCTCGGCGGCGGCCACGCGGCGCATGCCGGGCAACGCACGCTCGATGTCGAGGCGCCCGATTTCAGGGCCAGCAGTCTCATCGGAGCGATCGCCGCACTCCTCGCAGTCGGCGCCATCACGTATCTCGTCGTCTCGCGGAATCGCGCGCACGAGCGCGAGGCAAAACTGCGGAGCGAGCTCCACCCGCCGGCCGAGTAGCGGTAGCGTCAGTCGGGGACGAGCTCTGCTACCAGCGCCGACGCCCGTTCCACAAGCGCCGATTTGACGATCACCTGATCGAACCCCGCGGTATGGGCTCGTTGCAACCCCGCCTTGTCGGTGTGGTTCGTGAAGCCGACGATCGGCACGTCCGGCCAGGCATCGGCGACCTCCTCCGGCTCGATGCGCGCGATGTCGCAGATCACGAGGTCGGGCGCATACGCACTGTCCGAGGTGACGAGGCGGTGATCAGGCAGGAGGCCCTCGAGCTTCCCACGGAAGAACAGATCGACGCCAACGAGCAGGATCGTCGACATGGCCTGGTTTGTACCACTCCGCACGGACGCCGCGTCGTCAGCCGTCGAGGCCGACCTTCAGCAGCGCCCGGTGCAGGTAGATGCGCAGGACGTAGAACCGCCCCGTGAACAGCAAAGCACCGAGCGCCACAAGGAGGATCCCGCTCGCTACCTGGATCGCCGCGTAGTGATCGCGGAGCCAGCGGAAGAAGCCCATCGCACGGGTGAAGAGCGCCCCCGCGATGACGAACGGGACAGCGAGTCCGAGCGAGTAGGCGAGCAGGAGCACGGCCCCTTCGAGGACAGTCTGGGTACTGCCGGCAAGGAGCAGGATCGACCCGAGCACTGGGCCGACACACGGCGCTGCGCAGATCGCGAACGCCCCGCCGAGCAGCAACCGCGAGCCACGCGAGCGAGCTCCCTGGACGAGCCCGGCGCCAAGCAGCCGCTCGGGCCACGGCAGAAGTCCCAGGAACGCCAGCCCGAACACGATGAGAACGAAGCCAGCGATCTGCTCCAGCAGGAACTGGTCGCGCAGGATCGAGCCGCCGATCGCCGCGGCTCCGGCTCCGAGGACCACGAATACCGCGGTGAACCCGAGCACGAACGGGATGCTGGCGCGGGCGACACGGGCGGCCGACCCTGGCTCGCCGAGCCGGTCGGCCTCCACCGCGGAGATCGCAGACAGGTAGCCCGGGACGAGCGGCAGGACGCACGGCGCGAGGAACGAGAGGAAGCCGGCGAGGAAGGCCACCGGGATTTGGGCGCCGTTCATTCCTCGAACTGCGCGAGCGCCTCGTCAAGTCGGCGCTCGATGTCTGGGTCGAACGGCCCGTCGTCATCAGGAGGATCGCGGCGGCGACTCCACGTCCAGGCGACGAAGCCGAGCACGATCGCGACGAGCGCCGCGCCTCCGACCGGCAGCACCCAGGCGAGCAGGCCGAACCCTTTCGTCGGCGGCGTAGCGAGTACGCCTTCACCGAACTGGTCGACGAGCTCGGCCTTGATCTGCTCGGCGCTCGCGCCCGCGGCGATCCTGTTCTGGATGTAGGCCTTCATGCGCCGGGCGACCGGCGAGTCCGACTCGTCGAGCGTCTCTTTGCACGTCGGGCAGACCAGCTGACCCTCGAGTGCGGCAGCGCTCGGTAGCTTGTCGGCGGCGATTGCCTGGCGCACGACGCTACCGGCCGCCAACGCGACAACGACGAGAAGGCCGAGCGCGAGCCGCTTCACGACGAGCCGGCGAGAACGCGCCCCACATCGCGCTCGAAGACCTTGTCCTTGCCACCCGTTCGCAGTCCCCCGAGGATGCGAGCAACCACGCGCCCACGTCGGTCGAGAACGAACGTCGCCGGCAGTCCCCCGACGCCCCAATGGCCGAGCGTCGACCCGTGCGCGTCGTGGATGATCGGGTAGGTGAGGCCGTACTTGCGGGCGAACCTGCGCGCGTCACCCGCGTAGTCGTTTGCGTCGACGCCGACCATCACAAGTCCCGTCGCGCGGTTCTGGCGCCAGAAGCTCTCGAGGTACGGCGCCTCGTCCGCACACGGCCCACACCACGACGCCCAGAAGTTGACGACCACCGGCTTGCCCCGGTAGGAGGCGAGCGACAGCGTCCCCGGCCGGTCGAGTCGGGGCAGCGACAGCGCGGGCGCAACCACCGTCGACTTCGCGTTCGTCACCACGTGCAACTTGTTCGAGCTGCCGTGCGAGGCGATTCGGACCACCAGCACGACCAGGAGCGCGAGCACGACAATGCCGGCGGCACCCTGCGCAACCTTCTTGGCGTTCATCAGGCGCCGACGATGAAGACCGTCGTCCCGACCGTCACATGGTCGAACAGCCATTCGGCATCAGGGATCCGCATGCGGATGCAGCCGTGCGAGGCCGAATAGCCGATCGACGCGGCGTTCGGCGTGCCGTGGATGCCGACGTTCGGCGACGAGATCCCCATCCAGCGGGTGCCGAGCGGGTTCCCCGGGCCTGGGGGCACAGGCTTCTCTCCCGCCGCCCACGCCGATCCCTGCGGCGGATACCACCACGGATCCCGGAGCTTGACGATGATCTCGAACCGGCCGAGCGGCGTCGGGTAGACAGACTGCCCGGTCGCGACACCGAACTGCCGCTGGACACGGTCGCCTCGATAGAGCGTGAGCTCGTGCGAGCCGCGCTTGATGACGATCACGTGCGGGAACGACGATGGCGTCATCGCTGGCTCGAGCCCTTGGAAGTGGAGCTTGATCGGCGTGCGGTCCTGCGTCTTCAACGCACGCGTGATCAACCGCGCGGCAACGACCCGGTTGAGGTGCCGGCCCGGGAGATCCTTCGTGATACGCGGCGCGAGGTGGTACAGGATCAGGCGCGAGTCGACCGGCGCTCGATCCAGCTTCGTCCCGAGCGCGCCCACATACGCGTCGAGGCGCGCTGCCGACACGTCGACCGGCAGCGGGACGTTGAACCCGGAGCGCCGCACGGAAAGCGCACGCTGTATCGCCGACGTCAGTCGCGGGTATGCCCCCAGCTTGCGTGGCGCGACTGAGATCCGGCGGGTCGGCGGCACCACGAGCGTCAGCGGCTTGGCGAACGCCGCGCCCACGACGATACGTGCCTGCGTGTACGTCAGGCCCCCGACAGCGACGTGTCCCACTGTGACGCCGGGTGCGATGAGACGCGGCCCAGCCGGCGTCGTGGGCGTCGTGGTCGTGGTCGTGGTCGTCTCGGTCGTCGTCGTGGTCGTCGTCGTGGTCGTCGGATCGGTCCCGGTCGTAGCTGTGCCGGTCGTACCGCCGTCGGCGCCGGCGACCGGGGTCAACGCGAGCGCGAACGCCGCAACGAGTCCCGCCAGACCGCAGGCACCGAACAACCCGTATTTAAGAGCTCCCATCGGCATCAGACCCTGTGTCGCCGTGCCACGCTGGAGGGCGCGATCCTGTGTCCTCGGTCGCATCCATATCGGCGGATATGAACGCTCCCTGCGTCCTTGTCTTGCGCCCTCCAGCGCACCCCGACGACGAGGTCTGACGCCGTTGGAAGCTCTCAGGCTCCGTCTCACGACCCGAGTGTAGCCATGACCATTTCCGGATCGTTCGAGATGACGCCGTCGACTCCCGCCTCGATTACACGAAGCACGGTCCCGGGATCGTCGACCGTCCAGGTGAGGACCGGCACGCCGATCTCGTGCGCCCTGCTCACCGTTCGCGGGGTGACGAGCGTGTGGTTGAGCATCACGACGGTGGCGCCTGCTCTGCCGAGCAGTCGCTCGAGTCGTGCCGGGACAGACGCACGCATTGTCGAGAGCCCGAGCCGCACGAGCGGCCACAGAGGACGCCGGCGCGAGATCCCGAGACGATCTTCCGGATAGGTGAAGCCGATGCGGATCGCGGACGAGGCCGCGGCGACCTGTCGCAGGATCGCGGAGTGGAAGGCGCTTACGACGACCCGATCGGCAAGGCCGTGTCGCTCGACGGCGAGCGCGACCTCGTCGAGCCGCGCCCGCAGTTTCAGGTCGATGTGCAGCCCGACGTCGCGCCGTTCGTCTGCGAACCAGGCGAGCGTTTCGTCCAGGGTCGCCAGGTCGGGCGCGACAGCGCGCAACTCTGCGAGCGAGCGGCCGCCGATCCTTCCGGCTGCACGGCCGTGCGTGATCTCCTCGAGGTGGTCCGAGTGGGCGACGATCAGCGGCCCCTTGGACATCTCGACCACGTCGAACTCGACGAGATCGACGCCGAGCTCGACTGCGGCGCGGAAAGCCGCGATCGTGTTCTCGGGTGCTTGCCGCGGCGCCCCACGATGCCCGATGACGAGCGGTCGCCCTTCGTGTCGGAGGAGATCGATCAGATGCCGAAGAGCCGCTGGACGTCGTGTGCGATGAACACCACGACCGCGACGGTCACCGCGATGAGGACAAGTAGGACGAGCCAGAAGCGCGCACCCGCACGTCGGGTCGCGCGACGGCGCTCGACGCGTGCGTGGCGACGTGCGCGATGGTGCCAGTACGCGCGGTCGATCGCGGTTGGGTCAAGGGGCGGGGCATCCGCCTCACCCGGGCTCGCGTCGCCTGTCGCGGTCATTCTCCCCCCGTTTTCGACCACGTCTGAATTGTAAGGGGTGTCTCACGCCTCCGGAATGAGATACTTCCGGCGATGTCGACCTCCGACGACCGGTTCGCAGGCGTTCGCGGCGCCTCGCTGCTTGCTCTGAGCGACAATCTGGCGCTGATCGCCGGGCTCGTCCTGTCGGTTTCGGCCTTCACCGGTTGGTACACGGGACCGAGCGGCGGCGTGACGGTGTCGATCATCGGGTGGCACACGGGCACCCTCGGCAAGCTCGTGTTCTTCGCTGGGCTCGCGGTGCTGCTCGTCGTTCTCCTACGCGAGGTCGGGATCGAGCTGCCGGCCGCCGCGCCGGAGAGCCTCGTGACGATCGCTCTCGGCGCCATCGCGACGATCTTCGTCCTGATCAGGATTGTGTCGATCCCGAACGATTTCTTCTTCGCCGGCCGCGGTGTCGGCATCTGGATCAGCCTGATCGCCGCGATCGGCGTCATCGCCGCCGGCCTGCTGCAGGTTTCCGAAGAGCTCTAACGAGGCGAGGGCGAGGCAAGCCTCGCCCCTACGCGCGAGGCAGCGAGGTCAGCGTCCGCAGAGACGTCTCGGGCTCACCCTTGCGTGGACTGTCCTGGTGGAGCGCCTCCCCGAGGGCAACGCCCAGGGCGAAGACCAAGGCCAGCGTCACGAGGGCAACGGCAATCCGCAGCGCTGTTCGCCCCCGGCGCTTCGGTTCGGGTCGCAGACGGCGCTCGTACGGCGAGCCGCTCACGGCGTGTAGTCGAGCGCACCGCGCGCGTAGAGGTAGAACGCCGCGTCACCCGCGACCGTGACGGTTCGCGGCCAGCCGGGAACGGGCGCATGCTCGTCGACCGCCTCCCACAGCCACGGCTCCGAATGGGCGTAGGCCTCCGCGAGCTGGGCCATCGTGAACGTCGCCCCGACCCGCTTCCGCAACTGGGCGAGGATCGCGTCGACCTGCTGGTGCAGCCGATCGCTCTCGACAGGATCGTTCGCCGCGCCGGTGAGACGGCGATACCCGTCCTCCCAGTCCCTGCGTGCGCTCTCGACGTCGGCCGTCACGAGCGCGGAATCCTAGCCACACGCCTGCGCGTAAAAACGGAGGTACTCGCCCATGCGGCCCGACCAGCCGCTATGACCGCCGTCATGAACCTGGAGCTGCACGGATTCGGGAGCCGAGGTCGTGGAGTGCGTCGAAGAACGGCTGACGGAGGTTCTTGGCGGGATACGAGCTGCGACCGTGAAGAAAGACGAGCAGCTCACGTCCTCGCCCACCGCCAGGTGGAACGACGAGGATTTCGTGGAGGTCACGGTGAACGAGCGGACTCGTGACCGTGAAGCGGACGACCGAAGCACCGCGTACTGTGTAGTACCCCCGCCGCAGATCGCGGACGCCGATCCAGCCACCGACTAGGACGACCGCCGCCAGCGCGACAAGTGCGACGGCTGCGATGCGACGCCTGGTTCGACGGCGGCGCCTGGCGAGGTCGCGATGAGACATCATCCGCCGGTTCGCTCGGTATCGGCGAGACAGCATCGCTCGGGCCACAGCGGCTGTAGCTCTCCGAGGATCCGCTCGCCGAGGTCGTATCCCGGACGGGCGAGTGCAAATGCGACGTGCGCGTGCAGGCACTTCAGCTGCGCCGGGTTGCGCGAACCGCCGATGCCGAGGTCAAGCGACGATCCACCGTCGGGATGCTGACCCCCGACGGCGAGCTCTCTGCGGATCAAGCGCTGATCGTCGGTCGCGCGCGCGAGGCTCTCGGCGAGTACGTCGTCCGCGGCAACAGCAGCACTCCACCGCTCCACCCCACCCGTGGCTTCGAGCCGGGATACCGCCGCAACGAGATGCCGGCAGGTCAGGTAATACGTCGTCGGGAAGGGCGCTCCGGCGTCGTCGTACGGCTCCTGTTCAGTGACCGCCGGGGTACCAAAGGGACAGCGAGCGGCAACGCGCCGGAACGCTCGCGGGGCTCTCCCGATCTGCCGTTTCACCAGCTCACGATCGTCCACGCGGCCAGTGTAGGGGCGCGAAGGGCGACCCAAGGGTCGCCCCTACGGCAGATGCGTGCGGCGCCACTCCGGGATGCCCTTCACGATGAAGAGCCTTTCCCCCGGCCTGACGAGGCCGATCCGCCGAGCCGAACGAGCAAGCTGCGGCAAGCTCATCGCCTGCTCCACCTCGCGCTCGAGCGTCGCCTTCTGCGCCTCGAGCGCCTGCACCTGCGACGTCCGCTTCGCGAGCGCCCCGCGCGTGTGCATCCAACTCGAGAGCGGCCGGTAGTAGAGGTAGCCGACGACAACGATCGCGGCGACAGCTCCCAGACGCCCGAACTTCAGCCGCCGCAGACGCCGGCGGCGCGACTTCGCCGAAGGTTTGGTCGTCTGCCGACGTCGCGCCACGGGCGTGAACTTCGCCGCGACCAAGGCCGCACCTTCGTAGGGGCGACCCTTGGGTCGACCTCGTCTTACGGACGAGGCAAGCCTCGCCCCTCCCCCTACCCCTACCTTCCCTACACCACGTCGACCTTGATGACGTTGGTCGAACCAGGGATGTTCACGGCTGTCCCGGCGGTGATCACGATCCGGTCGCCTGGCTCCACGACCCCGCTCGCGCGCGCGGCGTCGAGCGAGCGGCCCCAGATGTCCTCGACATCGGTCGCCTCCGGCATCGCCATCGGCGTCACACCCCACTCGAGAGCCATGTGGCGCAGCGAGTACGCGTGATGCGTGCAGCCGATAATCGGGCGTCGCGGCCGGAGCCGCGCAACCGCGGACGCCGTGCTGCCACTGAAGGTCGGGACGACAATGGCGCGCGCCGAGAGCGCCTCAGCGATGTCGCACGCAGCGTTCGACATCGCCTGGCCGATCGTCGGCTGCTCGTGCGCCTCCGGGATCTCGTGCCGGTAGTCGAGGCTCGGCTCGACTGCAAGCGCGATCTTGTCCATCACCCTGACCGACTCGATCGGATACTCGCCCGCGGCCGTCTCGGCGGAGAGCATCACTGCGGACGTCCCGTCGAGGATCGCGTTCGCGACATCGGATGCTTCCGCGCGAGTCGGCTCCGGCGAGTGGATCATCGACTCCAGCATCTGCGTCGCCGTGATCACGGGCTTCCCGCGCTCGAGCGCCTTGTGGATGATCCGCTTCTGCAGCAGTGGAACATCGGCTGCGCCGATCTCGACGCCGAGGTCGCCACGGGCAACCATCACCGCGTGCGACTCGGTGAGGATGTCGTCGAGCGCGAGAACGGCCTCGGACTTCTCGATCTTGGCGATCGTGTGCGCCGCCGAGCCGGCGGCCTCGATCAGCGTCCGGAGCGCGCGGACATCCGAGCCCGAGCGGACGAACGACAGGGCGACGAAGTCGACGCCGATGTCGAGGGCGAAGTTCAGATCGTCGATGTCCTTTCGCGTGAGCGACGGAATCGGCAGCACAACACCGGGCAGGTTCACGCCCTTGTTCGACGAGACGAGCCCGCCGACGATCACCTCGCAGCTCGCGCGCCCTCGGTCGACGCTCGTGACCTTCAACCTGACCATCCCGTCGTTGATGAGGATGTCCTTCCCGGGCGTCAGGACGGTGCCGAGAACCGCAGGGCTGACCGGGATGTCGTCGTCTCGCGCGACGTCCTCCCCGGCGATCACCACCGACGAGCCGCGCTCGAGATCGATCGGCTGCGGCAGCTCGCCGATCCGGATCTTCGGCCCTTGCAGGTCGGCGATCAGCGCGATCGCGCGGCCGGCGTTCGCCTCAGCCTCGCGCACGTGCCGGGCACGGATCGCATGATCCTCACGCGTCCCGTGCGAC
Organism: Gaiellales bacterium; assembly: GCA_038230035.1. GTDB lineage: Bacteria > Actinomycetota > Thermoleophilia > Gaiellales > Gaiellaceae > Gaiella. Next base: position 12,711 of record JBBRNX010000010.1, read on the forward strand.
ATGTTGAGACGCGCGCCATCCATGCCCGCCTCGATCAACTCACCGATCAACTCCGGTGTGCAGGAGGCCGGCCCGATGGTCGCGACGATTTTTGTTCGACGGACGTGCGAATTCACACGCCTAGCCTATAGAGGCCGCCGCACAGGCAGTCCGGCAGTCGCTCAGCCCTCTATTGATCAGCCCTGGGTTGATCAGCCCTGGGTCGAAGCCGCTCGCGGGAAAGCGTCCCACCCGGGGAACGCTGCCGTGTCGCCGAGCTCCTCCTCGATCCGCAGGAGCTGGTTGTACTTCGCGACACGATCCGAGCGAGCCGGCGCACCGGTCTTGATCTGCCCTGCGTTCGTTGCCACGGCGAGGTCGGCGATCGTCGCGTCTTCGGTCTCGCCCGAGCGATGCGAGATGATCGCGGTGTACCCGCTTCGCTGCGCAAGCGCGATCGTGTCGAGTGTCTCGGTGAGCGAGCCGATCTGGTTCACCTTCACGAGAATCGCGTTGCCGACGCGCGCCTCGATGCCACGCCGCAGGAAGTCGACGTTCGTCACGAAGAGGTCGTCGCCGACGAGCTGTATGCGATTCCCGAGCCGATCGGTGAGCGTCTTCCAGCCGTCCCAGTCGTTCTCGGCGAGCCCATCCTCGATCGAGACGACTGGATAGCGGTCGCACAGGTCGGCCCACAGGTCGATCATCCCAGCCGCATCGAGCGTTCCGCCCGCGCGGCGCAGCTCGTAGACGCCGTTCTCGAAGAGCTCGCTCGCGGCCGGATCGAGCGCGAGCGCAACTTTGTCACGATGACCGGCGCGCTCGGCCGCCTCGAGCACCAGGCCGCATGCTTCCCATGCCGACGGCAAGTCCGGCGCGAAGCCGCCCTCATCGCCGACACCTGTCGAGAGGCCGCGCTCCTTCAACAGCGACTTCAGGTGGTGATACGTCTCGGCGCCTATGCGCAGCGCCTCGGAGAACGACTCGGCGCCGGCGGGGACGAGCATGAACTCCTGGAAGTCGAGGTTGTTCTGCGCGTGCGCACCGCCGTTCACCACGTTCAGGAGGGGCACGGGAAGGGTATGGGCGTTCGTACCGCCGATCCAGCGGTAGAGGGGGACACCCGCGTGGTCTGCGGCAGCCTTGGCCACTGCCAGCGAGCAGCCAAGGATCGCGTTGGCGCCGAGGCGGCTCTTCGTCGGCGTCCCGTCGAGATCGGCCATCGCCGCGTCCAGATCGCGCTGCTCCTCGGCAGAGAAGCCAGTCAGCAGGCTGGCCAGCTCGCCGTTGACATGGCCGACGGCGCGCGAGACGCCCTTGCCGAGCCAGAGGTCGCCGCCGTCGCGTAGCTCGACAGCCTCGTGCTCACCGGTGGAGGCGCCAGACGGCACGGCGGCACGCCCACCCGCGCCAGATTCGAGACCGACCTCGACCTCGAGCGTCGGATTCCCGCGCGAGTCGAGGATCTGGCGGGCGTGGACATGCACGATCGTGCTCGTCATCGAAGCTTCTCCTTTGCGAGTGCGTAGTAGCGATCCTGCGCCTCGAGGTCGAGGTTTGTCCAGCGGTCGCCTGCGTCTTCGGCAATCCGCTCGGCCAGCTCGACGCGCTCGACAAATCTGTTGCTCGTCGCCCGCAGCGCGAGCTCCGGATCGACGTTCAGCTTCCGTGCGACGTTTGCAATCGTGAAGAGCAGGTCGCCGACCTCGCCGAAGACCGCGGCGTCCGGCTCCGTTTCCGGGATCGTCGTGCCTCCGGCTGCGAGAGCATCTTCCAGCTCACTGAGCTCCTCGCGCACCTTCGCGAGCGGGCCGTCGAGATCGGGCCAGTCGTACCCCACGGCGGCTGCGCGGCACTGCACCTTCCGCGCCTGAAGGAGAGCGGGGAGTGCGCCGGGGATGTCGTGGAAGATCCCTTGACGACCTTCCTGCTCCGACTTGATCTCCTCCCACCGCTCGCGCACCCGCTCGGCAGTCCGTGCCTCGGCATCGCCGAAGACATGGGGATGCCGGCGAACGAGCTTCGCGTGTACCGAACGGGCGACGGTCTCCAGGTCGCCCTGGCCGTCCTCTGCGAGCAGGAGCGAAAGGAAGTAGACCTGGAACAACAGGTCGCCGAGCTCGTCGACCAGCTTGTCGGGTGCTCCAGTGAGAGCAGCATCCGCGACCTCGTACGCCTCTTCGACGGTGTGCGGGACAATCGTGCGCACCGTCTGCTCGCGGTCCCACGGGCAGTCGCGGCGCAGGCGCTCGGTCAGGTCCTGGAGCTCGACCAGCGCAGCTTCGAGCGCCAAGGTCAAGCCTCTAGCCGGTGGTCGTGCTCGACGCGGTCGTCGTCGCGGGCGGTTCGAAGCCAGTCGCGTACTTGACCTTGCCCTTGTAGATCTTGGTCAGGTTCGTCGACCAAGCGGTGAGAGCGTCGTTCTTCTTCTGGTCGAGGAGCGTCGTCATGATCTCCTTCGAGACCTCGCTGTACGCCTTCGTCTTGGCCGGCTTGAGGTCTCCGACCGGCTTGATGATGAAGTAGCCGTACTGCTTCGAGTGCACGGGCTTCGAGATCTCGCCTGTCTTGAGGGAGAACGCCACCGTCTCGTACTCCTTCACGGTCTGGCCCTTCGTGACGTTGAGCGTCCCGCCCTGTTGGTTCGTGCCCGTGTCGAGGGAGTTCTTCTTCTCGAGCTTCGCAAAGTCCGCGCCCGCCTTGAGGTCCGCGTAGAGCTTGTTCGCCTTCGCGAGGTCTTTCACGAGGATGTGCCGCATCAGGCGCGATTCCGGCGTCGAGTACGTCGACGAGGTCTTGTTCTTCTCGTAGTACGCCTTCGCCTCGGCCGGAGTGACGGCGACACCCTTCGTGATCGCAGCGGCGAGCTTGTTGACGAGCAGCTGGACGCGAGTGGTCTTGCGATAGGCGTCGAGCGTGCTCCCCTGTTTCTTGAGCGCGTCCTCGAGCTTCTTCTTGCTACCCGAGAAGTGCTGCTTCTCGACGTCGGTGATCGCCTTGTCGATGTCGGCGTCGGTGACGACGATCTTGTAGGTCTTCGCCTGCTGCTCGTACTCCGCCTGGCGGACGAGATACACAGCAGCCTGCTGCTGGAGCGCCCGGTACTCGGTTGTACCGGCCTGCGGGAATGTCCGCTGCTGTCCCTTGTAGCTCGCTTTGGTCTGGATGAGCAGGTCGTCGAGGGCGGTACGCGAGATCTTCTGACCGTCGACGACGGCGACGGCATTCGGAGACACCGTGCTTCCTCCACCACATCCGGCGAGGAGCAGGGCACCGACGGCAAGAAAGGCCGCGAGCGTTGCGGGTAGGAGGCGATGTCGTCTCATGAAAATGGCGCCCGCTCGTCGAATTAGGCGGCGCGACGCGCCTGAACGATAGCAGCGGCAAGCCCAAGCGCCTCGTCGAGCCCGTCAGCCCTCACCGAGACTTCACGCTTGGCCGTCGAGTAGACCGCAGTGTCGCTCAGAGCCCGCAGCGCCCGCACTTCATCCGATCCGAGACCAACGGGACCAACTGTCGCCCGCCCACCCCGGAACACCAGATAATCAGCTCCGATCTGCGCCACCTGCAACTTGGACTCCTGGATCTTGAAGAGATTTGCAACGGGCTCGGGAAGCGGGCCGTAGCGGTCTTCGGTTGCGAGCCGGAGCTCGCGCAGCTCGTCGTCGGATTCGACCAGCGCGATACGGCGATGGAGGTCGATCTTGAGCGCCTCGGCGGCGACGTACGACGCCGGGATGAACGCGTCGACGCGCGCATCCACGCGGACGGGACGAACAGCGACGCGCGCCTGGCCGGACAGCTCGGCGACGGCCTCGTTCAGCATCTCGACGTACAGCTCGAAGCCGAGAGCCGCGACGTGGCCGGACTGCTCGGCACCCAGCAGGTCTCCGGCACCGCGAATCTCGAGGTCGCGCATCGCAATCTGGAACCCGGCGCCGAGCTCGGTGTGGTCGGCGAGCGTCGAGAGGCGCGCCCGCGCCTCGGGTGTCAGCTCGCTCGCATCCGGATAGAGGAGGTAGGCGTAGGCCGTCTTGTCGGAGCGGCCCACGCGGCCGCGGATCTGGTACAGCTGGCTGAGGCCGAGTGTGTCGGCGCGCTCGACGATGAGTGTGTTCGCCTGCGGGATGTCGAGCCCGGATTCGATGATCGTCGTCGAGACGAGCACGTCTGCGTTTCCGGCGAGGAACGCGTGCATGCGATCCTCGAGCTCACGCTCGCCCATTTGTCCGTGCGCCACCAAGAACCGCAAGCCTGGACAGAGCTGCTGGAGCTTCGCGGCAGCCTCGTCGATCGACTCGACGCGGTTGTGGAGGTAGAACGACTGCCCCTCCCGCGCGTGCTCGCGCTCGAGGGCGGTGCGGATGACCTCGTCGTCGTACTCCCCTACTGTCGTACGGATCGGCACGCGACCCTCAGGCGGTGTCTCGATGATCGAGATGTCGCGCAGGCCCGAAAGCGACATGTGGAGCGTCCGCGGAATCGGCGTGGCCGAGAGCGCGAGCACGTCGACCTCGAGCCGGAGCGCCCGGAGCAACTCCTTCTGCGCGACGCCGAATCGTTGCTCCTCGTCGAGGATCACGATGCCGAGATCCTTCGGGACCACGTCACGCGAGAGCACGCGGTGCGTCCCCACGAGCACATCGACCTTTCCCTCGGAGAACTCGCGCAGGACCTGCTTCGTCTCCGCGGAAGTGCGGAACCGGGAGATCATCTCTACCCGTACCGGGAAATCGCGATAGCGCTCGCGGAACGTGTTCCAGTGCTGCTCGGCGAGGATCGTCGTCGGGCAGAGCACGAGCGCCTGCTTCCCGTTCACGGCCGCTGCGAACGCCGCCCGCACCGCGACTTCGGTCTTGCCGAAGCCGACGTCGCCACAAACGAGCCTGTCCATCGGCCGGTCCGATTCGAGATCCTCCTTGACCGCTTCGATCGCGCGCGCCTGATCCTCGGTCTCGCGGTACGGAAACGACGCCTCCAGCCGCTCGAGCCATTCGTTCGCGAGATCGAACGACACGCCAGGCGCACGTTGGCGCTCGGCGTAGAGCTTGATCAGCTCCCCGGCGAGCTCACGGACGGATTCGCGGGCGCGGGTCTTGAGGTTCTGCCAGGCTTTGCCGCCGAGCTTCGAGAGCGTCGGCGCTTTGGCGTCCGCACCGATGTACTTCGAGAGCTTGCCGAGTTGCTCGTGCGGAACGTAGACGCGGTCCTCGCCGCGGAACGCGAGGAACAGATAATCGCGTGTGACGCCCGCCACTTCCTTGGTCTCGAAGCCGATCAGCTTGCCGACTCCGTGATCCTCGTGGACGACGTAGTCGCCAGTGCGCAGGTCGGCGAACGACGCGAGCGCCTTGCCGAGCCGGGCGTCTGCCCGTGGCGGGCGCTTGCGGAAGACCTGGCCGTCGGGGAGCAGCACGAGGCCAAGCTCGCGCCACACGAACCCTCGGCGTGCCGGAGAGACTGCAAAGTGGAGCTCTGGCTCCTTGCCGATGCTTGCGCCGGCTTCGAGCACCTCCGGGCGGACCTTGCGCAGGAGGGCTGCCTGGCGCAGTGCCTCGCCGCGGTGCGGGAACGCCACCACAACACGCTGGCCGGCACGAAGGAAGCCCTGAAGCTCGGTCTCGGCCTCAGCGATACCACGTGCCGCGATCGCCGGCCGCTGCGCCTCGAAGCCAAACGGCTGCCCGCGCGGGAACGGGTCAAGGTCCATTGCGCCGCCAAGGTCGAGCGGTGCAAGCCCTTCCTCCTCCCAAACGCGCCGGACGTCGTCAGGCTGCCACACGATGTCTGGCGCCCGATCGACCGGCGGCACGAGGTCGGTGGGCTGCACGCGGTCGTCGGACAGTTGGATCTCGACGAGATCGGCGCGACGCTCGGCCGCGGGATAGACAACGGCCGCCTCCACCGGGTGGAGCGCGCGCTGCGTGAACGGCGAGAACGCACGAACCTGCTCGATCTCGTCTCCGAAGAGCTCCACGCGCAGCGGCTCACGCCCCGTGGAGGGGAAGACGTCGACGATGCCGCCGCGTACCGCGAACTGCCCGCGCTCGGCGACGCGCTCGACGCGCGAGTAGCCGGCGAGCGCAAGCATCTCGGCCAGACCTTCGGTGCCCGGCTCATCGCCTATTGCGAGCCGGAGCGGCTCCGGGCGGAGCTCGACCGGCGGCAGCCCCTCGGCAAGCGCCTGTGCGGAGGCGCAGACGAGCCCACCACACGCGAGCACGTCGAGCGCACGCGCACGCTCGCCGACGAGGTGTGGCGGCGGGTCGAGACCCGAGTCGTAGCGGACACCGCGGCTCGGCAGCAGGGCGATCAGATCGGGGTCTGCGAACCACCCAGCGGCATCGGCTGCATCGCGCGCATCTGCGTCCTCGGGCAGGAGGACGAGTAGCGCGCGCCCTAGCTCGGCGTGCAACGTGGCAAGGACGAACGGCAAGACCGGCTCCGACACTCGCGCCCGTGCAGGCAGTGCGTCCACGAACGCCCGGAATCGCTCGTGACGGCGAAGCTCGGCGACAAAGCCGTTAAGAGCCCCTTTCAGAACGAAGCCTTGAGTCGTCGTGACGTGCTGTGCACGCACGCTGCTGCGTCCTCAGTCGCGCCAATACCTTCGGGTATTGACGCTCCCTGCGTCCTTGCATCGCACGCACCCATCCCGTCCCGACGACGAAGCGTCATTCTGAAATGAGCTCTAGGGGAGTCTGGTCCATGCAAACGGCGGGAATCACGCCCCGCAGGCTGATCGTAGCCTGCGGGACACGCCGTCCCTACGTCAGTCCAGCGCCAGTCTCTGAAACCTCCCCCAGGGGCACCCCCGTGCCCTACAGACACGCTAACGGAGGAATGGCGACGTGTCTGTGCCAACACTGTGTCAACTCAGAGCACGAACGAGATCGCCTTCGATCCGGCCGAAACCAGGCTACGTCGGCTTCGCCGAGCTAGAGGCTCGAGGTGAACTGGCTCGGCCTGCGTTGAGCGCCTGCACACTGCGCTTGGTGGATACGTCCCCCACAGGGCGGCCCACTTCACCTCAAGCCTCTAGTTGAACGTCGCCATCGCGTGGTCAAGACCCTCAGTTGCGAGCACCTCGACTGCATCCACCGCACGCGCGACAATCGAGGCCCTGTCGTCCTCGGGTGCAAACGGGGAGAGCACGTAGTCGGCGACGGGCCGCGGATCGCCCCGCCCCGGGCGCCCCACGCCGACCCGCAAGCGGAGGAACTCCTGCGAACCGAGCGCGCGCACGATCGATCGCAAGCCGTTATGCCCGGCAAGCCCGCCGCCGGCGCGGGCCTGTAGCCGGCCGGTCTCGAGATCGACCTCGTCGTGCGCGACGAGAATCCGCTCGACAGGGACCTTGAAGAAGGCGGCCGCAGCTACGACCGATCTGCCGGACTCGTTCATGAAGGTCTCCGGCTTCAGCAGAGCAAGACGCCGCTCACCAACGCGAACTTCGGCAAGCCTCCCGGAGAACTTCCCCTTGAACGACGCGCCGTGCCGATGACCCAGCTCGTCGATGACCATCCAGCCGACGTTGTGGCGATCACGCTCGTACTCCCGCCCGGGGTTGCCGAGCCCGACGACGAGTAGATCGAGCGTCGAGGCGACGTTGCCTCGACGGAAGAGCGCCAAGGCTATTCCTCGGAGTCGGTGTCGTCCGAGTCGCCGGACTCGCCTGCGGCGGCTGCGCCGCCGTCCTCACCCTCGACACCCTCTGCACCTTCGGCTTCCTCAGCTTCCTCCTCCTCGAGGCCGCGTGGCGCCGAGCAGGACGCGATGACAGTCTCGTGCGGATCGTCGAGGAACGTGACCCCCTCGATCGCCACGACGCTCTCGAGGCGAACGGTGCCGCCGATCTCGAGCTCGCCGAGATCGACCTCGATGTGCTCCGGAATCGCGCCCGGCAGAGCCTCGATGGTGATCTCACGCTTGACCTGCTGCAGGACGCCGCCCTCCTTGACGCCCGGGGACTCGCCGACGAGATGCACAGCGACCGAAGCCTGAATCGGCTGGTCGAGCCGTACCTCGTGGAAGTCGACGTGCGTGATGAAGCCCTTGACGGCGTGCCGCTGGTAGTCCTTGAGCACGGCGTGGTGCGGCGTCGTCTGCCCGTCGAAAACGACATCGACGATCGCGTGGAGGCCTGAGGTCCCCGTCAACGCGGTGCGCAGCTCGCGCTCACCGACAACGAGTGCCCGGGCATGACCCTTGCCGTAGAGGACGCCTGGAATGAGCCCTTCCTTGCGCAGCCGTCGAACGCGCCGCGACCCTAGCGAGTCGGCGTCGCGCTCCTTCACTTCCAGGCGAGTTCTGTCCCCAGACACGGCGGCGGATTGTAGCGGAGACCACCTGGCGAACCGCCAGAGACCTACTTTGCCGTTGTCGTCTTCGCCCCGGGCGCGACGGGCGGGGCCGGGCACTTCACGCCCTTGCCGCTCTTGATCACGACACAACTGTCGGAGATCTCCTTGTCGCCCTGCCGCGCACGAAGAAGGCTGAGCACGTCGCTCGCGACACGTGCGTAGTACGTCTGCCCGTCGGTGCTGACGTTGAGATCGACGGCGATACCGAGGGCGAGATTGTCGGCGAGCTTCGGCGTGAGGACGTCCGCAACACGGTCGCTGTACCGGCCATGCGCAGACTTGTACGCCTGCTCACCCGTGTCGATCAGGTTGAGTGCTGCGGTCGTGCCGGTTGCACGCGCACTCGCCGAGGTCGTGCCCGACTTCTTGCCGTGGAGGATCTGCGGCAGGATCAACACAGCGAACAGCGCAAGCGCGATGAGCGGTAGAAAGCGGCGAATCTCGGGCGGCACAGGCGAGACCATAGACGTCCGCGCGGCACCGTGTCGATTCGCCTCGGTCTCGAGGCTCGAACGGTGGACCGCAGGACGCGCTCTCCGATGGCGTCTCTCGCACTGGCGACGGAACGGTGTGGGCGGAGAACATCCCCGCCCACACCCTGTCGCTCGCTAGTTGGTCGTCGGTACCTTGCCCGCGTCTTCCTGAGCTTCCCGTGCGGCGCTCTCACCCTTCTCGTGGGTGGCGTCCTCGTTCGGTTTGAACGCACCGTCTCGGCGGCCGCCGAAGTGCCCGTTCGCCTCTTCGGCCTCGCGGGCGGCGCTCTCGCCTGCCTCGTGCGTGGCGTCTTCGTTCGACCCCGTCCTGGCAGTCGATGTCGTCGTCGTCGTCTTCTGGGATGCCGGCGCCTGCTTCGTGCTCGTGCCGTTGGCTCCGAGCGCGACAGCAGCCAACGAGCCCCCGCCGACCAACACTCCGGCGGTGAGCAGAGCAGCCGTGCGTCTGGAAACCGATCTCATACCTGTCCTCCTCGATCGCAAGCTGGACGGACTGCCAGCCGTGCTTGGAGCGTCGCAGGCGAAGATCAGAAAATGCTGAGAGACCGCCGAGAGTCCTCTGCGACCTGCGCCGCCCAGGCGACACCGGTGCGGGCCGAGTCGCCAGACCGTCCAACGAACTGGTTCGCCAAGAAGAGTGGATCTGGGGCCTACGGCCCTTCCTCCAGGATCTCGGGCTCCGTGATCTCGGCCTCCGGGATCTCGGGCTCCGTGATCTCGGGTTCCGCGAGATCGCGTGAGATCGGTTCGGGCGGATAGGAAGCGCAACCCGCCCGAGCGTTCATGCTCGTCGATCCGGGTCGTTCAACAGTCGCCGAAGAAGTGGAAGTGCCCACGATCGAACTCGACGCGCGTCACGTCGCCTTTCGTGACGGTGAAGTGCTCGACGGCGTGGAATGTCGCCCGGTAGAGGAAGACTCCGTCGGCGCCGTACGTGTTGCCCGAGTCCTCGTGCGCAACGGTGTTGACCGTCGTCCCGTTGCCGACGGCGTTGAAGGAAAACCGATCGATGGACTCGATGACGGTGTACGTCCCGTCTGTCCAGTCGATCCGGCCCGGGCCGCCGTCCCTTCCGACGACGTGAAAGCCCTGGGACGTCTCGACGCCCTGATAGCTGAGCACGTCCGTTCCCACAAGCGTCCCTGTGATGCCCGGACGGCAGTCGTCGGTGAGGCCGCTTTCGGAAACAGGCGTCGTAATCGTGCCCCGCGTAACGGCCGCTCCCGCCGAAGCCGCCGTCGCTGGGCTGGGCTCGCCGACGAACTGCGCTGCGAGCACGAGCGTGACTGCCGGAATCGCGCATACGAGCTTCATCTGACCGTGCTCCTCCTCGGCGAGCCACCCGCACACCAGCCCGCGCGTCATCGAATGGATACCACCCGAGTCTCCCGTTGCCCGCGGGCCGCCGGAAGTGACCAGAGGGGTGGAGTAGTCCACCCCTCGAGGCGAAAGAACGGCAGCTCGAAGCGTGCTAGAAGAGCTGGTTCTCGCCGCCGAAGATCGCCGAGACGGATTCGTCGGCGAAGACGTTCATGATCGTCTCCGCGAGCAGCCCGGAGACTGTGAGCACAGCCATGTTGGCCGGCTTGCGGAGCGGGTCGATGGGCACCGTGTCGGTCACGACGACTCCTTCGAGATCGGCTTCGGCGAACCGCTCGAGCGCGTCGCCGGAAAAGATGCCGTGCGTCGCGAACACCCACACGCCGCGCGCGCCCTGCTGGCGAAGCGCCTCCACATTCGCGAGCAGCGTGCCGCCGGTCATGATCACGTCGTCGCCGACGATCGCGATCTTGTCGCGTACACGGCCGGTGATCTCGCTCACCTCGACCTTGTCGCGCGCGGGGCGGGTCTTGTGGATGATCGCGAACTCGGCATCGATCATCTCCGCGAAGCGGACTGCCATCTTCGCGCGACCCGCGTCGGGCGACACAGACACGACATCGGAGCCGGTAAGGCCGAGATCGCGGAAATGCTGCGCGAAGAGAGGCACGGCGGTCATGTGATCGACCGGGATCGTGAAGAAGCCTTGGATCTGCCCAGCGTGGAGATCCATTGTCAACACGCGATCGGCGCCGGCGAGCTGGAGCATGTCGGCGACATAGCGCGCCGAGATCGGCTCGCGCGGCTTCGCCTTCCGGTCCTGACGCGCATAGGGGAAGAGCGGCACGACGGCCGTAATCCGCTTGGCGGACGCCAGCTTCGCGGCCTGGATCATGAACACGAGCTCCATCAGGTTCCGGTCGACCGGGTGGCAACCCGTCTGGACGACGAACAGGTCGGCGCCGCGGATCGACTCGCAGTAGCGGACGTAGGTCTCGTCGTTCGCGAACGTCTCGAGCTCGATCTCGCCGAGCTCGACGTTCAACTGCTGCGCGATCTTCTCCGCAAGCACCGGGTGCGAGCGGCCTGAGAACACCATGAGCCGCTTCTGCGGCGTCAACGGGATCGCGTGCCCGGCGGTCATCTCGACACTCGGGATTGGAGAGTCGAACCCCGGTAGCGTCTGCTCAATCGTCCCGCTTTCCACCCCGCCCCTCCTTGTTGACCTGTCGGCTGCGCGCGACCGCGAGCGCGTTCGGGGGCACATCCTCGGTGATGACGGAGCCGGCTGCAGTCCATGCGTCGTCGCCGATCGTCACAGGGGCGACGAATGCATTGTCGACGCCGGTCCTGACGTTACGCCCAATCGTCGTGCGACCCTTGGCGCGGTCCGGCTGATGCGGGAAGTTCACGGTGATGTTCCCAGCGGCGATATTCGTGTCCTCTCCGATGTCGGCGTCACCGATGTACGACAGATGCGGCACTTTCGAGCGTGCTCCGACCCGGGAGTTCTTCATCTCCACGAATGTCCCGGCTTTGGCGCCCGCCTCGAGCACGGTTCCGGGCCGAAGGTAACAGAACGGACCGACAATGGCACCAGGTCCGACACGCGAGTCGACGAGAACCGCATGCGGCCCGACCTCGGCACCCGTCTCGACGCGTGTCGCGCCACGCAGGACGGTGAATGGATGGATCAGGGTGTCGGCCTCGAGCTCGACCGACGGCTCGATCCACGTCGTCGCCGGGTCGGCGATCGCAACACCGGCGAGCATGTGCGCCTCGTTGACTCGCCCGCGGAGTACCGCTGCCGCGGCGGCGAGCTCGACGCGGGTGTTCACGCCCTGGGTCTCGCGCGGGTCGGGCGCGACCTGCACTGAGACGGTCTGGCCTCGTTCGACGAGGTCGCGGACGGCATCGGTGAGGTAGAGCTCTCCCTGCGCGTTGTGCGGCAAGAGGCGATCGAGCGCCGGCCAGAGGCGAGCGCCGGCGAAGACGTAGATCGACGAGTTGGCTTCGCGAATCTCGAGCTGCGCGGACGTTGCGTCGGCCGCTTCGACGATCGCAGTCAGATTCCCGTCATCGGCGCGGACAACCCGGCCGTAGCTCCGGATGTCGTCGGGGACGAAGGAGAGGACGGTCGCGGCGGAGCCGGAGCTGCGGTGCGCGTCCACGAGGTCGCGGAGCAGATCGCTCGTCAGCAGCGGAGTGTCGCCGGAGAGCACGAGGACGTCAGCGTCGGCGTCGTCCGCCAGAGCCGCCAGTGCGCTACGAACCGCATCTCCAGTGCCGAGCGGCCGCTCCTGGATTGCGACCTCGAGGTCGCCGAACTGGTCGGCTGAGCCCGGCGAGACAACAGCGACGAGTCGGCGCGGCGACAGAGGTCGTGCGGCCTCGAGCACCCAGTCGACCATCCGACGACCGAGAATCGGGTGCAGGTGCTTCGGAGTGGCGGAACGCATCCGCGTGCCTTGACCCGCGGCCATCACGACGGCGACGAGTGTGGGCTCTGTCACGGTTTCGGGCGCAGTGTCGGAATGGCTGGGGCGCCAGGATTCGAACCTGGGATCACGGGACCAAAACCCGTTGCCTTACCACTTGGCCACGCCCCACTGAAGATCATCGTCTTGGACTTCTCGGCGGCTTGTGGGATGTCTCGAGCCCTCCGCATGGCACGACACGTCGACTGCCATGAACGGCCACAAGCTCATCGTAACCCACCAACTCGCGACGGTCGTCTGGCGCGGACTACCAAGCGGGCGCAGTGACGATCGCCGTCCCGAAGTCGCCGAGCTCGCGAGCGGCAACGGTCGCCGCCGCGCGCTCGTGGAACAGGCCGTAAACGGTTGGGCCCGCTCCACTGACGTCCGCTCGCAGGGCGCCCAGCCGCTCGAGCTGCGCCGCGATCGGCGAGGAGGCGAGGTCGTTTCGCGCCAAACGCGCAAGGTCGCGCGAATCGACGAGCGCCGCAAGAGTGGTGAGCAGGGCCTGTCGACGCTCCTCGAACCCCCTCTCGCCGCGGCGTTCGTCGAATTGCCGGTAGACGGCGGCCGTCGACTCCTTGTGCGCGGCGTGCGGGATGACGAGAACGACCGCATAGGCTTGCGGCAACTCGAGCGGCTCGAGAGTCGACCCGTCGCCCGAACCGAGCTGCGGCCCGTCACCGAGGAAGAACGGCACATCGGCGCCCAACCGGGATGCAATCTCGCCGAGGTCGGCTACCGCGAGTGGCCGAGGCAGTGTTGCGTTGGCAAGACGCAGCGCAGCCGCAGCGTCCGAGCTTCCACCTCCTAACCCCGCCGCCACCGGGATGCGCTTGGTGATCGTCGCCCGCCACGACGGCTCGCCGCCAACGTGCCGGGCAAGAGCGGTCAGCGCGTCTCGCACAAGGGTGTCTTCGGGGAATCCCTCGACTGTTGTCGTCGGCGCAGGCTCGATCGAGACACCGTCAGCGAGCTCCAACCGCTGCAGCACCGTGAGCACTTCGTGCTTGCCGTCTCCACGCCGCGGGCCGACCACGAGCGCCAGGTTGACCTTCGCGTGCGCGTCGAGCTCCGTCATCGCAGAGAGGCTGCGAGAGCGACGAACTCCACCGGTTCGAGCGCTTCGGCTCGGGTGTCGGCCCGACGGCCTATCGCAACGAGGGCTGCGACTGCGTGGTCCCGCTCCGCAACGCCGGCGAGGTGCAGCGCGTTTGCGAGGGTCTTGCGCCGATGCGAGAACGCACCCTCGACGACACGCTTGAGCTCGAGGAAATCAGCCGGGAGCGCGCGCCGGCGAAACGCGATCAGCGCCGAGTCGACATTCGGCTGCGGCCGGAACACCGTCCTCGACACAGGGTGGAATCCCGTCCGCTCTGCAGCCAGCTGGACGAGCACCGAGACGGAGCCGTACGCCTTTGTCCGTGGCGATGCGAAGAAGCGGTCGGCGACCTCGCGCTGCACCATCACGCACCAGAGATCGAGCGCCGGCAGCCCGGTCAGGCTCTCTGCGACCAGGGGCGTGGCGATGTTGTAGGGGAGATTCGCCACGAGCTTCCTCGGGGATGGGTCCAGTGTGGCGAGATCGAGACGAAGTGCGTCACCGAAAACCACGTGAACGTTGTCACGAGCCCCGACAAGCTCGTTCAGCCTGAGCTCGAGGTCGCGATCGACCTCGACTGCATGGACAAGCTTGACACGCTCGGCGAGAAACGCGGTCAGCACGCCGAGCCCTGGGCCGATCTCCAGCACGACGTCGTCCGCAGTGAGCTCGGCGAGCCTGCCGATCACGCCGAGGATGTTCGGGTCGACAAGAAAGTGCTGGCCGAACGACTTCTTCGCCGTCGTGGTCACGGGGTACCTGCTCCGAGTCCGAACGCTGCGGTTGCGTTGCTATCGACCTGCGCTGCGAGATCGGCCGCGTCTTCGCCTCGCGCGGCTGCCACGGCGGCAACGGTGTGGACGATGTTCGCAGGCTCGTTCGGCCGACCGCGCACCGGCTGCGGCGCAAGATACGGGCTGTCGGTCTCGACAAGGATCCGGTCTGCTGGGACGAGAGCGGCTGCGTCACGCAGCTCCACGGCCTTTGGGTACGTGACGTTCCCGGCGAACGAGACGTAGTAGCCGCGTTCGATCGCCACGGGCAGGAGATCGGGTGAGGAGAAGCAGTGCAGGACGACGACGGCGTCGAACCCGGCGAGCGCATCGGCGGTCGCCGTCGCTGCGTCCCGACTGTGGATCACGACCGGCATCGCGAGTTCCGCGGCCAGGGCGAGCTGGGCGTCGAGCAGACGTCGCTGCTCGGCCGGAGTCGCGAAATGATGGTGGTTGTCGAGCCCCGTCTCGCCGACCGCCACCGCCTTCGGATGAGCGAGCAGCTCGCGCAGCTCGCCGACCCGTTGCGCTTCCTCCGACCCGGCCTGATGTGGATCGATGCCCAGTGCCGCGAAGACGCCGGCGTGCTGTTCGGCAATCGCCAGGGCAGCTCGGCACGAGTCGATTCCCGTCCCGATCGTCACCACGCGCGTTACTCCTGCTGCCTGTGCCCGTGCAACTACGTCTGCGGGGTCGTCGCACGCATCGAGGTGCGCGTGCGTGTCGATCACGCGGCGGTCGGCGCGTCCAGCCGCGGGAAGAGCGGGGCGGCAGCCTCGATCCCGGTAGCTGCGACGGTTCTGCCGTACGTCACCTGATCCCAGCCGAGCTCGCGCGGCTGTCCGAGGGCTTCGAGGATGCGGTCAGCCGTCGGCGGGACGTAGGCCGCCAGCGCGACCGCTACGGCGCGGAGGCCATCGGAGAGGTCGTAGAGGACACGGTCGAGCTCGGCGGCACGCGAGTCGTCTTTCGCAAGCTGCCACGGTGCGGAGACCTCGACCTGCCGGTTCAGGAAACGCACGACCTCCCAGATGCGCTCGAGCGCGCCTGTGATGTCGAACACGTCGAGTCGCGCCGCGACATCTGCGCCAAGCGGGTCGAGAACCGCCTTCACGTCGGAGTCGGACGTCGGCACAGCGCGAAGCGAGCCGCTGCGGTAGCGGGCGATCATCGCCGTCGTACGCGACACGAGGTTGCCGAGGTCGTTGCCGAGCTCACGCTCGTAGCGTTCGTGGAGGCTTTCGACGGACGCGCTGCCGTCCTGGCCGAACGAGACGGCCCGTGCACACCAGAAGCGGACCGGGTCGGCTCCGTAGACGTCGACGAGGTCGAGCGGCTCGAGGACGTTGCCGAGCGACTTCGAGATCTTCTTGTCGTCGAGGAGGAGGTAGCCGTGCACGAACAGCTGTTGCGGCACCTCGTACCCCGCGGCCAGCAGCATCGCAGGCCAATAGACGCAGTGGAAGCGCAGGATGTCCTTGGCGAGCAGATGGCGGACGCTCGGCCAGTAGCGGTCGCGGAGGTCCTCGCCCGGGCGGGCGTAGGTCAACGCGCTGAGGTAGTTGACGAGCGCGTCGGCCCAGACGTAGGCGACCTGATCCGTGTCCCACGGGATCGGAATCCCCCACTCCTGGCCCGCGCGGCTGATCGAGAAGTCCTGCAGACCGCCCTCGATGAAGCTGCGGGCCTCGTTGTAGCGAAACCCGGGAAGCACGAAGTCCGGACGGGCCTTGTAGAGCTCGAGCAGCGGCTGCTGATACGAGGAGAGGCGGAAGAACCAGTTTTTCTCCTCTATCCATTCCGGCTCGATCCCGTGGTCGGGGCACTTGCCGTCGACGAGCTCGGCTTCGGTCTTGAACGCCTCGCAGCCGACGCAGTAGAGCCCGGCATACACGTCCTGGTAGATGTCGTCACGGCCGTTGTCACGGATCCGCTGGAGGAAATCCTGAACGAACGCCTTGTGACCGTCGTCGGTCGTCCGAAGGAAGAAGTCGTTCGAGACGCCGAGCCGGGCTGGCAGCTCGCGCCAGACCACGGCGATCCGGTCGGCGTACTCCTTTGGCTCGAGCCCCTGCTCGGCGGCCACGCGCGCCACCTTGGAGGCATGCTCGTCGACCCCCGTCAGGAAGAAGGTGTCGAGCCCACGCTGGCGCTGGTGCCGGACGAGGATGTCGGCAGCGATCGTCGTGTACGCGTGCCCGATGTGAGGCGTCGAGTTCACGTAGTAGATCGGCGTTGTCAGGTAGTAGCTCATTGCCATCGATTGTACGGAGCGGCGCCCTGGTCACCTTGCGCGCCAGCGAACCGATGCCGAGCGCACCCACGAACCCGAAGAGACCGAACACCCAGACGAGGGCGCTCGGGTCAGATGCATGCGGCACCAGTGAACGCGGCTTCCCATGATCCGCGGCATGGGCAGACGGGAGCGCAAGGTCGTCTGGTACGCCGACCCGCGAGTCGGTCGGGATCGTCGCTGGCGTCGGTCTGTTGGATACGGCGGGGTGGCCGGCACGCGGAACGCTGGGTGCGGTCGCCGCAGTCCCGAGCACGCCTCCGCCCGGTAGACGCCTCGAGCGGCCCGCCTCGAGCTGGCTGCGCTCGGTACGAGCACGGACGTGATCGTTGGCCGATGTCGGCATCCCGTTCGACGAGCGTCTTGGCGACGAAGCTCGCCCGGCTGCACCCTGCGACGTACTGCGCTTCGACACGGGCGCCGGTCTAGACGTTGGTGCTGTTGTGGCGGCCGACGCCGGAGTCGATGCCGAAGCCGACGCCGACGCCGACGAACTAGCGGGGCTCGATGTCGTCGCAGTCGAGTCAGGCTGTGTCGAGCCAGCTTGTGTCGAGCCAGCTTGTGTCGAGCCTGTCTGGGACGAGTCGGGTTGGCTCGGCGCCGGCTGGGACGATGGCTGCGCGGTCGGTTGAGGCGTGGTCGTAGAGGCGTGGGTCGGTGCCGGTGCCGGTGCCGGCGCCGGCGCCGGAGCAGGTGCAGGAGCGGGCGCAGGGGACGGCTCGGGAGCCGACACCGCGCGCGGAGGAAGAAACGTGAGCGGATCCAGGTAGCCCTGCTCGTCGGAAGCGATCCGGACGCCGAGATGGACGTACGGCTGCGAAACCTCGGGCTCCCCGGACGGCCCGACGGATCCGACAACCTGACCATCGGCGACAGACATGCCCCGCGAGACTGCCGCGGCACCGAGATGGGTATGGGTGACCGAGTAGCCGTCGGGAGTCAGCACGGTGACGACGACACCACTCTTCGGCACCGTTCCCACGAAGCTGACCGTGCCGGCAGCGGCGGCGTAGACCTTCTCCCCCACCGAACCGGCAATGTCGATGCCGCGGTGCTCACCGCCCTGGTACGGGTTCGAGCCGAGACTGAACGGCCGGAGCACCGCCCCGCTCGCCGGCCACGACCACGCGTGCGCACCAGCCGGGAGGACGAACGAGCTCAGAACCAGGCTAAGTACAACCATCCGTCGCATGTCAGGCCACCCTCCTTCGTCGATCACGTCGCGAATCGTCATCGCTACTGTCTTCAATATTGACAACGTCGAGGCGACGATAGCAGGAAGGCTCGACTGTCGTCAAATCAGACTACAGGCCGGTCTGATAGAGATCGTTCGTCGACACGCCGGTGAGACGCGAGACGAGTGCGGCCGCGCGGCGCCTTGGAATGCCCTGCTCGACGAGCTCGGCCACGGCCGAAGCGGCCACGGAGTCGGGTACCTGCGGTGCTGATGCCGACGCGGCGCCGAGGACGATCGTGACCTCTCCCTTTGGCGGCTCAGCGAACTGCGCAGCGACGTCTCGCGCCGAACCGCGCACGATCTCTTCGAACCGCTTCGTCAGCTCGCGGCACACGGCGAGCTCCCGTAAGGGCATCGCAGCTGCCAGGCTGGCAAGAGCAGCGGGCAGGCGGCGTGGGGACTCGAACGCGACGACGGGATGTGGCCATTGCCCTAGCTCGCCCCAGAGTGCCTTGCGCTCGGCTTCACGACGCGGTAGGTAGCCCACGAAGCGGTACTGGTCGTCGGCAAAGCCGCTCGCGGCCAGCGCGGTCTCGACGGCCGAAGGACCCGGGAGAACGGTCACCGGAATCGTCCGTTCGAGCGCTGCCGCGACAAGACGTGTCCCCGGGTCGTTGATCGTTGGCAGCCCTGCGTCCGACACCAGAGCAACGCGCGCGCCGGCCTCGAGCATAGGCAGCAGCTCGGCAAGTCGTGCCGCCTCGTTGTGCTGGTGGTAGCTGCGAAGCCGGCCAGCCGCAGGAATCTCGTATCGCTCCAACAGTCCCGCGGTGTGCCGGGTGTCCTCACAGAGCACGATCTCTGCTTCGCGGAGCTCTCGGAGGACCCGCAGCGTCACATCCTCGAGATTGCCGATCGGGGTCGCGCAGACGGCAAGAGGCATGGGAGCTAGCGAATGCCGTCGACCATCTCGAAGCCGACGAGCGCTGCGCCGATCAGCCCGGCCTCCTCGCCCAGCTCCGCTTCGACGATCCTCAGGGTCGTATCCGCCGGCTCGATCGCTTCGCGCCTAGCGGACTCCCGGGCCGGATCGAGCAGGAGGTCGCCCGCAGCCGCGCCGAACCCGCCGCCGACCACCACGACCTCGGGATCGAAGATGTTGGCGAGGGACCCGATCGCCGCCCCAAGCAGCTCGCCGATCCGCGCGAGAGCTGCCACCGCGGCGGCGTCGCCGGCACGGGCTCGCTCGACGAGTTGATGCGCGTTTGCCCCCTCGCCCCACAGCTGGCGGGCGACGCGGTCAGCGGCGTGACCGGATGCGACGGCCTCGAGATGCCCGCGCCCGTGGCAATTGCCCTGGCACGGCGGACCGCCCGCCTCGACCACTACGTGGCCGAGCTCCGCCCAGCCGCGGTAGAGGTGGTCGTCGAGGACGATCCCGCCGCCGACACCAGTGCCGAGCGTCAGCATCACGAGGTTGCTCGTCCCCCGGCCCGCGCCGAGCCGCCATTCGGCAAGTGCAGCGGCATTGCCGTCGTTCTCGACTCCGACCGGAAGCCCGAAATGCTCACGAATCCCTGCGCCGAGATCGACATCGTGAAGCGGAAGGTTGGTGGCGCGCACACCGCGACCCGTCCGCCGGTCGAAGTTCACGGGCGCACCAAGCCCGACCGCGACGACCCCGTCCTCGAGCACGTCCGCGATGGCGACGTTCAGGGCCTCGAGCACGGCAGTCTGGGATTCGGTGGGGGTTGCGATCTCCTTCGTGGCTCCGATCTCACCGGCACGATCGACGACACCCGCCAGGATCTTCGTCCCGCCGAGGTCGACGCCGATAACCCGTTCTGCCTGCATCGCGCGGCTACCATACCGCCCCGGATGCCCGACCAAGAGAAGCCTTATCGTCGCTATCGAGGCGGCCGGGTCAAAGGGCGGGTTCCGCTGCAGCGGCACCTCACGACGTCGGATCAGCCTGGCCGCACCGTCCGGACGTCGGACACGGCTCCGCGCACGCGGCGCCGGAGGCTCGGCAGGATCCGCTGGAAGCTCGTCCTAGCACTCGCTCTGCCGCTCGTGCTGCTTCTCGTGGTTGCCTGGGGACTGGCGAGCTACCTCGCGTTCTCCCACGGCATCGGCGCTGCTCACCGTCTCGTCCCTGCCAGCGTACTCCGGCAGCTGACGAAACAGAGCGGCCTGTTGACCTCGACCCCGACCACCACCCTCGTCTTCGGCACCGATGGCGGTGAGACGGGCCGCAGCGGGTCACGCCACTCCGACTCGATCATGCTCGTCCGCACGGATCCGGGGAGGCACCGCCTTGCGTACCTCTCGATTCCGCGTGACCTCCGCGTCGAGATCCCGGGCTACGGCGCGAACAAGATCAACGCCGCATTCCAGTTCGGCGGGCCGACGCTCGCCCTCCGTACGGTCAAAGACCTCACAGGGCTCGACGTCAACCACGTCGCCTTCGTCGATTTCGCCCATTTCAAGGAGCTGATCGACGCAGTCGGCGGTATCGACGTCACAGTGAAGAAGCCGATTCTCTCGAACAAGTTCGACTGCCCGTACGCCTCGCAGACACGCTGCGACCGCTGGCCGGGATGGCACTTCGCCAAGGGCAGACAGCACATGGACGGTCGCCGCGCGCTGATCTTCTCTCGGATCCGCGAGAACAAGCTCGACCCGTCCGAGACCGACTTCGACCGCGCCGCGCGTCAGCAGCAAGTGATCCAGGCGACCGCGGCCAAGCTCACCGGCATCTGGTCGGCCGTGAAACTCCCGTTCACCGGCGGCAAGATCGTCAAGCCGCTCGCGACGGACCTCTCTTCGTGGGAGATCCTCCAGCTCGGGTGGGCGTACTTCCGGTCGAGCTCGAGCAGGGCCTTGCATTGCCGCCTCGGCGGAGAGCCTCAATCGGTGGGCGGGGAGTCGGTCATCGTCGGCTCGGAGGACAACGCGGCGACGATCTCGATGTTCATGGGGCGTTCTGCGCCGCTCCCGCCGCCGAAGGGTCTCCCCTACGCCCCGGGCTGCACGGTCGGCGGCTAAGGCAACGGCCCCTACGAGCGCTGGTCGTCGGGTGTTGCCGACTCCCCGGTGATCAGCCTCGCGCCGCGGCCGCGGGTCACGAAGCTGACCGCCCAGCGTGTGAGCACGAGGAGCCGGTTCTGCAGGCCGAGCAGATAGAAGATATGGACGCTCAGCCAGATCAGCCACGCGAGGAACCCGCTGGTCTGGACGCCCTTGATGTCGGCGACAGCGTGGGCTCGGCCGATCGTCGCAAGGTTGCCCTTGTCGACGAAATGGAACGGTTTGACGACCTTTCCTTCCAACCGATGTCGAACCGAGCCAGCGGCGTAGCGACCCTGCTGCATCGACGTCGAGGCGAGGCCAGGGAGAACGACCTCGTCGCCGTCTCCGTCCTGCATGCTCACCATGTCACCGAGGGCAATCACATCGGTATGACCTGAGATCGTGAGCTGTGGCCCCACGACGACGCGTCCCATGCGGTCGAGAGCCGCGCCGCTTGCCATCGCGAGTACCGACGACAGCTCAGCGGCGACGACACCGGCCGCCCAGACGATCGTTCGCGTCGGGACCTGCGTGGCCCGGCCATCGGCGCCGACGGTCGTCACGGACCCCTCGTCGAGATCGGTGACCGAGGTGTCGAGGAGCACGGTGACCCCGAGCCGCTCGAGGGAGCGCGCCGCACGGGTCGAGAGCCGTGGCGGAAATGCGGGCAAGAGCCGCGCGGACGCTTCGACGAGAAGAACTCTGGCGCGGCGCGGGTCCATCGATCGGAAATCGCGAGAGAGCGTGTCGCGCGCGAGCTCGGCGAACTGTCCCGCCATCTCGACTCCGGTCGGCCCGCCCCCAACGACCACGAACGTGAGCCAGGCTTCACGGCGCTGCGGGGCCTGCTCGATCTCCGCAGCCTCGAAGGCGGTGAAGACCCGCCTTCTGACATCGAGCGCGCTCTCGAGCGACTTGATGTCGGGGGCGAACGGGCGCCAGGCGTCGTGCCCGAAGTAGGAATAGCGAGAACCGGCGGCGACGATCAGCGTGTCGTAGGGGATGGAGAGACTCTCGTCGTCATTGGCGAGCGCCTCCACGATCACGCATCGACGATCGAGGTCGAAGCCCCGGGCCTCACCGAGCACGACGCGAACGTTCTTCTGCCGCTTGAGCGCTACCCGAAGAGGCATCGCGATCTCGTCGGGCGCGAGCGCCCCTGTAGCGACCTGGTACAGCAGCGGCTGGAACAGGTGAAAGTTGCGACGGTCGACGAGGGTGACCTCGACCGGCGCACGCCGGAGACCGCGAACCGCCTGCAGACCGCCGAAGCCTCCCCCAACGACGACGACCCGGTGTCGGCGAGCGTGCTCGCTCATGCTCGGGGTCGTTCAGATCCTCTGTTCAGGCGCAGTGAGCGGTCCGCCGGCGTAGCCTGTGTTCACGGTGCCAACTGGTTCGATCAAGAGGACATGAGCTTCTTCGTCGGCGCGCGGGCAGTGCTCGACGCCCCGCGGCACGACGAACAGCTCGCCTTCCGAAAGCTCGACGTCACGGTCACGCACCTGAATCGTGAGCGCGCCGCTCAAGACGAGGAAGAAGTCGTCGGTCTCGGGATGCGAGTGCCACACGAACTCGCCCTTCACCTTGACGACCATCACCTTGTAGTCGTTGAGCTGGCTGACAATCCTTGGGCTGTAGACCTCCTCGAACGTCGCGAGCGCGTCGGCCAGGCTGACCTTCTCGCTCACTCCGAGCCGCCGCCCTTCTCGCCGCCAGACTTCTTCTCGCCGGAACCTTTCTCACCCGAACCCTTGTCGCCAGAACCCTTGTCGCCAGAACCCTTGTCGCCGGAAACCTTGTCGCCGCCGGAGCTGTTCTCGCCGCCTGTCGCCTTCTCGGCCTTGCCGTCACTCGACGAGCCACTCTCTGACGAGCGGCGCTCTCCGTCCGTCTCCGGCTTCCTCCCGCCGCGGCCGTAATCCGTGGCGTAGAAGCCCGAGCCCTTGAAGTGGACGGCGACCGGGAACAGGATCTTCTCGACCGGCCCGGCGCCGCATTCCTGGCAGACCTCGATCGGGGCGTCGGCGAACCGCTGGAATAGCTCGAAGGTATGCCCATTGGGGCAGCGATACTCGTAGATCGGCATGAGCGTTGCAGCCTAATGGTCAGACGTGCCCAGGTCAGGGGTAATCGGGCGCGGCCATCCCTGGCACGCCCTGTGGAGGCGGCGGAGCCTCGCGCACGGGCAACCCAGCGTCTCTCCAGGCGGCGAAACCACCGATCACATCGCCGGTGCTCGTAAGCCCGAGGTCGACGAGCGTCGCCGCGGCCAACACCGTCGAGTAGCCGTGATCGCAGAGCAGGACGAGCCGGCGCTCCGGCAGACCGAGATGAGGGTTGCGATGGGCGTTGTCAGGCGCGACGCGCCACTCGAGCACCGTCCTCGGAATGTGCACCGAGCCGGGAACGATGCCGTCGCGGCGCCTGGTGTCATGCGAACGAACGTCCACGATCAACGCGCCCTGCTGCGCTGCCTCGAATGCCTCTCGCGGCTCGAGCCGCGAGATCCGCGACCGGGCCGCGGCAAGCAGCTCTTCGAGCGGTCCTGTCACGGCCACGTGGGAATCATGCGCCTATTCTCTGAGCCGTGCGCCGCCTCCTCGTCTTAGCGATCTCGTGCCTCGCGCTCGCGCTCGCGAACGCCGCGGCGGCAGGGCCGCCCGACCAGGGTGTTCTCGTCCCCGGAGTCAGCCTCGGCGGAGCTCGGCTCGGCTGGACGAAAGCTCAGGTCGAAGCGGCGTGGGGCCGCGCCGAAGGTCGCTGCCGGAGCTGCCGACGCGAGACGCTCTACTTCAACCGTTACGCGTTCAGGCCGCAAGGCGTCGCGGTCGAGCTCCAGCGCAACCGCGTCGACGCGATCTTCACCCTGTGGGCGCCCGCAGCGTGGCGCACCTCGCTCGGACTGCGGATCGGCGAGCCTGTGATCCGCGTCGTAGCGACGTACCCCGGGTCGATCCACACGTCGTGCAAAGGCTATGACGCCTACACGCTGCTCGCAAGCAGAGCGCAGAGCGTGATCTACGTCTCAGACGGCAAGGTGTGGGGGTTCGGCTTGCTGCAGGCCGGCCGCTCGGTCTGCGTCTGATTCAACCCGTTCCAGCGCATGACGCGCGGCGCGAGGAGCCTGTCAGCGGGCGGCAAGCCCGCCACAGACGACGTCGACGACGGTCGACTCGGCGCGCGCGACCTCGTCGTCGCCGTCCGGCAGCTGGCCCAGCACCCAGCCTGTCAGGAGCTCCTCGAGTCCGCCGTAGACGATCCAGCTTGCGAGGCGTGCGTCGAGATCACGCCGGAAGACACCGCTCGCCTGGCCGTCTTCGATGATCCGCTGGAGCACTAAGAACACCTCGCGCACCTCGTCGACCTGGGCTTGCAGGTGCGGGCTGCGGGCGACCTCCCGCACCATCACGCGAACGAGGTCGGGGTCGTTGCTCCAGGAGCGGAGGAGGATCTTGGCGACACCACGCAGCTTCTCGTCGGCCGGCTCGTCGGCTGTCTCGACCCGGTGGAGAGTCTCGAGGAGCGCGCGCCAGTTCTCGCGGAAAACAGTCGCGAGCACCTCTTCCTTCGACGGGAAGTAGTGGTAGAGCAGGCCATGCGCGACGCCTGCTTCCTCGGCGATGTCGCCGACCCGCGCGCCGTGGTAGCCGCTGCGCGCGAAGACGCGGACGGCTGCAGCGAGGATCTGGCGGCGCTTGGCACCAGCGTCAGTGGCCGCTGCGTCAGTTGGCCCTTCGTCGGTGGCGCCGATTGAACGGTCAGTCAAGCCGACAAGCCTAGCGCCGCCGGCACCGCGGTCGTCCAACTCGGCGCAGAGACCTCAGTGCCACGTGACACCCCAGTTCGCACCCATGCCGCTCGTAAGGCGTCGGAGCTGCCGGCCGTCCGTTCCGACGACGAAGAGCTCGGTCGGCCCCGAAGCAGTCTTCGACGGTGAGAGGAGAAGCCGATTCCCCTCCGGCGACCACGTGAGGAAGGCGCACTGCCCGACGCGGGCGGGCAGCGCGAAGCTCGAGCTCCTGCCGCCCCTCGCCGCCACGATGTGAACAACGGCCTTCGCATTGCCCGTGTCCTCGTAGGCCAGCCGACCGTCGCTCGCCCACGCGTCGCACAGGGCTCCGGCGGCGATCTTCGTGCGACCCGTGCCGTCGGGCTTCATCGTCCACAGCGAATAGTCCCCGGATCGCGCATACGCGATCCGTTGCGGGCCCCACACCGGGAAGGATCCGGCGACGTGAAGATCGCGAGCCCGCCCGCCCGAGACGGGTACGACGAACAGCTCGCCGTAGCTCGTTGTGCTGGAACGCGAGAAGAGGATCTCTCGTCCATCGGGAGACCAACTCGGGCTGCCGTCAAAGCGGTCGGGGATCGGCTGTGTCAGCTGCCGCGGGTGCAAGCCGGACGCGTCGGCGACCCAGATCGTCTCAGGACAACCCTGGCGTGCGAGACCAGCGGAATCCCACCGTGCATAGACGATCGAGCGTCCGTCGGGTGACCAGCGCGGCTGGGTCTCGTGCTGGCGCGTGCGCGTCAGCTGGCGAAGGCCCCGCCCGTCCGATTCGATCGAGTACAGGTCGGCTGACGGCTCTCTGCAGCCCGACTGGTACACGAGCGAACGCGCGTCCGGAGCGAATTGGACCTCCTCGAAAGGTGAGCCGTTGTCGCACGCTGGACCGCGGGCGACCGTCCGCACATCGGTTCCGTCGCGGGCCGAGACCTTCAACGCGATCTCGCCGTCGGCCGCCACCTGCCAGGTGACGAGCGAGTCGTCGGCGGAACGCGTCCACATGTCTCGCTCGGTCGGGTACCACCGCTTCCCGGTCGAAAGGTCGACTCCGATCCAGCCCGAATCTGTTCCGACCCTGACTCGGTTCCTCCCGGCCCAGAAGACTGGGTGCAGTGCACCCCGGATGCGAAGATCGCCGGCGGAGAGAATGCGCACGCTCAGAATGGGACGGCCGGTTCCGCCGACGCGCACCTCCAGGCGCCCGCCGTTCACGCTCGCGAGCCGCGGGTCGAATGGCGACCACGCGTATGTCCCGCCGGCAAAGGACGCCAGCAGGCCGCCGCTCTCGCTGTAGACCCGAATCGAACGACCCTGGACATCGACTGCCAGGCGTCCCGAGCGCGACCAGCCAGGATGCTGCAACCCTCGCCCAGCCACGCGCCACGCAGGCTTTCCGCTCGCGGCCACGACCCGCAGCTCATTCCGATTCCCAGGATCGCCGGCGAAATGCATGTAGGCCAGCCGCCGGCTGTCACGTGACCACGCAGGATCTGCGGCATCCCCGCGAATCACGCGCCCTCGTCCGTCCAACCCGGAGACAGAGAGCCCCGCCGCCGACCCGGCGCCGCTAGCCGCAGCCGCGACTTGACGACTGTCGGGCGACCAAGCGAGCTGGGCGCCGAGCGCGCTCGACTCTCCGACCGCAAACAGTCGAGGCGATATCCGGTGGAGCCCGCCCCCATCCGTGCGCACCGCGTACACCGCCGCGTACCCGCCCCGATCGCTGGCAAAGGACACCCACCGGCCATCCGGCGAAACCGCAGGGAGGACATCGGCGGCAGAGCTACGGCTGAGATTCACTCGGCTGCCGCCGAGACCCACCCGGTAGACCTCGCCAAACAGCAGTGGCGAACGATCTGCCGCGAACACGATCGGTGCACCCCCCGCGCCGATCGCTTCCGCTGCCGGGCACGCTGCGACGAAGATCGCGAGCGAGGCGGCACCGACAGCTCGCAAGAGGAAGGTGCGACGGCGGCGCACGACCACAGGATACGCCGGAGTGCTCGCTGACTACAGACCCAGCGCCGCGGGCAAGGCGTCGAGCGACTCGATCCGGTCGGCCTCGTCCAGGTGGAGGCCGTCGCGGTCGACGAGGATCGCGCGCATGCCGATAGCGCGCGCACCCTCGATGTCGTCCCGGTAGGAGTCGCCGACCATCACCGCTTCGCCAACCTCGACCCCGAGGGCGGAGAGCGCCGCCTCGAAGATCGACGGATGCGGCTTGATCCGGCCGTGCGCGAGCGAACCGCACGCCACGTCGATGTCCAGCTTGTGATGCTCCGCGAATTCCTCGAGGTCGCGCTGGCCGTTCGAGATCAGGCCGATGCGGAGGCCGTGGCGGCGCATCTCCGCGAGAACCGGCAGGGCATCGTCGTAGAGCGAGAAGTTGTGATGCCGCTCCCAGCGCCGCACCATCTCGATCGCGCACTCTCGACAGCGGCCCGGCTCGCCGCCCATCCCGACCATGATCTGCTCGGTGAAGAGCACCCAGACCTCCTCGTCGTGGACGAGCTCAGGGTGCTGCTGCACCGTCTCGATCGCACCAAGCCGCGCAGGCTCGTAGCGAACAGCGTCGAGCACGAGGCCGAACTCCGCCCCAAGCGCCTGGTAGCCCTCCGCCCCGAGCTCGGGACCCGGGTGGAAAAGCGTGAAGTCGACGTCGAAGATGACGGCCTTGAGCACCCACCGAGGATACGCACGGCCCGAGCGGGTGCCGCGGCCGGAGGGCGATTCACTCGCCCGCAGGCCCAGTGAAGCACCGGGCGCCATCTGAGGAGGAGGGGGCACGCGGGGGAACCTCGTTGGTTCCCCCGCGGTCAAGGAGGAGGGGGCACGCGGGGGAACCTTGTTGGTTCCCCCGCGATCCAATCGGGGTGCCCAGATTCGAACTGGGGGCCTCTCCGACCCGAACGGAGCGCGCTACCAGGCTGCGCCACACCCCGAGCCGGGAAAGGGTAGCGGCTAACCGGTTACGATCGCGCCGTGGCACGCCGGGACGACATCGTCGCGTTCGCCAACACACTGCTCGAGGTCGAGAAGTGGCAGGAGTTCGCGCCGCCCGGCCTGCAGGTTGTCGGCGCCGACGAGGTGACGCGCATCGCGTGCGGTGTCTCCGCCTCACTCGAGCTGTTCGAGCGCGCTGCGGCTATCGGTGCGGAGCTCGTCCTCGTCCACCACGGTCTGTTCTGGAGGAACGAGCCGCTTGTCGTCGACCGGCGCCTGCGCGGTCGCCTCGAGGCGCTGTTCGCAGCGAACATGTCGCTGGTTGCCTACCACCTCGCGCTCGATGCGCACCCCGAAGTCGGGAACAGCGCACAGCTCGCGCGACGCATCGGCGTCGAGGGGCCGCCGGAACCATTCGCAGGTGTCGGCGTGGGCGGTCGGCTCTCACAGCCGGTCTCGATCGCCGATCTCGCCGCGCGCGTCCACCAGACGGTCGAGCGTGAGCCGCTCGTGTTTCCCGGCGGCTCCGACCTCGTCGAGCGAGTCGCCGTCTCGACAGGCGCCGCCGGCTATGACCTGATCCGCGCAGCGCACGAAGGCTATGACTGCCTGGTGACAGGAGAAGCAGAGGAGCCGACTCTGCACACCTCGCGCGAGCTCGGCATCCACCTCATCGCCGCGGGTCATGATGCGACCGAGCGGCTAGGTGTTCAGGCGCTGGCCGCGCGAATCGCCGGCGAACTCGACGTTGCCTGGGAATTCATCGCTGTCGACAACCCCATCTGAAAGGAACAGCCATGAAGTGGGTCACGCGTGAGCGCCCGAAGACCGATCGGATCGCCTGTCCCTGGTTGATCGCGAAGTTCATCGACCAGGACGCTGAGTTCGTCTACGTGCCCGCCGACCAGGTGCTCGAGGTCGCCGAGCGTGAAGGCGCGCATTCCTACGACGCGCCCGGGGCGACCTACACCCATCGCGACGGACTCTGCTCCTTCGAGGTTCTCGTCGAGGACTACAGCATCGACGACGCGGCGGTGAAGCTGCTGGCGCGGATCGTGCACGGAGCCGACGTAAGCGAAGACCGCGATGCGACGCCCCAGTCGCGCGGGCTGCTTGCCGTCGCTGAGGGTTTCCATCTACTCGACCTCGGAGACCACCGTCAGCTCGAGCTGAGCCTTCCCGTCTACGACGCGCTCTATGCCTGGTGCAAGAGTGAGGTGGCAGCGGGGCGATCAGCCGCGTGACGCTCGTTCGAACAGGTTTCATCCCGATCCCGCCCGGCACGGATCCCGGTTTCGACCACGCTGACGTCTACCGCGCGGGCGGGCGGGTCTACGTCGCACATACCGGGGCCGATCGGATCGACGTCCTCGACTGCGAGACCAAGACGTATCTGCGTTCGCTTCCGGATCTGCCGGGGGTGGCCGGTGTCCTGATCGACGAGGCACACGATCTCCTCTTCTCGAGCGATCGAGCCGCCGCGCGGGTGAGCGTGTTTCGCTGCTCCGACGAGCACCTCCTCGGGCAGACCGCCGTGGGTGCGCACCCGAACGGGCTGGCCTACGACAGTCGGCGCCGGTGCCTCTACTCGTTCAACCTCGGCGAACCGGTCGGTGAGGGATGCACGGTCTCCGTCGTGGATGTCGACTCGATGAGCAACGCGCAGGAGATCGTGCTCCCCGGCCGGCCGCGGTGGGCCGCCTATGACGCACCGAGCGACAGGATCTATGCCAAGATCCGCGACCCCGCGGTGATCCTCGAGATCGAGCCCGGATCGGCAGCCGTCGTCAGGTCGATCGCCGTTCCGTCTGCGGGGCCGCACGGTCTCTGGGTCGACGGCGATCGTCTCTTCTGCGCCGCCGATGCGGGCAGCCTCGTCGTCCTCGATCGCAGCAGCGGCGATGTCTTGGCTTCCCTGCCGCTTCCCGGCACCCCGGACGTCGTGATGCTCGACGCCGGCGCGCAGCGGCTCTACGTCGCGGTGGGTGACCCGGGCACGGTCAGCGTCATCGACACCGCACGGCTCTCGCTACGCGAGACCGTGGAGACCGAATCTGACGCCCATACGCTGGCTTGGGACCCGGACAGGGAAACGCTCTACGTCTTCTGCCCGGCTAGCGGCGGGGCCGCTCTCTACTCCGACAGTCGATGACGGCCCATGACCACCAGCACGACCAGACCGCGTCGCTGACCCACAGCGCGATCCAGGCAACCGTGCACTGCCTGACCGGGTGCGCGATCGGCGAGGTGCTCGGGATGGTGATCGCGACCGCCCTCGGTTGGGGCAATGTTGCGTCGATCGCAATCTCGGTCGTGCTGGCGTTCTGCTTCGGCTACGCGCTCACGCTCGGCCCACTCCTTCGTGCGGGCGTCCCTGCTCGCCGCGCCAGCCGCCTCGCAGTCGCGTCCGACACGGTCTCGATCACGACGATGGAGATCGTCGACAACGCGTTCATCCTGATCGTGCCCGGTGCGATAGCGGCGGGACTCGGCGACGCCCTGTTCTGGTGGAGCCTCGGCGTGAGCCTCGTGATCGCGTTCGTGGTCACGGTGCCGGTGAATCGTTTCCTGATCGCTCGCGGGCGGGGACACGCGGTCATCCACGAGTTCCACTGAGCCGGTCTGACCCTCCTGTGCGATTGCGTCCGTCAGCCGGCCGGGGTATCGTCACAGCATCATGGATCCTTTCGGGAGGCGGGCCCGTTGACCCCCGCCACGACAACCGAGCATCTGGTCGAGCCCGACCGTGCGCCTGGCGCCGGCGGGCTTTTTTGATGCCCGAAGGAGGGACGGCATGCCGAACCATCTGACGCCCGAGGAGCTCGCCAAGGAGACCGGCCTCGACCGCGACGCGGTCATCAAGCTCTGCATCGAGGAAGGCGTCCCGATCTACCACGGGAAGATCGACAAGACCCTTTTCCAGGCGCAGCTGCTGGCCGTCGGCTCCGGGGTCAGGGCCACCGGCTAGCGGCGGCTCCCAGCCGCAGCGGATTCTCGAGCGGCCTATGCCGCTCGAGGCCTTTCTGCCGTAGATTCCCCAGGGATGAGCGAGCCTCGTACGATCCCGCGACTCTGGCGCGACGCGATCGCCGCTGGGCGCCCGGGTGCCGCCTACCTCGTCGGGCACGACGACCACTGGCACGAGGTGAGCTGGGCTACCGCCGCCGAGCGTGTCGATGCGCTCGCTAACGGGCTCCTCGCGCGCGGGATTCGCAAGGGCGACGCCTTCGCGATCCTCGCCCGGACGACGCTGGAATGGTCGCTGTTCGACCTCGCGCTCGCGCACGTCGGCGCGATCGTGGCACCCATCTACCCGAACAACTCGCCGAAGGACGTCGAGTACGTGCTCGACCACTCGGACTCGATCGGCGTGCTCTGCGAAGACGCGCCGCAGCTCGCAAAGGTCGACGAGTCACGGAACGCCCTACCCAGGCTCCGCCACGTCCTCGTCTACGACGACCTGTCCGCGCTCGAGGTCGAGGGTCGCGCGTTCGCCGCCGCCAACCCGTCCGCTCTGGACGAGGCCGTGGCGGCCGTGGGCGAAGAGGACATCTTCACCTACATCTACACCTCGGGGACTACAGGCCCGCCGAAGGGCTGCATGATCCGCCACCGCAACTACTACTCGATGGCAGCGGTGGTCGACAGCGTGCCGGGAGTCGTCGAGACCGGCGACCTGATGCTGCTCTACCTGCCGCTCGCGCACAACTTCGGTCGGCTGATGCACCTGCTCGGGCCGTATGCGGGGTACACGATCGCGTTCGTCCCCGA
The DNA here is from genome assembly GCA_038230035.1 of Gaiellales bacterium. Classification (GTDB taxonomy): domain Bacteria; phylum Actinomycetota; class Thermoleophilia; order Gaiellales; family Gaiellaceae; genus Gaiella. Next base: position 44,265 of record JBBRNX010000010.1, read on the forward strand.
CCCGAGCGCGATCGCGGCGGCAATTCCGGCGCTGCGCCCCACTGTGCTGCCGAGCGTGCCGCGGGTCTACGAGAAGGTGCACACGGCCGTCGTGTCGGCGTTCGCGGATGCCACCGGGGCGAAGCGGCGCCTGATCGACGGGTCGCTCCGCGTCGGACGCGAGGCAAGCGCGCTCCGCGCCGCCGGAAAGCCGTTGCCGACGGGTCTCCGGCTCCGGCACGGGATTGCAGATCGCCTGGTGTATTCGAAGGTGAGGGAGCGACTCGGCGGCCGTCTGCGGACGCCGATCTCGGGCGGTGCGCCGCTCGCACCGGAGATCGCCGACTTCTTCGACATCTTCGGTATCCGCATCCTCGAGGGCTACGGCCTCACCGAGTGCACGACCGCCGCGACGATCAATACGCCCGGGCGCCGTCGCATCGGCACGGTCGGCCCCGCGCTCCCCGGCTTCGAGCTGCGGCTTGCCGAGGACGGCGAGCTGTTGATCCGCTCCGAGACGGTCTTCGGCGGCTACTACAAGGATCCGGAGGCGACCGCCGCGGTGCTCGACGCGGACGGCTGGCTCAAGTCGGGTGACGTGGCCGAGATCGACGCCGACGGCTTCGTGCGCATCACGGACCGCAAGAAGGACATCCTCGTCACCGCGGGCGGCAAGAACGTGGCACCGCAGAACATCGAGAACGACCTGAAGACGTCACGGCTCGTCTCGCAAGCGCTCGTGGTCGGCGACCGGCGGCCCTATGTTGCAGCGCTGATCACGTTGGAGCCGGATGAGATCGCCAAATGGGCGGCGGCAAACGGGGTCGAAGGAGACATGGCCGTCCTCGCGCGCGACGAGCGCGTGCATGCGCTACTCCAGCAGGTCGTCGACGACGCGAACCGCGAGCGCTCCCGCTTCGAGCAGATCAAGCGTTTCGCGATCCTGCCGCGCGACTTCTCCGTGGAGGAGGGCGAGATCACGCCGACGATGAAGCTACGGCGCCGCGCCGCGACCGAGCACTTCGCCGACGCGATCGAGGAGCTTTACGCGTCCGAGCCCGAAGCGGCTCTCAAGCGGTTAGCCAGGCCCTGATCTCCTCGCCCGTCACGGGCTTGCTAGGAAAGCGTCAGCTCTTCGACCGGGTCCGGCTCGAGCTCCAGCTGGTCCTTCGGGACGGCGAAGTAGGTCTGCTCCATCAGCCGCCGGCCGAGCGCCTCGAGCTCCCGCTCCGCCGACTCCAGCGCAGCCACGAGATGGGCATCCGCCCCGTCGCGCTTCAGGTCCTTCGCCGCCTTCTCGGCCCGCTTGCGCGCGTCCGAGAGGTACAGGAGTGTCTTCTCGATCTCGGCGAAGTGCGTTTCATTCATCGCCCGACCGATCGTAGTCGCCCGGGCGGACGCGCCGTGTGCCTACTTCGGAGCGGAATCGTGCCGGCTCTAGACGATGCGTCGGGCGCCGACGTAGCCCGAGTCGTACCAGCCGATGAGACTCGAGATCTTCACGACGTCGCCCGTGTGCGGCGCGTGGATGAACTGGCCGCCACCGATGTAGAGGCCGACATGCCCGAGGCCGTCAAAGAAGACGAGGTCGCCGGGCTGCAAGTCCGAGCGGTCGACCGGGACGCCATAGCTGTACTGGGCGGCCGCATTGTGCGGAAGCGAGACGCCCACCTGGGCGTACACGAACATGACCAACCCGGAACAATCGAAGCCGTTCGGGCTCTCCCCACCCCACACGTATGGCACACCGAGGTACTGCATCGCGATCTGCACGACGTTGCCGTACCGCGACGGCGGCGCCGCCGGAATCGAAGAGTCGACGGACGGCACGGTCGTGACGCTCGGATCGGTAGACGGAGTCGGAGCCGGGACCGAGTTCGCCGTCGTCGCACGAGCTGCAGCCGCCCGCTGCGCCGCCGCGAGCCGGGCACGCGCCTGCGCCGCGAGCACGACCTGGCGAGCCCTCTCCGCCGCCTGCAGCTTGACGATCTCGCCCTTGATCGAGTTGTAGAGAGAGTTCGTCCGCGCGAGGTCGTCGTCAACGGAACGCTTCGCTGCGAGGCGAGCAGCAACAACCTGTGTCTGCGACGCGCGCGCGTTCGTCAGCCGTTGCTGCCGGAGCTCGACCTCACGACGGAACGCCTTCACATCGTGCAGCACAGACGAGTCCTGCTTGCTGACGCGCTTCTCGGCTTCGAGCCGGTTGACGAGGTCGTCGAGGCTCTGCGCGCCGAGCAGGATCGCTACCGTCCCACCTTCGCTGCCGTGCATGTACAGCGCACGCAGCCGAGCAGAGACCCGCTCCTGCGCAACTCCAAGGCTCTGCCGTGCGATCTTCAGGTGACGACCGTTGGTCTTGAGATCCGCGTCGATCCGCGCGAGCTGCTGATCGGCGGCGTACAGGTCGTTCTGCGCACGCTCCGCACGGGCGTTGATGACCTGGATCTGCGCGAGCACTGCACGCGCCTGCGCCTGCTTCGACGCAACCGACGGATCCGCGCTCGCGGAACTCGAAATCGTCGCTACAACAGCGACGATGATCGCGAGAACGAGCAGAAGAACCGGTGTCTGTCGCTGTCTCGAACTGATCGGATGTCCTCTGGTTCGATGGTCGGCAGGCGCAACCGTGGCGGAAGGACCCGTCACGAGGGCAGGAGCCTACCAGCCACACCGGCCGTCCGCAACCGAGAGCCGGCGAAAAAGACCAGCAAAATAGCCAAAATCGCCTCGACTTGACAGCCTCGGAAGCCATCTACCTGTGGTACGGTCCCGGCCCTGTGTCGGCTCTCGTGTCGAGTCCCCAGACGAGTTCACAGTCGAGTTCCGGGCGCGGTCAGCCCGGGCGTGGTCAGCTCACTGTGGCGGCGCCGCTCCTCGTCCTCCTGGCGGCGGCTGCGCTCGTCGTCGGGGTGCTGTCCGTATCGACTCCAGCGTTCGGCGACTCGGCGAAGGCGCTGAAGGCACGCGGTACGTCGCTCGCACAGCGCGAACAGGCCGCGCTGCTCGACCTCTACGCCGCCGAGAGCCAGCTGGCGCGGGCACGCACAACCGCAGCGACATTGCGCGCTCGACAGGGCGCGCTGGCTCGCGAGCGACAATCGACGGCTCGACGCGCGGCCATCGTGCGTGGATCGCTTCTCGTGGCGCAGGCACGAGTTGGGGAGATACTTCGGACGCTCTACAAGCAGGGCCAGCCCGACCCGATCGCAGTCTTCCTCGGCGCGACCTCGCTTGACGACGCGATCGCCTCCATCGACTCAATCACGCGCGCCACACGGCAGAACAAGCGGCTGGTCGTCGACCTACGCAGCACACAGGTCTCGCTCAACCAGGTCGAACGAGACTTGGCGACACGCAGCCGCGACCTCTCTGCCGCCAGCGCAGCCGCCTACGCAAGCGCCGCAAGGCTCCAGGCGGCAGTCGACGAGCGCGCGGGCATCGTCTCGTCTCTCCAGCAGCAACGCGACGTGACGCGCCGGGCGATCGCCAGGCTCGAGCAACAAGCCCGAGAAGCGCTGGCGCGCTCGGCGAAGCTCACGGCCCCTCCCACGCCGGTGAGGCCGACGACTACGGCGCCAACTCCAGCGCCAGTTCCAGCGCCAGTCCCAGCGCCAGCTCCAGCGACGACGACCGTGAGCACCACGCCGGCTGCACCTGCCGCACCTGCCGCAGCTGCCGCTCCGGCGTCTAGAGGGACACGGACGCTCGTCGTCGACGCGGTTGCCTACCACCTGTCGGGGAGGACCGCGAGCGGCCTGCCCGTCGGCAAGGGCATCATCGCCGTCGACCCCCGCGTGATCCCGCTCGGCACGCGTGTCTTCGTACCGGGATACGGCCCAGCCGTGGCGGCCGATGTGGGGAGCGCAGTCATCGGGAACATCATCGACCTCTGGATGCCGACGACAGCTCAGGCCCGCGCGTGGGGCAGGCGCACCGTCACCATCACGATCTACGGTTAGCAGGATGTTGCTCCGCGTCGCACTCGCGTCGACTGTCATCGCGCTCGTTTGCGCAGGTTCGGTGGGCGCTCGACCCGCAGGCGCACCCCTCCCCGCGCGATTGACCCGCGCACTTGCGAGCAAGTACGTCCCGCTGTCGCGCACGGGGGCGATCGCGGTCGACCTCGAGAGCGACGGCGTCGTCTACGCGCACCTCTCCACTACGCCGTTCGTGCCTGCGTCGAACGAGAAGCTGCCTGTCGCGTGGGCGGCGCTCGTCCGGCTCGGGGCCGCCTACCGCTTCCACACGGAGCTGTACGGGGTCGGGACGCGAGTGGGCACGACATGGCAAGGCGACCTCGTGCTGAAGGGGTTCGGCGACCCGACGCTGACAAGCGCCGACCTCGTCAACCTCGCCGGCCAGATCGCGCGATCAGGGATCCACGAGGTGAGCGGGCGTGTGCGGGGCGACGAGTCCTACTACGACAGGATCCGCGACGCCCCCGGCTGGAAACGCGGGTTCGTGCCGATCGAGTCGCCTCCACTCTCGGCACTCGTCGTCGACCGTGCGCTCGGCTGGCCGTCGCTCTCGCCGCCGCTGCTCGCTGCGAAATCCCTGACGGCAGCCCTCACGACGGCCGGCGTCACCGTCGAAGGGCGCCCCGGGCTCGGGATCGCACCGGCGGCGGCCGTCCCTCTCGCGGAAGACCGGTCCCAGACCCTCGCCAACATCGTGCGCTACATGAACCACGAGAGCGACAACTTCACAGCGGAAATGCTGCTCAAGCAGCTTGGGGCCGTGTCCGGCACCCGCGGCTCGACAGCCGCCGGCGCTCGGGCTGTGATCGCGGCGCTCGCCGAGACGGGAGTGCCGACGGCCGGCCTGGTTCTGGCCGACGGCTCCGGACTGTCTTCGCTTGATCGTCTTACCCCGGCCTCGATCGTCGGCATCCTGCACGCCGCCTGGATGAGTCAACCGCTCCGCGTCTCTTTTGTCCGCTCACTCGCGGTCGCCTCTGTGAGCGGCACGATGCGGCACCGTCTGCCGCAGCTCAAGGGCCGCGTTCGTGCGAAGACCGGCACAACCGACCTCGCGACAGCACTCTCCGGGCTGATCGGTAACCGCTACGCGTTCGCCGTCCTCGAGAACGGAACGCCCGTCGCGTATTGGGCGGCGCGAATCGCACAGGACCGCTTCGTCACACTCCTCGCGAATGCCGGATGACCCGCGAGGATGATCTCAACGTCGTCGGCGGCGATCTGTTGCCGTGCTCCGAGCCGCCCTCGCCCGTCACCGGCTTCTTCCGAGACGGTTGCTGCGCGACCGGGCCTGAGGACGTCGGCAGCCACACCGTCTGCTCGATCATGACCGCCGACTTCCTCGAGTTCAGCAAGCTCGCAGGCAACGACCTGTCGACGCCGCGGCCCGAGTGGGGCTTCGCGGGGCTCGCGCCGGGGGACCGCTGGTGCGTCTGCGCCGATCGTTGGGTGGAGGCGTACGAGGCCGGTCGTGCACCCGCGGTCGTGCTCGGGGCGACGCACGCCCGCGCGCTCGAGATCGTCCCGATCGACGCCCTAATCGCGCACGCGTCCCAGCCCGACGCGGTCGAATGACCCGGCTGGGCGGGCTGGTGCCGCCTACCGCTGACGCACGGCGCATCTTTGGCGTCCAGGCGTTGCGGGCGTTCGCGTACGGGCTTGGCAGCGTCCTGGTCGGCGTCGCGCTCGCGCGACGTGGGCTGTCTGGCTTTGCTGTCGGCGCCGTGGTCGCGGCTCTGCTGGCTGGTATCGCGCTCGCATCGGTCCTGATCGCGCGGTATGGCGATCGTGTCGGGCGCCGGCGGACGTATTCGCTTCTCCTCGTACTGATGGCGGTGTCCGGCACGGTCTTCGCGCTGACCGCCTGGCTGCCGGCGCTCTTGCTCGCAGCGCTCACGGGAACGGTTTCGACGGACGTCGTCGAGTCCGGGCCATTCACCTCGCTGGAGCAGGCGATGCTCCCCGGCACGGCGCGAGAGACGCCGCCGGCGCGGCTCTTCGCCGCCTACAACACGGTTGCGACGCTGACAGGCTCGCTCGGCGCACTCGCCGCAGCTGCGACTGGCACCGCGCACTGGTTGCTCGCCTATCCGGTCGCCGCCGGGCTTGCTCTGCCAGTGGCCTTGGGTCTCTCCGAAGCAGTGGAGGAGCCGGCTGCCGCGAAGGCCCGCGGCGGGCTCGACCGCTCGCGGAGCGTGGTGCGCCAGCTTGCCGCCCTCTTCGCGCTCGACAGCTTCGGCGGTGGCTTCGTCCCTCAGACGTTCATCGCCTACCTGTTGGTACGGAAGTTCCATGCGTCGCCGGGGACGATCGGGGTCGTCTTCTTCGGGATCGGACTCTTGCAGGCAATCTCGTTCCAACTCGCGGGACGGCTCGCCGGCCGCATCGGCCTTGTCCGCACGATGGTCTTCTCGCACCTGCCGTCGAACATCCTTCTTGCCGCCGTCGCGTTCGCGCCGAACCTGACGGTCGCGATCGTCCTGCTCCTTGGACGGCACCTGCTGTCGCAGATGGATGTGCCCGTCCGCCAGGCGCTCGTGATCACGGTCGTCGAGCCGGAAGAGCGAACCGCTGCAGCCGGGTACACGAATGCGACGCGCTATGTGGCCCGCCCTGTCGGCACGCTCGTCGCGGGAGCGGTCGTCGGGGGATCGCTTGGTGCGCCGTTCGCGATCGCCGGTGTGATCAAGAGCGTGTACGACCTCGCGTTCTATGCGCTCTTCCGCAAGCGGCTGCCGTAGATCGCACGACCCGTGCGCGGCGACTCGTGTCGCGAACAGGTCACAGTCTCGTACGCTCGCCTGTCCCGGGACAGGCGAGGACACAGATCTGCGTCAACCTTTCAACAGGTCGCGGAGGTCCGCTTCGGACAGGAGGGGGACCCCGGCCTTCTCGGCTTTCTTGAGCTTCGACGCGCCAGGCTCCTCGCCGACGACGAGTCCGGTCGTTTTGCCCGAGACCGAATCCGAAACCTTCGCACCCAGCGCCTCGAGCGCCGCCGTCGCCGTCTCGCGTGTGAAGCCCTCGAGCGTCCCCGTGATGACGAACTGCTGGCCGGTGAGCCGACCCTCGACTGGGCGCTCCTCCTCCCCGGTTTCGAAGCGCAGCCCCAGATCACGCAGTTCCTGCACGAGTGAGCGGTTGTCAGGATCCTTGAACCACTCGGCGATCGACTCGGCGCGATCGGGCCCGATGCCCTCGACCTCCTCGATCTCGTCCATGCTCGCGGCGAGCAACCGGTCGATGTTCCCGAAATGACGGGCCAGGTTCCGCCCCGTTACCCAACCGACGTCGGGAATGTTCAGGCCGAAGAGGATGCGCGAGAAGGGCTGTGCCTTGGACAGCTCGATCGCATCCACGATCTTCGCCGCCGAGATCTCGCCGTAGCCGTCGAGCCCGGCGATCTCGCCGACAGTAAGCCGGTACAGGTCTGGCATCGAGCGGAGCAGACCGAGATCCCAAAGTCGCCGGACGAACTGCTCGCCGACACCCTCGATGTCCATCGCCCCGCTGACCCAGTTGATCAGCGTCTCCAGCCCGCGGGATGGGCATGCACGATTCGGACAGCGGTGCATCACCTCGCCCTCGGGCTTGACGACCTCGACGCCGCAGAGCGGGCAGTGCGTCGGCATCCGGAACTCGTGCGTCCCCGGTGCATGCTCGCCGGCCGCACCGACGACCTGCGGAATGACGTCCCCGGCACGTTGCACGATCACGAGATCGCCTTCACGAATCCCCTTGCGGTTGATGTCCTCCTCGTTGTGCAGCGTCGCGCGCGAGATGGTGACGCCGCCGACCTCGACCGGTTCCAGCATCGCCCACGGGTTGAGCGCTCCCGTGCGCCCTACGCGGATCGCGATCTTCAGCAGCTTCGTGGTCGCCGTCATCGGAGCCCACTTGTAGGCGCGTGCCCAGCGCGGGCGCTCTTGAAGCGCGCCGAGCCGCCGCTGCTGGTCGAACGAGTCGACTTTGATCACGACACCGTCGATCTCGTAGTTGAGCTCCCCGCGCCGCTTTTCCCAGCCCGCGACGACGGCGGAGACCTCCTCAATCGACTCGACGCGCTCGACGTGCGGGTTCGTGCGGAAGCCACGCCCGCGCAGCCACTGGAGCATCGCGTAGTGCGAATCCGGGCCGGTGCCGTCTGTACGAGCGCCAGCGCCGTAGATCCACACGGAGAGCGGACGCTGTGCAGTGACTGCAGGGTTGAGCTGGCGCAGCGACCCGGCGGCAGCGTTGCGGGCGTTCGGCGCCTCCTTCTTCCCAGCCGCCGCCTGCGCCTCGTTGAAGCGCCGGAAGCCGGATCGCGGGAAGTAGACCTCACCGCGCACTTCGAGCAGCGGCGGCGCCGGTTCCCCGTCGGCGGCAATCATCCGGAGCGGAACCGCGTCGACCGTGCGGAGGTTCACGGTCACGTCCTCCCCGCGGGATCCATCACCGCGCGTCGCGCCGCGCACAAAGACGCCGTGCTCGTAGACGAGCGAGATCGCGGAGCCGTCGATCTTCGGCTCGACGACGTACGCAACCGGCTCGTCGGTGCCGAGGCGCTTCCTGACGTCGTCGGCCCACTTCGCGAGCGCATCGTCGGTCGTCACCTTCTCGAGCGAGCCCATCGGCAGGAGATGCTCGACCTTGGTGAAACCCGCGGCGGGAGGCGCTCCGACGCGCTGGGTCGGCGAGTCGGCCGTGACGAGGTCAGGATGCGCCTCCTCGAGCGTCTGCAGCTCGTCGTAGAGCGCGTCGTAGGCGGCGTCCGCGATCTCCGGGTCGTCGAGGACGTGGTAGCGGTAGAGATGGTGCTCGATCAGACGGCGGAGCTCGGCTGCCCGGTCGCTCTCAGAGGACACCGAAGAGCTCCTCCGGGTCGTGGATAAGGATGTCCGGCTCCTCCGCGAGCAGAGCTGCGTCTCCGTGAATCCCTCCCCAGCCGACGGCGACAGCGTAGAGCCCACCGGCCTTCGCCGCTCGAACGTCGAACGGCGAGTCGCCGACGTATGCGGCCTCGTGCGGTTGCGCGTCGAGCCGTGCGAGCGCTTCCAGCAGCGGATCGGGGTCGGGCTTGTGCCGTTCGGTGTCGTCGGCCCCGATCAGCACCTCGGCGATGTCGCGCAAGACGGGAAAGCGGTCGAAGGCAAGCTCGACGGTCGCGCGGCGCTTGGCCGTGACGATGCCGAGACGATGGCCGCGCTCGCGTAACCGCGGGAGGACGGCGAGCATTCGGTCGAATGCCTCCAGCTCGTCGTGGAGCGGCTCGTTGTGCGCGCGGTAGGCGTCGACTAGCTCGTCGACGCGGGACGGATCGAGCTCTCTCATCTGCGCGACGAGCCCAGGCCCACCGATGGCGGCGCGGACCTTCGCCTCGTCGATCTCGACGCCGAGGACCGAGCGTGAGGCATGCCGCATCGAGGCCATGATGATCGGCCCGGAGTCGATCAGCGTGCCATCGAGGTCGAAGAGAACGATCGGATACCGCATGCGTCGATCGTAGCCACCCACCCGCCGCCGTCCGAGCACCTTGGCCCTGTGGACAGGCTGGCACAAAGTTGGCGCAAACCGGGGACTGTCCCTAGGTGTGCCGATTGTGTGTCAATCGCTCCACAGGGTCACCTCAATACTCGACGCGCTCCAGGTACAGGCCCCACGGCGCCGCAGTCACGCCCGCTTCCGGCCGGAGCGCGCCGTCCAACAAGTCAGCCATCTCATCGCCACCGCGTTCGAGCATCGTCCCTACGAGCGTCCGCACCATGTGGCGCAGGAACGAGTTGGCCGTGATCGTGAAGTGGAGGTGATCCCCGTACCGCTCCCAGCGCGCCGATGACACCTCGCGGACGAACACCTTGTGCTGCGTCTCGGTCGGAGTGAAGGCTCGGAAGTCGTGCCCTCCGACCACGAGTTTCGCTGCCGCGTCGAGCGCCGCCACATCCAACGACTGCGGCCACCACAACGAACGCCGCGACTCGAGCGCAGATCGCTCAGGACGGTTGAGCACGACGTAGCGGTACGTGCGCGACCGTGCCGAGTACCGCGCGTGGAAGCCCTCAGGCGCCTCGGCCGCAGCGATCACCGAGATGTCGTCGGGCAACGCGGTGTTCAGCGCCTCTGGGACACGTTCGAGCGGCGGCCCACCCTCGACCTCGACCGAGCAGACCTGTCCCTCGGCATGGACGCCTGTGTCGGTCCGGCCACCCACGACGAGCTCGTCCCAGCGCGGGAACACACGGTCGACCGCGTCACGCACCGTTCCCTCGATCGTGCGCAGCCCCGGCTGCCGCGCCCAACCACGGAAACCCGTGCCGTCGTACTCGAGCGTCAGCCGAAGTCGCATCTGCGGAGCCTAGAACGAGAAAGGCGCCTCTCGGCGCCCTTCCAGAACTTATCCAGCGACAGAAGCCGCGGGGTCGTAGTCGACGAACTCGAGATAGACCATGTTCGCCGCGTCACCGAGCCTCGGCCCGAGCTTGACGATCCGGGTGTACCCACCCGGCCGGTCGGCAAATCGGGGCGCGACCTCCGCGAAGAGGTGATGCACGACGTCGTTCGTGCGCAGAGCTGCGAGCGCCTGACGGCGCGCATGCAGGTCGCCGCGCTTCCCGAGCGTGATCAGCTTCTCGGCGTACGGCTTGACCGCCTTGGCCTTCGCCTCGGTGGTCTCGATCCGCCCGTGCGTGATCAGCGCACCCGCAAGGTTGGAGTAGAGCGCCTTGCGGTGCGCCGAATCGCGGCCGAGCTTCTTTCCGGATTTCGCGTGCCTCACTGTGTCCTCACTGGGTCCTCACTGGGGCAGATCCTCGCCCTTCAGCGTGAGACCGTGTGCGGCGAGCGTCTCGCGAACCTCTTCGACCGACTTGCGGCCGAAGTTCGGGATCGCGGCGAGCTCGGCTTCGGACTTGGACGTGAGATCGCCGATCGTCTCGATGCCTACGCGCTTGAGGCAGTTGTAGGAGCGGACGCCGAGCTCGAGCTCCTCGATCGGGAAGTTCTCCATTCCATGAGAGACCGTCGACTCTGCAGCAGTCTCCGCCGCAGTCTCCCCGTACCCCGGGATCGAGTCGAGATCGGTGAAGATCGCGAGCTGGCTGATCAGGATCCGCGCTGCCTCGGAGATCGCGTCCTTCGGATCGACCGAGCCGTCCGTCGTGACGTCGAGGCGGAGCTTGTCGTAGTCGGTGCGCTGACCGACACGCGCCGACTCGACCTCGTAGGCCACACGACGCACGGGCGAGAAGATCGAGTCGATCGGGATGACGCCGATCGAGGTCTCCGGGCCACGGTTCAGCTCGGCCGGCGTGTAGCCGCGGCCGCGGCCGATGGTCAGCGAGATCTCGAGCTTGCCCTTGTCGGCGAGGTGCGCGATCTCGAGCTCCGGATTGAGGATCTCGAGGTCGGCCGGCGCCTCGATGTCGGCGGCGGTGACGAGGCCAGGGCCTTTCTTGGCGATGTGCACCTCGATCTCGGGCGACTCGCCGTGCAGCCGGCAAATCAGGTTCTTGAGGTTCAGGATGATGTCGGTGACGTCCTCCCGCACACCCGGGAGCGTCGTGAACTCGTGCGCGACGCCTTCGATCTTGACGGCGGTGACTGCGGCACCCTCGAGGGAGGAGAGCAGCACGCGGCGCAGCGAGTTGCCGAACGTGTAACCGAAGCCGCGGTCGAGCGGCTCGATCTCGAACACACCGCGATGCTCGTCGCTCTCTTCGGCGACGATCCGCGGCACTTGGAAGTCCATCAGGCTAGAGCGGGTAGACAAGTTCGATTCCTTCCGTTAGTACCAAGTAGACGTGCGCAGCACGTCTACTTGGAGTAGAGCTCGACGATGAGTGATTCCTGTACGGGCGTGTCGATCTCGGCGCGCTCCGGCCACTTCAGCACGGTGCCGGAGAGGCCTTCGTGGTCTGCCTGGAGCCACGGTGCGACCGAGGCGGTGAGGTCGGTTGCGTCCCGCACGAGCGTCTCGACCGGGCTGCCCGCCCGAAGTGCGACGACGAAGCCAGGACGGACGCCGAAGCTCGGAATGTTGACCCGGCGGCCGTTGACGTTGAAGTGGCCATGCCGGACGAGCTGACGCGCTTGCGCGCGCGAGCCGGCGAACCCGAGCCGGTACACGACATTGTCGAGCCGTGTCTCGAGCAGGCGCAACAGGTTCTCGCCGGTCGAGCCGGTCCCGCGTGAGGCACGCTCGAACGTGGTGCGGAACTGCTTCTCGAGCAGGCCGTAGGTGCGGCGCGCCTTCTGCTTCTCTCGGAGCTGGAGCAGGTACTCGCTCTGCTTGATGCGCCCGCGGCCGTGCTCACCCGGCGGATACGAGCGGCGCTCGATCGCGCACTTCTCCGTCAGGCAGCGCTCGCCCTTGAGAAAGAGCTTCACGCCCTCGCGGCGGCACATGCGGCACTTGGGGCCGAGGTCGCGGGCCATTAGTGGTTCTCCTGGTGACGGTTACGCGTCTCTGGGGCACGAGGCGCAAGCAGTGCAAGGACGCAGGGAGTGTTCGTACGCGTGCGTACGGACGCGACTGATGACGCGGCAATGCGCCGCGGATCGTGCGCCAGAGGCGCTCTAACTGTTGCCAGGAGAGCCACTAAACGCGCCTCCGCTTCTTCTGCCGCACACCGTTGTGGGCCTGCGGGCTGACGTCACGGACGCCGAGGATCTCGAGCCCGGCGGCCTGCAGCGACCGGATCGCGGTCTCGCGACCCGAACCGGGCCCCTTGACGAACACTTCGACCTTCTGCAAGCCGTGCTCCATTCCCTTGCGCGCGCAGTTGTCGGCGGTGACCTGGGCGGCGAACGGGGTCGACTTGCGTGAGCCCTTGAACCCGGCGGAGCCGGCGGACTCCCACGCGATCACGTTGCCGTCGTTGTCGGTGAGCGACACGATGGTGTTGTTGAACGAGGTCTTGATGTGCGCCTGTCCGATGGCGACGTTCTTGCGCACGCGGCGACGGGTGCGACCCCGAGTGGCCGCGGCTTTACGAGGCGGGGCCATTTACTTCGCCTTCTTCCCGCGGCCGACGGTCTTCTTCGGGCCCTTGCGCGTTCGCGCGTTGGTCTTCGTCCGCTGGCCGTTCACCGGCAGCCCGCGCCGGTGTCGCAGGCCGCGGTAGCAGCCGATCTCCGAGAGGCGCTTGATCGCCTGCGAGCGTTCACGGCGAAGGTCACCTTCGACCTCGAGGCTGTCGATCATCGTCCGGAGCTTCGTCACTTCCTCGTCGGTGAGGTCGCGGATCTTCTCGTCCGGGTCGAGGCCGAGGTCCTTGCAGATCTTCTGTGCGGTCGACTGGCCGATCCCGTAGATGTAGGTGAGACCGATCTCGAGCCGCTTCTGGTTCGGGAGGTTGACCCCCGCGATTCGCGCCATCTAGTGTCTCTCCCGGTGACGGTTTCGCGTCTCTGGCGTGCGAGACGCAAGCAGTGCTAGGACGCAGGCCGCATTCGGGCTGGTCAGCCCGGATGCGGCCGAGGACGACGCAATGCGCCGTGGCTCGCGCGCCAGAGGCGCACTAACTGTTGCCGGGTGAGACACTTTATCCCTGCCTTTGCTTGTGCCGGGGGTTCGTGCAGATGACCATCGTGCGACCGTGCCGCTTGATTACGCGGCACCTCTCACACATCGGCTTGACTGAGGGGCGAACTTTCATCGAATCCTTCGTTAGAACTACTTGAGGCGGAACGTGATTCTGCCGCGCGTCAGGTCGTAGGGAGAAAGCTCGACCTTGACCCGATCGCCGGGGAGGATGCGGATGTAGTGCTTGCGCATTTTCCCGGAGATGGTCGCGAGGACGTCGTGCCCGCCGTCGACCTGCACGCGGAACATTGTGCTCGGGAGCGCTTCGACAACCTCGCCTTCGACCTCGATCTTCTCTTCCTTGACGGCCAACTTTCCCTCGCGCAACTCCTACGGTGACGGCGTGAACAAGGTTGTATGACAGGTAGAAACGCGTGCAACTTCAGCAGAACAGCCCGTGGCAGCCAAAACAGCCGCTCCGCGGGGTGGTCATCGTAGCAAACGGCGTTCGATTTCCCTTGCCAAGCCGGCTCGCGGCGTCAGTATCCGCGGACCTGCCTGCGTGATCGCGACTGTGTGCTCGAAGTGGACGGCGGTCGACCCGTCGTCGGTGCAGATCGTCCAGCCGTCGTCGGTGATGTGAACCTCCGGCCCGCCGGCGGCGATCATCGGCTCGATCGCGATCGTCATGCCTTCCGAGAGACGCGGCCCGCGGCCCGGCAGGCCGAAGTTCGGAACATGCGGATCCTCGTGGTAGTGGCGGCCGACGCCGTGGCCGACGAGGCTGCGCACAACTGAGAAACCCGCAGCTTCGACTACGAGCTGTACGGCGCTCGACACGTCTCCGACACGGTTCCCGAGCTGCGCCTTCTCGATGCCGGCTGCGAGCGCATCGCGACCGACTTCGAGGAGCCGCTCCGTCTCGCTCTCGACCGTCCCGACGCCGAAGGTGAACGCGCTGTCGGCGATGAAGCCGTCGAGGGTGGTGCCGACATCGATCGTGATCACGTCGCCGTCTTCGACGACGTGGCTCCCCGGGATGCCGTGCACGACGACGTCGTTCGGCGAGATGCAGATCTCCGCCGGGTATCCCTTGTACCCCTTCGATGTCGACACACCGCCTTGCGAGCGAATGAACTCACCGGCGATTGCGTCGAGCTCGCCGGTCGTGATTCCGGGCTGCAGATGCTCTGCGACGTGGGCGATCGTTCCCGCCGAGAGTGCGCCCGCCCGCGCGATCTTGTCGATCTCGGCTGGGGTCTTCCGGATGATCATCCGCGGAGTGCCTCGGATATCTCGGCGGCAACCTCGTCGACGGAGCGCTCGGCGCGGAGGGGAACGAGGACGCCAGTGGCCCTGTAGCGCTCGACGACCGGCTCGGTCTGCTCGTGGTAGATCGCGAGCCGCCGCGCGATCGCCTCCGGTGTGTCGTCTGTTCGGCCCTCGGCCGCCGCGCGACCTCGCATCCGCTCGGCGGCCAGGTCGTCGGAGAGGTCGAAGAACAGCGCGTGGTCGATGCCGCGACCGATGCCGTCGAGCATCCGGTCGAGCGCCTCGGCCTGCTCGACGTTGCGCGGGAACCCGTCGAGGACGAAGCCGCGACGCGCATCCTCCTCGCCGAGCCGATCGTGGATAAGCGCCACCGTCAGCTCGTCGGGAACGAGCTCCCCCGAGGCGAGAATCGGAGCCACCGCGAGTCCGAGCGGCGTCCCTGTCACGATCGCAGCACGGAACATGTCGCCGGTCGACACGTGCGGGATACCGTGCGCTTCGGAGATGCGCTTGGCCTGCGTGCCCTTACCGGACCCTTGCGGCCCCAATACGAGGAGATTCACGATGATCGGGCCGTATCCTAGGAGCCGCGCGGCCGGCTACTTCAAGAAGCCTTCGTAGTTGCGCATCATCATCTGCGACTCCATCTGGCGCATGGTGTCGAGCGCAACACCGACGGCGATGAGCACCGACGTTCCGCCGAGCGCGCGGCCGGTCGCCTGCGAGAAGCCGCCGTACGTGATGAAGAGGCTCGGGAGCACGGCGATCGCCGCGAGGAACAGCGCGCCGGGGAACGTCAGCCGGCTCAGCACGCGGTCGAGATACTGCGCAGTCGGTGGGCCTGGCCTGATGCCCGGGATGTAGCCGCCGTACTTGCGGAGGTTGTCCGCCTGGTCGACGGGGTTGAACTGCACCGCCGTATAGAAGTAGGTGAAGACGATGATCATGATCCCCTCGACCAGCAGGTAGGTGAGGCTCCCTGTCTGGAAGTGGTTGTTCACGAAGTTCCGTGTGGACGGCAGGTAGAGCGCGATCGTCTGCGGGAAGGCGAGTACGGCGGCGGCGAAGATCACCGGTATGACGCCGGCCATGTTCACGCGGAGCGGCAAGTACGTCGCGCCACCCGACGTCATGCGCCTCCCGACCATTCGCTTCGCGTACTGGATCGGGATCCGGCGCTGGCCCTCCTGCACGAAGACGACCGCCGCCACGACCGCAAGTGCGATCAGCGGGAAGAAGATCCGCTCTGTCGGCCCGCCGTTGTACCAGGCGCTGATCCCGAGCGGCGCGCTCGTGAGGATGGAGGCGAAGATGAGGATCGAGATGCCGTTGCCGACACCGCGCTTCGTGATCTGCTCGCCGATCCACATCAACAACGTCGTCCCGGCGGTCAGCGTCACGACGAGCAGGACGAGCCGGCCGGCGTTCGCATCGAGGATGTGCTGGTTGCGGAACAGGATCGCGTAGCCGAACGCCTGCGCGGCGGCGAGCCCGACCGTCAGGTAGCGCGTGTACTGGTTGATCTTGGCGTAGCCGGCCTCGCCCTCCTTCTGGAGCTCGCCGAGGCGGGGGATCACGACCGTCAGCAGCTGCAGGATGATCGACGCCGTGACGTACGGCATGATCCCGAGCGCGAACAGCGAGAACCGCGACAGCGCACCGCCGGAGAAGAGGTTCAGCAGGCCGAGGATGCTCCCTCCGCCGTTCCCGTTGAAATAGCTCTTGATCGCGTCCGAGTTGACGCCGGGTGACGGAACCCACGAGCCGAGTCGGTACATGGCCAGCGCGAACCCGGTGAAGAGCACGCGGCGCCGCAGCTCAGGGACGCGCCAGGCGTTCGCTAGCCACGACAGCATGGTTAGGCCTCGGTCTCCTCCGCCGGAGTCTCCTCGGGCGCTTCGTCGACGACCTCTGCTTCGGCTGTCGTCTCCGGCTCTTCGTCCGACTCGACCAATACCGGCTTGGCCTTGTGCTTCTTCGCCTTCTTTTCGACGGGCTCACCGCGCAGCCAGGTGATCGACCCGCCGGCGGCCTCGATCTTCTCGCGCGCGGACTTCGAGAAGCCGTGAGCGGTGACGGACAGCTTCTTCGTCAACTCGCCGGAGGCCAGGATCTTGATGTCGGTCTTCGTATTCTTCAATAGACCGGCCGCCACGAGCGCTTCCGGCGTGACCTCGGCGCCTCCTTCGAAGCGGGCCTCGAGATCGCGAAGGTTGACAGGCTGCGTGTAGGTGCGGAACGGGCCGATCGGCATCGCGTCGGCCGACGTGTTGCCGCGCAGCTTCGGCAGCCGCATGTCGATCGGCATCTGGCCGCCCTCGAAGCCGGCCGGCATCTTGTGCGAGCCCGCGCGGGACTTCTGACCTTTCAGGCCACGGCCGGAGTAGCGGCCCTTACCGGAGCCCATGCCTCGCCCAATGCGCTTGCGCGCCTTCTGCGGCTGCGCGGGCTTCAGGTTGGAGAGGTTCAACTCGTCGCTCATGCGTTGGATTTCCCTTCGACCCGCACGAGGTGCTTCACGTGGCGGAGCATGCCGGCGAGCGACGGCGTGTCGGTGTGCTCAACAGTGCGGCCGATCTTGCCGAGACCGAGCGCGCGCAGCGTCCCTTCATGCGCCCTGCTCTGCCCCACGGTGCCGCGAACCTGCGTGATCGTGATCTTGCTCACGCGGGAACCTCGAGTTCGGACGCCTCGACGACTGGCGCCTCGACCACAGGTGTCTCGGCGGCCGCTCCCTCGAGCGCGGCCGCACGGGCTGCAGCCGAGACTGGGAGCACCTGGCTGATCGTCAAGCCGCGGCTGCGAGCGACATCTTCCGGCCGGCGCAGGTTCTTGAGCCCATCGACGGTGGCCTTCGCCATGTTGATCGGGTTCGTCGTACCGAGGCTTTTCGCGAGCACGTCGCGGATCCCGGCGAGCTCGAGCACGGCACGGACACCGCCACCGGCGATGACTCCCGTACCCTCGCTGGCGGGGCGCAGGAAGACGCGGGCAGCGTCGAACTTGCCGAGAATCTCGTGCGTGATCGTCGTCCCGTGCTTCGGCACTGAGAAGAGGTTCTTCTTCGCGTCGTCGACCGCCTTCGAGATGGCGAGCGGCACTTCGCGCGCCTTTCCATAGCCGACGCCGACGCGATCGACCTCGTCGCCGACGACCACGAGCGCAGTGAACGAGAACCTCCTACCGCCCTTGACGACTTTCGCCACGCGGTTGATCTCGATCACGCGCTCCTTCAACTCGCGCGAGTCGGAATATTCGGTACCGCTCAAAACTGGAGCCCTCCCTCGCGCGCGCCGTCGGCGAGCGCTTTGACACGTCCGTGGTAAAGGTAGCCGCCGCGATCGAAGACGCACCGCTCGACACCCGCCTTCTTGGCGGAGGACGCGAGCGCTTTGCCGACTTCGGTCGCCTGTTCGGTCTTCGGGCCGGTGAACGACTTCAGCGTCAGCCAGCTCGCCGCGGCGAGCGTCTTGCCGGCGTCGTCGTCGATCAGCTGCGCGACGATGCCGCGGTTCGAGCGGAACACCGCAAGACGCGGCCGCTCGGCCGTCCCGGCAACCTTGCCGCGCACTCGGCGATGGCGGCGCTTACGCGCCTCGCTCGTTGAAAGCTTGCTCATGCGCGCTTCCCGACCTTCCTGCGGACGACCTCGTCGCGGTACCGGATCCCCTTGCCCTTGTACGGCTCGGGCGGTCGCACCTTGCGAATCTCCGCCGCCGTCTGGCCGACGGCCTGCTTGTCGATGCCCTTGACGATGATCTGCGTCGGCACCGGCACCTCGAACGAGATACCGGGTCGCGGCACGATCGGCACCGAGTGCGAGTAGCCAACGGCGAGCTCGAGATCGTTTCCCTTGAGCGTGGCACGGTAGCCGACACCCTGGATCTCGAGGTGCCGCTCGTAGCCTTTCGTGACGCCTTCGACCATGTTCGAGATCAGCGTCCGCGTCAGCCCATGGAGCGAGCGGTCCGGCCCGCGGTCGGTTGGTCGCGTCACCGTGAGGACGCCTTCTTCTTGGTCGATCTGCATCCGGATCGGCACGACTTGCTCGAGCTCGCCCAACGGCCCCGCTACCTTCACGCGGCCAGGGTGCAGCTCGACGGTCACGCCGGCGGGTACCTCGATAGGACGTCTTCCGATTCGGCTCATCGTGCTACCAGACGAAGGCGATCACTTCACCGCCGACGCCGCGCTCGGCGGCTTGGCGGCCGGTGATGATCCCGGTCGAGGTCGACAGGATGGATGTCCCGAGGCCGCCGAGCACGCGCGGCAGCCGGTCCTTGCGGGCGTAGATGCGCCGACCCGGCTTCGAGATGCGCTTGAGGTCGGTGAGCACGCGCTGGCGACCCTTGCCGAACTTCAGCTCGATGACGAGCGTGTTGAACGGAGTGCCTTCGACGACGCGAAAGTCCTTGATGTAACCCTCGGCCTTGAGGACGCGCGCGATCTCTTGCTTCATGCGCGAGGACGGCATCTCGGCACGGTCGTGCATCGCCTTGTTGGCGTTGCGGATTCGAGTCAGCATGTCGGCGATCGGATCGGTCAGCATCTCTGTTCTCCTACCAGCTCGACTTCGTCATGCCGGGGATCGCACCCTCGTGCGCGAGCTGGCGCAGGCAGATGCGGCACAGGCCGAACTTCTTGAAGACCGCGCGCGGACGGCCGCACTTGTTGCAGCGCGAGTACTTCTGCGTCTTGTACTTCGGTGTTCGTGCCTGCTTGGCGATGAGCGATTTCTTGGCCACTTACCTGTCCCTGTCCCTTCCTTCGGCGGCGAAAGGCAGACCGAAAGCGCGCAGGAGCGCTGCCGCGTGCTCGTCCGACTCCGCCGTTGTCGTGATCGCGATGTCCAGGCCTCGGATCGACTGAACGCTGTCGTAGTCGATCTCCGGGAAGATGATCTGCTCCTTGATGCCGAGCGAGTAGTTGCCGCGGCCGTCGAAAGACGTTGGGTCGAGTCCGCGGAAGTCGCGGATCCGCGGCAGCGCGATCGACACGAGACGGTCGAGAAACTCGTACATGCGGTCGCCGCGCAGGGTCACACGCGTCCCGACGCTCATGCCTTCGCGAAGCTTGAAGCTCGCGATCGACTTACGCGCCTTGCGCAGCTGCGCCCGCTGTCCGGCAATCGTGGTCAGCTCGTCCATCGCGCTGTCCATCGCCTTGGCGTCCGTCTTCGCGTCGCCCACACCCATGTTCAGGGTGATCTTCGAGATGCGCGGCACCTGCATGATCGAGTCGAGCTGCAGCTCGCCCATCAGCCCCGGACGGATGTCATCTTCGTAACGCTGCTTGAGCCTGGGTGCGTAGGTTTCGGTGGCACTCATCGGCCAACCTCCGGTTGACCGACGGCCCGCTCCGGTGCCGGCATAGCCGCCACCTCCGCTCCTTGTGAGCCTCCGTCAAGCCTACGGCTCATTTGTCGATCTCCTGGCCGCAGCCTTCGCGCTTGCAGACGCGCACCCGCACGAGTTCGCCTTTGACGTCCTTCTCGTGGACGCCGACGCGCGTCGGGTTCTTGCAGACCGGGCACACGACCATCACGTTCGAGATGTCCACGGGCGCCGCCTTCTCGACGATCCCGCCGGGAGCGACCTGCGCGCCACCCATGCGGGACGAGTCCTTGATCGGGCGCGGCCTCGTGTGGCGCTTGACGATGTTCAGGTTCTCGACGACGACGCGGCGCTCGGTCGGGCGCGCCTCGATGACGCGGCCCTGCTTGCCACGGTCCTTACCCGAGAGGATCTGCACGAGATCCCCCTTCTTGACTCGCATCGTTGTCGCCATCTCTTAGAGCACCATTCCTTAGAGAACTTCTGGGGCGAGAGAGACGATCTTCATGAAGTTCCGCTCGCGCAGCTCGCGCGCAACTGGCCCGAAGATCCGCGTCCCACGCGGGTTGTTCTGGTTGTCGATGATGACGGCCGCGTTCTCGTCGAAGCCGATCAGCGTCCCGTCTTCGCGACCGTAGGGTTTCTTCGTCCGGACGACGACCGCTTTCACGACCTCGCCCTTCTTGACCGCACCCTGCGGCGTCGCGGACTTCACGGTAGCAACGATGATGTCGCCGACGCGTGCGTAGCGCCGGTGATGGCCCCCTAGCACGCGGATGCAGAGGATCTCGCGGGCGCCGGTATTGTCGGCGACCTTAAGGCGGGATTCCTGCTGAATCACTTGGCTGCCTCGACGATCTCAGCGAGACGCCAGCGCTTCGTCTTCGACAGCGGACGCGTCTCGATGATGCGGACGACGTCGCCGACCTTGGCCTCGTTGCGTTCGTCGTGCACATGGAATGTGTTCGAGCGTCGCACGACTTTCTTGTACTTCCGGTGTGCCTTGATCATCTCGACCTTGACGACGATCGTCTTCTCCATCGCATCCGAGATCACCGTTCCCTGACGCTCCTGGCTGCGGCCACGCTCGTGCTCGGGCTTCTCGAGCCGGACGATCGGCTTCCGTGACTCCGGCTTCACCCGAACCGGGCGCCCCTTGGTCGGGCGCAGCGCGCGCGGGAGGCGCTTCTTCTTCGGCTTCGGACCGGACTGCTGAACCGGTGCGGCTGGCACCGCGGCGGCAGGCTCGGCTGCGGGCGCGGCGGCAGGCTCGGCTGCGGGCGCCGCGGCGGCGGGTTCGTCTGCCGACTCCTCGGCGGCGGCCTCATCCACTGCGGCTTCTGCGGCCGGCTCCTCAACCGCAACTTCGGGCTCGGCTTCGGCCGCAGGAGTAGCGTCGACCACCTCCGCGGCGGGCTCTTCTGCCTCCGCGGCTACCGGCTCGGGCTCGGCGTCGACGTCGGGCATCGCGACGGCGGGCTCTTCCGCGACGACCTCAGCCTCAGGCTCTTCGGTGACAGGTTCGTCGGTGACAGGTTCGTCGGTGACAGGCTCCTCGACCACGGCCTCTTCTGCCACGACCTCGGCTACCGGCTCGTCCGCTGGAACCACCTCGACGGCGGGCTCTTCGGCGATCGCCTCGACGGGGGTCTCGTCCTTGGTTGGTTTCTTCTTCTTCTCGGCCATCTACCTCATCCCCAGTCGTTCACGTTCGTGCTTCACGGTCAAGATGCGCGCGATCTCGCGCTTGGCGAGCCGCAGCCGGGCACTGTCCTCGAGCGCGCCCGTAGCGGACTGGAAGCGGAGATTGAAGAGCTCCCTGCGGGTCTCCGCCATCTTTCCGTCCAACTCGTCGTCGGTCATGTCGCGCAGCTGCCTAGCTCTCAAAGAGATCACCGTCCCGACGAACGAACTTCGTCCTGATCGGCAGCTTCTGGCTCGCAAGCCGCAGCGCGTCCTTCGCCAGCTCCTCCGGCACGCCGGCGAGCTCGAACATCACCCGGCCCGGCTTCACGACCGCGACCCACCCTTCGGGCGAGCCCTTGCCCGAGCCCATGCGGGTCTCGGCCGGCTTCTTCGTGAACGGCTTGTCGGGGAAGATGTTGATCCACACCTTGCCGCCACGCTTGATCTTGCGGGTCATCGCGATGCGGGCAGCCTCGATCTGACGGTTGGTGATCCAGCCGTCCTCGAGCGCCTTGATCCCGTAATCGCCGTACTGCACCGTCGTCTGCCCCCGTGACAGGCCGTCGCGGCGACCGCGGAACTGCTTGCGATGCTTGACCTTCTTCGGCAGCAGCATCAGGCGTCAGCTCCCGTCTCGGGCGTTTCCGGCGTGGCCGCCTCGGGCGTGACGACGTCCTCGACAACTGGCGTCACCGTCGGCTCATCGGTCGTCGGCTCGACAGGTGATCCCTGCGTCTCGGGACGCGGGCTGCGCCCACGACCGCCGCCACTTGCGGGACGCCCGCCACCGGGACCCGGCCGACCGCCGCCGGCTGCACCGCCACCGGGACGCCGGCGGCGCTGGACAAGGCCGAGGCCCTCGCGATCCTGACCGCGACCGCGTCCGCTCTCGCGCGACGCGCCGAGCCCCTCGGTCGTGCCGCCGCGCTTGCGTCGTGCCTGATCCTGGTCGCCAAGGCGGGTGTCCTTCGTGGTCACGCCCTCGAAGCCCTCCGGCATGATCTCGCCCTTGTTGACCCACACTTTGACGCCGATGCGGCCGTACGTCGTCTTGGCCTCGGCGAAGCCGTAGTCGATGTCAGCGCGAATCGTGTGCAGCGGAACGCGACCCTCGGTGTAGCGCTCGCTGCGGCTCATCTCGCCGCCGCCGAGCCGCCCGCCGCACTGGATCTTGATCCCCTGGGCACCCGAGCGCATCGCCGAGGCGAGCGACCGCTTCATCGCCCGTCGGAACGAGACACGGTTCTGCAGCTGCTCGGCAATCGACTGCGCAACGAGCTGCGCGTCGAGCTCAGGACGCTTGATCTCGTTGATGTTGATGTGGACGTTCTTGCCCGTGATCGAGTGCAGCTCCTTGCGGAGCGCGTCCACCTCGACGCCGGACTTGCCGATCACGATGCCCGGCCGCGCGGTGTAGATGTCGACCGTGATCCGCTGCTTGTCCTTGCGGATCAGGATGTCGGAGAGGCCGGCATGCGAAAGCTTCCCGCGGATATGCGCGCGGATCTTGACGTCCTCGAGAATGTAAGCGGGGAACTCCTTCTTCCCCACGTACCAGTTCGACTTCCAGTCGTGGATGACGCCGACGCGGAACCCGCCGGGATGCACTTTCTGGCCCATCAGGCCACCGCCTCCTTCTTCTTGGCAGGCGAACGGCGCCTGGACGTCTTCGTCGACTCAGTTGTTGGTTCCTCGGCTGCCGCGGGTGCTACAGCAGCCTGCTTGCGCGGGCGCTTCGCGGTGTCGGCCTCGCGGACGACGAGCGTGATGTGGCAGGAACGCTTGCGGATCCGGTTGACGCGGCCACGCGCTCGGGCACGCCAACGCTTCAGCGTCGGGCCTTCGTCGGCGAACGCCGCCTCGAGCACGAGGTTCGCGCCGTCGAGACCGTGATTCGCCTCGGCGTTCGCAACCGCCGACGCGAGCACCTTCTCGATGTCGCGTGCAGCGACCCGCGGGGTGAACGCGAGGATCGTCCGCGCCTCGGGAACGGAACGGCCGCGGATGTGGTCGAGCACGACCCGCGCCTTGCGGGCCGAGATGCCGACGTACTTCGCCTCGGCGCGAACAGTGACGGAGCCGGAAGCAGCCATCAGCGCTTCTTCACCTGGGTCTGTTTGTCACCGGCGTGGCCGCGGAAGGTCCGGGTCGGAGCGAACTCGCCGAGCTTGTGCCCGACCATCTGCTCGCTGACGAACACCGGGACGTGCTTGCGCCCGTCGTGGACCGCGATCGTGTGCCCGACCATCTCGGGGAAGACCGTCGACGAGCGCGACCACGTGCGGATCATCCGCTTCTCGTTGGTGGCGTTCATCGCTTCGATGCGGCCGAGCAGCCGCTCCTCCACGAAAGGCCCCTTTTTGCTGGATCTGCTCATTGACTAGCGTCTCTCCTTGCCGCGGCGACGGCCGCGCACGATCAACTTGTTGGATTCCTTGTGCTTGCGGCGGGTGCGCTTGCCGAGCGTCGGGACGCCCCACGGCGTGACCGGGTGCCGGCCGCCCTTCGACTTGCCCTCGCCGCCGCCGTGCGGGTGGTCGACCGGATTCATCGCCGAGCCACGAACGGTCGGGCGCTTGCCGAGCCAGCGGCTACGACCGGCCTTCCCGCTCTGGGTGTTCGCGTGATCGGAGTTGCCGACCTGACCCACGGTTGCGCGGCACGTGAGGAGCACGCGGCGCATTTCGCCGGAAGGGAGCCGCAGGACGCCGTAGTCGCCGTCCTTCGCCACGAGCTGCACGCCTGTGCCCGCCGAGCGCGCCATCTTCGCGCCCTGGCCCGGCTTCAGCTCGACGTTGTGGACGAGCGTGCCGGTCGGGATGTTGTCGAGCGGCAGCGCGTTGCCCGGCTTGATGTCGGCGCTCGCACCCGACTCGACGGTCGCGCCGACCTTGAGCCCGGCCGGAGCGAGGATGTAGGCCTTGGCGCCGTCGGCGTAGTGGAGCAGCGCGATCCGAGCGGAGCGGTTCGGGTCGTACTCGATCGCGGCAACCTTCGCCGGCACGCCGTCCTTGCGACGCTTGAAGTCGACAACGCGGTACTGGCGCTTGTGGCCGCCGCCCTGGTGGCGTGTCGTGATCCGGCCGTTGTTGTTGCGGCCGCCCGTCTTCTTGAGCGGCTCGAGCAGCGACTTCTCCGGGGTCGTCTTCGTGACCTCGTCGAAGGCCGAAATGGTCATGAAGCGCCGGCCCGGGCTCGTGGGCTTGAATTTTCTGACGGCCATGGCTAAACCTGGGCTCCCTGGAAGATCTCGATCGTGTTGCCCTCGCGCAGCTGGACGATGGCCTTCTTCCAGCCCGGACGTATGCCCTTCGTTGCCCCGCGCCGCTTGGGCTTCGGCTGCACCTTGACGATGTTCACGGTCTGCACCTTGACCTCGAAGAGCTGCTCGACTGCCTGGCGGACCTGCGTCTTGTGGGCGTCCTGGTGGACACGGAAGGTGTACTTCCGGTCTGCGAGCTGGGTGTAGCTCTTCTCCGACACGACAGGCGCGAGCAGAATCTCGTTCAGGTTGAGGCTCACGTGTCTGTCCTCACTCGGGCCCTCGCTTCGACGAGCGGCAGAGCCGCCTCGCTCACGAGCAATGCGCGCGCCCAGACGACCGAGGCGACCTCGAGCTCGGCGGGGACCGTGACGAGCACGCGCTCGAGGTTGCGGAAGGACTTGATGAGCCCGACCTCGTCCTCGTTGGCGACGATGACGAGCGGCATCTCCTTGCCCCAGCCCTCGACGAGCGCCTTGGCCTGCTTCGTCGAAGGCGTCTCGAACGAGCTGCCGTCGACGAGCCCAATAGTCCCGTTCGCAGCGTGATGCGAGAGGGCGCCACGAAGCGCGGCGCGGCGCGCCTTACGGTTGACCTTGACCTCGAAGCTGCGCATGCCTGGCGCGAACACCACACCACCGCCGGTGAACTGTGGCGCGCGCGTCGTGCCCTGGCGCGCCCGACCGGTTCCCTTCTGGCGCCACGGCTTCGCGCGACCGCCGGACACGAGCCCGCGCGTCTTCGCGCCGCGGGTTCCCGCGCGCCTGGCGTTCAGCTCGGCCCTGATCGTTTCGTGCAGGAGATGGCGTACGACCTCGGCCCCGAAGATCTCCTCGGGGAGCGAGACGTCCTTCGCGGCGCCGCCGAGCACAGCTGCTTTCAGCGCGGCCATCAGGCACCAACCCCAGTCGTTCCGACACCGTGGATCTCGAGGAGCCCGCTCTTCGGCCCGGGGACCGAGCCCTTCACGAGCAACAAGTTCCGTTCGGCATCGATCTCGTGGATCACGAGCCCGAGCTGCGTGATGCGCTTCCCGCCCATGCGGCCGGCCATCTTCTGTCCCTTGAACACGCGGGACGGCGTGGCCGACGCGCCGATCGAACCGGGCGCGCGCACGTTGTGTGAGCCGTGGCTGACCGGGCCGCGCTTGAAGTTGTGGCGCTTGATCGTGCCCTGGAAGCCCTTGCCGATCGAGATCCCCGCCACCTTGACCTTGTCGCCCGGCTCGAACGACTCGACGGTGACCGTCTCGCCGACCGCGAGGCCGCTCTCGCCGCGGAACTCCGCGAGATGTCGGTGCGCCTCGACGCCGGCCTTCTTGAGATGGCCGAGCTCACCCTTGGTGATCTTGCGCTCGGCGACAGGCTCGAACGCGAGCTGGACGGCGTCGTAGCCGTCGGCAGCCGCCGTGCGAACCTGGGTCACCGGGCACGGACCCGCCTCGATCACCGTGACGGACGTGACACGGCCCGACTCCGGGTCGAAGACCTGGGTCATGCCGAGCTTTCTGCCGAGGATGCCTTTCATGCTCAGAGCTTGATCTCGATGTCGACGCCTGCGGGGAGATCGAGGCGCATCAGCGAATCGACCGTCTTCGGCGTGGGGCTGTGGATGTCGATCAGACGCTTGTGCGTGCGCACCTCGAAGTGCTCCCGCGAGTCCTTGTCCTTGAACGGGCTTCGGATCACGCAGTAGACGTTCTTCTCGGTCGGCAGGGGCACAGGCCCGGTGATCGTCGCTCCGGTCCGCTGTGCAGTCTCGACGATCTGCGACGCGGACTTGTCGACCTGCTGATGGTCGTAGCCCTTGAGCCGGATACGGATTTTCTGTTGCGCCATGCTTTACCTGGTTCCTCTAGCTAGAGGGAAGAAAGGGCGAGGCAAGCCTCGCCCCTACTTGATGACCTCGGTGGTGACGCCGGCACCGACGGTGCGGCCGCCTTCGCGAACGGTGAAGCGCTGACCCGGATCCATGGCGATCGGCTGGATCAGCTCGATCTCCATCTCCGTGTTGTCGCCCGGAATGACCATCTCCTGGCCGTCCGGCAGCTTGATCGAGCCCGTCACGTCCGTCGTGCGGAAGTAGAACTGCGGCCGGTAGCCGTTGAAGAACGGCGTATGGCGGCCACCTTCATCCTTCGAGAGCACGTAGACCTCGGCCTTGAAGTGGGTGTGCGGCGTGATCGAGCCGGGCTTCGCGAGCACCTGGCCACGCTCGACGTCCTCACGCTTGACGCCGCGGAGCAGTGCGCCAGCGTTGTCGCCGGCCTGCGCGAAGTCGAGCGTCTTGAGGAACATCTCGAGACCGGTGACGACGGTCTTCTCGGTCTTCTCGTGGATGCCGACGATCTCGACCTCCTCGCCGACCTTCAGCTGGCCCTGCTCGATGCGGCCGGTCACGACGGTGCCGCGACCGGTGATCGTGAACACGTCCTCGATCGGCATCAGGAACGGCTTGTCGGTGTCGCGGGTCGGCTCCGGGATATAGGAGTCGACGGCCTCCATCAGCTCGAGGATCTTCGCGGTCCACTCCGGGTCACCCTCGAGCGCCTTCAACGCCGAGACCTGGATCACCGGGATGTCGTCGCCGGGGAAGTCGTACTTCGAGAGCAGTTCACGTACTTCCATCTCGACGAGCTCGAGCAGCTCCGGATCGTCGACCATGTCGGCCTTGTTCAGCGCGACGACCATGGCAGGGACGTCGACCTGGCGGGCGAGCAGGATGTGCTCGCGCGTCTGCGGCATCGGGCCGTCAGCGGCCGAGACCACGAGGATCGCGCCGTCCATCTGGGCGGCACCCGTGATCATGTTCTTGATGTAGTCCGCGTGCCCCGGGCAGTCGACGTGCGCGTAGTGCCGGTTGGCGGTCTCGTACTCGACGTGCGCGGTGTTGATGGTGATGCCGCGCTGGCGCTCCTCGGGAGCGGCGTCGATCGAAGCGAAGTCACGCACCGCCGTGCCGGTACCGGACTCGGCGAGCACCTTCGTGATCGCCGCGGTGAGCGTGGTCTTGCCATGGTCGATGTGACCGATGGTGCCGACGTTGACGTGCGGCTTGTTCCGGTCGAACTTCTGCTTGCCCATACTCTCCTCCGGTCTCCCTTCCTACGAACCTGTCTGCGAGTCGACGATGTCGCTCGCGATCGACTGCGGTACGTCTTCGTAGCGATCGAACTGCATGGTGAACGTGGCGCGACCCTGGCTCATGGAGCGCAGGTCGGTTGCGTATCCGAACATTTCTGCGAGCGGCACGCTCGCCTTGATTGCCTGTGAGTTTCCGAGCGGCTCGAGGTGCTCGACGCGACCCCGGCGGCTTGAGAGGTTACCCATAACGTCACCGAGGTAGTCCTCGGGTGTGACGACCTCGACGGCCATGACCGGCTCGAGGAGCTTCGGCTTGGCGCGTTTCATCGCTTCCTTGAACGCCATCGAGCCGGCGATCTTGAAGGCGCGCTCGCTCGAGTCGACGTCGTGGTAGCTGCCGTCGGTGAGCTCGATCTTGACGTCCACAACCGGGTAGCCGGCCAGGATGCCGGAGTTCATCGCCTCGCGAATGCCTTCGTCAACGGGCTTGATGTACTCCTTCGGGATCTTGCCGCCGACGATCTTGTCGACGAACTCGTAGCCCGCGCCCGGCTCCTGCGGCAGCAGGTTGATCGTGACGTCGCCGTACTGGCCCGAGCCGCCGGTCTGGCGCACGAACTTGCCCTGCACCTTCTCGGCCGGCCGACCCGCGGTCTCGCGGTAGGCAACCTGGGGCCGGCCGACGTTGGCGTCGACCTTGAACTCGCGCATCAGTCGGTCGACGATGATCTCGAGGTGGAGCTCGCCCATGCCGGCGATCAGCGTCTGCGCCGTCTCCTCGTCGGTCGTCACACGGAAGGTCGGGTCTTCCTCGGCGAGGCGCTGCAGGCCTTGCGAGAGCTTGTCCTGGTCGCCTTTCGTCTTCGGCTCGATGGCGACCGAGATGACCGGCTCGGGAAAGTTCATCGACTCGAGTACGATCGGAGCGTTCTCGACCGCGAGCGTGTCGCCCGTCGTCGACTGCTTGAGGCCGACTGCGGCGGCAATGTCGCCGGCGCCGATCTCGTCGCGCTCCTCGCGGTGGTTCGCGTGCATCTGCAGGATGCGGCCGATGCGCTCGGTCTTGCCGTTCGTCGTGTTCATCACGCGCTCGCCGGCCTTGACCGAGCCGGAGTAGACGCGGAAGTAGGTGAGCTTGCCGACGAACGGGTCGGACATCACCTTGAACACAAGCGCCGAGAAGGGCGCGTCGGGCGATGCCTCACGCGTCGTCTCGGTGTCCTTGCGCGGGTCGATGCCCTGGATCGGCGGGACATCGAGCGGGCTCGGGAGGTAGTCGATGACGCCGTCGAGCAGCGGCTGCACGCCCTTGTTCTTGAAGGCGGAGCCGAGGAAGACGGGTGTGATGGCGTCGGCAAGCGTTCCGATGCGAAGCGCGCGACGGATCATCTCGGGGGTAACGGAGCTTTCGTCCTCGAGGTATGTCTCGGTCAGCTCGTCGTCGAACTCGGCGATCGCGTCGATGAGCGCGTGGTGGTACTGCTCAGCCTGCTCGCGAAGTTCGGCCGGGATCTCGCCGATGTCCATCTTCGTGCCGAGGTCGTCCGACCAGGTCACACCGTGCATCTCGACGAGGTCGATGATCCCGCGGTGGTGCTCCTCCTGGCCGATCGGCAGCTGCACCGGTACTACGTGCGCGCCGAGCCGGTCGCGCATCGACTGGACGGCTGCGAAGAAATCGGCGCCGGTGCGATCCATCTTGTTGATGAAGGCGATGCGCGGGACGTTGTAGCGGTCGGCTTGGCGCCAGACGGTCTCGGACTGCGGCTGAACGCCTGCCACGGAGTCGAAGACAGCGACCGCGCCGTCGAGTACACGGAGGCTCCGCTCAACCTCCATCGTAAAGTCCACGTGCCCGGGCGTATCGATGATGTTGATCCGATAGTCCTTCCACTCCGCGGTCGTCGCGGCGGACGTGATCGTGATCCCGCGCTCCTGCTCCTGCGCCATCCAGTCCATCGTCGCGGCGCCCTCGTGCACCTCGCCCAGCTTGTGGGTGCGGCCGGTGTAGTAGAGGATCCGCTCGGTCGTCGTCGTCTTGCCGGCGTCGATGTGCGCCATGATTCCGATGTTGCGGACGCGGTCCAGTCCGATACCCATGGTTGCGGTGCTCATCTCTCTCTGATCTCTCTGACTACCAGCGGTAGTGGGCGAAGGCCTTGTTGGCCTGCGCCATCCGGTATTGGTCGTCTTTCCGTTTGAATGCGCCGCCCTGCTGGTTGATCGCGTCGAGCAGCTCGCCTGCAAGCTTGGCCGGCATGCCCTTCTCGCGGCGCTCGCGCGCGTACTCGACGAGCCAGCGGATCGCGAGTGTGCGCGCACGGCGTTGAGGCACCTCGATCGGCACCTGGTAGTTGGCACCGCCGACGCGGCGCGAGCGAACCTCGAGCACCGGCGTGACGGTCTTCACAGCTGAGTCGAGCACCTCGACGGCCGGCTTGCCCGATTTCTCGGACGCGATCGCGAGTGCGTCGTAGACCATCTTCTCGGCGACGGACTTCTTGCCGTCGAGCATCACCCGGTTGATCATCTGGGTGACGAGCAACGACCCGTGGACGGGGTCGACCTCGAGCTTGCGGGGCTGGATCTCAGCGCGACGTGGCACTAGGAGCCTCTCTTCGCTCCGTACTTGGAACGGCCCTGGCGGCGATCGGAGACGCCGGAGGTGTCGAGGCCGCCACGGATGACCTTGTACCGGAAGCCCGGCAGGTCCTTCACACGGCCACCGCGGATCAGCACGACCGAGTGCTCCTGCAGGTTGTGCCCCTCGCCCGGAATGTAGGCGCCGACTTCCATTCCGTTCGTGAGCCGGACGCGCGCCACCTTACGCAGCGCCGAGTTCGGCTTCTTCGGGGTGGTCGTGTA
Source organism: Gaiellales bacterium (assembly GCA_038230035.1). Lineage (GTDB taxonomy): Bacteria > Actinomycetota > Thermoleophilia > Gaiellales > Gaiellaceae > Gaiella. The sequence goes on from JBBRNX010000010.1 coordinate 75,224, forward strand.
GACACGCGTGCAGACACCGCGCTTCTGCGGTGCCCCACGGAGGGCCGGGGTCTTCGTCTTCTGCGCCGGCGCCTGGCGGCCTTTCCGGACTAGTTGGTTCACGGTGGGCAAGGGTGTCTAAGGATCTCCTGTTTGTCTACAACAACAGTGCGTTTCGTCACACGCAAAGTCGGCGGGGCGCTGGCCCTGCCAACCGGAACGGGCATGGTAGCGGAACTCGGCCCGTTGCCGCAACCTGAAGGTAGGCAGAAAATGCGCATGGCGACTGGGATGGCGCTCGCGGCGATCGCGAGTACAGTGCGCCAGGGAGGTATTTGCAGGGGGAGATGACGACTGCGGGAATCGCGCTCGCGGCTGCTGCGGCGGCTTTGGTGCTGGTCGTTCTCGTGACGGCCATGCTTCTCCGTGCCCGCGAACGGTCCGAAAGCCGTTTGACACGGGCCCTCGGCGAGCTCGGCTCGAGAATGGAGTCGATCGCCCACGATCTTGGCGACGCGATCGCCCACATCCAGACGGAGAACCGCCGCCAGCAGGTGATCGGCGAACTCAGCGCGTCGATCGATCTCGACGAGGTGCTCGAGCGCACCGTCGAAGCAGCGTCGCTCATTCCCGGCGTCGACGCGACCCTCGTCCGGGCGAGCGCGCACGACGGGTCGACGATCGGTGCGACTACCGGCCTGTCGGAGGAGGCGATCGAGGGCCACGTCATTTCGGGGCCGCCCGACGGCGGCGACGTGCGCGCCGTGTCACTCTCGTATCTCTATCCGGGTGGCAGCGCAGGCCGGTCCTCGATCCGCTCCGGTCTCGCGGTCCCGCTCCGCGGGGACGGCGACGAGGCTCTCGGGTTTCTCTCGGTCTACGGGACGACGACTGACGAGTTGAGCGAGCGGACGCTCGGCGACCTGGAGCTTCTCGCGTTGCGCGTGGCTCCCGCCATTGGCAACGCACGCCGCTACGGCGAAGCGCGCCAGCTTGCCGACACAGACGCCCTGACCGGCCTCCACAACCGGCGCACCTTCCACGAGACGCTCAGCCGCGAGGTCGCTCGCGCGCAGCGGTATGGCCGCACGCTCGCGCTCATCGTCCTCGATCTCGACGACTTCAAGATCGTGAACGACACCCATGGGCACCTCGCGGGTGACAAGGTGCTCACCGAGGTCGGCGAGCGGCTGCGGAGCGTGGCGCGCACGGCCGACGTCGCGTGCCGGATCGGGGGCGAGGAGTTCGCGGTCATCCTGCCCGAATGCAGCCTCGAAGATGCGGAGGCCTTCTACCAGCGGCTCGCGAACGCAATCTCGACCAGACCGATCTCCGAGATCGGATCCGTCCAGTTCTCAGCCGGCATCGGCGAGCTGCGCCCCGACGACGACCCGGTCAGCCTGTTCGAGCGAGCCGACCGCTCGCTCTACGCCGCAAAGGGCGCCGGCAAGAACCGCGCGGTTGCAGACGGCGCCTAGCCGACGGCTAGCTGGGGAGTCATGCGCCTATAGAGCCATTGGCGCCCTTTCTCCGCTTCGACCGGAGCCTACTCGCTGCTCCTTGGATCGTCCGAGCAAGGTCGAACAGCGACACGATCACCCATGCGACGGCTGCAACGAGGAGCAGCCGAAGAATGGGTTTCGCCGGACCTAGCTCCCACCACGGCAAGAAAGCTACGCCAGCTCCGATAACAACGAATAGCCACACAAGGGCGCTTTCCAAGAATCGTCGGCGCATGCCTCAGAGTCTGACAGGCCCACCTGGCCGAATGGACCGGCTTGACTGGGACGCGGGAAACGCGGAGACGCGGCAGCGGATCCCGTCAACAAACAGGAGGGCGGCTTTCGCCGCCCTCCGGTCACGCTCGACTCGTTTAGCGCCTACTCCTCGGTCGGCTCGGGCGCGGGCGGCACATCGGCTTCCGCGGCCGGCTCTTCGAAGCCGAGGCCGAAGGCTTCCAGGTCGACGTCGCCGCCGATCTCCTCCAGCGCTGCGAGCAGCTCCGCCTCCGCCTCCGGCGCGAACGTGAGCGTCGGCAGCGGCTCGGACGGCTCGATCTCGATCGTCCGGTAGCGCTTCAGCCCGGTCGCGGCCGGGATCAGCTTGCCGATGATCACGTTCTCCTTCAGGCCAAGCAGGTGGTCGACCTTGCCCTCGATCGCGGCGTCCGTCAACACCTTCGTCGTCTCCTGGAAGGAGGCGGCCGAGAGGAACGACTCTGTCGCGAGCGACGCCTTCGTGATGCCGAGGATCAGCGGCTCGAACGTCGCCTGCTCCTTCTTCGCCTTCTTGATGCGCTCGTTCTCGCGGATCAGCACCGGCTTGTCGACGAGCTGTCCAGGCAGGAGATCCGTGTCGCCAGCGCTCTCGATCCGGACCTTCTTCAGCATCTGCCGGACGATCAGCTCGATGTGCTTGTCGTGGATATCGACGCCCTGCGACTTGTAGACCTTCTGCACCTCGCCGACGAGATAGAGCTCGGTCGTCGTGGGTGTCCGCAGGAGGAGCAACTCGGCCGGGTTGAGCGAGCCCTCGTTCAACGGGTCGCCCGCCTCCACCGTGTCACCGGCCCGGACGAGCATGCGGGTGCGCCGCGGGAACGTGTAGTCCTTCGACGGGATCGGCTCGCCTGCGTCATCGAGCGCGTTCGGGACGACCGTCACCGTGATCGTCCGGTCCTGCTCCTCGACCTCGATCTTGCCCGTCACCTCCGCGAGGGTCGCCGCGCCCTTCGGGTTGCGTGCCTCGAAGATCTCGACGACACGCGGCAGGCCGTGCGTGATGTCCGACCCGGCGACACCGCCGGTGTGGAACGTCCGCATCGTCAGCTGCGTGCCCGGCTCTCCGATCGACTGCGCCGCGATGATGCCGACGGCGTCGCCGATCTCGGTCATGTCGCCCGTTGCGAGGAACGTGCCGTAGCACGCTCGGCAGATGCCGAACTCGCAGCGGCACTTCAGCACCGTGCGCACCGGCAGCATCATCTCGGCCGCCTGCTCCCCGAGCTCCTCGATCACGATCTCGAGCTTCCGGATCGTCAGCTCGTCGCCCTTCACGGCCAGCACGACCTTGCCCGGCTTGCCGTCCTTCAAGGGCTTGTGAATGTCTTCCGCGACGATCCGCCCGGCGGCGCTGCGGTTCAGCTGACCGTCGACGACCGCCGGCAGCTCGATGTGATCAGGTGTGCCGCAGTCCTCCTCACGGATGATCACGTCCTGCGAGACATCGACGAGACGCCGCGTCAGGTAGCCGGAGTCGGCCGTGCGGAGCGCCGTGTCGGCGAGCCCCTTGCGGGCACCGTGCGTCGAGATGAAGTACTCGAGCACCGACAGGCCCTCCATGAAGTTCGCCTTGATCGGCCGCTCGATGATCTCGCCCTTCGGGTTCGCCATCAGGCCGCGCATCCCGGCCAGCTGCCCGATCTGGTTGAACGAGCCACGGGCACCGGAGTTCGCCATCATGAAGACAGAGTTCGTCGGGTGCAGGTTGTCGACCATCGCCTGGCGGACGACGTTCGTCGCCTCCGTCCAGATGTCGTTGATGGTGTCCTTCCGCCCTTCCTCGCTCGCAAGCCCGCGGTCGTAGTCACGCTCGACGGCGGCGACCTTCGCCTCGTACTCGACCAGGATCGCCTCCTTCGACGGCGGAACCACGATGTCGTTCTTCGAGATCGTGACCCCGGCGATGGTGGCGTACTTGAACGAGATCGTCTTGATCGTGTCGAGCACGCTGGCGACCGCATACGCGCCGTAGTCGCCGACGAGCTTGTCGATGAACGCGTCGAGCTCACGCTTCGTCATCGCCTTGTCGACGAACACGTCCTCCTTCAGCTCGGCGCCGAGAATCGCCTCGGTCAGCGAGCGCTCGATCTCGCGCGAGAAGATGACGCGACCCGGCGTCGTGGAGCGCAGCTCGCCGTTCCAGCGGTACTGGATCGGATCCTGCAGGCCGATCGCACGCGACTCGACGTGGAACTCGACCTCCTCCTCCGACTGGAAGCGCTTCAGGCCCTTCAGGCCGAGGCTCTTCGCGATCTCCTCCGGCGGAGCGGTGAGATCGTGCTCGCAGTAGGTGAGGTAGTAGGAGCCGAGCACCATGTCCTGCGTCGGCGTCGCGAGCGGTCGCCCGTGCGCCGGCGAGAGAATGTTGTTCGACGACAGCATCAGCGTCCGGCACTCCGCCTGCGCCTCGGCTGAGAGCGGCAGATGGACGGCCATCTGGTCACCGTCGAAGTCGGCGTTGAAGGCATGGCACACGAGCGGGTGAACCTGGATCGCCTTGCCCTCGACGAGTACCGGCTCGAATGCCTGGATGCCGAGGCGGTGCAGCGTCGGAGCGCGGTTCAGGAGAACCGGGTGCTCCGCGATCACCTCTTCGAGCACGTCCCAGACCTCGGGAACCATCGACTCCACGTGCTTCTTCGCCGCCTTGATGTTCTGGACGGCCTTCCGCTCGACGAGCCGGCTCATGATGAACGGCTTGAAGAGCTCGAGCGCCATCAGCTTCGGCAAGCCGCACTGGTACAGCTTCAGGCGCGGCCCGGACACGATCACCGAACGGCCTGAGTAGTCGACGCGCTTGCCGAGCAGGTTCTGGCGGAAGCGGCCCTGCTTCCCCTTGAGCATGTCGGACAGCGACTTCAGCGGCCGGTTGCCGGGGCCTGTGACCGCGCGACCGCGGCGGCCGTTGTCGAACAGCGCGTCGACGGCCTCCTGCAGCATGCGCTTCTCGTTGTTGACGATGATCTCGGGTGCGCCCAGGTCGAGCAGACGCTTCAGCCGGTTGTTCCGGTTGATGACGCGGCGATAGAGGTCGTTCAGGTCGCTCGTCGCGAACCGGCCGCCGTCGAGCTGCACCATCGGGCGGAGCTCCGGCGGAATCACCGGCACGGCCTCGAGCACCATCCATTCCGGCCGGTTCTCGGACGTCATGAACGCGCTTGCGACCTTCAGCCGCTTGATCGCGCGCTGCTGCTTCTGGCCCTTCGAAGTCTTGATCACCTGGCGCAGCGTCCGCGCCTCCTCGGGGAGGTCGAGATCGCGGAGCAGATCGCGGATCGACTCCGCACCCATGCCGCCCCGGAAGTACACGCCGAAGCCGTACGGCGAGCCGAAGCGATCCTTCAGCTCGCGGAACAGCTGCTCGTCGTTCACGACCTGCTTCGGCTCGAGCTCGCGGAAGAGCTTCCACGTCTCTTCGAGTCGACGCACACCGTCGACGCCGGCTTCCCGCACGTCGTTGCGGCGAGTCTCCATGTCAGCGGCCATCTCGCGGACCTTCGCGGCCCACGCCGTCAGCGTCTCGAGGTCCTCCTTGCGTGTCCCCTCGACGAGGCAGAGGTCGTACGCCAACTCGCGCACCTGCTCGGCCGAATCGTCGGCGTGTGCCTTAGCGAGCACATCCGCGAGCAGCTTGTTGCCGATCTCGCGTGACTTCTCCAGGTTCTTCGCGTCGACGGACGCGACGAGCGCCGCATCGTCGTCGGAAAGCGCCTCGCCGCTGACGAGGGCGCCGATCAGCTTGTGCAGGTGCTTTGTGATCGCGCCCTTCTTCGAGCCGGTTGCCGCAGACAGCTCGGCCCGCAGCGGGTCGAGCGCCGTGTGAATCTGCTGCGCGGCGTTGGCCACGGTCTCGCCCTCGCGCGGTGTCAACCGGCGGTCGTCCCGTGTCGCGGTCTGCCGGACGAGCTCGCGGATCTTCTTCGCATCTTCGAGCGTGATCGACTTCGCAAGCGACGCAAAGACCTTCTTGCCGAGTGAGCGGACGTCGCCGAGTGTCGGCACCCCCTGCTCCTCGGCCCAGTTGTTCAAGCCACGGGCCCAGAAGTCGTCGTCCTCGTCGAAGTCACGCTCCTTGCCGGTCGAGAAGTACTCGCGGCGGCGGGCGAGACGGTCCTCGAGCGCGACGAGCTGATCGTCTCGGTCGAGGTAGATCTGCTCCGACTCAGCGCGAACCTTGTCCTCGAGGTCGTTGAGATCGGCGGCGCGCTTCTCGACATCGACGCCCGTGACGATCGACGCGGCGAAGTAGAGCACCTTCTCGAGCTCGCGCGGCGCGATGTCGAGCAGGTAGCCGATTCGGCTCGGCACGCCCTTGAAGAACCAGATGTGCGAGACCGGCGCGGCCAGGTCGATGTGGCCCATGCGCTCGCGGCGCACCTTCTGGCGGGTCACCTCGACGCCGCAGCGCTCACAGATGATCCCCTTGTAGCGGACGCGCTTGTACTTGCCGCAGTAGCACTCCCAGTCCTTCGTCGGACCGAAGATGCGCTCGCAGAAGAGACCGTCGCGCTCGGGCTTGAGCGTGCGGTAGTTGATCGTCTCCGGCTTGGTGACCTCGCCGGAGGACCAGTCGCGGATCTGCTTGCTCGACGCGAGGCCAATGCGAATCGCGTCGAAGTCATTGATGTCGATCACGTGAGGTTTCGCCCTCTTTCCGTTCAGTCAGTGAAGTGAGTAATCGGTTCTCGGGTGGTGCCTGGTCCCGGTCTTTAGTCCTCGACCTCGACCTCGACCTCTGCGACTTCGTCGTCGAAGTCGCCGGCCGGCAATGGATCTCCGTCGTCCTCGGCGTCGTCGTCGCCGGCCGCCTCGACCGCTTCCACGGGCTCGTCGGCGTCGGGGCCGGCGCCTTCCTCGAGCGCTTCGGCCGCTACCTCCGCCGCGGCGACGCGAGCGACCGCCGGCGAGAGATCGATGCCGAGCTCCTCGGCTGCCTTCAACAGCTCGTCGTCCTCCTCGCGGACCTCGACCTCACGCCCGTCGTCGGACTGGACATGCACGTCGAGCGCAAGCGACTGCATCTCCTTCAGCAGCACCTTGAACGACTCCGGAATCGACGGCTCAGCGATGTTCTCGCCCTTGACGATCGCCTCGTACGCCTTGACGCGGCCGATCGTGTCGTCGGACTTGATCGTGAGCATCTCCTGCAGCGTGTACGCGGCGCCGTACGCCTCGAGCGCCCAGACCTCCATCTCACCGAAGCGCTGACCGCCGAACTGCGCTTTACCGCCGAGCGGCTGCTGGGTGACAAGGGAGTACGGGCCTGTCGAGCGAGCGTGGATCTTGTCGTCGACGAGGTGGAGCAACTTGAGGATGTACATGTAGCCGACGGTCACCTTCTGCTCGAAGGGCTCGCCCGTCTTGCCGTTGTAGAGCGTGACCTTGCCGGAGCAGCGGCGACCCGCCGGACGCGACTCGTCGATGTTCATCTTGATCGGCGAGTCGCCGTTCTTTGCCCACTGGACGAGCGCGTTGTCGACATCTTCCTCGGTCGCGCCGTCGAACACGGCGGTCGCGACTGCCTTCGGGTTCGGCGCGTTGATCGGTGCCCGTGCGTTGACCGGGTCGCCGTCCTCGAACACCCCGTGGGCGGCAGCCCAGCCGAGGTGCGTCTCGAGGATCTGTCCGATGTTCATTCGGCTCGGCACGCCGAGCGGGTTGAGGACGACGTCGACCGGGCGGCCGTCCTCGAGGAACGGCATGTCCTCGTCGGGGACGATCTTCGAGATCACGCCCTTGTTGCCATGGCGGCCGGCGAGCTTGTCGCCCTCGGCGATCTTGCGCTTCTTCGCCACATAGACACGGACGAGCTCGTTGACGCCCGGCGGCAGATCGTCGCCTGCGTCGCGCGCGAACGTCTTGACGCCGATCACCTTGCCGCCCTCACCGTGCGGGACCTTGAGCGACGTGTCGCGGACCTCGCGCGCCTTCTCCTTGAAGATCGCGCGTATCAGCTTCTCCTCCGCCGTCAGCTCGGTCTCGCCCTTGGGCGTGACCTTGCCGACCAGCAGATCGCCGGAGCCAACCTCCGCGCCTAGACGCACGACACCGCGCTCGTCAAGGTTCGCGAGCGACTCCTCCGAGCGGTTCGGAATGTCACGCGTGATCTCCTCGTCGCCGAGCTTCGTCGAGCGAGCGTCGATCTCGTACTCGTGAATGTGGATCGAGCTGAGCACGTCTTCCTTGACGAGCCGCTCGGAGAGCACGATCGCGTCCTCGAAGTTGTAGCCCTCGAACGGCATGAACGCGACGAGCAGGTTGGCGCCGAGCGCGAGCTCGCCACCGTCTGTCGACGAGCCGTCCGCGAGCACGTCGCCCTTGTGCACCTTGTCGCCGAGCTTCACGACGGGCTTCTGGTGGATGAGCGTGCCCTGGTTCGAGCGCATGAACTTCGTCAGGTTGTACTCGTCGCGCAGGCCCTTGCCTTCGACGACGATCTTCTCGGCATCGACGTCGACGACAGACCCTTCGTGGTGCGCCATCACGACATCGCCGGTGTCGATCGCCGCGCGGTACTCGAGGCCGGTGCCGACGAGCGGTGCCTGCGGGATCATCAGCGGCACAGCCTGCCGCTGCATGTTCGCGCCCATCAGCGCGCGGTTCGCGTCGTTGTGCTCGAGGAACGGGATCAGCGCAGTGGCAACCGACACGATCTGGGCCGGTGAGACGTCCATGTACTCGACGTCTTTCGCCTCGGCCATCACGGCCTCGCCCTCGCGAGAACGGCAGAGCACCTGGTTGTGCAGGAACTTGCCCGTCTTGTCGTCAACCGGCTCCGACGCCTGCGCGATCGTGAACAGCGCCTCCTCGGAAGCATCGAGATAGACGATCTCATCCGAGACCTTGCCACCCTTGACCTTGCGATACGGCGTCTGGATGAACCCGAACTCCGACACGGTGGCGAACGACGCGAGCGAGCCGATCAGGCCGATGTTCGGGCCCTCAGGCGTCTCGATCGGGCACATTCGGCCGTAGTGGGTCGGGTGGACGTCACGGACCTCGATCGGCGCGCGCTCACGCGTCAGGCCGCCCGCGCCCAGCGCCGACAACCGCCGGCGATGGGTCAGTCCGGCAAGCGTGTTCGTTTGGTCCATGAACTGCGAGAGCTGCGACGAGCCGAAGAACTCCTTCAGCGCCGCAACCACGGGCCGGATGTTGATGATCGTCTGCGGCGTGATCGTGTCGACATCCTCGGTCGTCATCCGCTCGCGGACGACGCGCTCCATGCGGTACAGACCGACGCGGAAAGCCTCCTGGATCAGCTCACCGGTCGTCCGGAGCCTCCGGTTGCCGAAGTGCTCGTACTCGTCGAGTTCGGCCCGGATCGGGTCACGCGACAGCGAAGCCGCCTCGGCCGCGAAGTCCTTCGTGTCCTCCGGAATACCGAGCCGTAGCGGCAGGTCGACGAGCCGGCGGACGAGCGCGAGGATGTCCTCGGTCGTGAGTACACGTGTGTCGTCGGGGACGTTGACGCCGAGCCGCTGGTTCAACTTGTAGCGGCCGACCTTCGTCAGGTCGTAGCGCTTCGGGTCGAAGAAGAGCGACCGCAGCAGGTTCCGCGCGTTGTCGAGCGTCGGCGGCTCACCCGGGCGCTGCTTCTTGAAGACCTCGATAAGCGCCTCTTCCTCGCGCGTCGTCGGATCCTTGTCGAGCGTACTCTGGATGTAATGCGACCCGCCGAAGAGTTCCAGGATCTTCTCGTTCGAACTCGTGTCGAGCTGGAAGCCAGTCGTCGGATCCTCGAGCGGTAGGGCGCGAAGCAGCGTCGTGATCGTCAGCTTGCGCTTGCGATCGATGCGGGCGTAGACGATGCCCTTCTTGTCGATCTCGAGCTCGAGCCACGAGCCGCGGCTCGGCATCAGGTTCGCGGTGAAGACCTGCTTCGTCGCGTCCTTCGGCTCCATCAGGTAGGCGCCAGGCGAACGAACGAGCTGCGTCACGATGACGCGCTCGGTGCCGTTGATGATGAACGTGCCCCACTGCGTCATCATCGGGAAGTCACCCATGAACACCCGCTGCTCGCGGATCTCGCCCGTCTCCGTATTCACGAAGCGGACGGTCATGGAGAGAGGCGCCTGATAGGTCAGGTCCTTCTCGCGGCACTCGTTGATGTTGTTCGCAGGCTCACCGAACTCGTACTCGCCGAACTCGACGGCGAGGGTTCCGGTGTAGTCCTGAATCGGCGAGATGTCGTCGATCGTCTCGCGAAGTCCCTCGTTGAGGAACCAGTCGAACGACGCCTTCTGGATGTCGATCAGGTTGGGGAGGTCAAGGACGTGCTTCAGACGCGAAAATGTCTTGCGCGCGCGCGGCGCGACAGCAGTGCTGCTCAAATGTGACAGCCTCCCTACGGCGTAACGTCTTCTAGGCGGGCAGGATTAGTAGAGCGCGAGGCTCGGCGGAACCCTGAAGGATAGCGGACGGCCGCGATGCTACGCAACCACCTCGAAACGACCCGTTCTCGCGACGAGGATGTCCGCCGTCCGAGTGTAGCGAGCAGCGCAAGTCGCCGGCAACGAGGCGTCTAGGGCTTCACGAGCACGGTGCCGCGCCTACGTCGCCCCCGTCCCCGCGCTCGATCCGCCTCGCTCCTACGGCTCCCGCCTGGCGGCGACGCCCCGGCTTGCAGGTGAAACGACGGAGGGCCGCCTTTCGGCAGCCCTCCGTGCGACACGTAGATCAGTCGGCTCTTTCAGCTCGACGCTACTTCAACTCGACCGCGGCTCCCGCCTCTTCGAGCTCGGCCTTGATCTTGTCGGCCTCGTCCTTCGTGACGCCTTCCTTGACCGCGCCAGGCGCACCGTCGACGAGATCCTTCGCCTCCTTCAGCCCAAGGCCGGTCACAGCGCGCACGACCTTGATCACCGCGATCTTCGCCTGGCCGGCACCAGTCAGGACGACGTCGAAAGAGTCTTTCTCCTCTTCCGCGGCGCCAGCGTCGCCGTCACCACCGCCGGCGGCTGCGGCGACCGCAACCGGAGCAGCAGCCGTGACGCCCCACTCCTCTTCGATCGCCTTCTTCAATTCGACGAGCTCGAGCACCGTCATCTTGCCGAGCGTGTCGAGCACCTTTGCCGTATCGGTTGCCATCGTGTCCTACTCCTCCTCTTTCGTCTCAGTCGCATCTTCGGTCTCTGGTCCTTCGATCTCCGGTTCGGTCTCCGGCACTGTGGTCTCCGGCACTGTGGTCTCCGCGTCGTCCGTAGGAGCATCCGACACCACGTCTTCCTCGACGGCTGCCAGTTGAGCAGCGGGCTTGGCTGGCGCTGATCCACCCTCCTCGAGCTGGGCGATTCTGGCGTCGATCAGGCCCACGAGATCCCGCAGCGGCGCGGAGAGCAGGCCAAGGAGCTGCGTCAGCGGCGCAACGATGACACCGACGATCTGACTCCGGAGCACGTCCATCGGCGGGAGCTTCGCGAGGGTCTCGATCTCCGCCCCACTGATCGGCACGCCCTCGAGCACGCCGCCCCGCAACGTGAGGATCTTCGTCTCGCGCGCCGAGTCGCTGAGCGCTTTCGCGACAGCCACTGCATCACCGCCGGACTTGAGGAAGACGATCGCTGAAGGCCCCTCGAGCAGCGCGAGCAACGGCTCGGTGCCGGCGGTCTCCGCCGCACGGCGTGCGAGGGTGTTCTTTACGACGCTGAAGCGCGCGCCATGCTCGCGCAACCTGCCGCGAAGCGTCTCGAGGTTCGCGTTCGTGAGGCCGCGGTAGTCCGCGACGATCAGCGATTCTGCGTCGCGCAGCTGCTCGACGAGCTCTGCGACTGCCGTTTCCTTGTCTGCTTTGTGCATGTCATTTCCTCCAGAAATGACTAACCCGCCAAGAGGCGGGTCAACGAAGAGCGAGCGTCGCCCTTCACAGACCTCACCTCGGCTGGACTTCTGCCTCGTCGGCTGCCAGCGGTCTACGGCGGTCTAGTCGCGTTAGGCGGGAACCGTAGCAGGCTCCTTGGAGGAATCCGCTCCAGCGGATTCCTCTAGCTCCTCGATGATGCCGCGCGTACGGGTCGGATCGACGTGCAGACCCGGACCCATCGTCGTCGTCAACGTAATCGCCTTGATGTAGCGGCCCTTCGATGCAGCCGGCTTGGCGCGCACGATCTCCTCGACGAGCGCCGCGTAGTTCTCCAGCAGCTGCTTCTCGCCGAAGCTCTTCTTCCCGATCGGCAGGTGCACGTTCGCCCCGCGATCGGTGCGGTACTCGAGCTTGCCCGCCTTCGAGTCCTGCACCGCTTTCGCGATGTCGAAGGTGACGGTGCCGGTCTTCGGGTTCGGCATCAGCCCGCGCGGGCCGAGCACGCGGCCCAGTCGGCCAACGGTGCCCATCTGGTCGGGCGTCGCGATCGCGACGTCGAAATCGGTGAACCCGCCTTCGACTTTGGCGGCGAGATCGGCAGAGCCGACGACGTCCGCCCCGGCTTCCTCCGCCTCGCGCGCCTTGTCACCTTCGGCGAACACTGCGACGCGAACGGACTTGCCCGTCCCGTTCGGCAGCATGATCGTGCCGCGCAACTGCTCCTCCGCGTGGCGAACGTTCAGCCCGAGAACGAAGTGCGCTTCGACGGTCTCGTCGAACTTCGCAGCGTCGAGCGACTTGAGGATCTGAATCGCCTCGGCCGGCGCGTAGAGCTTCTCGCGATCGATCTTCGCGCGCGATGCGTCGTACCGCTTGCCATGCCCGCTCACCTGTCCACCTCTACACCCATGCTGCGAGCCGTGCCGGCGATGACGAGCATCGCCTGCTCGACGTCGTTCGCGTTCAGGTCGGGCATCTTCGTCTCGGCGATCGAGCGGAGCTGAGATTTCGTGAGCTTGCCGACCTTCACGCGGTTCGGCTCGGCGGAGCCGGAGTCGATCCCGAGGGCTTCCTTGATCAAAACCGCTGCGGGGGGCGTCTTCGTGATGAACGTGAACGAGCGATCCTCGAAGACGGTGATCTCCACCGGTGTGATGCGACCGTTCTCCGCAGCGGTCTGCGCGTTGAACGCCTTGGTGAACTCGACGATGTTCACGCCGTGCTGGCCGAGCGCAGGACCGACCGGCGGCGCCGGGTTTGCCTGTCCGCCCGGGATCTGCAGCTTGATGATCGTGAGAATCTTCTTTGCCATTGCGCTACCTCAAAGTAGACGAACGAGCGAAAGCTCGTTTGTCAGTCGATTTCTTGACTGAGTTTCCCAAGAAGATCAGTCGATCTTCTTGACTTGGTCGAAGCCGAGCTCGACTGGCACCTGACGCTCGAAGATGTCGACGAGCACCTTCAGCTTCTGCTGATCCGGGTTCACGTCGACGATCTCGCCGTCGAAATCGGAGAGCGGGCCGGACGTCACCTTGACCGACTCGCCGAGTTGGAACTCGACCACGGCCTTCGTCAGGGCGACGCCACCCGGGCCGGCGCTCGTGTGGAGGATCTTCGCGACCTCACCCTCGGAGAGAGGCACCGGCTTGGCGCCTGCGCCGACGAAACCCGTCACGCCGGGAGTCCCTTTCACGACGATCCAAGCGTCGTCGTTCAGATCCATGTTGACGAGCACGTAGCCGGGGAGCACGCGCTTCTCGATCTGCACCTTCTGCCCGTCCTTCGTCTCGATCACCTGCTCGGTCGGGACGACGACACGGCGGAAGCGCGGCTTCTGATTCAGCGATTCGATCCGGTGCTCGAGATTGGTCTTCACCTTGTTCTCGTGACCCGAATACGTGTTGATGACATACCAACGGAACATTGTGTCTCTCGTCTCTTCTCGTTGCTATTCGCTGGGCTACTTGCCGCGCAGCAGGACGTCGCGGACAAATGGTTGGATCACCTGGTCGAGGCCGTAGAGGTAGACGCCGATGATGAGGCACGCCACCAGCACGACGATCGTTCCCTGCACGACCTGAGGGCGTTTCGGCCAGTCGACCTTCTTCAGCTCTGCCCAGGATTCACCAACGAAGCCAATGGTGCCGAAGATCGGGCCGCGCCGTGGTTGCGCGATCTCGGGCGAGGCTGCCGGCACGACCGCTTCGCCGCCGTCGACCGGTTGCCGCACGAAGCGGCTGCGCTGCGCCGGCACCTCGGCCGCGCCGGCCGCACGGCGTGCGTCACGCCGCTGTCTGCGAGTCTCGCCTGCCACCGAACGGCCTACCGGGTCTCCCGATGGGTGGTATGGCTCCCGCACCAGCGGCAGTACTTCTCCAACTCGACGCGGTCGGGCGAGTTTCGCTTCGACTTCTGCGTCTGGTAGTTCCGCCGTTTGCACTCGGTGCAGGCGAGCGTGATCGCGACTCTGACTCCGGTGGCCATCGTTCTCTCTCGTTAGGTCGTCGTAATCCGGGGCTGAAGAAATCGTGGTTCGAAGAGGGGATGCGAGGTAGCGGCGGTAGGACTCGAACCTACGACACGCGGATTATGATTCCGCTGCTCTAACCAGCTGAGCTACGCCGCCGCGAGAGAGTACCTTAGCAAGCCGGCAGAGCCGCCTTGCTCTTCCCTTCGCACCGCTATGCGGCTTGAGCGCTCTTGTCGCCTTCGCGACAAGAGCGCTTTTCGCCGCTCCGCTTTCCTGCTCGGGAAGACGGCTGCACCCGCGCGTGTCGGGCGCAGCCGCCAACACCACAACCTCCGATCGGGGCCTTAGGATCCCGCCTCGTGATCCGTGTACCCCCACAGCGTGGCGGCTGGCTCGAGGTCGTTTGCGGCCCGATGTTCTCCGGGAAGAGCGAGGAGATGATCCGCCGCCTGCGCCGCGCCGAGATCGCCGGGCAACTAGTCGTCATCTTCAAGCCGCGGATCGACGATCGCTTCGACGCCGACGACGTCGTCTCGCATGCGGGTGTCCGGATGCGCGGCGTACCCGTCGGCAGCGTCGCGGAGCTCCTCGTGCGAGCCACCGGCTACGAGGTCGTCGGGATCGACGAGGTGCAGTTCTTCGAGCCGTCCGTCGTCAGTGCCGCGCTCGCCCTTGCTGATGCCGGCGTGCGCGTGGTTGCAGCCGGTCTCGATCAGGATTTCCGGCGGCTGCCGTTCGGGCCGATGCCGAATCTGCTGTCGCACGCCGAGTTCGTCGACAAGCTGCAGGCCGTGTGCCACCGCTGTGGCGGCCCCGCGACAACGACGCAACGGCTGGTCGACGGTCGACCTGCCCCCTACTCCGGCGACACGATCGTCGTCGGTGCGTCGGAGCAGTACGAGGCGCGGTGCCGCGATTGCCACGAGGCGGGCGCGGCCGCCGTCACGATCGCCGCTTGACGGCATCCGCGAGCGAGCAGAGCAGGAACGAGCCGGCGGCGAACAGCACGATCGTCCCGCCGGGCGGCAGGTCGGCGTAGTACGAGGTCGTCAGGCCGACGAGGACCGAGACGAGCCCTATTGCCACGGCGATCAGGAGCGTCGAGAGCATGCTCCACGCGATCCGGCCCGCCGCGATCACGGGTAAGACCATCAGCGCGGCGACGAGCAAGATGCCCACGATCCGCATCGAGAGCGCGACCGTCGTTGCGGCCATTGCAGCGACAAGGACGTTCAACGCGGCGACCGGCAGACCCTGCACACGTGCGGCCTCCTCGTCGAGCGTCACCCCGACGAGCGCTCGGTATGACAATGCGAGGGTGACCAGAGCGATCCCGCCGAGGACGGCAACGAGCGCCAGATCGCCGCGGGTCACCGTGAGGATCGACCCAAACAGGTACTGGAAGAGGTTGACGTTCAAGGCGCCGGCCGTCGAGACGAGGACTACGCCGAGCGCGATCCCCGTGTAGAAGACGAGCGCAAGGGCCTGGTCGCCCGCTGCTCGTCCGCGCGTGCGGAGAAGCTCGATCGCGACCGCCCCGAGGACCGACGCGACGAGCGCGGTCAACACGGGCGAGACATGGAGGAGGTAGCCGGCAGCGACACCCGCAAACGCAACGTGGCCGATACCGTCGCCGACGAGCGACTGCCGGCGCTGCACGAGGAAGAAGCCGACTGCGGGAGCGAGCACGCCGACGATCGCGCCGACGGCGAACGCGAGCCGCATGAACTCGAGATCAAGCATGGCTGTGCGACGGGTCGTGCCACAAGCCCGGAAGCTCGGCGGGCGTTCCGTCGAAGACGATGCCGCCGCGGACGAGGACAACGCGCTGGACGAATCTCTCGACCGCGCCGAACTCGTGCGAGACGTACAGGATCGTCACGCCGAGCTCGCCGTGCAGCTCGGCAAGAAGCTCCGCGAGCGACTCCTGCGATGCGGCGTCGACACCGGTCGTCGGCTCGTCGAGGACGAGCAACTCCGGTTTCGCGGCGAGCGCCTTCGCGATGAACGCCCGCTGCTGCATCCCTCCTGACAGCGTGCGCAGCGGGCGGGCGGCGCTCCCCGCAAGACCGACCCGCGCAATTGCGTCGTCGACGATCGCACGATCGGCTCGTCGCAACAGGCCGAGCATGGGCGCCGCGGCTAGTCGTCCGACCGAGACCACTTCGCGCACCGTCACGGGCGCTTCGCCTCCTGCCTGCGCGCGCTGAGCGAGGTACGCGATCGCGTGTCTGCGCGAGCAGCGCGCCACCGGCTCGCCGAAGAGCGATGCAGTCCCGACGCTCGGCTGCTCGAGTCCAAGCAGCACTCGCAGCAGCGTCGTCTTGCCACCGCCGTTCGGACCCGCAATAGCCACGAACTCACCGGGGCTCACAGCCAGGTCGACTCCCTCGATGACGGGCGGACCGCCGCGATAGGCAAAGGACACGTCGCGGAGCTCGACCGCTAGCGGCATCCGAGCGCCTCCCGCAGCGAGCGAAGATTTGAACGCATCACCGTGAAGTAGTCGTCGCCTTGTGCGATCTCGTCCTTTGTCAGTCCCTCGATCGGGTTCAGAACAGCGGTGCGCACCCCTGCGGTGCGGGCGACCGTCTGCGCGAGCTTGGGTGACACGAGCGTCTCGAAGAAGACAGTCGTCGCGTGCGTGCGACGCACCTCGTCGACCAGTCGCTGAACCGCCTTCGCGCTGGGCTCGGCTTCGGGAGACAGCCCCTCGAGCGGCACCTGACGGAGGCCGTAGCGGAGCGAGAGATACCCGAACGCGGCATGGCTCGTGACGATCTCGCGCCTCCCGCAGCTGGCGAGGCCGCGCCGGTACTCACGGTCGAGTCGGTTCAGGCGCGCAACGAGAGCGGCTGCCTGCTGCCCGTGCCCGAGCGCGCGACCCACCTCCCGCACGATCGCGGCAAAGCGCAGCGGGTCGAGCCAGATGTGCGGGTCGACGGCGCCCGTCGCCGCCTCGACGAGCATCTTCGTCCCGCGCCTTCCGACGAACTGCAGCGAGTGACCATGGCGATTGCCTACGGCCTCGGCGACAGCCGGCTGAAAGCCATTACCCAGGTAGAGGACGAGGTCGGCGTCGAGAATGTCCCCGACCGCGCGAGGCGTCAACTCCAGATCGTGCGGTTCGGCCCCGGCAGGCGTCAGGTTCTCGACCGTCACCGCACGTCCGCCGACCTGCTCGGCGGCGTAGGCGAGCGGGTAGAACGCCGCCACGACCCTTGTCGAGCCTGAGCCGACGGTCGACGGCTTGGCACCGCAGCCCGGCGCCAGCAAAGCGACCATGAAAATGAGAACGATTCTCGCCTTCACAGTTCGGCAGCCTACCACGCTCGTGAGAACGGGTATCATTATCGCACGTGGCGGCCACCGATCAGACCTGGGCGAACCATGCCCTCGAGGGTTTGCGTGAAGCAGGCTTCCGCAGCGGCGATGCCCGCAGAGCTGTCGTCGAGCATCTCGACGCCCAGGACTGCTGCCTCTCGGCGCAGGAAATGCACGCCCAGCTACGTGCGGCCGGGAGCCGTACCGGGATAGCGAGTGTCTACCGCGTCCTCGAGCTCCTCGCAGCGCAAAACCTCGTCACGCGGATCGACCTCGGCGACGGGATCGCCCGCTTCGAGCCGGCACGGCCTGACAGGCACCACCATCACCATCTCGTCTGCGGTGACTGCGGGAAGGTCGGTTCGTTCTCCGACCCGGCGCTCGAGCTGGCGCTCGACGATGTCGCGAACCGGCTCGGCTACGCGGAAGCGCACGAGGTCGTCCTGCGCGGCGCGTGCGAGGACTGCCGACCGAGCTAGTAGCCCGTCTACTGCGGGCCGGTTCCGGGCTTGTTCGCTGACAGCGGGACGCCCTCTGGCCCTTTGCCGCGGTACGCCTTACGGAATGAACGAAAGGCCTTCGCGTCGAATCGCGGGCAGATGGCTATGTGACCGACGCCATGATCCCCTTTCACGATGTACGTAGCGGGGTCACCCGTCCACGCGGTCAGAGCGATCTTGGCTCCGAGGCTCGGATATGGGGTTCCGAGCATCCCGATCGGGCTCTCGTCGTAGAAGCTCCGCAGCTTCGCGACGGTTGCGGCGGGGACCTTGTCGCCCCACCAGATCACGACCCCTCCGTGCTCCTCGTTGTGCACAACCCGTAACGGGTTCACGGGCTGGTCGTAGAAGCCCCAGATGGCCCAAAGCTGGTAGTGCCCTCCGGCGGCCGGCGGGTCGGTGTTCCACTTCACTCTCGAGGTCTCGGTGGGCGCATCCTGGTGGTACGGAGAGACAACGTGGTCGCCCTTTGTGGGCGGAAGCGGCACGACACTCTTCAACGTGCAGCCGGCAGCTGCGAATTGCGCGGTCGGTGCCTTGATGGTCTGGTTGCCGGTCTTGCTTGCGCCACCACGATTGAGGAAGAACAGCAGCAAGGCAACACCGACTACTCCACCGACGAGCACACCCGCAAACAGCGCGCTCCGCGGTCTTGCCTTGGCGCCGGGCGTCTGGACGGTCGCGCGCTTACGCGGGCCCTGCTGCTTCGGAGGTGGTGGTGTGCGCGGCTTGTTGGCCATCGTCGGGGCATTCTCCCAGAAGCGCCCGGGACGGTGACGCCGTGACGACGTCTATTTGACCAAGGTGAGCAGCTTGAACATCGGCAGGTACATGGAGATCACGATGACGCCGACCATCATGCCGACGCCGATCATCATGATCGGCTCGATGATCGAGGTGAGCGCCTGGATCGACGCGTCGACCTCGTCCTCGTAGAAGTCTGCGACCTTGCCGAGCATCTTCTCGAGCTCGCCGGTCTCCTCGCCGATCTTGACCATCTGACCGACCATGGGAGGGAAGACGTCGCTGTCGACCATCGGCTGGGCGATCGGGGCGCCATCACGCACTCGTTCGCGGATCTTCAGCGTCTCGGACTCGACGACCCAGTTGCCCGACGTCTGTGCGGTGATCTCGAGAGCGCGCATGATGTCGACGCCCGAGGCGATCAGGGTGGAGAGGGTGCGCGAGAACCGCGCCATCGCAACCTTGCGGACGACAGACCCGATCTGCATCGGGATTCTCAGCTTGAAGCGATCCCAGGCTTGACGCCCCGTTTCGGACTTCTTCCAGCGGAAGAAGCCGAAGATCGACGCGCCGATGACGGGGAAGATGATGAACCAGTAGCCGCGCAGCAGATTCGAGACATGCAGAACGAGCAGCGTCAGCGCAGGCAGCTGGCCGCCGAGCTGGTCGAAGATCTTCACGAAGATCGGGACGAGGAACATCAGGAGCCCCGTCATGACGAGCGTCGCAAACGTCAAGACGACGGACGGGTAGATCATCGCGCCCTTCACGCGGCGCTTGATCTTCTGCTCCTTCTCGATCTGGATCGCGACGCGATCGAGCACGATGTCGAGCACGCCGGCGGCCTCGCCGGCCTCCACCATCGCGATGTAGAGGCGGCTGAACGTCTCCGGATAGCGCGTCATCGCCTCGGACAGAAGCGCGCCGCCCTCGACCTGCTCGCGCACATCGTCGATGATCGTCGCGAGCGTCTTGTCGTCGGTCTGCTGCTCGAGGATCACGAGTGCAGTGACGACCGAGAGGCCGGCCTCGATCATCGTCGCGAACTGACGCGAGAAGATTTGCAGCGACTTCGGCTTGACCTTCTCGCCGATACCCATGAACGTCTTGCCGGCACGCGTCGCGGGAGCTGTCAGCTCCTCGATTCGCTGGGCGAGCAGCCCGTTGCCGCGTAGCGCGTCGCGCGCCGCTGGCAGGTCGGGAGCCTGGATCTCGCCGCTGAGCTCGATACCTTGCGAGTTGATGGCGCTGTAGGCGAAGGACGGCATCTGTGGTCCCTATCGGCGTCTGTCGACGGTTGGTTGAGAGGCTGCGAACGTCACGGCGCCGACGTCCTAGTCGCGGCCACCGTCGCCACCTTGCCACCCTTGAACACTGCGATCTTCTCGGGCTGGTCGCCGACGTACACGAGCTTGACGACGTAGCGCTGGCCGGTGGTCGTGTTCATCAGGGTCACACGCTTGCCGAGCTCGAGCAGGATTGTGTTGCCCGCGGTGAACGAGCCGCCGGCGACGCCGATGCGCGCATCCTTGCCGACGAGCTTGACGAGAACGAAGATCGGGTCGGCTTTCGGGAACAGCTGCTTGAGCGTGAGCTGCTGGGGGCGACCGTTGACGAGCAGCGTGGCGTACGCGAGCGGCGCCACAGGTGCGGGAGCACCTGCCACAGGTGCGGGAGCACCCGAGCCACCAGTGGTCGCCGGGGGGGTCGTCCCACCGCTCGTCCCTCCGGTGGTCGGCGTCGTGCCGCCCGGGGCAATCGGAGCCGAGGCTGTCGAGGAGGCGTCCTTGACCTGCTGAACGAATGGATCCTTCGCCTTGAACCGACTGAACGACCAGAGTTGTCCCTGCACCGCGTCAGGCGTCGTCGCGGGTGCGAGCACGACGCCGGCAACCTTCGCCGAGTACCGGGTAGCTGACACGTTGACCGGAGTCGAGGGGGCCACGGGTGTCACAACGCCTGCGGCCGGGGTGGTGGTTCCGTCTGCAGTGGTGGTCGTCGCGGCCGGCGCAGCCGTCGAGCTGCTCGAATGCTTGAGCAGGCCGGGTAGCTCGAAGGCGAGCACTCCCACGAGGATCACAGCTCCCACGCCGACGAAGATCTTCTGCTTGCGCTCCTTCTGTGCTTTGAGATCAGGCTTGGGGGCCATTAGGGCGTCGCTCCTGCGGCGACCGTGCCGCTCGGCGCGGCCGGTGTGGTGGTGGACGGGGTCGAGGGCAGCGAGCCGACGAACATGAAGGCGTCGATCGAGATCGTGGCCTTTACATCCGGGAAGCTCTTCTTGTTGCCTGGTTGCGTGAATCCGATCTCGTCGACCGTGAACAGCCGGCCGGTCGCGAGCAGCGCCCGCTTGTGGACGTCGACCAGACGGCGGAGGTCGCGCAGGAAGCTCGAGACGGCGGAGAACCGGCCCTGAAGAACGACCGTCACGGGCTGGACCGTGAAACCGGTCTGGGCAACCAAGCCCTGTGTCTGGATCCCCTCGAAGCTGAGGCCGTGGGACTTAGCCAACCGGTTGAGCGAGAGGATGATCCCCGCCATGTCGGTTTGGTCGGGCATCGCTTTCGTGAGCCGGTAAAGGTCACTCGCCCGAACGTGTACCTGAGCGCTCGGAGTCGCGAGCTCCGCCTTGCGCGCGGCGATCTTGGCCTGCACGGCCGAGATGTCCGAGTCGAGACTCGCCGCCTTCGAATGCTGCGGGCTGACGCCGAGAAACCAGATCGCCGCGACTAGGAGTGCGACTCCCGCGGCGGCGGCAGCGATCAGACCGTTCTGCGAGCCGAACCGAGCTCTCATGAGGCACCTCCGGTCTCGCGCAGGTCGGCGAGGATCGTGAACTGGACGACGTCGCGCTTGCCGACGGTTTGCGCCTGGCTGGTCTGCAGCTGAACGTTCTGGAGCGAGGGCAGCGCGGACAGGCGGGCGAGCAGGGTGGCTACGTCGGGCTGTGCGTACGTGAAGCCGGTAATCGTCACGCCGGTCGGAGCGGCTGGAGTCGCCGGTGTCGTGGCGGAAGTTGGCGTCGCACCGGCTGCCCCGACAACTACCGGCGTGCTGAGCGGGCGGGCGGTCCTCGCCGACAGCGTCGTGAGCCACACATCGCCCGGAAGGACGCGTGCGAAGTCGGAGAGCATCGTGTCCCAGGCTGTCCGAGCGCCGAGAACCTGGGCGACGGCGGAGGCCCGCTGCGCCTGGAGGCCCTGGAGCGCCGCGTCGATCTGCGGCCGCTTCGGCTGCGGCAGGGACGTGAACTCGAAGTTGAGCGCGTCAAGCTGGGACTGGCGGTCGGAGACCTTTCCGTGCGCCTGCATGAAGAGGAAACCGGCTGCGACGAGCGGGACGACGGCCGCAATCGGTAGGAGCACGGGCAGAAGCCGCGGCTTCCGCGAGGCGACCTTGGCGAGATCCCCGGGCATCAGGTTGACGCTGCGGATCGCCCCGTCATCGATCCCGAGGCCGATCGCGACGGCGAGCGAGCCGATGACATGCTCGAAGCCCGTGTCGACGCCCGCTCGGGCCGTGACCCTCTGCAACGGATCGCCGACGCGAACTGCGACGCCGATCATCTGGTGGAGTGCATCGGCCAGACCGTCGAGCTGCGACACGCCGCCCGTGATCACGATCTCGCCGATGCCGAGCGAATCCGGCTGAGTCTGGTAAAACTGGAGCGAGCTGACGAGCTCCCGGGCGAAGGGTGTGAGGCGCAGCCTGATGGCCTCGACCGCCTTGCTGCGAGCCTCGTCGTCAAGCCCCTCGATGCGGGTCGTGCCGCCTGCCAACGAGACGTTGCGGAGGATCGTCGCGGCTTCGGCAGGGCGAACCTCGAGCTCCTGCACGATCGCGTCTTGGAGCGTGCTGCCGCCCCAGTCGAAGACACGCGTGAACTCGCAGACCCCTCCGCCGGAGACCATCAGCGTCGATGCTTCGTGACCGATCGCGACGACGACGGTTGCCGTGTCGGTGTCCTTGCGAGCGGCGACGTCTTGCGGTTCCACGAATGCACGGAGCAGTCCGAGCGACTCGAGGTCGATCCCGGCGACCTTCAGACCGGCACGCTGCGCGGTCTCGGCGTAAGGAGCGACTTGGTCACGTGGCGCGACGACGAGGAAGATGCGCCGCGTCGTCTCGCCGGTCGGCGTCTGGCGCTCGTCGAGGACGCGGTAGTCGAGTACCGCATCGCTGCCGGCAATCGGCAGAACCTCATGGGCCTTGAACCGCACGGCGTTGTCGAAGCGCGCGCCATCGTCGACGCCGGCGATCTCGAAGGTGCGGACACCGATCCGGTTGCTGGCGATGCCGATGCGGACGTCCTTCGTCGGCAGCTTGTGGTCTGCGAAGAACGACCGAAGTGCGTTAGTCAGCGCTTCGGGGTCGCGAATCTCGCCGTCGACAACGATTCCGGCTTCGAGCGGTGTGCGAGCGAGCTCGACGAGCTCGGGCCGACCGTTCTGATCCTCGATCACCGCCGCCGCTAGCTGCGAGGCGCCGATCTTCAAGCCGACGACCCGGCCGCCGCGCCGCTGACCGTTCCGGCTGCGCGAAGACTTCGTGTCGCGTCCCTTGCCTCGTGAGCGCGACGGGGCTTGTTCCTCGGCCGAGATGATCGTGACAGCGGTGCTTTCCGAGGCCCCGGCGGAAACGGACTCGTGGTCAGCTTCCGTGGACGGCTCCGCGCGACCCTCTTCCGCAACCGGAACGGGGGTCGGCTCTTCGGGCCACTCGAGCGCGGGTGCGGTCTCCGGCTCAGGGTTATGCGCGTCTTCGGCTGCGGCGGCCATAGGCTCCTCCGCGGGCTCTGCGACTGGCTCGTCGGCTGCATCGGCGACGTCCGCCGAAGCGGACCCGACCGCTGACAGCTCCGCCGGATCCGTGGGAGGCGGTGCCTCGTCTGCGACCAGCTCGGCGTCCGTCTCGGGTACGTCGACCACAGCGACCTCGTCGTCTGACGCGGGAGCGTCGGCGATCGCCGCGGCGGCGCCCGCCGCCTTTCGGCGGCCGAAGCTGAGCTCGCGCTTGTAGAAAGGCGTCTTCACGTCGTCGCCAGAAGTTCCGGGATCGGCGTGAGCAGACTGGCGGTCCACAGCAATCTCTTCGTCCAAGGCGCTGGAGCCGTCCGACGCCGCGGTCACGTCCGACCCTGACCAGGAGTCCGGCTGCTCGTCAGTCGCTTCATGTGAGCCAGCATCGGCGTCGTCGGGCTCGCCCGCGTCGCTGCGGACGTTCACGAAGCCGAGCGGCCGCCGGGAAAATTCGTATGCCCAACTCTCGCCGACGCCTCCTGCATGTCCGAGTGACACGTCCCGATCGTGAGAGCCGGCGTGTCCGAACGGATCTGACGAGACACCGTTGTAGAGCTCGGCGACGGTCGCACCCGTGTCAACCTGGACGGGGTCGATCGGCTCGAGTGACGACTGTAGACCGGCGTAACGGTGGATGGGGTTCCAGGGCATCATGGCGGCTCTCAGCTCCCGGCTACCCGAAGCGTCGACGCGATGGCCGGCGCGGCGGGTGTGCCGTCGGTTGACGTGACGGGGATCGGAATACCTGCGCGCTCGAGCGCCGAGAGGAGGGCCTCCGGGCGGCTCGACCGACTCATTGCTTCGGGCACCGTGACGAGGCGCTTCTGAATGAGCTCGAGGAGCGACTGCTCCATCGTCTGCATCCCTCGGCGGGTGCCGGTCTGCATGTACGAATAGATCTGCTCGATCTTGCCCTGGCGAATGAGGTTCCGGATCGCGTCGTCGAGGAAGAGGATCTCGAGACCGGGGACCCGACCCGACCCATCCATTCTGGGAAGCAGGGTCTGGGTGACGATCCCCTGCAGGGTGTTCGCAAGCTGCTGGCGGACCTGATCCTGCTGCGCCGCAGGGAAGACGTCGATGATGCGGTCGACCGTGCTCGGAGCGCTCTGTGTGTGCAGGGTGCCGAAGACGAGGTGGCCCGTTTCCGCTGCTGTCAGCGCAGTCCCGATCGTCTCGAGGTCGCGCATCTCGCCGAGGAGGATCACGTCCGGGTCCTGGCGTAGCGCGCCGCGAAGAGCGGCAGCAAAGCCGAGCGCGTCCTGTCCCACCTCGCGCTGGTTGACGATGCAGCGCTTGTGGTTGTGGAGGAACTCGATCGGATCCTCGATCGTGATGATGTGGTCGGTCCGCGACTCGTTGATCTCGTCGATCAGAGCCGCGAGCGAGGTCGACTTACCCGAGCCGGTCGGACCAGTGAAGAGGACGAGCCCGCGGGGCTTCGTCGCGAGCTCGTGCAGGGACGGCGGCAAGCCGAGGTCATCGAGCGAGCGGATGTCGGTCGGGATCAGGCGGAAGGCGGCCGCGAGGCTCTCGCGCTGGTAGTAGACGTTGACACGGAAGCGCGAGAGACCGCGGAGCCCGTAGGCAAAGTCGAGCTGCCGATCGAGCTCGAGCTTCTTCTGCTGCTCTGTGGTCGTGATGCGGTACATCAACTCGCGGACCGCGTCGGGGTCGAGGACGGCGAAGTCGCGTAGAAGCTCGATATGCCCGTGCAGGCGAACGGCCGGATGGGACCCCGCGGTGACGTGCAGGTCCGAAGCGCTGAGGTCCACCGCGCGCTCGAGCAGCACGTCGATCGACAGGGGCGCAACCAGATCGGTTTGCTCGGAAAGCTCCACGGGGCCAGCTATCGGCAGCTGCCCTGCCTAGCTTGAGGGTCTGTTAAGACACGCCGGCGGCATCACCCGAGGCGCAGAATCCGCCGAGCTTGTCCCGTCCCAACCCGAGGAGGCGAGAGACCGCTGTGGGCGACACCATTGGGTCGAACCGATCGGCCCCTCGCTGGCGATAGCCGTCCGTCGCACCTCGGCTCCAGGGACGGGGAAACACGTCGGCACGATCACCTCACCGGGCCTGCTGGAGAGCAGCCGGCCGGATCCCACGCAGCGGGGGACGAAGAGCCCCCCCAAGAATCACCCGTTCGCGGCTCTCGTAGCCGCCGTGAGACGGCGATATCGATCTGGCAGACGTTTCCAACGACCTCGCGGAGGCACGACATGCGCATGACCACCACGCGGCGGAGCCCGATGTGGGATGAGCGAGGCTTCACCCTCATCGAGTTGCTCGTCGTGATGGTGATCGTCGCCGTGCTGCTCGCGATCGCCGTTCCCTCCTACCTCGGCTTCAGAGACCGCGCGAACCGGTCGGCGGCAAAGGCCAATGTCCGCGCCGCACTACCGGCGATCGAGGCGTACTACTCCGAGAAGAACTCGTACGCGGGCGCGACGGTGACGAAGCTAAAGGCGTCCTACGACGCCGGCGTCTCTCTGCAGACGATCAAGAGCGCAAGTCTCACGGGGTACTGCGCCCAGGCTGCTTCGGGCAACGCCATTGCGCACCGGACAGGTCCTTCGGGCGCTCTGACACTCACAGGCGCCTGCTAGCTGTCCTACCCACAGACGTTGTGAACGCGGCTGATCGGGGGTCGGTCTCCGAGCGAGCTGTGTGGTCTTGTCCGGTTGTAGTGGTGGAGCCAGTGTGGCAGCGCTTGGTTGCGCTGTCGATGTGAGTGGTAGGCGA
>JBBRNX010000011.1:0-95413 GCA_038230035.1 Gaiellales bacterium
CGCCACTATCTGCCGGCCGCGCCGCAAAGACGAACCCGGTCGGCGACCGCACCTGGCGCCGATCCGACAGCGGATCGAATCGATCTTCCAGACCTGCAAAGACCTGCTCGCCCTCCAACGACACGGAGCTCGCACCCTCCACGGCCTCCGAACCCGCATCAGCACACGCTTCCTCGCCCTCGCAGCCGCGATCACCCTCAACCACCGACTCGGCCGCCCACCACGCACCCTGATCGACTACATCGCCTAAACCCGTGGAACTACTCATCTAGAGGACTCCTCGGCTCCTGGCGTCCGCTCAATCAAAGACGTGGAGATGGCTGCCCGCGAGACGCAAGCGTCGATGCGGCGCGACATTCAGCTCACAGACTTCGAGGACAACGACCGCCCTCGCCACTGGGCGCGTGCAGACAGTCAAGGACGGTTGCGCCAGTGCTCAGGAATGACGCCTGAGCCCGCCATTCGAGATGAGACGGCGAACAACAGCGACGACTCCCCGGCCGACGGCATCCAGGCTGACCACGCCGACCAGCAGGAGTGCCAACACCACCAGGGGTGCGCCGCCCTCCCGGTCGCCGTGAACCCGTCCGATCACTATTTCGGCACCGCCGACCAGTAGCCCACCGGTGAAGAGCACTCGGCCGGGCTGGGAGAGCCGAAGCCGGTGGCCGAGCCATCTCCAATAGCTTCGGAGTCTGGTCACGCGTGAATCCTAGGTCAGAGGAAAGCGGGCACCTTGCCCGAGTGTGCGGGAATGATGCTTGAGTGCCGTCGCGCGGGTACGTCCTCGCTCGCTCGTCGTCGTCGGTACGTCCTGCGCGGTGCCATAGGATCGCGCCGTGCCGTTCACGCTCAGGAACCTCAAGGATGACCTGGATGACCTCGGGTCAAACTTCGACGGCGCGCCAGACCTGGAGTTCCGCGCGGCGACAGAGGCACTCGGGCTCGAAGAGTCCGGCCTGACCTATCAGCGCGTCCCGCCCGGCTATCGCTTTCCGTACGGACACACGCACAACAAGCAAGAGTAGGTGCACGTGGTCGTGCGCGGGAGCGGGCGGATGAAGCTCGACGACGAGATCGTCGAGTTCAAGGAATGGGATGCGGTGCGTGTCCCGCACGGTACGTGGCGAGGCTACGAGGCCGGGCCGGAGGGCCTCGAGATCCTCGTCATCGGCGCGCCCAATCTCGGCGAGGATCCGCGCGAAGACATCGATGGCCAGCGCGACTGGCGGGGCGAGCAGAAGAGCTGTCCAGAGGTTTGATCGTTAGGCCGCGAGTCGGGGTCGGGCTTGCGGTCGCCGATCCCCGGCGCTATGGCCTGTCGTGAATCGAGATTGGTCGCCTGCGCGACGCTCCTCTAGCTTGGCGGAGGCTGTTCGCCGTCGTGGTAGTCGACGACGTCACTCTGGCGGAAGAACAGGTGTAACCCGCCTGGCGTGCGCTGTGCTACCCCGACCTTGCCGGAGTCCGGGTAGAGGACGATGTCCGGCTCGCGATTTGTGCTGATGGCGAGGAAGCGCGCCGGCTCGGCCGTCCGGTTGACGATCTGGTGCGCGCCGGCTTCGCCGCGCGGGAAGCTGACGATCTCGCCTTCGTCAAGCTCGCGCCAGCCGCTCGGCGAGCGAAGACTGGGGCGGCCGGCCAGCACGACGACCAGTTCCTCTTCGCCGAGATGGAGGTGGTACGGGTATGCGGCCTCGCCGGGGTCGACTTCCCAGAGGCTGACGCCGAGTCGCTCGGCGCCGATCTGGCGACCCACGCGCGCGCGTCGCGTCTGGAAGCCGGGTTGGTCGCGCGGCTCGTCGAACTGTGGCTCGAAGACGTTTGCCATGCGGCTAGCCCGTCTTCGGCGAGACCCACGGCTGGTCGAGCCGGTCGAGCAGCGCCTCGCGCGCGCCTGCGAGCGGGATCCGCTCCTGGGCGAGCGAGTCGCGGTCGCGGATCGTCACCGTGTCGTCTTCGAGTGTTTGCTCGTCGACCGTCAGCGCGTACGGGGTGCCGATCTCGTCCTGACGCCGGTAGCGGCGACCGATCTGACCCGAGTCGTCGTACTCGACCGAAACGACACGCCGCAGCCCTTCGTACAGTGCACGCGCCTTTTCGACCATCGCCGTTTCCTTACCGATCAGCGGCAGCACGGCGGCTTTCACCGGCGCGATCTGCGGATGGAGCCGCAGCACGGTGCGCTCGCGGTCGGCGACGACCTCCTCGTCGTAGGAGTCGCATAGGAAGGCGAGCATCGCGCGGTTTACGCCAAGCGCCGGCTCGATGACGTGCGGGGTGTAGCGGCTGCCGTCTTGCTCGACCCATTCCAGCTTCGTGCCTGTTGCCTGTGTATGTGCGGTCAAGTCATAGTCCCCGCGGTTGGCGATGCCTTCCAATTCCGACCAGCCGATCGGGAAGAGGTACTCGAGGTCGCTCGTCCCGGAGGAGTAGTGCGAGAGCTCGTCCGGGTCGTGGGCTCGGACGCGCAGGTGGCTGTCACGGAGGCCGAGGTCGAGGAACCAACGCCTGCGCTCGTCGATCCAGTATCGGTGCCACTCCTGCGCCTCGGCGGGCGGGACGAAGTACTCCATTTCCATGAGCTCGAACTCGAGCGTGCGGAAGATGAAGTTGCCCGGAGTAATCTCGTTGCGGAACGCCTTGCCGATCTGCGCGATGCCAAACGGCGGCTTGCGACGCGCGAGTTGGGCGACATTCTTGAAATTGATGAAGATGCCTTGCGCGGTCTCCGGGCGCAGGTACACCGGGACGCCCGTCTCCTCGACCGGCCCGACGCGCGTCTCGAACATCAGGTTGAACTGCCGCGCCTCGGTGAGGTCGCAGTCGGAGGTTTCGCCCGGGTGCTTGCTCGGCCGCTGGCCGCACTGCGACTCGCCGATATGGTCGGCGCGGAATCGCTTCTTGCAGAAGCGGCAGTCGATCAGCGGGTCGGTGAAGTTGCTCGTGTGGCCGGACGTCTCCCAGACCTGTGGGTGGAGGATGATCGACGAGTCGAGGGCCACGATGTCGTCGCGCTCGCGCACCATCGCCTCCAGCCAGCGCGCCTTCACGTTCTCCTTCAGCAGCACGCCGTAGTGGCCGTAGTCGTACGAGGAGCCGAGCCCGCCGTAGATCTCGGACGACGGGAAGACGAAGCCGCGCCGCTTGCACAGTGAGACGATGGCGTCCATGGTGAGGGCGTCGGGCATGCGCAAGACGTTACCGGCCTCGCGCCGGAGGCGACCCTAGTGGCGGCGAAGACACGCGCGATCGAGGTGGCCGAGCGGGCCGGTGTGGCGTTCGTCGTCCACGAATACAGCCATGAACCGGGTGCCGCCTACGGGCTCGAGGCTGCTGAGAAGCTCGGCATCGAGCCGGCGCGAGTGTTCAAGACGCTGATCGTCGACGTGGACGGCAAGGCACACGTCGCCATCGTGCCGGTGGAGCAGGAGCTGGATCTGCGCTCACTGGGGAAACGCGCCGCGATGGCGACGGTCGCCGCGGCCGAGCGGCTCACGGGTTACGTGACAGGTGGGATCAGCCCCCTCGGGCAGCAGCGGGCGCTGCCGACGCTCGTCGACGAGTCCGCTCTCGGGTGGGACACGGTCTACGTCAGCGCAGGACAGCGCGGGCTGGAAATCGAGCTCGCGCCCGGCGATCTCGTGCTGTTGACCGGCGCCGAGACCCGGGGGATCGCCCGCAAACGGGGCTAGGGTGCCAAGCGGCGACGGCCTGTAGCCTCCGACCGTGAGCGACCCCGTAACCGAGGAGGCGCAGCCGGTCGAGCTCCACGTCGTGTCGGACTCGACGGGCGAAACCGCAACCCGGCTCGTGCTGGCTCTCGAAGCCCAGTTCCCCGGGCAGGAGTTCGTGCTGGTGCGCCATCCACGGTGCGAGACGGTTGAGGATCTTCAGGTCGCCTGCGCTGCAGCTCGAGGACGCCCCGCCGTGATGGTCTACACGCTCGTCGAGCCGGGGCTCCGTGACACGATGCGCCAGCTCTGCCGCCGCTCGCGGCTCCATTACTGCGATCTCCTCGGGCATCCCATCGACTCCATCTCGCGCGTCGCCGGCGTCGCAGCACGGATGGAGCCGGGTGCCCGCGCGCCGCTCGACGACACGTACTTCCGGCGGATCGAGGCGATCGAGTTCGCCGTCAAGTACGACGACGGCGTGGGTGGGCTCGACGAGGCGGACGTCGTCCTCGTCGGCGTCTCGCGCACCTCGAAGACGCCGCTCTCGATCTACCTCGGCTACCTCGGACACAAGGTGTCGAACGTGCCGATCGTGATGGGAGTGGAGCCGCCGCCAGAGCTGTTCGAGATCGATCCCGCGAAGATCGTCGGCCTCACGATCGATCCGTCGCGACTCGCCGACATCCGAGTCGAGCGGGTACGCAGTATGGGCGCGCCGAACAAGCGCTACTCGGATCTCGAGCGCATCTACGAGGAGTTGGAGCAGGCGACCGCGATCCATCGCCGGCTCGGCTGCCCCGTGCTCGATGTCTCGGAGCTCTCGGTTGAGGAGACGGCGATGCGGATCATCCGGCTCGTTGCTGAGCGCCGACGTGGGCTGGCAGCGACGTGAGGCGCGATCTGGCCGAGAAGGGCTGGGTGCCGCTGCGCTACTGGGTGCTCTGGTGGACGCTGATGACGATCGCCGACGTCCTCTTCTACGTGATCCTGACGCCGTTCTGGATGGGCCTGCGCGCCGCCGCATGGCTCGCCGAGCAGCGGTCGCGCGCAAGCCGCGGTTGATGCGGCGTCCCGACGCGCTCGGGGCGCTACGTAGCCGAGCTGCGTCCGGCTTCCGATCCGCAGGACGGCGAACGCGAGGGCGATGTCGGCCATTCTGCCGCCGAGGACCGACACGCTCCGTGCGGCGAACAGCAGTCGAAAGCGCGGCTCGCGCAGGCGCCGTGCGATCGGCTCCGGGCCTGAGCTCGTCTAGCGCCGGGTCCCGAGGATCAGCAGGTACTGGCGGCGATGCGCGATCCCGTCGCCGTCGCGCATCGTTTCGGTGAAACCGTCCCACGCTTGGGCGAGTTCCGCGAGCCGTTCGCCGTCGAGTGACTCGGTGAGCGTCTTCAGCGGTCCGAAGCCCGACAGCATGAAGTCCCAGTACGCCTGCCCCGATGATTCGCGGTGGACGCTCGTCCGCTCTTCGATCTCGAGCTCGAACGCATCGCCGAGCAGCTCTCGGACTTTCCCCTCGACGCCCCAGGCAAGTGGGCTACCGGCACCCTCGGGTGGCGGCGGCTGGAACTGCGCGAGCAGCTTGAACATCGCGCCGACGCCGCCGTCCGGCGTCCAGCAGGCAAGGCCCAGCCGGCCGCCGGGGCGAGTGACGCGTGCCAGCTCGGCGGCTGTGGCGGCGTGGTTCGGGGCGAACATGACGCCGAACGTCGAGGAGACGACATCGAACTGGTCGTCTGGATAGGGCATCGCCTCGACGTCGCCGACGTCGAAATGGATGTGGAGCCCGCGTTCGTCAGCCTCCCGGCGTGCGGTTCCGACGAGGGCTTCCGCGAAATCCATCCCGGTTACATGGGCGCCTGCAGCGGCCGCGAGGAACGCCAGCTCTCCCGTGCCGCAGGCCGCGTCGAGCCATTCGTCGCCTGGCTGGGGGCCGAGGCTCTCGACGATCGCGTCATGGACATCCGCGAGCGAGGCGGCGACATTCTCGAACGGGCTGCTACCCCAGGCGATGCTCTGACGCTGCTTGAGATCCTCGAACGCCATCGACGTCCGACTCTACTCCCCGCGTGGGACCTGCGCGAGCCAGCGCTCGGCAGCGGCGGTCGAGCGGAGCCGGACGACGTCGTAGCGGGCGAGCTCGACCGGATAGACCCGCCGTCGGCGTGGGTAGTTGCGCAAAGCGAACGGGATCAGCGCGTCGCGTCCCCACATCGCTCCGCGCAGCGTCTCGCGGTTGCCGTTCCAGAGCTCCTGGCGGCGGACGATGCGACTCGCGGTTCGGCGTACCAGCCGCGGCAGCCACGTGCGCATGGGCAGATCGAGCCAGACGACTGTGTCGGCGGCGTCGAGCACGAGATGGCCGAGCTTGCCGCGATACGCGCCGTCGATCACCCAGCGCTTCCCGGCGACGAGCGGCTCGACAGCCGCGCGGAGCTCTTCGGCGGTCGCCTCCGTCCAGCCGGGGCCGTGGTTGAGCGCGTCGAGCTCGTGACATGGCGCGTCCAGCCGCCGGGCGAGCTCGTTAGCAAGCGTCGTCTTGCCGCTCGCGCTCGCGGAAGAGATGAGAACGACGCGCTTCACCGCTTGAGTGCCCGCCAGAGCAGGAACTCGGGCAGGAATCTGTCGTGCGCATCGCGGCCCACCGGCTCGCGCAGCGACTCGATCACGAGCCCCGCCGACTCGATCGCGTTCGCGTAATCCGCCAGAGGGTACGTTCGCGAGTCGAAGGTGAACTCGAGACCGTCCCGTGCGGCCTCGAACCGGTAACGCCGCGCCTCGAAATACGAGTGCTCCATGACGTAGACCTCGCTGGACGCTCGCGTCTCCCAGCCTCCGCGGGCGCGGACCGGATGCGTGACGCATGCGCAGAATCGACCTCCCTCGACAAGCACGCGCGAGATCTCGCGCACGCTTGCCGCGAGGTCGTCGACGTCCATCAGCGAGTTGTAGGCGACGACCAGGTCGAAGCTCGCAGCCTCGAAAGGAAGCACCTCAGCGGCGCCGATGACGTACTCGCCGTCTGGATCGGCTTTCTGCGCTGCTGCGACGAGCGTCGGAGAAGCATCGAGTCCAACGACCTCGTTGTACCCACGGGAGCGCAGGTCGCGGCACACGCGCCCCTCTCCACAGCCGACCTCGAGCGTGCGACCGCCCGGCGCGGGGAGAATTGCGAAGAACGCGTCGCGGAAGTACGCGTACGCATCGTGAGAAGGCTTCCTCGCCCACGCGATCCAGCCGTCAGCCCGGTCCTCGTAGCCGTTGCTCACAGAAGTCTCGAGGGCAGCGGGTCTTCCCCGGTCGACGTCACGCGACGTGCGCCCGCCCCGGCGTTGAGCGTGACGGCCTCCGCGAGCTCCGTCCCGTCGTAGAGGACGGCGGCGAAGTCGTCGCAAGCGATGCCCGGCGGCAGCGTACCGTCCGCCACAAGCTGCCGATAGACCGGGCGGCGCAGATCTTCCGTGTCGTGGTGCGGGCAGAAGCTGCCTGCGAGGATCCCGAGCCCATCGGCGAGCGGTGCAAGCTGCGGCCCGAACGAGTCGGTGACGCAGTCCTCGAACCAACAGTTGGCGCCGGCACTGCAGCCCGCGAGAATGGCGCCGTTCTCCCATGCTGCGCGCAGAGCGTTGTCGACTCCGTGTAGCCGCCAGATCGTGAGCATGTTCGCGGTGTTGCCGCCGCCGACCCAGACGATGTCTGCCTCGGCGACGCGCTCCGCCGGCCGCTCTGGCGTTCCGAACAGCCCGACGTGGTGCGGGTCGCAGTCGTGACGCAGTACACGGTCATAGAAGGCAGTGATGCGCGCAGGGTCGTCCCCAGTCGCAGTGGGCAGATAGCAGAGGCGCGGCCGCGCACGGCCGCTCAGCTCGAGCAGGAATGCCGTGAAGTCGCCGTCGCCGCCGCACGCGAGAATCCGACCCGCCACCCCGGCCAGTCTTACAGACTCAGAGCGGGTGAATCCCGTACAGCAGACCGAGGATGCAGAGCGCCACCGCGAGGTCGTCGCAGAAGCGCGCGACACGGAGCGTCGATCCCGCCTCCGCGTGACCAGAGGTCGCAAGCGTTTCGGCCGCATCGTGGAAGCGAACCGCGCCGAACCCCGCAACGCACGCGAGGATCATCGCCACCACCATGCCGCCCGGCACGCCCGGCACGAACGCGCTCAACACGCTCAGCCCGGACAACACCCCAATTCGGATCATCTCCCCTGAACCTCCTGCGCTCACTATGGGCGACTCGTGCCGTTTCGTCACTAGCCGTGGCCTTGTGCTTTGATCGTGGCTTGGCCGGCGCACGTTTCGTCTACGACTTCGACGAGGACTCAGGGGGCGGCAGGGAGCTCCTCGGGGGAAAGGGCGTCGGCCTTGCCGAGATGACCGCGCTCGGCGTGCCCGTGCCGGCGGGTTTCACGATCACGACGGACGCGTGCCGCGCCTATCTCAGCGGTGGCGGCGAGGTGCCCGCGGGTTTCGACGACGAGGTCACTGCGCACGTCGCGGCGCTCGAGAAGCGCTCAGGTAAACGCTTCGGTGATGCGCACGACCCGCTGCTCGTCTCCGTGCGGTCGGGCGCTGCCGTCTCGATGCCCGGGATGATGGACACGATCCTCAACCTTGGGCTGAGCGACACGGCGGTCGAGGGTCTTGCGGCCTCGACGGGCAATCCGCGCTTCGCCTACGACTCGTACCGCAGGCTGATCCAGATGTACGGCGAGGTCGTCGACGGCATTCCGGGCCACCGGTTCGAGCAGACGCTCGTCGACCTCAAGACACGCTCCGGCGCGCGCCAGGATGTCGATCTCGGCGCCGACGAGCTGCGGGAGCTGATCGCCAGTTTCGGTCGGATCTACGAGGAGGAGACCGGCTCGACTTTCCCGCAAGATGCGGCTGAGCAGCTGCGACGCGCGACGCGTGCTGTGTTCGACTCGTGGAACTCGCCGCGCGCGCAGGTGTACCGGCGCACGTACGACATCCCCGACGACATCGGTACCGCCGTGAACGTCGTCCAGATGGTTTTCGGCAACAAGGGCGCGGGGTCGGGAACCGGGGTCTGCTTCACACGGGACCCGTCGACCGGCGAAGCGCGGCTCTACGGCGAGTTCCTCGCGAACGCACAGGGGGAGGACGTCGTCGCAGGAATCCGCACGCCGGAGCCGATCGAGCGGATGCGCGACGCTCTGCCGGCCGCGTACGAGCAGCTCCTCGACACGCTGCACCGCCTCGAAGAGCACTACCGCGACGCGCAGGACGTCGAGTTCACAGTCGAGGACGGCCGGCTCTACCTGCTCCAGACGAGGACGGCGAAGCGCACCGCCGCGGCCGCGCTGAAGATGGCCGTCGACCTGGTCGACGAGGGCGTGATCTCGGCCGAGGAGGCCGTAGCGCGGATCGACCCCGCCCAGCTCGACCAGCTGCTCCATCCCATGATCGACCCCGATTTCCCGGTCGAGGTGATCGCGAAAGGCCTGAACGCCTCGCCAGGCGCTGCCTCCGGTGCGATCGTGCTCGACGCCGACACGGCCGAGGCGCGCGGCAAGGCGGGGGAGGCGGTCGTCCTTGTCCGCTGGGAGACGACGCCGGACGATTTCCACGGCATGCTCCACGCGCAAGGCATCCTCACTGCGCACGGCGGTCTCACGTCACATGCGGCGGTGGTCGCGCGCGGCATGGGGAAGCCATGCGTGACGGGCTGCGAGGCGCTCACCGTCGACACACACACGCGCACCGTCGAGATCGCCGGGCATGAGCTCAGCGAGGGCGACGTGATCACGATCGACGGCGCGACAGGCGAAGTGATGCTCGGCGCCGTACCCGTTGTGCCGGCTCGTCTCAACGACGACTTCACACGGGTTCTCGGCTTCGCCGACGAGATCCGGCGGTTGCGGGTGCGCGCGAACGCCGACTCGGCGGTCGATGCTGCCAAGGCGCGCGAGTTTGGCGCGGAGGGCATCGGTCTCTGCCGCACCGAGCACATGTTCCAGGACGAGGGCCGGCTCGAGCTGATGCGCGAAATGATCCTCGCACGGGACGAGGCGGGCCGCCGCGCGGTCCTCGACCGCTTGCGACCGATCCAGCAGGGCGACTTCGAAGAGATCCTCGAGGCGATGCAGGGCTTTCCGGTCACGATCCGCCTGCTCGACTGGCCGCTGCACGAGTTCCTGCCGTCGCTCGACGAGGTCGACGACGAGCGCACGCGCGAGCGGGTGCAGTCGTTGCACGAGGCGAACCCGATGCTCGGCTTCCGCGCGGCGCGGCTGGGTCTCTTCTATCCGGAGATCTATGAGATGCAGGTGCGTGCCATCGCTCGGGCTGCGGTCGCCGTGCGGACGCGTACGGGTGAGGCGCCGCTCGTCGAGATCATGCACCCGCTCGTCGGCTTCGAAGAGGAGCTGCGCCGGCTGCGGGAGCTCACTGAGCGGGTTCTTGCCGAGGAGGCGCCCGATATCGCGTTCCTGATCGGGACGATGATCGAGCTACCGCGCGCGTGCGTCCGCGCGGACGAGATTGCGCGACAGGCCGATTTCTTCTCTTTCGGCACGAACGACCTCACCCAGACCGCGCTCGGGTTGTCCCGTGACGACGCGGGTCGGTTCCTCGCGCATTACCTGGAGTCGGGCGTGCTGGAGAACGACCCGTTCGAGACGATCGACCAGGACGGCGTCGGCGACCTGATGCGGCTGGCGATCGAGCGTGGCCGCGGCGAGAAGCCGACCCTGAAGCTCGGCATCTGCGGCGAGCACGGCGGCGAGCCGAAGTCGGTTGCGTTCTGCCATGGCCTTGGACTCGACTACGTGAGCTGCTCGCCGTACCGCGTGCCGCTCGCCCGTCTTGCGGCAGCGCAGGCGGCACTAGCCGAGAGCGGCGTGGCGGCAGCCGTGGCCGGCGGCTAGTGACGTGCCTACACAGGTTGTGAACGGCTGAGAGGTTCATCCGGGGGCATCATTCGAGGCTGCGGGTCTGTCGAGGACTCACTCGCGAAGGAGGGACCCGGATGGTGCTTCACCGGAACGCTTAAGCTCGGATTGGTGAGAGATGACCCCGCGGATCCACGCAGGAGGTGGCCGGTCGATGACGGAGCACAGGATCAGCACGCAGGCGGAGTGGCAGGCAGCGCGCGACGAGCTGCTGAAGGAGGAGAAGGAGCTCACCCGCCAGGGCGACGAGCTGACAAGACGAAGGCGCCAGCTGCCCTGGGTTCCGGTCGAGAATGACTACCGCTTCGAGACGGAGGACGGCACAAAGGCCCTCGCCGATCTCTTCGACGGCCGCTCCCAACTGCTCGTCTACCACTTCATGTTCGGGCCAACCTACGAGGCAGGCTGCCCAGTCTGTTCCTCGATCGCGGACACGCTCGCCCCGCAGGTGCCCCACCTCAAGGCCAGGGACACAACCGTGCTACTCGCCTCCCGCGCGCCGCTCGCGAAGTTGATCGCCTACAGGAGCGGATGGGCTGGGGCATCGACTGGGTCTCCAGCGGCGGCAGCGACTTCAACCGCGACCTCGGCTTCTTGTACACAGCGCAGGAGCTGAAGCCGTTCCTGGAGGGCGAGATCCCGCCCACTGTCGAGCAGAACGCACGTATGTGCGCGACCGACGTCGCGGGCTACGTCGCCGAGGGCCCAGGCCTGAGCGCCTACGCGCTATCGGACAGGAACGTCTACCGGACCTACCTGTCCACTTCACGCGGCCTCGAGTTCGCAATGCCCTACTACGCCCTCCTCGACCGCACGCCGAAGGGTCGCGACGAGAGCGACACGACGCCGCTCTGGGTACGGCGCCACGACGAGTACGAGACGAGCTAGCCGTCCGACCGGCGCAACACGGCGGCACGGCCGCTCGATCGGCTTGGTTGTCCTAGGGCGGCTAGCTATAGCTAGGGCCGCACGATGCCGCGTGCATGCGGGCACATTCTCGTGCGCGTGCCTGTCCCGGGACAGGCGAACAGCTTCTGCTCGGGACGATCGTGTGGGCACGAGCGGCTTGAACTGGTCGTCGTCGGGCCGAAAGTCGCTTGCCGACCGAAGTCGTGCGCAACCGGGCACAGTCTCGTGCGCGTGCCTGTCCGGGACAGGCACGCGGGGTTCTCGTGCGCCCATCGCCTAGCGCCGCGCCGTGCACTACAGTCGGATCTGTCTTCGAGACCTAGGAGCCCAGCATGGCAGGCAACATCGCGGCGTTGATCGTCGCCGCCGTTCTTCTTCTCTCCGTCCTCGTCGTGCTCGTGCAGGCGGTGCGGATCGTGCCGCAGGCGCGAGCGGGCGTCGTGGAGCGTCTTGGCCGGTACAGCCGCACGCTCGATCCGGGCCTGCATTTCCTGTTCCCGTTCGTCGACCGTCTGCGGAGACCCTTCGTCGACCTGCGGGAGCAAGTGGTGACGTTCCCGCCGCAGCCGGTGATTACTCGGGACAACGTCACGATCTCGATCGACACCGTCTTCTACTTCACGATCACCGATGCGTTCCGCGCAACCTACGAGGTCGCAAACCTGCTGCTCGCAGTCGAGCAGCTCACGGTCACCACGCTGCGCAACGTCATCGGCTCCCTCTCGCTAGAGGAGGCGCTGACCTCGCGCGACAAGATCAACGCCGACCTCCGGATCGTGCTCGACGAGGCGACCGAGAGGTGGGGCATCCGCGTCGTCAGGATCGAGCTGAAGTCAATCGATCCGCCCGGCTCGATCCAGGAGGCAATGGAGAAGCAGATGCGCGCGGAGCGCGACAAGCGCGCGACGATCCTCACTGCCGAGGGCATCAAGCAGTCGCAGATCCTCACCGCAGAGGGCGAGAAGCAGGCGGCGATCCTCACCGCAGAAGGTGAGCGGCAGTCGAAGATCCTGCGCGCGCAGGGTGAGGGCGAGGCGACGATCACGGTCTTCAAAGCGATCCACGAGGGTAACCCGACGCGAGAGCTGCTCACGTACCAGTACATCCAGGCGCTGCCGAAGCTCGCCGACGGCGAAGGCGTGACGCTGATGATCGTTCCGTCCGACGCGACCGCCGCGATGGGGGCGATTGCCGCGCTCGGCGCCGGCTTCCAGTCCGGCCGTGACGCGGCGGGCACCGATAGCTCCGGGGACGACAAGGGCTGATGTCGACCCACGGCGCCGAGATCGTCGTCTGGCTCGTCGGGGCGCTCGTCCTGCTGGCGATCGAGACGTTCACGCTCGCCTTCGTGGCCGTCTACGTCGCGCTCGGTGCCGTGTGTGCGGCGATCGCTGCGGCTTTCGGGGCCGGCTTCGGCATCCAGGTGATCGTGTTCGTGGGCGTCGCTGTGCTCGGGCTCCTCCTCACACGTCGGCCTCTTCGTAAGGCGCTCGGCCGGACGCCGATCATCACGTCGGGGGCGCAGAACATCGTCGGCCGGCACGCGGTGGTCACCGTCGCGATCTCGGCCGGGCCCGGCGCGCGAGGTCAGGTCAAGATCGGGACGGAGTTCTGGACGGCGAAAGGCGAAGGCGACTCTGCCGCGGGTATCGAGGAGGGAACGACGGTCGAGGTGACCGGGCTCGAGGGCGTGAGCGCGATCGTGAAGCCGCTCGGCGCCTAGATCGTCCCTTTGGCGTGCGCGATAGCGATCGCGACGCTCACGACGCCGATGCCGGCGACGAGCGCCGGCCCGATCCATCTCGGCTTCGCATAGCGCGTCTTCGCAAGAGCGAACGTTGCGACGATGCCGCCGACCAGGCCGCCGAGGTGGCCGCCGATCGAGATGCCGGGGATGGCGGCGGTCAACGCGAGGTTGATCACGATCATGGTGGCGGCCTGGCCGGCGAGCGAGCCGGTCTGCATGAACTCGAGGATGAGCAGCGCGCCCATGATCCCGAAGATCGCGCCGGATGCACCCACGGTGGGGACGAATGGGTTGGTCAGAAGCAAAGCGCCCGCCGACCCGGCAAGCCCCGAGGCGACGTACACGAGGAGGAACCGGAACGGCCCGATCAGCTGTTCTACGATCGAACCGAGCCACCAGAGCGCGAACATGTTGAACGCGATATGCAGGACGCCGGCGTGAAGGAACATCACGGTGAACAGCCGCCAGTAGTCGCCGTGCGCGACTCCGGCACCGTAGAGCAGCCCCTGGCTGAAGACCTTCCCGCCGGGTGAGCCGAGCCCGCCACCCTGGGCAACGGTGATCAGGTAGACGAGCACATTGATTCCGACGAGGGTCGCGGTCACGGGGGCTGCGTGCCTCGTGATGTTGCCGCGCACCTGCCGCACGGCTCGGGTCGCGCTCGGCTTGACCGCGCCGACGTTTGCATGCTCGGGGCAGCGGATGCCAACCGGCGCGTGGTGCATGCACTCGGTGCAGATCGGGCGGCCGCACTCGGAGCACGCGAGCCGCGTCTCCCGGTTCGGATGCCGGTAGCAATGAAGCGGCTCGTCCACCGCGGCTAGCGTACCCGCGTGCACGTCCACGTCGCGTTCACTCCGGACGAGTCCGCTGCGGCTCCTACCGGGATCGTTGTCGATGTGATCCGGGCGACCTCGACGATCTGCCAGGCGCTCGCGTCCGGGTACGAGCGGGTTTTCTGCGCTGCCGAGGTCGAGGAAGCACGCGGCTTACGCGACGAGATCGCGGGGGTGACGCTGGGCGGGGAGCGCCTGGGTCTGCGGATCGAAGGGTTCGATCTCGGCAACTCGCCGCGCGAGTATCTGGAGCCGCGGTCGGCCGTTCTGGCCATGTCCACGACAAATGGAACCCGTGCGATCGTCACGGCGGCGGAGCGCTGCGAGCGGGTGCTGATCGCGTCGCTCCTGAATCTCGCGGCCGTCACGGAGGCGGCGCGTGAGCATGGGGAGGACGTCGCGGTGTTCTGCGCCGGTGTGAAGGGCTCGTTCGCGCTCGATGACGCGTACGTCGCCGGCCGGATCGCCGGGGGTCTCGGCTTTGGGCGCAGCGACGCGGCGGAAGCAGCTGTTCGACTGGCCGGCTCGTACTCGACCGCCGAGGACGCATTTCGCCAGTCGCGCAGCGGCCTGAACCTGATCAACAATGGCCCGGAGCTGGAAGCCGACATCGCCTACTGCGCCCGCGACAGCGTCCTCGAGATCGTGCCGCGGTTCGTGCAGATGCAGGGCGTAGCAGCCGAGATCGCCCGCTGACCGGGTTGCGCGTCGGGGTCGTGGGCGCCGGCGTCGCGGGAACAACCGCGGCGGCCTTGCTCGCGCATCAGGGGCACACAGTCGTGCTGTTCGAACGCACCGCTGAGATCGGGCCGGTCGGAGCAGGTCTTCTGCTGCAGCCTTCGGGTCAGCTCGTTCTCGATCGGCTAGGTCTCCTCAAGGAGATAGCCGCTGACGCCGAGCCGATCGAGCGACTCGTCGCGAGAACACATCGCGGAAGCCTGATCCTCGATCTCCCATAC
This sequence comes from Gaiellales bacterium, assembly GCA_038230035.1. Lineage (GTDB taxonomy): Bacteria > Actinomycetota > Thermoleophilia > Gaiellales > Gaiellaceae > Gaiella. The sequence goes on from JBBRNX010000011.1 coordinate 15,042, forward strand.
ACCGCTGCCGGCCCTGGGGTCCAGGCGCTCGGCGTGCACCGCTCGAACCTCCACGCCGCGCTCGTCCGGTTTGCCGAGGACGCGGGTGTGACGATCGAGCCGGGATGCGACGTTACGGGGATCGATGGTGACTTGCTCGTCCTCGCCGGTGGCCGGCGGCGTGGCCCGTTCGACCTGACCGTCGTCGCCGACGGCTCGGCATCGACTCTCCGAGACATCGACGGTCTCGTCCGTTGGAGACACGACTACGCCTATGGTGCCTCCTGGACGATCGGCCGGACGTCAGGCGTGAGCGGCAGGCTGGAGCAGGCCGTCCACGGCAGTCGTGAGTTGATCGGCCTGCTCCCGCTTGGCGGTGGTCGCTGCAACTTCTTCGGGAGCGTTCGTCTGGATCATGTCGACACGATCCGCGCGGCCGGGTTCGATCGCTGGCGCAACGGTGTCGTCGATCTTCTGCCGGCGGCCGCCGAGGTCATCGAGCATCTTCGAGGCTTCGACGATCTCAGCGTCACCGGTTACCGACATGTGCAGCTGCGGCGGCCGTTCTGCGGTCGGGTCGTGCTGATCGGCGATGCCGCGCACGCCATGAGCCCGCATCTCGGCCAGGGTGTGAACCTGGCGCTGATCGACGCCTGGGAGTTGGTCGCCTCGCTTCGGCGCTCGCCGTCCATCGAACTCGCCTTGCGCGCGTATGCCGAGCACCGCCGAGCCCAGCTGCGCTACTACGCCTTCGTCACGTTTGCGCTGAGCCCATTCTTCCAGTCGCAGGCTGTGGGGTTCGGCGTGTTGCGGGATCTCGCGCTGCCGTTGCTGACGCGCGTACCGCCGCTGCGCCGTCACATGGCCGCTACCGCCGGCGGGCTGATCGCCGGGTTCGTGCCGCGGCGGGTCCAGCTTCCGAGGTCGAGCCGAGGGGTACCTTGGTTCGCTGACCGTGGCGGCTCGCCGACGGTTGGTGCCTGTCCCGTGCCAGGCACCGAAACGAAAGGCGCACGACTTGCGTACAGCTCTCGTCCTCTTCACACGCGATCTTCGCGTGCACGACAACCCGACGCTCTCGGCTGCGGTGGCTGCCGCGGAGACCGTGCTGCCGCTCTTCGTCCTCGACGACGGGATCCGGGGAACTCGACACGGCGCGGCTGCGAATCGGGACGCGTTCCTGCTCGAGTCGCTCGCCGATCTCGACACGTCGCTCCGCAAGATCGGTGCCGCGCTCGATGTTCGCAGGGGTGACGTCGTCGCCGAAACCGTGCGGGCTGCGCGCGAGGTCGGTGCCGACGCGGTGTTCGCGACCGCCGATGTCAGCCCGTACGCGCGTGAGCGAGAACGGTGCCTTGCGGCCGAGCTCGACCTGCGGCTCGTCGACGGGCATTTCGTCGTGCCACCCGGCGAGGTTGCGCCCGCGGGCCGAGACCACTACCTCGTCTTCTCGCCGTACTACCGCGCCTGGAGCGATGTGCCTCTCGGGAGCGTGCTCAGGGCGCCGCGGTGGCTCCGGCTGCCGGACGGCTGCTTGGGTGCGCCGCTCGTCGCGTCGCGGAGGGCCGGCGGTGAGACGGCTGGCCGGGCACGCATGGCTCGCTGGCTGCGCGCGAAGTTGGTGACCTACGGCGCCGGGCACGATGCGCTCGGGGACGACGACACCTCGCGCCTGTCGCCGTACCTCCACTTCGGGTGCGTCTCGGCGCGCGAGCTGGCGGTCAAGGCACGCGAGAAAGGCGGCTCGGCATTCGTCCGGCAGCTCTGCTGGCGGGACTTCTACGCACAGCTCCTCTACGCGAATCCGCGCACGCAGACCCACGACCTGCGCCCGCGCGGCGACCGCTGGCGTGACGACGACGACGCGCTCGCTGCGTGGAAGGCCGGGCTCACCGGGTATCCACTCGTCGACGCGGGCATGAGGCAGCTCGCCTCGGAGGGGTGGATGCACAACCGTGCGCGGCTCGTGACGGCGTCGTTCCTCGTCAAGCATCTCGGAATCGACTGGCGCGAAGGCGCACGGTATTTCTTTGATCTGCTGGTTGACGGCGACGTCGCTCAGAACATCGGCAACTGGCAGTGGGTGGCGGGCGTCGGGACGGACACGCGGCCGAATCGCGTCTTCAACCCGATCGCGCAGGCGCGGAAGCTCGATCCCGAAGGGGTGTACGTCAGCCGCTGGGTGCCCGAGCTCGCCGAGAACAGCTACCCCGCGCCGATCGTCGACCACGCCACCGCCGTCGCCGAGTTCCGGCGTCGGCGTGGTCTCTAGACTCGGGCGAGTGGACAGCGAGCTACGCCGGGCACGCGGGACGTCGTTCGGCTCCGTCGCCGAGGTCTACGAGCGCTCCCGTCCGCTCTACCCGGAGGATGCCGTCCGCTGGCTTGTCGGCGATACGCCGGCCGACGTCCTCGACCTCGGCGCCGGCACAGGGAAGCTCACGCGGCAGCTCGTCGCTCTCGGGCACCGAGTCGTCGCGGTGGATCCGCTGCCGGAGATGCTCGCCCAGCTGCGCGCCGTCGTCCCCGGAGTGGAGGCGCTCGAGGGAATGGGCGAGTCGATCCCGCTCGCGGCCGACTCCGTCGGTGTGGTGACGATCGCGCAGGCGTTCCACTGGCTCGACCCCGTTGCAGCGCTCCCGGAGATCGCCCGCGTCCTGCGGCCCGGCGGTGTGCTCGCACTCGTGTGGAACATGCGACAGGAGAACGATCTGCTCTCGGGTGCGCTCGAGGGGATGATCGACAGCGGGACCGTCGAGTCGGGCGATGCCGTTCGGCCGATCGACGCCAGCGGCCTGTTCGGCGCGGTTGAGACCGCGTCGTTCGGGTCGGCACAGCGCGTCGACCGGGGAATGCTTCTCGACCTCGTTCTCTCGCGCAGCTACTGCGCGAGCATGGCGCCGGACGAACGGGACGAGGTGCTCGAAGGCGTCGGGGCGCTCTACGATGCCGCCGCCGGTTCCGATGGCGTCGAACTGTCGTACAAGGCGGAGTGCTTCCGCGCCGCCCGTCGCTAGCGGGGGCGCTCCTCGACGAGCTCGTATAGCCGCCCGTCTGGCGCGCGGAAATGCGTGTAGCGGTAGCGGTCGTTCTCCGAGACGCCGTCCGTCTCGACACCTGCTGCGTGCAGTTCATCGATCGCGGTGGGGAGGTCGTCGACGAGGAAGCCGACCGTGCGCTCCTCTCTGCCGTCCTCCTCGTGCAGCGAGGAGACCGCGAAGACGTCGCCGTTCGGCAACACGAACATGTCGGCGGTCGACCCATTGACAGCGAGAGGTGTGAGCCCGAGCACGTCGCGCGCAAACGCGCTCATAGCCGCGCGCTCAGGCGTGTGAGTGCCGACGAACCCTGATCCCGCAAACCTTCGTTGTCTTAGCCCTTCAACAAGAAGAACAGAACGCCTAGCGCGAACAAGCTCGTTAGGACCAGTTGAGTGATGATGATCGTCCACAGCCAGGCGCGCGAGAAGCGTTGCGCCCAGCGGACATGTCGGGGCGCGTCCTGCTCGATTTCGACGAGTGGCTTGTCGAGGTCGCGGTACTGGCCGGGGCTGAAGTTAATGCGTGCCGTAGCCGCATCCTAAGCAAGCAAACTGGGCCACACGGAGACGATTCGGGTTGACATACGAACATATGTTCGTGTACCGTTGACTTCCCTTGATTGCCTGCCTTCTGATCCCTGGGTTCGAGTTGCGGGCGGCTCTGCGCTCTCGGCCGGGGCTCGAGCTCAGGCCGGCGGCGCTCGGGCCGGTGGCGGGAACGGAGCCGCTGCTCGGGCCGGTGACGACGACGGCCGAGGCCGCAGGTGTACGTCCGGGGATGCGCCTGGGGGAGGCGCTCGCGACGTGCCCGGAGCTCGTGCTCGTCGATCCCGACCCCTCGACGGTCGAGCGGGAGTGGGAGGGCGTGCTGCGGCGGCTCGAGGACGTCGGGCTCGCGGTCGAGTCGGTCGAGCCGGGTGTCGTCGTCTTCGAGACGAAAGGGGTCGAACGGCTCTACGGAGGTGTGGTGGCGGCGCTCGAACGGGCGCTCGCTGCCGTCGGGACTGCCTGGGATCCACGCGCGGGCGCTGCCGGGCGCCGGTTTGCCGCCCTCGCGGCGGCGAGCGTCGCGCGTCCCGGGCAGATACTCATCGTCGAAGGGAAGGACGAGCGCGACTTCCTCGCGCCGCTGCCGCTCTCGCTGCTGCCGCTGCCGGGTGACCGGTACGCGGAGCTGGAGGGGCTCGGCGTGCGGAGGTTGGGTGAGCTCGCGGCGTTGCCGGGCGGTGCTGTCGCCGAACGGCTCGGGCCGGCTGGTCGAAGTGCCTGGCACCTCGCACGTGGCGGCGAGCGACGCCGCGTGCGCGGCAGGACACCGACCGCCGAGCTCGCCGAGGCGCTCACCTTCCCGGAGGCGGTGGGAAACGAATTGACCCTGCGGCGGGCGTTCGGCTCGCTGCTCGACCGGCTGCTGGCGCGGCCGGAGCGGGCAGGGCGGCCCTTCCGAAAGATCGCCGTATCGGCGCGGCTCGTCGGAGGCGGCTCCTGGCGGCGGACGGTGACGCTGCGCGACGCGACGGCCGATCGTGGGCGGCTGCGAGCAGCGCTTGGGTCGAAGCTCATGGAGATCCCGGCACCCGTCGTCGAGTTACGCCTCGAAGCCGTCCAGCTCGCCGAGCACACCGGCACGCAGCTCACGCTCGTCGAGCCGGCCGGGGCAGAGATCGGAGGACGCCTGCGCGAGGGGTTGCGTCAGGTACGCGCGAGCGCGGGCTCAGGAGCCGTCTGCGCCGTGGTGGAGGTGGCGCCGTGGTCGCGCATTCCCGAAGCGCGAGCCTTGGTCGTGCCTAGAGATGAGTAAGACAGGAACACATTGGCGGCCGTGTGGCGTCATGAGTCCCGCTGAAAAAAGGAGGGGGCTCGCGGGGGAACCATGGGTTCACCCGCGTTAAATGGTCGTACCACGCGACGAGTAGCCGGTCGGCTCAACGCGCCACGACCGGCGCTCGTCGAGATGCACGTGGACGGTTCGCCGCGCATAGTCAACCGGCTGCGTGTCGCGCTCGTCCGCGAGGAATGGCGGGTCGTCGACCGCTGGTGGACGGACGAACCAGTGAACCGCCGCTACTTCGAGGTGATCCTCGAATCGGGTCAGAACGCGTGCGTGTACCGGGATGCCGAAGCAGGCTGCTGGTTCAGCCAGCGTGCGTAGGACGGAGAACGGCGGGGATGACCTTGTGTTACTGAAACACAAGGTCAATGGCGTTCGGCTAACCCGGCGTTCAGGGACGCGGCGAAGCCTTGGCCTTGTGTTGCAGAAACACAAGGCCAAGGGTCGTCTTGCACACGGTCAGTGGGTAGGTGGCGACAGCGAATGATCCTGGCCCAGCGCGTCGTGGGCGAGCGCCTCCCACTCCTGCGCCTGCTCCGGCGGTACGACGACCCACTGGCGGAACACACCGTTGCCACGCCCGGACGGGTCGAACAGGTGCGCGCCGGCGATGGCAAGCGCTCGAGCGTGGACGGCCGGGTCGGTCAGCTTGAACACCATCCCCGTCCGCGAGAAACCGACGATCACGCGCCCCGACCGCTTGAGGCACGGCATGCCGAACACCTTCGAAACGCGAACTTCCGGGTGCCACGTGGTCAGGGCGTCGCAGATGTCGTCGAACCGCTCGCGTTCCGGGCGCTCCACGGCTCAAGGTGTCCTGGCGAGATGGCGAACCGTCTCCTCGGTTTCCCGGACGAGCACCCCCACGAGCTCACCGGCTGGGAGGCGCCTCAGCAGCCCCGTCCCCTGCCCGGCCAGCAGAAACAAGAGGTCGCCACGGCCCTGCTGCGCCGCTGCCGTCCGGATGTCCTGCAAGAGCAACGCCTGGAGTGGATATGGCAAAAGGGCGACACCCGAGCTCTCCACCGTAGCGGTGAGAGGCGTGCGGATAGCACGGGCAGGGCGGCCGGAGTACGCGGCTGTGATCGCGGTCGAATCATCCGCCGCCGCAGCGACCGCCTGCTGGTACGTGTCGGGCGTACCGCTCTCAGGGCAGTTTAGGAAGGCGGTGCCGAGCTGAACGCCTTCCGCGCCAAGAGCCAGTGCGGCCACGATGCCCCGCCCGTCCATGATTCCGCCCGCGAGCAGGACCGGTACCGAGACACGGCCGGTGATCTGAGGGAGAAGAGCCATCCCGCCCACGAGCGACCGATCGAACTCGGCCAGGAACGTGCCCCGGTGCCCTCCGGCTTCGGCTGCCTGCGCGACAACGGCATCCACGCCTCGCGCCTCCAGCTCGACCGCCTCCGCAACCGTGGTTGCCGTGCCGAGGATCACACTGCCGGCTTCCTGCACCGGCTCGAAGTGTGGAATGCCGAACGCGAAGCTGAACACGGGCACTCGTTCCTTCGCGACGACTGCGATCTGCTCGTGCGCGACGCTCTCCCAGCGCAAGGAAGCATCCTCCGGCTCGGGCAGGCCCAATTCCTCCCGAAACGGAGCGAGGATGGCGTTCATCGCTGCGACCGATTCCCGTTCTGCGGTGACGGGTTCGAGTGGCGCGAACAGGTTCACTCCAAACGGCTTGTCCGTCAGCCGACGCACCGAGACGACGGCGTCCTGCAACTCCTGCGGCGAGAGCATGGCGCCCGCGATCGTGCCGAGACCACCTGCATTGGAGACTGCAGCCACCAGCTCGGGCGTGACGAAGCCGCCGGCCATTGGCGCCTGCACGATGGCGTAGCGCGTGCCCAGGAGCTCTGCGACGCGCGTCTTCAGTACGTCCATATTTCAGCCGATCGCCTGCTCCACCAGCCGCTCCCACTCGCCGGAAAGCGCCGAGGGCACGAGCACCCATTCCCTCATCTGCCGGCCCATCCCCGGGTCGAACAAGTCGACACCTGGAAGCGTGAGAGCGGCCTCGCGGGCGGCGACGTCGACGAGCTTCACGGTCACGCCTCCGTCCTTCCAGTGCCCGGCGACGACTTTTCCGGTCGCCCTCTTGAGGCAGGGCATGCCGAACATCTTCCCCGGCGCTATGTCCGGATGGTGCGCGGTGACCGCTTCAACGAGAGCTTCCCAGGTCATCTAGACCGGGATCATGTCGTAGCGGGAGCCGATCTGCGCGATCACAGCCGGATCGCGCGTTCCTACGGCGGCCAACTCACGGAAGTAGCCCTCGAACCCGCCGGGGGCGTGGATGTCGAGGAAGCGCGCCGGCGTCTCGCCCGGGTTGGAGAACCCGTGCACCGTGCCGGGCGGCACAGCGGCCACATCTCCCGGGCGGAGCTCGAAGACCTCGTCCCCGATACGCGCATCGAGCCGGCCCTCGAGGACGTAGTAAGCGTCCCAGGTGCGCTCGTGAAGATGCGGTGGCGGACCGGGGAACCCCGCAGGCGCCGCGTACTCGATCAGCCCGATCCTGCCGAGCGTGTCCTCGGCATTCGCGAGAAAGCCGACACCGACGCCGGCGATGGTGACGGCGTCCGTTTCGGCGGTGCGCACGATGACGGACGCCGGATCGAGCCCGCCGTCCTCCGGTGGAGGATGCTGGTCGAACTCCTCGGCAGGCAGCGTCCCCTGCAAATAGCGGTCGAAGCCCATCGCGGGCGCGTGCAGGTTGAGGAAGCGCAGGTCCTCGCCGGCGTAGGCTCGACGGAGCCGCTCGGTAGCGGAGGCGCCGGCTTTGCCGGCGCTGGAGCGGGAATCCGGGCGGTGGTTGCGAAACCCGTGCACGACATTCGGCGGCACGAGTACGAGTTCCCCGGCTGTGAAGACATGGTCGCCGTCGGTTCGGGAGATCCTCAGCGCTCCGTCGAGCACGTAGAAGCAGTCGACGTGGTGGTGGTGCACGTGCAGGTCGGCGCCGGGCTCACCCTCCGCGTGGCGGGTCTCGGTCAGCACGACGTCGTCCAGCACGAGCCTGATATCGAGCTTGCGCCCGGGCCTGTCCGTGACGGAGATCGGCTCGATCACAGGCCGATTCTATGAGCTACGTCGAGCTGCATTGCCATTCGGCGTACTCGTTCCTCGACGGCGCGTCGCTGCCCGAGGAGCTCGTCGTACGCGCCGCCGAGCTTGGCTACGAGACGCTCGCGCTCACCGATCACGATGGCGTTTATGGCTCGCTCGAGTTCGCGCGGGCTGCGAAAGAGTTCGACATTCGCCCGATCACCGGGGCCGAGGTCACGCTCGACGGCGGCAGTCACATCACGTTGCTTGTCGAGTCCTCGCAGGGGTACGCGAACCTCTGCCGGTTGCTCACCGCTGCGCACGCGGGCACCCGTCGACCCGGGCGCGAGGATCGCGAGCTACTGCCTCCAGCCGTCTCGCTCGAAGCCGTGCTCGAGCGGAACGAAGGACTTGTCTGCCTCTCTGGCTGCGCACGCGACGGGCTCGGCCTGCGCGATCCCGCTTCTGCAGCTCGTCTCGCCCGGGCATTCGGCCGCGAGCGCTTCTACGTCGAGCTGCAGCGGCCATTCGAGCGGGGAGACACACGGCGGAACGGCGCGCTGCGCGACCTCGCCGAGCACCTCGGCGTCGAGACCGTCGCCACCGGGAACATCCACGCGCACCATCCGCGCCGCACGCTCCTGCAGGACGTTCTCGTCGCGATCCGCAACCGCACCTCGCTCGACGGCTGTGAGCAGGAGCGGCGCGGCAACCGGGAGGCGGTTCTGCGCTCACCCGAGGAGATGAGCGAGCGCTTCGCCGGCATCGACAGAGGGGCTGCCGAGCGGACGGTCGCCATCGCCGAGCGGCTCGAGTTCGACCTCACCAAGGAGCTCGGCTACCGCTACCCGGATTTCTCGGACGGGCCCGATCCGGCCATCAAGCAGCTGACCGAAATCTGCGTGCATGCGTTTGACGAGCGCTACGCCGGGAGCGCTGCGCAGCTGCGGACTCGCGCTCGGGCACGGCTCGACACCGAGCTGGCGCTCATCGAGGAGATCCACCTCGCCGGCTTCTTTCTCCTCCACTGGGAGGTGCTCGAGCTCGCGCGCGCGGTGGCGCTCGACGTGCGCGGCCGCGACTCGCCCCGCCGTTTCCTGCCACCGGGCCGGGGGCGGGGCAGCTCGGTCGGCTCGCTCGTCTGCTACCTCACAGGTCTTTCGCACGTCGATCCGGTGGAGCACGACCTCTCGCTCGGCCGCTTCATCAACCGAGAGCTGACCTCGGTGCCCGACATCGACCTGGACTTCCCGCGCGACATCCGCGAGAAGCTGATCGTCGCGGTCACGGAGCGCTACGGCCGCGAGCATGCGGCGCTCGTCGCAACCTTCGCCACGTACCGCTCGCGTGGCGCGATCCGCGACGTCGGCAAGGCGCTCGGGCTGCCGTACGCCGAGCTCGAGCGACTGGCCCGGCTCACCGACGGCTGGAACGCCGCCCGTGTCGCGGACGAGGTCGCAGCGTTGCCGGACGCCGACCGCAAGCTGCTCTCCCGCCGCTGGCGCGCGTTTCAGATGCTGACCGGAGAGATCTCCGGCCTGCCCCGGCACATCTCGCAGCACCCCGGCGGGATGGTCATCTCGTCGCGTCCTCTCGTTGAGCTCGTGCCCGTGCAGCCGGCGGCCATGGCCGGGCGGCAAATCTGCCAATGGGACAAGGACTCGTGCTCGGATGCCGGCTTCCTCAAAATCGACCTGCTCGGATTGGGGATGCTGTCGGCGGTCGAGGACTGCGTCGACCAGATCGCGCGGCTGTACGGCTCGCCGATCGATCTCTCGCGCATTCCTCTCGATGACTCCGCGGTGTTTGCCGAGATCCAGGCCGCCGACACCGTCGGTGCGTTCCAGATCGAGAGCCGGGCGCAGATGCAGAGCCTCCTGCGCACGAAGCCGGAGACGATCGACGATCTCACCGTCCAGGTGGCGCTCGTGCGGCCGGGGCCGATCCAGGGGAAGGCGGTGCACCCGTACATCGAGGCGCGGCGGCGGCTGCGGGAGGATCCGACGTTCGTGCCGCCGATCGACCACGAGCTGCTGCGCGAGCCGCTGCTCGCGACGCACGGGGTTGTCGTCTTCCAGGATCAGGTGCTCGACGTGGCGATTGCGCTCGCCGGATTCACGATCGGGGAGGCTGAGGGCCTGCGGCGGGCGATGAGCCGGAAGCGCTCGCACGAGGCGCTCGAGTCGTATCGCGAGCGGTTCGTCTCGGGTGCCGCGGGCAAGGATGTCGACGAGGAGACGGCAAATCGCGTATACGACAAGCTCGTCGGTTTTTCGGGGTTCGGCTTCCCGAAGTCGCACGCCGCCGCATTCGGGCTGCTCGCCTATCAGTCGTCGTGGCTACGGCACCACTACCCGGCCGAGTTCCTCTGCGCGCTCCTGAATGCCCAGCCGATGGGCTTCTACCCGCCGGCGAGCCTCGTGCGCGACGCGCAGCAACGCGGGGTGGAGGTGCTGTCGCCTGACGTGAACCTCAGCGACGCGCGCTGCGCACTCGTGCCTTGTGTTACAGAAACACAAGGCGATCACGCCTTGCCCCTGGCTTCCGAGCTTGCTTTGCGGCCTTGTGTTTCAGTAACACAAGGTCTGCGGTGGGCGGTGCGCGTGGGGCTTGCGTACGTCGCCTCGGTCGGTAAGGAGCACGCGGAAGCGCTGGTCGCGGAACGTGAGGGCCGCGGACTCTTCCGCGACATCGCCGACCTCGCGCGCCGCGCGCCGCTCTCTCGGGACGCGCTCGACGCGCTTGTCCAAGGCGGAGCGTGCGACTGCTTTGGTGAGAAGAGGCGCGATCTGCTCTGGCAGCTCGGCCTTGTCTTCCGGCCACAGTCCGTCCCTGGCACCGGCGGGCAGGCGAAGCAGCTGACGCTCTCGCTCGACGCGACCGCCGAGACGCCTGACCTGCCCGACCTGACTCGCTGGGAGCGGATGCTCTCCGACTACCGCCAGACGGGTCTCTCCGTCGGCATCCATCCGCTCGAGCTTCTCCGCCCGCACCTGCCGCCAAAAACGCTGTCGAGCCAAGAGCTGAACGACTCCCCTCACGGCAGCGACGTCGCCTACGCCGGCCTCGCGATAGCGCGCCAGCGCCCCTCCACAGCCAAAGGGATCGTCTTCATGCTCCTGGAGGACGAGCTCGGCCAGGTGAACCTGATCGTGCCATCGCAGGTCTACGAGCGACACCGAGCGATCGTCCGCGGCGAACCGCTCCTCATCGTCCGTGGCCGCTTCGAGCGCGTGGGGGAGAACCGCAACGTCCTCGTCGCGACGCTCGAGAGCCTGTCCGCACTCGCCCGTCGGGTGGCCGAGGGAGATGTCGCTGGCTCACTCCCGCGCGCACACCACTTCGGCCACCGCTGACATACCACGCGGTCGATCGCGCCCCGATCAGGGCGTGCGCAACGGATCGCCCTCCGCGAGCTGGAGCGCGGCGTCGACAAGAGCGAGATGAGTGAACGCCTGGGGAAAGTTGCCGACGAGGCGCCCTTGCCCGGTGTCGTACTCCTCGGAGATGAGCCCGAGATCGTTCCGCAAGCCGAGGAGCCGCTCGAAGAGCTCGCGCGCCTCGTCCTTGCGCCCCTGCATTGCGAGCGCCTGCGCGAGCCAGAACGAGCACGGCAGGAATACGCCCTCGCCGGGCGGGAGCCCGTCGACGTCGACGTTCTCGTCGTCTGCTCGATAGCGTTCGACGAGGCCGTCGCGCGTCAGGTCGCGTCGGATCGCGTCAATCGTGCCGGCCACCCGTTCGTCCGTTGCCGGGAGGAAGCCAACCAGCGGGATCAGCAAGAGGCTCGCATCCAGCCGGTCCGAGCCGTAGGACTGCACGAACGCGTCCCGTTCCGTGTCGAATCCGTCGCGGCACACCTCGCGATGGATCTCCTCGCGTGTGCGTCGCCAGCCGTCGACCGGGCCGGGTCGGCCAAGCTCCTCGACCGACTTCACCGCGCGGTCGAATGCAACCCAGGCCATGACCTTCGAGTGCGTGAAGTGACGCCGCGGCCCGCGCACCTCCCACAGCCCTTCGTCGGGCTCGCGCCAGCCGGACTCCAGCCAGTCCAGCAGCTTGCGGGAGAGGCTCCACGCGTGCGAGGAGGCCGGAATCCCTCCTAGGCGAGCGTGGTAGAGGGCGTCGATCACCTCGCCGTAGACATCGAGTTGGAGCTGGCCGCACGCGCCGTTTCCGGTGCGGACCGGACGCGAGCCCTCGTAGCCGGCGAGCCATGGCAGCTCGATCTCGGTCAGACGTCGCTCGCCGGAGACGCCGTACATGATCTGGAGATCGTCAGGCGAGCCGGCGATCGCGCGCAGGAACCAGTCTCGCCACGCCACTGCCTCGTCGACGTAGCCGGCGCGGAGGAACGCGAGCAGCGTCAGCGTCGCATCGCGCAGCCAGCAATAGCGGTAATCCCAGTTGCGCACGCCGCCGATCGCCTCGGGAAGCGAGGTCGTCGGCGCGGCCACGATTCCCCCCGTCGGCGCGTACGTGAGCGCCTTGAGGGTCAGCAGCGAGCGATGGATCTCGTTGTGCCATAGCCCGTGGTGCGTGCAGCCGGCGGCCCAGTCGAGCCAGTAGCGCTCGGTTACCCCGAGCGCCTCCTCGGGATCGAGCGGAGCCGGCGGCTCTTCGTGTGACGGAAACCACGAGAGGACGAACGGCACCCGGTCCTTGTGCGCCACCGCGAACCTGGCCACCGTGTGGAAGTCGCGTGCGGTGAGCTCCACGGGTGTCCGGAGCATGATTCCGTCCGGGCCGGCGACCGCCTTGCGGCCTCCGCCGACCCGGGTCAGCCACGGGACGACTGAGCCGAAGTCGAACCGAATTGCGATGTCCATCGTCATCTCCACACGCCCCTGGACGCCTTCGACGATGCGGACGAGGTGCGGGGTGGGAGCTCCTGGCAGCATGAAGTCGATCAGGCGGACGACACCCGACGCTGTTTCGAGCTCTGTCTCCAGGATGAGCGTGTCCGCCCGGTAGCGACGCCGGGCGGCGCGGAAGTCCCCGGCGGGCTGCAGCGTCCAGGTGCCGTTCTCGGCGTCCCCGAGCAGAGCCGCGAAGCAGGCCGCGGAGTCGAACCGCGGCACGCACAACCAGTCGACGCTGCCGTAACGGCTGACGAGCGCCGCCGTGCGCAGGTCGCCGATGAGTCCGTAGTCCTCGATCGGAATGCTCAAGACTCGAGGATCCCGACGAAGCGGGGAAAGCGCCGGGCGGCGGCACGATCGAAGGCGCCGCGGTAGCGGTCGGCCATGTCGTCGGCGAGCGTGGCGGCATACGTTTCGCGGACCTCGAGCAGCTGCTCGCCGATCGCATCCGCCACGAGCAGCCAGTCGCCGTAGGCTTCCTCCGCGCCCTCGCGGCCCGTCCGCTGCCAAGCGATCTCGGCCGTCCGTGCTTCCTCGATGAACGCGGCTTCGTGGACCGAGAAAAGATCGAGCTGCCGCCCGACGAGCTCGGCGAAGTGTTGCCGGCCGAGCCTCACACGAGCTCCTCGTAGAGCGCGACGTGCGCCGCGGCAGAGGCTTCCCACGTCAGCTCGTCGCGCGCTCGCTCCGCACCGGCCCTTGCGGCCGCAAGGGCGGAAGGATCATCGAGCAGTTCGCGCAGAGCGGTCGCCAACCCGTCTACATCCCCGGCGGTCACGACACGACCCGCTTCAAACGAGCGCACCGGCTCCGCGAGCCCGCCGACGTCGTAGACGATCGCCGGCACGCCCGCTCCGAGCGCCTGCAGCAGCGCACCGCTCTGGTCGATCTCCGGCCGGTACGGGAAGAGCGCGACCGTCGACCGACCGAGCACGTCGGCGAGCTCCACCGGCCCCAGCCAGCCGAGGCACCACTCCGCGAGCGGTCCAGCAGCGGCGCGATAGCCGTCGAGCGGCTCGCGCGCATCGCCGGCGATGAGCAGTCGCGCACCCTCGACCCGGCGCACGGCCTCGATCGAGTCACTGAGCCCTTTGTACGGCCGGATCAACCCGAGCGCGATCGCCGTGCGACCGTCGTCTCGCCGCTCGACCGGCCCTCGAAAGACCGGGTGCGGAATGATCCGCAGCTTGTCGTCGGCGACTCCGAACTCCACCAGAGAGCGTCGGCCGCTCTCGCTGTGCACGATGACGCGGTCGAAGCGGCGAAACAGCCTGCGCCAGAGATCCGTGCGATGTGCGGTGCGGCGCGGCAGCAAATCGTGTGCGGTGAAGACGAGCGGCGCGCGCGTATGGAGTAGCCACGCATCGAGCTGCGGGATGTCGGCCCACTGCAGATGCACGACATCGGGCCGGAGCGCTCCGAGCCGCCCGAGTCCGACGACGTGCTCGACCGCCTTCACTGCGAGCCGAGCCCGAGAGGCAGGCAGTCGCGTGGAGAACGGATAGAAGAGGTCGCGCACGTCGTAGCCGTCCGGAGCGGCAACCTCCCCGTGGCGAAAGCGTGTGGTCACGAGCTCGACGTCTACGCCTGCTCGGGCGAGCGCAGCTGCGAGCGCCCGGTCGTACGGCGGTGTGTACGCGGGAGGATCCGCCAGGACGACCTTCACGAGGTCGTACAGTAGCCCCGCCGATGACGCTTCTCGTCCGCAGCTGGAACCTCTTCCACGGCAACACGCTGCCGCCGACTCGCCGAAGCCATCTACGCGAGATGGTCGAGCTTGCGATCGCGGACCGGCCGGATGTCACCTGCTTGCAGGAGATCCCGGTGTGGGCCGTGCCGAGGCTGACGGAGTGGAGCGGGTTGCGCGCGTATCCGGCGATAGCCCGGCACGGACTGCGCGCGGCTGGGCTCGCCGGCTGGGTCACGCGGCTCGACAACGGCCATCTACGTTCGGCGATCACCGGGCAGGCGAACGCGATTCTCGTTTCGCACGGCCACGACGTCACCGACCTCGGACATGTGCAGATCAGCGATCGCGGTCGGGAGAGACGTGTCTGCCAGGCGGTGCGGGTCGCCGGGATCGTCGTCGCGAACGTGCACGCGTCGGGCGGCCTAGCGGCGGGCGAGGACGTCGAGCGTGCTCGCTCGTTTGCCGAGAGTGTTGCGGCGCCCGACGAAGCCGTCGTGATCGCGGGCGACTTCAATCTCGCCGAGCCCGAGCTGGCCGGCTACTCGGCGCCTGGCCCCGGCATCGATCACGTGCTCGTTCGCGGCGCGCACAGCACCGAGCTCACCGTTTGGCCGACCGAGCGGCGGGTGCAGAATGGCCGGGTGCTGTCGGATCACCCGCTTGTGGAGCTGAGAGTCGGATGACGTTCGAGGCGGCGCGGGCAATGTTCCCGGTGCTCGAGCGGCTGGCGTACTTAAATGCGGGGACGTTCGGCCCTCTCTCGCGCGGCGTCGCAGGAGCAGTCGCCGCCGAACAACGCCGGGATCTCGAAGAAGGGCGGATCGGCGGTGCGTACTTCGAGCGAATGCTTGAGCTGCGCGCCGAGCTCCGCGCGAAGGTCGCGGCGCTCGTGTCGGCCGAGCCGGGCCAGGTGGCGCTGACGGCGTCGACGACGGACGGTTGCAACATCGTCCTCGGCGGCCTGGATCTGCAGCCGGCCGACGAAGTCGTCACAACCACGGACGAGCACTTCGGGCTCCTCGGCCCGCTGCACGCTTCAGGGGCGCACGTGGTGGTCGTGACGCCCGACCCGGATGCGATTCTCGCTGCCGTTACCTCGCGCACAAAGCTCATTGCGCTCTCGCAGGTGCTCTGGACAACGGGGCAGATCCTGCCGGTGCGGGAGCTGCGCGAGAGCTCAGGCATCCAGATTCTGGTCGACGGCGCCCAGTCGGTCGGTGCGATTCCCGTCGACGCGCGAGGGCTCGACTTCCTCACGATCTCGGGCCAGAAATGGCTGTGCGGTCCTGATTCGACGGGCGCCCTCGTCGTCGCTGATCCCGAGCGGCTGCGCGTCGCGCGGCCGAGCTACTTCGCCCAGCTGAGCCATGAGCCGGACGGGACGTTCGTCGCGCGCGAGGGCGCGGAGCGCTTCGACCCGAACCTGATCCCGATCGCATCGCTCGCCGGCCTCACGGCGGCGCTCGCGCAGGCACCGGAGTGGCAGTACGAGCGCTCCCGCGATCTCGCTGAGCGGTTGCGGGAGCGGCTCGACAGCCGCGCGGAGGTCGTCACCCCGGTGGAGCGCGCAACGCTCGTGGCGTTCCGTCCACCCGGTAGCGAGAGCGCCGCTGATGTTGTGGCGCGTCTTGCCGAGGAAGGCGTGTTGGTACGCGAGATTCCTGGGACCGGGCTCATTCGCACGTCGGTGGGTTGGTGGACGAGCGAAGGAGACCTCGACCGGCTCGTGGCGGGTCTCTAGCCGATGTTCCTCCAGCAGCATCGCGGCGCCACCGCGCTCCTCATCGGGACGATCATCGCCGCCGCTCTCGCCGAGTGGGTCGTCACGTTCCGCGAACGGATCCAGACGACCCTTCCTCCGGCTGCGCCGCTGGGCGCCAGGGTGCGGCTCGGCCTCAGGACACTCGTCGAGACGACCACCGTGCGAACACAGGGTAACGCGCCGGCCGACCGTGGCACGAAGTACGTCCTGGTCGGCTCGGTCGCGGTGGCGATCGCCGCAGGCTGGATCGTCTCGAGGGACGTCACGTCGCTCGAGGTTCCAGGCAACGGCTGGGCCTGGGTGCTCCCAGGCGTCGCGGTCATCTGGCTGGGGATCGGGCTGCGCGTGTGGGCGATCGCAGTGCTCGGCCGGTTCTTCCGCCGCGATGTGATCATCCAGGAAGGGCACGAGGTGGTGACCGCCGGCCCGTTCAGCGTCGTTCGCCATCCCGCGTACGCGGGCAATCTGATCGCCTGCCTCGGCCTCGGGATCGCGCTCGGCAACTCGCTCGCCTTCGTGATCCTGGTCGTCGTGCCGCTGCTAGGCCACATCCCGCGGATCCGTGTCGAGGAAGGAGCGCTGTCGAGTTCGCTCGGCGAGCCGTACCGCCGCTACTCCGAGACGACGGCCAGGCTCATCCCGGCGGTTTGGTGAGCACGTCGCACACAGGTGGCTGCTTGTGCGGCGCGGTGCGCTACGAGGTGCACGGCCCGCTGCGCGAGATCCTGATCTGCCACTGTCACGAATGTCGCCGCTGGGCGGGTCGTGCCTGGGCTGCGACGGCTGCGACTGCGACTGACCTCACGATCGCGGGCGATGTCGCGTGGCGCCCCAGTCCGCTGTCGGAGTACCAGGCGGATCGAGGAAACTGTGCGCGCTGCGGCTCGTGCCTGTTCTGGCGGGCGGCCTACGGACCGCGAGTGTCGATCGGCGCGGGCTCGCTCGACGACCCGAGTGGCCTTCGTATCGCCGCCCACATCTGGGTCGAGCAGGGCGCCGACTGGGACGCTCCGCCGGACGATCTGCCTGCCTACCCGCGCGGTTATCCTGACGACGCGCCTGCGCTGGGCTGGCAGGCCAACCAACTGGAGGAGAACATGACCGACTCGGGCGCGAGCGTAGGCACATCGGCAGCGGAGCTCATCTCGGCGCGAATCGCGGAGCTCGGGGACTGGCGTGGGGAAACCCTCAGCAGAATGCGCAAGCTCATCAAGGAGGCAGACCCGGACGTCGTCGAGGAGTGGAAGTGGGTCAAGCCGACCAAACCCGGTACCCCGGTGTGGTCGCACGACGGCATCATCTGCACCGGCGAGTCGTACACGGACAAGGTGAAGCTGACCTTCGCCAAGGGCGCGTCTCTGAAGGATCCGGCCCGACTCTTCAACTCGAGTCTCGACGGCAACGTCCGGCGCGCGATCGACATCCGGGAAGGCGAAAAGGTTGACGGGTCGGCGTTCAAGGCGCTCGTGCGCGAAGCGGTCGCCCTGAACAGCGCTGGCAAATCCAAGTCTTCGAAAGGGTCGAGGGCCTGAGCTTCCGGCTTATCCGCCGCCTCGAGAATCGGCTCGCGAACGCCTTCTTCGGCACAACCGTGGTGGAGTTGAAAGGCGTCGACGGCTCACATCAGATCTACGCGGTAGACCTCGCCGCCGCGAACGAGACGCGCGTGCGCAGTCCGACTAAACAAGGTTCGGCTGGGCTTGGTCTTATGAGGTGTCAGCTATGGCTCCGACGACCGACCGTGAAAGCCTCGAAGCGCTCTATCGCGCGCGGTTCCAGTCGTTTCTGCGCATTGCAGCGACGATCACGGGCGACCCGTCTTCAGCTCACGACGCGGTTCAGGACGGATTCGCTCGTGCTCTACGGTCGCTGGACACGTTTCGCGGAGAGGCGCCGCTCGAGGCGTGGGTGTGGCGAATCGTCCTGAATGCGGCATGTGACGTGCGGCCGGCCGGAGCGATCGAACCCGTCGCCCACCGAGGTGAGAGCACGCACCCACCTACCGATGAGGACGGCCTGGACAGTGAGCTTGCCGTGTGGATCGCCGGCCTGCCTGAACGGCAGCGTCAGATGATCTTCCTACGCTACGAGGCCGATCTCGACTACCGCAGCATCGCGCTCGTGTTGGGGGTCAAGGTGGGCACCGTATCGGCAACGCTGTACGCAGCTCACGAGCGGCTACGGTCCTCGCTGCAGGAGGTGCGACGATGATGGAGAGCGAGACACGCATCCCTGTAGCGGTCGACCGGTTGCTCCCTCAAACGGACGGTTTCGTTGCCGATTGGGCGGACGTACTCGATCGGGTCGCCACGCTTCGGCGCCACCGTCGTCGACGAAGATTGCCGCTCACGATCGCAGCGCTTCTCGCGGTGATCGTCTTCGGGGGTATTGCCCTCGGCGCGACCGTGTTGCTTACCCGAAGGCCCGGCCAAATCTTGCCGATCGCTTCCGGGCGGGACTGGGCGCTCGTCGCTCACAGAATGAACGGTCGCCTCTGCGTCTCCTACGGTGCCCCGGGTGTCGAGGTCGACAGCTGCCGACTGACGCCGCCGCGTGTACTCGCTATCTTCGCGGTAGCTCCCACCGCCGACGGACATACCCGGCTGATCGGCATCGTCGCACCGGGCGTTACCGAGGTCGAGGCAGCGCTCCCGGGCAAGAAACCAGCACGTGCCAGCGTGTACGCCTTACCCCCGTTCTTCAAGAGCCCGCTCCGACTCTTCGTCGCAGACCTTCCGGGAAGGTCTCTGTTGCGCGTCGCGCCCGGCCAGCCTCCGGGACGTGTCAGAGTGACCGTGACCGCCTTCGCCCGGGGCGGCCGTGTCATCGGCAAGCTCACATTCTGAGCGAGGCTGTCCACCCGGCAGTCTTGAACACAGTGGCAGGACCGTCGGCTTGGCTCCTCGGCGCTATTCAGGAAGCCAGCCGTCGCGGTAGGGGCTCGGTTCGCGGGGTGCGAAGCGCGCATACGCCGCGGCGGGCTCAGTCGTATCCTCCGCGACGCTGGCGCCGTGACGAGGGGCTACTTCGTCGACCGTGTAGCCGCCCCAGTCGGGGCCGGTCGAGCGGTCGCGCGCGCCGACAGCGAGAACGAGACAGGGGCCACTCCCTGCCCCGACGATCACGTGCTTCGTCTCGGCAGGTCAGTGGACGAAGTTCCATTGACGCAGCGGCCGCGCTTCGCCCTCGATCACCAGCACCGCCTCGCCAGAGAGAACGAGGAAGTCCTCCTGGTCGGCCTCCCAGTGGTACATCGCCATCGGCTCTCCCGGCTTAAGTGCCACGAGATGGATCCCGAGCTGCGCGAAGTCTGCTTCGCCCTCGAAGATGCAGTACGCGCCTCGGCCGTCGCCGGGGCGCCAGCGTGCGTCGCGCGCGTTGAGAACGAACCAGCCGTCTGTGGTCGGGACATGCCCATGCTCGGTCTGCTCGACCTGTGCTTCCGGCACCGCCGTCATCCCTCGAGTGTCCAGTAGAAATCGGCTCCCACCGGGATCGCCCGGGCGACCCGGCTCAACGCCACGCGCGCCTCCGCCGCGTCGACCCGCATGATCATTGCCACCTCTGCAGTGGCGAGCGGCTCGTCCTCGGCCCAGGCGAGCAGCTCCTCGACCGCCGCCGGCTTGGGCCGGCGGACGAGATCTGGCGCCAGGTTCGCGATCGCCGTCTCGTACGCCTCGATCGGGTTGAACCCAGGCACTGCAACGCTCGGACCGCCTGTTTCGAAGGTGATCTCGTAGCTCGGAGCGGTGTAGCGGCGCTGCTCTCTCGGCCCGCCGAGCTTATGGTCGAGCGCGCGTGCTGCGGGAGACGGCGTCCGCGCGGCTGCAATGTCCGCTTGGAGCGCCGCTTCGATGTCGGCGCTTGCGCACCACTCCGCCAGCTGATCCGGATCGAGACCGATGTCCTGCGCCGCACTGGCGATCAACTCCGGGTCGTCAAGCAGACCGGCGTCCATCGTTCGCACGCGAAGCCGCCGGAGCAGCGCTTCCTCGGCGCCAGGGGCGCGAACTCGTGCGGCGATGACTGCCCGACAGGCCGGCTCCGACGACGCCGTTCGCGGGTACGGCGCCGGGTCGATGGGCATGCCGTAGCGGGGTTGGAGAGATCGGGCGCCCCCGGCCAGATTCTCCGCCTCCCCGGGCTCCAACGTAAGCAGGATCATCCGCGTGTGCCAGGTGAGCTGCTCGCCGTAATACCAGCGCAGCCGCCGGCGAATTGGTTCAGCTGAGAACGCGAACGGGCACGCGGGATCCGTGAAATGCGTGATCTGGAGTTGCACGCTACGAGGCGTCGGCGGCCGTACGGAGCCCGAGCTCGCCGGCGATCGGCTGTAGCGCGGCCACGACGTTCGCGATGTGCTCGTCGAGGTCGAGGCCGAGGAGCTCAGCCCCCGCGTAGACCTCCTCGCGATGGACACCTGCGGCGAACGACGGCTGCTTCAGCTTCTTGCGCACCGATTTCGGCTCGAGACCTTCGAGTCCGGTAGGCCGCACGAGCCCACAGGCGTGGATGAAGCCGGAGAGCTCGTCGCACGCGAACAGCGTCTTCTTCAAAGGCGTGTCGCGCGGCAGCTCGAGGTGCTCCGCGTGCGAGAGGCACGACACGATCAGCTCCTCGGGATAGCCCTCCGCGCGGAGGATCGGCGCGCCGTCCTGCGGGTGCTTGTCGAGTGTGGGATGGATCTCGTAGTCGAAGTCGTGCAGGAGCGCGGTGCAGCCCCAGAAGACCTCGTCCTCCGACCAGAGGCGCGCGTAGAACCGCGTGGACGCCTCGACGGCGAGAGCGTGTCGGAGCAGCGCATCGCTCTTCGTGTACTGCGTGAGTGTCGCCCACGCCCTCTCCCGGGTGACCTCCATGAGGCCAGCTACCATACCGCCCGCCTCATGCAGTCGTTCGTCATCGAAGGCGGCAGGCCGGTCTCCGGAACGGTTCGAGCAGCCGGGAACAAGAACGGTGCGCTGCCGATTCTCGCCGCCACCGTGCTCGCCTCCGACGAGGTGCATCTTGCGAACCTGCCGCGCATCCGCGACGTCGAGGTGATGGTGGAGCTGCTCGCCGACCTCGGCGCGGCGGCGGAGTGGACAGGGCCGAACGAGGTACGCGTCGACAGCTCGAGCGTCTCGAAGACGGAGCTCAACCCCGACCTGTGCCGCGAGATCCGGGCCTCGTTCCTGCTTGCCGGTCCTTTGCTCGCGCGCTTCGGTCGGGCGGTCGTCCCGCCTCCCGGCGGCGACGTGATCGGCCGCCGCCGCCTCGACACGCACATCCACGCGTTCGCCGAGCTTGGCGTGGTGATGGACGTCAACGGCGCCTACGACCTCCGGACGAAGGGGCTCGTCGGCACGCGCATGTACCTCGACGAGGCTTCGGTCATGGCGACGGAAAACGCGATCATGGCCGCGGTGCTGGCCTCCGGCGAGACGATCGTCGGCCACGCCGCCTGCGAACCGCACATCCAGGATCTTTGCCGCTTCCTGGTCACGATCGGCGCCGACATCGAGGGCATCGGCTCGAACGTCCTGCGGATCCGCGGGGTCGAGCGGCTCGGCGGCGGCTCGTACCGCATCGGGCCGGAGCACGTGGAGGTCGCAAGCTTCGCGGCCCTTGCCGCGGTGACGGGCGGCGACCTCACGATCGAGGACGTCCAGCCGGACGACCTGATCTCGATCGTTCCCGCGTTCCGCAAGCTCGGGATCGAGCTCGAGGTGGGGGAGGCGTCGCTCCGTGTGCACCCGGGTCAGGCGCTCGGCGTCGTCGACGACCTCGGTGGGCAGATTCCGAAGATCGAGAGTGGCATCTGGCCGGCGTTCCCGGCCGACCTCACGTCGATCGCGGTCGTCGCCGCGACCCAGGCCACGGGGACGGTGCTGGTGTTCGAGAAGATGTTCGAGAGCCGGCTGTTCTTCGTCGACAAGCTTGTCTCGATGGGTGCCCGGATCATCCTCTGCGACCCGCATCGCGCGGTCGTCACCGGACCGGCGAAGCTCTTCGGCCAACGACTCGAGAGCCCCGACATCCGTGCCGGTATGGCGATGGTGATCGCCGCGTTGTGTGCTGAGGGTCGCTCGACGATCGGCAACATCCGGCAGATCGACCGCGGCTACGAGCGCATCGACGAGCGGCTGCGAGAGCTCGGCGCCTCGATCGAGCGCAGCGAGATCTAGCGACCTCTACCGAAGGAGACGCCCGTGGAGAAGACCGTGATCCGCACCGAAGCAGCGCCTGCACCGTTTCAGGGCGCGCCGTACAACCAGGCGATCCGCGTCGGCGAGCTGGTGTTCGTGGCCGGGCAGCTCGGCCTGAAGCTTGGCGATAAAGCCGTCGAGGGCGATATCACCGTCCAGACGGAGCAGGTGCTGCAGAACCTCGCCGCGATCCTCGAGGAAGCTGGGAGCTCGCTCGACAAGCTCGTGAAGACGTCGGTCTTCCTGCAGAGCCTCGACGACTTCGCCGCGATGAACGAGGTCTACGCGCGTCACGTCGGCGACCGCCCGCCGGCGCGTTCGACCTTCGAGGTCGCGAAGCTGCCGTCCGGCGCACTTGTCGAGATCGAGGCCGTCGCGCACACCTAAGCTCGGGCTAAGTCACAATCGGGCGGTGTCGACCGTCGTCCGTCAATTCGTTCGCGGGTTCGGCCTCGACGCGTACGTCGTCGGCGGTGCTGTGCGCGACGAGCTCCTCGGCCTGCCGCACAAGGATGAGGACTTCCTGATTCTCGGCGTCGATCATGCCGGATTGCGCGCCGCGCTCGAGCCGTTCGGGCGTGTCGAGGACATGGACGTGCACGGCCAACTCGTTGGCGTCCGCCTGTACCCACGCAACGCGGCTGTGCGCGCGGCCGCGCCGTCGGGCATCGAGCTGACGCCGCCGCGGGCGGAACGCAGCACCGGACCCGGGCATCGCGACTTCGAGATCGTCGCGGATCCGTCGATCACGCTCGAAGAGGACCTCGGTCGGCGGGACTTCACCGTCAACGCGCTGGCACGGTCGCTGACCACCGGAGACCTCGTCGATCCGTTCGGCGGTGTCGGCGATCTCGGAGCGCGATTGCTGCGCACGGTCTCGCCGACTGCGTTCCGAGAGGATCCGCTGCGGATTCTGCGCGGTCTGCGGCTCGTCAGCCAGCTCGGGTTCGACGTGGAGCCAGAGACGCTCGCGCAAATGGGCCGCGAGGCAGCCGGCCTGCAGCACGTCTCGACCGAGCGCATCGGCGGTGGGCTCGCTGCAGACGGGCTCGGCGAGCTGTCCCGGCTCCTCCTCGGCTCCGAGCCGAAAAAGGCGCTCCGGCTGGCACGGGACACGGGCGCGCTGGTGCCGTTCCTGCCCGAGTTCGAGGCAGTCATCGGCTACGACCTTGGCTCTGCACGCCAGCCGGTTTCACTCGACGAGCATCTGTTTCGGGTCGTTCAGGCAGCTGCCGACGCCGACGCCTCCCTGGCGGTGCGTCTCGCGGCGCTCCTACACGACCTGGGGAAGCCGGCCGCAGACGAACTCGGGACACCGCACGCGGCCGAAGGCGCTCGGATCGCGGCCGTCGTTCTCGCTCGGCTGAGGTACCCGACCAAGGTTCAGCGGCTCGTCGTCCAGATTGTTGCCGGACACGCGTTCCACACGGAGGGCGCTTGGGACGGCTCTCGGGTGCGGCGGTTTCTCGCAGAGCACGGTGACGTCGTCGCCTTTGACCTTGTTGCCCACAAGACCGCCGACCTCGCCACCAAGGAGGTCACAGCGGAAGAACAGGCCGGCATCGCCGCACTAGGCCCGGCTCTGGAACATGAGCGGTCGAGCCCGCACCGGCTACGGGATCTCGCGATCGACGGACGCGATCTGATCGCTGCGGGAATCCTCGAAGGGCCGGAGCTCGGCCGGGTGCTGGCGCTGCTGCTGGCCGAGGTCGTCGACGACCCGTCGCGAAACGATCGGGAGTCGTTGCTGGCTCGTGCGCGTCAGGAGATCGTGTGAACATCGAGAGTGTCCGTGTCGCCTACGAGGCTGTTCGCCGCGCGGTCGGCGACCACGTGACGATCGTCGTCGCGACGAAGTACGTGTCGTTCGAGGACCTGCCGCTGCTGGCGGAAGCCGGAATCGAGATCGTCGGTGAGAACCGTGCGCAGGATCTCGAGCGCAAGCATGAGGCGTACGCCGCGCTGTTCCGCTGGCATTTCATCGGCCATCTGCAGTCGAACAAGGCACGGCGGGTCGACGAGATCTGCGAGCTCGTCCACTCGGTCGACTCCGACTCGACGGCACGGCGAATAACGAGCCAGATGCTCCTCGAGGTCAACCTCACGGGCGAGAGCTCGAAGTCCGGTGTTTCCCCAAGCGAGGTACCCGGCTACGTCGAGCGCTATCCGCTGATCGGCGGGCTGATGACGATGCCGCCGCTCGCGTCCACCCCCGAAGGCTCACGGCCGTGGTTCAGGGAGCTCCGCCTGCTCGCGAAAAAGACGGGACTGAAACAGCTCTCGATGGGCACGTCGCAGGACTGGCAGGTCGCGGTGGAGGAAGGCGCAACGTTGATTCGCATCGGCAGTACGTTGTTCGCAGAGCCGTAGCCGAAAACCCGCTCTTTGCAGGTTTCCCGTGGGGCACCCCTAACCCACCACCCAGTTTCAATTCTAACGTGACAACACGCACTGGTGGGTGACCGTTCTGTGCCAAATGTGCGGTGACCTCTCCACAGGAGCGCCGGGGCGGACAGTGCGTCGGCCGACAGGGCTAGAATCGTCGCCGGCATGGGATTTGCGGAGATGTGGAACAGGACGCTCGCCTATTTCGGGATTGCCGAAGAGGACGACTGGGACGAGGACGGGCTCACGACGAACGAGGAGCTCGAGCGCGGGTACCAGGCGCGCGACCGCAACAATGTCCGCCGGCTGCCACGGCGCGCGGATCCCGCCGATTGGAGCGAGTCGGACGACGAGGCCGCGGTCGCACGACCGCGTGGTGGCCGATCGCGTCCGCGAAGCGTCGACTCAGGTCGCGGAGGATCCAGCCGAGTCGACTCGAGCCAGAAGGTCCATCTCGTGCTGCCGCGCAGCTTCAACGATGCGCAGCAGATTGCGGATCGATTCAAGGACTCCGTACCGGTGATCCTGAACCTGCAGAACGCCGACAACGAGCTTTCGAAACGCCTCATCGACTTCGCGAGCGGGTTGACCTACGCGCTGGACGGGAGCATGCAGCGGGTGGCCGACAAGGTCTTCCTGCTCACGCCGCGCAATGTCGAGTTGTCCGCGGAGGAGCGCGCTCGCGCCCTTGATCGCGGCGGTTTCTTCAACCAGGTCTGACGCGATAGCGCGACCTCGCCATCGCCGCAGGCCCGTAGGACAGGTGTAGGAGAGCGGAACCGGGCGGCGAACGTCTGGGGATGGGCGACCTTCTCGCCGCTACTGCGGTGCTCGGAGATGCGAGAACGTGGATTGCGCAATTTATCCACGTGTTTCTCTACGTCTATATCGCGCTCATCTTCGTCTACATCCTCACGACCTGGTTCCAGCTGCCGTATTCGTCTGTTCTCGGGCGGGTGCAGCGTTTCCTTTTCGATGTCTGTGACCCATACTTGCGCTTGTTTCGCCGTTTCATCCCGCCGATAGGTCCTCTCGACCTGTCGCCGATGGTCGCCATGCTCGTCTTGCTCGTGATCGACCGCGTGGTTGCGCGCGTGGTCTAGGAATGGGAGGCATTTCATGTCGATGACCCCTGTAGAGGTCAGACACCAACAACTGAGACGTGGATTGTTCGGCTACCGCCGTCGCGGCGTCGACGATCTGCTGACAGACATTGCCGACAGCTTCGAGTTCGTCTGGCGCGAACGGGCGGACCTTGTCGACCGTGTCGAGGAACTCGAGACCGATCTGGCGAGACATGTCGAGCTCGAAGGGCTCTTGCGCTCGACATTGATCTCCGCCGAGCGGGCCGCACAGGAGCAACGCGACCGTGCGCGTCGTGAGGCGGACACGATCCTCGGTGAAGCACACGCCGAGGCGCGGACGGTCACCCGTGACTCGCGGTCCGAAAAGGAGCGGCTCGACGGGGAGGCACGCAGGATCGCGGCGCTGCTGCGGTCGGCTCTCGCGGTCATCGAGGACACGGAGGCCGATGCGTCGGTGACGCAGACTGTCGACGAGCCCGCGCCGGCCGCCGAGTCGGAGACGCCGCCGGCTCCATCCGCCGACAGGCCTGAGATCAGGAGGATCGCCGGGTAGCGCCGATATCCTGTCAGATGTGCCTGGCGCCTCCTCACGTCTCCGACTCCGGGTCGCACCTGGGGCACGGCAATCGGCGGTCGTAGGTCGCCACGGCGACGCTTGGAAGATCCGCGTTTCGTCGGCACCGGAGCGCGGTCGCGCGAACGGCGAGGTCGTCGCGATCATCTCCGATGCTGTCGGCATCTCTCGCGCCGCAGTGCGGCTCGTCGCAGGCGCGTCGGGCCGTGACAAGATCGTCGAGCTCCAAGGCATCGAGCAAGCTGAAGCCGAGCGTCGGCTGCAGCGCGCAACGCGTCGTCCGACGGCAGGCGTCGCGTGAGCGAGCCGGCGCGCAGCGAGACCGGCACCGACCGGGCCACCCGTCGCCAACCCGACGTTCGCGTCGGCTCGGCGACGAACGCGCTCACACCGATCTCGAGCGCTGAACGCTCCTTGCGAGCAGGTTCGGCTCAGTGGCTCGC
The DNA here is from genome assembly GCA_038230035.1 of Gaiellales bacterium. GTDB lineage: Bacteria > Actinomycetota > Thermoleophilia > Gaiellales > Gaiellaceae > Gaiella. The sequence continues at coordinate 41,932 of JBBRNX010000011.1, forward strand.
GCTCGGACTGGTCGCCACAGCGGCCTTTGCCGCCGACCAGATCACGAAGCATGTCGTTGCGAACGCGCTCCGGCCAGACGGCTCGGTGCAGCTCGTCGGACCATTCTCGATCGAGCACGTCCATAACTCGGGCATTGCGTTCGGGCTCTTCGCGAGCCGAACCTCGGCGGTGGTCGCGCTGACCGGGGTGGCGGTCGCCGCCATGCTCGTCTTCTTCGGACGGTCAGCCAGACGTCACCGCTTTCTGCCGGTCGCGCTCGGCTTCGTCCTCGGAGGAAGCCTGTCGAACCTTGTCGACCGGGTTCGGCTCGGGTACGTCACGGATTTCCTCCATGTGCGCTACTGGCCGGCCTTCAACCTCGCCGACAGCTTCATCGTGATAGGCGTCGCGCTCCTCTTCCTCTCGTTCGTCGCAGCCGACCGCACGAGCCCACACGTTGGCACAGCTCCGCTTTCACGTCCCTGAGGACGCTGCCGGCGAGCGGCTCGACCGCGTCCTCGCCGCGCGTCCGGAGATCGGCTCGCGCGGTCACGCGGAGCGGCTGATCGAGCAGGGCAACGTCGCCGTCGACGGGTCGGCTCGCAGCAAGAGCCACCGACTGAGCGGCGGCGAGCAGATCGACGTCGACATCCCCGAGACCGCTCCGCTTGCCCCAGAGTCGCTCGATATCCCCGTCGTCTGGGAGGACGAGCACCTGCTGGTCGTCGACAAGCCCGCAGGCATCGTCGTGCATCCCGCCGGCGGAGCCAACGCCGGCACGCTCGTCAACGGACTGCTGACGCTCGGTGCCGCCGGAGGCGACGACAATCGCCCAGGCATCGTCCACCGGCTCGACAAGGACACGTCGGGGCTCATGATCGTCGCGCGCTCCGAACAGGCGCACGAACGGCTACAGGAGCTGATCCGCGTGCGAGATGTCGAACGCCGCTACCTCGCGCTCGTGAAAGGCGCTCCGAAGTCCCAGTCCGGCCGTATCGAGGCCCCAGTCGGTCGCGACCGGCACGACCGCGCACGTCACTCGATCGACACCGACACGCCACGCGAGGCCGTCACCTGGTTCGAGCTGAAGGAGACGATCGGCGATCGCGTCCTCCTCGAGCTGCGGCTGGAGACGGGGCGCACACACCAGATCCGGGTCCACCTGGAGGCGATCGGCCTGCCGATCTCCGGCGACCAGATCTACGGCGTCCCTGGCGACCTCGACCTCGAGCGCCAGTTCCTCCATGCGCACAAGCTCGAGTTCCAGCACCCGTTCACCGGTGCGGATCTCGCGCTCTCGTCGCCGCTGCCCGACGATCTTGCTTTCGCGCTTCAACGCGCCCGCAGCTAGACTTTCGCGGCTTCTGTCCCGACTCCCCGGCGACCCGACCCGAGTGGGGGTGCCGCGGCTCCGACCCTCTCGAGCCCGGTTCCACTTGCGTCCGCCGGCTGTACGACAACTCAAACCACAGTGAAAGGGGCTGGTCCCTCGATGGCAGTCGTCTCCATGAAGGAGCTGCTGGAGGCTGGAGTTCACTTCGGTCACCAGACACGCCGCTGGAACCCAAAGATGCGGCGCTTCATCTTCGCCGCACCGTCCGGCGAGCTCGCCGTACGCGGCGGTATCTACCTGATCGACCTCCAGCAGACCCAGGAGCTGCTGCAGGAAGCACACGACTTCGTCCGCAACATCGCAGAGCGCAACGGCACCGTGCTGTTCGTCGGCACGAAGAAGCAGTCGCAAGAAGCCGTCGCCGAGCACGCGACACGTGTCGGGATGCCGTTCGTCAACAACCGCTGGCTAGGCGGTCTGCTCACGAACTGGCGCACGATTGCCGACCGGATTGCCTATCTCCATGATCTCCGCCGTCTGCGTGACGACGGCCAGCTCGACCTGCTCCCGGCGAAGGAGCGCATTTCGATGCTCAACGATCTCGAGAAGCTCGAGGCGAACCTCGGCGGTGTTGCGGAGATGCGCAAACAGCCGGACGCTGTCTTCATCGTCGATCTCCGCAAGGAGCAGCTCGCAGTGCGCGAGGCGCAACGCCTCGGACTGCCGGTCATTGCACTTGTCGACACGAACTGCGACCCGGACGAAGCCGAGTACGTGATCCCGGGCAACGACGATGCGATCCGCTCGTGCAACCTCATCGTGCGGGCGATCGCCGACGGAATCGCCGCCGGCAAGCAGAAGGTCACCGAGAAGGAGATCGCGCAGGCGCAGGTCCGGGCTGAGGCTCAGGCAAAGGCGGACGCCGAGGCGAAGGCCAAGGCCGAAGCCGAGGAAGCAGAGCCTGCCCCGGTCGAGACACCTGCTGTCGCCCAAGCCGCCCCCGCCGCCTCAGAAGCCTCGGACGAGGCTCCCGAGCCGCCGGCCGACGACGTCTCTGCTGCTGAGCCGGCTGTCGAGGTTGCCGTCGCCGAGGCTGAGCTAGCCGAGGCTGCGGTCGAAGGGGCGGAAGCGTGACCGCCGTCGAGATCGGCGCCGCGCTCGTCAAGGAGCTCCGCGACCTGACTGGCGCGGGGATGATGGACTGCAAGCGCACTCTCCAGGAGACCGGTGGCGACATCGAGGCCGCTCGCACGCTGCTTCGTGAGAAAGGAATGGCTCGTGCGGGGAAGCGGGCTGACCGCGAGACGACAGAAGGGCTCGTCGGGACGATCGTCGCAGACGGCGTTGGCTCGATCGTCGGCATCGGCTGCGAAACCGAGTTCGTGTCGGAGACCGCCGAGTTCCGGGCGTACGCCGAGAACGTGCTCCGCTCAGTCCATGCCGACGGCGCAGAAGCGGCCGCCGAGTTCGACACCGAGCGGCTCGAGCTGGTCGCGAAGCTCGGCGAGAACATCGTGGTCGCGGGCGCCGCACGCGTCGAAGGTGGAACGCTCGCCCAGTACGTCCACCCGCCCGCGAACAAGATCGGTGTTCTCGTCCAGCTCGACGGCGGCTCGACTGATTTCGGCCGCCTTCTCGGTATGCACATCATCTTCGCGCGGCCCGAGTGGACGACACGTGACGAGGTTCCGGCCGACGCAGTCGAGGCTGAGCGCCAAATCTTCCTCAACTCGGACGAGCTGCAGTCGAAACCAGAGGCTGCACGTGTGAAGATCGTCGACGGCATGCTCGCCAAGCGCTTCTTCGCGGCGGCACCCGGAGGCGTCCTCGAGGATCAAACGTGGATCCACGACGCGACGAAGACGGTTGGCCAGGCGCTCGCTGATGCCGGTGCGACGGTGACCTCGTTCACGCTGGTGACGGTCGCGGGCGGATGACGGCTAGACCAGAGACGGCGGAACTGCCGGTTGCGATCGCCGCGCCGGCATTCCGCCGGGCGTTGCTCAAGCTGTCCGGCGAGGCGTTCATGGGTGACCGAGACTACGGCGTCGATCCAGGCATCGTGCTTACGATCGCCCGGGAAGTCGTCGCCGTGCGCAGCGCCGGGACCGAGCTCGCAATTGTCGTCGGCGGCGGCAACTTCTACCGCGGCATGGCCGTAGCGGCCGAAGGGATGGATCGCTCGACCGCCGACTACGCGGGAATGCTCGCGACGATCCTCAACGCCCTTGCTCTGCAAGACGCTCTCGAGCGACTGGGTGCCGATACGCGAGTGCAGTCGGCGATCAACGTCTCCGAGGTCGCCGAGCCGTACATCCGGCGCCGCGCGATGCGCCACCTCGAAAAAGGGCGGATCGTGATCTTCGCGGCAGGCACCGGCAATCCGTTCTTCACTACCGACTCCGCCGCAGCGCTCCGCGCCCTCGAGATCGGCGCCGAGGCGATCCTGATGGCGAAACACGGGGTGCAGGGCGTGTACGACGGCGACCCGCGTACCGATCCGACCGCGCGCTTCCTGCCGGAGTTGACCCATCTGGAGGCGATCGAGCGCGGGCTGAAGGTGATGGACACGACCGCGCTGTCCCTCTGCATGGACAACGGCCTGCCGATCCACGTCTTCGAGCTTGCAGAGGGGAACATCCTCCGCATCGCGAGCGGCGAGCGTGTCGGCACCATCATCTCGACACCTGTCATCTCGACACCTGTCGATCCACTGGCACACTCGAACGTAGAACCAGCACACGCGACCTCGACCGAGTAGGAGACGCCGATGGCAGCGATCGAAGACTTCATCGCCGATGCGACTCGCCGCATGGACAAGTCGATCGAGACGACACGAGGCGAGTTCAACGGAGTCCGCACAGGTCGGGCCTCGGTCGGGCTTCTCGACCGGATCGCAATCGACTACTACGGGACGCTGACCCCGCTGAAGAACATGGCCACGATCGGCGCCCCGGAACCGCGGCTGCTCACGATCCAGCCGTTCGACCCCACGCAGATCAAGGCGATCGAGAAGGCGATTCAGGAGTCCGACCTCGGCCTAACGCCTTCCGACGACGGCAAGATGATCCGGCTGCCGATCCCGCAGCTCACCGAAGAGCGGCGCAAGGAGCTCGTCAAGATCATCCGCCGCTACGGGGAAGACGGGAAGGTCGCGATCCGGAACGTCCGCCGCGATGTCATGAAGCACCTCGAGGATCTCGTCAAGAACAGCGAGGTCGGCGACGACGAGGAACGGCGTGCCGAAGGTCATGTGCAGAAGCTCACTGACGAGCATGTCGCACGAATCGACGAGCTGCTGAAGCACAAGGAAGCGGAGATCATGGAGGTCTGACCGCACGACGCGGACGGGCAGCCACCGATCGACACGCACACCTTTCGTGTCCACCTCAGCCGAAGCCGGCGCGGCGCCGAGCGTCGCGATCATCATGGACGGGAACCGCCGTTGGGCGGAGAGCCGCGGGCTCTCGGTCGCTGACGGCCACCGCGAGGGGACGCGCGCGCTCCGTCGTACTGTCGAGGCGTCGATCGATCGCGGTGTCGCCTCACTCGCGGTCTACGGCTTCTCGACCGAGAACTGGACGCGCCCGGCTGACGAGGTCGCGACGCTCATGCAGATCCTCGGCGAGACGATCGACCGAGAGCTCCCCGATCTGGCGGAGCAGGGCGTGCGAACCCGATTCCTCGGACGCCGCGACCGCGTGCCCGGTGACCTGCCCAGGCGGATGGAGGAGCTCGAGCGCGCGACCGCCGATCGCGAGGTGCTGCAGCTCTGGATCGCCTTCGACTACGGGGGGCGAGCCGAGATCGTCGAGGCAGCCCGCAGGCTCGTTGCCGACGGCGTCGCAGCCGGTGACGTCGACGAAGCCGCGGTGGCCGCGCGTCTCTACGCGCCAGGGCTACCCGATCCGGATCTCGTGATTCGCGCGTCGGGTGAGCAGCGGATCTCGAACTTCATGCTCTGGCAATCCGCCTATTCGGAACTGGTGTTCACGGACACGCTCTGGCCGGACTTCGGGGCCGCCGATCTCGGCGCCGCACTCGACGAGTTTGCTCAGAGGCAGCGCCGTTTCGGAGGACGCTGAGATGCGTCCGGTCAGTCAACTCGTGTCGCGTCTCCTCGTCGGCGCAGCCCTCCTTCCCGTCGTGCTGTACGTCGTCTGGCTCGGTGGCTGGTGGCTGTTCGGGTTGGCGCTCGTCGCCGGGCTCGTGGCGCTGCACGAGCTGTACGTCATGACGCGATCGCTTCGCCCGCTCGTCCTCGGAGGCTACGCCGGGCTCGTGTTCACACTCGTCGGTACGGAGCTCGGCGGTGCGCAGTGGCTGGTGGCAGGCGTCGTCGGAACGTTCCTGTTTGCGTTCCTCGTCTTCGGGATCTCCGACGCGCGACCGTCGTTCACGGGGTCGATGGGGACGACACTGCTCGGCGTGGTGTGGGTCGCAGGGGGCCTGGCACTGCTGATCCTCCTTCGTGACGTGCCCGAGCACGGGCGGCTGGCGGTGTTCACCGTGCTGATCGCGGTGTGGGCGGGCGACAGCGCGGCGTATTTCGTCGGCCGCCTGCTCGGCAGGCATCGGATGGCGCCGACGATCTCACCGGGGAAGACGTGGGAAGGGTTCGTCGCGGGGACGGTGACGGCCGTTGCCGTTTGCTTCTTCGCGCTCTACAAGCAGCATTTTCTGAGCAACCTCGACGCGGTCGCACTCGGCGCTGCCGTCGCGGCGTCGGCGGTGCTCGGCGATCTCTTCGAGTCGGCGGTCAAGCGCGACCTCGGCGTCAAGGATTCCGGGCGGATCCTCGGCGGCCACGGCGGCATGCTCGATCGCATAGATGCCCAGCTCTTTGCGGTGCCGGCGGCGTACGTCATTGTGCTTTCGTTCGGCCACGCCTGAACGCGCCGTGACCCTGTGAGCCCGTCCTTACACTGCGCTTGATGAGACGCGTCGCCCTGCTGGGAGCCACAGGTTCGATCGGCTCTCAGGCCATCGAGATCGTCGACGCCCATCCCGGTCTCGAGCTCTGCGGCCTCATGTCGGCAACCAGCTCCCTCGACGCGCTCGCCGCTGAGCACAGGGTTCGACAGACGCAGGTCGGCGGTGATCCGACCGAGCTGCTGGAGCGCTGCGAACCGGACGTCGTACTCAACGCGATTGTCGGCTTCGCCGGCATCCGGGCGACGCTTTGGGCACTCGAAAACGGCATCACCCTGGCGCTTGCGAACAAGGAGAGCCTCGTAGCCGCCGGCCCGCTCGCGATCGACGCGCTCACGCGCGGCGGCGGAAGGCTGATCCCGGTGGACAGCGAGCACTCCGCGCTCTTCCAGTGTCTCGAGGGACGTGACCCTGCGACGGTCGACTCGCTCGTGCTGACCGCGTCCGGTGGCCCGTTCCGCGGCCGCGCGCGTGAAACGCTGATGGCCGTGACGCCCGAGGAGGCGCTTGCACATCCAACGTGGCGCATGGGACGAAAGATCACTGTGGACTCTGCGACGCTCGCGAACAAAGGGTTGGAGCTGATCGAGGCGCACTGGTTGTTCGGGACACCGTTCGATGCGATCGAGGTCGTCGTTCACCCTTCGTCGATCGTCCACGGGCTCGTACGCTTCCGCGACGGCGCCTCGCTGGCGCACGTCGGCTACCCGGATATGCGGGTGCCGATCTCGTTCGCGCTCACCTACCCCGATCGCGCGGCGACTTCTGTGCCCGCTCTCGACCTCGCGGCCGGATTGACGCTCTCGTTCGAAGCGCCCGACCTCGACGCGTTCCCGCTGCTGCCGCTGGCTCGCAACGCGGGCGAGCGTGGTGGCACGTATCCCTGCGCGTACAACGCGGCGAACGAGGTCGCGGTCTCCGCGTTCCTCGACGGACAGATCGGCTTCCTCGACATCGCTGCGACCGTCGAGGAGACGTTGGCCGAGGTCGACGGCGCGTCCGCGCGCGACCTCGACGAGCTCGTGGCCGCGGACGCCGAGGCACGGCGGATCGCCGGCCGGCGGCAGGTTCCCGCATGAGTTTCGCGATTGCGATCGTCGGGCTGGGCGCCCTGGTTCTCGTGCATGAGGCGGGCCACTTCTTCGCGGCGCTCGCGCTCAAGATGCGCCCCCGTAAGTTCTACCTCGGCTTCCCGCCCGCGGTCCTCAAGACGACGCGCGGTGGCATCGAGTACGGCATTGGCGCGGTTCCGCTCGGCGGCTTCGTGAAGATCCCGGGAATGCATCGTCCGGCAGCGGGGGATGTCGACGTGCATCTCGCGCGCGTCGTCGGCGAAGCGCCCGACCTGGGAGGTCCGATCGAGCGGCTGCGCGCAGCCCTCGCGTCCGGCGACCACGGCGGTGCCCGCTTGGCGCTTGCGGCAGTCCGTGATCTCGTGGCGGAGCGCGACCTTTCCGATGCGGGGCGGAAGTCGGCCGAACGAGGCATCGAAGACCTCGCTGATGCGCTCGGCCCCGACGCGTACTGGAGGGCGGCTCCGTGGAAGCGCGTGCTCGTGATCGCGGCCGGGCCCGGAGCGAACATCGTGCTGACGATTGCGCTGTTCACCGGTCTTCTGATGACCTCGGGCGGCACGGCGACGACGCGCGTCGAACGGGTCGTGGAGGGCACACCTGCGAAGGCCGCAGGGCTTCGGGCAGACGACACGATCCTGGCTATCGGCGGCACGACCATAACGACAGCAGCTGACATTCCGCGCCGGATCGCTAGATCGCACGGCGCACCGATCGTCCTGACCGTCTCGCGGAACGGTGAACGTGTCCGCGTCGGCCCCGTCGCGGCGAAGAAGGATCCGGTCGACGGCGTCTACCGGATCGGCTTCCGCCTCCACAGTGAGGGGCTCGGGTTGGTTCCCGCGGCGCACCAGTCCGTGATCGCGACCTGGAGCGTGACCCGCGAGATCGGCAACTCACTCGGCCGCCTCGCTACGGGAAGCGGCCGCAAAGACATCTCGAGCCCGGTAGGCATCGTCCAGGGTTCCTCGGATGCGGCGAAGCAGGGGACAACGTCGTACCTCGAGGTGCTGGCGCTGATCTCGCTCTCGATCGCTCTCCTCAACCTGCTCCCGCTCCTGCCGCTCGACGGCGGGCACATCGCGTTCTCGCTCATCGAGGGCGTCCGGGGGCGGGCCGTTGCTCGTGAGGTGTACGAGCGCGTGTCGGTAGTCGGGATCGCGCTCGTGCTGCTGCTGTTCGTGATCGGCCTCTCGAACGACATCGGCCACCTGTCGTAGCGCACCTCAGGCATGGAAGAGGTCGCAACGCCTTCCGCCGCCCCGTCTCTAGACTTGAGAGCGATGGCCAGCGCCCTCCAGATCAAGGTCGGCGACGTCGCGATCGGCGCCGGGGCTCCCGTTGTCGTCCAGTCGATGACCCTGACGAAGACGCACGACGTCGAGGCGACGACCGCGCAGATCGCCGCGCTCGCGTCGGCGGGCTGCGAGATCGTCCGCGTCGCTGTCCCGAAGACCGAGGATGCCGAGGCCCTACCCAAGCTTGTCCGCCTGTCGCCGGTCCCGCTGATCGCGGACATTCACTTCAACCACTCGCTCGCGCTGAAGGCGATCGAGGCAGGCGTCGCCGCCGTGCGTATCAACCCGGGGAACATCGGCGGCCCCGACCGCGTCGCCGAGGTTGTCGAAGCGGCGAAGAAGAAGGGCATCTCGATGCGGATCGGCGCGAACTCCGGCTCGCTCCCGGCGCACCTGCAGGAGCTCGCCCGCCAGGACACCGCCGAAGCGCTCGTCACCGAGGCACTCGAGCAGGTGGAGCTGCTCGAGAAGCTCGACTACCGCGACTTCAAGATCTCGGTCAAATCGTCACACGTACCGACCATGATTCGCGCCTATCGCATGCTTTCGGCGAAAGTGCCGTACCCTCTCCACCTCGGCGTCACCGAGGCAGGCACCCCGTTCGCAGGCACGATCAAGAGCGCGGTCGGGATGGGCGCGCTGCTCGCGGACGGCATCGGCGACACGCTGCGCGTCTCGCTCACGGCGGACCCCGTGAAGGAGGTCGAGGTCGCTTGGGAGATCCTCAAGGCGCTCGGCCTGCGCGAGCGTGGCCCCGTGATGATCGCGTGCCCTTCGTGCGGGCGGGACAACGTGGGCGTCGAGAGCCTCGCCGTTGTCGTCGAGGACCGCTTGCGGGCCTACCCGGAGGCTGTCGAGGTCGCCGTGATGGGCTGCGCCGTGAATGGACCGGGGGAGGCGGGCGACGCCGACTTCGGCATCGCAGGCGGTCGCGACGTCGGCTTCATCTACGCCCACGGCCGCGTGCTGAAGAAGGTGCCGTCCGACGTCCTGATCGACGAGCTGTTCCGCGAGATCGACGCGTGGATCGCAGATGGCATGAAGCGGCCGAAGCGGCTGAAGATGGCGAAGCCGGCCGCCCTTGCGATGGCCGAAGCCTCGCTCATCCCACTCGACTAGTCTGAAGAGGCAACGATGCTGGCCCGTGCCTCACAGCTGTTTCTGCCGACCCTGCGCGACGCTCCCGCCGATGCGGAGGCCGTCAGCCACAAGCTCCTCGTCCGCGGCGGCTTCATCCGCCAGCTGAGTGCCGGGGTCTGGACGTTTCTGCCGCTCGGCTGGCGCGTCCACCAGAAGATCGTCCAGATCGTCCGCGAGGAGATGAACGCGATCGGCGGCCAGGAGATGCTGATGCCGGTCCTGACCCCGGCCGAGCTCTGGGAGCAGACGGGCCGCGCCGAGATCCCGGAGATCTTCCATCTCGAGGATCGCAACGGCCGCCGGTTCATTCTCCCGATCACGCACGAGGAGACGGTCACCTTTCATGCGAAGGAGATCCAGAGCTACCGGCAGCTGCCCCAGATCCTCTACCACTTTGCGATCAAGAACCGCGACGAGCCGAGACCGCGCGGTGGGCTGCTTCGCATGCGGGAGTTCATCATGAAGGACGCCTACTCGTTCGACCGTGACGAGGCCAGGTTGGACGTGGCCTTCTGGAAGCACAAGGACGCCTACGACAGGATCTTCGAGCGTTGTGGCCTCGAGGTGTTCTTCGTGCAGGCCGAGTCGGGGATGATGGGCGGCAAGGAGTCGTTCGACTACCTTGCCCCGTCTAGCTCGGGGGAGAACACACTCGTGACCTGCGAGCGCGGCGACTATGCCGCGGATCTCGAGATTGCCCGCGGCGTTCCTCGAGCACCCGAGTTTCCCGCGTCCCTCGGCGCGCCAGCCGAGGTCGAGACACCCGACGTGACGACGATCGAGTCGTTAGCGGCGTTTCTCGGCGTCGACGCAGCGGCGACGTCGAAGGCGATGCCGGTTGTCACAGCCGACGGAACGCTCGTGCTCGGCCTCGTCCGTGGCGACGATCGCCTCGAGGAGGCCAAACTCGCGGCGGCGCTCGGCTCGGCTGTGCGCCCGGCGACCGTCGACGAGATCCGCGCCGCGTTCGGAGCCGACCCCGGCTCGCTCGGTCCGGTCGGCTTCGCCGGGCCTGTGCTGGCCGACGAGGCGCTTCGCAAGGGCCAGTTCGTCGCAGGCGCGAACAAGACGGGCTGGCACCTCCGCGGTGTCGAGGCGGGCCGCGATTTCGAGCCCAGCTTCGCGGACATTCGGCAGTCTCAAGAGGGTGACATGTGCCCGAACTGCGGCGGGCGCCTGGAGTTCCAGACGGCGATCGAGGTCGGCCACATCTTCAAGTTCGGCAGCCGCTACTCCGAGCCGCTCAGCGCCACCTTCCTCGACGAGGACGGGACGGAGAAGCCGCTCGTCGGAGGCAGCTACGGCATCGGGCCGGCCCGGATCATGGCTGCGCTCGTCGAGCAGCGCCACGACGAGAACGGCATCGTCTGGCCGGCGTCGGTCGCGCCGTACCACGTGCACGTCGTCGGCCTTGCGGGCGGGGAGGAGATCGCGGCGAACACGGCCGCCGACCTTGCGGGCCACGGCTTCGACGTGCTCCTGGACGACCGTGCGGGTCGGGCCGGCGAGAAGTTCGCGGATGCCGACCTGCTTGGTTGCCCCGTCCGGGTGACGGTGGGCAAGAAATCAGTGGAGGACAATGCGGTCGACGTGAGGTCGCGCGGCGATGCAAGCGACAAGCGCATCCCTGCCGGCAGCGTCGTCAATTGGGTCGTGACATGGATGGAGGAGCAGCGATGGCGGCGAAACCTCGGAAACTGAGCACGGAGTCGCTCGGTCAGACGATCGAGAAGCTGATGGCGGAGACAGGCCTGACCTACAGGGCGCTCGCTGAAAAGACGAGCCTGTCGGCGGGCTACCTGAACCACATCGTCCACGGCAACCGGCCCGTGCCGTCGAACGAGGTGCTTGCGCGGCTGGCGAAGTCCCTCGGTGTGAAGCCGGAGCATTTCCGCGAGTACCGGATCCGGTACATCACCGACAAGCTCGAGAAGATGCCCGAGCTCGTCGACCGCCTGTACAAGCGCCTCGGCTGAGCGCACCCTCCTACCTCGCCAGGCTCTTCCTCCCAGACGTGGGCGAGGGAGCCAGTCAACGCGCACTGGCTCCCTCTCGTGCTAAGCCGCCGACCGAGATGTCGGCCCGGCACAGCGTTTACGACGTCGGGCTGAAACCGCCGCCCTTGCCGAAGTTGCAGATGTCCGTCTCGTTGCCCGAGATGCTGTTCTCGGCCTTGATAAACGAGATGCCGGGCTTGGACGCGCTCACGCCGCCTGCCTTGTAGATCAGGAGGCCGCAAGCGGTGACCTTCGCCGGCGTGTAGTCGTTACCGGTCACGGTGTTGCCGGTGACCTTCGCCGTCGCGCCGAACGAGACCTGGATGCCGTTCTGGGCGATGAAGTTCACCGGGCCGAGGCCGGTCACCGTGTTGTTGGCAACCGTTACTGCCGCACCGGAGCCGCTGATCACGACGCCGTTCTTCTGGTAGCGAGAGATCGTCGTTCCGCTCAGTGTTCCGGTCGCCGACGGTCCGGTGACAGCACCGGCCTGGTCGACTGTCGTGTAGAGCACGCCGACACCATGCTGCGACCCGTTGAACGGGTTTTCGCCGATGTCGTGAACCGTGGCACCGGTCACGTTGACGGCAGCCGCGTTGACGACGACGCCGTAGTAGTTGGCGCCGAAGATGTCGGCAGCGCCGACCGAGCCTGTGGTACCCGGACCGAAGTAGACGCCGATGTTGCAGCCGGTCGCGTCTACCGCCCCGGTCACCGGAGCCGCCGGGTTGATGACTGCCGCCGTCAGGTCGATGCCGTCGCGAACAAGACCGGTCGGCGTACAGATTGCAGCACTGGCGCCGCCGATCGAGATCGCAGCGGTGGTTGCCACCACGGCGAGCGCAGCAAGGAATGAAACACGTTTCATGTGAACCTCCACGTCAGACGTGCGAGTTGGCGACATCCCGAAACGGATCCGCCTGATACGCCAGACCAGCAGGCGGAGGTCGCAACGCGGAGCACATGCAGGCTCCGAAGCCTCCGCGCCAGTCTGCGCGCAAGGCGACCGCAGCACCCTTCGACAGAGCTCACAGACACCGTTACACGATCCCAACACGTGGTTGGCATTCGCCTAGATCTGAGAGAGGCGGCCGTCGGATTCCTAGTGCGCGCCAGGATGACCGCTCGCGGGGCGTGGCCCTTGGCTGAGCGCGGCCCAGGCCAGGTCGCAGAGCCCGCCGCTCGCCGGTTAGTGTGGATCTGGCAGCTGCGCCCACGGCGAACGAAGGGTAGGCATCGTGAACTTCCTGGCATACGTCATCCCGATTGCGGTCCTCGGCGCCATCGCGCTGCTGATCGTGTTCAAGAGCTTGAAGTCGATCGGCCCGACCGAGATCGGCTTGGTGACGAAGCGTCTCGGGAAGAAGCTGTCCGAGGGCAATGTGATTGCGATGAGCGGCGAGGCGGCTTCCAACACGGTCTGCTGATGCCCGGGTTGCGGTTCAAGCTCTGGCCGATCTACTCGATCGCCAAGTACCCATGGGTGCAGGTGCCTGCGGGCGAGATCGGCCTGGTGATCGCCCAGGTCGGTGCTCCGTTGCCTGTCGGCGCGAAGAGCGCGATATACAAGCCGGAGTTCGGCGACTTCAGCAACGTGACCACGTTCCTTGATGCCGGTGGCCAGAAAGGTGTTCAGCGGCCGGTCCTGCCGCCCGGCACGCTTGCGCCGATCCACCCTGTCGCCTTCCTCGTCATCACCTCCGACGAGGTGTACGGCGAACCGGTGTCGACCGAGCTGATGGGGAACGCGCAGGGGTCGCTCGGTCCGGAGAGCTTCGGGCTCACTCCTGACAGTCTCCGCGTCATGTCTATTAGCTCGTCCGAGGGCAAGGATCAGGTCGGAATCATCTATGCGCTCGAAGGGGATCCGCTGCCGCGAGGCGCGATCGCCGGGCGACTCGGCGACTACGCCGACATCGAGTCGCTTGAGGGCACCGACACGTCTGTCTCCGAGATAGTCGCGGCGCTCCTCGGCAACAAGAACGAGCTGCACAACAACTACCAGGACTTCCAGCGGTTCCTCGACAACGGCGGCCGCATCGGTCTGCAGCACGATCCGTTGCTTCCGGGCGCATACCTCCTGAATCCGTTTTTGATTCGCGTCGAGCTCACCGACATGCTCGTGATCCAGCAGGGCGAGGTCGCGGTGATCAAGAGTTACGTCGGCCTGCCCACCGCCGACACGAGCGGCGAGGACTTCAAGTTCGGCTCGATCGTGCAGCCGGGGCACCAAGGTATCTGGTCGGAGCCGCTTCGCACCGGCAAGTACCCGTTGAACCCGCACTGCTACGGCGCCGTCGTGGTTCCGACCAGCATCCTGACGCTCAATTGGGCGGACGCGTCGAGCCAGGCGCACAACCTTGACGCGTCGCTGTCGCCGATCGATGGCAAGAGCCGCGAGGGATTCAAGTTCAACATCGACCTGCAGGTGCAGATCCATGTGCCAGACACGAAGGCGCCAAAGGTGATCAGTATGGTCGGGACCATGCAGAACCTCGTCAACGAGGTGCTGCAGAGCGCAGTTGGCAACTACTTCCGCAACACGCTGCAGGGTCTCGCCGCCATTGCGTTCATCGAGACGCGCGACGCCGTGCAGCGTGAGGCTGAGGAGTACATCAAGGGCTATCTCTCCGGCTATGACGTCGAGACGCGCGGCGTCTACATCCAGGACGTCGACTTGCCGGAATCGCTCGTCGAAGTTCTCCAAGCGCGCGAGATCGCAAACCAGCAAAAGGCGACGTTCGAGGAGGAACGGGCCGCCCAGGACGTCCGCGTCGAGATGGAGAAGTCCAAGGGTGTCGCCGACAAGCAGAGTGAGCTGGCGGCCTCCCAGGTTGCGATCACGATCGCGTCGAACCAGGCCAGCGCGAGGAAGGCGGAGGCCGACGGCGTTGCAACGTTCACCAAAGAGACTGGCCAAGCCGAAGCGAATGTCATCGAGGCAAAGGGTTTGGCTCGCGCGGCAGGCTACAAGGCACAAGTCGCTGCTCTCGGCCAGGGCTCGACAGCACTTGTGGCGATCGCAACGGAGATCAGCAGCGGCCATGTCAAGGTCGTCCCCGACGTGTTGGTCGCGGGTGGCGGTAGCGCCCTGGACGCGCTGGCCGCAACGTTGGTCGATCGCCTCAATGGCAGGAGCGGCAAGAACGACGACGAGTCGGCGAAAGCAACGGCTCCGAGTCGTCGTAAGGCGCCGCCGCCGGAGCCTGCAGCTGAGAGCAGCCCGGCGGGGAGTGAGACGCCGCCGGCGGTCGTGAAGAGCTGATCCCGTCGACCGAGCCGGTGCCCGCTAGACTGCCCGGTCGCGGGGCGTGGCGCAGCCTGGTTAGCGCGCTAGTCTGGGGGGCGAAAGCGCCGTTCCCCCTGGTTCCCCCGACTGCCCCGTAACGGCTGGAAACAGCGGTTTCGCGTGAGACGGGTTCCCCTCCGTTCCCCCTGATTCCCCGCCCGCGGTTGCCACACGGTTGCCATTTCAGCCCCCGAAACCTGCCGCGGCGAGCTTCGCTCCGAGTCGATCGCGTTGCGTCTCGAGCACGTCCGCGTAGACGGTCGCGGTCACCGCAGCGGTGGCGTGCCGGGCGAGCCGTGACGCCTCCGCGAGCGTCAGGCCGGCGTTCAGAGCGTTCGCGACCAGCGAGTGACGTAGGTCGTGCGCAGTGACGTGTCCGAGCTTCGCGTTCTCGGCGGCGGCGACGATCGCGCGGAGCGCGTTCCGCTGCCCGTGCGCCTTCCCGGTGAGCGTTGCGAACACGAGCGCATCAGCACGGACGAGGTGAATGCCGAGACCCGCTCGGCGTGCCCGGTGGACGCGGAGCTCGCGGACGAGTGCGGGGAGGAGGTCGAGCGTCGCCGAGCTCGCAGCGGTCTTGAGTGGCACCGAGTGGCCGGAGCGGTCTAGCTGTGCCGTGACCGTCACACGTCCGCCGTCGAGGTCGAGGTCCGACCACCGCAGCGCGAGCGCCTCGCTGAGCCGGAGGCCGGCGTACGCGAGCGTCGCCGCGAGCGGCCGATACTCATCGCCGAGACGGGCGAGCAGGGTGGCGATCTGCTTCGCGTCGAGGTATCGCGGCAGCCGCTTGCGGGTCGAGCCGGGCCGGTCATCACGGTCGAGGCCCGCAGCCGGCGACATCAGGATGTAGCCCTGCCGGGCGGCGTACCGGAGCATCGCCGACACCGCGGTGAGAATCCCACGCTGCGTGTTCGGCGCGAGCTCCGTGGCGCGGAGTCCGTCGAGCCAGCGGCGCAGGTCGGCTGTCGTGAGCTCGTCGACACGCCTCGAGCCGAACTCGGGCTCGAACCGCTTGTCGACGTGGTGCTCATACAGCGCCACGCACCTCGGAGAGCGCCGCTGGCGCTCGTCCAGACTCCCGACGAGGGAGCGCAGGTGCGAGAGCCATTCGTCGCGCAGCGCCGTGATAGTGGGCGCGTCGGCGCCCACGCGCAGGATGCCGCGGTCGCGGTCGGTTGTGAGTCCGCCCGCCTCAGTTGCCGCGTCGGTCTTGTTGGTTGCCGCGAGCCGGCGGCGCAGGACGCGCCCGTCGACCTTGCCGGCGAACTCGAACACGACGGAGCCGTCCGCGAGCGTGCGTTGCCAGAGATTCGGGATCCGGCGCTGGCCGACGTGAACAGGGACGCGGGTGGTGGCGCCGTGCGAGACTTCGCGAGTCATGGGAGCGTAACCTCCTGTGGCCGGGCGGTCGGACGTTTGCGCGTCGCGGCCGCCATTTGCGTTGTTGCCGGGAGTGTAGACCCCTTGGCGGCGAATGTCGCGTCGAGCGCGTCGCGGTCGAGGTAGACGCGGCCGCCGTCACGGATCACGGGCAGGCGGCCGCGGTCAGCACGCCGGCGGACCGCCTTCGCGGTGATGCCAAGGTACGCGGCCGCCTCATCGACTGTTAGCCACCGTTTCGACGATTCGCGTTCGAGCTCGTCGACGCGCGCGGCGAGACGCACGACTTCGATTTGAAGCTCGGCAAGAACGGTCAGCGGGTCGCTCACGGATCCGCGCCCCGACTCTCAGCGGTCAGCAAGGTGTCGCTGAAAGATCCCGCATGCGGGATGTTGCGTCCGACGGCCTCCACGATCGGCAGCGCGTCGGTGGCGTCAAGCCTTGCGATGCTGAGCTCGCCCGAAAGTCTGCGGCCCCATTCCGTGACCAGGTACCTGCCTCCGCGTCGCTCGACAAGGCCGAGCTCGCGGAACCCGTCGGGGCCCTCAAGCAGCTCGAGGGCGAACTCCTCGCCAAGCCGACTGCCCGCCGCACGGACCGCGGCGACGAGCTCGGCGGCGGTGAACATCACGATCCCTCCGCGTCGCAGGTGACCGGCTCGCCGTGGTTGTACGGCGTGTCGCAGACCACGCACGCGCTCACCCATGCGGCGTCGACGAGCTCCTGCTCCTCCGCCTCGGCCTTCTCGGCCCGCCGCTCCCAGTAGGCTCGCTCCCATTCCGGCGCGTCAGCCGGCAGCAGAGGCGGCGTCGGCGGTCCGGCCGCCTCCCGCGCGAGCACGTCCTCGACGAGGCCGTACGTGGCTGTCGGGTTCTTGGCGAACCAGCCGGCCAGAATCGGGTGGCGCTCAAACGCGGAGAGAAGCTCTTCGCGTGTCACAGCTTCGGGTTCCCATCCGCGTCGAAGATTTCGGCCAGCGCGGCCTCAAACGCCGCGGATGAATCCTTAGAACCCGTCGCGCGGGAAGACGGGGAGTCGGGATCTATTGGGGATAAATGGGTTGAAATACATAGATCCCGACTAATTCGTACCCCCGCGCGCGAGGGGCCTATTGCGTTCGTGAGTTCCACCCGCCAGCGTTTTACTCCGAACCCACTCTCGTGTCGCTCGGCGACGACCGACCGAATCAGCCCCTCGGTGCGGAGCTCGCCGCGCAGGTTCTGGACGGTCTTGGCCGAAACGCCGGCTTCCGCTGCGACAACGGCGTCCAGCCGATCGGACTCCATCGAGCCGCCGGACTCCTGCAGCGTGAGCAAGATAATCTCCCGCGCCTGAGCGCTCGCCGACTCGGTCGGCTTGTGCCCCGCGAGCTCCGCGTCGACATCGACGTCTGAGGCACCGTCCTCGACCGCGCTGACGACTGATTCCGTGAAACCCGGCAGAGTCCGCCCCTCGAGGCGGTAGCGGCGGCCGCTGTCTCCGCGCGGCACCCGGTTGCCTTTGATCGGGTGGACGTGGACGATCTCGTGGTCCTGCGAGTCGGTGACGGCCGCGAGCACGACGCGTGGCACGCCGATCCAGGCTGTGGAGCCGAGGATCTTGGCGAGCGCGCCGCCCCTCGCCTCCTTCGTCGATAGGTGCCGAACGCCGATGGTGGGGATGTGGATCTCGTTGACGAGCACCGCGAGCGGCATCAGCGCCACTCGGACTTCGGCTTCCTTGTCGGTGTTCGCTGTCCCCGTGTGGTTTGCCATCGGGTCGATGGCGATCAGGCCGACGTTGCCGCGGCCTTGCCGGTTGATCGACTGGACGTATCCGCGCAGCCATTCGATGTCCCGTGGCAGTTGAAAGGTGGTTGGGGGTAGCGCGACAAGATCGCGGTTCCCGCCGGCGGCTTCGACTCTCGGGCCGAGGTCGACTTCGGGATCGTCTTCGCTTGAGAGCAGGATCGCGGGCCGCGGTTCGCCGTACATCTCACCGTTCGTGCAGCGCGCAACCCACCGCGCGACGAGCGCGCCCTTTCCGACACCGGGGCGTCCGGCCAAGAGCGTGAACGCGAGCTGAAGCAGCGGCCGCTCGACCCATTCGACTTCCTTCAGATCGTGATCCGAGAGCCAGGTGATCTCGTCTTGGAATTGAGCGCCGTCCCACTCCTGGTATGCCTGCAGGATCGCGTCGAGCTCCTCGTCGGTCTTCTCGGCTGGGTTCAGGAACTCCCGCTCGCGGAGGTCGCGCAGCGCTCGCCGCGCCTCCTTGACCGGCAGCCCTTGCTTGCGCAGCCGTCCGGCCTCCTCGACCCAGCGCTCGTGGCGCTCGCCGGCGGCCACACGGGCATGAGAGGGCTTCCGGTCGCGCTTCCGCCGCCGGCGTAGCTCGGCGATCCATTCCGGCAGGGCAGGGAGCTCGTCGAGCGGCGGGAGCTCGCCTTCGTAGTGGACGCCCGTCGGATGCGGTGAGGGTGGCAGGAGGACGTAGGAGCCTGCGGCCCGGAGCTCGATTCCCTCCGCGAAGGTGCCCGCCTTCAGGTCGGCGCGGTAGGCGAAGTGCAGGTGTCCTCCGCGGCCGAGCGGATAGTTGCCGGTCTGGACGAACGGCGCCAGTGGCTCGCCATGTTCCTTGACGAGCTTCCGCCACGTGGCCCAGCCGTCGGCGCCGTCTGGCTTCGTCTCGATGTCGACGGTGCAGGTGTCGGGGGTCGCAAGGAGCGCGTGCGGCCACTCGTTCCACCACCCGCGTATCAGCCCTTCGTCCCGGGTGGCGTCGTGGAACCCGTTCGTCGTGTGGGGCTTCTTCGTGCCGGGGCGGCAGGGGAAGACGCGGTAGCCGAGCCGCGCGTAGCGCACGGCCTCCTCGACCAGGCCGTCCGCTACGTCGGTCATTCAGGAGCCCCAAGGGGCGTCGGAGGCCCACACGATCGCGTCTAGGTGAACGCAGAGCCCCCGAGGTGAGCGCACACCGATCGTCTGCTCCCAGGTTTGCTCAGCGCTCTCGTTCTCGTCGAGCAGCAGCACCCAGTCACCGTGAAGCTCTGCGGTGTGGAAGAAGAGGGTCTCGCCGGTCCGGAGTTTCACCGCGTAGTCGAAGTAGTCGACCGCGGCCTTGATCAGCGCCGGCCCGTACTTCCGCAGACAATCCCGGCATCCGAAACCGCTGTCGGAGTTGTAGGGAAAGCCGCAGCCTGGGCAGGAGGCGGCGAGCAAATCGCCCGCCGCCTCCTCGCCCGTTTTAGTACGGGATGCGGTCATCGCTGGGAAAAGCGGCCGTGGGCGTCTCGCCGGGCCTGCGACGGACGACGTCGAAGTCGGGGTACGTGTAGCCGTTCCCGCTCTCCTTGTCGCCTTTGAACCTGAGGCTGACGATCTCCCCGGGCTCGACTCGGCCCTGCACCTCGGCGGTCACGTAGCCGCCGGCGTCCTCATCCCACTCGGAGACCTCGCCGTCGATCAGCCGTCGGCTGAGAACCTTGCTGCCGACGAGGACGGACCACTGGCTCCCGGCCCGGTCGACGCCGTTCAAAAACTCTGCGTCGCCGAGCTTCGTGTGACCGCTGCTCCAGCCGGTCGCCCGGATGGTTAGGGGGTTGGGCGCGTCCGGGGCACGGAAGCGCCAGGCGGTGCCGCGGGTAAGTTCCGCCTCCGCCGCCGCGAACTCGTCTTGCCCTTCGGGTATGCTCGCCATGCTGTTGTCCTTTCGTGTGAGGCCCCGGTTCGCGCCGGGGCCTAAGTGTTTTGCGAGGCCTTACCGTGTCGAGGGATCGGCGGTCACCTCCTCGTCTTGCCGGACTGCCCTCTGTTCGCCTGCCAAGATTTCCAGCGCCTCCGCATACCGCCCGCGGAACCGGGGGGAGGGCATTCTCCGTCCTTTTTCCCACTGATAAAGGATGGTTTCCGAGGCATGCAATGCGTTCGCAAGCTCCGCGACCGAGACGCCGGCGCCAACGCGAATTCGCCGGCGTTCGACCGGCTCCGGGAGTCTCGTTCGCCGCGCGCGCTCGGCGAGCTCGAGGAGGCTCTCGCGTTCCTCGTGCTCAAGGCCGGTCATCAGTCACGCTCCGCTTGAGCGTCGACCCGAACCGGAAACCACCTAAAGATCAGCTGTGCCACAGGGCTCCTTTCCGAACGCACGATGACGTGTGCGCGGGAACCCCTGGCTCCTGCTGCGAAATCTTCGAGGCTATTGCAACTGTGCTCCCCTGGAGCGGCCTCTCAGATCCCTTCCGTGCGATTCTTGCACACGGTGCGGAAGCCAGTCAAGACCCATCAAAACTTTCTCGTGCGCGGCTGATTGTGCGGGTACAAATTGAGCACACCCGCCCAGATCTCGCCCACCCGCGGTGCGGGAAAAGCCCCGGCGGTAATCGCGTCTCCCCCCCCAAATGCAACGAGGCGGCCGGAGATGGGGACCGCCTCGCTGACTGCTGCCCGCGGGGAGCGAGCAAGCCTGCACGGTACCGGCTTCTTCGGATAACGCGTGCCCGCAGCGCCCCGAGTTAGCTCGGCGGCTCCCTTGCGATCAAGTGCAATATTACCCTTGAAATCTTCGCTCTTTCTGTCACCGATCAAGCGTCAAATGACGGCTGACGAGACAGTCTCCGCCGCCCAGAGTTGTTAGCAGGGTTGTTGCAGGGTTGCTGCCGCCCAGATCCCGGCCCCGCGGTGCGGGAGGAACGACCTCATTCGTGCTCAGGGGTGGGTGTGGGTGGTGTGAGTGTGGGGCCGCCCGAGCCACGTCTCAGGAGCCGACGTGTACTCTCCGATCGGTTGAAGCTGACGCGCTCGTGTCACAGGATGCGCGCCGGTTTCTCAAGAGGCTGTACGCGTGCCCCGCACGCGTGCCCGCTCGTGACTTGCATGCCATTGTCTCCGGGCTTGCAACGATAGAGAAGACGGCGCATATTGGTGCCGCGAGACTGCAACCGCAACCGTTTACGTACGGCAAAGAGCAGTGTTACGTTTGGGTTATTGATCGCTGTAGCCGAGAAGTCTCTTTACTCCCGGCGAGTGCCACCGCCCGCTACGTGGTGTCGCTACCTGCTCCTCGTTCAGTCGCCGTGCGATCGCGGCGACTGACAAGCCCTCCGACTGAAGCTCGTGGGCGCGGCGGATCGCGATTGCGGAGACTTCCACCGGCCGGCCGAGCCGGACGCCCTGAGCTCTACGGATCGCCAGCGCGTCTTTCGTTCGTTGCCCTATGAGGCGGCGCTCGAGTTGTGCCATCGCTGAAACGACGGTGGCGACCATCTGGCCCGTCGGAGTTGAGGCGTCGACGCCGACGTCGAGGCACACGATGCCCCCAGGGAACCGTTCGAGCATTTGCGCGAAATTACTGACCGAGCGTGATAGCCGGTCGAGCTTGGCGACGATGATGCACCCGACCTGGCCGGCCTCGACCGCGGCCAAAGCACGCTGCAGGCCCGGACGGTCCGCCTTCGCCCCGGAGCCGATGTCTTGTTCGATTGCTGCAAGCTGCCAGCCGCGGGCTGCGCAGGCGGCCTCGATGGCCGAGCGCTGGGCGGCGAGCCCTAAGCCGGATTGCCCCTGCTCACTGGTACTGACACGGATGTAGCCGACTGCTCGCGTCGGTTCGGTGCTCTCGTTGTACGCTTGCGGTGGCATGGAGTTTGTCCTCCTTGTCCAGGCCCGGGGCGTCGTTAGCGCTGCCGGGCCACTTTGCATTTACCAACCCCCTCTTACCATATATGTTCGTATCCGGTAAGACGGAAGAATTAGCTTCCCGAGCATACGCCTCGCAGGGCAGGCGCACAAGCCGAACAACGTGAACTATCAGGCCAGGCGCGCGTGGCCGTAGGAGGCCCGCTCAGAGCCGCACAGACGGTGATATGCGGAGGGCTGCACCGTTGAGGGGGGTGGGGGTAAAAGCGCGCGCGTGGCCGGTTTTCTACGGGATTGTGTGTGGTTGTCCGGGTGCGTCTTGTACGCTTGGTTTGTGTCTTCCGCGGGTAATCAGTGGCGTTCTGCGTTGAAGCATGGTGGACGGTCTCAGGTTGTCGCTAGGCGACGGTCAGGCTATATCAAGCAGTCGGTTCTGCAGCCGTTGGGTGTCCGCTACGCGGATCTCGATCAGATTGCGAAACGCTATTTGGATTTGTACGCTCGTGCGTTCGTGAAAGTCGAGATGTACGATCGTTGGGGGGAGGAGCATGGGTGGCTTGATGCGCAGGGGAATCCGCCGCCGTTTGAGCGGACCTACTATTCGGCGTTGAATTCTGCCGGTCGGCTGCTGGCGAAGTTGGAGGAGCATTTGCGTCGCCACCGTGAGGCGGGGCCGACGCCGTTGCAGGCCTATTTGGAGGCCGAGTACTTGGAAGTGGACGGTGAGGGTGATGGCTAGGCCCGCCTCCTTGCCTGCTGCTGCCCGGCCGGTTGGCCTGGTCGCGGCGGCGAAGGACCGGGCGCTGATCGGCTTGATGCCGCATCCCGCTCAGGAGGAATTCTTGCGCCTGGTCGAGGGGAACCGGATCCTTTTTGCGGCCTGCGGGCGCAGGTTCGGAAAGAGCCGGGCGGCCGCGGCGGCAGCCTTGCATAACCTCTTTTTCGTGCCCGAGGCGGACCTGCTCGTCACGCCCGGCGAGACCCGCTACGCCCTGATCGTCGCAACCTCGCGTGAGCAGGCGCTGCTCGTTCTGGAGCACGCCCGTACCCTTGTGCGCTCCTCACGGGCGCTCTCCCACGAACTGGTCGAGGAAGGCGAGTACCAACTGACATTCCGCGGCAACCGGGCCTTGCTGGCGATCCCCTGCAACGCCCGCAGCATCCGCGGCTATGCGGCCTCCTGCGTCGTGTTCGACGAGTGCGCGCACATGAACGACGCCGACGTTGACGGCCCGATGGTCGCCTCGCGTCTTTGGGCTGCGCTGACCCCGTCGGTGGCCCAGTTCGGCGAGTTCGGCAGGATCATCGCCATCTCGACGCCGTCCGGCTCCGCCGGCTTCTTCGCGGAGATGTTCCAGAAATGCCGTGGCGGGGAAATCCCCGGCGCGGCAGCCTACTCGGCGCCGACGAGCGCGAACCCGCTGATCGACGGCGAGTATTTGCAGGCGCAGGAGGCGGCGCTCGGCGCCGACGACTTCGACAGAGAGTTCCGCGCCGTCTTCACGGCCGGCGGGGCTGCCTACATTGATGCGGAACGGCTCCGCGAGTGCGTCGCCGACTGGCACGAGGTGCGGCCCACGGACGGGCGCGACTGGATCGCGTCCTTCGACCCCGCGTTTTCGAGGGACGCGGCGGCGCTCGCGATTGTCGGCCGGAGCCACGACGACCCGTCGAGGTTCCTCATCGGCTACACGCAGCGCTGGTTGCCGACACGCCCGCGGCGCCTGGCACGACGAAGCCGTGAGGAGGACACGGCGCGGATCGAGCAGGTTGTCGCAGACGTCGCAGGCGTCTGCAAAACCTACGGCTTGCACAACGTGATCACAGATCAGCATCTCAGTGGGGTGATGGAATCCGAGTTCGGGAAACACGGTTTGCGCACCATCACGCGCGCCTGGACGACTTCCTCCCGGGCGGCTGGCTTCCGCAGCCTGCGCGCCCTCATCCACACCGGCCGGGTCGAGTTCCCTGACGACCCCGTCCTGATCGCCGAGGCAGGCAGGCTGCGCGAGAAACCAGGCCGTCAGGAGATCGTGACGCCCCGCGTCGGCGACAGCCACTGCGATTTGGTTCTCGCGGTGACAGCGGGCGTCCTGGAACATGAACGGCACGGAGTGGTCCGCCCGATGCGCACCTCGTCGGCGATGCGCCGGATGCCATTGCGCCGCGCCGAAGCTGGCGTATCAGTTCCCGCGCACAACGACCAGATGAGCGGGGCGGCCGTAACCTACGAAGGCTGGGAGCACGTCAGCGAACTCGAGCGCGAACACCTCGGTCGCAACTGGGGGCGACGGTGAGCGCGCAGGCTTCCGACCGGCCGCCCGTCGCGGAGAGCCCCGGGCGCGCCCCGCTCGCGTATGCCACGCGTTTTGCGGTCGAGCGGGGTCGGGAAATCATCCCCGGTGTTGTGCTTGAGCTCGCTGTCGAGGAAGCGATCCGTGAGGGGCGGATCTCGCGTCGCCCGCCGCATAGCGCGCAGCCGCTCGCGCGGGGCGAGCTCGGCGTTTACGGCGACGGCTGGTATGCGGTCGTCCGTCGCGGCCGCGGGCAGCTGGGCCGGCGCCGCGCGTGGCGTGTTCTTAGTGTCCACCGAGTTGAGAACGAAAGAGGAAGAGATGGCGACCAGTGAGCAGAAGCCGTTAGACCAGCGGCCGACGAAGGAACTGCGGGCCGAGCGCCGGCGAGCCCTGAAGGTGATTGACGCGCTGCCAGACAAACCGCCCCGCGGCAAGGGCGACCAGTTGATCGCGGAGGCGAGGGCCGCAATGGAGACGGTCAACATGCTCACCGAGGAGTTGGGGTCGCGCGAGGCGGATAGACGTGGCCTCGCCTCCCGCGTGCTGCGTAGTTTGCAAGGGCCGGAAGCGCGTGCGCTGGCGTTCGCGGGGAAAGCGCTGGGCGGCGAGATGACCCTCGTCGCCGGCCGCCTGGACGAACAGCAGGCGAAGAACGTGGTCGCCCTCGTCAATCGGTTCGAGGAACTCGAACCCGCCGCGCGGGAACAACTTGAGCGGCTGGTCGGCGTCGCCGCCGGCGACCCGGAAGTGTTCGCGAAGCGGCGGGAACGCGCCGCGGCGAAACTGAAGATCGAGAAGCTGACAGAGGAGGCGCATCGGGCGTCTGTACCGCTGCGCACGATGTACGAAGAGCCGGGCTCCGTGACCCTCCCCGCCTTCGTCTTCAGCTGGCTGGCCAACGCGCGGGATGCGGATTGGACGGTCGCCGACACTGGTGCCCTCGTCGCCGTGCTCGGGATGTTCCACAACCGCAAGAGCCTCTTCCCCGGCGGCCACTTCGAGGGCGACGTGCTCGTCGTCCACGAGGACGTCGATTTCCCGCGCGGCATGAACCCGCATCACACGGAGGGCGGATCGGGGCAGGTCAACGCGCGCGCCGCAATGTCGACCCTCGCTCGCAATGGGTGGTTGCACGTCGAGGGCGACGGTCTCGGCTACCGAATCCGACTAGGGGGGCAGGCGCTCAAGCTGCACGAGGGGCGTACAGGCAAAGCGGCCTAGCTCAGATGTCCACGGCCAGCCGCTCGGGCGAGAGGACGCTCGCACAGGCGGTTGTTCTGGTCGGGGCCGTGGGCACAAACCGGGGGGAGACCATCGACGACGGCGGCAAAACACCCTCGACGAGTTACGTTGCTAGTACAAGGGAAGTGGAGCGGGAATCGAGAACTCCACGCTTCCAGCGGGTATCCCTCCCGGCGGGCCACGAGGCCGACCTGAATCAGCGTCCGGCCGCTGAAGGCTGCCAAAGTCGCTGCTCAACACAGGCCCGCGTTGACCTACACCTAAAGGCGTGAGACGATTCCGAGTCAGTCGACAACGGCGTTCGGAGCTTGGTGACGAGGCGCAACACATTTCGGATCTTGGCAGTGTCGGTCGCGGCGGGAGCCGTCGCCCTTGTCACTGCAACGTCGTCGACGCCATTCGCTGCCGGGACACTGAACCTGCAAGGAACCTTGGGGGTGGTCTCAACATCGATCGAGTGCCCACCCGAAGCGCCCTCGGACGCATTCGAATGTCGTACACGCACCGGCACGGGCCGCGTCTCGGGTTTGGGCAGCGTTTCCGAGAGCTATGTCTGGTCCTACAGCTTCGGCCCGCCGAGCTGTCCATCGACCCTCGGGAAGCCACTTGCAACGACCGGCCGTCTCGTCGTGGGGAACGGAGAGATCCAGTTCGCGCTCGCGCAGGGAGCCCGGTGCATCACTGAAGACCCCTTACGGAACGAGCCGCAGGACTTCACGATAACCGGCGGCACCGGTGCCTACGAAGCGGCGTCCGGGAGCGGGACGGTCAGGCGTTCGATCGGCGGGGGCGTCGGGTCCGAGACGTGGAGGGGGACGCTCGTGGCCCCCGCGGCCGAGTTCGACGTGACGCCGCCCAAGTTGAGCGGTGCCACGTCGAAGACCGTGCGTGCTCCGAAGGGCGCGAAACGCGTCCGCGTGAGCTACAAGGTGACTGCGACTGATAACACGGAGGGTCAGGTCCCCGTCAGCTGCGAACCCCGGTCGGGCAGTCGATTTCCGATCGGCCGCACCGTCGTCACATGCTCGGCCACTGACTCGAGCGCGAACACAGCGAACGCATCCTTCAGGGTCACTGTCAGACCAACCCGGTAGCGGACGATGCCGGAGCCCGAAACTGGGAAGGATCCGTCGGATCCCGAGGTCGTCACCCTTGCGGCTGAACACGCGAACGGGAACGCCGATCTCGCTCATGGCGGGAATCGTCGCAGGTAGGTGGGGCTATCCGCCAGTGGCCGTAGCGGACACGTCTCACGGCGCCGCCCGCCTAGATGGGGGTCGTCGCTCGTCTCCGGTATGCGAACTTGCCAAGCGACCCGGCGGCGAGTTCCGCGTCCGGGCCGGCTAGCTGTTCGAGCCACTCGACCGTCCGGCGTACTTCGCTGAGCGCGAGATCGCCCTCGTCGATCAGGCGGTTGAGCCAGCGGAGCGCTGCACGCTCGAACTTTGGGCTGCCGGTCACGGCGTAGAGGCGGACAAGCGCGAGAGCGTTGATCATGGCGACAGGCTTGTCGAGTTCAAGGGCCGCGCGTTCCGCCTGCTCCACGTTGCCGTTGTCACAGGCCCGCTGGAAGCGACCGTGCGCTGATCCCTGCGACGTCACGAACACATGTTCTCACGACTGCCCGGAGTGCGCGGAGCGGGAGTTCGGGGCCGGGAAGGGGAATAGGCCCCGCCGCTGTCGGGCCGCGGGGTGCCCCCAACCGGATGAGGACTCCCCCGATCGGGGGATGGACTGTCTAAAAGGCTGTGTTACCCTGCAAGTTGCAGGTATTTATCACGACGTTTGCGAGTGGAGTCCGAGCATGGCGACTCCCGCAGTCCGTCCGTTAGCCCATTCGGTCGGAGCCGGTCGGCAGATTTCCCCGCCGACAGCTTCTTCGATTCCGACGGACGGATAAGACGGTGAGCTCTTTCCAGCCACACCAGCACCACCGTCTTCAAGACCTAGCCGCGATCGCCATTCCCACCATCAGAGCAAGTGAGCGAAAGGAAATGATCATGTCGTCTTTCAAGAAGAAGCGTTGGATGCTCGGCGGGGCCCTCGCTGCGGGCGGGGCGACACTCGCCCTGGTTGTCAGCTTGGGTGTCGGCGCTGGGGCGGCGGCCGTCGCTGTGGCACCGCAGAACACGTCGCCGCCGACGATCACGGGTACTCCGCAGGAGGGGCTGAAGCTTGTTGGCCACCGTGGGCAATGGGATGGAAGCCCGACCGATTACAACGACTTCTGGGTGCGCTGTGACCAGGACGGCGGAAGCTGCGCCAACATCAGTGGTGCGAACAACCGTAACGGCTACGTGCTGAAGGGTGTTGACGTCGGGAACACGATTCGGTTCAAGGTGCAGGCCAAGAACGCCAGCGGCAGCGCTACCGCGACGTCTGTTCCTACCGCTGTCATCACCGCTGCCACGAAGCCACCACCGCCAGTCTCGAACGGTTGCGCGAAGACGGGTGGGACGGTGCCCGTCTCGGGTGTGACACCACCTGCACGCCTGTTGATCGATCAGACGCAGGTCAGTCCGAGCACGATCACCTACGGCACCCGCTCCATCACCGGACGGTTCCACGTCTCGGCTTGTGGTGGCTCGGTCGAGGGTGCGCTGGTCTATGTGACCGCCGTGCCCTACGCCATGTTCTCGATCCCGAACGAGCAGGCCACGGGATCCGACGGCTGGGCCACCCTGCAATTCAACGCACTGCCCGGGTTCCCGGTCAGCACGAAGCAGCAAATCCTGGTGATGTTCGTCCGCGCACGTAAATCGGGTGAGAACCTGCTCGGGGGCATCTCCACCCGCAGGCTCGTCTCCTTCGCTGTCACGCACGGCTAAAAGAACACCGAGAAACGGCCGCCGGGTTCCTTGCCCGGCGGCCCTTCTCTTCCGCGTGCCCTGCGGACTTGTCCGGATCAGTCAAGCTCGGTGGGTCTAGTTCTGGCTACCCCCGACGTGCGGGAGCGATCAGGGCGACCTGACCGCGAGCTTCCAGCCGCTACCCCTCGACCGGGTAAAACCGCTCCCCGACCGCTCGAGGGCCGGTGGACGACTACGCGGTGGAGAACCTCGTCGCCCAGGCTCGTGAGGACGTGCTCCAATAGATGATGAGGGAGGACGTCAAAGACGGTTAGGGGGCTCAACTGGTTGCGAGCGCTGGCGCAGGCGCTGCCTTGACGAGCGCGACCACGGCCGACTGCGGCCCGGTCTCCACCATGTCGACGATCCGGAATATGAGCATCGGCCCCCGGCCGAGATCGAGCACGTCTCCGATCTCGACGGGCGGAGGCACATGCGCGATGCCGAGGTCGTCACCCTTGCGGCTGAACACGCGAACGGGAACGCCGATCTCGCTCATGGCGGGAATCGTCGCAGGTAGGTGGGGCCAGGGGCTAGTCGCTCAGGAAACGGCTCCATGTGCCTGCCGTTGGCCCACGGCGGTTGCCATTCCGTTGCCATTCCGCGGAGAAGGCGGCGAGCGTGGGGGAGGGTGACTCGCCGGATTACCGATGGCCGCTAGGATGCGGCGGTCGCGGGGCGTGGCGCAGCCTGGTTAGCGCGCTAGTCTGGGGGACTAGAGGTCCCGAGTTCGAATCTCGGCGCCCCGACTGAAGACCCAACGCGCGAGCGTCTCTATCGACCCGGTTCGAGGGCGACCAGCGCTGCCGTCGCGATCGCTTCCGCGCCGATGCCGTACTCGGCGTAGAGCTCTTGCTGGCTGCCCGTCTGGCCGAACTCGTCCACCCCCAAGGGAACGCATCGCGTTCCGAGCGCACTGCCCAACCAGGCGAGCGCGTGGCTTGCGCCGTCGATCACGGTGACGACCGGCAAGCCTCGCTCCTCCGGCGTCACCAGGCTGTCGAGATGGCTCGAACCCGGCGGCTCCCCGCTACGCAACGGGCGCATGCGCGCCGCCCGCCAGCCGCGGTAGAGCAGGTCGGGGGACGACAGGCAGAGCACCGTCGCCTCGACGCCCTCCTCCTCTGAGAGCTGGTCGGCGGCCCGCAGAACCTCCGGCATGATCGCGCCACAGCCGGCGAGAACGACTCGGTCGTCGACATCCTCCACCGGCTCGCGTAGGCGGAAGCCACCGGCGGCGACGTCCGCCCGCGCCTGTTCCTCGCCGACGCGGGCGGCGAACGCGGCAAACGGCTCCTGGGCGATCGGGGTCGTGGAAAGACGCAGATAGGTCCCGCCGCCCTTCGGCTCCTGGAGTCGGGCGAGCGCGTCCAGCAGCAGCCACTCGAACTCGCGCGCGTAGCAGGGCTCCGCGTACGTCAAGGACGGAGTCTCGATCCCGATCCCCGGCGTATTGATCGACTGGTGCGCGCCACCCTCGCGCGAGAGCGAGATCCCCGACGGCGTGCCCGCGAGGATGAAACGCGAACCGGCGTACACCGAGTAGACGATCCCCTCGAGCGCACGCATGACGAACGGGTCGTAGAGCGTGCCGATCGGAAAGACCGTTTCGCCCTGCACATCCCAGCTCAGGCCGAGTTGGCCCAGCAGGAGCACGAGATTCATCTCTGCGATCCCCATCTCGATGTGCTGCCCTTTCGGCCCGACGCGCCAGCGCAGCGGCGAGTCCTCCATCGCGTCGTAGACCGTTTCCTCCTCGAGACCCCAGACGCCGACCTTGTTGATGAAGCCGCCGAGGTTCGTGGAGATCGACACGTCGGGCGAAACGGTCACGAGCCGTTCAGCTAGACCGTCGACGCGCGAGAGATCGAGCAGCGCCCGGCCCAGCGCCGCCTGCGTCGACGTCTTCGGCCCGTCACGCGCCGAGAGCTGCAGAGGAATCGGAACGCGAGCCTGCGCCGGCCGAGCCGCCTTGGCGACGCGCTGCGCAGCCGCCGCGCACACCCTGCCTTCGTCCGAATCGTGGGCGAACGCGTCCCACTCCGTCTCGGGCGTCAGATCGCAGCTGCGGCGAAAGGCGTCGATCTGCGCGCCGTTGAGCAAGGCCGAGTGGTTCTGCGGGCGACCGGCGATCTCCAGGCCGTAGCCCTTGATTGTGTATGCGAAGACGACCGTCGGCCTCTCCGTCTCGGCCCGAGCGAGCTCGAGCGCAGACAGGACGTCGACGAGGTCATGGCCGCCGAGATCGGAGACAAGATGGCGGAGGCCGCCGGCATATCTGCCGAGCAGCCCGTCCAGGCGAGCGCATGATCCGGAATCGAGTGTGTCGAGCAGCGTCTCCCGCACGACGTCGTCGCTCGCCGCGAAGAGCGACTGGTACTGCTCGTTCGGCATCTCGTCGATCCGTTGCCGCAACACGTCGCCACCATCGAGGGCGAACGCCTCGCGCAGCCGCCGCCCGTACTTCAACTCGATCACGTGCCAGCCGACCGTCTCGAAGTTCCGCTCCAGCTCCTGCGCTTTGATGCCAGGGATGACACGGTCGAGCGACTGCCGGTTGAGATCGACGAGCCACAGCACGTTGCCGAGCTTCCGTGTCAGAGGCTCGGCAAGTGCCTCCCAGATGTTACCCTCGTCGAGCTCCGCATCTCCGAGCAGCGAGATGAAGCGGCCGCCGGTTGCCGTGCCGCCGTGTGAGCCGACATAGCGGTCGGCGAGCGCGCCGAACAGCGGCGCCGCCGAGCCGAGCCCGACGGAGCCCGTCGAGTAGTCGACCGAGAACGGATCCTTTGTGCGTGACGGATACGACTGCAGGCCGCCGAAGTCACGCAGCCGCGTCAGGTACGACTTGTCGAGTCGGCCGAGCAGATACTCGATTGCGTGCAGCACAGGCGAGGCGTGCGGCTTGACCGACACCCGGTCGCGCGCGTCGAGGTCGGCGAAGTAGAGCGCCGTCATCAACGTCACCATCGACGCCGACGACGCCTGGTGACCACCGACCTTGAGCTCGTCGTTCTTCTCCCGCTCGCGATTCGCGAAGTCGACGATCCGGATCGCGAGCCAGAGCACGCGCCGCTCGATCGCTGCGAGCGTCCGCAGCTCCGTCTCGTTCATGTTCTCGGCAGGCCAGTTTCGGCAGCGATGTCGACCAGCTCCTGCGCGAGCGCGCGCCGCGCGTCGGCCACCACCTTGTCGTGGATGCGCGCCGGAACGACCACGACGCCGTCGCCGTCTCCGTAGACCGCATCTCCTGTTTCCGCATTTCTGCCGCCGCATTCGATCGGCGCACCGACTTCTCCGGGCACATTGCGGCGAGGCTTCGTCGGAACGACTCCGACGCCGAACACCGGGAAGCCCATCTCCTCCATCTCGTCGAGATCGCGCACCGCACCGTCGACAACAAGTCCCACGACTCCGCGCTCGAGCGCGATCCTCGACAGTCGGCTACCCCAGAGCGCTGTCGCCAGCGAGCCCTTGCAATCCACGACGAGCACGTCGCCCTCCCGCGCCTGATCCAGTGCGTGCACGACGCTCAGATGCTCGCCCGGAGGCGTCCAGACGGTCAGCACGCGGCCGGCAACTGTCGCGCCCTTCCACAGCCGATGGACCCGCGGCAGGAGGACGATCGGCTCCGGGGCCACGTCGCAGAGCACGGCTGTGGGCAGCAGATCCAGCGCCACCGCGCGACTCTAGCACCCTTGTTGACGCTGGCACTACCGCGGTAGTAGCTTCCTTCCGTTGGCCCTCACACTCGCCCAGAAGATCCTTCACGCCCACGCTGAAGAGGGCACCGTCGCGCCCGGCGAGATCGTCATGGTCAGGTGCGATGTCGTTCTGACAAACGACATCTCGGGACCGGTGGCCTTCCGTGCGATGGAGAGCATGGGTGCCACGCGCGTCTTCGACCCGTCCAAGGTCGTCGTCGTCCCCGACCATTTCGTCCCTGCCAAGGACGAGCGCTCGGCGTCGCTCCAGAAGCTCCTCAAGGAGTGGGCAGACGCGCAGGGTGTCACGTACTACGGCCAGGGTCGCGGCGGCATCGAGCACACCGTGCTCGTCGAGGAAGGCTGGGTTGTGCCCGGCTCCGTGATTGCCGGAGGCGACTCGCACACGTGCACCTACGGGGCGCTTGGCGCCTTCGGCACGGGCCTCGGCTCCACTGACATCGCGGCGTGCCTGGCGACCGGCATGTTCTGGCAGGCGGTGCCCGGCACGATCCGCATCGTGTTCAGCGGGGAGCGTCAGCCGTTCGTCACCGGCAAGGACATGATCCTCGCCGTCATCGCCGAGATCGGGGTGGGGGGTGGGACGAATACGGTCCTCGAGTTCACGGGCGACGGCGCCACATCGCTCGGCATCGACGAGCGGCTCGCGGTCGCGAACATGGCCGTCGAGGCGGGCGCGGAGAGCGGGCTGTTCCCCGCCGACGCCACGATCGCCGAGTACCTCGACGGAAGAACCGAGCGGCCGTGGCGTGCCGAAGCCTCCGACCCTGATGCGGAGCTCGTCGGCACGGTGCGGATCGACCTGGAGACGCTGCCGCCGCTCGTCGCGCTGCCGAACTCGCCCGGGAACGTCGTGCCACTCGACGAGGCCGTGGGCCGCCGCATCGACCAGGTCTACATCGGGAACTGCTCGAACGGGACGATCACCGATCTGCGCCAGGCGGCCGAGCTTCTCCGCGGACGGTCTGTGCACCCGAACTGCCGTGCTGTGATCGTGCCGGCATCCCGCCGCGTCTACCAGCAGGCGCTTGCAGAAGGGCTGATCGAGATCTTCGTCGACGCCGGCGCGATGGTCTCACCCTCCACGTGCGGCGCCTGCTTCGGCGGTGGGATGGGCATTCTCGCTCCCGGAGAACGGGCCATCGCGACGATCAACCGCAACTTCCGGGGCCGAATGGGCGCGCGCGAGTCGGAGGTCTGCCTCGCGAACGCCTGGGTCGCTGCCGCAGCCGCTGTGGCAGGCGAGATCGTGCACCCCGCCGACGTGCTCGAGGCGGTACCGGCGTGACCTACTCGGGACGAGCCGTCGTGATCGACCAGGACGACGTCGACACCGACGTTCTCTTCCCGGGGCCGTTCCTCAGCATCACCGACGTCGCCGAAATGCCCAAGTACCTGTTCGAGGGTCTCGAGCCGTCGCTTCGCAACCAGCTCGTCGGGCCGACCGCGCTCGTTGTCGGCGCCAACTTCGGTTGCGGCTCGTCGCGCGAGCACGTCCCGCAAGCGATGGCCGCGTCGGGCATCCGGTTCCTCGTCGGCAAGAGCTTTGCCCGCATCTTCTCGCGCAACTGCCTCAACCTCGGGCTGCCGATCGTGATCTGCCCGGACGCGGTCGACGCGGCCAAGCCGGGCGACCAATTCGAGCTCGATCTCGAAGCCGGAACCGTCACCGTGGCCGGCGTCGCCTACCAGGTGCCAGTCCTCCCGCCGTTCATGCGCGACCTGCTCGACAAGGGCGGATTGGTCGGTTGGGTACGTGGACGGATTGACTCTACTACCGCGGTCGTATAGCTTCGCCGCCGATGGCAGTCGAGCTCAAACTCCAGGCCATCTCCGACGAGATGGAGTACGGCACGATCGCCCGCTGGCTGAAAGCGGAGGGTGACAGCGTCACCGCCGGCGAGGTCGTCGTCGAGGTCGAGGCCGAGAAAGTCACCAACGAGCTCGAAGCGCCCGTGACCGGCGTGCTGGAGCGGATCGTCGCCGCCGAGGGCGACGAGATCCGCGTCGGCGCGACGATTGCCGTCTTCGCGGAGAACGGCCGATGACGTCGGCTCCGGTCGCAGAGGCGACGACGCTGGAAGAGTTGCTCCTCCGCATGTGGCGGATCCGCGCCTTCGAGATCCGCGCGATGGAGCTCTTCGAGGAGAAGCTGATCCGCGGCTCGGTACACCCCTACATCGGGATGGAAGCGATCGCGGTCGGCGTTTGCGCGGCGCTACGGCCGGATGACTTCATTACCAGCACCCACCGCGGCCATGGCCATTGCGTGGCGAAAGGTCTCGACCTGCGCCGGATGATGGCCGAGATCATCGGCCGCGAGGACGGCTACTGCCGCGGGCGCGGCGGCAGCATGCACATCACCGCGATCGAGCAGGGAATGCTGGGTGCCGACGCGATCGTCGCCGGCTCGTCCGCGTTGGCGGTTGGCGCTGCCCACGGCTTGCGCCTCCAAGGGCGCGACTCGGTCGTCGTCTGCTTCTTCGGTGACGGCGCGGCGAATCAGGGGATCCTGCACGAGGCCTGCAACCTGGCTGCAGTGCTCTCGGCGCAGGTCATCTTCGTCTGCGAGAACAACGAGTGGGCGATCTCGACACCGGCGTCGGCGTCGACGCGTATTGCCGACATCGCCATTCGCGCCGCGGGCTATGGCTTCCCCGGGGTGATCGCGGACGGCAACGACGTCGAGGAGATGCGGAAGGTGACCGAGACCGCCCTGGCGCGCGCACGAGCTGGTGACGGCCCCACGCTGATCGAGGCGAAGAGCTACCGGATCACCGCCCACTCGGCGGCGACCAAGACCGACCTGCGGCCCGTCGAGGAGCTCGACGCCTGGCGTGCGCGAGATCCGATTCTCCAGCTCTCGCGGAAGCTCGTCGAATCGGGAGTTGCGGCGGAAAGGCTCGTCGAGATCGAGGAGCAGGCGCGCGCGGAAGTGGCGGACGCCGTCGAGTTCGCCCTCGCATCGCCGCGGCCCGAGCCGGAATCGGCGACCGAGGACGTCTACGCGCCTGCGGAGTGGAACGTGCAGGAGCGACTGTCGTGAGCGAGCGCGAGCTGACCATGGCGGAGGCGTTGAACGAGGCCCTGCACGGCGAGATGGAACGCGATTCAGGTGTTTTCGTAGTCGGCGAGGACATCGCGCAGATCGGCGGGCTGTTCCAGGTGACGGCGGGGCTGCTCGACAAGTACGGGCCGCAGCGGGTGATCGACGCGCCGATCTCCGAAGCCGGCCAGGTCGGAGCGGGTGTCGGGGCGGCGCTCGTCGGCTGCCGGCCGGTCGTCGAGCTGCAGATCGCGGACTTCGTGACGCTGACGATGGATCAGATCGTCAACCATGCCGCCAAATGGCGGTACATGTCCGGGGGCAAGGTGACGGTGCCGTTCGTCCTCCGCGGCGCGGTCTCGAGCGGCATCGGCATGGCCGGTCAGCACTCGCAGACGCTCGAGGCGTGGTTCGTGCACACACCCGGCCTCGTCGTGATCATGCCCTCGACCCCGTACGACGCAAAAGGCCTGCTGACGGCAGCGATTCGAGACGACAACCCGGTTGTCTTCCTCGAGAAACGCCTGCTCTACAGCCGCCGCGGGCCGGTGCCCGAAGGCGACTACACCGTGCCGATCGGTGTCGCCGACATCAAGCGCGAGGGCACCGACGTGACCGTCGCGTGCTACTCCCAAGGAGTCCACCTCGCGCTCCAGGCCGGACGGCAACTCGCCGAAGAGGGGATCGAGCTCGAAGTCGTCGACCTGCGCACCCTCAAGCCTCTCGACATCGAGACGCTCGGCAACTCGGTGCGCAAGACCGGTCGGCTCGTCGTCGTCAGCGAGGGAGCCCGCGCCGGTGGGGTTGCGAGCGAGGTCGTCGCCCGCATCGTCGACGAGGCGTACGACTCGCTGCGCGCGGCGCCGGTCCGCGTAACCGCCAAGGACACTCCCATTCCCTACTCAGCCCAGCTCGAGCGCGCAGTGATGCCCCAGGTCGACGATCTCGTGGCAGCAGTAACGGGGATGCTCGAATCGGTGGCCGGGTCGTGACTGAAATGAGGGAGATTTCATGGATCTGTTGAGACAGCTGTTTGGCCTCGACGGGCGGATCGCCGTCGTGACCGGCGGGGCGTCGGGGCTCGGGGCCTCGTTCTCGAAAGGGTTGGCCGGCGCCGGTGCGACCGTGGTGATCGCGGACATCAACGAGGAGCTTGCGGCAACCGTTGTCTCGGAGATCGAAGAGGCCGGGGGAACGGCGCAGTTCAGGCCGGTCGACGTCACGAACGTGCCGGCTG
This sequence comes from Gaiellales bacterium, assembly GCA_038230035.1. GTDB lineage: Bacteria > Actinomycetota > Thermoleophilia > Gaiellales > Gaiellaceae > Gaiella. The sequence continues at coordinate 78,362 of JBBRNX010000011.1, forward strand.
TCAATGCCTTCGCAGACGCGCTCGTCGAAGCCCACGGGCGTGTGGACATCCTCGTCAACAGTGCCGGTGCCGCTCACCGTTCGCCGATCGAAGACTTCACCGAGGAGGCGTACGACCGCATCCTCGCGCTCAACCTCAAGGGCACGTACTTCATGAGTAAGGCGATCGGCCGTCACATGATCGCGCAGGGCAAGGGCAGCATCGTCAACATCGCTTCGATCGGCGGGTCCATCGCCTACCCGCACTCGAGTGCCTATCTCGCGAGCAAGGGGGGAGTGGTGCAGACGACGCGCTCGTTCGCGCTCGAATGGATCGGCCACGGCGTGCGCGTCAACGCCATCGCGCCGGGCCTGTGCGAGACGCCGCTGCTCAAGAAGGCACTGGCCGAGAGCGGCTCGTCGTCCACGACCGACTTCATTCAGCTCCGGATGCTGCGCGACCAACTGATCCAGCCCGACGAGTTGATGGGCGCGGTGATCTTCCTGGCGAGCGACGGTGCCGCGAAAGTCACCGGCCACACGCTCGCGGTCGACGACGGATACCTCACGCAATGAACATCGAGCGTCTGGCCAGTGGTCTCGGTGCCGCAGAGGGACCCGCGTTCCTCCCCGATGGCCGGTTCATCTTCGTCGAGATCTGGCGCAGCCGGGTTTCCGTGTGGACGCCCGAGAACGGCGTCCAGGAGTACGCCTACGTCGGCGGCGGCGCGAACTCAGTGCTTGCCTGCTCCGACGGCTCGCTGCTCGTCACCCAGAACGGCGGCATCGACCGCGACTGGCGGGCCAAGGACCAGCGGCCGCCGTCGATCCAGCGCGTCTCGCCGTCCGGCGAGGTCGAGGTGCTCGTCACGGAGATCGAGGGCATCCCGCTGAGCGCGCCGAACGATCTCGCGTTCGGCCCGGACGGGACGCTCTACTTCACCGATCCCGCGTGCGGCTTCAGCCGGACTGAGCCGCTGCTGCCCGGCTACATCTTTGCCCTCGCTCCCGACGGCACCGGGCGCCTCGTGGTTGAGGCAGGGCCGACGTTCCCGAACGGGGTCACGGTCGAGGCCGACGGGAACGTCGTCTGGGTCGAATCCCTCACGCAAGCCGTGCGCCGCTACCACGTCGACACCGGCAAGGTCGAGGACATCTGCGTGCTCGAGGATCCGGATGCGATCCCGGACGGTCTCAAGCCGGCGACGAACGGCGATCTCTACATCGCGACTGTGCTCACGGGAGGCGTCAATGTCGTTAGTGCCGACGGGACCGACAAGGGGCTCTTGAAGGGGTTCGGCGACTACGTCAGCAACGTGCAGTTCCGCGGCTCGACGCTGTACGTAACAGACATCGGCGGCGGCACGGGCGACGACAGCGAATTCCATGGGTCGATCTCGCGCGCGGAGCTCGATGGTGTCACCGGGCTCGAGCTCTTCCCCGGAGCAATCAGCTAACGGAGATGACGGAGGAAGGAGGCACGGACGAGCGAGCGTGTGTCGGCAGGGCCAGAGAGAGTTCCGGGCGACGAAGCCCGGGACGGAGGCGTCTCAGCAAACGGAGGGAACTGTGACTGAGTACCAGGAAGGATCGGGCAGCATCGTCGACGAGCTTGTCTCGGGCGACATGAGCCGCGACCAATTCATTCGCCGGGCGACGCTGCTCGGGCTCTCGGCAACGGCGATCGGCGGGATCCTCGCCGCAACCGGCAAGGCGACGGCCGCGGACCTCGGGGCGGCACGGTCGCTCGCGGGCACGACCGTCAACATCCTCGTTGCGGCAGAGGGCGACGAGAAGGGTGTGCAGGACAAGATCGGCGAGATCAAGAAGCGGTTCGGCATCGACGTCAAGATGACCGCGCTGGCGGTCGGTCCGTTGATCGAGAAGTCGAATCAGAGCTTCAAGGCACCGACCGGGACGTACGACGCGATCATGGTGCTCGGCTTCACGGTTGCGCAGATGGTCGGCGGCGGCTTCTTCGACCCGCTCAACGACTACGTGGCGAAGAAGGCCCCAGCGGGTTGGGACTTCAACGACTTCCCCAAGGGCGAGCTCAACTACGTGGGCTACTTCGATCCCGCCCACGGCCGCTTTGGCGGCAAGACCCTCTACCTGATTCCCGGCTTGCACGGCGGGTCGGTGATCATGTTCTACCGCAAGGACCTCCTCAAGGCGGCCGGCGTCTCGGTGCCGAAGACATGGGGTCAGTACCTCGCCGCCGCCAAGAAGCTGCACGGCAACGGCGTCTCGGGGAACAGCATGATCGCCAAGTCGGGCGACGTCTCGATGTTCCTCGTCGACTGGTACACACGCTTTGCCAACTCGGGCGGAGCGCTGATGAGTGGCACGCCACAGGCGAAGAACTTCTCTCCGCGACTGACCAGCCCGACGGCCGTGGCTGCGCTCCAGCACATGGTCAACTGTGTTCAGTACGCGGACAAGGGCGTCAACTCCTACGACTTCACCGCCTCCACGGACGCGTTCAGTGCGGGCAAGACGGCGATGATGTTGATGTGGTCGACGATCGGCGGGCCGGTCTACAGCCCGAAGACGTCGAAAGTCGCTTCCAAGGTCGCTGTGGCCTCGCCTCCGGGCAAAGGCACCGCGGTGCGCGGCGGCTGGGGCATGGGCATCCCGAAGAACGCGAAGAACAAGGACGCCGCGTGGACGGTGATCGCCTACCTGACGTCCAAGGAGTGGGACACGTACCAGACGGCGAAGTACCAGACCGACCCGTTCCGGAACTCCACCTACTTCAGCCCGGCACTCAACAAGAAGCTGCCGTACCTGTCGACCGCGGGCAAGGTCTTCGCGAAGGCGAAGACGCTCGAGATCGCAAACATCCCGGAGACGTTCGAGCTGATCACAGTCGCGGCGCAGGAATTCGCGGCAGCGCTCAGCGGGTCGTCTTCGGCGGCAGCGGCGTGTAAGAAGGCAAACGACGGTTGGGTGAAGGTGCTCAAGCGTGGTGGCCACCTCAAATAGCGAAGCTGTGCCGGTGCTGTGACGGCAGTCACGGCACACGCCGGCCGGCCTAGGAAGAAAGCTCGCCTCGCTCCGCCCACCCAGGGGCGGGGCGAGGCGTGGCTGCTGCTTGGACCGGCGGCGCTCTACCTGATCGCGTTCTCGATCTACCCGCTGATCATGAGCCTCGTCCGGTCGTTCGAGGACTACAACCAGACGAAGAACACGTGGCGCTGGATCGGGTTCCGCAACTACGCGGACCTGTTCACGAGCAACGAGTTCTGGACGGTCGTCAAGAACACGCTGATCCTGATGACGGCCGGCGTTGCGATTCAGGTCGTCCTGGGTACGGCGCTCGCGCTCTTCTTCAACCAGAACCTGCGTGGTTCGGCGATCGTCCGCGGGATCCTGATCCTGCCGATGCTGCTGACCCCGATCGTGGTGGGGCTGATGTGGCGGGCGCTGCTCAACCCTCAGTGGGGGCTTCTCAACTGGCTCGCGGTGAAGATGGGGCTCGGGTACGTCGGCTGGCTCTCCGACGCGCACGTCGCCATCTGGACGCTGGTGCTCGTCGACTCGTGGCAGTGGACGCCTTTCGTCTTCGTCGTGGTCTACGCGCGCCTGCAGGCGCTGCCGCAGGAGGTCTTCGAGGCCGGCTCGGTCGACGGCGCGAGCTGGTTCCAGCGGCTTCGCTACCTGACGCTGCCGCTCCTGATGCCGGCGATCGTGTTCGCAGCGATCTTTCGCGGCATCGATGCCTTCCGGACGTTCGACCTCGTCTTCGGCCTCACGAACGGCGGACCCGTGCAAGCCACGTCGACGCTCTCGTTCGAGGGGTTCCAGAACGGCTTCGAGTTCCAGCGCTACGGCTACGCGTCGGCAGTCTCGTACGTGATGGTGATCGCGGCCGCAATCGGGATCACGCTTCTGCTGCGGGTCGTGCGCGTGCGCCGCCTGGACGTGGTCACGTGACCGGCCGGGCTGCGGGGCGGGTGATCTCGTACGTCGTCCTTGTACTGATCGGGCTGGCCGGGATCGCGCCGTTCCTCTATCTCCTCGTGCTGTCGTTCAAGAGCAGGCTCGACGTGCTCACGGTGCCGCCGGACCGCCATTTCGACTGGGCGACGATCCAGGAGAACTACCGGACTGTGATCCACGACGACCACTACGTCACGTTCGTCGTCAACTCGCTCGTCGTGACGGGCGTGGCGACGTTGATCGCGCTCGTGCTCGGCGTGCCGGCCGCCTACGCGTTCTCGCGGCTGCGGTTCCGCGGCGCCGACACGTGGGCGTCGACGATCCTCAGCTTCCGCTTCATGCCGCCGATCGCGGTCGCGATCCCGATTTACCTGATGATCCGGAGCCTCGGGTTCGTCGACAGCCGGATCGGGCTGATCCTGCCGTATGTCGCGTTCTCGCTGCCGCTCGTGATCTGGATCATGATCGGCTTCTTCGACGAGATCCCGCGCGAGATCGACGAGTCGGCAATGGTCGACGGGCTCACGCGCCCACTTGTGCTGCTGCGCGTCCTGCTGCCGCTCGCGCGTCCGGGGATGCTCGTTGCCGCCACGTTCGGGGTCATCTTCGTTTGGAACGAGTTCCTGGTCGGCCTGTACCTCGTCAACTCGACCGACAAGGAGACGATCCCGATCGCTGCCTCGAGCCTGCTCACCGTGGAGAGCCCGATCGACTGGAACATCGCCGCTACCGTGGGAATCCTGACCGTGATTCCGATCCTCATCTTCTCGATGGTCGTGCAGCGCTACATCGTGCGCGGCATCACGGCCGGTGCGGTCCGGTAGTGGCGACCGTCTCGTTCGAGGGTGTCGGCAAGATCTACCGCGACGGCACGCGCGCGCTTGCCGATTTCGATCTCGAGGTGGCGGACGGAGAGTTCATGGTCTTCGTCGGCCCGTCCGGCTGCGGCAAGACGACCGCGCTCCGCATGGTCGCCGGGCTCGAGGACATCAGCGAGGGGGAGATCAAGCTGGGCGGCACGGTCGTCAACGGGCTGCACCCGCGTAAGCGCGACATTGCGATGGTCTTCCAGAACTACGCGCTCTACCCGCACATGACCGTGTACAAGAACATCGCCTTCGCCCTCCGCGTCCGGAAGACGCCCGAGGCGGAGATCCAGGAGCGCGTAGAGACGACGGCGAAGATCCTCGGCCTCACGCCGGAGCTCCAACGCAAGCCGGCGCAGCTGTCGGGCGGACAGCGCCAGCGCGTGGCGATGGGCCGTGCGATCGTGCGCAACCCGCAGGTGTTCCTGATGGACGAGCCGCTGTCGAATCTCGACGCGAAGCTGCGGGTGCAGATGCGGGCGGAGATCGCGCGCATCCAACGTGAGGTAGAGGCGACGACCATCTACGTCACCCACGACCAGATCGAGGCCATGACGATGGGAGACCGCGTCGCCGTCCTGCGCAAGGGAGCGCTTCAGCAATGCGACGCACCGCAGGAGCTCTACGAACGGCCCGCCAATCTCTTCGTCGCGAGCTTCATAGGGAGTCCGGCGATGAATCTCGTGCAGGCGCGGATCGAGCAGGAGGGCGACCGGCTCGCCTGCGTCATCGGCTCGCAGCGGCTCGAGCTTCCCGGAACCCTCCTAGCCCGGCTGCCGGCGCTTCGCACCTATGTCGGACGCACGGTCGCGCTCGGGGTGCGGCCGGAGCACCTACACGACGCGACGCTCGCGGGCCAGGGCGAGGGTGTTGACGTGCTGCGTGGCCGCGTCGTCACGACCGAGTTGCTCGGTTCCGAGGTGCTCGCACATGTCGAAGTCGATGCCGCGCCTGTCGTCACGGAGGAGGTTCTGGAGGTCGCGGGCGACACGGACCGCACGCTGGCCGAGGACCTACGCAGCGACGCGACTGAGCGCCGGACAACCTTCGTCTGCCGCTTCTCCACCGAGACCACCATCCGCGCGGGTGACGAGGCGCAGGTGTCCGTTGCGACCGACAAGCTGCAGTTCTTCGACCTGGAGACCGAGACGGCGGTACGTGGTTGACAATGCCGTGCTTGACAATGACAGGAGCGCCATGACGGAGACGATCGACGGGATCCAGACCGGACGGCCGCTGCTGATCGGCGGGCGATCCGTGACCACCGGCCAGAGCGAGCCGGTTTTCTTCCCTTACGACGGCAGCGAGATCGGGCGAGTCACAGTGGCCGACGGCGCACTCGTCGAAGAGGCGCTTGCGACGGCGACCGCTGCTGCGCCCGAGGTTGCCGCGCTGCCGCCGTGGCGGCGTGCGGAGATCCTGCTCAAGGCTGCACAGCTCACGCAGGACCGGCGGGAGGCGTTGGCACGCCAGATGACACTCGAGACGGGGCTTGCCGTCTGGGAGTCACGGATCGAGGTCGACCGCACCGTCGAGATCTTCCGCGGCTCCGGGGAGGAGGCCCGTCGTATCTCGGGAGCAGGTGAGCTCGTCCCGATCGACGCCAGTCCGCGTGGGGAGGGGCGGTACGGACGCACACGGCGGTTCCCGGTCGGACCGGTGCTCGCGATCACGCCGTTCAACGCTCCTGTGCTGCTGGTTGCGCACAAGCTCGGCCCTGCACTCGCTGCGGGCAACCCATGCATCGTCAGGCCCGCGCCGAAGACGCCGCTCTCAGCCCTCTCAATTGCCGAGATCGTGCTCGAGGCAGGTGCGCCTCCGGCCGCTGTCAGCGTCGTCCCGTGCTCCAACGAGCTCGCGGAGCAGATGGTCCGCGACGAGCGGATCAAGATGCTCTCGTTCACGGGCAGCGCGCGGGTGGGGTGGTACCTGAAGAGCGTCGCAGCGACACCGCGGGTCACCCTCGAGCTCGGTGGCAACGGTGCTGTCATCGTCCACGAAGACGCAAACGTCGACTACGTCGCCGAGCGGTGCTCGATGGGCGGCTTCCTCCGCTCCGGCCAGGCCTGCATCTCGGTTCAGCGCCTGTACGCGCACTCGTCGATTGTCCAGCAGTTGACCGACAAGCTCGTCGAGCGCGTGCGCGCGCTCACCACCGGCAACCCGCTCGACGACGCGACGCTCGTCGGTGGGCTGATCTCCGAAGAGGCTGCGGTAAAGGCGATCGATCTGATCGAGGATGCGGTGGCGGGTGGCGCGCGGGTGCTCTGCGGCGGAACACGAGCCGGGACCGTGGTTGCGCCGACTGTTGTCGCCGACGCGTCCGAGGGGCTTCGCATCTGCGCCGAGGAGGCGTTCGCGCCGATTGTCGTGATCTCGTCGTACGACGACTTCGACGAGGTGCTCGCTCGCGCGGACGCATCTCCCTACGGCCTGCAGGCCGGGCTCTTCACCAACGACCTGCGGCTGGTCGAGCGCGCGTTCGAGCGCCTGGCGGTCGGTGCGCTGATCGTGAACGACATCAACACCTTCCGCGTCGACCAGATGCCGTATGGGGGCGCAAAGCGATCGGGCTGGGGGAGAGAGGGGATGCGCTACGCGATCGAGGAGATGACTGAGGAGCGGCTACTCGTCGTCGACCCCCGCTGATGCGGCAGCGGCGGTAGGTTCCCTCCCGTGGACGAGGCGATCGTAGGGCGGCTCCAGGTGCTCGGGTTCTCGCTATACGAAGCGAGGGTCTACCTGGCGCTCCTCCGCCATGGCCCCCAGAACGGCAACGAGGTCGCCAAGTCGGCGAGTCTCCCGTCGTCAAAGGTCTACTCGACGCTGGAGCGGCTCGCGTCCAAGGGCATCGTCCACACCGTTCGCTCGGGCGGCTCGACGCAGTACGTGTGCGTGATGCCGCAGGAGCTCCTGCCGCGACTCCGGGAGGATTTCGTCGAGCCGCTCGAGTTTTTGGAAAAGACGCTGCCCGCACTCGCATCGTTCGAGCCCGCCTCCGAGGTGCTGACGGTCTCCGGGCTCGACGCGATCCTCGAAAGCAGCCGGTCGATCATCCGCAACGCGGGCACCGAGCTCTATCTCTCCGTCTGGGACGACGATCTCGCAGCGCTCACGGCCGATTTGGTCGGCGCACACGATCGCGAAGTGCGGATCTACGGGATGTTCTACGGGGATGTGGCTCCACCGGAGGGGACGGGCTCGTGGCTGATGCACGCGTACCGCCAGATCGTCTCCGACCGGATCGGCGGGCGGATGCTGACGCTCGTCGCAGACGGGGAAGAGGCGCTGATCGCCCACATCCCGGGTGGTAGCGACGCGAGCGGTGTGCGAACACGGAACCCCGTGCTCGCGCTGATCGCGCGGGAGTACCTGCATCACGACCTCGTGCTCCAGCGAGCACAGATCGCGATCGGGTTCGGGGAGTGGGACCAGTGGTGGCAGGCCGATCCCGAGCTTCGCGGCATCATCATCAGCGGCGGGGAGCGCGCAGTTTCGCCGTAGGGGCGAGGCTTGCCTCGCCCTCGCCGCCCGCGAGGGCGACCCAAGGGTCGCCCCTACAAGCGCTTGACGGCGAGGTAGCCGCCGTCGGCGACAAGGGTCGTGCCCGTGACGTAGCTCGAAGCGTCGGAGGCGAGGAACTCGACGCAGGCCGCGATCTCTTCGGGCCGACCTACCCGGCCGAGCGCGTTGGCGTCGTTGACGCGCTGCCGGAACTGCTCGGCCTCGTCGACATTCATGCCCGAAAGGTCCCGCTGGAGCATCGGTGTGTCGATCGTCCCCGGCGCGATCGCATTGACGCGGATTCCGTCGCGACCGACCTCCACGGCAAGCGCTCGCGCGGCGGCCACGAGCCCGGCCTTTGCCGCGGCGTACGGCACGCAGCCGGGAAGGGTCACGAACGCCTGCACAGACGAAAGGAAGATGATGCTCCCGCCGCCCGCGGCGCGCAGCGCGGGAATTGCCTGCTGTGCGCAGAGAAGGGCGCCTCGGAGGTCCGTCTCCAACACGAGATCCATCGCATCGATGCCCATCGTCTCGAACTCGACGTACGTCGAGATAGCCGCGTTCGCGACCATCACATCGAGACGTCCGAAGGTGGTAACGGCACAGTCGACGAGAGCGCGGACTTCCTCGAGTTGGCGAACGTCGGCGACGCAGCCGACCGCCTGGCCACCTGCCGCGAGAACCAACTGAACGGTCTCGTTCATCGGGACGGCATGCACGTCGTTCACCACGACGGCCGCACCCGCAGCGGCAAGCGACGACGCACACGTGCGTCCGATGCCTGAGCCTGCGCCGGTGATCACGACCACTTTGCCCTCGAGCGTCACCTGCCGAACCCTATGCCCCGCCACCGGGGAATGACGCACCTGGTCTTGACGGGCGGACGCCGATCGGAGGATGCTGCACCTGGCCACTCACTGGAGGTACGACAACATGTTTGCGCGTATCGCAACATTCGAAGGCGGCGACGTCGAGGAGATGCGCCGCCTCAACAACGAGCGCATGGTCGACGGCACCGCAGACTTTCCCGAGGGGATGCTCCGCGCCAGTGTGCTGCAGGGAGACCGCCGGCTGTTCATCTCGTTCTTCGAGAGCCGCGAGGCGATGGCAAGGGCGGAGGAGCGCTTCGAGGCGATGGGGGACGAGATCCCCGAGAGCGTGCGAGGACGTCGGGTGGCGCTCGATACATACGAGGTCATCTTCGACGTGGAGACCGCCCACTAGCACGCTCTTGCCGGCGAACCGACGAGGAGCCTCGAAACCCGACGTGACATCACTGATTGGGGGTCAACCTCACGGCGGGTGATGCCGATGTCCCCCACCGTGAGGGACAACCTCGACGACCGCCTCCTCGACCATTTCGAGCGAAGCTGTGAACGGCAGGCCGAAGCGCGCAGGGTTCTACCCGCGAAATGGCTCGCCGACAGGCGGCCTGCCGCGCAGCAACTCAACGAACTGTTCCTCGACCTTCTCTCGAACGCGCACGAGCGAGTCGCCGGCGAACGTGACGCACTCACTCAGCGCATCTCGGTCGCAGATCTCCGTGACTAGTCGTTCCTGCGCTATGGCGCTGTAGAGTCCGTCCGCTTTGCGACGCAATGGGTTTTCGGCGCTGGCGGCGGCGTTGGCTGCCATGGCTCTGCTTGCAGCGCCCTCTGACGCAGGTTTGACCCACGCGGCCGCAGGTCCACCGAGCGTCGGGATCTTCTTCTACCCGTGGTGGGGGACACCAGCCCGCGACGGGTCGTACCAGCATTGGGCGCAGGGAGGCGGGGCTCCGCCTCTCGCGATCGCATCCAACTACTACCCGGCGCGGGGGGTGTACTCATCCACGGACGGAAACGTCCTGCGGGCGCAGATGTCGGACATCGCGGCCGCCAACGTTGACACCGTGATCGTCTCGTGGTGGGGCGCCGGCTCGATCGAGGACGCTCGGCTCCCAGCGGTGATGGCTGTCGCGCGCAACGCCGGCTTACGCGTCGCCATTCACGTCGAGGCGTACCAGGGAAGGTCGCCGACCACCGTCGCCGCTGACGTCGGCCGGCTGGCGGCTCTCGGCATCACCGACTTCTACGTCTACGACTCGGCGCTAAGCGCCGACACCGACTGGGCAACGATGAACAGGTCGCTCACGGGCGTGCGCCTGTTCGCGGACACGCCGCTGCCGGGGAAAGCAGCGGCCGGCGGCTTTGAGGGGATGTACACCTACGACGTTTACACCTACACCGGATCGTCGTTTCGCCGTGTCTGTGCGTCGGCGCATCGGATCGGGATCGTCTGCGCTCCGTCCGTCGGCCCTGGCTACGACGCCCGTCGCGCAACCGGTGACCAGCATGTGCGCTCCCGCCAGAACGGTGCGACGTACGACTCGATGTGGCGGGCGGCGATTGCCGCACGGACGCCTGTGGTGACGATCACGAGCTACAACGAGTGGCACGAGGGAACGCAGATCGAGCCTGCACGCGACGGCCGCCCGGGATACGACTCGTACAACGGGGCATGGGGCCTCCGCGGGAAAGCTGCGCAGCGGGCGTACCTCGACCGAACGGCGTTCTGGGTCGAGCGCTACCGCGCGCGGCTCGCGAGCTAGACGTTCTCTAGTGCTCGAACCGGAATGAGCTTCGTCGTCCGGATGGGATGGGTGCGTGCGATGCAAGGACGCAGGGAGTTCCAATACGAGACGTATTGGGACGACTGAGGACGCGGCAGCGCGCGTGCACAGCACGTCTGGACGGCACAAGGCCTCATTTCGGTTCGAGCTCCTAGTAGAGCGCCGCAGCGAGCTGCTTGCGATAGGTCACGGCGAGCGGATCGTCGTGGCCGACTCTTTCGAACAACGCGACGGCGAGGTCGCGCAGCCGCTCGCGGTCTTTGGCCGCTGCTTCAGGAACCAACGCCACGATGATCGCGAGGGCGCCGTCGAGATCGTCGCGGTCCAAGGCTTCCAGGATCTCGGGCTGGAAGCCGTCCGCGCGAAGGTCTTCGACCAGTGCATCCGCGCGCGGCGGCGCGAGAAGATCGTCGAAGAACGCGGACACGGCAGTCGGGGAGCGGGCGCCTACGAACTCGGCGACGACGCGGCCGTCGCGGAACACCTTCACCGCGGGAATGCCGGAAATGCCATATTGCTGCGACACCGAGAGGTTCGAGTCGACGTCGACCTTGACGAGCTCGACGGCGCCGGCTCGCTCCTCGATCTCGCGCTCGAGCACCGGACCGAGCGTCCGGCACGGGCCGCACCATTCGGCCCAGAAGTCGACGACGACGGGGACGGTCGCAGAACGCTCGATCACCTCCGCCTCGAAGGTTGCGTCGGTGACGTCGCTGGCGTTGCTCATGCGACGACGTCCGCGGCGCAGCCGGCGAGCAGCGCGGCGCGCGTGTGTTCGGGCGCTACACCGGCAAGGGAGACGTGGGCGAGGTCGATCTCGATCGACGGCCAGGTTTCGATCCCGAGCGTCCGCGCGCCGGCCGCCGACCCGATGTCGTAGAGCGCGTCCGTCGAGAAGACGCCGCGCCTCCCGCTCTGGCGCCGGGCGATCCCTTCCAGTTCACGCAGCTCTTCGAACGGGTCGATGCGGACGTTCGAGTCCGAGCCGATGCAGAGCCCGATCCCTCGGTGCAGGAGTCGCTCCGCCGGCAGGAAGCCGTCGCCGAGATCGGCTTCGGTCGTAAGGCAGGCGCATACGGCGGACCCGTGGGCAGCGAGCAGATCGAGCTCGGTCCCGTCGGCGTGTGTCCCGTGGATGATCGTCGTACGGTCTGTGAGGCAGCCTGTGCGGGCGAGCAACTCGATCGGGCGGCAGCCGTGCTCGGCCCGGCACTCCTCGATCTCTCGGGGCTGCTCGTCGGCGTGGATGTGCAGCGGAAGCGTTTCCGCGGCGGCGTACCGTCCGATCTCCTCGAGCCAGTCGGCTGGACACGCGCGGACGGAGTGGGGGGCGACGCCGACCACGATCCCTGCCGCTCGCAGCGATTCGACCTCGGCGAGATAGTCGGCGACCGAGTTCTGACGCGAGCGCCCGAGCCCGCCGCGGGCATACGCGACGTGAAGAAGCACGAAGACGATGCCTGCCTCGTCAGCCGCCTCGGCCGCTGCGCGCGCCTCGGGCACACCGAGGTAGTGGAACTCGCCGACAGCGGTGAAGCCCGCCGCGCGCATCTCGCGGTACGTCTCCGCATACGACGAACGGACGAGCTCAGGCGTCTGCCGCTCGGCCTCGGCGAGCATGCCGTCGCGCCAGGCCCAGAAGTCCGTGCCGGCTGCACGTCCGCGGAGCGCACGCTGGAACGCGTGGCTGTGCGCGTTGACGAAACCGGGGAGCTGGAGACGGCTCACAGGTCGACGCTAGCAAGCGGACCGAGCATAGGCTTCGAACATGGAGCGGCAACCCGGCGCTATCCAGCGACAGCTACCGAACATCCTTACGCTGTTGCGCTTCGCCGCAGTGCCTGTGTTTGGCGCGCTCTTCGTCTCCGCGGGCGAGGGCGCCGCTGTCGCGGCGGGTCTGTTTTTCGCTGGAGCGGCTGCGACCGACCAGCTCGACGGCTGGCTGGCGCGACGCTGGCGCGTCGAGTCGCGCTTCGGGCGGATTGCCGATCCGCTCGCAGACCGAGTCATGATCTCGGTCGCTGCGGTGCTGCTCTGGCATGACGGAAGGCTTCCATGGCCCGGCGCGCTGATCGTGATCGGGCGAGATCTCCTGCTCGTCGTCGGCTACCAGTTGCTTGCTCCGCACGGGCTCGCGATTGGCGTCACGAGGACCGGGAAGCTCGGCACATGGATTCTCTACGCCGCGCTCACCGGGCTGATCGTCACGGACCGTGGCACCGACTGGCCACTGTGGATGTTCTGGCTCGGACTCGGGATTGCGCTCGGCGCCGCCGTGCAGTATGTGGTCGCTGCGCGTAGGGGCCTCGGCGCACTAGGCGAGGAGGGAGACAGCGCCATAGCGCGAACCAAGACCGGACGCTAAGGCTGAGGTTGACCCCTCGACAGTCTGGTTGCTTCAATCAATGACTGCTTCAATCAGAGTCGGCAGCGACGATGACGAAAGGCTCGCATGGAATTGCTCCCGGATCTCACGAAGCTCTCGGATGACGAGCTTGCAGCGCTGATCGGCTCCCTCGAGCAGGAGGAGGACAGCATCTCGTTTCGCCGCCGCGTGCTGCACGGGCGTATCGACATCCTGCGCCAGGAGCACGTCGAGCGGCTCCGGCGGCAGATCGAGAGCGGCGGGTTGCCAGAGCACGGAGTGGAGCCGCACCAGCGCCCCATCTACGAGGGCACGGGTGAGGTGCCGCCCGAGCACGAGCTCGAGCCGCTGCCGGACTTCGCATCGCTCTCCGACGAGGAGCTGCGCGCGATGATCCGAGACCTCGAGCGGGAGGAGGACGACATCTCGCTCCGCCGTCGCTTCCTGCACGGGCAGATCGAGATTCTGCGTGCGACCCGCTACGCGCGCCTGCGTGACGGAACGGTGGAGGTGTCCGATCTCGCACGGGTGCTGACAGGACATGCTCGCCCTCAGAACGACGGGCAGGCGTGAGCCACGTCTACTGCCCCGAATGCGGCTTCCAGAGCCCGGCTGCGGTCAACTATTGCGCTCGCTGCGGCGCGTTGCTCGCCCATGACACGGGCGGTGAGACGACCATGAACCTCGGCCCGGAGGATGTCGGCGACGAGGAGTCGAGCTCGTTGGACGACGACGCGCTCGGCGGCACGGCGCTCGTCGTTCGCGTAGGCGGCGGGCGAGCCGGGGAACGGTTCGCGCTCACGAGCGAGCGAACGCTCGTCGGGCGGTCGCCCGACTGCGACGTGTTCCTCGACGACGTCACGGTATCGCGGCGCCACGCCGAGCTTCTTCAACACGGCGAGCGCTTCACGATTCGCGACCTCGGCAGTCTCAACGGCACGTTCGTCAATCGTCACCGTGTCGAGTCGATCGAGCTCCGCGACGACGACGAAGTCCAAGTCGGAAAGTACAGGTTGACGTTCCTCCAGCGATGACGACAACAGCTCACGGAGAGAAGCGAACCGACACGCATCCGCACACGATCGGCGCGGTGTGCGAACGCCTGCGGGCGGAGTTCCCGGACATCTCGATCTCCAAGATCCGCTACCTCGAGGATCAGGGGCTCCTCAGCCCGAAGCGAACCCGTGGGGGCTACCGACTGTTCTCCGACGACGACGTCGAGCGCCTGGAGACGATCCTGCGGCTACAGCGCGACGAGTTCCTGCCGCTCAGAGTTATCCGGCAGTCGCTCGCGATGCCGGGAGCCGAGCGTACGAAGCGCCGGGCCCAGAACCTGCGCGACGTCGAAGACGAGGTCGACATCGGCGAGCTGTGCGAGCGCGCCGGAATCAGTGTGGAGCTGGCACGGCAACTGGAGGAGTACGGTTTGCTGCTGCCGCGGATCGAGGCGGGGGATCGCCTCTATCGCGAGGGCGACGTCGACGTCGCCGCGGCCTGCTCGCGGCTGGCGCGGTTCGGGATCGACGCCCGGCATCTCCGTGCGTTCCGAACAGCGGCCGGGCGCCAATCGGCGCTGCTCGAACAGCTCGTCGCGCCGGCACTACGTTCCCGGAACCCTGAACGCCGCAAGGCTGCGCTGGACGATCTCGAGACGCTCGCCGGAGTTTCACAGGAGCTCGCACAGCTGCTGTTCATGCGTGATCTGCGTCAGCTGGTCGAGCGGTAGGAGCGCTGATGACCGTCGACCTGGCGAGCAAGATCCGCGACGTCCCGGACTTTCCGACCCCGGGGATTCTCTTCAAGGACATCATGCCCCTCCTCGCCGACCCGGCGGCGTTTCGCGAGTCGATCGACCAGTTGGCGGAGTGGGCGGGACCGCGCGCACCGGACATCGTCCTGGGCGCGGAGGCACGCGGCTTCATCTTCGGCGGCGCGCTCGCCTATGCGCTCGGCTGCGGCTTCGTCCCCGCGCGGAAGCCCGGCAAGTTGCCGTGGAAGACGGTCGACGCGACCTACGCGCTCGAGTACGGGAACGACACGCTGCAAATCCACGCAGACGCGATCACGTCCGGCCAGCGGGTTGTCGTCCTCGACGATGTCCTCGCGACTGGTGGCACCGCATCGGCCAAGATCCAGCTGGTCGAGCAGCTCGGCGGCATCGTCGTCGGCGCGCTGTTCGTCGTCGAGCTGACGTTCCTCGGTGGTCGCGAGCGGCTGGCCGGGTACGACAGCCACGCGCTGATCGCCTACTGAAGATCCCCCTCCCGTCGTCCGACGCGTGCGATACAACACGCGTTGTTGGGCGTCACGTGCGGCCGTGCGCACCGTTCACTCCCGGGAGGGATGATCGACCGATGACCCACAAGCCGATCAACAGTGGCATGGATGCAGTGGTCGCACGGACGCCGCGGACCGAGCTCGCGGACGACATGCTCTTGCGGCACTGCCTCGCAATCAGCCGAACGCCGACTGCCCGTCCACCGGTCAAGGCGCGGTTGGAAGAGGCACTCGGGCCGGAGCTCGCGCGACGGCTCGTCTCGAGCCTGACCGCGACCGGCCGCAACTAACGAGTACAGCTAGGGCAGTTCCGTTAGCTCGAGCGATCGTCGCCGCAGGTGCGGACGAAAAGAAAGATGAGGAAGCCCGAGACGAGCGACGTCACGAGGGCGATCGCACCCTCGACGCCGATCAACGTCATGCCGAAAAAGAGGTAGAGGAAGAACACGACCGCCCAGACGAAGCTCTGGACGCCCTTGTCGATGCTCGGCATGCGCAGGTGCATTGCGCCTGATGCTATCGGCTCCCGCAGCCGGCGTGACGCTTGCCGGACCACAAAAATTCACCGAGCCGGTGGCGCTTTCGTCCACTCTGCCCGCTGACCTTCCGGTTGCCCGTACGGCCCTCGAGCTGAGCTTCGACCTACTCGCGCTCCGTGCTCGGTGCAAGCGGGAATCTAGGGACCGGTCCGAAACCGGTCAAGAGCCAGTGTCACCAGTTCCTCGCAATTTGCGCACGATTCCGGCATCCACCGGCGACCGTGGGCCGACTCGTTAGGCTCTGGCAATGCGGGTGCCGGTCGGTGACGTCCAGCTCTACATCCACGAGGCGGGGCCAGCTGACGGTAGCGGGCGGCCGCTCGTCGTCCTGCATGGCGGCCCCGGGCTCGATGGCTCGTTCTGGTTCCCCGGCCTGGCGCCGCTGGCCGACGAGGGTTGGCGGATCCTGGCGCCGGACCTGCGCGGCAACGGGCGCTCCGACGCCGGCTACGTCGAGAAGTGGACGGTGCCTCAGATGGCCGATGACATCGAGGCGCTCATGGCAGCGCTCGAGCTCGACCGGCCGGTTCTGGTCGGCCAGTCGTTCGGGTCGTTCGTCGCGCAGTCGCACATGGCGCGTCACGGGAGCGCGACGGCGTACGTCCTGATGGGGACGGTCGCGCACCCGGGCGCCCTCGAAAGCATCGACGCCGAACTCGACCGCTTCATGCCCGTGAGCCTGCGCGCTCAGGTGACTGCGTCGTGGATGTGCGAGGAGTCGGTGCAGACAGCGGAGGAGGCGCGCCAGTTGTGGCACGACCAGATCCCGTTCCACCTCGCCGATCCCGAAGGGCCGCTCGTCGCGTGGCTCGCCGAGAACGACACGACCGTTTTCCGACCCGAGGTTCTCCGTCATTTCGCAGCGGGTGGCGACTACGGAATGGAGGATCTCCGCTCAGAGCTTCGCAACTTCCGCAAGCCGGTGCTCGTCCTCAGCGGCGAGCACGACCGCACGACGTCACCGGCG
>JBBRNX010000012.1:0-94703 GCA_038230035.1 Gaiellales bacterium
GCATCGCCCCTCCAGTCTATGTTCTCGATGTCCCGTCGTCCTCGATCACGGTGCTGCATCCCGCCCACCGCTTCTCATCGCCGACTCGAAGCGGATCTCCGCGCTGGGAAGCATCAAACGAGGATTGCATGCCCGCTCACACATGCGGCGAAACTTCCTTGAGCCGCGCTTCGCCCGCCTAGACGGCAACACCAGGACGGCGAGGCGGTGGCACGCCGGCAAGCTCCGGGCTCCTGGCTGCCTGGCGTAGCGGGGAGGCCGCTTACGCAGGCGACGGGTAGGCGTTGTTGTCCGTCCGGACGTGTTCCTATGCTCGCGGGGATGGCGGGAGTGCAGAGGGAGGCGGACGCGGCCGTGGCGCCCGACTGCGTCTCCGTCATGCACTTCCATTACTGCGCACGCTGCGTACGGGAGGAGTGGGAGACGGTAGGTGGGCTCCTCGAGCTCGGATGGCGAAGCGTCGAGGAGGCCGAGGCTGCACTCGGTACGTCGTGGATATGCCCCTTCTGCCGCACCGTCTCTGACTCGGTCGCAGATGATCCTGGGCTGATGCTCTGAGCGGCGTAACCCTTGCGGTACGCGGACGCTAGCTAACGGGTTCGGTTCAGACTCCTTCGCGGGAGAGGCTCACACGTAGCGGGGGTGGGGGCGGGCTTCGCGCCGCTCAGCAACAGGTGGTCACACGATGGCCACGCCTCGCGCCTACCCGCATCCCTACTGGGCTTCCGTCTGACCTCCTAATGGCCCTCGAGGCGGTCGCTCGACTTGACATTAGTGGCCACTTCTCGCTCGTGTCTCGTAATGCTTCTCGCTCGTGTCTCGTAATGAAGGGGTCCCCGGTTCGAGTCCGGGCGTCGGCTCTTTCGACCTCGCGAGGTGTTTCGGGACCTCGGCACGCTTCTTTGGCGTACCAATCATGTGACCCGACGTCCGACTGGAGGCGTGATGACGAAGCTGCTCGCCCTTGCCGCGCTGACGCTCGTCGTAGCCGGCACCGCCGGCGCTGGAATCGGGCGTGCCGACGGCTTACCCGTGCTCGGTGTCGATGTCGGACTGACGGGCGTGAGCACGCCGTCGAGCAGTGTTCGCTTCGTCGCTCTCCCAGCAGGCATCGGCAAGACTGTTGTCGCCCGCGTGCAGCGGAACGGTGGTCGCGTGGAGGTCTCGAATCTCGTCGATGGCACCTACACGATCCCTGCGGTCGCTTACGACGGATCAGCGAGCGGGCTCGCCGCCGACGGCAAGACGCTTGTGCTGATCGAGCCGCGCAGTGGCTTTCCGCGCGCCGAGACGAGACTCTTGGTCGTTGACACTTCGAAGGTCTGGCTTCGCCCGGTGACGCGGATCAGGCTGCGCGGTGACTTCAGCTTCGACGCAATCTCGCCACACGGTGGACTCCTGTACCTCATCCAGTACATCGTGCCGACCGACCCGAATCGCTATCTCGTGCGCGCATACGACCTTCGCGCCGGCCGGTTGCTCGCCGCTCCCGTACGGGACGCGCGAGAGCGAGAGCGCACGATGCACGGGTCACCTGTCACCCGAGCGCTGAGCCCGGACGGCCGCTGGGCGTACACGCTGTACGACGGCGTCGGCGGGAAGCCCTTCGTGCACGCGCTCGATACGAGTACCCGGCACGCGCACTGTGTCGACCTCGACGCGCTGATCGGTCGCGACCTCTCCCGGATGCGTCTCTCGGTCGATCCCGCAACGCACACGGTCGTCGTTCGAAACGAGCAGACATCTGTGGCGCGCGTCGACCTGCGAACGTTTGCGGTGAGCGCCCCTGCGTCGCCGGCCGGAACAGCCGCGGTCGCGGGGCAAGGCTTCCCAGCCTGGAAGGCCACCGGTCTGGTGATCGCGCTCGCGGCCGCATTCGCTTTGGCGCTCGGGCTGCGGCAGTCCTGGAGGGGCAGGAGACCGGCCTCGAGTGCATAGCCAGGAGGCGCTCCGTTGGCCAGTAACCGCAGGTTCAGCTGACGTCGGTATCCGCGACGCGCGCGGTCAGGCTCCGGGGTGCGTGGTGATGCACGGTCGTATGCCTCCGCGAGTCCTTGCCATAGGCGTTGTACGGCCAGTCGCCTAGAACCTCGGGCAGCAGGCCGAAGAGGAGGAAGAGGACGATCGCAATCGCGGCTCCCGCGCCGGCAAGGACGCGCCGCCTGCTCTTCGAAGGGACTGCGACGGGCCGGCTGGCGGTGGACGGCGCCTTCTCCAGGCGGAACACAAGACGGGCGACATCGCCGCCTTGGGCGTTCGTCTCGCTTCGCGCGGGCTGCTCCTCGGCCTCGATCTCCTCGCCGACATGAGCACGGAAGGCGGCGCGGAGGTCGTCGACGCCTGCGAACTCAATCCTGTCGGCTTCGCTCGCGCGACCGCGGACGGGGACCTCGACTGCGATCACGGCTCCGTCACGCGCGACGCGGGCGATCTCGCTCACGACCCGTTCGACAGCGAATGAGTGCTCGAGCGAGTGGGAGCTATAGACGACGTCGAACGAATCGTCGGCGAACGCCAACTCGTGCATGTCCATCACGAGGATGTCCGACCGCTGCGAGTACAGATCCACGCCGACGACGTCCGTGAAGCCGCGGGCACGGAACTCGTCCAGCTCGAGCGGGTTCCGGCAGCCGATGCAGAGCACGCGCCCTGCCCGCCCTGGAACCAGGCTCGCGACATGATCGACGAGCAACCGCATGCCCACACCGGGATCGTTCGATCGCTTGACCAGCGTGCGGCGCAGCTGGATGTCGAGGTAGGCGCGGTAGTCGTCCGGCTTCCCCGCGTCGAGGCGATGCAGCGAGCGCCAGTGGCGGAGGTCGGTGACCGCCAACCACGCGACGCGCACCCGACGCCGCACGCCGAGGTGAGGACGTCTCACGATTTCGACCGTACCCAGGTCGTCGCACGCCACTGCCAACTCTTACAAACCTCGAACGACCTCGCGAGTGGCCGAGCTCGACAACGGCTGTGCCTAGACCAGCGGCGTGAAACGAACGGTGAGACTGCTCGCGCGCCTCGTCCGGGCCGTAAGGACGCTGGCGACCGACGGGCGGATTCCGAGGCCGCTGCGGTGGCTCGTCGTGCTCGGGCTGCTGCCCGTCCCCGGCCCGTTCGACGAAGCTGTGCTGGTCGTCGCCGTTGTGCCGCTGTTCGTGTTCTACCGGCCGCTCCTGCGCGAAGCCTGGCGCGAAGCGGGGTAGCTCAGCCCGCGAGCGCGAGCCGGTGCGTGGCGGCGATCTGCCCGGCGCGCTGTTCGTCGAGCCGGACGCGCGCGGCGAACTCGCTCCACCGCGCAACGACCGCAGACACCTCGGCGACGATCGTCTCTGCTCGACCTCGCTTCATCGACGCGACCTCGGCCACGGCGCGCAGGTCGGCGAGCTCGAAGCCGTCGCGCTTACCGTTGATCGTCATCTGGTGCCGGCTCGTCCAACGGCCATCCGGCTGGTAGGCATGCGTCAGGTCGTACGCCGGGGCGAGCCGCCAGCGGCCGTCGCGCTCCATCAGGAACGCGATGTTCTTGACGTGGTCGTCCTGGTTGCGCGCGACGACGTTGAAGGTCATCCGGCGGAACTGCTGCTCGATCGCGTCCATCGAGAGCCCGAGCCGGCGAATGACGAGCAACGCCTGCTCGTAGCTGTGCGCTCCGGCTTGGTTGTAGTCGAAATGTGCGATCGCCCCGAGCGTCTGCATGTGCAGCTTCCCGTCGCCTTCGATGCGGTCGAAGCGGCGCGTCATGAAGTGCCGGCGGCCACCCTCCTCGAGCAGCCGGCACGGCGACATGACGATCCCGGCTTCACGCGCCATCAGCGCGTAGCCGTACTCGACGACGCCGAAGCCGAGCGGATCCTCGAGTTCCTTGTCGCGATTGCCGCTGACGCCGTCGAACTTAAGCAGCCATTGCTGGAAGCCCGGGCCGGCGTCGACCTGGCCGGACCGGACTTCGTTCGTGTCCGGATTCCAGGCGATCACCGCCTTCGCGCGGGCGCCGCCGGCTGACGTTCCCACCTCGAGGATTGCCTGCATCGTCGCGGCTCGCTGCGGATCGGCGAGCGACGCTCGGAGCTCCGTTCGCTGGCTCAGGATCTCCGACGCCAGCTCGACAAGCGCGTCTATCTGGAGCGCGTGGGTCGCAGCGGTTGGCCCGAGCACCGGCTCGAACTCGAGCGCGCCCATCCCCCGCGTCCCGATGTAGCAGAGCCGCTCCACGACGTCGAAGCTCTCTGGCGAGCGTCCCTGCGTCGCGAGCCAGGCGTCGATGAGCGTGTTTCCGTAGCGGTCCGGGAGCGAGTCGGCGAGCAGACCCGGCAGCCCTCGGAACGTCTCGCGCGCCAGGGCAGGGAAGGCGTGGCGCTCGCTCGGTCGAAGCGGCATCGTCAGCGGCGCAACCTCGATTCCGCTCTGTGCAAACTCGGGGTCGTACTCGAACACCGCCGTGTCGCTACCGTCATCGAGCAGGACAGCGCCGATCTGGCCGCCCCACAGACGCACGGCGGCGAGCGTGCTCATGGGGAGTCCCAGGTCCAGGGCGCCGCAACGTCGTCGCGCTTCGACCCTCTCGCCCGCTGCCGGCGCCGGCCCTGCGAGCGGAGCTGCTCGATCGGGCTCGGGAGCGCATCCGGCACGAGCTGGTCGACGTGCTCCAGCAGACCCAGCGCGCGTAGCACCCGCAGGAGCGTGGCAGCGCTCACGCCGTCCTCGCCCTGCTCGAGCCGCACGAGCGTGCGACGCGAGATACCTGCCTCGCGTGCGAGCTCGGCCTGGGTGATGTTTCGCTCCAGCCGTAGCCGCTCGATCCGACTGCCGATCTCCGCAAACACCGCAGTGTCGGTCAGCGAGAAGGTAATTTTCATAGTGCGCTAAGTATAGCACACTATAGTAGATATAGGGTTTAGTGAGCTGAAAAGATCGCGCTACAAGCCACGATATCAGTCGTCGAGGGCGTCGATAGCTCAACCGCTTGACCTTTGTCTCGTCGCGGCGGAGGACGCCTCGTCGTGCGGAAGCTTCGCTCGCTCGGGCTGATCGTCGTTACGCTCGTCGCAACGGTAGCCGCGGCATCCGCGTTTGCGGCGAACATCGCCGGCTCGGCTCGGAACGACACCCTTCGCGGCACCGCGAAGGCCGACCGGATCTCCGGCGGAGCAGGCAACGACAAGCTCTACGGCCTTGGTGGCAACGACGTGTTGCTCGGCGGGCCGGGGAACGACTTGCTCGTCGGCGGGCCTGGCGCTGATGTTCTCAACTGCGGCGCTGGCCGCGACACCGCCGTCGCGGACAAGAGCGACAAGGTCGTCGGCTGCGAGGTCGTCAAGGGCCCACCCCAAGCGCCCCCGCTTCCTCCGCCGCCCCCGCCACCTCCTCCGCCTACGACCACCACGACGACGACGCCCGCCTCACCGGTGACCCCTGGCTCGTGCAAGGGCGCAACACAGGACGGAAATTTCGTGTTCTTCGCCGTGACGGCAGGTCGCCAGATCATGGATTGGCGGACAAACGATCTCACCGAGCAGTGCAATGCCGGTTACTACATCCCCGGCGCGGTTTCGCTGCAGGGGTCCGGGATCCTCATCCAGATCGACGACGTCGGGCACATCGACTACGTCGATGACGTCACCGTAACGCTCTCCAACGGCTCGCCCGACAAGATTCACTTCGAGATCGCGGGCAACGTGTCGGGGACGAACGTCTCGGGCACGGTCGTTCTGACGGAGGAATTCGACTACAACGAGCTTCACCTGACCTGTGGCTCACCCGTCACAAACTGGACCGCGACACTCCAGCCGTAGCAGCCCTTCGTACGCAGCACGGTCGCCTGAAACGCAACGAAGCAGTAACTCGCCGGCCCCCGGCCTGTTCGCTAGCCTGAATTCGGGCACATGAACGGTTTCGGCTTCTACCTTCTCTTCTTCATCCCGCCGCTCATCCTGGGCTTCGTCGTCCAGCGTTGGCTGAAGAAGACCGTCGGCCAGCAGATGGCGGTGCCGGTCTTGAACGGACTCAGCGGCGCCGAGGTGGCGCGCGAGATCCTCGACCGCAACGAGCTGCACTCCGTCCCGATCGATCGAGCCCCTGGTGGGCCGCTCTCGGACCACTACGACCCGCGGAAGCGCGCGCTCTTCCTTTCGGAGGCGGTGTACGACGGTCGGTCGGTCGCCTCGACGGCGATTGCCGCGCACGAAGTCGGCCACGCCATCCAGCACGCCAAGGCGTACAAGCCGATGGAAGTCCGTGGCGCCCTGTTCCCGGCGGTGTCGTTCGCGTCGAACACGTGGTTCATCCTGCTCATGTTCGGCGCCTTCACGCGAGCCACGGGACTCGTCCTCGTCGCGGTGGTTCTCTACGGCGCCGTCGTTCTGTTCCAAATCGTGACGCTGCCTGTCGAGTTCGACGCCTCACGCCGAGCTCTCGCGCAGATCACGAGCCTCGGCCTTGTCACCCAGGGTGAGCACCGGGGCTCCCGACGTGTCCTGACCGCGGCCGCTATGACCTATGTGGCCGGTGCGCTCGCGGCTCTCTCACAGCTCGCGTACTTCGTGCTCGTGTACTTCGGCGGCAGCCGGAACAACTAGGGTTCCTCAGCGGTGCGGGTCATCGGGCTCATCGTGCGGGCGGGCCTGGTCGTCCTCGTGCTGGCCGGGCTCGCCGCACTGCTCGACGACGGGGCGACACCGCCGCTGCTCGCCGCTGGAGCGCAGTCGACCAAGCCGACTTCGGCGAAGCCCACGACGCGCAAGCCACCGAAAGGCTCGTTCACCTTCGCGGCTGCCGGCGACATCGTCATGGGCTCGACGCCGAACCTGCCGCCCGACGGTGGCGCGAGTTTCTTCTCGGACGTGGCGTCCGGCCTGAGGGCCGATGTGTCGCTCGGCAACCTCGAAGGGATGCTCTCCACCGGCGGGAGCTCCAAATGCGGCGGCAGCAGCAGTCAGTGCTTCGCCTTCCATACGCCGCCGTCGTACGCGCGTTGGCTCAAGGGCGCGGGCTTCACGGTGCTCAACCTCGCGAACAACCACGCCGACGACTTCGGCCCGTCTGCCGAACGCGAGACCGTCCGGGCGCTCAACCGCTACAAGCTGCTCCACACCGGGCGGCCGGCGGAGATCGCGATCCAGCGCGTGCACGGGATCCGCGTGGCGATCCTCGGCTTCGCACCGTACCCGTGGGCGCAGAGCTTGACGAACATTGCAGCGGCGAAGCGTCTCGTCCGGCGCGCCTCGACGCTCGCGGATGTCGTGATCGTGATGATCCACGCCGGCGCCGAGGGCGTCTCGGAGCAACACGTGACGCCCTCGACGGAGTACTTCCTCGGCGAGAACCGTGGCAATGCACTGGCGTTCTCGCACGCGGTCGTCGACGCCGGCGCAGACCTCGTCGTCGGCAGCGGGCCGCACGTCCTGCGCGGAGCCGAGTGGTACCGGAAGCGCCTGATCGCCTACTCGCTCGGCAACTTCGCCGGGTTCAAGGTCTTCGGCCTCGGTGGCCCCCTCTCGGTGAGTGCGATCCTCCATGTGGCGTTTCGCGGCGACGGCTCGATCGAGGCTGCGCACCTCGTCGCGACACGCCTTGTCGGCTCCGGCACGCCTGCGCTCGATCCGTCCGGTGCGGCGTTCCGGGAGGTGCGGCAGCTCTCGGCGCAGGACTTCGGCTCCGGCGGCACGACCGTCTCGTCGGCCGGAACGATAGGGCATGCATAAGAGGGCGTAACGTCTTGCCCGGTCGAGGAATGGAGGAGGCATGAGCGAGAGGGAGTTCGAGGTCGTTGTGCTCGGCGCAGGCGCCGCCGGCGAGGTGTGCGCCGGACGGCTCGGTGAGCGCGGTCTTGCGGTCGCCATCGTCGAGGATCGTCTCGTCGGAGGGGAGTGCTCGTTCTATGCCTGCATGCCGTCCAAGGCGCTGCTACGCCCGATCGAGTTGACCAATGAGGCGCGCCGCGTCCCAGGGGTCACAGTCGGGCCGATCGACGTGGCTGCGGTCCTCGCCCGACGCGACGAGGTGATCGCGAACCTCGACGACTCGAGTCAGCTGCCGTGGCTCGAGGCACGCAACGTCACACTCGTGCGCGGCCGCGGCAGGCTCGACGGCGAACGGCGTATCCGCGTCGGAGACGAGGTTCTCGTGGCGCGCCGCGCGGTCGTCGTGGCGACCGGCTCGTCGCCGCTCGTGCCGCCGATCCCCGGCCTTGCGGAGTCTCGACCGTGGACGAACGTCGAGGCGACGACGGCGAAGGCAGCTCCAGCGCGGCTCGCGATTCTCGGCGGCGGCGTTGTCGGCGCCGAGATGGCGCAGGCCTGGTCAGAGCTCGGCTCGCAGGTGACGCTCGTCCACCGCGGGGATCGCTTGCTCGAGCGTGAGGAGCCGTTCGCCGGCGAACAGGTTGCCGCTGGGCTCCGGCAATCCGGCGTCGAAATCAGGCTTCTCACCTCCGCAAGCCGAGTGACGCGAGAGGGCGCGGTCACTATCGAGCTCGACGACGGCGCTGTGCTCGAGGCGGACGAAGTTCTCGCGGCGTTCGGCCGGCATCCGACGACGGATGACATCGGCCTCGAGACGATCGGTCGCGAGCCCGGCGGCCATCTCGAAGTCGACGAGTCGCTTCGGGTTCCCGGAACAGATTGGCTCTACGCGATCGGCGACGTCAACGGTCGCGCGCTGCTCACACACATGGGCAAATACCAGGGGCGCCTTGCCGCCGACGCGATTCTCGGCGAGACCGTTGCGCTTCGCTCCGACGGCGCCCGTTCGCCGCGTGTCATCTTCACCGATCCGCAGGTTGGCGCCGTCGGGTACACACTCGCGGGTGCGCAGGAGGCCGGAATCGACGCGTGCGCAGTCGACGTCGAGACAGGGGGCAACGCCGGCGGCTCGTTTGTCGGGCGTGGCGCTGCCGGGACAGCCCGTCTCGTCGTCGACGAGCGGCGGCGTGTAATCGTCGGCGCGACGTTCACCGGCCCCGAGATCCAGGAGGCGCTGCATGCGGCGACGATCGCGGTCGTCGCGGAGGTCTCGCTCGACGATCTCTGGCACGCGGTCCCGTCGTTCCCAACCCGCAGCGAGCTCTGGCTCCGTCTTCTCGAAGCGCATGAGCGGCTGCAGGTTGCGCAGCCCTGAGCGAACTGTGCAGACTCCCCCCTGAGGCCGGGGAATGAGCACCGAGTTCGTCAGCCAGCTAGAGGAACGCGTCGCCCGGCGCACGCCGCGCATGGTCGCGATCGAGGCGCTCGGGCCGCTCACGATGCTCGGCGGGGTGGTGTGGGCGATCGCGCAGCCGTATCGCGTCGCGCTATTCCATCCGGCCGGCAGGGGGTTCTACGACTGGCTGGTCGAGCCGCCACTGCTCGTCGTCGCGATCGGGCTCCTGTTCGCGGCGGTGATCGCTCCCGGCATCATCGATGACCTACGGGGCGAACGATGACACCGCGGGCGGAGATCGTCCACTGGCTGTTCGCGACTGGCTTTCTGTTCCTCGGCTTGATCCTCTTCGCCGAGGCGATCGTTGGTCAGGAGGTGTGGCGGAAGCGGCGGTGGCGGATGTATCTGTGGCCGTCGCTCGCGTTCGGGATCGGGGTGCTGCTGTGGCCGGTTTCGGTGTTCTTCACGAACTCGACGCTGCACATGGTGGCCCATGCCTCCTGGGCGGAGACGGCGATGATCTCGGGCGGCGCCCACCTCGCGGTCGTGCGCGGCAAGCTGTCGAGCCGTTGGTGGACGCTCACGGTTTCGGGGGCGATGCTCGTCAGCGGCCTTGCCTTCCTGATCCACGAGCAGAACCCATGGTTCTTCTCGCGCGCCGCGTTCCTCCACCACGCGCTCGGCTGGGTGCTGCTCGTCGCCGCCGTGTTCCCGATCGGGCAGGCGATTCGGCCGCGCCAGTTCGTCTGGAAGGCCGGCTTCGCGATGACCTGGGTGACGGTCGCGGTGCTCCTCTTCTGCGATCGCGACGTCGCGCCGATCTTCGGTCATCTCTCGCCGCTCGCCGGCCTGCCGAAATGAGACGGCGGCTCGCGGTCGGCGTCGCCGCGGTTGCGGCGCTCGCGCTTCCCGGCTCCGCGCTCGCGCACGCCACGCTGACACACCCGTTCCCGGCGTACCAGTCGAGGCAGGCGGTCGCGCCACGCGAGGTGGTGCTCAACTTCAATCAGTCGGTCGAGATCATCCCCCACTCCGTCGAGGTGTTCGCCGCCGACGGGCGGAAGGTCTCCGGTACGCCGAGCTTCGGTGC
Source organism: Gaiellales bacterium (assembly GCA_038230035.1). Classification (GTDB taxonomy): domain Bacteria; phylum Actinomycetota; class Thermoleophilia; order Gaiellales; family Gaiellaceae; genus Gaiella. The sequence continues at coordinate 10,226 of JBBRNX010000012.1, forward strand.
CGACCATCGCACCGTACAGGTCGCCCTCAGCCACCTCGTCCGAGCCGGCTACACCGTCCGCTGGAGCGTCCTGTCCTCGGATGGGCATGTCGGCTCCGGCCTCTACACCTTCGGCTACGGGGTCGTCGCGCCGTCACCGACCTCCGCCTACGGTGCCTCCGGCCCGACCTGGAAGGACGATGCGGTGCGGTGGGCGTACTTCGTCTGCCTCGCGCTCGTGCTCGGGAGCCTCGGGATACGCTTGCTCCTGTTGCCGAGAGCCGTGCCGGAGCGGTTGTCGAAGTGGATCCACGTGGTGGCGGGTGTCGGGGCGCTCACCGCGGTTGATGTCGGGATCCTGGCGTTCGTGTTGCGCGCCGAGGACGCCCTGCAGTTGCCGTTCGTCGGTCTCATGTACGGCGACCTCTCGCCGTTTGCGACGAAGACGCGCTTCGGCGTCGCGTTCGTCGCGATGACGCTCGGGTTCGCGTTCGTGTCGGCGCTGGTCTTTCTCTCGTGGGTCTTTGAGCGCCGGGCGTTGCTGTGGGGTGCGTTCGGGATCTCGGTCGGGTTCGCGTCGGGGCTGTCGCTCTCGGGTCACTCTGCGGTCGAGCCGAACGCGTGGTGGCTCTCGCAGTTCGCCGACTATCTCCACCTGCTGTCTGCGTCACTGTGGGCCGGCGGGCTCGTCACGCTCGCGCTCGTCGTGTGGCCGCTCGCGCCGGATCTGCGGCGGGGCACGTTCCTCGGTTTCTCAAGGCTCGCGACCGTCCTCATCGGTGTGCTCATCGTCGCAGGGACATACCTGAGCGTCCTGCGACTGCCGACTCTCTCCGACCTCTGGTCGTCGAGCTACGGGCAGACGTTGCTGGTCAAGCTCTCGATCGTCAGCGTCGCGCTCGGCTGGGGGGCGCTGCACCACTTCGTCGTCCGCCCGCGTCTCGAACGGGGAGAAACACCCGTTGGCCTGCGCCGGAGCCTGCTGGGCGAGAGTACGATCGCGGTCGCCGTGTTGCTCGTCGCTGCGATCCTCGTCAACTCCGCGCCGCCGCCGCGTCCCGTCGCCGGGCCGACGCAGGCCGCACCGGCCGCCCGGTAGCCCCGCAGGTGCGTGTCTCGATCTCCGGCGGCGCCGGCTTCCTCGGCCTGCACCTCGCCCGACGCCTTGTTGCCGACGGGCACGACGTCCGGATTCTCGACCTCGCGCCGCTCGACGATGCGGCGCTCGGAGATCGCGTAGAGGAGCTCACGGGCGACATCCGCGTGCCGGCCGACGCGCGCCGGCTGGTCGACGGCGCCGAGCTGCTCGTGCACGCCGCCGCCGCGCTGCCGATCCAAAGCTCGCGCGATGCGATCCGCTCGGTCAACGTCCAGGGCACCGCGGAGGTGCTGACCGCGGCACTCGAAGCGGGCGTCAGCCGTGCTGTGCTGATCTCGTCGACAGCGGTCTACGGCGTCCCAGAGAAGCACCCGATCGTCGAAGACGACCCGCTGGTCGGCGTGGGGTGGTACGGCGAGTCGAAGATCGACGCCGAGCGGCTGTGCGCTGACTTGTCACGGCGTGGCCTGGAGACGGTGATCGTCCGGCCGAAGACCTTCATCGGGCCGGAGCGGCTCGGCGTGTTCGAGATCCTGTTCGACTGGATCCGGGAAGGGCGCCGAATCCCGATTCTCGGAAGCGGCGCGAACCGCTACCAGCTGCTCGCGGTCGAGGATCTCATCGACGCCGTTGTCCGCTGCTCCGACGCGCCCGTTGCCGGCGAGGCGCTCAACGTCGGCGCCGGCGAATTCGGCACGGTGCGCGAGGATCTCGAAGCGCTGTGCGCGCACGCGGGCTCGGGCGCGCGGCTGCGATCCGTTCCCGTGAAGCCGACCGAGCTCGCACTCCGCGCACTCGAGCTCGCACATCTCTCACCGCTTGCCGAGTGGCACTACAAAACGGCCTACCGCGACTCGTTCGTCTCTATCGACAAGGCGAGAATGCTGCTCGACTGGGAGCCACGGCTGTCGAATGCCGAGACGTTGTGCTCAACCTACGACTGGTATCTCGCTCACCGCGGTGAGATGCGCAGCGCGGGGATGACGCATCGCGTGCCGTGGGATCAGCGGGCGCTCGGCCTGCTGAAGCGCCTCAGCTGAGCAACGCCGCGGAGCATCACAGCACCACCAGCGACGCCCGCATGCATACTCGCGTGCATGGAACGACTGTTGCCCTTGCCTGAGCGACTCGAGAGGCGCCCGTGACGGCGCTGATCGAGTCCCCCACGTACGACGAGCAGGGCGAGGTGCTGAAGCCGTACGTCCCCCGCCTCCTGATCGAGTGGGTGCACGAATCGCCCGAGACCGTCTACCGAGCAGTCGACGGCTCCCTTGCGTTCGTCGACATATCGGGCTTCACGGCCCTCACCGAGCACCTGGCCCGTCGCGGGAAGATCGGCGCCGAACTGATGCGCGACACGCTCGACGGTGTCTTCCGCGCTCTTCTCGATGAGGCCTACGACTGGGGCGCCGGACTCCTCAAGTGGGGCGGCGACGCTTTGCTACTGCTCTTCGACGGGCCAGGCCATCCGGAGCGCGCCGCGCGCGCGGCGTGGGAGATGCAGCGGACGATCGAGCGCGTCGGGCGCATACGTATCGCGGGAGGCACCGTCACACTCCGAATGTCAATCGGGATCACGACAGGGACGATCGACTTCTTCACCGCCGGAAGCGTGCATCGCGAGCTGCTCGTCGCCGGACCGGCAGCGACGGACACGGTGGCCATCGAAGCTCTCGCCGACGCGGGCGAGATCGGCATCAGCGACGCTCTGGCACGCCTTCTCGACCCGTTGTGCCTTGGGCGCAGCAAGGAGGGGGCATTGCTACTTACTGCACCGCCCGACGCCGAACGGGAACGATCGCCGGACGTCGGCGCGGTGCGCGGACTCGACGTCGCCGCATGCATTCCGGTGGCTGCTCGCGCTCACGTCCTGCTCGATCGAAGCGAGCCCGAGCACCGTACGATCACGGCAGCCTTCATCGATCTCATGGACACAGACGCCCTGCTTGCACGCCTCGGCACAGAGGCGTTTGCCGCAGCGCTCGATGATCGCGTGCGGTCGATTCAGGAGGCCGCTCTCCGGTACGAAGTGCCGTTTTACGAAACCGACGTTGGCAAGGGCAGCATCAAGGCCTTGCTGACTGCGGGAGCGCCGTCGAGCACCGGTCACGACGAGGAACGGATGCTGCGGGCCCTACGCGAAGTGATGGACCGTCCCGGCGTGATCCCCATGAGAGTCGGGGTCAACACAGGAAAGGTCTTTACCGGCGACTTCGGTCCGGCATACCGCCGTGCCTATCGGGTATTCGGCGACGCGATCAACACTGCCGCGCGAGTGATGAGCCGCGCCGAGGCCGGACAGATCCTGGCCACCGAGATCGTGCTGGAGCGGTCGCGCACGAAGTTCAAGGCGGCGCCGCTCGAGCCATTCCGTGCGAAGGGCAAAGCCCAGCTCGTCAAGGCCTCGATCGTCGGTCCGATCGTGGGCACCCGTGGCGAGCGCGCCGTCGAGACGTCGTTTGTCGGACGCGAACGGGAACTCGAGGCCCTCGTCGCCGTACTCGACGACGTGCGAGCTGGGAACGGCTGGATCGTCGAGATCAGCGGCGCCGCCGGCCTCGGCCGCTCGAGGCTCGTGCACGAGCTCATGGAGTCCTGTTCTGACCTCGTCGTCCTCCATGCGCGTTGCGAGGAGTACGAGGCGTCGACCCCCTACTACGCGCTGCGGGCCCCGCTGCGCTCGGTGCTCCGGCTCGACCCACAGGCGGACACCGACGAGGTGGAGCGCCGGCTGCGCGAGGTCGTGGCCCGTGTGGACGCCTCGCTGGTTCCGATGGTGCCGCTACTCGGTGTTCTGCTAGGCATCGACCTTCCCGCAACCCCAGAGACGTCCCGCCTCGACGAGCGGTGCCTGCGTGAAACGCTCGCCGACGTCGCGATGCGCTTCCTCGTTTCGACCCTTGCGGGGACGGCGACGATGCTGGCGATCGAGGACGTCCATTTCATGGACGAGGCTAGCGCCGACCTTCTCCGGCGCCTCTCGCGCGCCAGCACGTCCTTGCGCCAGGTGCTCCTCGTCACTCACTCCGACCCTGCCACCATCTGGGCGCCCACGGCCGACGAGGACGTGCGGTGCCTCGCGCTCGCACTCTTGCCGCTCTCGGAGCGGCACCTGGGCGAGATCATCGCGATCGCCACCGACGAGCAGCCACTCTCCCCGCACGATGTCGAGGAGATCGCGAGGCGCTCCCACGGCAACGTCCTGTTCCTCTTCGAGCTGCTCGACGCGGTTCGCGCGACCGGGTCGACCGCCGCCTTGCCGGACTCGGTCGAGGCGGTCATCGCTGCTGACATCGATCGACTCTCGCCCTCCGACCGGACGGTGCTCCGCTACGCGTCTGTGCTAGGCGCGAGCTTCGATCCAGCCCAGCTGGCCGTCGCGCTACGCGACGAGGTGGAGCTCGACGCAGCACTCTGGGAGCGGCTCCGCGGTCTCGTCGATCCCGACCCAGCGGGCGGCATGCGCTTCCGCAACACGCTCGTGCGCGACGCGGCCTACGAAGGGCTGCCGTTCCGCCGCCGCCGCGAGCTGCACGGCCGCGTCGCAGAGGCGATCGAAGCGACGGCGGGGGTATCCGTCGAAGAAGAAGTCTCGGCGCTCGCCCTCCACTTCTACGAGGCGCAGCGCTACGACAAGGCTTGGCACTACTGCAGGCTTGCGGGCGACCGGGCCAAGGCGATCGCAGCAAACGTCGAGGCGTCACGGTTCTACGAGCGCGCGCTCGCTGCGGGCAGCCGCCTGCGCGGCCTCGACGTCAAAGAGCGGGCGGCCGTGTGGACATCACTCGGCGCTGTGCGCGACACCGCAGGGCTCATGGACGCATCCTTCGAGGCGCTACGCCGGGCGACCCGCCTGCTCGCGGGCGATCCTGTCGAACAGTCCCGTCTGTACGCGAAACGCGCGCTCGCTCGCGTCCACAGTGCGGAGTACGGGCGCGCGTTGCGCGAGACAGCGATCGGCCTCCGTTTAATCGCGGATACCGAATCGACCGAGGCGCTCGCGGCGCGCGCGACGCTCCGGGCGTTGCGCGCCGAGACCCTTTGGAATCAGGGGCGCGCACGCAAAGCGATCGAGCTCGCGGAGGCCGCAGTAGCAGACGCCGAGCGAGCGGACGACCTTCATGCCCTCGCGATCGCGTACATCGCGCTGGACGGCTCGTACCAGATGGTCGGCGAGCCTGAGAAGGCCGTCTACGAACGCAAGGCGGTCGAGATCTGGTCGCGTCTTGGGCAGATGCGTTCGCTCGGTATCAGCGAGCTCAACCTCGGCGTACAGGCCTACGCCGACGGCGACTGGGACGAGGCGATCGACTGGTACTCGCGGGCGCGCGAGGACTGCCTTCGCGCAGGTGACCGTGCGACAGCGGCTGTCGCGGCGGGCAACCTCGGTGAGGTGCTCGTCAGCCGTGGTGAGCTCGACAAGGCGGAGACGGTGCTGACCGAGGCCAGGCGGGCTCTGCGCGCGGCGGGCTTCACCCCGCATGCGCTCTTCGCCGAGACACAGCGCGCCCGGATCGCCCTTGAGCGCGGCCGAGTCGCGGAAGCGCTCGCCGGGCTCGAGGTGATAGTGGCTGAGGCGGCGACAACCGGTCATCCGATCATCGCGCTCGAGACCGTCGTGCATCTCGCGCACGCGCACGTCGTGGCCGGCAGCCCGGAAGCCGGGTTTGCCGCGCTCGACGAAGCCGTCGGCTCCGCGAGCGAAGTGGTCGCGCTTTTAGCGGTGCCCGTGGATCGGGCCCGGGCGGAGTGCCTCGCAGCACTCGGTCGACTCGACGAGGCTGCGACCTATCTCGAGAGCGCTCTCGCCGGTGCGGTGCGGCAGCGCCTTCTCTACGAGCAGCTGCTCATCCGCCGTGCCGCGGATCAACTCGCGCGCGAACGTGGCGAGGAGCCGAGCGTCGAGGATGTTCAGGAGGTCGAACGCCTCCTGAACATCCTCGGGCTCGACCCCTCGTCGTCCTAGTTACGGGCCGGCGAACCGGAGTCCGTCGAGCGTTGAGTAGACGAACGCCGTGTACGTGCCCTGACCGGCGGCTATACGGGTCGCCGACTGACTTTGCAGGATCAAACACGACGTCGTGCCCGGAAGGACGCTGGCTGCGCCTCCGACCGTTGAATACGCCTGCTGGAGATCGAACTCCGACGTAGCCACTCTGGGATCGAGGTAGCAGAATGGCATCGCGGCCGCACGCGCCTGGCTGAACGGGAACAAGTCGTCGTAGTAGAGCGTCAGCAACGGCTGCGGAGTGCCGGGATCGGTGATCGTGAACGGGAAGGTGATCTTCTCGACCAGCGGCACCGGAGCTTGCGTCGCGTCTCCCACCCAGACGCTGACACTCGGTGGCGGGGTCGAGGTGTTCCCGTCGATCACTCCCGGGGTCGCTGCGAAGACGAACGTCTGGCCGAGCTTACAGCCCGCCAGTTGGATCTTGTAGTTGTCGAGGCCAAACGGCGCCGATGGCGGGCAGGTTGGCTGATTGACGGCTGGGACGTTGCCGAGGTCGTTCGCGGTGATGTCGGCCATCGACGACGACGGCTGGAAGCTGTAGCCCTTGTTCAGCTCGGAGGTACCCGTGCAGATGTTCGGGGTCGTCGGCTGCGGCTGCGACTGCGCCCAGATTATTCGCGGCGTCGACGGCGGCGCCTCGCAGATTCGGTACGGCGTTCCCGTCGAGAGAAGGAGGTTGAAGCTGTAGCCGCCGCCAGCGCCCGAGGTCGTCGTGGCTGTCAGCGTGCTACTTGTGTACAGGTTGACGGTCCAGCCGGGTTGGGGGGTGTCGCCAGCGTCGTTCTGACCGTTCTGGTTCGCGTCCTGGTAGACGGTACCGGACACCGAGCCGATGGGCTCGTGTCCGAAGTCGAGCCCCGTCCTGCCGATCGAGGCGAGCGTGAACGAGTACCCAACGGCGCTCTGCCCCGTGCCGGTGCACGAGGCGCCCGATGCCGGCTTCGTCTCGATTGAGCCGCCCGGTGACGGCTTCGAGATGCAGACCTTGTATGTGGCGCCGACCACAAGGTTGGTGAACTCGTAGGTGCCGACCTTCTCAGCGGGGGTCGAAGCAGTCGTGGTCGAGCCAAGCGACGTGTTAGAAGCGTCGTACAGCGTCACCGTCAGACCGGACTGGCCGGTCTCGGCACCATTCTGGCCTCCGCTCCCGTCGGTGTCGACAAACGCCGTCCCCGAGATTGACTGGAGTTGGACGTTGCCGAAGTCGAGCGCTGTCTTGGGCCTGTCCATCGTGAAGGCGTAGCCGAGGTTGGTCTCCGTTGCGCATGGCGTCGAGCCTGCTGTCGGCGCGGTCGGCAACGTCTGCCTCCAGCCGGATTGACCGACGACGCAGACGCTGTACGTCGCGCCGACCGTCACGTCCGCGAACCTGTAGGCCCCGGCGCTGTCGGACGTCGTTGTCTGGGCCAGGGTCGAGCTTTTGTAGAGCCGGACAGTCCATCCCTGTTGGCCGCTATCGCCGGGATCCTTCGAGCCGTTGTTGCTGACGTCGTTGAAGACGGTGCCCGAGACCGTGCCACCGAGGTTGAAGCAGAACGTCAGGTGGCTGACGCTGAACAGGGACGTGGGATTGCCGCTGCTGTCGACGGATTGCGCTGGCGCGTGCAGGTACGTGTCGGCTGTGACGAACCCTTTGCTCGAGTAGTCGTAGTGGGCAGTATCGGTGCCCCCGTTGACCCCGATGTCGACGATAGCCGCACCTGTTGAGCTGCTGACGCTGACGTACTTGTCCTTGGCGTACGCCGGCAAGCCCGTGTTCTGAGGGTTCATCGTAAGCGTGAACGTCACCGTCGTGCTGTTCGGCCCGACCGTCGTCGTGTACGTCCCGCTCTTCGGGTTGCTGATGCCGTAGGCGTAGAGTGGCTTGCTGCCGCTTCCTTGGTAGAAGAACGAGCAGATCGTCGAATCGGGTTGGCCGCCGATCGCGGCGTCCTTGGGCGTCACGCCCTGCAGCACCGACGCCGGCGGGATGGCCGCGCCCGCGGTAGTTGCGAGCGCTGGCACCACAAAGATCGCCACAAGGGTGATGAGCGCGCCGAGCGCCAAGAGCCCACTGATGACCGACTTCCGATGCTGCCCCAGACGTTTCATCACCCAACCCCCTTCATGATCTCCAGTTCCCGACTCGTGCCGTTCGGCAATTGATCACCGTCCCCAGGCACTACCGAGGCCATCCTAATCGCTGTCCAGCGGATGTTCAACCGTGCTACCGGGGGCACGAAGGGAGGGTATCGCCCGTTCACCGGCGTCCCGCGGGAGGTGCCCGGCTGCTAGAAGATCGGCTATGAGCCCAAGGCCCGCCCTAGGTTCGCCGAGGCCGCTCCTCCACTACCGAGCCGAGTTCCCGATCCTCGCGGACACGACGTACCTGATCAACCACTCGCTCGCGGCCATGCCTGCCCAAGCGGAGGAGCGGCTGGTCGAGTACGCGCGGATGTGGAAGGAGCGGGGCATCCGCTCCTGGGGCGAGGGCTGGTGGAGGATGCCGATCACCGTCGGTGACCAGATCGGTCGCATCATCGGCGGCGTTCAGGGAACGACGGTGATGCACCAGAACGTCGCGGTCGCCGAGGCGATCGTCCTCTCCTGCTTCTTGCCGATCGACCTGCGACGGAACCGCGTCGTGTACGAGCGCGGCAACTTCCCGTCGGTGCGCTACCTCTACCAGGCGCAGCCCGATCTCGAGGTCGTCGTCTGCGAGGACGACCAGGCCATCGTCGACGCGATCGACGAACGGACGCTGCTCGTCCCGATCAGCCACGTCCTTTTCAAGACCGGCGAGATCCAGTACGTCGAGCCGATCGTCCGCCGCGCGCACGAGGTCGGCGCATACGTGATCCTCGACTGCTACCAGTCGGCGGGAATCGTCCCTTTCGACGTGACCGGGCTGGATGTCGACTTCGCGGTCGGCGGCTCGGTGAAATGGCTCTGCGGAGGGCCAGGGAACGGCTGGCTCTACGTTCGGCCCGATCTCGCCGCGCGCCTCGAGCCGACCTTCACCGGCTGGCAGGCGCACGAGCGGCCCTTCGGGTTCGAGGAGGAGATGGAGTACGCGAGCGGCGCGACACGCTTCCTCACCGGCACCCCCAACGTCCCCGCGCTGTACGCGGCCACGGCCGGGTACGACCTGATCGAAGAGGTCGGCGTCGAGCGGATCCGTGAGAACTCACTCCACCAGACGCAGCTCCTGATCGACCTCGCAGACGCTGCCGGGTTCGAGGTGCGCAGCCCGCGCGACCCGGCCAGGCGCGGCGGCACGGTCACCATCTGCGTCCCCGAGTTCCCGGCCGTCTACCGCGAGCTGATGGAGCGCCAGATCATCTGCGACTTCCGGCCGGATGCGGGAATTCGGCTGGGGCCGCACTTCTTCAACTCCGACGACGAGCTGCGCCACACGATCGAGCAGATCGGCGAGATCGTCCAGACCGGCGAGTTCTCCCGTCACATTGGCGCGGTCGCCAAGCATTAGTCCCGCTAGGGCGTTATGTTCCGCTCAACCCGAGCGAGGAGGCGTAGGGATGGGCACTGCAGCTCCGCAGTCGATCGACGAGGCCAGGACGCGCGCCGAGAAGGACGGGATCGAGTTCTACTTCGCCCAGTTCGTCGACATGTACGCGCGGCCGAGCGCGAAACTCGTGCCCGCGTCGAACTTTGACTCTTTGATGACGGATGGCGCGGGGTTTGCCGGCTTCGCCGCGGGTGAGATCGGGCAAGTCCCGGCCGACCCGGACATCGCGGCCATTCCCGACCCGACGAGCTATACGCCGGTGCCGTGGCAGCCCGGTCTCGCACGCTTCGCCTGTGACATCACGGTCGACGGCGAAGCGTGGCCGTACTGCCCGCGCACCATCCTGCGCAACGTGCTCGCGCGCGCTGAGGCCGCGGGTTACACGTTCAAGATGGGTCTCGAGCTCGAGTACTTCCTGATCCTCCAGAATGACGACGGCTCGATCGAGATCGCCGACAAGAACGACACGCTCGAGAAGCCCTGCTACGACATCGCGGGGCTTACTCGCCGCTACGACTTCCTCACGACGGTGTCGAAGTACTGCAACGAGCTCGGCTGGGGCAACTATGCCAACGACCACGAGGACGCGAACGGCCAGTTCGAGCAGAACTTCACCTACGACGACGCGCTCGTCTCGTGCGACCGCGGCATTTTCTTCCGCTACATGGTGCACACCCTCGCCGAACAGAACGGGATGATCGCGACGTTCATGCCGAAGCCGTTCTCGCACCTCACGGGCAACGGCTGCCACTTCCACATGTCGCTGTGGAACGGTGAGACGAACCTGTTCCACGCCGCCGACGACGCGCGCGGCCTGGGGCTATCGTCGCTCGCCTACAACTTCATCGGCGGGCTGACGAAGCATGCCCGTGCCTACAGCGCGATAACCGCGCCGACGGTGAACTCCTACAAGCGGCTGAAGCTCGGCTCGACGACAAGCGGCGCTACCTGGGCGCCGATCTGGATCTCCTACGGCCGCAACAACCGCACGCAGATGCTTCGCATCCCAGATGCGGGGCGGATCGAGGACCGCACGATCGACGGCTCCTGCAACCCATATCTCGCCGCTGCGGCGGTGCTCTCTGCCGGCCTCGACGGGATCGAGAACGGGCTGGAGCCGGGCGAACCGAACAAGGACAACCTCTACGCGGCCTCGTACGACGAGCTGACGGCGCGCGGGTTGAAGACGCTGCCGACGAACCTGCTCGACGCGACACGCGAACTCGAGGGCTGCGACGTTCTCCGCAAGGCGTTCGGCCGTGGCCGCGACGAGGACTACGTCGACTACTACGTCCGCACCAAGCAAGAGGAGTGGGCGAGATACCACGAGCAGGTCAGCCCGTGGGAGATCAAGGAATACCTGACTCGTTTCTGATTTCCCGGTGAGACCCGCCTGCGGCGACTCTCACAGTTCCCGCAGCACCGCTTCGCTTTCCTGCGCGGGAACTCTCGGGGCGAAACGTCTTGGGTGCCGCGCCCGCACAGGTCGGGCGCGGCGGCGCCTGCGTAGGGGCGAGGCTTGCCTCGCCCTCGGCTAGTAGATTCCTCACCATGTGCGGGATCGTCGGACTCTTTGCCAAGTCGCCGGAGATCGAGGCGCGTCTCGGGGTGCACCTTGCGGCGATGCTCGCGCAGATGGACAGCCGCGGGCCCGACAGCGCCGGGGTCGCGGTGTATCGGGATCCGGCGCCCGCCGGCTGGAGCAAGCTGACGCTCTACTCGCATCAGGACGGCTACGACTGGGCTGAGGTCGCTCGCGGGCTCGCGGAGGCGTTCGGTGGCGTCGAGGAGAGTCTGCCTCGTGCGAAGCATGTCGTCTTCGTCGTCGAGACCGACGCCAACGACGCGGAGGCCTGGGTGCACGCGACGCACCCCGAGCTGCGCGTGATGAGCGCCGGTCAGGTGATCGAGATCTACAAAGAGACGGGACGGCCCGAGGCGTTCGTGGAGCAGTTCCGGCTGACCGATTTCGAGGGCACGCATGCTCTTGGGCACACGCGGATGGCGACCGAGAGCCGCGTGACGACCGAGGGGTCGCATCCGTTCTCGACCGGTCTCGACCTGTGCCTCGTCCACAACGGCTCGCTCTCCAATCACAACCGCCTGCGCCAGAGCCTTCGCCGCGAGGGGATCGAGTTCCAGACCGAGAACGACACCGAGGTCGCGGCCGGCTATCTCGCGTGGCGGCTGCGTGAGGGCGCGACGCTCGAGCAGGCGCTCGAAGGCTGCCTCGACGACCTCGACGGTTTCTATACGTTCGCTGTCGGGACGGCGGACGGCTTCGCGGTACTGCGCGACCCGATTGCGTGCAAGCCGGCCGTTCTTGCCGAGACCGACGACTGGGTTGCCATGGCCTCCGAGTGGCGTGCGATCGCCGTCCTGCCGGGCGCCGCCGACGCGCGCATGTGGGAGCCCGAGCCGGGCGTCGTCTACGTCTGGGAGAAAGCACCAGTCGCATGACGACCGTCGAGGAGACGGTGGTCGAGGTCGTCGACCTCGCGACAACGCCGCTGCGCGAGCTCAATCAACGACTCCACGATCTCGCGGGAGGCGGCGCCGGCCCGAAGCGCTGGCGCGTCCTGAACCCGAGCGGTGCGCATGCGATCGCCTGCGGCATCGACGCCGAGATCGAGGTCGAGATCGAGGGTCACGCCGGCTACTACTGCGCAGGCATGAACAAGCTCGCGACCGTGCGCGTCCACGGCAACGCGAGCACGGGACTGGCCGAGAACATCATGTCCGGGACGGTCGTCGTCGAGGGGAACGCGAGCCAGTCGGTCGCCGCGACCGGCCGCGGCGGGCTCGTCGTCGTCAACGGCGATGCGTCGGCGCGCTGTGGCATCTCGATGAAGGGCGTGGACATCGTCGTCCGCGGCTCGGTCGGCCACATGAGCGCGTTCATGGCGCAGACAGGCCGGCTCGTCGTCTGCGGAGACGCGGGCGATGCTCTCGGCGACTCGATCTACGAGGCCCGGCTTTACGTGCGCGGCAGCGTCGCCGGGCTCGGCGCCGACTGCATCGAGAAGGAACTGCGCGAGGAGCACATCGCGGAGCTCGGCGAACTGCTCGCGCAGGCCGGAGTCGAGGACGTGCAGCCGAGCGAGTTCCGCCGCTACGGCTCCGCGCGGCAGCTCTACACCTTCAAGATCGACAACGTCAGCGCGTACTAGTAGTGGCCGATCTCCCCCCGAACCTCCGCGAGTCGTATCTCTACGACCGCACCGTGATCGCCGAGATCCAGCGTGCCGCACGCGAGGGGATCTATGACATCCGCGGCTTCGGCGCGAAGCGGCACGTGCCGCACTTCGACGATCTCCTCGTTCTCGGCGCCAGCATTTCGCGCTACCCGCTCGAGGGGTACCGCGAACGCTGCGGCACCGACGTCACCCTCGGCTCGCGTTTCGCCAAGAAGCCGCTCCAGCTGAAGATCCCGGTCACGATCGCCGGGATGAGCTTCGGCGCTCTATCGGCGCCGGCCAAGGAAGCGCTCGGCCGCGGCGCCACCGAGGTCGGGACCTCGACCACCACCGGCGACGGCGGCATGACGCCCGAGGAGCGCGAACACTCCGAGACCCTCGTCTACCAGCTCCTGCCCTCCCGCTACGGCATGAATCCGGACGACCTGCGACGCGCAGATGCGATCGAGGTCGTGGTCGGCCAGGGCGCAAAACCGGGCGGCGGTGGGATGCTCCTCGGACACAAGATCTCCGACCGCGTAGCCGCGATGCGCAACCTGCCGAAGGGGATCGACCAGCGCAGCGCCTCGCGCCACCCAGACTGGACAGGCCCGGACGATCTCGAGATCAAGATCGGCGAGCTGCGCGAGATCACCGACTGGGAGAAGCCGATCTTCGTCAAGGTCGGCGCGACCCGCACCTACTACGACGTGCAGCTCGCCGTCAAAGCCGGTGCGGACGTGATCGTCGTCGACGGGATGCAGGGCGGCACCGCGGCCACGCAGGACGTCTTCATCGAGCACGTCGGCATCCCGACCTTGCCGGCGATCCCGCTCGCCGTCCAGGCGCTGACGGAGCTCGGCATGCACCGCCAGGTGCAGCTGATCGTCTCGGGTGGGATCCGGACCGGGGCGGACGTCGCCAAGGCGCTCGCGCTCGGCGCCGACGCCGTCTCGATCGGCGTTGCCGCACTGATCGCGATGGGCGACAACAGTCCCGAGCACGATGCCGGGTATCGCGAGATCGGCAGCGCGGCGGGTTACTACGACGACTGGCAGGCGGGCCGCGACCCGGCGGGGATCTCGACCCAGGACGACGAGCTCGCCGCGCGCTTCGACCCGATCCTCGGCGGTCGGCGCATCGCCAACTACCTGCGCGTGCTGACGCTCGAGGCGCAGACGCTCGCGCGTGCCTGTGGTAAATCGCACGTCCACAACCTGGAGCCCGAGGATCTCGTCGCGCTCACGATCGAGGCCTCCCTGATGACGGGTGTCCCGCTCGCGGGGATGCGCCTCGGCTTGCTCGACGAGATCGCCGAGCGCGTCGCCGCCCGGCTCGCCGCCGACCATCGCTAGCGAGCCGTCGAGCGTCGTCGGCGGGCGCGCCGGCGTCGTCGGCTTCCTGATCGGGAGCGCGGGGATGTTCGCGGTCATGTATTCGACGCAGGCGATCCTGCCGACGCTCGGCCGCGACTTCGAAGTCACGCCTTCGGAGGCCGGGCTGACGATCTCGGTGGTCGTCCTCGCACTCGCGCTGAGCGCGCCCGTGTGGGGGCCGCTCTCCGACCGGATCGGTCGCAAGCAGTCCCTCGTCCTCGCGAGCGCGTTGCTTGTCCTGCCGACCATCGGAGCCGGTCTCGCGCCGACGTTCGAGGTGCTTCTCCTGTTCCGGATCCTCCAGGGACTCTGCATGCCAGGCCTGCTGACGGTCGGTGTCCCGTACGTGGCCGAGGTGTTCTCGCCGGAGCTACGAGGCCGCGCGATGGGCTACTACATGTCGGCGCTCGTGGCGGGCGGCCTCACGGGGAGAATCGGCGTCGCGCTGATCACCGACGTTGTCGGCTGGCGCTGGGCTATCGGTGGGCTCGCGATCCTGCCGCTCGCCAGTAGCGTCATCCTCCGCCGCTCCCTGCCCGATCTCCCGCGCCCCGTGCGCGCAGAGGGCTCAGGCCTTCTCCGACAAGTGACGAACCCTAGAGTCCTGCGCGCGGCTGCCGTCGGGAGCGCGTTCTTCTTCGTCTTCGTCGGCACCTTCTCGTACGTGACCTATCGCCTCGAGCGGCCGCCGTTCGGCTACGGAACTGTCGCGAGCAGCGCCGTGTTCGCTCTGTGGATCCTCGGGTTCACGACCCCGATCATCGGGCGAGTCGTCGACAGAGTTGGTTGGAAAGCTGTGGCCGGCGGCTCCGCTGCATTGTGTGCCGTGGGGCTCTTGATCACGCTGCCGTCGCAGATCGTCGGCGTCGTGGTGGGTTTGGCCGCTGTTGCTCTTGGCAACTTCGCCGGTGTCATGGCCGCCCAGATCGGTGTTTCCGAGGCCAGCAAGGTCGATCGAGGCGCCGCCAGCGCCGTCTTCTTCAGCTTCTACTACGCGAGTGGCGCACTGGGCGGCTACCTGCCGGGGCTCGCGTGGCAGTCGTGGCACTGGAACGGCGTCGCGCTCGTCGGCGTCGGCGTGCTCCTACTCGCAGGATTCGCGCTCGTCGGCGGTCGCTCTAAACCTGCGGTTTGCCGTAAGGGCGAGGCTTGCCTCGCCCTGATGCCCACCCGGCGAGGGCGAGGCAAGCCTCGCCCCTACGACCAGGGGTAGGGCGAGTGCGAGACCGGGTGGAGGTCGCCGGTCGCGAAGCGCTCGAAACGGAACGGGTACAGAAGGCTTGAGTGCTCGCCGACGACGACCTTCGCGACCTCGCGGCCGACGCCGATCATCTTGTAGCCGTGGTTCGAGTCGAGCACGCAGTAGACGTTCGGCCGCATGTAGTCGAACACCGGGAAGTTGTCGGCGGTGAACGAGCCGACGCCTCCCGAGCGCGCCGTCTTGTAGAGCGGCCGGCAGCCCTCGAACCGGCTCATCGCGTGTGAGAGCGCCGCGCACCACATGTCCGGGAACTCGTTGTCGACGTTCGTTGTCGAAGGGTACGGATCGAGCTCGACGTCGCCGTCGACCGTCAGCGGTGAGGCACCGCCCTGGACGCCGTGGCGGTCGCGCTTGTAGTAGATGCCCCAGAGCTCGTCGGTGATCAGCTTGCCGTCGTCGGTGTAGAGCGGTGCGTCCGTATCCAAATGGATCACCGGAGGCGCGCCGCCATCGGCCAGCGCGAACATCAGCGGGTCAACCGTGATCTCGCCCTCCTGGAGGTTCCAGTACGTCCACATCGGGACGTCGGCGTGAACCTCGCCGCTCGGTGTCCGCACGTCGATTGCCGCAGGAAGCCCGAGTAGCGACCAGAACCGCTTCGCCCACGGGCCCGGCGCGATGATGACCTGCTCGCCGACCTCGATCGTGCCGGCACTCGTCTCTACGGCCGAGACCGAATCGTCCGCGCGTGAGACGAAGCCGGTCACCTCGACACCCGTGACCACCTGCACGCCCTCCGCCTCGCACTTTGCGAGCAGCCCGTCGATCGACTCCTGGTTGAACGCGAAGCCGCCCTGGTGCTCGTGCAGGCAGACGGTCACGCCCTGTGCGCGCCAGTCGGGGAAGAGCGACTTCATATGCGCGTCGACCTCACCCTCGCCGAGATAGAGGTCGGAGCGGTAGCCGATTCGCTCGTGGCGCTCGTGGACGGCGGTGAGATCCGATTCCTGGATGCGCGGGCCGAGGGCGATGTAGCCGACCGGGTTGTAGTGGTAGGCGGCCGGGTCGGACTCCCACACCTCGACACACGCCTGCATGAGCTCGCTCATCGCCGGCTGGAAGTAGTTGTTGCGGACGACGCCGCACGCGATCCCCGAGGCGCCGGCGCCGGGCCGCGACTTCTCGAGGACGACGATGTCCGCGCCGCTGCCCAGGCCGCGCTGCGAGAGCTCGTGCGCGAGGTGCATGGCGGTCGAGAGACCGTGGATGCCGGCTCCTACGACGACGTTACGAGAGGAAGAGGGAATGGTCATGTAGTGTCCTCCTATTGTCTCAGCGGCAATGGTGTTCTAAAACTGATCGGAACCTAGCATGCCCCGCACCGGAAAGCCAGCCGTCAGGCACGTCGCGGCCGTCGAGCGGGCACTCGCCGTGCTCGACGCCGTGGCCGAGGCGGAGGATGTCGGGACGAACGAGCTGGCGCGGCGCTCCGGCATCAATCCCAGCACGGTGTCGCGACTGCTGGCGACGCTCGCCGCGCGCGGCCTCGTGAGGCATGTCGAGGAAACCGGCCGCTACCGGCTCGGCGCGCGGCTCGTCCAGCTCGGCAGCGCTGCACTCGCCGGGCTCGACATGCGCGAGCTCGCGCGCCCCGTGCTGGCCTCGTTGGCTGCCGAGACGGGGGAGACGGCGACGCTCTCGGTCCCCGGTGAGCCGGACGCGATCACGATCGACTTCGTCCAGAGCCCGTCGTCGGTGCAGAGCGTCGCGCGAGTTGGTCGGCCGAGCATCGCGCATGCGACGGCCACGGGGAAGGTTGCGCTTGCATTCGGCGCCGCGGTGCTGCCGCCGGGGCCGCTGCGTGCGTACACGACGCACACCGTCACCGATCGGAAGGTGCTCGAGGCTGAGCTGGCCGTGGTGCACGATCGAGGTTTCGCCCTGGCGCTCGGCGAGCGCGAGGACGATCTCAATGCGGCTGCCGCGCCGGTGTTCGGCGCCCGCGGCGAGGTGGTCGCGATTCTCGGCGTCCAAGGACCGGCGTCGCGATTCGGCGAGGTCGAGGTGGGGGAGGCGAGCAGCCGGCTGCTCGTCGCGGCCCAGGAGCTGTCCGTATCGCTGGGCGGTCGGAAGGAGTAGCATCGCGCGATGGCGGTCGTCTCCGACCACATGGCGGGCGACCTCGTCACAGTCGCCCCCGAAGAGCTGCTCGGTGCGGCCGCGAAGCGTATGGCCGAGCGGAAGGTGGGAGCCGCGCTCATCCTCGACGGCACAAGGCTGATCGGGATCCTTAGCGAGCGTGACGTCCTTCGCGCGGTCGCGGCGGGAGGCGCCGAGTCGGCGCCGGTCTCTGCGTGGATGACGGCGAACCCGGAGACGATCGAGCCGGACGATTCCCTCGACCACGCCGCGGTGCTGATGATCCACGGCGGCTTCCGCCACCTGCCGGTCGTCGATGACGGTCGCGCGGTCGGCATCTTGTCGATTCGCGATCTCGTGCGGGTCGCGCTCGACGACCGCGCCCCGCGCTGCGCCTAGGCTAGGCGTCCGGCGCGAGCCAGACCAAGCACGTCGAGCGCTCACGGATGCGCCGCACGGCTTTTCGGTAGAGGCGCGCCCTTACGCGGGTCATGTCGGGACCGAGTACGAGCAGGCCTGGGCTGCGCTCCGAGACGAGCTCGATGAGCGCGTCTGCAGGATGTGGGCTCGAGACGCGGAGCAGCTCGACCCGAACATCGAGCGATGCCGCAAGCTCGGCGGGAGCGCGGAGTGCCTTCGTCAGCTCCTCGGACTCGATGTACGAGTAGCCCATCACGAGCGACATCGGCATCAGTTGCACAGGCGAGATATTCACGACGATGAGGACCTGCCCCGCCTCGACGGCGGCGTCGACAGCGAGCTCCGCTGCTTCGGCCGCAAACGGGACGTCGAACGTGGCGAGCATCACAGGGCGCGCGCCCGCGGGGCGGCTCGGGGCGATCGAGCCGACTCCGGCGTGTCCGACGGCAGGCATCAGCTTACGGCTGATCTGGCCGGAGCTGCCACTTCGGGTTGCCCTCTCTGACGCTCCGAGCCGCACGCTGACGGATCTCGGGCACCGCAAACAGACGCCAGAGGAGCATGACGAGAAAAAGCAGGAGCGCGAACTGGAGCCCGACGTAGACGGTGAGCGGGATGAGCATGGCTGCTGCTAGGAGTGGCGGCCCCACGATGAGCACCTTGAACCGGCGCACGCTCCCCAGCAGCGCTGCGTACTCCTCCGCCGGGATCTGTGTCGTATCCCACGTGCGCCCACAGGTGTCGCAGTGCCATCGCTCACCGTACGGGACGCTTGCGGAGGCGCCGCAGTCGCATGTGATCGTGATCGGCGGCTTGGCCATTCCGCGCAATTCTAGGGCGTGTGGGAAACCAAGCCTTGGATACCTCCGGGAGACATGTTACGGTCGCGGTGGTCGACGCCGCCTGAGCGCGGGCGCGGTTGTTTTCCAACGACGAGGAGGTGTGCTGTGGCAGAGGCGATGGTCGAGGAGCGACACCTCCTCAAGACGCTTCGCTGGTACGACGGGTTCGTGATCTGCCTGGCGAATCCCGGTTTCCTGCTCGGGTCGCTCGGTTGGTCGGTGCTCGACCTCGGCGGCTGGGGAGCGGCGCTGATCTGGGGCGTCACGGCGGCCATCGTCTTCCCCGTTCAGATCATCTACTCGGAACTCGCCGCCATGTTCCCGCACAAATCGGGGGGCGTCTCCATCTACGCGAACGAGGCCTGGCGGAAGTACACGACCCTCATCGGTCCCGTCGCGACGTTCGGGTACTGGATCGGTTGGTCTGTCGTGCTCTCGTTCCTGGGGCTGTTCACCGGCTACATCGCGCAGGCGGCGTGGTTCCCGCACGAGCCGTATGGGACATACGCGTTCGGTGGCGCGAAGATCGACAACGGGTACTTCAGCACCGGCAGCGTCGCCATCGGTCTCCAGCACCTGATTGCGATCGGCCTCATTTTTGCCGTCTGGGTCTTCAACGTCTTCGGCACCCGCATTGCCGTGGCGTTCAACTACATCGCCGGCATCCTGCTCATGTTCCCGCTCTTCTGCTTCACGCTACTGCCGTTCCTGAACGGCGACTTCCACTCCTCCAACCTGACGTACAAACTCAACGACCCCGGTCTCGCGTGGGGGGGTTGGCAGCTCGCGCTGGTCTGGATCTGGATCATGATCTGGTCGACGGCTCCCGAAGCTGCTGCAACCTTCGCGCCTGAATACAAGAACACGGTCCGCGACACGAGAAAGGCTCTGATCTCGTCGGCGGCCTTCATTCTCGTGATCAACACCGTCGTGCCGATTGCCATGACGGGCGGCGTCGGCGCGAAGAAGGTCGAGCTCTTCGACTACGTCGGAGCCCTTAACTCCCTCGTCGGCAAGGGAGCGACCAACTTCTTCGTCGTCGTCTTGTGCGCGAGCTTCATCATGTCCATGAACACAGCGACTGCGGACGGTAGCCGCGCGCTCTACGGCATCTCGAAGGACGGCCTGACGGTCAAGCAGCTCGGACGGTTGAACAAGTACAACGTGCCCGGAACAGCGATGTCGCTCGACATGGTCATCAACATCCTGTTCGTCCTCTTCGTGGGCAATCTGTTCGGCATCCTGGTCGCGAGCAACATTGGCTACGTCCTCGCGAACATGTTCGCGATCGGCGCGTTCGTCTTGCTCCGCAGAGATCGGCCGGACTGGCCGAGACCGATCAAGCTCCCGTCGATTTGGATTCCGATCGCCGTGGTGCTGTTTGTGGCGTTCGCGGTCTTCAGCGTTGTCGGTATCGGCTGGTTCCAGATCGCCGGCGGCGGCGCTGTCTACGGCGGGACAAAGGAGAAGGTCATCGGCTTCTGCGTCCTCGCCGGTTCCCTCCTTCTCTTCCTGTTCCGGCGCATCGTCCAGGACAAGGAGACACCGCACTTGCGCGAGGAGACTCCGACCATGCCGGATGAGGCGGTAGCGCGCCTCCTGCGGGAGGAGATGGCTGCGAGGTAAGCGCCGGTTACTTCGAGGAATCGAGAAAGGGCGGCCACGAGCCGCCCTTTCTTGTCAGAATCGGGCGGTGAGCGGGATTCCAGAGGAGTTCGATGTTCCGATCGGCGGCGGGTTCGTCGCGGGCGGGCCTGATGGGATCGGGGAGACGGTCCTCGAGGATCTGCCGGAGCCGGAGGCGATGGAGACCGGGGCGGGGCTTGGTGCGGATGCGGCACTCGAGTTCCGCAAGACGCTCGGGATGTTCGCCACCGGCGTCACGGTGATCACGACACAGTCGCAGGGACAGGTGCATGGCATGACGGCGAACGCGTTCATGTCGGTGTCGCTGCGGCCGCCGCTCGTGCTCATCTCGGTGGATCGGCGAGCCCGGCTCAACCCGCTTCTGCGGGAGGGGGCGCGGTACGGGATCAGCGTGTTGGAGAGCCGCCAGTCCGGTCTCTCGGATCACTTCGCCGGGCGTGTGTCGGAGCGAGCGGAGGAACCGCGCTTCGAGATCGTGCGCGACACGCCGCTTGTCGAGGGAGCACTGGCGCATCTCGTCGCGCGGGTCGTTCGCTCGTACTGGGGCGGTGACCACTCGCTCTTCCTGGGCCAGGTCGAGTACGTGCGCTACGGCGAAGGCGAGCCGCTGCTGTTCCACAGCGGGCGGTACGAGCGAATTGCGGCGGATCCGCAATTGTTCTCGGCCTTGCCGGCTGAGCTGCTCGAACCGATCCTTACGCGCGGCCAGGAGGCGACGTTCGGAATCGGTGAGACGCTGATGACCCGAGGCGAGAACGCAGACTCTCTGATGCTGATCACCGCCGGGTCGGTCGTGGTCGAGCGACCCGGTCGGCGGCTGACGCTCGGTGTCGGGGCTCTGGTCGGCGAGATCGAGGTGCTCGATCCCGGAGCAGGTCGCCTGGCGACCATCACGGCGGAGGCCGAGACGATGTGCGTCGTCGTGGGGAGGGACGAGCTGCTCGCCGCCCTCGAAGGCAACCCGCGCGCCGCCATCGCCCTGCTCGAGATCCTCTCCAGTCGCTTCCGCGAAACCGTCTAACGCTTCGCTAGACCGCCTCCGCCGGGCATGTCGCCGCGGAAACGGAAAGGCTGTGGAGCGATTATCAGCCTAGGTCTGGGAGCTCCGCGAGCCACGGTGTGCGGTAGCCCGACTCGTCCCATAAGACCGGGAAGAACGACTCGTCGAGCGAGAGGTCACCTCGCCGCCGGTAGCGCGAGTAGACGAGATCGACGTTCTGCTCGTGGAACCGCACCTCGACGGGAAGCATGTGCGAGACGAGCGCCATCCGCGCCACCTCGGCGTTCGTGTTCGGCGCCGAGCCGTGCCAGGTCAGCCCGTGGTGGAACGAACCGCCTCCGGCCTTCACCACGACGGGGACGATCTCCGGCTCGACATCCGCTGGCGCCGACGAACGCATCGGCGCAAGCCAGTCCTCCGGCGCGTGGAACTGCGAGCGCTCCGGCGGGGTGCGTGGCCAGCGGTGCGAGCCGCGGACGAACTCGAGCGGCCCAGCGTCAGCGGTCGTGTCGTGGAGCGAGATCCAGCAGGTCGTCATTTCCGCGGGTACGAGGTAGTCGGCGTACGACGCGTCCTGGTGGAAGCCGATCGCCTTCGTCCCCGGCGGTTTCCATAGGACGTTGTCCTGCAAGAGCCGAATACCGCGGTAGCCCATCAGCTGTGCACACAAACGGCCGGTTTGCGCCGACAGCACTTGCGCGGCGATGATGTTGTCCGCGCGCCAGCCGTTGCAGATCTGTCGGGTCCTGTCTTCCGGGTCGCGCCCTCGTACCCAGTTGACCTCATCTGGCTTGATGCCCGTCTCGTACTCGCCGTCGAACAACCGCTCGTAACGCTCGCGTAGACGCACGAGCGCTCCGTCGGAAACCAGCCCTTCCTCGACGATCAGGAAGCCGTCGCGATCGAACGCCGCGACCTGCTCGGTGGAGAACGCCTCGACCACTACGACCTGGGGCGGGATTTGTCCGGGTCGTAGAACGGGAAGCGAACGACCGTCGCCGGAATCCGCTTCTGGTGGCCGTCGAGCTTGCCGACCTCGACCTCCATTCCGAGCTCCGCGTAGCGAACGTTCATCCGGCAGAGCGCGATGTTCTTCTTCAGCACAGGCGAGCGCGTCCCGCTCGTCACGACGCCGACCTGCTGACGCCCGACGTGCACGCAGTCGCCGTGGCCGCCCGTCTCGTTCCCTTCCAGCTCGAGCCCTACCAGCACGCGCTGCGGATGCTCCCGCCGCTCGACGAGCGCATCGCGCCCAACAAAGTCGTCCTCCTTGTCCGCCGGCACCGTGAAGCCGATCCCGGCCTCGAACGGGTCGACCTGGTCGTCGAACTCGTAGCCGGCGAAGATCAGACCCGACTCGATGCGTAGCATGTCGAGCGCTTCGAGCCCGAGCGGGACGAGGCCCGCCGGCGCTCCCGCTTCCATCACCGCATCCCACACGGCGACCGCGTCCTTCGGGTGGCAGAACAGCTCATAGCCGAGCTCGCCGGAGTACCCCGTGCGTGACGCGATCAGTGGAACACCTTGCGGCCCCCCGAGACGCGCCACCGAGAAGCGGAACCATTTCAGCTCCGGGAACGGCGTTTGCGCCGGTGCCGTCCAGACGAACTGCGAGAGGATGTCGCGCGACGCAGGCCCTTGCACGGCGATGTTGTGCAGGTCGTCCGTCGACTCCTTCACCCAGACGCGCAAGCCCAGCCGCGCGGCCTGCTCGCGGAGCCAGACCCCGTCGTAGTCGCTCGCGCCGACGAAGCGGAAGTTGTCCGCGCCGAGCCGGAAGACCGTCCCGTCGTCGATCATCCCGCCGGTGTCCGTACACATCGCGGTGTAGACGACCTGGCCGACCGCAAGCCGGCGGATGTCGCGCGTCATCGTCGCCTGCAGCAGCGCCTCGGCGTCGGGCCCGAGGATCTCGAACTTGCGCAGCGGCGAGAGATCCATGACCGCCGCTTTCTCGCGGCAGGCCCAGTATTCGGCCACCGAACCGAGATTGTCGTAGGAGCCAGGCAGCCAGTAGCCGTTGTACTCGGTGAAGCGCGCGGTCAGCTCAGCGGTGCGCGTCTGGAACGCCGTCTCCTTCGTCAGCTTCAACTCCGCGGCCGGCGTGACGCGGTGCGCGATGGCCCTCGAGAAGGTCTCTTTCGCGGGATAGACGCGGACGTGTACCTCCGTCGGGTTCCACGCGTTGGCGGCGTCGATGTCGTCAGGGCAGGCGCTCGAGAGACAGACGAGGTCGGTCATCGCGCGGAGCAGCACGTAGTCGCCTGGTCGCGACCACGGCTCATCCGTCGAGTACACGTTGTGCGCGTCGAACGACGTGTTGTAGAAGAAGTTGATCGCCGGCCAGCCCTTGCGCGGCTCGATCGTGTACGGCAAGAGCTGGCCGTTGAAGTTGTCGGAGCAGTTGACGTGGCCGAAGTAGCCCATGTCCTCGTAGTACTTCGCCGTGCAGGCGAGGCCGAACGTGTCGTGGCGGCCGACCGTGTCACGGACGACCTCCACGAGCGGCCTGAGATCCGTGGTGAAGAACTTCGAGTAGAGGCCGGGTTGCGGATAGGCACGACCCATCAGCGACCGGGTCGCCGTCGCATCGAGCCCCCGCTCGCGACCGGCCTGGAGCTCGTCCGAGTCGAACGCGAGGAAGTCCGAGCACTGGCGGCCACGCACGTCGATCACCTGGATGTACTCGCCTGCCTTCACCTCGTAGGCGAGTGCGGACGCGCGGTCGACCTGGAAGTCGAGGCGAGGATCGGCGAGGGGTGTCGGCAGCGCCGGCTCGAGGTCCGCCCTCGGCGTTGCGCGCCGCAGCTCGAGCTGGAGATCGGTTGCAGGCACGCCTCCCTCGACGACGGAGCCACCGTCCGGAACGGTCACGGATACCGTCGCGGCACGCGTTGCATCGAACGATTCCTCGGCGCCCGCCACGGTCTCGGGCCCGAACAGGTCAGCGGTCAACTCGAGCTCATCCGACACGAGCAGCGCACGCTGCCCGCCCTGGACGTCGCGAACCGTCAGCCGGTCGCCCGCTTCGAGCGCGACGACCGTCGTCGCGCCCGGAGCAACCCGGTAGGTCTCGCGTGTCGGGTCGTACGGGACGAGGCCGGGGACGAGCAGGCGCGGACGCGCGAGCGACACGGGCTAGCCGGCCTTCGCCGGCTCCTTCGCCTCGGCCTCGGTCGCCTCGGCTATCAGCTGCTCGGCTAGCTCGCGCTTTCCGGCTGCGTCGAGCTTCTTGACCTCGTTCTCGACGGCGCGGCGGTTGTAGGTCTGGTTCCAGTAGTCGAGCGACTCGAAGCCGAGGAGGACAGCCTTGCCGACGAACTGGCGCAGCACCTCGTTCGTCGGGCCCATCACCCAGCCGGCCTTGGCGTCGCGGAGATAGCGCTCGAGCTCCATGTCGCGCTTGTAGCCGGAGCCGCCGCAGGCGTGCAGCATCTTGTCGACGACGTGCGCGGTGTTCTTCGCCGCCTCGAACTTGATCTGCCAGAGCCAGTGGAGGAAGTCGGCGCGGGCGGTCTCGCCCGGGGCGAGGACCGTCGTGTTGTTCGCGGTCGCCGTGTCGCAGGCCTGTGCAACCGAGTAGCCGAAAAGACGGCAGGCGTTCGTATCCATCACGGCCTCGCCGACGTAGTCCTGGATCGTCGGGTAATCGGCGACCCGCATGCCGACGTCGACGTGCTTCTTCCGCGTGGTGTGCCGCTTCGCGATGTCGATGGCGCCCATTGCGATGCCGTTCCACACCGACGAGGAGCCGATCAGGAACCACGGGTCGACCGCTTCGTCGTTCGACGATGCACCATCGCCGACCGGGCCGACGAGCTGTTCGCCGGGGATCTCGACGTTGTCGACCTGGATCGGTCCCGACTGGTTGCCGCGTAGCCCGAGCGCGTCCCAGAGCGACGGCTGCGACTGGACATCGTCGCCGTCGATGACGAACACCGACAGGTCGTCGTAGCCGGTGAAATCGGGGCTCGTCGTCTGGACGACGTAGAAGTCGGCGAAACCGCCGGACGTCGTCCACGACGCCTTCTTGCGCACCTTGTAGCCGCCATTCGACTTCTCGGCGCCCGACGAGACGGGGTACCAGAAGTGCGAGCCGGTCTCGGGATCCGAGTAGGAGAGGGTGCCGATCTTGCCGCTGTTGAGCGGGCGGATGTACTTGTCGATCAGCTCGGGCGTCGGGCGCAGCATGATCGCCGCCACGGCGCCGGTGTGCATGACGTAACACATCGCGGTCGACGCGCAGCCGTAGCGCGCGATCGTCTCGCAGGTCATGGCGAAGGCAACGTGGTTCTCGCCGAGCCCGCCGTACTCCTCAGGCACGCAGAGCGCGAGGAAGCCGTGCTCGCCGAGCAGCTCCAGGTTGCGGCGCGGATACAAGAGCTCGTCGTCGGAGCGCTTCGCGTTCGCGCGGAGCTCCTTCTCGCAGAGCTCGATCAGCGTCGCGCGGAGCTCTTTCTGACGATCGGTCAGAACCCAGTCAGGGTCCCATTCGTAGCCGAGACCCCAAAACGGCTCGGATCCCCACAGCTTCTCGGACATGCACTCCTCCAACGGTCGGGTCGACTCTCGCGGGCCATCGTATGCCCTCGCGTGGGGGCTGCGCCAGACGAGCGCACGGCGATTTCCGCTGCGGCAATTAGCCGGCTACGACGCTGTCGAGCCAGCGCTCGAACAGCGAGCGGCCGTGCTGGAGCATCTCGCCAGAGCGCTCTTCGATCCGTCGCATGAAGTCGCCGGCCGACCCGGGCCCGAGCGTCCGCTCCAGTGACGCCGTGTAGGCGGGCACATCCGCCCACTCGCGCGCCATCGCGGGTGAGACCTCGAGGTGGAACTGGACGCCGTAGGCGCGGTCGAAGCGGAACGCCTGGTTCGGATATACGGGTGAGCCCGCTAGTCGGACGGCGTTTTCCGGAAGGTCGAACGTGTCGCCGTGCCATTGCAGCGTGACGAGATCGTCAGGCGCCTCGGCGAAGACCGGGTCGGTGCGGCCTTCGGGCGTGATCTCGACCGGGAGTAAGCCGACCTCGGGGGTCGATCCGGCGTAGGTGCGGGCGCCGAGGCTCGCCGCGAGGAGCTGCACCCCGAGGCACACACCCCAGAACGGCATGCCCGCGCGGACGGCCTCTCCGATCAGGCGCTTTTCGCCAGTCAGCCAGGGGAGCGAGGCATCGTCGTTCGCGGACATCGGCCCGCCCATGGCGACGATTGCGTCGAACTCGCGCCAGTCGGGGAGCGGCTCGCCTTCGTCGAGCTCAACGCGGTGGAGCGAAGCGCCGCGCTCGACGAGCACGTCCTCGTACACGCCGGGCGGCTCGCACGCGATGTGCTGGAGAACGAGAACGCGCATCAGCTATCGAGCAACTGGAAGTAGCGGGCGATTGGTAGGAGCGTGAACCCCGACGCTGTGTATGCCGCGCGGGCGGGTGCGTGGCCGGGATCGCCCCCGGTCTCGACCACCGCGATGTCCATGCCGTGGCGGCGCATGTGGTCGAGCGCGGAGGTCGTCAACCGGCCTCCGATGCCGCGCCGCTGGTAGTCGGGGTCGACTCCGATGATGTCGATCACACCCATGCGTTCGTGGTAGGCGTTGAGCGCGACCGACCGCAACGAACCCGACCGGACGCCCGTCCTCGACGGCTACGAAGACCTGTCGCTCGTCATTGGTGCAGCTGGATCTAACCGCCTCGGCCTGACTCGCCTTCCAGTCGGGGTGCAGCCGGTGGAAAACCGCATCGCCAAGTACGACGCGCAGGGAGGCATACACGTCAGCCCATGCTCGGATCGAGAACTCAACTAGTGCGGGAAGGTCATCCTCCTGGAATTCTCTGATTGTCATTGCGCGGAAGTCGAGGCGGCGTAGCCGCGCTCCTGGATGACCCACGTGTTGCCGTCCGGGTCTTCGAAGTTGGCGAACGAGTTGTAGTCTGTTCGGGCGGGATCCGGCCCGGGTGTCCAGCCGTCTTGGCCGAGGTGACGAACCTCGCTCACATCGACCCCGCGTGCGACGAGCTCTTCGCGTGCCGCGACGATGTCCGAGACGACGAGATGCATGCCCCGCACCGAGCCGGGCTCCGCGTCGGTGATCCCTGTTCCGAAGGAGATCGAACACGCCGATCCAGGCGGATCGAGCTGGACCACGCGGAAGCTGTCCCCGGCCCGGTGGTCGACGTGCAGCGCGAAGCCGGCCTGCTCGACGTAGAAGGCCTTGGCACGGTCGACGTCCGTCACAGGGATCAGAACGAGTTCGAGCTTCAAATCCACGGAGTGCAACGTACTAGCTGGCTCCGCGCCCGGTCGGAGGATCACTAATCGGGCACGTAGGCGACGCGGGTCGAGCCGACGAGCCCTTCTGTCACGAGGTCGTACGTGCATGGTTTCGTCCCGTCGACGTAGAACGGTGCGGGGATTCGCTCCGTCACCGCCGACTGTGAGGGGAGCGCGAACGTCCGTCGGTTGGCGCCGTTGACGTAGGAGTAGATCGGCGCCCCGGACTTGCCGAGCAGGGTGATCTCGAGCCGGCCGGGCCGGCAGCCGTAGACGACGATCCGCGCCTTGTTGATGAAGTCGCCGTTCGGGAGGAAGCCGGACGTCAAAGCCGTCTCGACACGAAGCGGCCCGTCGACGCGCCAGAGCGTGAGTCCGTAGTTCTTACTCGTTCCGGCAGCGAGTTGTGTCAACGGCGTCCCGTCGAACGTCAAGGTCGAGGGTGCGACGATGCCTTGGCGGTCGAGCCGCGCCCCGCGGCGGTCTAGCAGGCTGCCGTCGCCTGCGATGGTCACGGCCTGTGAGCCTGGAGGGAACGACGCTGGGACTCCCCGCAAGCGGAGCCCATCGACGATGCTCCGATTCCAGAAGAACGTTCTCGCCACGGTCGGCGCCGGTCTGTCGCCGGTGTCGAGCAACGTCACGTTCCGTTCGCCAGTCGCGTCGACCCAGCGCGGGTCCCCGTCCCCGATTGCAGCACGCTGCTCGGTGCGAGAGGCGTGCCGTATCTCCTGCGTTGCCAGCACCGACAGCGCAACTAGTCCGGCACCGAGCGTTGCCAGCCCGGCCGGGAGGAGCCGGCGCGGGAGGAGAACGAAGAGGACCGATGCGAGAATCGCAGTTGCGAGGAGACCAATCCTCGCCGCGGGCGCGTGCCCGTGCTGTAGCAGGCGTGCGAGAGCGACGGTCGAGAATCCGTCGTAGGGGGCGAGCGGCGACGCCAGCGTCCGGATCGGGATGAACGCGAGCAGAGCGACGATTGCCCCGCCGGCTCCGATGAGCAGCACGCGTGGCCTCGGCCCGCCACGCTCGAGCCACAGCGCGTAGGCGATGAAGAGCGGCGGCGCAGCGGTCGCCAGATAGCGCTCGGAGACATGCCCGAGATGTGCGGCCGCGAAGGCGCCGACCTCGCACACGAGCAGCACGACGTACGCCGACGTGGCGGCGAGGAACGACTGCACAGCCGGATCGAACTCACGCCCGCGGAGAGCGCCGTGAACCAGCACGACAGTCGCGAGCACCGGTAACCCGAGGGTCAGAACGGCGACGTCCGCGGCATGCCAGAGAACGCTCGTCGCGATGTGTCCAGCAGAGACCGACGAGGCGGTAGCCCCGAGCGTTCCGTAGGCGCCGAGCAGATCCTGCCACGAGATTCCCGGGCCGAACGTCAGCCGCCAGGCGATGGCAACGACGACGACGACGAGCCCGGCTCCGACGAACGGGGCCAGCCGACGGAGCGTGCGGGTCGAACGCGCGAACCAGGCATGGAGGAGCGCTGCGAGGAGGAACGTCGGAAGGAGCACGAGCGCCTGTAGGCGGACAGCGCTGACGACCGTCACTGCCAGCAGGAACTCGCCCTGGCGGAGCGCTGTCGGCTCGTCGAGCGTCCGTGCCATTGCCACGAGACTGACGACGGCGACCGGGTAGAACAGCGCCTCGCTCATCATCAGCCCCGAGTAGGCGAGCGTCGGCACGAGCACCGTCAGCGTTGCCGCGGCCAGCGCCAGCCGCGGTGCCACGAGGCGTCGCGCCCACAGAAACACGGGGACTGCGGTGAGGGACATGACTACCGCCTGCATCGCCTGGATGACCTCGATCGATCGCCTCGTGTCCTTCAGCAGCATCGGCGCGCCGATCAACGCCGGGTAGAGCAGGCTGTAGTAGGGAGTTGGCGCGTTCCGAACGGTCAGGGTGCCGTGGAGCCAGAGCGACCGCCCGATCAGCGCGTACAGCATCTCGTCGGGTGCGATCCAGGGAACCGTGAACGTCCGTGCGGCCGCGAAGCGGGCGAACGCCGAGACAACGATCAGCGACGTCAGAGCGAGACTCCAGCGTCGCCGTACGAAACGATCCAACACGGCGGGCACATCGTTTCATGCCCTCGTTATGCTCTGTCAGCGCGCCCACCGCGCCCAGTCCGCCCGATTGTCTTCGACCGGGGAGGCCGACGCTCCTGCCATCTCAGCGTGCCTGCCGAACATGCACGACTTTGCACTGATGGGCTCGAACTCGATCAATCCGGCGAATTGCCTGCTCAGCTCGCGGAACTCTGAGGTTCGCTGCATCCTCGCCAGATGCTGAGCCACGAACCGCTGACGCTGCTCCTCGGTGATCCCAGGTGCCGATGGACCGCGATCAATGCACCGAAGCCACCAAGCTCACGCGTGAAGCGGTCAGGCCCGCCGAAAGACTCGGCCGTGAACGCCGTCAGGTGATCGACGTGCTGAGGTTGTCCCATGCCGAACAGAGGCACGAGCAGTATTCGGCCAGGACGCTCGCGTAGAAGATGTCCTCGAGGCGGTGGATGGCCTCTTCGCCACCGGCATGCTCATAGAGCCACGGCATCCGTCCAACGGTAGCTGCCGGGCTAGTGCGCCGGCGGCTCCCAGCCTTCGAGGACCGGCGCGTGGTAGTCCGTCCCGACCGTCTTCGAGCCGGGGACCCACGGGCCGAGCTCGGGCTGGGGAAACTTCGTGTGCTTCTCCTTCAGCTGGATCCCGAAGGAGTTCCCTGAGGTGAGGTGTTTGATCAGCACCTTGCGCGCGATCTCGGTCTCGCGGCCCGCCGGGATCTGGAAGTAGATCTTGAGGAACGAGTTCGAGTAGCGGTCGAAGACAGCGGGCGTGCCTTCCTCCATCAGCAGCTCGATGTCCTCCAGCCAGTTGATGTCCTGGCCGGGGGTCGCGGCGTCGAGGTCGACGTCGTCCAATAGCGCGATGTCCTCTTGGTACGGGAAGCGGTGGCCGGCCAAGAACTCCGCGTCGACCGACTGAATCTTCTCCGGTTCGCTGTATGCCATGTCAGTCACCGGCTGGAACCTCCGCGTGCGTCGGCAGGTAGTCGACCGGGAACTCCAGGTGCTTCTCCAGCATCCGCTCGATCTTCGCCAGCGTCCGCTCCTCGCTGACACCGGGGATCCAACTCGTGCCGGCGAGAGGCACCTTCGCCATCGCCGCGGCCTCGACCGTTAGCGCGCAGAGATCCTCCGGCTCGAGCGAGTGGATGTTCGTCTTGCCGCACGCGCGCGCGAGCATCTGCACCTCGAGCGTCAGCGTGTGCAGGAAGTTGTAGACGCGCTCGGCGGCTTCTTCGACGACGAGGCGCTTGCGCAGCTCGGGATCCTGCGTCGTGATACCGACCGGGCAGCGGCCCGTGTGGCAGTGATAGCACTTACCGGCGGGGACGCCGACGGTGCCTTCGTAGTCGGTGACGCCCTCGATCTCCTTGTTGCAGTTCAGTGCCATGAGCGCTGAGTGGCCGATCGCGACCGCCTTCGCGCCGAGCGCAATGCACTTTGCGATGTCGCCGCCGTTGCGGATGCCGCCCGCGACGACGAGGTCGATCTCGTCGGCGAGGCCGACGTCCTCGAGCGCGCGCCGCGCTTCCGGGATCGCCGCCATCAGCGGGATGCCCGTCTCCTCGGTCGCGATGTGCGGCCCCGCGCCGGTGCTCCCCTCGGCACCGTCCAGGTAGATGATGTCGGGGCCGCACTTGGCGGCCATCCGAACGTCGTCGTACACGCGCGCGGCGCCGAGCTTGAGCTGGATCGGAATGCGGTAGTCGGTCGCCTCGCGGATCTCCTGGATCTTCAGCGAAAGATCGTCCGGGCCGAGCCAGTCCGGGTGCCGTGCCGGCGAGCGCTGGTCGATCCCGGCCGGGAGCGAGCGCATCTCGGCGACCTGCTCGGTCACCTTCTGCCCCATCAGGTGGCCGCCGAGCCCGACCTTGCAGCCCTGGCCGATGAAGAACTCGCAGGCGTCCGCGAGCATCAGATGGTGCGGGTTGAACCCGTACCGGCTCTGGATGCACTGGTAGTACCACTTCGTCGAGTGGTCGCGCTCCGGCGGGATCATCCCGCCTTCGCCCGAGCAGGTCGCCGTGCCCGCCATCGACGCGCCCTTTGCGAGCGCCATCTTGGCCTCGAGCGACAGTGCCCCGAAGGACATGCCCGTGATGTAGACCGGGATGTCGAGCTCGATCGGGTTCTTCGCGAAGCGCGCGCCGAGCACAGTCTTCGTCACACACTTCTCGCGATAGCCCTCGATCACGAAGCGCGTCAGTGTGCCCGGCATGAACATCAGCTCGTCCCAGTGCGGAATCGGCTTGAACATCGAGAAGCCGCGCATGCGGTAGCGGCCGAGCTCGGCCTTCATGTGGATGTCGTTGATGACCTCCGGCGTGAAGATCTTGCTGTGCCCGAGGACGGTCTTGTTGGTGGGTGCTGTCTCGTCGGCCAAGATTGCTCCTTCGCGCGGGCGAGGCAAGCCTCGCCCCTACGGGGTGGGTCACAGAACCAGTTTGCGCTCCGAGGGTTCGAGGTTGTCGCATAGGGGCCGGACTCGTCCGGCCCTTCGGGTGCGCGTCATCAGAGAACCAGCTTCCGTTCGGAGGGTTCGAGGTTGTCGTAGTTGTAGAGCTTCTTGCCGCAGACGAACTTCTGCAGCTCCGGCGGCGCACCCAGCTCGTAGATGCGGAACTTGCGCTCGATGAACTCGGTATCGGCGTCGGTCCATTCGCCTGGCACGCAGTCGATCCCGAGCGAGCGCACCTTGCCGCCGATGTAGATCGTCCCGTCGTACATCGAGTCGCCGAGGCCGTGGCCGACGTCGCCGCAGATGATCTGGCGGCCACGCTGCATCATGAAGCCGTTCATCGAGCCGGCCGAGCCGAGCACGATGATCGTGCCGCCCTTCTGGTCGATACCGCTGCGCGCGCCGACGCGACCCTTCACGACGAGGTCGCCGCCGCGCATCGCAGCACCCGTGAGCGAGCCAGCGTTGCCCTCGATCACGACCACGCCGGACATCATGTTCTCGCACGACGACCAGCCCACGCGACCTGTGATGTGCACCTCGGGCCCGTCGATGATGCCGCAGCCGAAGTAGCCGAGGCTGCCCTCGAAGGTGATCTTGCAGCGCGTGAGGATGCCGACGCCGAGCGAGTGCTTCGAGCCGGGGTTCTTCACGGTGACATCCGTCAGGCGCTCTTCGTAGAGAAGCCGGCGCAGCTCGAGGTTGATCTGGCGCGTCGTCAGGTCGTGCGCGTCGAAGACGGCGCTCTCGCCGTCGATCTCTGCGACGCGAGGCGCCTCGGCATTGGGCTCGGCCAGCCCGCGCGCGTCGTACGAGATCGAATGCTCTCCCGCTAGCGCTGCCACACCAGCACCTCCCCTTCGTACGGGTCGTAGGTGTCGATCTCGCGGTCTAGCACGGCGCGGATTGCGATCTCCTCTGACGCCAGGGCCACGATCTCGTCCGATTCGTAGAGCACGAGTGGCTTGGCGGCCATCTCGTCCTTTGCGACACCGAGCGCGTCGCCGGTCACGCAGATGTAGGTGAAGACGCCGTCGAGCTCCTCGAGCGACTGGCGCATCGCGTCCTCGAGCGACGCGCCCTCGCTCATTTGCTGCGCGAGGTAGACGGCGATGATCTCCGAGTCGCATTCGGATTGGAAGCGGTGCCCGGAGCGCTCGAGTCGGCGCTTCCAATGGAAGTAGTTCGTCAGCTGGCCGTTGTGGACGACCGCGATGTCGGAGAACGGGTAGGCCCAGTACGGGTGCGCGCCCGAGATGTCGACGTCCGACTCGGTCGCCATGCGGACGTGCCCGATCGCGTGCGTGCCGCTGAAGTCATCGAGGTGGTACTCGCTGCAAACCTGCTCCGCGTCACCGAGGTCCTTGATGATCTCCAGCGAATGCCCGAGCGAGAGCACCTCGCAATCGGGGATGTCCTCGACGTAGTCGGCGAGCGTCTTCAGGTCACCGGAGTAGTCGAGCGAGACGCGGAACGCGTACTCGGTCTCTTCTTCGATCGATCGGACCGTTGCGTTGAGCGAGTGGAGCCGGCGCTCGACTTCGGCGCGATGACGCTTGAGCGTGTCCGCGTACTCGAAATCGCGCGGCGTGTTCGCATCGGCGAGCTTGTAGCGCATCACGATCTCGCCGTTCGCCGGCGTGCCGTACAGCGCGTACCCCGTCGAGTCCGGCCCGCGGTGCTTCATCGACTGCAGCATCCGCGTCATCTCGTCGCCGATCTGATGCGGTGCCCCGTCCCGGTAGATGATCCCTGCGATACCGCACATGTCAGATCTCTCGTGGGGCGAGGGCGAGGCCAGCCTCGGCCCTACGCGAATAGGGATTCCCGGTTGTCGTAGGGGCGAGGCTCGCCTCGCCCTGCAACGCCCGCCTATGGAAGAACATCGAGGTACTCATTCACGTCCCAGTCGGTGACGGTGGCGCAGAAACGCTCCCACTCGTCGCGCTTGTAGTGCATGAAGACACGGTACATCTCGCCGGTGAGCGCGCTCTTCACCACCTCGTCAGCCTC
Source organism: Gaiellales bacterium (assembly GCA_038230035.1). Lineage (GTDB taxonomy): Bacteria > Actinomycetota > Thermoleophilia > Gaiellales > Gaiellaceae > Gaiella. Next base: position 44,436 of record JBBRNX010000012.1, read on the forward strand.
GAGCGCGTCGAGCGCGTCGCCGAAGGTCATCGGGATCTTCTTCACCTGCTTGCCGGCTTCCATCGCGGCGTAGATGTTCCGCTCCTCGGGCTCGCCCGGGTCGAGCTTGCGCTCGATGCCGTCCTCCATCGCCTTGATCAGCGCGGCCATCGAGAGATACGGGTTGACCGCGGAGTCGACCGAGCGGTACTCGAAGCGACCCGGCGCGGAGACTCGCAGCGCGGTCGTCCGGTTCTGGTAGCCCCAGTCGGCGAAGACCGGCGCCCAAAAGCCCGTGTCCCAGAGGCGCCGGTACGAGTTCACGGTCGGCGATGAGATCGCTGTCAGAGCGCCGAGGTGCTCGAGGATGCCGCCGATCGCCCACAAGCCGACCTGGCCCGGCTTCTGCGAGTCGTCGCCGTCCGGTAGGAAGACGTTCTCGTCGCCGCGCCAGAGCGAGATGTTGTGGTGGCAGCCGTTCGCCGAGACGCCCATGAACGGTTTCGGCATGAAGCACGGGAAGACGTTGAGCTCACGGCCGACCTGGCGGCAGATCTGGCGGAAGGTGGAGAGGTTGTCGGCGGTCTGCTCGGCGCGGTCGAACTGGAAGTTCAACTCAATTTGACCTGGTGCGTCCTCGTGGTCGCCCTGGATCATGTCGAGCCCGAGCGCCTGCCCGTACTCGATCACCTTGTGGATGATCGGCTGCAGCTCGGAGAACTGGTCAATGTGGTAGCAGTAGGGCTTCGTGACGCCGCTGACGTCGGGCGTTCCGTCCGGCTTCAGGTTGAGCCACATCATCTCGGGCTCGGTGCCGGCGCGCAGGTGGAGGCCGTGCTTCTTCTCGAACGCGGCCTGGATCTGCTTCAGGTTGCTGCGGCAGTCGGAGGTGAGGAACGCGCCGGGCTTCTCGCGCTCCTCGCGGTTGCGGAAGCAGGTGCACCAGACGCGCGCGACCTTCGAGTCCCAGGGGAGCACCTCGAAGGTCTCCGGCTCGGGCAGTCCGACCAGCTCCGCCGCCTCAGGGCCGTAGCCGATGTACTCGCCGTGGCGGTCCGTGAACAGGTTCGCCGTCGAGCCGTAGACGAGCTGGAAGCCTTTCGCGGCCATACTCTCCCAGTGCGCCGCAGGCACGCCCTTGCCCATGATCCGGCCGGTGACGGAGATGAACTGGTAGTAGATGTACGTGACGCCCTCGGCGTCGATCCGCCTGCGTACATCAGCGATCCTGTCGGCCCTTCCCTCTGCTGCGACGAAGCGCTCGAGATCGGTCGCCACTCCTGTTCCTCCTATTCGCGTTCGAGCTGGTAGCCGGTGTGTACGGGCTCCGCCCTGTCATGTCAACCGGGAACCGTTTCTCGGAGGGGGGAACAACCCGGCTCCTCCTTCAGGATCACCTGTGGCTTCTCGCGGGCGCCGCCGGCTATTGGCGCCCCTGTGGCAGACCTCCGTGCGACCCCACCTGGTGCTCGGCTGGTTGGGACATCTTGCGTGACGAGTGCCGGCCAGGCATCCTCGATTGATGGACGAAGAGCAGGGCATCTACCGCGGCGAGGTCACGTCGATCATGGTCGCACTCGCTGACATCAATGCCGATAGGGGCAGAATTCTTGCGTTGCTCGACGACGACAAGGAGGACGAGGATGAAGAAGAGGAAACGGACGCCTGACGAAGAGCGCCCGTCGCGCGAGTATCGCGAGACGCGCATCCGCGAGCTGCGCGGCCACGCCGAACGCATCCGGGTAGAGCTCGCGGCGAGGAAGAAGCAGACCTCGTAGCCCCGAGTGCCACAAGGCGCCGCCGTCGCAGGCTAGGGTGCGCTCGCATGGCCAAGCTGACGGGGATCTCGTCGGTTTTGCTTGTCTCGGACCTTGATCGCGCAACCCGTTTTTTTTTGGCGCGATGAACTCGGTTTCGAGTGCGAGGTCTACGGTGATCCGCCGGACTTCGCCGTCGCATCGCGCGATGACGCTCGCGTGCTGCTGGCGCTGTGCCCTGAGCCGGGGGCGATCGTTCCGAACTGGAAGCTCGTCGACAAGACCTGGAACGTCTACATACGTGTCGACGACGCCGACGCAGTCTACGCGGAGGTGCTGGGACGAGGGGCCGCGATCGACTACACGATCTACGATGCGCCGAGCGGATTCCGCGAGTTCGGTGTCCAGGATCCGGACGGTCACGACATAGCCTTCGGCCAGCCGCTCGGCATGTAGGGGCGACGCCCCTCGCCCCACGCCCCTCGCCCCTCGCCCTCGCCTTGTCCCTGCCCTCGCCACTAGGATCTGCTGCCATGAGCGCGCCCGCCTATACCGCGATTGACCGGAATCGGCTTCGTGAGCTGACCGAGCGCGAGCAACGCCGGCTCGACGATTCGACTGCGGCATCGGCGCGCACCTACGAGCGAGCGCGTGTTGTTCTCTCGGCCGGCGTCGCTTCGTCGTACCAGTTGCGCGATCCGTGGCCGATCTACTTCGAGCGGGGCGAGGGCGCCTACGTGTGGGACGTCGACGGCACTCGGCGGATCGACTTCCACAACGGCTTCGGCTCGATGGTGCAGGGTCACGCGCATCCCGCGATCACGAAGGCGGTCGAGGAGCGGCTGCGTCTCGGCACGCACTTCGCGGTGCCGACCGACGATGCGATCCTCGTTGCCGAGGAGCTCGCGCGCCGTTGGGGTCTGCCGCAGTGGCGCTTCACGAACTCCGGCTCGGAGTCGACGATGGACGCGATCCGGATCGCCCGCGCCCATACGGGCCGCGACACGATCCTCAAGATCTTCGGCTCCTACCACGGCCACCACGACGGCGTGATGGTCGCCATCGGCGTCCCCTACGACCGCATCGGCGGGCGGCACAACTACGAGTCGCTGCCGTACGGCGAGGGGATCCCGAAGGTTGTGACCGACCTCACGGTCCCAGTGCCGTTCAACGACATCGAGGCTATGGAAGCGCGACTCGACGCGCTCGAGCGCGAGGGTCGCAAGCCGGCTTGTCTGATCATGGAAGCGGCGTTGATGAACCTCGGCGTCGTTTTGCCGCAGCCCGGCTATCTCGAAGCCGTGCGCGAGCTGACGCGCGAGCGCGGGATCGTCCTCATCTTCGACGAGGTCAAGACCGGACTCTGCATTGCGGCCGGCGGGGCGACCGAGCGCTTTGGCGTGACGCCTGATCTCGTGACGCTCGCGAAGGCGCTCGGCGGCGGTCTGCCGGCCGGAGCGATCGGCGGCACCGAGGAGATCATGGAGGGCGTTCGCACAGAGCGCGTCGTACAGGTCGGGACGTACAACGGCAACCCGCTCGTGATGGCTGCGGCGCGGGCGAGCCTCGAGCAGGTGCTGACGCCGAACGCCTATGAGCACCTCGACCACCTGAACGACCGCATCGTCTCGGGCTGCCAGGACGTGATCGATCGCTACGAGCTGCCTGGGTACTCGATCGGCGTGGGCTCGAAGGGGTGCGTGACGTTCGCGCCCGTGCAGATCACCGACTACGAGTCGTTCAAGGAGCATCAGGACGCCGAGCTCTGCGAGCTCGCCTGGCTGTGGAACCTGAACCGCGGCATCTTCATGACGCCGGGTCGCGAGGAGGAGTGGACGCTGTCGGTGACGCACACCGACGAGGACGTCGACCACTTCGTCGCTGTTTTCGACGAGCTCGCCTCAGCTCTGACTGCCTAGTGCTTCTCTACGACTCGGCGGTCTCCGGCAACTGTTACAAGGTCCGCCTTCTGCTGGCGCAGCTCGGGATCGAGTACGAGCGGCGTGAGCTGGACGTCGTCGACCGTTCCAACCGTGAGTCGGTGATCGGGCGAGAGCGGAACCCTGCGCTCCGCGTTCCGACTCTCGTTCTCGACGATGGGCGTGCGCTCGGCGAGTCGAACGCGATCCTCTGGTGGCTCGCCGGCGACACCGCGTTCGTCCCGGACGACAAGTTCGAGCGCTCGCAGGTGCTCCAGTGGCAGTTCTTCGAGCAGTACGACCACGAGCCGAATATCGCCGTAGCGCGCTTCTGGCTGACGAAGCGACCGGCCGAGGTCGACCCCGAGCGCCTCGCGGGGTGGCACGCCGGCGGCTATCGAGCACTGACTCCGATGGAGTCCCACCTCGCGTCACGCACCTTCCTCGTCGGCGAGCGCTACTCGATCGCCGATATCTCGCTCTACGCGTACACCCATGTGGCCGGCGAAGGCGGCTTCGACCTGGGGCGCTACCCTGCGATCAGCCGCTGGCTCGAGCGCGTAGCAGCCCAACCCGGGCATGTCGCGATCGACGCATGAGTGTCCGGAGCGCACGTCCGTGCATAGTGTGAACTGACCCGCTAGCGTCGCTCGGAGATGGCCGCTGACCTCGATCCCCTCGAGCAGCACCTGCTTCAGGCGCTTCGCTCGCTTCCTTCAGCGGAGAGGCGCGGCGATGCCCCCGACGCTACGGCGCTGTGGCGGGCGCAGGTCGACAGCCGCCTGTGCGACCACGCGGCGCGCTGGTTGCAGTCGAAGCAGCTCGGTTATTACACGATCGGCTCCGCCGGGCACGAGTCGAACGCGGCGGTCGCGCTCGCGCTGCGCCCCACTGATCCGGCACTGCTCCACTACCGCTCGGGTGGCTTCTACCTCGCCCGGTCGGGGCAGGTCGAGCACGACGGCGTTGTCGACATCCTGCTCGGCATGGCCGCCGCAGCCGAGGAGCCGATCGCCGGCGGCCGCCACAAGGTGTTCGGCCACGCCGACCTCGCGGTGATCCCGCAGACCTCGACGATCGCGTCGCATCTGCCTCGCGCGGTGGGCGTCGCGTTCGCAGTCGACCGCGCCGCGAAGCTCGGGGTCGAGAGCCGTTGGCCGCGCGACGCTGTGACCGTCTGCAGCTTCGGCGATGCGTCGCTCGACCACGCAGTGGCGCAAGCCGCGCTGAACACGGCCGCGAACTGCGTGCATCAACGGTTGCCGCTCGCAGCGCTCTTCGTGTGCGAGGACAACGGTCTCGGAATCAGCGTCCCGTCGCCGGCCGGCTGGGTGGAGAGCGCGTTGCGCGCGCGGCCGCAGCTCCGGGTCGAGAGCGCTGCCGGTGACGACTCTCAGGCGGTGCTCGACATCGCCCGGGAACTTGCAGGATGGGTGCGCGAGGAGCGCCGGCCGGCCATCCTCCATCTGCGCACCGTGCGGTACCTCTCCCACGCCGGAGCCGATCTCGAGACCGCCTACCGGACCCCGCGGGCGATCCGAGCCGACTACGAGCGGGACCCGATACTCGCCACAGCGCGCTGGCTCGTCGCGGCAGGCGTGACCACCGGGGAGGAGCTGGCGGCCGAGTATCTCGAGTCGCGTCAGCGCATCCGTGAGCTCGCGCTCGCGGCCACGCAGCGATCGCAGCTGGAAACCGCCGACGCCGTGATGCGGCCGATCGCGCCGCGCACGCCGGTGGTCGTCGCTAGCCGGGCGGGCTCGACGACCCAGAGCGGCGGCGAGCCGCTCACGTTCGCGCAGGCGGTCAACCGGGGCCTGGCCGATGTGCTGGCAGAGCACCCGGAGACGCTCCTCTTCGGCGAAGACGTAGCCGTCAAGGGCGGCGTGTACGGCGTGACGCGAGGGCTCCACCCCCGTTTCGGTGCTGCGCGCGTCTTCGACACGCTGCTGGACGAGACGTCGATCCTCGGCCTTGCGCTCGGGACAGCGCTCACCGGGTTCCTCCCGATTCCGGAGATTCAGTACCTCGCGTACTTGCACAATGCAGAGGATCAGTTACGCGGCGAGGCGGCGACGCTCCAGTTCTTCTCGCAGGGCCGCTATCGGAACGGGATGGTTGTGCGTGTCGCCGGCCTCGGCTACCAAAGCGGCTTCGGCGGGCACTTCCACAACGACGACGCCGTTGGCGTACTCCGCGACATCCCAGGCATCGTCGTCGCCTTGCCGTCACGGCCCGACGACGTCGGTCCGATGCTGCGCACATGTGTCGCTGCAGCGAAGGTCGACGGCAGTGTCTGCGTGTTCCTCGAGCCGATCGCGCTCTATCACGCACGCGACCTGCACGCAGAAGGCGACAGCGAGTGGCTGGCCCCGCCGGGCAGCTCGCACATTCCCATCGGAGCTGCGCGCACCCACCGCGCCGGCCGCGACCTGACGATCGTGACGTGGGCGAACGGGCTGCGGATGTCGCTCCGTGTCGCAAACCGCCTCGCCGAGCAGGGGATCTTCGTCCGCATTCTCGATCTGCGTTGGCTCGTTCCGCTACCTGTCGACGACATCCTTCGTGAGGCCCAGGCGACCGGCTGCGTCCTCGTTGCCGACGAGACGCGCAAGAGCGGCGGGGTCTCGGAGGGTGTGATCGCGACGCTCGTCGATGCCGGCTTCAGCGGTCGGGTCGCGCGAGTCACGAGCAAAGACTCATTCGTCCCGCTCGGCCCCGCCGCGAATCTCGTGCTTCTGTCGGAGGAAGAGATCGAGGCGGCCGCGCTACGGCTGCTAGCCGTGCCAGCCGAGAGCTACTGAGATCCTCCGAGCGCTTGCGAGGAGCAGTGGAAGTGCGGCTTGCATCGCCGCCTCGTCGAAGCGACTCGTGGGGCCTTGCAGGGCGACCACTGCCGCAAGTTCGCCGCCGGCCCCCCAGACCGGCGCGGCAATCGCGCTCAGGCCGACCTCGCGCTCCTCGACCGCTTCGGCCCAGCCTTGTTCGCGGACGCGGGCGATCTCCTCGTCGAGCGCTGCGGGATCGGTGATCGTCCGCGGCGCGTAGTGCTCGAGCTTCCCGCGAGGGAGAGGCACATTGCCGAAGGAGAGCATCACCTTGCCTGCCGAAGACGCGTGCCCGACGCTCGGCCGACCGAGCCGCGTAACGCCTTGGAGGTAGTGCTCGCTCGGGACGAAGTCGACGGTTATCGCGTCGCCGTCGCCGGGAATCGAGAGCGTGGCGGTCTCGCCAACCTGGTGGACGAGCTCCTCGAGGGCCGGCCGCGCGACATCGCGCAGGTTGAGGCGGCCGAGGAAGGCATTTGCGAGACGCAGGATGCGGACTCCGAGCCGATAACGACCGTTCGTGGGTGCGTGCTCGACGAGGCCGAGGCGGGCGAGCGTGCCGAGTTGCCGCGACACTGTGCTTGCACTGATCCCGGTGCGTCGGGCGATCTCGGTCGTCCCGAGCTCACCGCCTTCGGCGAGGGCATCGAGCACCTGGACAGCACGGACGGTGGCCTCGACGTCGCGGGAAGATGGTTGACCGGTTCGCGCCATGCGGTAGCCTATCGCCACAGATAGCACGCTATTGCCACCAGCGCAAATATGTCAATGCTTGTCACCTGTCCGAACTGCGGCCCTCGCGAGGTGCAGGAGCTGCGCTGTGCTGGTGAATCGACACGTCGCCCGACGACGACGCCGACCCAGCGCGAACTGAACGAGTACATCTACTTTCGCGCGAACGAAGCCGGGATGCAGCGTGAGTGGTGGTTCTGCCGTGCTTGCGAGGACTGGTTCCTCGCCGAGCGCAACACGGTGACGAACGAGGTCAGCCGGACATGGGCGCCGGAGCCCGCCTCGTGAGCAGGCTGGACCCGAGACCGCACGAGCGAATCGACCGCTCGAAGCCGGTCTCGTTCACGTTCGAGGGCAAGAAGGTCGACGGCTTCGAGGGCGACACGATCGGGTCGGCGCTCTACGCGTCGGGGCGCCGTGTCTTCTCCAGGAGTTTCAAGTACCACCGGCCGCGTGGCCTTCAGTGCTGCTCGGGTCACTGCGCGAACTGCCAGATGACGGTCGACGGAATCCCGAATGTCCGCGTCTGCACGACTCCCGTCCGAGACGGCGCTGCGGTGAAGGGCCAGAACTACGTGGGCTCGCTCGAGCACGATCTGATGCAGGCGACCGACAAGCTCGGCGGGCCCTTCACGCCGCCGGGGTTCTACTACAAGACCTTCATCCGGCCGCGGAAACTGTGGCCGCTCTACGAGAAGTTCCTGCGCGGCGCCGCCGGCCTCGGCAAGCTCGACCCGACCGGTGCGCGGCCGGAGCGCGTCGATGGCGAGTATCGGCACGCCGACGTCCTCATTGTCGGCGGCGGTCAGGCGGGGCTCGAGGCTGCGATCGAGGCGGCGTCCGTGGGAGACTCGGTCGTGGTCGTCGACGAAGGGCCGGAGGTCGGGGGCGCCCTTCTCGCCGAGCGCGACGGCGTCGCGACGGCTCGCGCGCTCGCCGACCAGGCGCGTGCTGCGGGTGTCGAGCTGCTCGCGCCGGCGATCGCAATCGGCCTCTTCGAGCAGGGCTTCGTGCCGGTCGCCTATGAAAATCTGCTGCTCAAGTACAGGGCGGAGCGCGTGATCGTCGCCTCGGGGATCGTCGAGCAGCCGCTCGTCTTTCCGGGCAACGACCTGATCGGCGTGATGCTCCCGGACGCCGTGCGGCGGCTCGTCAACTACTGGTCGATCAAGCCGGGCGCGCGCGCGGTCATCCTCACCGCCGACGAACGCGGGCTGAGAGCCGCAGAGGACCTCGAATCGGCACGGGTCGAGGTCGCCAGCGTGATCGATCTGCGCGAGGCCGAGCCGCCCAACATCGAGGCAGTCGGCCGGAAGGGTCGGGTCACGGAGCTCCACGTGAACGGCCGGTCGACGAAGTGTGACCTCGTTGTGATGTCGGGGAGTCCGCAGCCGAACTTCAAGCTGCTCGCCCAAGCCGGGGCGCGGGTCGAGTACGACGCCGCGCGCGGCATCTTTATCCCGACGGATCTCCCCGAGAAACTGGAAATGGTGGGTGCGGTAACCGGCGATGTCGGCGCACCCGCAGTCCCGAGCCCCGTGCTCGGGTTCCACGGCGACAAGTGCTTCGTCTGTTTCTGCGAGGACCAGACGACGAAGGATCTGAAGTACGCGATCGCCGAGGGCTTCGACTCGATCGAGCTCTCCAAGCGCTACACCACGGTGACCATGGGGCCGTGCCAGGGGCGCCTCTGCCACGTCAACTCGATCCGCGTCTATGCGAAGGCGACGAAGCTCGACGAGAACACCATCGGCACGACGACCGCGCGTCCGCCATACACGCCGATCTCCATGGGGCTACTCGCCGGCAACCCGCAGGAGCCGAAGAAGCGCACCTCGCTGCACCACGTCCACAAGGATCTCGGCGGACGGATGATGTGGACCGGGCAGTGGCGCAGGCCGCATTCCTACGGCGACGACGCAGGCGCCGAGGCGCAGCACGTGCACCGTTCACTCGGCCTGATCGATGTCTCGACGCTCGGCAAGATCCTCGTCAAAGGCCCCGACGCCGGTGCCTTCCTCGACCGTGTCTACCCGAACCGTTTCTCGGACCTCAAGGTCGGCCGCACGCGCTACGGCGTGCTCACCGGCGATGCGGGCCGGATCATGGACGACGGCGTCGTCGCGAGGATCGACGACGACAGCTTCTACGTCTCGGCCACCTCGACCGGCGCCGACGGCGTCTACCAGTGGTTCACGTGGTGGAACGCGGTCTGGTTCATGGACGTGCAGTTCGCGAACCTGACCGGTGCTCTGGCGGCGATCAACGTCGCCGGGCCGAACGCCCGCTCGGCGATGGAGCGCGTCTCGGACGCCGACTTCTCGGCCGACGGCTTCGCCTATCTCGACGCCAAGCACGTCATTGTCGCTGGCGTCCCGATGCTTGCCTTGCGGATCGGCTTCGTGGGCGAGCTCGGCTACGAGCTACACTTTCCGAGCCCGCTCGCGGAGCACGTCTGGGACACGATCACCGCGAAGGCTTCGGACCTCGATCCGAAGCCGTTCGGCCTCGAGCCGCAGCGCATCCTGCGCCTCGAGAAGGGCCACGTCATCATCGGCCAGGACACCGACTCCGAGTCGAACCTGCTCGAGGCTTCGATGCCGTGGCTCGTCAAGAACGACAAGGAGTTCCCGTGGGTCGGCAAGTGGGCCACGCAGCAGGTTGCCGATCGAGGCCTCGACTGGATGCTCGTCGGCTTCGAGAGCCCGACCGGCGCGATCCCCGTCGAAGGCGGGCAGGTGGTCGTAGACGGAAAGTCCTCTGGCCGCGTGACGAGCGTGCGAAGGAGCGAGGAGCTTGGCAAGGTGATCGGGCTCGCGATCCTCCCAACCGACCTTGCCGTCGACGGTGGGCGCTTCGACGTTCGGGTCGACGGGAAGAACGTGGCTATGACGGTGCGGCTCGGCGCGTTCTACGACCCGGCCGGCGAGAAGGTCAAATCGTGACGGCGCTCGACTTCCTCTCGGTCGGCAAAGCCTCCGGGGCGGTTGCCGTCTCGGCGATCGCCCGGGCGCAGCGTGATCTCGGTGCGCGCTTCGAGCAGCGCAACGGCTGGGACGTCCCGGTGTCGATCCCAGGCGAGAAGGAGCATCTCGCTGCCGTTGGCGTGGCCGACCTCTCGCACCTGACGAAGCTCGAGCTCCGTCCCGCTGGCGAGCCGATCGACGGCGAGGGCGTCGTGTGGTACCGGATCTCGTCCCGGCGAGCGCTCGTCCTGTGCGCGGCCACGAGCGCCGACGCCGTCCGTGAGCAGGCTCGCGACCGATTCGTCCTCGACCTCACCGCCGCCTACTCGGTCGTCGCGCTCACCGGCCCCGAGGCCGCGACCGTCCTGCGGCGGATGACGCATATGCACCACTTCCCTGCGGGTGGCGAGATCGCACACGTCCAGGGGCACGTGTTGGAACGCCCCGCTAATTACAGGGACGGCTACTGGATCATCGTTGCGCAGGAGTACGGTCAGTACGTCTGGGAGGTCGCGGTCGATCGCGCCTCGGCGCTCGGCGGCGGGCCTATAGGAGTGGATGCGCTGTGAAGGACATCTTCCTCAAGAAGCAGATCCTCAAGCGCCCCGACGAGCTGAAGCGCCACTACGACGTGGTCATCATCGGCGGCGGCTCGCACGGCCTCGCGACCGCGTACTACCTCGCGACGCACCACGGCATCACGAACGTGGCGATCCTCGAGAAGAGCTACATCGGCTCCGGCGCGGCCGGCCGCAACACGACGATCATCCGGGCGAACTACCGCACACCCGAAGGCGCGGCCTTCTACAAGCAGAGCGTCGAGCTCTACGAGCGGCTCTCCGGCGAGCTCGATTTCAACCTCATGTTCTCGCAACACGGGCACTTCACGCTCGCGCACTCGGACCGGTCTCTGGTGGTCCAGCAAGAACGCGCCGAGGTGAACAAGCTGCTCGGCATCGACTCCTACGTGATCGACGCCGCCGAGGTGAAGCGGCTGTGTCCGCAGATCAACATCGGCACCGACGTCACCTGGCCGATCCAGGGCGCCCTCTACCACCCGCCTGGCGGCATCATCCGGCACGACGCGGTGGTGTGGGGCTTCGCGAAGCAGGTGACGCGCGCGGGAATCGAGATCCATCAGAACGTCGAGGTGACCGGCTTCGACATCGAAAACGGGCGCGTGCACGGGGTCAAGACGACGAAGGGCAATGTCTCGTGCGGTGTCGTCGTCAGCGCGACGGCAGGCTGGTCGAGCATCGTTGCGAAGATGGCCGGCGTGCCGCTACCGATCACGGGGAGCATTCTGCAAGCCTTCGTCACCGAGCCGGTGAAGCCGTTCCTGGACAAGATCATCGTCTCGGCTCAGATGCACATCTACTGCTCACAGACCGATCGCGGCGAGTTCCTGATCGGCGCCGAGGTCGAGCCGTACCCGACCTACTCGAACAAAGGCACCTTCCCGTTCGTCGAGTACGCGTGCCGGCATATCCTCGAGCTCTTACCGCAGCTGCACGCGACGAAGATCCTGCGCCACTGGACGGGCCTCTGCGACATGAGCCCCGACTACAGCCCCATCATGGGCCTGACCGAGCTCGACGGCTTCCTCGTCGACTGCGGCTGGGGCACGTATGGATTCAAGGCCGCTCCTATTGTGGGAGTCACGCTTGCCGAGCTGATCGCCAAAGGCAAGACACCCGAGCTGATCGAGCCCTTCAAGCTCGATCGCTTTTACACCGACACGCTGGTCTCCGAAGCCGCCGCCGCGGCCGTGAGCCATTAGGGGCGAGGCAAGCCTCGCCCCTACGATGATGCCGGCGCCTCACCCGTAGCGGCCGGGCTTGCCCGGCCTACATACAAGGAGTGACGATGACACCGAATCCCCCTTCGAGCCTCGAGATCGCCCAGGCCGCCGTGATGCGGCCGATCGCCGACGTCGCCGCCGACTACGGGATCCTGCCCGACGAGCTCGAGCTGTACGGCCGCTACAAGGCGAAGGTCGCGCTGTCGATTCTCGATCGGCTCGCCGACCGGCCCGACGCGAAACTCGTCAACGTCACGGCGATCACGCCGACTCCGCCGGGCGAGGGGAAGACGACGACATCGGTCTCGCTCACGCAGGGGTTCGGGAAGATCGGCCGGCGCGCTGTTCTGGCGCTGCGGGAGCCCTCGCTGGGGCCGGTTTTCGGAGTGAAGGGCGGCGCGGCCGGCGGTGGCTATGCCCAGGTCGTGCCGATGGAGGACATCAACCTCCACTTCACGGGCGACATGCACGCGATCACTGCCGCGAACAACCTGCTCTCGGCGCTCGTCGACGCACACGTCTTCTACGGCCACGAGCCGGCCATCCAAACCGTGACGTGGCGCCGCGCGATCGACGTCACCGACCGCTCGCTGCGCAACATCGTCACGGGCCTCGGCGGGCGGAAGAACGGCGTCCCGGCGGAGTCGGGCTTCGACATCACGGCTGCGAGCGAGGTGATGGCGATACTGGCCCTGTCTACGGATCTCGCAGATCTACGACGGAAGCTCGGTGCGATCACCGTCGGCCACACGGCCGCGGGCGATCCGGTCACGGCCGAGCAGGTCAAGGCCGCGGGGGCGATGGCCGTGCTTCTGAAGGACGCCATCAAGCCGAACATCGTCCAGACGCTCGAGGGTCAGCTCTGCCTCATGCACGCAGGCCCGTTCGCCAACATCGCCCACGGCAACAACTCGATCATCGCCGACCGGATCGGCCTCAAGCTCGGCGAGTTCCTCATCACGGAGTCCGGTTTCGCGGCCGACCTCGGGATGGAGAAGTTCATGGACATCGTCTGTCGTGTTGGCGGGCTGCGGCCGCACGTCGTCGTCGTCGTTGCGACGGTGCGCGCGCTGCGCCACCACGGCGGCGGCGACTGGAGGTCGACGGCCGACATGGCGCAGATGCGCACGGAGGTCGAGACTGGGATGGCGAACCTCGCGAAGCACATTGAGAACGTGCGCGTGTTCGGGATCCAGCCGGTCGTCGCGATCAACACGCGTCCTGACGACGAGCCGGAGCTGCTCGAGCTGATCAAGGAGCGCTCACTCGCAGCCGGTGCGTTTGGCGCGGCTGTCCACAACGGCTTCGGCCAGGGTGGGGAGGGGACGGTCGAGTTGGCGGAGATCGTCGCCGCAGCTGCCGACGCACCTTCCGACTTCAGGATGCTCTACGCCAACGACGAGCCGGTCGCGACCAAGATCGAGAAGATCGCGACCACCGTCTACGGGGCGGACGGGATCGAGCTCGCGCCTGCGGCGCGCGACGCGATCGCGCGGTTCGAGAAACAGGGGATCGCCCATCTGCCGATCTGTATGGCGAAGACGCACCTCTCGCTGTCGCACGATCCACTCCTGCGGAACCGACCGTCAGGCTTCGTCGTGCCGATCCGCGACATCCGAGCGTACTCGGGCGCCGGCATGCTCGTCCCGCTCTGTGGCGACATGCTCCAGATGCCCGGCTTTGGCGCAGCACCGGCAGCGTTCGTGATCGACCTAAACCAGCGCGGCGAGACGGTCGGGCTGTTCTGATCGACACGCTTTCGGCACGAGATCGCTTGACACAAACCGGTGTCTGACCCCGCATCGCTGGCCAGTGACGTCAATCTTCGTCTGAGCAGCAAGATCGTCCGCCTTGCCGTGCGAGCGGCCGATCCGGTGTCAGACACCGTTTGGTGTTAAGGTTTCTTCGTGCCGAGAGTGTGTCAATCGATCCAGCGAAACTGAACTAGATCCCGCTCGGAACGTAGACGTCGAGGCGCTTCTGCGCCCGCACGATCGCGCGGAACGCCTCGCGCAACTCCTCGCGCTCCAGGGGCGGCAGCGCGGCCGGGTCGACGTCATTGTCCGGCTCGCCGCCGGCTGCGATCCGCGCGGCGTGATGCTCGAGTCGAATACGCCAGACGCGTGCGAAGGCCTCCCGCAACGAGGTCGCCTCCTGAGACGGCAGCTTTCCGAGTTTCTCGACTGCCACCAGCCGGTCGAGGGTCGCCGAGATCGTCACCTCGTTCACGAGAGCGTGGAACCTCGCGAGGTTGACGATCGGCAGCATCCCACCGCGCTTGACGTCGATCGTCCCGGGCGGCGCGTCCTTCGACCGCGCGGTCGCGAAGGCGCCGCGAAAGCCGAGCGGAGGCTTGAAATCGCTCGCCGTTCGCGCCAGGCGTCGGATGAAGTCGGGGTACCGATGTCCCTCGCGCAGGATCGCGACGAGCGGCTCGACGACCTCGAGACCTCCCGCGACCTGCCGGAAGTCGAGGGCGACCGTCGCCCGGATCAGGTGCGAGCGGTCGGGCGAGGTGAAGCACGACTCGATCGTCTCCTCCCACTTAGAAAGGGACATCCGCCAGAGCTTCATGCTCGCAAGAACGCCGTTGGCGTCCGCGAGAAACCCACACCGTACGAGGCCCGCGGTCACGTCGGCTGCGATCCGCTCGAACGCCGCGTCGACACCACGTTCGCCGGTCTCGGCGTAGGCGAGCGCGTTCTCCTGATCGGAGCCGAGTGTGAGCTCGCGCCGGGCAGAGCTGCCGAGGGCCAGCCACGCCCACGGCACAGGCGCGGCGCCGTGCCGCGCCAAAGCGAAGTCGATTAGTCGGGTCGTCAACGCGTCGTACTGCAGCGTCAGCACCCGACCGATGTCCGCGGGTGAGACGCCGGCGTCGAGCAGCGCGAGGAACAGTCTGCCGAGGCGCCGCGACACCGCCACCAGCTCGTCTTCGTCATGGGCGTGCAGGATCGAGTGCCGCAGCGCGAACGGGCTCCGGGTCTGGAGCCCCATCAGGTCTGTGGCGGAGACGATCCCGAGGATCTCTCGTCCATCCGCCACGACCACATGGTCGACGCCGTGATCGAGCATCTCCACAACGGCGTCGACGGCGAGGCGTCGCGCCTCGACGACGACCGCCGGCTCCGCGATGCGCAGAACCGGATTCTGGGGTGAGATCGGCCCGCCGACAGCCTTCGCGCGGATGTCGGCGTCGGTCACGATCTGCAGCTCGCCGCTGCGAATGAGCACCGCACTCGAGCCGCTTCGCGTCATGATCTCGGCCGCGCGCGTAATCGCGATCCCCGGCTCGCAGTACACGGGTGGACCTGGGACAAGCTCTCCGATGTGGACTGTTGCGAGCTCCGGCAGCCCGTGCACCGTATGACCTGCGCGGACGAGCCGCTCGCGCAACGAGCGCGCCACGAAGCCGGCTCCCTCCGGCCGGCCGAGCACCCGCATCGCCTCCTCGCACGGGATCACGTAACAGACCGAATCCTCGTGCGCCCGCACGGTGAAGCTCGGTGCCAGCCCACTGAGCAGCGATGGGTGGCCGAATCCCTCGCCCGGCTCGAGGATGTCGATGACCGCGTCTTCGTGGACGAGCTCCATCGAGCCCTCGCGCGTCACCCAGAACGCGGTCGACGGCGGGCCATCCTCGACGAGGACTACGGTCCCCGCCGGGAGCTGTCGCACCTCGACTGTGTCCACGACGCGCGCGAGGTCGTCGTCGTCGAGGCCGCTAAACGGCGGGTGAAGCCTGAGAAAAGCGGCGATCTCGCTCACAGGACGCGCCGATTGTCGCAGAGGCGGCGGTATGGCCTTGTCACGGTTCTCTCGACCTGTCAAGTTCCCCTTTGACACATCATCGATTGCGCGTTCTGAAGGAGGCGGGGATGTCTGACAGCCACGACGAGCTCGACTATGCGGGTGGTGGCCTACCGCAGGAGACGAACTGGTGGGGCGCCTTCGTCATCGGCCTCGCCGGGACGATTCTCGTAACGGGGATTGCCCCGGTCATGGTGACCTACGTCGGCGCGGCGGCGATCCCGTCGATTGTGATCGTCACGCTGACGGGCTGGCTGCTCTGTCTAATCCTCGCCGAGCTCTCGGCGATGATGCCGGAGCGCACGGGCGGCTCGCCGTCGTACGCGTATCCGGCGTTCAAGACCCGCTGGCCGCGTGCGGCGGAGCACGTCAACGGCTTCACGGCGTGGGCCTACTGGCTCGGTTGGTTCCCGGTCGGGCCGCTGAACATGATCCTCGCCTCGCTCTACATCGTGAACAAGTTCAGCCTCTCGCAGAAGGGTTTCACGCCGATCAACACGCCGATCGCCTATTGGACGCTGATCATCTCGATCATCGGTCTGCTTCTCCTCTTCATCCCGGCCTACCTCGGGATTCGCTTCGGTGCCTTGTTCGCCACCGTGCTGGGCATCATCTCCATGGTGCCCCTCACGTTCGTCGCGATCGGCTGGATCTTCCACGGCGGAAACCACTGGTCGGACGTCACGCACTTCAACCAGTTCGACGGCACCGGCATCTTCACGCCGCTCTACGGGCACGGCTGGCTGACGCTCTACCTGGCGTTCTCGTTCTTGCTCACGTGGAACGTGATCGCGATGGAGGCTGCCGCCTGCTACATCGGCGAATGCAAGGACCCGGAGCGCGACGCGAAGATCGCGATGACGCTCGAAGGCGGCTACGGCGTCTTCATCTACTCGCTGATCCCGATCTCGTTCATCCTCGTGATCGGCGCGAAGGCCCTGAACCCGTCGAGCGGGCTGTTCGACCCGAAGACGATCTTCGTTAACTTCTCGCAGCAGGTGTTCGGCGGTGGCGGTAAGACGCTCGACTGGATCGTCGCCTTCCTACTGATCATCGCCCTCATCCTCTCGGCGTTGAATGCGATCACCGGCACAGCTCGTGCGCTGCACCAGATGTCGGTCGACGGGCAATTCCCTCGCTTCTTCCAGCACCAGAACAAGCACGGGGTGCCCGACCGCTCGATGATGTTCAACGTCGTCGTGATGATCGCCGTCGTCTTCATGGGCGGCGCGGTCGAGATCTACACCTTCTCGAACGTCGGTTACCTGGCGTCGTTCCTGCCGGTACTCGTCGGCTACTACCTGCTACGGAGGGATCGGCCGAACCTGCGACGGCCCTTCAAGTTGCCCGAGTACTTCAAGTACGTCGCTCTCGGGCTGGCCGTCTTCTACGCGATCATCTACTTCTACGGGGGGCCGGTCTACGCGGCTTGCACCTGCTCGCTCGCAGGCAAGAACACGCTCGTCTACTACTTCATCGGGATCGGGACGCTCCTCACGTACCTGCCGCTCTACTGGTATCGGAAGAACGTCGAGGACAAGAAGGAAGCGCCTGCGGCGCCTTCCGCCCTCCCGAGTCACGGCAAGTAGACCACCGGCGGGGCGCCGGTCTCGGCCGGCGCCCCGTACCCTTTACTCAGTGCCTCGCCGCCGCACGATCAAGCGTTCCGAGTTCGAAGCGCCGCGCGGCGGGATCCTCCTCGCGACGGAGGGTCGGGAGATCTCGAGGGCGGCGATCGCGCGCGCAGTCGAGCTCGCCAAGACAGACAAGGCCCCCGTGCATGTGTTCGCCATCGCGCGTATTCATGGGGTCGCGTTCGGGTTGCCCTCGCCATGGCTACGCCCGAACCATGCCGAGTGGCAGACGATCAGGGAGATCGTCGCGAAGGCGATCGAAGCCGTCGAGCGGGCCGGTGTCCAGGCGGACGGCAACATCCTCGGCACCCGCAAAGCGACGCAGAGGATTGTCGGTGAAGCCAAACGGCTCGGCTGTACCGCGATCGTCATGGCCGGCGATCGAGAGAAGAGCCGTGTCGCTGGCAACCTCGACTGGGCGCAGGAGCCGTATCGCGTCAAACGACGGGCATCCGTCCCGGTGCATGTGATCGTGTGAGGGACAGCGTGTGAGGGACAGGGTCCAGCCTGTCCCTCACTCCGTCAGAGCCTGTCCTCACCCCGTCAGTGCAACTAGCCTGTGTCGGCGATGGGCGAGCCGACCGGAGAGCACCTGACCGTTGCCCAGCGCGATGCGCTCGAGGTCGAGTTAGCCGAGATGGAAGGGCCGAAGCGAAAGGCCGCAGTCGAGGCGATCAAGGTCGCCCGGTCGTTCGGTGACCTCTCAGAGAATTTCGAGTACCACGCGGCGAAGAACGAGCAGGGGCTGCTGGAGGCGAGGATCCGCAAGCTGCAGCACCGGCTCCAGCACGCGGTCACGGTCGAGCACGACAACGACGACTCGGTGGGCGTCGGGTCGATCGTGGAGATCGTCGACGGTGACGGTGAGCAGATGGAGGTCGAGATCTCGAGTGTCGGCGGCGTTGCGCCGGACTCCCCGCTCGGCAGCGCCTTGCTCGGCGCCGTCGTCGGCGCCACGGTCGAGGTGGCGGCGCCGCGCGGCCCGTGGCAGGCGAAGGTCGTCTCGATCCGCCGCGCGTAAGGCTTACGGACGGCCCATGCGGGCGAACCATGCGAGCGGTGCGACGGTCGCCACGATCGGCACCAGGGCGAGCGAGGCTGCGAGGAAGGTCGGCACGGACCCGACGGATTCGCCGTGAGGCGCAGCCGTCCTCTATCCGTCGAGCAACTCGATCAACCGGAGCGCGTAGCGCGGCGCGGTCGGCTCGGCCTCGTGGCGGAAGAATGCAAAGGCGTCGATTCCCGCAGCGACCAGAGGCTTGATCCGGTCCGCTGCCGCTGCAAGCGCCGTCTCGTCGTAAGGAGGGTCGCGAAAGCGCAGGTAGCGCCAGTCGGTCGCTGCATCCCAGTCTCCGACGCGAACGACGCCTGCTGCGGCGAGTTGCGCCTCTACAACGTCCCAGGACGGATCGCGCAGGTCGAGGGCGAAGCGGATCGCCGGATCGGCGGAGCCGAGGAGAAGCGCGAGCAGACCCTCGTCCCGAGGCGACTCGACCACGACACGGACGCAGCCGAGTGTCACTCCTAGCGCCCGCACCCGCTCCTGAAACGCGTCGAGCTGACGGAGCGCCTGCGGCGGCATCTTCACGGCGAACTGGAAGCCCGCCGGCACCTGCGAGGCCCAGCGGCCGAACTGCTCGTACGACGGCAGCCGGTAGCCGGTCGAGTTCAGCTCAACCGTCGAGAAGTGCTCGGCGTAGAGGCCGAGGAACGTCTCCGGCTGGGAGCCGGCAGGGTAGAAGCCAGGCCGCCAGGACGGATACGACCAGCCTGAGGTGCCGACGAGCGTATGGCTCATGTCGTCCGGCGCGAATACGTGACGAACGAGAGCGGCACACCGGACTCCGAGACGAGCCGCTCCCGCGACGTCTCCTCGAAACCACCCTCGTCGAAGCTGGGAAACACCGCGTCCCCGTCGACGTCGGCGTCGACCTCGGTCAGCAGAAGCTCGTCTGCGAGAGGCAGCGCCGTTGCATAGACGTGGGCGCCGCCGATCACGAACACCCGCGGTATGTCCGCGAGCAACTGCAGCGCTTGATCGAGAGAGCCGGCGCGCTCAGCCCCAGGCGCCTGCCAGCCAGGGTCGCGGCTGAGGACGACGTTCCGGCGACCGGGGAGCGGACGGTACGGAGCGGGCAGGGAGTCCCAGGTGCGACGGCCCATCACCACCGGATGCCCCATCGTGAGCTCCCGGAAATGCCGGGCGTCCTCGGGGATCCGCCACGGGATCCCGTTGTCGCGGCCGATCACCCCGCCGCGTGCAACAGCCGCGACGATCGAGATCCTCACACCGCGACCGGGGCTCTGATCGCCGGGTGGTGCTGGTAGTCGATCACCTCGAAGTCCTCGAACTCGTAGGCGAAGATCGACGCGGGGCGACGGCGCAGCTGCAACGAGGGAAATGGGAACGGTGGCCGCCCGAGAAGGGTCTCGACCTGCTCCCGGTGGTTGTCGTAGATGTGGCAGTCGCCACCGGTCCAGATCAACTCGCCGACCTCGAGGTCGACCTGTTGCGCGAGCATGTGCGTGAGGAGCGCGTAGCTCGCGAGGTTGAACGGGACGCCGAGGAAGACATCGGCGCTGCGCTGGTAGATCTGGCAGCTCAGCCGGCTGTCCGCCACGTAGAACTGGAACAGCGCGTGGCACGGCTGCAGCGCCATCTTCGGGAGATCGGCGACGTTCCAGGCGCTGACGACGATACGGCGCGAGTCCGGCTCCTCGCGGAGCAGGCGCACGACCTCCGCGATCTGGTCGACGTGCCCGCCGTCGGGCGTCGGCCAGCTTCGCCACTGGACGCCGTACACAGGCCCGAGGTCGCCGTCGTCGTCGGCCCACTCGTCCCAGATCGTGACGCCACGCTCCTGTAGCCAGCGGACGTTTCGTTCGCCGCGGAGGAACCAGAGCAGCTCCTGTGCCACAGACGGGAAGTGCACCTTCTTGGTCGTGACGAGTGGGAATCCCTCGGCCAGATCGAACCGCATCTGGTAGCCGAACACGCTCATCGTTCCTGTGCCGGTCCGATCCGACTTCGCGCTCCCTGTTGCGAAGACGTGCCGCGCGAAGTCCTCGTACTGCGACCGAACGCGACCAGTGGGAACGGCGTCACCCATGTCCGAACCGACGATAGCCGTTGCGGCGGAGGCTGCCCGCCTACGTCGCGGTCGTCGTGAGCAATGGCTGCTTCGTGCCGCTGCGGACGACGATCCAGCCGTCGTACTCCTTCAGGTGGTACGGCGCGTTGAGGTCGACGGTCGTCGTCCCCGGGCCGACGGTGAAGGTGCCGCAGGGAGCTTCGAGCTTGCTGCGCTTCGTCAGCCAGAGCGTGTACGTCTGACCCGCGGGAAGCGCTGCGAGGCCGGCGATCTTGATCACCATCGGCCAGTTGCCGGCGCGATCGGCTCGAAGCACCGTGAGCGAGGCGCGTGCCCCGCCCGGGCCGGACATGGCGATCGTCCGCTCGACGTGAGCGGTCCTCCCGTGAGCACCGCCGAGCCAACCCGCGCCGAAGACGGCCAGGACGAACGCCGCAGCGATCAACAGACCAGCTGCCCGTCGCCGCTTCGGGAACGCGATCACAGGCGTGGGCGGGGGCACCTTTGCCGTCCGCAGGTCGGGCGTCAGTTCGGGCGGCGGACCGGCCTCGAGAAGCATTTCGTGGACCCGGAGGAGTCGCGTCCGCTCCTCGGGCTCCAAGCCGTCGCCAACCAGTGCGTCGAAATCGAGCGGTTCGTCGCTCACGCGAGCTCCTCTTCGAGCACGTTGGCAAGCCGTGCGAGCGCGCTTCTCGTCCTCGTCTTCACGGTGCCGAGCGGGATGTTCAGGAAGTCGGCGATCTCGCTCTGCGACAAGCCGCTCCAGTAGGCCAGCTCGATCATGGGGCGTTCGTGCACGGGCAGCGTCTCGAGAGCGCGATGAACGCGCCATGACACCCAACCTGCCTCGGCCTGCTCAGGTGGCCCGGCCTCCGAGCTTGCGAGGTCGGGTGGCTCGGCGACCGGCTCCGGCCGCTTCCGGAAGCCGTCGACGATGGCGTTTCGCGCGATTGCGAACAACCACGAGGACCCGGCGCCACGGCTCGGGTTGTAGCTCCGCGCGGATCTCCAGACAGCCGCAAAGACCTCCTGAGTTGCGTCCTCGGCCCGACCGCGATCACCGAGCCGGCGCAGTGCTAGGGCGAGGACGGCCCGCGCGTAGCGGCGGTACAGCTCCTCGAACGCGTCGCGGTCACCCGAGGCGACTCGTCCGAGCAGGTCGCCGTCCGTGCGTCCTGTGTCGTCCACGCGGGAGATGCTTGCCGTTGCGGCGGTCGAAGGCAAG
Source organism: Gaiellales bacterium (assembly GCA_038230035.1). GTDB lineage: Bacteria > Actinomycetota > Thermoleophilia > Gaiellales > Gaiellaceae > Gaiella. The sequence continues at coordinate 66,179 of JBBRNX010000012.1, forward strand.
GTGCGAGGCGTCGTCGCCCGCACAGGGAGTCGGATCGCAACGTCCACCTCCTGCACTACGTCCTTGGGCGCACCGCGGATTGCGGGAGGCGTCATGCGGGGTGGCGCCCGTCCTCGGGTTGGTCGCGGACGAGCTCGAGGGTCGCGCAATGCAGGCCCGCGATCGCAAACCGATGACTCTCCGAGAAGTCCACCTGCAGCACCTCGATACCCGCCTTCTCGAGTCGATCGACGACAGTCGGCGACCCAGCGTTCATGATCACCTTGCCGGGCTCGAGCGTCACCGCGTTGACCGCGAGTCCCCAGTACTCGTCGAGCGGGACCTCGATCACGTGCCAGTCGTCCCGCATCAAACGACGGACGAACCCGTAGTCGACGAGATGCGGCGCGAGCACCGCGACCCGGTGGTCGGGAACCATCAGGAACATGTCCGCGTGCGACGTGCCGATGTTGCCGTCGCCAATCGACTCGACCCAGCCCGGCGAATGCGTCGTGATCAACTCGACCCCGAGCCCGTCGAGGACGAACTCGAGCTGCCGCAGCCCCTCTTCGTTCGCGACGACGCTCTCGTTGAAGACGAAGGTCTTCGAGTCGAGCCAGCGGCCGGCGCCGGGCTCGCCCACGCCCGTGCCGTGGATCGTGAGGTAAATCGGCACCTGGAGAGCGGTCAGCACCTTCGACCAGATCACCTCGCGTCCACGCTGCCACGAACCGAGACCCATGCGATGGACGATCGCGCCGCCGCGGACGACGAGCCCGCCGCCGGCCAGCGTGACGAGGTTCTTCAGATAGCCGTACGCGCCGAGCGCCGGCACGGGCGGCTCGATGTAGTTGACGCGGACGCCGTTCCGCTCGAGCAGGTCGTAGTACTCGTCGAACTGCGCCTGCAGGCGCCCGAGATCGGCGTTGCCGGCCGACGAGGAGTAGTAGTACTGCCATTCGCGGGCGTACTCGGGCCTGGTCTCATTCTCCGTCGGCCGTGAGACGAGAACCTCGCGCAACCGACCGACGCCTTCTGCGCCCCAGCGGCGGCCCCAGATCTGGTCGACCTCGTCGTAGAAGTCGGTCTCGTGCAGCATCCAGTTGTGCAGCGGCTTTCCCGGCTCGAACCAGGGCAGGGCGTCGACGACTGCTTCCTCGTCGTGTGTAGCTGCTGGACGCGGTGACGAGTAGCTCAGCGGGATCGTTACGCCGTCAGCCGTACGAACCGGAACGGGACCGACTCTCGAGCGCCTGTCTCGGGGGTTACCGCCACGTTGCACCTTCCAGTTTCGCGCCGGCAGTCTCGACGTCCAGGGGCTGTGACATGTCACAGCCCCTGGACTATCGCATTTCCTACGACGCCCGCGCGGCGTCGAAACGCTTCCCGACCTCGTCCCAGTTGACGATGTTCCAGAAGGCCGCGATGTACTCGGGGCGGCGGTTCTGGTAGTTGAGGTAGTAGGCGTGCTCCCAGACGTCGAGCCCGACGAGCGGCACGTCGCCGTCCATGATCGGGCTGTCCTGGTTCGGCGTCGACTTCACGGCGAGACCGGTGCCGTCCCACACGAGCCACGCCCAGCCGGAGCCGAAGCGGGTCGTCGCTGCGGCCGCGAACTGCTCCTTGAACGTGTCGAAGGAGCCGAAGCCCGCGTCGATCGCTTCGGCGAGCGCGCCAGTCGGAGTGCCGCCGCCCGTCGGTGACAGCACCGTCCAGAACAGCGAGTGGTTCGCGTGCCCGCCGACGTTGTTGCGGACAGCGGTGCGCTTGTCGTCGGGGATGATGTCGAGCTGCGCGAGCACCGACTCGACCGGGCGGTCCGCCCACTCGGTTCCGTCGAGCGCCTTGTTCGCGTTGTCGACGTACGCCTGATGGTGCTTGTCGTGGTGGATCCGCATCGTCTGCTCGTCGATGTGCGGGACGAGCGCTGCGTAGTCGTAGGGCAGATCGGGAACGCTGTACGCCATTTTCGTGCTCCTTTCCTGGGACTCCTTGTCCGGTTCGTCAGTTCTACGTCAAGGATATGCTCCGGCGCGTCCCTGCCGAAGCGAACGCGAGAGGAAACGCGCATGAATGTCGAGGAGATCACCCCCCGCGAGCTGAAGCCGGCGCTTCTCCAACTCGACGGGATCTCCCGGATCACGATGGAGGCCCACCATAGGCTGTATCAGGGATATGTCAAGAAGCGGAACGAGATCCTCGCGGAGCTCGCGACGGTCGATCGTGCCGGTGCGAACCAGGTCTATTCGCAGTTCCGCTCGCTTAAGGTCGATCTCACGTTTGCAGTCGGTGCGATCAAGAACCACGAGGTCTACTTCGAGCATCTCGGCGGCTCGGGCGGCGACCCGGACGGAGCAATCGGCGATCTCATCAAGCGCGACTTCGACTCCGTGGGCGCCTGGCGCGAAGACCTGCGGGCGACGGGCATCGCTGGACGCGGCTGGGCGTGGACGGCCTACGATTGGGACGAGGGCCGTCTCGCCAATTACATCGGCGATGCCCAGAACACGTACCCGGTGTGGAACGCAACCCCGCTCGTCGCGCTCGACGTGCACGAGCACGCCTATTTCCTCGACTACCAGACCGATCGCCCCGCCTACATCGACGCGTTCTTCGCGAACCTCGACTGGGACGTTGTGAACGGCTGGGTCGCCGCGTACAGCATCCCGACCTCGTAGGGTCGAGGCTTGCCTCGCCCGGCTGACGCGCTACGGTTCCGGAGATGACTGCCGCTCTCATCGTCGCCGGCGGATATTTGCTGGGCTCGATCCCGTTCGGCTACTGGGTTGTCCGCTGGCTGAAGGGCACGGATATCCGCGAGCAGGGGAGTGGCAACATCGGTGCGACGAACGTCTGGCGCGTGTACGGACGCTGGCTCGGGATCCCGATCGTGCTGCTCGACGTCGCCAAAGGGTTCGTGCCCGCGATCGTCGGGCTGCTTGTCGCGGGTCAGCTGATCGGCGTGCTGGCAGGAGCGGCGGCGATGCTCGGTCATTGGCGGCCTCTGTATCTCAAGCTTGCCAAGGGCGGGAAGACCGTTGCGACCGGAGGTGGAGTGACGCTCGCGCTCGCGCCACGGGCCGCGGGCTGCTGCATTGCGGTGTGGGTCGTCATCTTCCTCGTCACGCGCTACTCGTCCGTGGCCTCGATCGTCGCATCGCTCACCTTGCCGTTGTTTGCGTGGGTCTTCGGTGCCGGCTGGCCTGTCGTCACGTTTGGCCTGCTCGCGGCCTTCGCCGTTCTCCTTCTGCACAAGGACAACATCCGCCGCCTCTTCAAGGGCACCGAGAGCCGGTTCGAGTTCCGCAAAGCGGTACAGATCTGAGACGTGTCGCGCTCCTGGTCGTGCTACTCGCGGCCGGTGTTCTCTGGGCCACGGCTGGTCCAGCGAGCGCCGCAGCGACATCGTCGTGGTGCGGCACTCCAGGCACAGTCGACCGGCTGCCGCAGGGGAATCCCGGCGCGCCGGTGCACGAGATCTATGCGATCCCGTCCGACGGCACCGATCGGCTGTCGGCTCTCGTCGGGACGCAGATGCAGACCGACGCCGAGATCATCGACGGGTGGTGGCGCGGCCAGGATCCGAGCCGCACTCCGCGGTTCGACACGCTCGGCTTCAGCTGCGGCCCGCAGCTCGACATCTCCCTCGTGAAGCTGAACTCGACGGCCGCGGAGCTCCAGCCGATCGGCAGTCGTTTCGGCCGGATCATCGCCGGGCTGAGTGCGGCCGGGTTCGGGTCGAACGTCACGAAGTACGTCGTCTACTACGACGGGCCGAACGACGGCTCGAACATCTGTGGCGAAGGGGCCGGGTCAGCCGAAGGCGAGGGAGTCGCGATCGTGTTCGTCAACGCCTGTGCCGGCGTGCCGAACTCGGTCGTGGCGGCGCACGAACTGCTCCATTCGCTCGGCGCTCTACCCTCGCCGGGACCACCGCACCCCTGTCCCGGAGACGACGGTCACCCGTGCGACTCGCCGCTCGACATCCTCTACCCCTCGGCCAACGGCACCGATCTCTCCGGCCTGACGCTCGACGTCGGGCGCGACGACTACTACGGTCACTCCGGCTCGTGGTTCGACATCCAGGACTCGCGCTGGCTCCGCCACCTCGATACACCGCAGTCGCACCTCTCCGTCGTGATTCAGGGCGTCGGCACCGTCACGAGCGACGTGCCCGGAATCGCGTGCACGGCATCGTGCGAATCCGACTGGGACGCGAACCAGCCGGTCGGGCTCGCGGCGGTCGCCGGGCCTGGGATGCGCTTCGTCCGTTGGTCGGGGGGTTGCACCAGCACCTTCGAGTGCACGGTCTCTCTCGCGTCGGCGACGTCGGTTACCGCTCTGTTTGCACCCGCGACGTTCCCGTTGACGATCTCCGTCACCGGGCGCGGTGGCGTTCGGACGAGCTCGTCGGCGGTCGCCTGCAGCTCGCGTTGCCGGCAGGCGGTCGTCTCCTACACCCCCATCTCGCTTCGCGCGGTGCCGACCGTTGGCTGGCGTTTCTCGCGCTGGGCCGGAGCCTGCAAGGGGACACGCCTGACGTGCTCGCTGCCGCTGACGAGCTCTGCGGCAGCGCGCGCGGTGTTCGTCAAGCGGAAGAAGTAGCCCTCAGCCTTAGCATCGCCACGACACCGAGAGCCGGTCCGATCGCGAGCATCGCGAACGCCCAGCGCCAACCGACCGCGTCGCGTGCGATCGGGATCAGCCAGATCGTCGCCACCGTGAGTGTGAAGCCGACCGCGAGCTGCAGGGCGAGGGCGGTGCCGACGTATGCCTGCTCGGCGTGCTCCGTCACGAGCGTCGAGAACTGTGCCGAGTCCGCGATGACCGTGATGCCCCAGAGGAGTCCCACTGCGATCGCCGCCCAGCGTGGGAGCACTCCGATGGTGAGCGCGCAGAGGCCCGAGCACACCATCGCCGCCGCCGTGACCTCGGCTCTGCCTAGCCTGTCGCCGAGCAGGCCGCCTACGACGCAGCCGAGCGCACCCACTCCGATGACCGCGAAGGTCATCAGCGCCGCGGCGCTGCGGGTCGCGAACAGCGAGTCCGACGCGAAAACGAAGAACCACGCCCACATTGCGTACAGCTCCCACATATGTCCGAAGTAGCCGAGCGAGGAGAGACGTACGCCGCGGTTCGCGAACACGAGTCTCGCCTGTCTCGGGTCGACCACCGCGCGCGGGAACGGGTACGGCCCCTCCGGCACGGCGAGCAGGGCGATCACTCCGCCGACAACCGTGAGCAGGGAGGTGATTACGATCACGCTGCGCCAACCGAGCCCGCCAAGGCCGTTGACCAGGTGAGGTGAGGCCGAGCCCAGCGTCAACGCGCCGACGAGCACCCCGAGTGCCGTTCCACGTCCGCGGCGGAACCATGTCGACATCAGCTTCAGCGCCGGCGGGTAGACGCCCGCGAGGAAGAAGCCGGTTGCGAACCGGAGTGGGATCGCTGCGCCGGGGCCGTGAACGAGCGCGAGCAGAGCATTCGCGCCCGCTGCCCCGAGCGAGCCGGCGAAGATGACATAGCGGGGAGCCACGACATCGGCGAGGTTCACGAGCGACGACGCGAGTGCGCCCGCAACGAAGCCGAGCTGGACCGCGATCGTGAGCCAGGACGCCGAGGTGCGGGAGAGATCCCAGTCGGCGCGGAGCTGAGGTATCACGGCCGAGGCCGAGAACCAGGTCGCCATCGAGAGGACGAGCGCCAGCGCGAGCAAGCCGAGTGCCCGCTGGGCGCCGGCGGGAGCGCGGTCGTTCATCTGAGGAGCCGAGACATGCGCCGATCTTTCAGCTCGCGGCCGCCCGTCTGGCAGGTCGGGCAGTAGTAAATCGTGTGCTCCTCGAAGTCGACGCGCCGGATCGTAGTGCCGCATACCGCGCACGGCTGGCCGAGGCGGTTGTGGATAAGGTAGACGTCATTGTCTCCCTTGCCGGCTTCGCGGAGTAGGAGCGCTCGCGTGAGGTCGTCTTCGATCGCCGCGCCGAGTCGCTCTACCTCGTCGCTGCCGAGCTGCGTCGAGAGCGCGAAAGGGGAGAAGCGCGCACGCCAGAGGATCTCGTTGGCGTGGGCGCGACCGATGCCAGTGAGCGCACGCTGGTCGCGAAGCAGCGGATGAAGCTGTCGCCGTTCGCGTCCGAGAATCTCGCGGAACGTCGCGCGCGGGAGGCCCAGTGCGTCCGGTCCGAGGTGTGCGAGCTCTGCGTCGAGGGCCGTCGGGGTGAGGAGCCAGACTCCAGCGCGCTTCTTCTTCCCTCCCTCGGTCAGGGCGAGCTCGCCTCCGTCGTCGAAGCGGAGCCGGAACATTGGCGTCTTCGGGGTCTTCGCGCCGGGTGCGTGGTAGCGCAGGCGGCCGGCGCTCATCAGGTGGACGCGCAGGACGAGCTCGCGGTCGTCGGTCGGGAAGAGCAGGTTCTTGCCGCGCCGGCGCGCACCTGCAAAGCGACGGCCGGCTAGCGAGGCGAGCGGCGGGTCGAACGTCTTCAGCGTCGCGATGTGCGCCGGGCCGGCCTGCTCGACGGGCGCGCGCGAGACGAGCGGGCTCAGCTCTCGCACCCAGGCTTCGACCTCCGGTAGCTCAGGCATCGGGAGCCCCTCGATGCTCGGGAAGCCCGAGTAGTTCGCGGGCTTGCGTCGCCGTCGCGATCCCGCGGTCCATCGCGCGGGCAATGCCGGCCACGCGCTCGACGAGGGCAAGGTTGTCCGCGGGCCGCGTCTTGGCGGCGTCGAGCCAGAGGTTGTCCTCGAGCCCGACGCGGACGTGGCCGCCTGACGCGATCGCCAGGGCGTTCGTCTGCAACTGGAAGCGGCCGATTCCCGCGGCTGCCCACGTCGATCCCGCGGGCAGCGCCTGGACGGCAGTCGCGAGATTGAGCGGCGTCGCGGCGAGCGTGCCGAGGTTCCCGAGCAGGATGTTGAAGCAGAGCGGTGGCGCTAGGACGCCTTGCTCCAGGAGATAGCGGGCGTAGTCGATCATGCCGAGATCGAACACCTCGAGCTCGGGCACGATGCCGCGTTCGCGCATTCGCTCGGCGAGGGCGCGGATCATCGTCGGATCGTTCAGCGACGGTTGCTTCGGGAAGTTGAGCGAGCCGAGCGTGAGCGATGCGAGCTCCGGCGCGAGGTCGCCTTCGAGGTCGAGAACGGCTGCGCGTTGATCGAACTCGGAGACCCGCCGGCCGCTCGTGGAGACACAGACGATCACGTCAGGGCATTGCGCTCTGACGTTCTCGATGATCTCGGCATGCACCTCGCGTCTGTGCGTGGGGATTCCGTTCTCGTCGCGCGCGTGCAGGTGGACGATCGACGCGCCCGCGGCGACGCACCGGGCAGTGTCGGCGGCGATCTCGTCGGGAGTCTGCGGGACGTTCGGGTTGTCGGCTTTCGTCGGCACCATGCCGGTCGGCGCGAGGTTGATGACGAGCGGCGGGGCGATCATGGGACTGCTCTTGTCCCATGAGTGTGGGGATGGGGGAACGGGGGAAACCGGGAGGTTTCCCCCGTATGAGGAGAGAAGAAGGGGGCTCGCGGGGGAAACCAGGTTTCCCCCGCGACCGAGCGATACGCGAGGTAACTCATCGACCGTGCACGTCCCGCTTGACGATTCGCGCTGGAACACCCATGACTTGTGCGTTTGGCGGCACGTCCTCGACGACGACGGCTCCTGCGGCGACGACCGCCTCCTCGCCGATCGAGACGCGGTCGGTCACGACTGAGCCCATCGCGATGTACGCCGCGCGACCCACGACGCAGGCGCCAGCGACCATGGCACCGGGTAGGACCGAGACGTGGTCTCCGATCCTCGTGTCATGACCGATCGAGCAGCCGCGATTGAGGAACACGTGCCGGCCGATCTCCGTGTGGGACGCGACGGCGACGTGGACGCCGACGATCGATCCCGCTCCGACCGTGCTCGTTCGCGAAACGTGGGCTGTCGGATGGATGACAGTCGCGAAGCGGAATCCGATCGCGGCAGCTTGCTCGGTAAACGAACTGCGCGTCGTCGTCCCGAGGCCGCACACGGCGAGGTGCGTCGCGGTCAGCGACTCGCAGTCGTCGATCCAGTGCACCGGCCGCCCGTCGAAGTCGCGGTCGCACTTGCTGTGATCGAAGTTCTCGACGAACCCCGCGACCTCGAACCCGGCGTCGGTCGCGAGGTCGGCGATCTCGGGTGAGAGCAGTGACGTTCCGAGCACGAGCAGGGGTTGCCGCTTGCTCGCCTGGGTGTCTGCCGCGGACATGTGACGAGCATACGAGAGAGGCGTGCGTCGACCCATATGCTCTGCCGTCGTGACGTCGGAAACGCTCTCGAGCAGCCCGCTTGAAGTCGTGGTCCGGCGCGGCGACGTCGTCGAAGCACGCCACCGGGTTCATGCCATCGCCGTCCAGGATGGCCGCGCTCTGGTCGAGGCGGGCGCCGTCGCCGACGTGGCATTCATTCGTTCGTCGTCGAAGCCGATCCAGGCGCTCCCTCTCGCCCGGGCACGGCCCGACCTGTCGAGTGACGAGCTAGCCATTGCGTGTGCCTCACATCTTGCGAGGCCGGAGCAGCTCGCGGCGGTGCGACGCCTGCTGGCGGACGCGCCGGCCGGCGAGGACGAGCTCGAGTGCGGCCCTCAACCAACGCGTCTCGAGCACAACTGCTCTGGGAAGCACGCCGGCTTTCTCGCGCTCTGTCGCGTACGGGGATGGCCCAGTGCCGGATACCGGCTCGCCGACCACCCATGTCAACGGGAGATGCTTGCGGAGATAGCTGCGGCTGCCGAGGTCGATCCCGCCGCGATCCCGCTCGGTGTGGACGGCTGCGGGGTCGTCACGCACGCACTGCCTCTGGAGCGGATGGCGCACGCGTTCGGCAGGTTTCTCGAGTTGGAGGGTGCGATGCCCGTCGCTGACGCGATGCGCGCCCACCCCGACCTGATCCGCGGCCCCGACTGGGCGGACACGATGCTGATGAAGGCACTTCCTGGCTGGATCGCCAAAGTCGGTGCGGAGGGTCTCTTGTGCGCGTGCTCTCCGGACGGTGTCGGCCTAGCGCTGAAGGTCGAGGACGGCGAGATGCGTGCCATCCGGCCGGCGCTGGCCGAGACGCTGCGCAGGCTCGGGTACCGCGTGCCCGAGGACCTTGGCGTCGTACTGCTGACGAACAGTGTCGGCGATCTCGTTGGGCACATTGCCCTCGCCTGAGATGGGCTTGGACGCACTTCGGAGCCGATCGGTGATCGTGCTCAGCCGCGCAATGTCGGTCACATCCGGGCAGCTTTCCGTCGTCGCCGAGCTTCTCTCGAGCTCCGGCTTCGAGGTCGAGCAGCGTGACGACGGCTCCTTGGCAGACCTCTCGCGTGACCACGTCGTGTGGATCTGGGGATGCGCGAACTGGTTCCCGAGAGCCATGCGCTCGCTCGTCGAGCGACCGGCTGGCAGCAGACCGGCGACCGTTCTCTGGCACGTCGAGCCGTTCCCGCTGCCTCGAGCGTCGGGCCAGCGCTGGCCCTTGCCGACCGCTCGTGAGCTCGCCAAGATCGCGCTCCGAAGCAGTCGAGCGAGCGATGTCTACTCCAACTACTTCACGCTGCGCAGGCTCGTCGCCCGCGGGATCCCCGACGTGCTGGCGGTGACCTCCGGCGAGCGGGCCGCCTTTCTCGCCGAGCGCGGGATTGACGCGTTCGTTGCGCCGTACGGCCATCGCGAGAGCGACGGCCGGCTTCTCGGGCTCGACCGCGACATCGACGTACTCTTCCTCGGCGCGGTGAACCTCCAGCATCGCCGGCGCGTTGTCCGCGATCTTCGTCGTGCGGGGGTGCCGGTCATGACCGCGGGGGATTACGGCGATCCCTCGCTTTGGGGCGAGTCGCGCACAGAGCTCGTCAATCGCGTGAAGATCATGCTCTCGGTCGGGAGGTTTCCCGGCACGCTCGTCGGTGTCCGTTTCCAGATCGCAATGGCGTGCGGTGCGCTCGTCGTCTCGGAGCCGCCGTACGACCCGGCGCCATACATCCCGGGCGAGCACTTCGTCCAGGCACCAGTCGACGAGCTGCCGGCGGTCATCGAGCGCTACCTGGCCGACCCGGACGAACGTGCGCGCATTGCCCAAACTGCCTACACGTTCGTGACGACCGAGCTGACGATGGGGCACACCTTCTCGTCGTTGCTCGACGTCGTCGCGAGCCGCCTGTAGCCATGCGGGAAAACGCTTGCCCAACCGCGTTGAGGGATTTGTTCGAAAGCTGTTCCCAAAGGCCGGCTTCCGATATAGGATTCGCCGCCTGATGGGACATGGCCGGACCGCGAGGTCCGGTGTATGGCGCGTTTCGGTGTCGACTGATCTTCTTCAACCCGCGAGGAGAAAGCCGAGGTCCATGCTCTCCGTCGAGATCTCCCTGCCAGACATCGAGGAACTCCACAAGCTGGTCGAGCAGGGCCAGGAGAAGGGGTTCCTCACCTACGACGAGATCGTTCCCGTACTCGAAGACGTCGAGCTCACGAAGGAGCAGATAGAGGACTTCCACGCCTACCTCGTCGACCACTCGATCGAGCTGCTCGAGGGGGAGCAGCACAAGACATTGCCCCTCGAGCCGGTGGCGCCGCCCGAGGACGACAAGACTCCGCCCAAGCTCGATCTCACAGTCGAGCCGTCGCTCGACTCTCTGCGGCTCTACCTGCGTGAGATCGGCAAGGTTCCGCTTCTGACCGCCGACCAGGAGGTGGCGCTCGCGAAGCGGATCGAGCGGGGTGACATGGCCGCCAAGACCCACATGACCGAGGCAAACCTGCGGCTTGTCGTCTCGATCGCGAAGGGATATCTGGGCCGTGGTCTCTCGTTCCTCGACCTGATCCAGGAGGGCTCGCTCGGGCTGATTCGAGCAGTCGAGAAGTTCGACTACCGCAAGGGCTACAAGTTCTCGACATATGCGACGTGGTGGATCCGGCAGGCCGTGACACGTGCGATCGCCGACAAGGCACGGACGATCCGCATCCCGGTGCACATGGTCGAGAAGCTGAACAAGGTGGTGCACATCGAGCGCCAGTTGGTTCAGCGTCTCGGGCGTGAGCCACGGCCGGAGGAGATCGCCGAGGAGCTCGAGATGACAACGGCCGAGGTACGGGAGATCCTGCGCATGGCGCAGCTGCCGGTCTCGCTCGAGAAGCCCATCGGCGAAGAAGAAGAGTCGTCGCTCGGCGACTTCGTGCCGGACGAGGCGGCTGAGTCGCCGTTCGAAACGGCGTCGACCTCGCTGCGGCGGGAGGACATCGAGCTCGCGCTCGCCTCGCTTCCCGACCGCGAGCGGCAGGTGATCGAGCTGCGCTTCGGGCTCTCCGGCGAGCAGCCGGCGACGCTCGAAGAGGTCGGGCGCACGTTCGGGGTGACCCGCGAGCGTATCCGCCAGATCGAGAACAACACGCTGAAGAAGCTCGAGTCGCTGCCGGAGGCGCAGGCACTCAAAGACTGCGTGTAGGAACGCGGGGGAAACCATGTTTCCCCCGCGTTCTCCCTTCTTCGTCCTGGGACTCGCAGCGGGCGCTTAGGCCTCTCGGCCGGCTAAGCCGGCCTTCGGCGACGACTTGCGTCGGCTCTCAGCGCGTACATCGGACCTAGACAGCCGGGAGCAAGCCGGCTCCGCCGAGGGCGGCCAGGGCTCGCTCTCGGATCTCGCTTGCGATGCCCAGCACGTCGGCGTCGAGCGGGGCGAGTGCGGTTGCTGTCAGCCAGACGACCTTCTCGCCGATCTCGCCGACTGTCACCCGAATATCCAGTCGGGCGGCATCGGCAACACCGTCGGCGGCAGCGAGCACGATCCCGCGGGCATCCTCGATCGGCGCGTCGAGGCGCACGGGGAGTGACGCAGTCACCGTCCGTCGCGGGTCGCGAATCGTCCGGTTCACGATCGGCGTCGTCGTCAGCTGTGTGTTCGGGACGAAGATGCGTCGCTCGTCGTCGGTCACGAGCACGGTGTAGATGAGGTTGATCTGCTCGACGAAGCCGGTCTGCTCGCCGATCGTCACACGGTCGCCGAGCCGGAGCGGCTGGGTGAAGGCAACGAGCACGCCGGAGCCGAGGTTGCCAAGCGGCGTGTTGAGAGCGAGGCCGGCGAAGACGGCAAGAACCGCGCTCGACGCCAGCATCGCACGCCCAACCTCTGACGTCTGCGGGTAGATCGACAAGACGCTCCAGATCCCGATCAGCGCGACGAGCGCGACGACGATCCGCACGAGGAAGCTGAAAGTCGTGCGTCGCCGTGCCACCGCGGTCGCGTCGCTTTCGGCGTTCCGTCGCTCCCAAGCGGCGAACGCGGCGCGCATCGCGTAGCGCGCGACGAGCACGACGGCGATCCACGCGGCGGCGGTGACAAGGGCCCCGACGGTGCGATCGGAGAGATCCACGTCGAGCAGTTACTCCGCGACCGGCTCGCGATCTAGCTCGAACGCCGCGTGCAGCGCACGCACAGCGCGCGGAATGTCATCTCGCTCGATCATGCAGGAGATCTTGATCGGCGAGGTCGAGATCATCTCCAGGTTGATGCCGAGGTCGGCGAGCGTGCGGAACATCTTCGCGGCGACGCCCGGGTGAGAGCGCATGCCGGCGCCGATGAGCGAGACCTTGCCGAGGCCGTGGTTCTCCTCGACCTCCATCGTGCCGAGCTCGGCTTCGGTGACGGCGATCGCCGCCCGCGTCGCCGGCACGTCGTCGGTTGGCACAGAGAACGAAAGTTCGGCGACGCCGTGGACGACGTTCTGGATGATCGTGTCGACGTTGACCGCAGCCGCTGCGGCCGCGTCGAAGACTGTCGCCGCCGCGCCCGGCCGGTCGGGGATCCCGCTCAGCGTGAACACGACTTCGGACTCGTTGTGCGTTACCGCTGAGACGATCGGCTGCTCCATCCCCGTATTCTCCTGAATCCACGTGCCCGGCTCGTCGGAGAACGTCGAGCGCGCGTGCACGCGGACGCCGTGGTTGCGCGCCAGTTCGACGGAACGGAGCATCAGCACCTTCGCGCCGGAGGCCGACATCTCGAGCATCTCCTCGTAGGAAACGATGGGCAGCTTGCGCGCCTCGGGGACGATCCGCGGGTCGGCGGTGAAGACGCCAGGGACATCGGAGTAGATCTCGCAGGCCGCGCCGAGGGCCGCCGCGAGTGCAACCGCTGTCGCGTCGGTGCCGCCGCGGCCGAGCGTCGTCACGTCCATCGTCTCGCGCGAGAAGCCCTGGAAACCGGCGACGAGCACGATCTTCCCCTCCGCGAGCGCGGCTTCGATCCGCGTCGCACGGATCTCCGTGATCTTCGCCTTCGTATGCGACGAGTCCGTGAGGATGCCGGCCTGCGACCCGGTGAGCGAGACGGCCACGTGTCCGAGGTCGTGAATCGCCATCGCGACCAGCGCGCAGGCAATCCGCTCGCCGGTCGAAAGCAGCATGTCGAGCTCGCGCGCGTCCGGCTCGGGAGAGACGTCATGGGCGAGGGCGATCAGGCTGTCGGTCGTCTTGCCCATCGCCGAGACCGTCCCGACGACCTCGAGCCCACGCTCGTGCGCGGCGGCGATCTGGCGCGCGACGTGCTTGATCTTCTGGGGATCCGCGACCGACGAGCCGCCGAACTTCATCACGACCCGTTCGGGCCGGTTGCCGGCGAGATTCGTCACGCGTCCATTCTCGCGTTACGGGGCCGAGCGCGCGTCGGCACGTGCGCTCGGCCCGTTGCCCGGCCGGATCTAGCGTGACAGCCGTTCCTCCAGGACGACGGTCACGATATCGCCGGCATCCTTCCCGATCGCCTTGCGAGTTGCTGCCCTGACGGGCAGCTTGTGCGTGCCGTCGCCAAGAGCCATGAACGAGCTCCGGAACGGGTGGCCGTCGATCGTGCCACGTACCTTGACGAGTCCGCGGGTGCCGAAGAACTCGACCGACTCGGGCCAGATGACGTACGTCCACGCTCCCTGCTCGTTGCTGCGCTTCAACGTCTCCGTAAATTCCGTTCTCATCGCGGTCTCCTTTCGCACGCCGCTCAGGTATAGAGCAGTGAGCTGGGGGTCGTGAGCAGCTGGCCCGTCTCGAGCCACGTCTTGAGCCCGGAGAGCACCATCGGCCAACCGCCGTAGATCTGGTCGTTCGCGCCTTCCCGCAGCTGATCGTGTGTGACCGTCAGCCGGCACGAGTCGCCGACCGGCTCGATCTCCCACGTGATCCGTGAGGTACCTTCGGCCTTCACCTCGTCGCTCCAGAGGAAGTTCGCGCTCTGCACGAGGCGGTGCGGCGGATCGACCTCGAGATTCTCGCCGTTGCCCAGTGCCATGCCCGGCGCGCCTAGCTCGTACTGCGAGCCGGGCGTCCAGTCCGACTCGACACGGGCGCCGAAGCTGTACTTGCTGCGGATCTCGGGATCGGTGATCGCCTCCCACAGGCGCTCCGGCGTGGTCTTGATGTAGATCTCGAACACTTTCTCCATCGTCTTTGCCTCCAGTTGCGTCTTGAGCTCGCTGAGCGTGGCCGCCCAGGGCTCGGCGTATTTGCTCACCCACCGGTCGTGGACGAGCCGGATCGGAACCGGGTTCAGGAAATGGAGCTTCTCGCGACCTCGCCGCTTCGCGACCACGAGACCCGCTTCCTCGAGCTGCGTCAGATGCTTCATGACGCCGAAGCGCGTCATTTCGAAGCGGCTGGCAAGCGCGCTCTGCGTCTGCCCGTCTTCGCGGAACAACTCGTCGAGAAGAGCTCTCCTCGTTGGATCGGCAAGGGCCTTGAACACCGCGTCCATAGCCGGCAGTATACGTGACTCTTTAGTCACGTGTAAAGTCAGACGGCTGTTCTATAGCGTCCGGGGATGCTCTGGGCGAGAGATGACGTGCGGCTCGATCGAGTACGCGCCCTGATGGCCGACCGAGGGCTCGACGCGCTCGTCGTGCGGGCCCCAGACAACGTCCTCTATCTGACGAACTTCTGGGGCATGAAGGGGTTCGAGGCCGTCGTCTTTCCGCGCGACGGCGAGCCGACGCTCGTCACGCTCACCGCGTCGGAGGAGGACGCCCATCGCACGGCATGGACGGGCGACATCCGCCTCGTCTCGGGCTACGAGCCTGACGACCCGCGGCCGGCGCCGCTGCGGGCGCTCGAGATCGCTGCCGGCCTAGCGCGCGAGCACGGCACGGTGGGACTCGAACTCTCACTCGGCACGCAGGCGACTGACCGCATGGTCGGCGAGCCGACGACGTACACGAAGGGCTGGTTCGATGCGTTTCCGGCCGCGGTCGACGCAACGGGGCTGCTCGCCGACGCGCGAGCGGTGAAGACCACGCAGGAGGTCGAGCGAATGCGACTTGCCAACGAGATCGCCGCAGCCGCGATGGAGCACGTCTCGGAGCGCATCCGGCCGGGACAGACCGAGGCAGAGGTAGCGGCGCTCTGGCTCGCGTTCGTCCATCGTGAAGGAACAGGCTGGCAGGGGAAGGTCGATCTCGCGCTCGGCTTCTCGCTCGTCTGGTCGGGCAAGGGGATCAAGACCTTCACGGCGACCTCGAACCGCCTGGTCGTCGCCGGCCAGCCGACGCTGTTCGAGATCTGGGTCTGCGCCGACGGCTACTGGTGCGACCACACGAAGAACCTCGTCTGCGGCGAGCTCGAGCCCGCATATCGCGAGCTGGAGGAGAAGCTTCTCGCCGTCTACCGCGACGGGATCGACTTCTGCCGTCCGGGCGCGAGTCTGGCCGAGCTCGACCGCCGCATGCGCGCCGGGATCGACGCGATCGGCTCGCCGGTTCCGGTCTCGCATGGCATCTGCCACGGCGTAGGCGCCCGGGCGCACGAGCCGCCCTGGGCGCATCGGGCCGGGGGTGGGGAGGTGCTCGAAGGGATGGTGCTGGCGATCGAGCCGGCGGTGTACTGGGAAGGTGGGGGAGGGCTGCGGGTCGAGGACAACTTCCTGATCACCGCGGACGGCACGGAGCAACTCTCGCCGTTCCCGGACGGCATCGTGCAAGCCCGTTCATAAGCGGGCGCGGGGGACAGATTCCAGTCTGTCCCCTGGGCGTAGTCGCGGTGTGTCCCTCGCCCAGCTTGCGCATGTGGGTCGTCAAGGCAGGCGCGGCAAGACCGTCGGCGTCACTTCGCTCGGTGGCGCGTCGACGACCGTGGCGAGCAGCGGCGCCGCAAAGTGCTCGTTCCCTGCGCCTGTCTCCTTCGGACTGGCGTCCGGCGCCAGGATCGACGTGACGCTCCGCTGGTCGAGCGCCATCGTCGTGGTACCTCAGCGCCGGGGCTGAAACTCGGCTCGATCTCGGCTGCCATGCTGCCGATAGACGCTGGATGGATGCTGTGCGCAAGCTTGGGGAGCTGCTGATCGCCGAGGGCGCGATCACCCAGGAACAGCTCACTGCCGCGATCGCAGAGCACGAACGGACCGGCGAACGGCTCGGCGAGATCCTGCTCGCACGCAGAAGTGTCTCCCGGCTGAACCTGGCGAACGCCATGACCGAACAGCACACGGCCGGCAGGCTCCCCACCGCCGCGCCCGGGCCGAGCGCGGATCCCGGCCCCGAGCCTGACCTCGCGAGCAAGCTGGCTCAGGTCGACGCGCTCCTGGCTCGCCTCGTGCTGACGACCGGGGAACTGGACGAACGGCTTGGCGCGCTCGAAGCGCTGATACCCGCGATCAGCGACGCCCTGCGCTGAGGTCAATCCGTCTCGGCGTCGGGAAAGCCGCACTCGAGGCACACGTGGCGGGTCGTCCCGTCATCGGCCTCGACGATTCCCATCGTGACCCCGCACGCAGGGCAGATCGGCGGCCGGTCGTCGTCAGCCTCTAACCCGTCGGCGTGATCCATACAGCCCGCCAGATGTAGACGATGGGAAAGCCCTCTGCCGGACTCGAACCGGCGACCCCCTCCTTACCATGTGCACGAATGGCGTGGCGGCTGGTCGCGGTTGATCGCCGTGTCCCTGTAAATCGTAGGTTTCTCGCCCGTGATGTTAGCCGCGTTTCGCCGCCGTTCGCTACCGGTGGGTTCCATGACGGTTCCAAAGGCGATGCTTGTGGCGTCGCACAGGGTCGCCGAATCAAGCGAACCGGGGTGGTAGGTCTGATAATGACTGGGATGTGGGTTCGCATGCGCGAGTACCTTGCGGCGCGGCGCTGGGTGGCAAAGTCCGGCTGGATGCTCCATGACCTGCCGGTGGGGTTTCGCGAGCGTTTCCCTTCGCTCGGGCGATTCGAGATCGACCTTCTCTTACGGCAAGTTGTGCGGATGCACTTCGACCCCCGTTTGTTCGCGGAGCTGACTCAAGTGCGGAGCGAGACGTATCCAGGCGCGCCAGCGCGAGCAGGCGGTGCATGCCCAAGAGCTGGAAGAGGCAGGGCGAGCGTAGATCGATCGAGGAGTGAGTGATGCGCTTTGCAGCTCGATGGTCAGTGCGGAGATCAACAGAAGTAACGGGAATACTCATAATCGGGGTCGCTCTGACACTGCTCAGCGCATGCGGGGGCAAGAAGGCATCGACGAAGCATTTGGCGTGGGGGGAGGTCACGCGCTGCTACGCGAGTCACAAGATCCAGTACAGCGGTTTGAACCATTCGGGAGATCCGAGTGACCCGAGCACACCGTTCCCGCCGTTCAGCTTTTCTGACGCTCCCGGCGGGTGGATCGTCCTGGATCTCGGTCAGGCTCAGTCCGCTTACATCATGTTCTACTCGACTGCTCTCGAAGCGGGGAGGGTGCTGGATCAGGGGGGAAGCGTGGCTTTCCACGGAGCGAAGACGGTAGGTAACGTCGTCCTCGGCTACGACGCCAAGCCCACCTCGACGGAGGCGTCTAATGCCGAGCAGTGTCTACGTTGATGCGCGGCTCGGTCATACGGAGAGCTAAGGAAGTGGGTGTCGTCAGCCTCCTTGTGTTCCTAGTGACGATCGTAGAACCAGCCAGCGGACAGCGAACGAACTTTGCGAGTGAGAGGTTGCCGTCAAGAATCCAGCTCGTTTCGTTCATTCGACGCCTAACCCCCGGAGAAGAAGGGGTTGCACGACTGGCTCCGCCGCTTCGGGCTGCACTCAACAACCTCTCTCAAGTGCGGAGCGAAACCTGGACAGTTGCGCTGCAACGGCTTCAGCCTCTCAGGAAGCTCTACTCAGCCACGTTGGAGAACGAACGCTCCGCTCGAGGGATTCTCGGTCTATCAACCCTCCGTACGCTGCTCCTACAAGCCCTGGTTTTCGAGAGTCGAGCGCTTGACAACCTAGCTCGTTTTCTCAGCAGCGATGTGCAACGGCTCGACGCGAACTACCTTCAAGCTCAAGTTTCCCGGTACGACGATCAGGCTGGTGGTAGCGACTGTCGGTTTCTTGCCCACCTATCTCTGATCGCACGGCGGCTTCAAGTCCGCGTGCCGCCGGTGTTTGGTAATCCGCGCTGCCCGCGAGCGCTGGGTTCGTAACTCGTCTGGACGTAGCCCGATTTCGTCCGCGCCGAACCGCGCGAACGTGAGGCCCGAAGACCGCGGTTCGGGCGACAGTTCGGTCACCAGCTTTCAATTGGCTGCGATCTCGAGCTGGTTGGGGGCGAACATATGGCGCGCAAGGACGGTCACCACTGCGTCACCGCGGACCAGAAGGCACGCTCGCGGCTCGAGCGCCGGGTAGAGGAACCGGTGCCCGGGAACACAGGCGATCCGTCCTCGCATCCACCAGCGGGGCGTCGGTCGCGCACGAGCAGTAGCCGCGAGCGACGCGAGCTCCGTCGCAGCCTCTGAGTCCGTTAGGTCTGGGCGAACCCGCTCGCGGAAGCGTGCGACAGCGTGACGCGACAGCACGAGCGTCTCAGACATCGTCGTCACTGAAGTCGAGGTCATCCTCGTCGTCGCGCTCACCGGCTACGCGCTCCTCGACTGCTGCCCAGACGTCGATGAACGCCTGCAAGACGCCGTCCCGGAAGACGGCGCTCGCTTGGAGATCCGTGCGCACCTCTGCCAGCGTCGCGAGAGCAGCCTCCCACTCGTCCGCGTCTGAATATGCGTTGCGCTTGGGCCAGAAGACCTCTTGCTCCGGCTCACTATCGTAAAGCGCGTACGGAGTGAACACCAGGTTGAAGTTCTTCTCGTCCCCGCGGATCAACTCGTGTGCGGTGAAGTCGAGAATCTCTGCTGCCTCGAGACCGGCATTGTAGCCCCGGCGAAACTCAACCTGATGGCTCCCGACGAGGGCTTGAACGACTTCCTCAAAGCGCCCCTCGTCGTCCGCGATCGTCGGCGCCGGTCGGCGGCGACCACTGTCGATATAGAGCTGCAGCGCCTGCTGCACTAGTTGAGACGTCTTCATCTCGCCGCCGGATCGGCGCTGCGCTGCGTCCCACAAGTCTTCCGGTACCGACACGCTGAGCTTGGGCATCGCTTCCTCCAAAGTTGTCGACTTCATCTCACCATACGGTATGACAAATAGGTATGAAAGTCAAGTAATACTAACTCCGAACTAAAAGATTGCCCTTCCTCGGTGCGAACGTACTCACCCGATCGGGCAGGTACTCTCCCGAACCGACAACGTGCAACGCGGCACAGTTTCGCGCCGGGTGCGGGGTTTCGTACTTTCCCGCGCGGCGGGCGTTGGAGCGCGAACACTGTGGCTTCCCGGGGAGATCGCCGCCCTCACAGACCGGGAGGGATCGTTCGTCCAGCTCTACGTGCAGGCGCTCGCGCAGAAGGTCTACCGCCAGCATCCGGTTGCCCCGGGCCTGCGCCCGCTGGCGGAAGACGCATGGGGCGTTGCTGCCCGATCCTGTCGGCGTGCCTTCGCAGGGTCTTCCTGATGTATCGGACCTGAACTACTTCACGCCGACCACCTCTTGGCTGGAGGCGCGCGTCAAGAAAATCGGGTTGGTCGCCGCCGCGCTCGAGGGTTCACTGGCAGGCGAGCCGGTTCAGGGGAAGCTGATCTCTGAGCGGTACGGGAGTGGATTGTCGGTGCTCACATCGCACCCATCGTTCACGCCTTCTGGCGCCGACGCTCTGCTCGATCGGCTCCGGTCGTTCGTTTGAGATGGGCGTAGTCTCCAGGGCGTGCCCGACCCGTATCCGCGTTGGAAGTTCTACCCATCCCACACGCGCGAGCCCTCATGGGTCGCGGGCGTCCTCGCGGCGTTCGCGGCTGCGCGAGCCTCGATCGAATCAAGCGCGCATATCGGTCTGACAAGCGACAAGGCGCTCGCCGAGCTTCGACCCTATCTCGAGTCGGTCGGGTTCCAGATCGAGACGGGCAAGACCAAGGCAGAGAAGATCCGGCGACCGGTGTTCTTCGGCGATGAGGGTCGCGAGGGCAAGACCTACGAGATCGACGGGTTTCACGACGAGCTCGCGATCGCGCTCGAAGTTGAGGCGGGGCGCGGCGCGCGAGGCAACGCCGTGTACCGCGACCTGATCGAGTCGAGCCTGCTGGTGGACACCCGCTACCTCGTCCTCGCCGTGATGATCGGCTACCGCCACAACTCGGGTGGGGAAAGTGGTCACCGTCCACAGCTACGCGGATGCACGCGACCTGCTGGATGCCGTCTTCGCCAGCCCGCGGCTCCAGCTGCCGTTAGAAGGGGTGCTGCTCGTCGGCTACTAGTCGTCCTACCCGCCGTCGTTCCTCGGGCAAATTCCCTTCAACTCTCGTGACGCCTAGAGCACCTTCGCGAACTCCTTCTCGAGCATGGCGCTTGCCTTCTCGGCGTGTTCTGCGTTGTCGAAGAGGTGGGCGTAGACGCGGAGGGTGATGTCCGGCGATGCATGACCGAGTTGGCGTGAGACGAAGACGACGTTGTTGCCCTGGGCGATGAGCAGGGAGGCGAAGGTGTGGCGGAGGTCGTGGAAGCGGAGGCGGGGTCGGTCGGTGCCGACGAGCTCCGCCGCCTTGATTGCGCGCTCGAGCCCGCGGCGTGAGACGTTGCGTCGGTCGAGCGCGGTGCCCACTGTGGAGGCGAAGACCAGGTCGCCGGGATGGGAGTGGGGGGATGCGAGCCGGTGGGCGGTGAGCAGCCGTCCGAGGGTGGGCATCAGGACGACGTCGCGCGCAGCTTGGGGCGTCTTGGGGGTCACGCGGTTGTTGTCGCGGTCTAGCTGCTTGCGCACGTGCAGCGTGCCCGCTTTGAGGTCGATGTCTGCCCAGGTGAGCCCGAGCAGCTCGCCGACGCGTAGCCCGGTGAAGATCGCGGTGGCGAGCAGGGGGCGGTAGCGGGGGTCGGCGGCGTCCAGCAGGGCGGGGATTTCGTCGCGCTGCAGGATTCGCATCTCACGCCCGGCGGGTGAGGGGCGCTCGCCGCGCTCCAGACGGCGCATCGGGTTGCTCGGGATCAGCCCGCGCCGTGCAGCGTGGCTGAGCACTCGCCCGAGCGGGTTGAGCGCGGTTTGGATCGTCCAGGGCTTGTACTTCTGCGCCTGCATGGTGGCGATCAGGTGGGTGATGTCGTCCTCGTTTACCTCAGCGATGCGAAGGCGTCCGATCGCGGGGAGGACATGGACGCGCAGCTGCGACTCGTAGCCCGTCCGCGTGCGAGGGCGCAGCTGTGTCTGCCCGGCGAGCCAGGTTGCTGCCACGTCAGCGAAGGTCGCGCGGCTTGGCGCGATCCGCTCTTTGCGACGCTTACGCCCACGGATCTCCTCCAGTGCTGCTTCGGCTTCCTTCAGGTTCGAGCCGGTCGTCTGCCAGCGGCGCTTCCCGTCGGAGTCGTAAAACGTGATCTCGTAGGCACGCTTGCCGTCGGCGCCGATGCGGTAGTAGATGCCGCGCCGCCCCTTCACGAGGACGCGCCGGACGTTAGCCTTGGCTTGCATCAGGTACTACCCTCCTGTTGCCGAGCCCCGGGGCGCTCTAACGCCGCCGGGGCATTGTCTGTTCTGACAATAGTACTCGTCGACCCCCTACTCTGTTGGGAGGCGGCGCCGTCTGACGCCAGCGCGCATGCGGTGTTTCGGGATCGTGGTACCACGATGGAACCGGCTCAACCGCCGCTCGCCGTGCGTCGCACGGCGGTCGCCGTGTCCCGAACGCGCGGACCTTCGTGGTGCTGCTCGAGCCAGAGGTCGAGCTTGTCGCGGCGGAAGAGCAGCCGTCCCTCGTGCTTGATATGGGGGATCGCCTGGGCGGCGGTGAGCTTGTAGATCCGCTCCTTCGACCAACGCAGGTACTCCGCCGCCTCGTCGATCGTCATGTAGGGCGTCGCGGTCGTCGTTGTGCCGAGCTCCGCGAGCACGATCTCGGCGACGCGGCGGGCGATCCCGTCGATGAGCGCTTCGGGGATGGGGAGCGTGAACCCGTCGGTCATGTCCGCCGCTCCGTCTGTGTGGCAGACGGTGGTTTGCCACCCGGGTAGGTAGCCACGGGGGCGCGCATGAACGCGCACCTCGTGGCGTCCTCCGGGTCGTGTTCCTCTTGGCATTTCGCACCGGCAGCAGTGGCATATATAGGCGTCGTTGCCGGTATGCCGATCGCCATGTGAAGCGAGCGCGCCTCGGCTACGTGGGTTTCGCCCGCGATGGTCATACGGGCACCTGGGGGAGGGACCAGCTCTTCTCACCGGTCGACGTATCGCGTTGGGAGTCCGCGCCGATGTCGCTGAGCGCCTTACGGATCGTCCGCTCCGCCCGCCCGGTCGCGTTCATCAGCTCTTTCTGGGTTATCCCGGGCTTCTGCGCAAGCAGCTCGGCGACCTTGTCCTCGGTTGTGAGCTTGGGCTGACCGTCGCTGGGATCGCGCGTGTAGCCAGTGGCGCGGTCGAAGAGCAGCCCCCAGCGCTCGCCGAAGGGGAGGTCGCCGTCGCGGTCCTTGAAAAAGTGCAGTCGGCTGAAGCCGGGGTTCACGACCTGGACCCCGACCACGACCTCGGCGCCGCGCAGGTATGCCGAGGAGCCGAAGAACTCGTGCATCGTGAACTTGGTCTTCGCGACCGGCTTGCGGCAGTGGACGGGCAGGATGAAGGCGAAGCCATAGTCGGCACGCCACTTGTCGAACTGCTTCATTAGGTCAACCGCGGAGCGCTCGTCGTTCGAGTCGCCGGCGTGCAGCTTGTAGAGCGGGTCGGCGACGACGACGCTGTAATCGCCGCTTGCGAGCACGCGCTCGATCTCCGCCACGTGGTGCGGGTCGGTGTCGAGCGCGAGTCCCTCCGGCACCGAGAGGTAGTCGATCTTGTCGCACTGATCGAGGTACGCCTCGGTCAGGCGCCGCTTGATCGTCCTGATCCCCTGCTCGGCGTCGATGAAGAGCGCGCGACCGCCAGCGCCCTGCCAGTCGAGGAAGTCATCCCCGAGCACGACGGCGCGCACCAGCTGGAGGGAGAGGGTCGTCTTTCCCTGCCCGGTGTGCCCGCCGAGTACCAGGCGATGCCCGCGCACCACGAGCGGTCCGAGCAGATGATCCGTTGTCGGCGGGTCGGGGAGCGCGCACAGCTCCCTCGCCGTCCGCACGGTAATCGTGATGGGCGGCGCCACGGTGACCGGCGCCGACGTCGCGGCAGCGCCGGCGGGGTAGCGGGCGACGCTCTGGGCGATCGCCTGCACCTCGTCGTCAGCGAGCGGAGGCTGGCACCTACCCCCGTTCACCGCGCGAATCGCAGCCTCGATCTCATCCGCGGTCATGCCCCGCTTTCGCATCGACCCGGCGAGCGAAGCCAGCGTCGCGTTGCGCTGACCGGTCGCGATCGACGTGCCGTCTCCCGCGACGCTATTACCGGTGCCGACCGAGTCTGCTTTCGCCGCCATCTCGGCGACCACCCATTTGGGCAGATCGGCGAGCGGTGTGAACGCGGGATCGTGTACCCACCTGTACGAAGATCCGCTCGCATGCCGGCTCGGCGGGGCGACGATGTAGCCACCGTCTCCCTTGACGTCGACACCCGGTCCCAGCGCCCCTGCGGCGCTCTTCACGGATCCGCCCGGATGGCGGAAGAGGAGGTGCGAGCCATCGGAGCCGGTGCGGCTCTGTGGCGTCTTGGGAAGCGCCCCATGCGCCGCCTCGATCTGACGGAGCGTCTCGTCCCCGCCATTACGCGGGTCGACGTCGACGACGACGATCCCGCTCTCAGCACCGGTCGCGATCCCGATGTTCGCGTCGGGCGATCTCGTCCACCACTCTAAGAGCGTTTTCTGGTCCGTCGTCGCGTCTTTGTGACCATGCTCGGTCCAGGGATGCTTGCCGCGACTCTCGCAGAGGGCGCCCTTCGAGCACGAGCAGGCTCCGTCGTGGACCGTGTGGACGGGGAACACCTTGAAGCCGCCCAGGGCGTAGCCGACGGCGACCATGAGAAGCGTGAGATCCGCCCGGGGCGGTTGCGCGGAGCTAGAATTCGACATGGCGGGACCGCATTCCCGTCGTCTTCGCCAGGCGCCGCCCCGAAGCGGCGTCCGGCATCTCAGGGTCGCTCGCCGCCTCGGCGGCGAGCAAGGCAAGGACATCGAGGTAGCGGCGGAGCACCTCGCCGCGCGGCGCCGACGAACCGGACTCGTAGCGAGAGACGCTGGGGCGCGCGACACCGATCGTGTCAGCGACCACCGCCTGGCTCACGCCCACGCGTACCCTCAGCGCCCGCCGCTCCCCCGGCTCGGGCAGCCGCCGCCGCTGGCGACGCTCCTCGATCGCGTACTCGAACTGATTCATCTCAGTACCTCGATCGGCAACCTCGCGAGAAGCGCCCAACCTCCTCAGGCAGGGGCGCGTGACACGGCGCGCGGGCGCGCCGAGGCGACGGTCGGGGCGTCGCCGAGCGGGGTTCGGGGTGCAACGCACGCCCGCGATCTTGACGTCGGAGCCAGCCGGGGCGATCCTCGGACGGACGCGGGAAAGCCAAAAATCGACGGTCGCTCGTCGTGAACCGACGGGCACGCCGGGTTGGCAAACCGCTTGTCTACAGGGGAGACGCCGGCGAGCGGCACAAAGATGTCGTGAACGTTGCATTCGCCGTGTAACGAGCGGGATGCGCGACGTTTGCGAGGGGCGAATCTGCCGCGGGAATTATCTGCCCGCCGAGTTGGTGCTCCAGCACCCTCGAGGCGCTCGCCGCCCGTCAGAAGGCGAACCACGAGCCCGCGGCTGCGCCACAGGCCAAACGCGGCTCTTGCGCTCGCGGTCGCGAGTCTTCAGGAAGTTGGTCGCTGTGGCGCTCGCCGTCGCCGAGCTACCCCATCCCCCGTGGACGCGTCGCGCTGAGGATTGCCTCCGGCGATCGGCGCTGGTTGGACTCGGACCTTGAGAGGAGGAAGTCGAGGGTTGGACGGCTAGCGGGCATCGCTGCCGACGACGTCGTCGAGCTTGCCGTCGAGCCAGTTGGCGAATTTGTGTTCGCCTTCCTTCCGAAGGATCTGGGCGACCGTCTCGTAACTGACCATCCCGACCTTGTCCGCGTACTCGGGAAGGAGCATCGACGAGAAGCACGCGTACGCCGTCTTGCTGTGGTCGGCATTTTTCGCCCGGTCGCAGTAGGTGACGAGGAACCCAGCGAGCGGGATCCTGTGACGGTCGGCGTGGGCGCGGGCGTAGCTGAGGTTGCGCATCAGCTGGTAGCGCCCATCGCTGAACGGGCACGGATGCTGCCCTTCCACGAGGTGCACCTGTTGGAAAAGGCGCTCGCTGATCTCCCAATAGCGACGAGCGGTGCGTATCTGCTCCCTGCCGCGCACGATCTGGACATGATCAACGCTGAGCCTGCACGCGGCATCGCTGCCGCCAAACAGGTCGGAGCCTACCTCGTAGTTGCCGCTGCAGTGCCTCGACTTGACCTGGCTGCAAGCGCCGAACTGTTCCGTGAACTTGGACTCGACAACCAACACGGCATCGTCCCCCCAACAAGAGAGAGCGTCCGGGCAGGTCGGGTGGCGACCGCCGTGTTCGTTCAACAGATCCCGACCGGAGCGCTCCTCGCAGGTGATCGTCGGGGAGTAGCTGGGAAAGGCGGTAATGCCCGCCGCCTCAAGGATCGCTGCCATGACCATCCCGCGGTCTTCGAGAGCCCGCACCCCACCGAACACGCTGATGCAAAGCGACTGGGAGGAGTGGGGGACCGAGGCGTTGGAGTCGATCACTCCTGCATCCCAAAGCTCCTTGAAGTAGGGGCGTGCGCCCTCATAGACGTTGGCGAGGAAATCCACCAGCGTCGGGCGAGCAGCCTCGGCAGCATTCCACCGCCGCCAGCGCCAGTCGAGGGCTTCCGCGTGGGGGAGTGCCTTCAAGTGTGCGATTGACTGGCGGGTGATTCTCAGGTCGCCAGCGTTCGGGCGTACGTGGATCGTGGTCGAGCTAGGCTCGATGGCAAAGAGCCCGCGGTCGAACGCTCGGTGGTGCGTCGCGCACAGGGCGAGCCCGTTTTCAGGGTCGTCGACCCCCTGCTGCGCCTTCCCGGCGAGATGGACGGCGTCGAGCACCTCGCGAACCGCGATATCGCAAACAGCGCAAGCAGCTCCGTACCGGGCAATGACGTCGAACTTGAAGCGCTGCTGATTTGGACGCGAGGCGACCTCAACGCGCCGAGCGTCGACGTTGGCGTCGAGCAACATGAACGGCGCATCAGCGCTTCTCGAAGGTCGCCCTGTCGGCGCCTCGTCGGCGAAGGTGACGAGGAAGAGCTCCGCCTCGTCGTCTGAGTCGACAATCCAGCCGAGATACACGTCGCGCCGCGCGCCGCTTGTGCTCGAAGGCGCTACGACGAAGACGGGGAGCGCGAGCTCTCCTGCGCGTTTGGTCGCCTCGACCTCTGACAGGTCCCGACCGCCCCGCCGGTTTGTGCGCGGGTAGTGGTAGATGATCCCCGACGCGGAGAGGTCGTCCGCATAGTGGTGTCCGGTGTGGAGGAGACCGACGGTGACAGTCCCTCCATCCGGCGCGATGCCGCGGGTTCGCTCTGCATCGACCCACACTCCCTGCGCACCACCGTACAAGCCAAGCTCGCGGATCAGGCTCTTCGATACATCGGTGGGACCGCCGCGCTGCCAAAGTTCTTGCCATCGCCCGAGACGGAAGTCGAGCTCGGCGGCAACGACATCAGAGCTCATGGACGCGATTCTCCCTGGCTAGCCGAGCAACTACAACCGTACGGATCGAAGCCCTGGCTCCCTTCGCCAAGCTCCCAAATCGCCGCGGACGGCACTTGCGCAGATCGCGTCAGCCTCCTCCATAGTCCGCTACATGGTCGTGGGCGTCGTCAACCTCGAGCGGTAGGATCGCCGGACGCCGTGACGACTCAAGCCGACATCTATGCTCGACTTGCAGGAGCCGATCTCGACCCAGAGTTGTCGTGGTCAGAGAAGGAGCTACCGGAGAGGGAACGGACGAAGCACGTCCACCGTCTTCACCCGTATCTCGGGAAGTACGTTCCGCAGCTAGTCGAGATCTTCCTCCACCGCCACTTCACGAAGAATTCGGTGATCGTCGACCCTTTCGCCGGAAGTGGAACAACACTGGTTGAGTGTTCAACCTTCGGTTGCGCGAGTGTCGGCGTCGACATCTCGGCGTTCAATGCGCTCCTATGCCGCGTCAAGACGGCTATCTACAACCCATTCGTTGTCGAGCAAAATCTTCGCGGGGCTCTAGCCAATTTCGAGACCGTTCTCCGGCGCGGTCAGTTACAAATGACGCTCGATGAAGTCTTGACGCCCCCTGGCTGTACTCAAGCTGAGCCTGTGGGCGAGTGGCTCGTGGAGTGGTTCGATCCGCAGGCGCTTTCGGAGCTCTTGGTTTACCGCACGCTGATTGAGCGCTACCCGGACACGGCGGATCTGATGAGGATCGTCCTTTCACGATCGGCGCGATCTGCTCGCCTCGTTACCCATTACGGACTCGACTTCCCGAAAGAGCCACAGATCGAGCCGTATTACTGTCGGAAGCACTCTAGGATCTGCCAGCCGATCAGAGAAGCTCACAAGTTCCTTCATCGGTACACGCTTGACACGATCAAGCGCGTCAAAGAGTACGAGCGTCTACGCCAGTCGGTTGAGGTCACGGTCCACCATGGCGATGCCCGTGTGGTCTCGTATGGCGCGAAGTTCGACGGACTCATAACGTCGCCGCCTTACCCGGGTCGGATCGACTATCACGAGCAACATCGCTATGCTTTCGAGCTTCTCAACCTTCATGAGTTGCGCAGCAACGAGATCGGTGCCGCTGAGAAGGGGACTTCGAAGGCTGCAGTTGCTTCGTACGTCGAGGACATGACTTCCGTGTTCAGAAACGCCCGTGATCACATGAGAAACGGCGCGTTGGCGGTCGTCGTTATCGACGACCAGCGGGGGCTGTATGACGACATTCTGTCCGAAGCGGGTTTTCACATAGAGGAACGTCGGAAACGCCACGTGAACCGCCGCACGGGTCGCCGTCAGGGCGAGTTCTTTGAGGAGATCATCCTCGCACGGGCGTGATGACGTGACCCCCTGAGATCGGTCCGCCTGTTATGAGGGTGCCGATCGCCCCGTCTCGGGGCAGGAGGTGGCTCTGATGAAACGGAAACGGCATACGCCGGAGCAGATCGTGCGGAAGTTGCGGGAGGCTGACCGGTTGTTGGTGGAGGGGGCTGATCTGGCGTTGGTCTGGCGATCTCTTGAGGTCTCGGTGCAGAC
>JBBRNX010000013.1:0-90093 GCA_038230035.1 Gaiellales bacterium
CCTTCGCCTGGCTCCACCAGTTCAAACGACTGCTCGTCCGCTACGACCGCCGCGGCGACATCCACGGAGCGTTCCTCGCGATCGGTTGCTGCCTCGTCTGCTACCGCCGACTCAAGAACTCATTATGAAAGGAGCTCTAAGCAGGGTTTCGCTCCCTCGCGCGACCTCCCACGCGCTCCCCAGGAGGAGCACGGCGGCGGCGGCGGGGATCGCGACCGACAGGTGAGCCTTCCCGACCATGCCCTCGACCCTGCCAGACGTCCCGGGCGTAAAAGGCTGAGCCGGGCCAGGATTAACGAAATTCTTACTCCCGCATTGCACTGGTCGAAACGAAGAGGATTTCTCGTGCTAAAACACCTCGAACCCGCATAGCGATGGGGTTTTCTAAGGGTGATAACGATCTGTTATCGACCATGTGAAAACCAGCGACGTGCCCCGCGGTTTGTTTGATCCTGACTTTGCAGGGAATAGCATCACTCCAAGGCCATCACTCCAGAAGGCACGGGCCAGAGGAGGGCAGCATGGAGACCAACTTCGGTCGAAGTACCCCGTACAGCGTCGGCGTCGAGGAGGAGTTCCAGATCCTCGACCGGCTGAGTTGCGCGCTCACGCCACGCGCCGGGGTCATCCTCGAGTCGTTCACCGGCGAGCACATCGGGCAGCGCATCAAGCCTGAGGTGCTCGACTCGATGCTCGAGGTCTCGACGAAGATCTGCGCGAGCGTCCCGGCCGCGGTCGAAGACCTGGCCGATCTCCGCGAGCGGGTTTGCGCGGCGGCAGCGAACGAGGATCTCCTGATCGCCTCGGCGGGCACGCATCCGTTCTCACCGAGCGAGGACCAGCATGTCACGGAGAGTCCGCGCTACCTGCGGCTCGCCCGCCGCCTCCGTCCGGTTGTCATTCAGCAGGCGGTGTTCGGCCTCCATGTCCACGTCGGGGTCAACTCGCCGGAGAAGGCCACCGCTTGCGCCGACGGTGTACGCGCGTTCCTGCCCGAGTTGCTCGCGATCTCCGCGAACTCGCCGTTCTGGCAGGGCCGGGCGAGCGGCTTCGCCTCGACCCGGGCGTGGATTTTCGAGTCCTTCCCGCGTTCCGGGATCCCGCCGGTACTCGGGTCGATGGACGAGTTCGAGGCGCTGGTCGATCGCGGCCTGCGAACCGGCAGCTTCCCCGACTCCACGTATCTCTGGTGGGATGTTCGCCCGCACCCGAAGCTCGGAACCGTCGAGATCAGGGTGTGCGACGTCCAGACAAGGACCGAGAGCACCGCTGCGATCGTCGCGCTGTGCCAGGCCCTCGTCGCGACGCTCGGCAGTGCCTTCGAGTGCGGCGAGTTCTTCGCCGAGCCGGACGCGCTGCTCCTGGCCGAGAACAAGTCGCGCGCAGCACGCGACGGGCTCGAGGCCAGGCTGATCGATCTCGAGACCGAGGTCGATCGACCCGCAGCCGACGCGATCCGGTCGCTAGTCGAGTGGTGCGAGCCTGCGGCCGAAGCGCTCGGCTGCGCCGAGGAGCTCGAGCTGGTGGAAAGCATCCTGACCGGCGGCAACGGCGCCGACGACCAGCTGCGCGTCTATCGCGAGACCGAGAGCCTCCGCGACGTCGCAGAGCACGTCGCGCGTGAGACCGCACCGCGCCAGGCGCTCGTTGCGTAGCGGCTGAGCATCCTGTGGATAGGCTCTAGCATCCGCCGATGGGTGCTCGGAACCACACGTCATCCCGCGACACCACGACCGTGTCGAGGCAGCGCCCGTAGCCCGATGCGGCTCTGGCGGCTCATCCGGATCGGGCAGACGGCGCTCGACGGCGCAGGGACGCTGGAACGTGGCGGCCGCTACTCACCACCGGGCGCACCGGTGGTCAACTTCGCCTCGGAGGCGGGGCTCGCGGTGCTGGTTGCCCTGCGATACCTGCCTGGCGATCCAGCCGATGCACCGAATGACTACCTGCTCGGTTGGACGGAGATCGATGCGACTCCCGAGAGCGTCCCGGACGCTGGCGGCGACGATGCGATCCGCGCCTGGGTGACCGACTGGCTCGAGGAGCGCCGCAGCCTGCTCGCAGCGGTGCGCTCGCAGGTCCTTCCGGAGGCGGATGTCGTGTTGATGAACCCGCTCCATCCCGATGCCGCCGGGGTGCAGCCACTCGTCACGCGGCCGTTCAGCTTCGCCGAGTGCCTGCACACTCCACCGATGCTCGCGCACTACTCCGGCGAGAGCGACGCGCCGACGTAGCCCGCGCCTTGCCACCGGAGCCCGGGTGCAAGGCCGGCAGCACGCGAGCGCGACTTGGGATAGCAGAGAAGGCCTGGCGTTCGCCGCACCCGGGACAGGTCGCCCCATCGGGCGGGAGGTCGCGCGTGTGGCGCGGTTCGGCGCTCGGTTCTACAGTGCCCGGGTGCCGGCGATCGAGATGGCTTCGGTGTCGCGGGTGTTTCGTTCCCGGCAGGGGGCGTTTCGGCGGCGGATATCGGAGGTCGAGGCCCTTCGCGATGTGAGCTTCTCCGTGGAGCCGGGCGAGCTGTTCGGGTTGTTGGGTCCGAACGGGGCGGGAAAGACGACATCGATCAAGATCCTGACGACGCTTCTGTTGCCAACGTCGGGGTCGGTGCGGGTGTTGGGGTTCGATCCGGTGCGTGAGCCGAACGAGATCCGTTCCCGGGTCGGGTATGTGTTCGGCCGGGACCGCGGCCTGTACGACCGGTTGTCGGCCTTGGACAACTTGCGCTATTTCGCCGATGTGTATCGGGTGCCGGCGCGGCGCAAGGCGGCGCGGATCGCGGAGCTGCTCGAGCTGGTCGGTCTGACGGGGCGCGTCGAGACGTACTCGCGCGGTATGCGCCAGCGGCTGCATATCGCCCGCGGCTTGTTGCACGACCCGCCGGTGCTCTTCCTCGACGAGCCGACGATCGGTCTGGACCCGGTCGGCGCGCGGGAGCTGCGAGAGACGGTCGCTGCGTTGCGGGACAGTGGCAAGACGATCCTACTGACGACGCACTACATGTTCGAGGCCGACGAACTGTGCGGTCGTGTAGCTGTGATCAACAAGGGTCGAATCGTCGCGGAAGGCACGCCAGCCTCGCTGAAAGCCCGGGTGCTCGATACGACGGTGATCGAGGTGGTGGCGTTCAATGTGAGTGATGCCGCACTCGACACGGTCCGTGGGTTGGACGGCGTTGAGTCGCTTGCGGTGAAGGCGGAGGATCAGACACAGGTGCTGTCGGTCCAGTCGTCCCGCGGCGCCGCCCTCATCCAGCCGCTTCTCGGCGCCTTGGCTGACGCGCAGGTGACGAGCGTGACCGCCCGCGAACCGACCCTGGAGGACGCGTACGTCCAGTTGGTGAGCGAGGCGTGATCCGAGCGTTCAGGAGCGGGCTGAAGGTCGATCTGCTGCTGCTTCTTCGTTCCCCGTTCGACATGGTCGGGATGCTCGTCTGGCCGATCGTGTTTGCCTCGATCGCATACCTGCTGCTCGGTAGTGCAAACGGCGAGCGCGTCCTCTTCACAGCGTCGCTAGGGGCGGCCGTGATCATCATGTGGGGGTGGGTCATACTCGGCGCGGGCTTCGCGCTCGACACACAGCGCGAGATGGGAACGCTGGAGCTGATTGTGGGCGCACCGACCCCGCTCGTCGTCTTGATCAGCCCGGTAATGATCGCCCGCGCTGCCTTCGGCATCTACGGGCTCGTGGTCACCCTCGCCTGGGGCCGCCTGGTGTTCGGAATCCCATTCCTGATCAACGACTGGGCCGCGTTCTCGGTCGCAGCCGTCGGGTGTGTCCTCGCGATCGGCACGCTCGGGCTGATCGCTGCCTCCACCTTCATCCTCTACCGGGCAGCGTTCTACCTCGGCATCAGCCTGCAATACCCGGTGTACATCGCCTCCGGGCTGATCCTGCCCTTCGCGATCCTGCCCGGCTGGCTACGCCCGATCTCCTGGCTGCTCGCCCCAACCTGGGGATTCCGCGCGCTCGGCAAGGCCGCGGCAGGGCAAACGCCATGGCCCGATATCGGCATGTGCTTCGCACTGAGCGTCATCTACCTTCTGATCGCGATCCCCTGCCTGGCGTTTTTCGAGCGCCTCGCGCGTGACCGCGCCACACTCAAGCTCGCATGAACAGCCTTCGCGTCTTCTTCGCCGGAGGGCTCACGAGCTATCGAGCCCTGTTCAACTGGCTCAACCCGTGGGCGTTCCTCTCGATCCTGGTCGCCTACCCAGTTTTCCAAACCATCTACTTCATCTACCTCGGCCGCGCAGCCAACACCGCCAACGACACGTTCTTCCTGATCGGCAACGCTTTCGTCGCCGCCGCACTCGCGGGGATGTTTGGGATGACCCAATCGATCGGAGGCGAACGCCGTTACCAAACCCTCCCAATGCTGCTCGCCTCTCCCGCCAACCGCCTCGCCCTCTTCCTCGGGCGTGCGCTTCCCGCCGTCGTCAACGGATTCGTCGTCGCGGTGCTCTCTTACACACTCGCCGCCACCATGCTCCACCTCCACCTGTCCCTCGACCGGCTCGGTGGGATAGGAACCGCGCTCCTCGCCTCCTGCTTCGCCTGCGCAGGCCTCGGGCTCTGCATCGGCTCGCTCTCCTTCCGCACCCGCTCGATAACTTTGCTCGCGGACACCCTCTCAGGAGTCTTCCTCATCGTCACCGGCGCCAACGTCCCCCTCAACCGGCTCCCCGAAAGCCTCCAAACCCTCGCCAACTACATCCCGCTCACCCACGGCATTCACGCCGCCCGAGCCCTTGCCAACGGACACACACTCGCCGACGTACTCCCGACGATCGGCAAAGAAGCAATCGTCGGCGTCGCCTACTTCACCGTCGGCATCGCCATGCTCCACTACTTCGAGCGCACCGCACGACACGCCGGAAGCCTCGACCGCTTCTGATGGCACGGTGATTCGACGACTGGGTAGGCGTCGAAGGACGCGCTCGCCCACCTAGCCCCCGACCTACTTGACAAGTGTCTCTTGTGATTGAATACTCACTACTACGATGACGTCGACAACGATACGCCAGACGGCCGACGAGCGGCGTGAGGCTGTGCTCAAGGCTGCTGCCACCGCATTCGCGCGCGGCGGGCTGCGCGGGACGTCGACCGAGGACATCGCCTCGGCGGCGGGGATCTCGCAGCCGTACCTCTTCCGTCTCTTCGGGACGAAGAAGGCGCTCTATGTCGCAACCGTCGAGCGGTGCATGGCCGAGACGCTCGAGATCTTTCGCGCTGCTAGCCGTGACCTTCGCGGCGAAGCCGCCTTGCGAGCGATGGGCGAGGCGTATGGCGAGCTTGTGATCTCGGATCGCACGCGTTTACTCGGGCAGCTTCAGACTTACGCTGCCTGTGACGACCCCGACGTTCGTACGGCCGTGCGGCGCGGCTACGGCGAGCTCTTCACCTTCGTCGAGGCCGTCGCAGACCTGCCCAAGGAGGCCGTCACGGCCTGGTTCGCAATGGGAATGCTCCTGAACGTGATCACGGCCATGGATCTCAACACCGACCCCGAGCCGTGGGCCGTCCGCCTCATCGAGGGCTGCCCAAGTAAGCCGTAGCGCCTTTTTTTTTCGACTCAGTTATGAGTGACCAGTCACAAGCAGAATGGAGACGAAGATGACCGCCCGTACGAAGACGCTCTGGACATTTGCGATCAGCTCGATCGCGCTCTTCATGGTGACGCTCGACAACCTCGTCGTCACCACCGCGATCCCCGTGATTCGCCGCGACCTGCACGCGTCGCTCTCGAGCCTCGAGTGGACGGTCAACGCGTACACCCTCACCTTCGCCGTGCTGCTCCTCACGGGCGCGGCGCTTGGCGACCGCTTCGGGCGCCGCCGGCTCTTCGCGATCGGAGTCGGCATCTTCACGCTCGGCTCGATCGCTGCTGCGCTTGCTCCGTCGGTCGAGGTGCTGAACATCGCCCGCGCCGTGCAGGGGCTCGGCGGCGCGATCGTGATGCCGCTGACCCTGACCATTCTCTCCGCCGCCGTGCCCGCCGCGAAGCGCGGTCTCGCGCTCGGCTTCTGGGGCGGGATCAGCGGGCTCGCGATCGCGTTCGGGCCGGTCGTCGGCGGCGCGATCGTGCAGGGCATCTCGTGGCAGTGGATCTTCTGGCTCAATGTGCCGATCGGCGTCGTTCTCCTGCCGCTCGCGCTGCTGCGGCTGGATGAGACCTACGGGCCTGAAGGCAAGCTCGATCTCCCCGGGCTTGGCCTCGTCAGCGCGGGGCTGTTCGGGATCGTGTGGGCACTCGTACGCGGGAACCAGCAGGGCTGGGGGAGCACCGAGATCGTGACCGCCTTCGTGCTCGGTGCAGCCTTGGTCGCTGCATTCGTGGCGTGGGAGCTCCGCACCGAAGCCCCGATGCTGCCGATGCGCTTCTTCCGCAACCGGACGTTCTCGCTGGCGAACGTCGCGTCGCTCCTGATGTTCTTCGGGATGTTCGGCTCGATCTTCCTGCTCTCGCAGTTCTTCCAGACCGTGCAGGGATACTCGCCGTTCGGCTCGGGTTTGAGGATCCTGCCGTGGACGCTCGCGCCGATCTTCATCGCGCCGATCGCGGGTGCGATGTCCGACAAGCTGCCGGCGAAGAACATCATCGGCGTCGGCCTGACTCTGCAAGCGATCGGTCTCGCTTGGATTGCCGCTGTCTCGACCCCGACCGTCCCGTACACCCACCTCGTCGGGCCGTTCATCCTCGCGGGCGTCGGCATGGCGCTCTTCTTCGCGCCGGTCGCGAACGTCGTCCTTTCGGCCGTGCGGTCGGAGGAGGAGGGGAAGGCGTCCGGCGCCAACAACGCGATCCGCGAGCTGGGCGGCGTCCTCGGCGTCGCCGTCCTGGCGTCGATCTTCGCCCATGCGGGCGGCTATCGCACGCCGACGACCTTCGTCAACGGACTGACCACCGCGGTGTACGTCGGGGCGGCAGTCGTCGGGGTCGGGGCGCTTGCGGCGTTCGCGATCCCGCGCAAACGGCGGCGACAAGAAGGCACGGTCGGCGTGACTGAGCCGGCGTTCGGAGCCGAAGCGGCCTAGGAACTGCGCAGCAGGCGGCGAGCCCTCAGCAGCTCGGCGACCGACCAGGCCTGGAACGGGCAGCCGGTTGCGTTGTGGGGGGCTTCGCCGTCGGCGGTTTCCGAGACCGAGCCAAGGCCCCACTCTCCGAGGTGCGCTTCGAGCCCGTCGAGGACTCCGTCGGTCGGGACGCCGGTCTTCAGCGCGGCTTCGACGTATGGCCCGATCAGCCAGGGCCAGACTGTGCCCTGGTGATAGGCGCGATCTCGTTCCGCCGGGCCGCCCTTGTGGTGCGAGATGTAGGCGGGATCGTCCGGAGCGAGACTGCGCAGGCCGAGCGGCGTGAGGAGCGCCGCGCAGGCTTCCACCACTGAGCGCTCCTGCAGCGGCGCGTACGGCAGCGACACAGCGAGCAGCTGATTCGGGCGCAGGCTCGGGTCGCCGACGACGTCCTGCCAGCGATTGCCCACCGCAAACGCCGTCGCGAACGAGGCACGCGCCGTAGCCTCGGAGTGAACGCACGCGCGAGTCGTCCTGGCGGAGCCGTTCGAGAATCCCCGCCACGGTCGCGAGCCCGTTGATCCAGAGCGCGTTGATCTCGATCGGCTTCCCGGCGCGCTGCGTGATCGGGTTCCCGTCGACGCGGGCGTCCATCCACGTTAGCGCGAGACCTTGTGCGCCGTGCGTCAGGCGGCCGTCGTCTGGATCGACGCCGATGCCGTAGCGGGTGCCGGCGACGTGCGCGTCGACGATCTCGAGCAGCGTCGGTGCCAGTTCCGCGGCGAGATCGAGGTCGCCGGTGCGCTCGACATGACGGCCGATCGCCTGCAGGAACCAGAGCGTGCCGTCGACCGTGTTGTACTCGAGCGTCCCGGTGTCGGCCGTGTTCGCGAGCATGCCCTCGCTCACCGTCGCGGCGTTGCGGAGCCGCAGTCGGCGCCCCTCGTCGGCTCGGTTGGTCTCGAGGAATAGCCCCTCGTAGGACGTCATCGTGTCGCGCGACCAATCGCCGAACCACGGATAGCCCGCCACGACGGTGGGACCCGCGACGATGAACTGGTCGGCGGCGAGCGTCAGTGTCGCGTCGATGTCGTCAGTTGAGGCTGACTGGATGACGAGATCGCGGGCGCGCCGGCGCGCCGAGGCGACGACCTGCGGGCCTGGCGGCGGGGTCGAGTCGTGGTCATCCGACCAGGCTGTGACCGTTAGCGTCTCACCGGCCGACAGCTCGGCCGAGAACGTGCCTGAGTACCAGAGATCCTCGTTCGCGTTCAGCCCGCGGTCTGCTTCTGCGCGGTAACGGACGCCCGTGAACCACTCGCCGGCCGGCGAGTAGCCAGGGCCTTGGACGCGGTAGGCGCCTTCGAAGACGTAGCCGTCGTTGAGGTTCTCGACTTCGGGCTTGCCGTAGGCGAACCGCTCGCCATGCGCACTGCGCCAGGTGCTGAGTGCCGAGAGCTCGAGCCGCGTCGAATCCATCCCCGAGATCAACGTGTGGACGATCGCCATCGCGGGCTGACCGTGAACGGCGGCGATCTCGCGCTGCAGGATCACGTCGCCCACCTGCCAGCGCCAGCGCGGTACGCCGTCCTCGAGCTCGAACGACGCGAGGTGGACGTTGCCCTGGGGGTCGACGGAGTCGTTTGCCCACTCGTGCACCGCGAGGCGGATTCGGGCGTCGCCGATGACGAGAACGGGGTCGAGCGCCGCGAGACCGAGCATCCGGCCGCCCGGCGGTTCGGTCGCAGCGACGAGCAGGCCGTGGTAGCGACGGGTGCGCAGTCCGCCGACGGTGCCTATCGCGAACCCGCCGAGCCCATCCGTGACGAGCCACTCGCGGGTCGACGCGGCGTCGAGGTCGCCGCAGAGCTGGGAGCCGAATCGCATTTGGCGGGTAGTGTCGACCGGGACTGAGACGTTACGGGTGTAACGCGCCGCGAGTCAGTAAGACTCTGGCGACATGAGCGTCGAGCGAGAGCGACTGAATGAGGTCCCGCAGGGCCGCTCCCCGTGGCGCCACTGGGGCCCCTACCTCAGTGAGCGCGCCTGGGGAACCGTCCGCGAGGACTACAGCGCGACCGGCGAGGCATGGGACTTCTTCCCGCACGACCATGCCCGGTCACGAACCTACCGCTGGAACGAGGACGGGCTCGCAGGGATCTGCGACGACCGCCAGACGCTGTGTCTTGCGCTCGCCTTCTGGAACGGGCGCGACCCGATTCTCAAGGAGCGGATCTTCGGTCTCACCGGTCCGGAGGGCAACCACGGCGAGGACGCCAAGGAGTATTGGTGGTACCTCGACTCGACGCCGACCCACTCGTGGATGCGCTGGCGCTACATGTACGCGCAGGCCGAGTTCCCGTATCAACGGCTCGTCGACGAGAACCGCTCCCGCGGCAAGCTCGACCCCGAGTTCGAGCTCGTCGACACCGGCATCTTCGATGACGGCCGCTACTGGGAGATCACCGCCGACTACTCGAAGGACGGTCCCGAGGACATTCTCCTGCGCGTCACCGTGCGCAACAACGGGACGGAGACGGCGACGATCGATGTCTTGCCGACGCTCTGGTTCCGCAACACCTGGTCGTGGGGTATCGACGACCGGAAGCCTTCGATCCGGCTCGAGGGCGGTGCGCTCGTCGCCGCGCACCACGCGCTCGGCACGCGCCGGCTCGTCGCGAGTGGCACGCCCGAGGCGCTCTTCTGCGAGAACGAGACGAACGCCGAGCGGCTCTTCGGCGTGCCCTCGTCGACGCCGTACCCGAAGGACGGGATCCACGATCACGTCGTTCACGGAGCGACCACGGTCAATCCTGACCAAACAGGCACGAAGGCCGCGCTCCGCTACCGGCTCGAGGTCGAGGCGGGTGAGTCGGCCACGATCGAGCTCCGGCTGACCGATGGGCCGAGCGCGACGCTCGACGGCTTCGGCGGGATCATGGCCGGGCGGGCGAAGGAAGCAGACGAGTTCTACGCCGAGGTCATCCCGGCGCGCATCTCGGACGACGAGAGACTGATCGCGCGCCAGGCGCTTGGCGGGATGCTCTGGTCGAAGCAGTTCTACCACTACGACATCCGCCGCTGGCTCGAGGGTGACCCGGCCGGCCCGCCGCCCCCCGCCGGCCGCGAGAACGGTCGCAACCACGAGTGGTTCCACCTGAACAACATGGACGTCATCTCGATGCCCGACAAGTGGGAGTACCCGTGGTACGCCGCCTGGGATCTCGCCTTCCACTGCGTCTCTCTCGCGCACGTCGACCCCGCGTTCGCGAAGGATCAGCTCGTGCTGATGTGCCGCGAGTGGTACATGCACCCGAACGGACAGCTGCCGGCTTACGAGTGGGCATTCGGCGACGTGAACCCACCCGTCCACGCCTGGGCTGCCCTCCGCATCCACGAGATTGCCGACGACGGCGACATCGAGTTCCTCGAGCGCGTCTTCCACAAGCTGCTCCTCAACTTCACGTGGTGGGTCAACCGCAAGGACTCGGAGGGCAACAACCTCTTCGAGGGCGGCTTTCTCGGCCTCGACAACATCGGCCCGTTCGATCGTTCCTCGTTGCCCGTCAGCGGTCGACTGGAGCAGTCCGACGGCACGGCGTGGATGGCGATGTACTGCCAGAACCTGCTCGAGCTCGCGATCCTGCTCGCCGAGCACGATCAGACCTACGAGGACCTCGCCACCAAGTTCTACGAGCACTTCGCGCTGATCGCCTCGGCGCTCAACGAGAAGGGCCTCTGGAACGAGGAAGACGGCTTCTACTACGACATCCTCCATCTCGGAGACGGCGAAGTCATCCCGCTCAAGGCGCGCTCGGTCGTCGGGCTGCTACCGCTCGCAGCAGTGACCACGCTCGGGCCGGCGACGATGGCGCGCCTTCCCGACTTCATGACGCGCGTCGAGTGGTTCTCGGAGAACCGCCCGGAGGCGAGGGCAGTCGCCCAACACCACGACTCGCCCGAGCACGCGGGCTGGCGGATGCTCTCGATTGTCGACGACACCCGGCTCCGACGTCTACTCGCGGCGATGCTCGATCCCGCCGAGTTCCTCTCCGACCACGGGATTCGCGCGCTCTCCGCCTACCATCGCGACAACCCGCTCCATGTCGACGTCGACGGAGTTATGGCGATCCTCGACTACGAGCCGGGCGAATCCACGAGCGGGCTCTTCGGCGGCAACTCGAACTGGCGCGGGCCGATCTGGTTCCCGATCAACTACCTGCTCGTCGAGACGCTGCACGTCTACCACCGCTTCCTCGGCGACAGCTTCACCGTCGAGATGCCGACCGGGTCCGGTCAGTTGATGAACCTGGCGCAGGTTGCCGACGAGCTCGCCAACCGGCTCGCGGGCCTGTTCACACGGCAAGCCGATGGCACTCGGCCCGTCTTCGGCGGCTACGAGCTACTGCAGCACGATCCGGCGTGGCGCGATCTGATCCCGTTTCACGAGTACTTCCACGGCGACACTGGTGCCGGCATCGGTGCGTCGCATCAGACCGGCTGGACGGGACTTGTGGCCGACCTGATCATTCGCCGTGGGCGCGACCTGCCATCCGGCAAGCGCCCAGCACGCAAGAAGAAGCACTCCTCGTAGCTCCGCGTTCTGCGGCGTCGGGCCTCGATCTCGGCGTCGCGGAACGCAATCGCACGTTTCTTTTTGCACGAGCTGTAACGACCTCCAGCTAGCCGCGACTAGGCGTTCGACAGCTTGCAACGCAGGCCCCGAATTCTTCTGGAGGTTCCAATGAAAGCGATCGCCGTCCATCCAGGAACGCCCGATTCGATCCACCTCCGGGAGATCGAGAAGCCGAAGGTCACCGACATCGCGGACGGACGGGGCGTCCTTGTAAAGGTGCTCCGCGTCGGCGTCGACGGGACGGACAAGGAGATCAACGCAGCCGAGTACGGCGCGGCTCCCGCAGGTGACGACTACCTCGTCACCGGGCACGAGAGCCTTGGCCAGGTCGTCGAGGTCGGGCCGAACGTGCCAACCACGATCCGCCCCGGCACGATCGTCGTCTCCAGCGTCCGCAGGCCCGGCTCGTCGATCTACGGGGCGATCGGCCTTCAGGACTTCACGACCGACGACGTCTACTACGAGCGCGGCATCAACCTGCTGCACGGCTATCTGACGGAGTACTACGTCGAGGACGCACAGTATGTATTCCCGCTGCCGGCGGCGCTCCAGGAGGTCGGCGTCCTGCTCGAGCCGACGACGGTCGCCGAGAAAGGCATCAACCACGCGTACGAGATCCAGCGGCGCCTCAAGGTGTGGGAGCCGAAGCGCGCCTGCGTTCTCGGCTCAGGCACTGTTGGCTTGCTGACTGCGCTGGTTGCCCGGTTGCGCGGCCTTGAGCTGACGGTCTTCTCGCAGCGGCAGAAGCCGTACCGGAACGCGGAGCTCGTCGAGGAGCTCGGCGGCGTCTACATCTCCTCGCAGGACATGTCGCTCGCCGAGGTCAGCGCCGAGCGCGGCCCGTTCGACGTGATCCTCGACGCGACCGGTTTCAGCCCGATTGTCTGGGAAGCTGCTGAAGTACTAGGGAATAACGGTGTCCTCGTTCTCGCCTCGATCACAGGCGGCGAGCGTACGGCGACGATCAACTCGGACAAGATCAACCAGGGGTTCGTCCTCGGCAACAAGGTGATGGTCGGCACCGTCAACGCGGCGCCGAACGACTTCCGCACAGGTGTCGACGACCTGATCAAGGCCGAGGCGCTCTTCCCTGGCTGGCTCGTGCAGCTGCTGACCACACCGATCGACGGGCTCGAGAACCACGACGAGATGATCCGCGCACTCACTGAGGACCACGAGGCGATAAAGGTCTACGTCGAGATCGCCCAGGCTGACGAGAGCGCATCTCTCTCCGAGCTCGCCGCGACCGCTTCCTGACGATCGAAAGGAGCCGAGCCATGATCGAGACAGCTGTGTTCGGCCTCGCCAGTGTGGAGCGTGAGCCGCTGTCGATGGCCGACTACGGCCTGCTCGCCGACCGCTCTGCGGCAGCGCTCGTCGGTCGCGACGGATCGATCGACTGGCTCTGTCTGCCGCGGTACGACAGTCCGGCGATCTTCGACCGCATCCTCGATCCGCGGGGCGGTCACTGGTCCATCAGCCCGGCCGCTGGGTTCGCCAGCGAGCAGCGGTATTTCCCGGGCACGCTCGTCCTCCAGACGACCTTCACGACCGACGCGGGAGTCGTGCGGCTGACCGACGCGATGCTCTTCGCACACGACGCCGGCTCGCCACACGAGGTTCTGCGAGGCGTCGAGGGCATCTCCGGTGAGGTCGACCTCGTCATGGAGCTCGCGTCACGGAGCGAGGATCCAACCCGGGTCGCCGTTCGCGCGGGCGTGCCGGTCGAGCTCGACACGGTCATACGCGCGTCGTTCGCGGTGAGCGCTGGCGATCGCATCGGGTTCTCGCTCTGTTGGATCCCGACGGATGCACGGGTAGCACCCGAGCCGACCGCGCCGACGGCTGTTGCTGCGCGGATCAAGGAAACCGTGTGGCGCTCCTGGGAGGAGGGCCACGATGTCTCCGCGGGAACGCACCGTAGGCTCGCCGAGCTGAGCTCCCATCTCGTCGAGCGCGGCGAGACCCGCGAGCTCGTCGGCGCGTAGCTATGAGCGCGGTCGCTTCCATTGCTGCGAACGAGGCGCCGTTCACGTCCCACAATGCAGCGTTCGCCGACGTGCTCGGCAGGGCCCCGCAGCTCACCCGAGTGGTCGGTGTCGATGCGCACGAAGGCCCTGTTTACGTTGCCGACGAGGACGCTCTCTACTTCACGTCGCTGCCGCGCGGGACCGGCGTCCCGGTCGTGGACGTCAAGCGGCTTGCGCTGGACGGCGATCGTTTCCCGCTCGAGCCCGAGCGCGTGGACGTCGTACGCCCGAACGCGAATGCAGCGAACGGCATGACGCACGGTCTCGACGGCCGCCTTCTCGTCTGCGAGCAGGGCGCACCGGCGAGCCACGGGCAGATCAGCGCTTTCGACCCCGCAACGGGCGAGGTCGAGACGGTGGTCGACTCCTGGCGCGGCCTGCGCTTCAACTCGCCGAACGATGTCGTCGTCGGCCGCGACGGCTCGATCTGGTCCACGGATCCAAGCTACGGGCATCTGCAGGGCTTCAAGCCTGGACCGCTCGTCGGCGACTACGTCTACCGCCACGACCCGCGCACCGGCCAGACCTCCGTCGTAGCCGATTCGTTCGAGAAGCCGAACGGGCTCGCGTTCTCGCCCGACCACTCCGTTCTCTATGTGACCGACAGCGGCGCGAACCAGGAAGCAGGCAGCTTCTACCCGAAGCTGCCGCACCACATCGTCGCGTTCGATGTCACCGCCGACGGTCGTCACCTGATTGGCGAGCGGCTCTTTGCTGTGACCGCGCGTGGCTTCCCGGACGGGATCAAGGTCGACAGCGAGAGCCGCGTGTACGCGTCGTCCTTCGGCGGCGTCGAGGTCTTCTTGCCCGAAGGCGACCTGATCGGCGAGATCACTCTGCCCGGTGCCGTCAACTTCGCGTTCGGCGGCGCCGAACGAAACATCCTCTTCATCACGGCCGACACGGCGATCTGGGCAGCAGTCCTGAACGCGCGCGGCCCGTCAACCCACCAAGCAAAAGGAGCCTGAACCATGGCATTCGTACGCACGCGCAGGATCATCGACGACGCCGGCGCGGAAGCCGTCATCGCCGCCGCCGAGAAGGTCGCCAACGAGAACGGGTACCGCGTCGTCTTCGCCGTCGTCGACCCGTGGGGCGAGGTGATCCAGCTCCGCCGCACGCAGAACGCGCAGATCGCGAGCAGCCGGGTCGCGGTTGACAAGGCGCGCACCGCTGCGATCTTCGTTCGTCCGAGCCGTGTCATGGAGGAGCAGGTCACGAACGGTCGTCTGGGCGCGCTTGCACTCCACGGCGTCTCGGCGCTGACCGGCGGCATTCCGCTGGTCGTCGACGGCGAGGTCGTCGGCGCGATCGGCACGAGCGGCGAGACGCCCGATCAGGACGAGGCGTGCTCGATCGCCGGCGCGGCAGCGGAGTTCTCGACGGTCGAGGTTCCGGCGATCACCTTCGAAGGCGCCAAGCTCGCAGCCGAAGCCGTGCAGGAAGTCTCGGAGGAGCGGGGCGTCTCACCCGTCGCGGCTGTCGTCGACGCCGGAGGCGCGCTCGTCTACCTGTGGCGGCCCGACGCCGCGCAGGTCGCAAGCGCCGAGGTTTCGGTCGACAAGGCTCGCACGGCTGCGATCTATCGTCGGCCGAGCAAGGACTTCGAAGATCAGGCTTCGGGCGGCCGGCCGTCTGCGCTACACCTCGCTAGGGCGGTGCCTCTGCAGGGCGGGATGCCGATCATGTTCGACGGTCAGGTCATCGGAGCGATCGGGGTCAGCGGTGCCACGTCGGCTCCGGAGGATCAGGAGCTGGCCACCATCGGCGCGGCTGCGGCGTCGCTCGTGAAGGTCGAGGCGTAGCCATGGCCACCGCGAATAGCGCCGTCTTCTTCTCGCGCGCAGCTGTCGACGAGAAGTTCCAGACCGGTGGGCTGCTGCTGGACACGGGCGGCTACAAGATCGACGCCGGGCGGCGGAACGCCCCCGGCGAGGTCGAGTTCCACGAGCGCGTCGTCGATGTGATGCACGTTGTCCAGGGGACCGCGACCGTCGTCACCGGCGGCGAGATGATCGACACGCGCGAAGTCGCCGCCGGCGAGATTCGCGCCAGGGCGATCGAAGGCGGCACGTCGAACGCGCTGGCCGAGGGCGATGTCCTCGCGATCCCGAACGGCGTCCCGCACCAGTTCGTCGACGTCTCCGATCCGTTCCTCTACTTCGT
The DNA here is from genome assembly GCA_038230035.1 of Gaiellales bacterium. GTDB lineage: Bacteria > Actinomycetota > Thermoleophilia > Gaiellales > Gaiellaceae > Gaiella. Next base: position 15,850 of record JBBRNX010000013.1, read on the forward strand.
CGTGAAAGTCGAGGCCTAGACATGGCTACCGCAACGCTCACCCCGGCGACGCGGCTCCCCGGCCCACCCGAGCTCCTGCCCGGCCGGCCGGACGCGATCGTCGACCTGCAGACCGACGAGGGCGCCGCGCTCGTCGGCGGCCAGTGGCACTACTCGGACGCGACGGTCGAGGAGATCGACTTCGTCGAGCTCGGCTCTGCCGCTGACCCGCTTGGCCCCGGCGCCGTCCCGAACCGCACCTACGACGTGCTTCCCCACGCCGAGGCCGCCGACTATGACGTCTCGGACTGGCGGACGCTCGCGCCCGCGGACACGATGCGCCGGCTCGCGAACGGCCGAGTGTGCTTCAACTGGTACCGCATCGACGTCACGATCCCGGAGCTGGTCGGTGATCTCGACCCAAGCGGCTCGTCCGTCGTCTTCGAAGTCACGATCGACGACTACGCCGAGGTGTGGGTCAACGGTGAACTGCCGCATGCGATCGGTGATACAGGAGCCCAGGTCGTCGGCGGCTTCAATGCGCCGAACCGCGTCTTGTTAACGCAGGACGCCAAGCCGGGCGACGTGTTCCAGATCGCTGTCTTCGGCATCAACGGCCCGATCTCGGCCTCGCCGCGCAACTACATCTGGATGCGAACTGCGACGCTCGACTTCTACGCGGCCGAGCGCGCAGCCGTCGGCCAGGAGGCCGAGCTCGAGGTCGAGCGCACCGACCCGCGTCTGGACTCGATCGTCCCGGTCGACGCGAGGCTCGAGAAGGTCGCGGGCGGCTTCGAGTTCACCGAGGGACCGGTTTGGGCCAGCGACGGCGCGCTGCTCTTCAGCTCGCCGAACACGAACGCGATCTATCGCTGGACGCCTGCCGGCGCGGTCACCGTCTTCCGCTCGAAGAGCGGCTACACAGGGCTCGACATCGGGCGCTACCACCAGCCCGGCTCTAACGGGCTCACGTTCGACCCGCAGAACGGCCTGCTGACGATATGCCAGCACGGCAACCGCCGGATCCTCCGCGTCAACCCGCACGGGGACACGACCGTGCTCGCCGACAGCTACGACGGCATGCCGGCTGAACAGCCCGAACGACCTCGTCTATCGCTCCGACGGGACGCTGTACTTCACCGATCCGCCGTTCGGTCTGCCTGGCCTGTTCGACGATCCCGCCAAGGAGACGCCGTTCAGCGGCGTCTACCGCGTTCGGGACGGCGTCGTGTCACTGGAGAGCGATGAGCTCGAGGGCCCGAACGGCCTCGCGTTCTCGCCCGACGAGCGGTACCTCTACGTCGGCAACTGGGATCCGGAGCGCAAGATCGTGATGCGCTACGAGGTCGCCGGCGACGGAGCGCTCTCGAACGGCTCCGTCTTCTACGACATGACCGATGCGCCCGGCGAGGACGCACTCGACGGGATCAAGGTCGACGTCGAGGGGAATCTGTACGTCTGCGGCCCCGGCGGTCTGTGGGTGCTCTCGCCGGAGGGCGAGCGGCTCGGCTTGCTGAAGCTCCCCGAGGATCCGCACAACATCGCGTTCGGCGACGCGGACAGCAAGACGCTCTACATCGCCGCCCTGACCAGCATCTACCGGATCCGGCTGGGCATCGCCGGCATCCGCCCGACGTAACGGGCGAGGCAAGCCTCGCCCCTACAACTCGAGAGGAGACAGAGATGGCCAGCAAGCTGAAGGTGGGAGAGACGCTCCCCGACTTCGAGCTCCCGGACGACATGGGTGTCATCCACAGGCTGTCGGAGCTGCAGGGCGACAACCCGACGGTGCTCATGCTGGCGCGCGGCGAGCATTGCCCGCGCGAGCGCCAGCACCAGCGGGAGCTCGTCAAGCTGTACGACTTCTGCCCGGTGGGGTTCACCGAGATGGTGAGCGTCTTCCCGAACGATCAGCACGACACGAACAAGATGAAGATCGCGACCGGCGCGTTCTGGACCTATCTCGCGGACGAGAACTACGAGCTGCAGACCGAGCTCGACATACGCGAGTACACGGACACCCACCACTCGAATGCGGGCGTGCCGATCACGCTCGTGCTCGCTCCGGGCCTACAGATCGACAAGATCTACAACGGCTACTGGTTCTGGGGCCGCCCGTCCACGTACCAGCTCTGGGCTGATTTGGGCGACCTGTTCCAGCGCATCAAGCCGGACTTCGATCCGCTGACGGACGAGGCTCGGGCAGCGTGGGAAGAGAGCCAGGGCGTCCTGGCCGGCGCCTCTCACTGAGTCGCCGGTTCTGACGTGGCCGGGCGGGGCAGAGTCCCGCTCGGCCATCTTGCGGGTGCTCCCTTCGAGGCGCACCCTTGTGAGCGGTGGAGCCGGAGCCGATCATCTATCGCGAAGAGGTGATGGCTATCCTTTTTGGCCTGGCGGACATCAACGTCATGCTGGGCAGAATCGTGCGACTCTTGGAGGACGACGATGGCCAAGAAGAAGAGGACGAAGACGAGTCCTGAGCAGTGGGCGAAGTGGGAGGAGAACCAGCGCCGGCTCTACGAGCTCGCCGAGCGCAGGCTGAAGGAAATCGCCTCCAGAGCCACAGCGGCCGACCACAAGCCCGAGTCGGCGTAGCGCCGATTCGGCGTACAGGCCTCCGGGTTCAGTCGAACAGAGTCACGCTGCCGAGCCAGTCTTGTCGGCAGCTGCCGGGTTGTGGACGAGGTCGAGCGTTCGCTGGTGCGCGTTCTCGATTGCGATCACGAAGCAGACGCGGTTGGGTCCGCGGTAGCGGTTGGGGAACGGCTCGCTTGTGTACTTCACCGCGATTGGGTCCATGTACTCGCAATCGCGGTCGGGCCGCATCTCGACGACCCGTCCACTAAGGGTTGCCATGCGATACGGGTTGGCGTGATCGGCGACGGACAGCCCGACGCGCGGATCGCGCTGCAGGTCCTTCGCTTTCCAGTTCCGATCGTCGGTGCAGATCAGGACGTTCTCGCCCTCGAGTCCGACCCAGACGATCCAGTTGCGAGGAGCACCGTTGCGACGCACGGTCGAAAGATGGACGTAGTTGGGCGCGTCGAGGAGGTCGCGGATCTGCTTGGGGATGTCGATCGCGGCCTCCGTCACGCTTGCGTTGTTCAACCGTCAGTCCAGGAGCTCGTACGCAACGCCCGTCGCTGCCGCGTACACCGCATGATGGAACAGGTCGATCGCGACGTCTTCCTTTCCCCAGAAGACGAACGGCGGGGCGATGTCGAGGGCCGGGAGCATCACGGCTGCGCTGCCCCAGATAGCCGCAAAATGCGCCGGCGTTGCGAGCTTCGGGCCTAGGCCGAACTCGCGCAGCACCGCTCGGGCGATGCCCCAGCCGGTGCCATAGCCCCAGTGGGAGAGGTCGCTGAACCGCGCCTTCGCGCGCGCGTCCTCGAACTCCTTGATGCCGAGCACCTTCGCAGTCGCTCTCGCCGGCGCGTCGCTGAACTGGCGGCCGCGGAGCTTCGCCTCGATCGTGCTCGACACCGTCATCGCGGCGGTGCCGGCGAGACCTGCGACGACTCCTTTGCCGATCGTGCGAGCGAGCCGACTCCCGATCTTCATCAGACCATCACCTCTTCCTCGACCCGAGACACCGTGGCGCCGAGCCGCTCGATCAGATGGTCGCCGACCCGCAGAGCGTTCGCCATCGCCGTCAGCGCCGGGTTCACGGCAGACGACGACGGGAAGAAGCTGGTGTCGACGACGTACAAGTTGTCCAGGTCGTGGGCCTTGCAGTCAGCGTCGAGCGCCGAGGTCTTCGGGTCGTCGCCGAAGCGGACGGTGCCGCAGTTGTGGGCGATGCCGGCGAGCGGGATCTGCTGGTCGAGCACCGACCAGCGCGGGATTGCCCGCTCCTGACAGCCAATAGCGCCGAGCAGGCCTTTCAGCTTCACAAGCAGCCGCTTGTGCGCCTCGAGGTTGTAGTAGGTCTTCGCCAGGTGGATGTTCCCGTCGCGGTCGACGGTGACGCGGTTGTCGGCATGCGGAAGATCCTCAGAGGTGAGCCAGAAGTCGATCGCATGCTTCGCCATGTAGTCGAGCGCGAGCCCGGGTGCGAACCACGGTGCGCCGGCGCGGAGCATGTTCTTGTCCGACTTGCCGAGCATCTGGATGTGCCCGAGCGGGAGCTCCGAGTCGTCGGCACCCCAGTAGTAGTCGTTGATCCCAAGTGTCTTCTGGAACTTCGTCGGGTTAGGCGACTGGGAGAGCGCTATCACGGCCGAGTTGATGTGCGCCATGTAGTTGCGACCCACCTGATCGGACGAGTTCGCGAGCCCGTTCGGGTGCTTCTCGGACGCCGACTTGAGGAGCAGCGCCGCCGAGTTCGCCGCGCCGCACGAGACGACGACGATGTCGCCTGTGTAGGTCTCCTCGACACCGCCGCGGTCGACGATGACGCCATTGACGGTGCTCCCGGAGGCGTCGGTCTCGAGCCGGGCCACCCGCGAATGAGTCTTCAGCGTGACGTTCGGGTACTGGAGCGCGGGCCGCACGCACAGGACATGCGCGTCCGCCTTGCCGTCGGTGAGGCACGGGAAGCCGTCCAACTTTGCGCAACGCACGCAGCGACCCTGCTCCGGGTCCGACTCGTTCAGGTCGACGCCGACAGGGAGGTGGAACGGATTGAGGCCCTCGGCCTTCAGGTCGTCGTGCAGCTTCTGGATGCGCGGCTCGTGCGAGACGGCCGGGTACGGGAACGGCGCGGAGCGCTTCGGCTCGGTGGGGTCCTCGCCCTGCTGGCCGTGTACGAGGTAGAGCTTCTCGGCCTCCGTGTAGTACGGCTCGAAGTCGTCGTACGTCAGCGGCCACGCCGGCGATGTGCCGCCGTAGTGCTCCACGGTGCCGAAGTCGCGCTCGCGCAGGCGGAAGAGGATGGCGCCGTAAACCTTGGTGTTGCCGCCGACGAAGTACTGCGCGTGCGGCCGGAACGCAGTGCCGTTCTTGTCGAACCACTTCTCGGTGGTGACGTAGCGCTCCTTGCCGAAGATCTCGAGCGAATCCCAGTTCTCGGGCTCGCGTGGGAGGTAGCCGCCGCGCTCGAGCACGAGAATCTTGAGGCCGGTCGCGGCGAGTCGGTGGAGAAGCGTGCCGCCGCCGGCTCCGGTTCCGATGATGACGACGTCGTAGTGCTCGCTCATGGCGTTCCCTCCGTCAGACGAGTGCGATGGGTGAGGTCCAGGCGCCTGTGGCGCCGCGAAGCTTGGCGTGGGTCAGGATCAGGGCGAACGCGCGGATACCGTCGGCCGCGAGTGCGGCGGTGTCGAGGTTCTCGACGATGAAGACGCCGTGGTGCGCGTTCAGAAGCTGCGGGACTTCGAACGGCCGCCGAGGGTTCTCGGCTGGGACCGGCCCGTAGCTCCAGGTGTCGCAACCGGTGAGCGCGATGCCGTGCTCGACGAGCCAGCCGGCCGCCTCGTAGCCGGGGCCGGGCTCGCCGGAGAGGTACGTCTGCGCGTCGTTCCAGTGCGCGCTCCAGCCGGTGTGGAAGAGGACTGCGTCCCCGGGCTCGGGCTGTGCGCCGCCGCGCGCGCTCGATGTCCGCGACGGCGATCACGCCGCCCGGCTCGAGCCGCTTGGCCGCCACGTCGACGAGCCAGCCTTTGGTCACGATCTGCGGGATCGTCTCTGCGCCCAGGCGGTTGACGCCCCACGGCTCGGCGAGCTCGGAGACCGTCCAGCCGTTGTAGCCGCGGTCACCGATCTGCAGGTGGCTGAGCGCGTCGACGTGCGTCCCGAGCTGCGTCGTGCCCGAGACAACCTCGGTGATCCAGTTCACATGGTTGTCGCCGACGCCGCCGCGGTTCGCGTGGTGCGCGGACGTGACGAGCGTCTGGTGGAAAGCCCGACCCGGGAAGACGGGGACGTGCTCGTCGAGGACATGTCCGAGGTCGTAGATCCGGCCGTGGCGGACCCAGGAGAGCGCATCAGCACGCTTGGCGTCGGTGATGTGATTGAGCATCCCGATCTGGTCGTCCTCGCCGAACGGCGAAGGCCACCAGCGATCGGTTGCCGTGAGCACGTCTCCCATGCCGCTCTAGTGACGCGGAGAGCGACGGCGTTACAGGCTGCGACCGCAGAGCGTCAGCCGCGGGCATGATCGCGGACATGGCCGCCTTCGTCGTGCGACGCGCGCGCTGGATCCTCGTCGGCACCGTTGTCTTCACTGTGCTCGCGTTCGCAGTTGGCGGCGGGGTCGTCCCCAAGCTCGACAGCGGGTCCGGGCAGTTCGCCGATCCGCACTCGGAGAGCTTCCGCGCGTTTCACGAGCTGCAGCAGGCGAGCGGCGTCGAGCCGGACCCGGGGATCATTGCGTGGGTTCGTCACGGCGATGTGGCTGCTGTACGGCAGCGGCTCGCCGCGGATTCCGAGGTGGTGCGCGCGGTCGTGGTGCAGCAGTTCGTCTTCGGCTTCTACCGGGAGGGCCTGAGCAAGCGATCGGAGCACGCCACCAAGCGGATCCGTGCCGCGTTCGCGAATGATCCAGGCGTCGTGCTCGGCGGCAGTTCGATCGCCGCTCTGGAGATCGACCAGACGGTTCGCGACGACCTGACGCGCGCGGAGCTGATCGCGTTCCCGCTCGTGTTCCTCCTCTCGTTCTTCGTCTTCCGCGGGCTCGTGGGAGCCCTGATCCCGCCGTTGGTGGGCGCCGTGTCGATCGGCGCGACGCTGCTCGGGTTACGCGCCGTCGTCCACGTGATGGGCGTGTCGGTCTTCGCGCTGAACCTCGTGACGGGGCTCGGCTTCGGCCTCGCTATCGACTACAGCCTGCTCATCGTCTCGCGCTACCGGGAGGAGCTGGCGCGGCACGGGCATACGCCCGAGGCACTGCGGGCGACGCTACGGACCTCCGGACGGACGGTGACCTTCAGTGCGTTGACGGTCGCCGCTGCGATGGGGTCGCTCGCGGTCTTCCCGCTGCCGTTCCTCTACTCGATGGCTGTGGGCGGGGCGCTCGTCGCGGTCTCGGCGCTCGCGGTCGTGCTCGTTGCGCTGCCAGCCTTCCTGCATCTCCTCGGGCCGCGGATCGACGCGCTCACGCCCCGCCGCTGGCGCAGACCTCAGGCAGGAGGGGGCTGGGCGCGGCTCGCTGAGATCGTGATGAGACGGCCGGTGATCGTCGCGGTCGCTGCCGGCGGGATCCTCGTCGCGCTCGCTGTGCCTGCGCTCGGCCTCCGGTTCGTGGGGGTCGATTCGACGTCGTTGCCGCGGAGCGCGGGGGCGCGGCAGGTGACCGATGCGGTGACTGCAAGTGGGCTGCGCGGTGTGGCGCAGCCTCTGAACGTTGTCCTGCCCGCCCAGCCGTCCGCGGTCGAGATGGCTCGGTTGCGGGCGCTTCCGGGAACGCTCGGCAGTCGCGGGCCGACCGCGGTTGGCCATGGGCTGTGGCGGGTCGACGTCGCGCCTGCGGCCGACCCGCTCTCCGGCGCGACACAGCAACTGGTGCGTGACGTCCGCGGCATCTTCAGGGACGGTCTGGTCGCCGGCCGTGCGGCGGCGTTCGCGGATCAGCGCGCGGCGCTGACGAGCCGCCTGCCCCTGGCGCTCGCGATTCTCGGGCTGACGACCTTCACGCTGCTGTTCCTGTTCACCGGCTCAGTCGTGCTGCCGCTGAAGGCGCTGCTGATGAACGTGCTCACGATCGGCGCGGCGTTCGGGATCATCGTGCTCGTCTTCCAGGACGTCGCGGGGGTTGCGGGGCTCGAGCAGACGCAGCCCGTGTTGCTGGGGGCGATCGCCTTCGGGCTCTCGACCGACTACGCCGTCTTCCTGCTCTCGCGGATCAAGGAGGCGCGCGACGCCGGAGCCTCGAACGTCGAGGCGGTCGCGAGTGGGCTCGAGCGGACAGGGCGGATCGTCACTGCCGCTGCGCTCCTATTCTGTGTCGCGATAGGAGCATTTGCGGCGTCGAAGCTCGTGTTTGTCCAGCAACTCGGCTTCGGGACGGCCGTTGCAGTTGCGCTCGACGCGACCATCGTGCGCGCGCTCCTCGTGCCGGCGCTGATGGCGATCCTCGGTGAGTGGAACTGGTGGGCGCCGGGGCCGTTGCGGCGGCTGCACGCACGCATCCATCTGGGCGAGACCTAGATCTGATCCCAGCCTGCGGGCAGTTCAGGGATCGGCCAGCTCGGGTCGGGGCGGAAGTCTTCCCACCCGGTCGGCCACGGGGCCTTCGTCGATGCGAGGTCGGCATCGCGGCGGATCTCCTCCACGTCGACGAGCCCTTTGCGGCCCGCTTCCTCGAGCTCATCCTCGTCCTTCCATTCGAGACTGCCGTCGGGCCGTGCGATCAGGTCGAGCTTGTGGTCGATCGAGTCGTAGGCGATCACGCTTCGCCCCAGGTAGCGCTCGAAGTTGACGTACCAGCGGTCGAACTCGCCCGCCTCGTTGTGGAAATGCCAAATCGTCCACGGTGCGCCTTCGTCGCAGAGGACGATGCAGCCGACCTTCGTCTGCCGCAGCCCGCGGTCGTAGTCAGCCTGGAAGAGCCGGATCTGGCGGCCGCCCGCGTCGACCGGATACGCGGCTGCCGAGCCCGGAGGGATCCAGAAGACGCTACGACCCGGGACGTCCTCGACGACGACGCTCGCCACCGCGCGCCAGACGACGCCGAACCATACGTCGCGCAGTGCGACCACGTCGCCTCTAGACCACATCCCAGCCCTCCGGCAGCGGCGGGGGAATCCAGTTTGCGGGCGGCTCCCACTGCGCCCACGCCTCGTCCCACCAGTGCTCTCCGGCGTCGAGCATCGCGCCGATCCTGTCGCCCGCGGCGAAGATCTCCGTCACCTGTTCGTGGGTGAAGCGGCCGTCCGCGACTCGCACCTCCATCAACTCCGCGTCCTTGAACGACCACGGACCGTCTGTCGGGACCCAGACGTCGAGCTCGTGATCCTGCGTGTCGTAGCCGACGGCAGTGCGACGGAACGGCTCTTGCAGATTGAGGTACCAGCCGCCGAAGCGGCGGCCGGGCCCGTTCCAGAAGTGCCAGACGGCGTATGACTCGCCGGGCCGTTGCAGCATCAGAACGCCGTGACCCTCCCACGCTCCGCGGCCGTGCCAGGGATGCCTCCCGTCGCCGGGCCAATCGCCGTCCGGGAAGCCGAATGGCGTTCCTTCGGGCAGATAGCTGACAAGGAGCTCGGGGGTGTCTTCGACCACGAAGACGATCGTCCCGAGCCACGGCTTCCCTTGCCACACTTCGCGCCGTACGATCGCCTCTCCCGTGCGCCAGGCCACGGGCCGAGTCTACGGGCGGAAACGGTCTACGATTTGTCGATGGAGCAGGCAGGTGTCATGTCGATTGCGGACCCCTCGCGGGCGGACGAGCCTCAGCCCGAACTCTCGATCGTCGTGACGCTCTACAACGAGTCGGCAACGGTCGAGGAGCTGCACGAGCGGACGGTTGCAGCACTCGAACCGCTGGCGCGACCCTTCGAGCTGATCTACGTCGACGACGGCTCGGCGGACGGCACGTTCGCGACGGTCGAGCGTCTGCACGCGGGTGATCCGCGGGTTCGAGCGGTGCGCTTCAAGCGCAACTTCGGCCAGCACCCAGCGATGCACGCCGGGCTCGCGCGGGCCCGTGGCGAGATCGTGATCACGATGGACGGCGACCTGCAGAACCAGCCGGAGGACATCCCGAGGCTGATCGAAGCAGTCGACGCCGGCTACGACGTGGCGAGCGGGCGGCGTACTGCGCGCGAGGACGCCTGGGGCCGTACGCTTCCGTCGAAGCTGATCAACGGCATGCTGCGCCGCTTCACCGGGGTTGCGATAAGCGACTTCGGCTGTGCGTTCAACGCCTACAAGCGGACGGCGGTCGAGCCGATGCTCGGGTCGATCGGCCGGCAGAAGTTCACGAAGGCGCTGATCCTCTCCGGCGGCGCGAGTGTCGTCGAGGTCGACGTCGGCCACGCGGCGCGGCAGGGACATTCGCGCTACTCGCCGCTCCGCCTCACGCGGCTCGCGCTGCACGTGCTCGCCGGCTTCTGGCCGCAGCCGATCCAGTGGGCGGGAGTCGCGCTCGGCCTAGTGTGCTCGCTGACCGCCGCGGGGCTCGGGGTCTACGGGGTCATCTTCTGGATCGGCGAGTCGAATTTCCCGGGGCCGCTCTTCGGCGGCGTCGCGCTGCTCTCCGTTCTCGCCGTCCAGGGATTCGTGCTCGCGCTCGTCGGCGAGTACCTCGGGCGCATCCAACGCGAGGTCGAGCGCCGCCCGCTCTATACGATCGACCGCGAGCTATGAGCAAACGCATCCTTGTCACCGGCGGTGCCGGGTTCATCTCGTCGAACGTCGTTCGACACCTGCTTGCCAATACCCCGCACGAGGTCGTCTCGCTCGACGCGCTCACCTACGCCGGCAGCCTCGCCAACCTCGCCGACGTGCTGAGCCACGAGCGGCTCTCGTTCGTCCATGGCGACATCCGCGACGTCGACCTCGTGCGCCGGGTGGTTGCGGAGGTGGACGTGATCGTGAACGCGGCGGCTGAGTCGCACGTCGAGAAGTCGATCCAGGAGGGCGCGTCCGAGTTCGTCACGACGAACGTCGAGGGCACGCAGATCCTGCTCGACGCAATCCGCGAGACGCCCGTCGAGCGCTTCCTGCTCATCTCGTCGAGCGAGGTGTACGGCACGGCCGAGGCCGACCCGATGGGCGAGGAGCATCCGCTCAACCCGCGCAGCCCATATGCCGCGACGAAGGCCGGCGGCGACCGGCTCGCGTACAGCTACGCGGTGACGTACGACATGCCGATCGTGATCGTGCGGCCGTTCAACAACTACGGGCCGCGGCAACACCCGGAGAAGGTCGTGCCGCGCTTCATCATCCAAGCGCTGCAGGGCGAGGCGTTGACCGTCCACGGCGACGGCCACGCGAGCCGCGACTGGCTGTGGGTCGACGATCACGCCGAGGCGCTCGAGGTGCTGATCGACGCACCGCTCGAGCCGTTGGCAGGCGAGGTTGTGAACATCGCGACCGGAATCGACATCTCCGTGAACGACATCGCCGCGCTCGTGCTCGACGCGGTCGGCAACCCGGCCGCGAGCGTCGAGTACGTCGACGAGCGGCCCGGCCAGGTCGACCGGCACATCGGCTCGACCGACAAGCTGGAGCGGCTCACCGGCTGGCGCGCAAAGACGAGCTTCGCCGAGGGGCTCGAGCGGACGGTGACCTGGTACCGCGAGAACGAGGTGTGGTGGCGGGAGCTCCTGCAGCGCGCCGAACGCGTCTCCTCGTCCTAGGGGCCGGCGCCGCGCAGCTCGGGTTGCTCGAGGCTGCGCAGCGGCGTGGCGACCTCGAGGTGATCGCGGTGGATCGGGATCCGGGAGCTGTCGGCTTCGCGTTCGCCGACACGCGCGCGGTCGTCTCGACCGAAGACGAGGCGGCGGTCGAGCGCCTCGCCCGATCCGAGCGGGTGGCAGGGATCGTGTCTCCGGGGGCGGATTGGCCGGTCGGCGTGGCGGCGCGGATCGCCGAGCGGATGGGCTTGCCGCATCCGATCAACGCGCAGACGGCTTCGCTCGCGACGACGAAGTCGCGCCAGAGAGAGCGGTTTGCGGCGGCGGGGGTCGAGCAGCCGCGGGTCTTCGGGCCTGGTGAGGCACCGTCGATTCCGTGCGTCGTGAAGGCGCCGGATCGTCAGGGTCAGCGCGGGCTCACGCTCGTGCGCGATCCCGGCGAGCTTGGGGCAGCGGTGGAGGCGGCGGTTGCGGAGTCGCGTAGCGGGTCGTATCTCGCCGAGGAGCTCGTCGACGGGCCCGAGGTCACGGTCAACGCCTTTTCCTTCGACGGTGAGTTCGTCCCCTTGGCGGTGACCGATCGTCTGACGGCTGAGCCGCCCGCGTTCGGGGTCGCGCTCGCGCATGTCTGGCCGAGCGTGCACGACGCCGGGGCAGCCGCCGGGGCGGCGGGGCGTGCGGCTGCTGCGCTGGGGATCCGGAATGGACCCACGTACACGCAGGTGCGTCTCGGTCCGGATGGGCCACGTGTGATCGAGCTCGCGGCTCGACTCGGAGGCGGCCATGACGCAGAGCTTGTGGAGGTCGTAACGGGCCACGACCTGAACGGACTGGCGATCGCGGTCGCGCTTGGGGAGAAACAATCCCGCGTGCCTGTCACGGGACAGGTACCGCGGGTCGCCGGCGCGGTTGTTTCCTTCCTCGTCCCGCCCGAGGGAGTGTTACGCGTTGTCCACAACGTCGAGGACGCGGAGGTGGTCGACGGTGTCCGTTGGGTACGTGTCTACCGCCGACCCGGCTGGCGATTCGGCCCGCTCCGGCGCGGTGCCGACCGGGCCGGAGCGATTCTGGCCGTCGGCGACGACCAGGAGGACGCACTCGGCCGCGCTCGCCGTGCGGCGGAGACCGTACGCTTCGAGGTCGATGTCGACACGCCGTAACACTCGCCGTTCGCATCAGTTGGGCTTCCAGCCGCCCGCGATCGGGGAGGAGGAGATCGCCGCGGTCACGGACGTTCTCCGCTCCGGCTGGCTGACGACCGGGCCGAAGGCCGCACTGCTCGAAGAGCGGATGGGCGCGTACCTGGAAGTCGAGCACGTTCTGGCGGTCACCTCCGGAACGGCTGCGATGCACCTCGCGCTGCTTGCTCTCGGTGTCGGCTCGGGCGACGAGGTGATCACGTCACCGATCACCTGGCCGGCGACCGCCAACGTCATCGAGCACTGCGGCGCGACGCCGATCTTCTGCGACGTCCGCCCGGGGGATCTGAACATCGACACGCGCCTTCTCCCGGAGCTCGTCACCGAGCGGACGAAGGCGATCATGCCGGTCGACCTCGCCGGCCAGCCCTGCGACCTCGATCCGATCGTCGCGCTTGGCTTACCCGTCGTCGAAGATGCCGCCCACGCGCTCGAGGGCGTGTACCGCGGCCGGAAGGTGGGCTCGATCGCCGATGCGACGTGCTTCTCGCTGTATGTGACGAAGAACGTTGCCGCTGGTGAGGGCGGCCTTATTGCCACCAACCGCGACGACGTGGCCGAGACGATCCGCAACATGCGCCTCACCCGGCGCAGCGGCGCCTCCCACTACGACCAGGTGACCCCGGGGTTCAAGGCGAACCTGGCCGATGTGCTGGCTGCGGTCGCCCTCGTCCAGTTCGACAAGATCGACGACCACGCAGCGATCCGCGCGCGTCAATTCGGCCTCTACGACGACGGACTCGCCGACCTCGCGGGAATCACGCCGTTGACCCGCGACGCGCGTGACACCCACGCGTTGCACCTCTACGTGATCAGGATCGACGCGGAACAGGCGGGCGCCGGCCGCGACCCCTACCAGCACGCCCTCGCCGAGGAGCTGATCTCCACGAGCATCCACTTCCTACCCGTCCACAAGCTGACGTGGTTCCGCGAGCGCTACCCGGATCAGCCACCACTTCCCGTGGCCGAGAAGGCCGGTGAGGACGTTCTCTCGCTGCCGCTCTCACCTGCGCATTCGGACGAGGACATCCTCGACGCGGTCGACGCGATCCGACGCGTCCACGAGCGCTTCACCGCATGAGACGCGCGGTGCGGATCGGCGCCACCATTGCCTTTACGGGCCTCGCCGTCGGCTATCTCGTCTGGAAGATCGACCTTGGCAAGACCGCCGACGTTCTGCGGGACGCGAGCCTCTGGTGGTTCGGTCTGGCCATCGCGATCATGATCCTGACCGTTCCGCCGATGGCGCTCCGCTGGCAGTGGCTGCTCGCCGCACAGGGGATTCACGAGCGTTACACGTGGCTCGTGAGATCGTATTTCGTGTCCTTCACCGCAGGGCAGATCCTGCCGACGTCGATCGGCGGCGACGCGGTGCGAATCTTCGAGACCTCGAAGCGCAACCAGGGCCGAACCGCCGACCTGACTGCGATCGTCCTGCTCGAGCGCGGACTCGGCGGCGCCGGCACCGTGCTTCTCGGTGCCATCGGCTTTGTGCTCGCGATTGGCCGCTACCACGTCGGCGCCTACCTCTGGCTGGAAGGCGCCTTTGTTGCCGGGACGCTCGTGCTGCTGACCCTGTTCTTCGCGCGCGGCGTCCGGCCGTACCTCGCACGGGCGGCGCCGCTCCTGCGCGTGCTCCGGATCGAGCGCCACGTGCGGGCGTTCTACGAGGGCGTGCATCACTTCCGCGGTCATCCGCGCCTGCTGCTCGGCGTCTTCGCGTGGACGACGGCGCTCCAGGCGATCCGCGTTCTCGCGATCTGGGCGACTGCACGCGCTGTCGGGATCGAGATCGGTCCGCGCCTGTACTACGTGATGGGGCCGCTGTTCTTCCTCGTGCTGCTCGTACCGTTCACGCTGAACGGGTTTGCCGTGCGTGAGGCGTTCTTCGTCAGCTTTCTAGGCAGCGCCGGAGTTCCCGCCGACCAGGCGTTCGCCGCCGGGTTCCTGTTCTTCCTCGTCACCGTTGCGCTGGCGACTCCGGGCGGGCTCATCCTCCTGTGGGAGGGCCTTCGCGGCGGCGCCCGCACGCGCGTCGAGCATGGCTGACCCCGACCCTTCCCGTGCGGTCGTCGTTGCGACCTACAACGCTCTGCCGTGGCTCGAGCAGTGCCTGGAGAGCGTCGCCGGTGTCGGCACGGTCGTCGTCGACAACGGCTCGACCGACGGGACAGTCGCGTTCGCCCGACAGCACTTCCCGGCCGTCACCGTCGTCGAACAGGAGAACCTCGGTCTTGCCGCCGCCTGGAACCGGGGCCTCGCGGCAACCGACTCCGACTACGTCCTGATCCTGAACGCCGACGCGTGGCTCACCGCCGGATCGCTGGATCGGCTCGTCGCGTTTGCAGAGTCGCGTCCCGACGCCGCGGTCGTCGGCCCGCGGTTGCTGAATCCGGACGGGACGCTCCAGCGCTCGGTGCGTGGTTTCCCGACCCCGTGGCGTCTTGCGACCGAGTACTTCTTTCTGCGCAAGCTCGCGCCCCGATCGCGGCTCTTCAACGCGTTCTACGCCTCGGGCTTCGACCACGACGAGGTGCGGGAGGCCGAGTTTCTGATGGGCGCCTGCTTGCTCGTACGGCGCTCGGCGATCGCGGCCGTCGGGCCGCTCGATGAGGCGTTCTTCCTCTTTAGCGAGGAGACCGACTGGTGTTACCGCTTCGCGCAGGCGGGCTGGAAGGTGCTGTTCTATCCGGGAGCGGAGTGCGTCCATGTCGGCGGCGCGTCGCATGGCGGGCTGCTCTATCGCGAGAACCTGCGAGGCCATCTCCGGTTCCTCGCCAAGCACCGCGGCAGACGCTCCGCCGAGCGCGCGAGGCTGCTGCTGCGCGTTGCGCTGCGTCTGCGCGGGAGGCTGTTTCGAGGTGAGCGCGGTCTGATGTACCGCGATGCCGCGACCTGGCTCGGTACGGGCGACGTGCCGCACCTGCTCGAGCGATGAGCTCGATCCTCCTCCTGGTGCGGCTGACGCTCGCAACGGGCGTCGTGCTCCTGCCGGGCTGGATCGTCGCGCGTGCGGTGGGCGTGCGCGGAGCTTCGGCGACGCTGAGTTGGGCGTTGGTCGTCGTCTTCGGCGCACTCGGCGTGACCTTCTTCGTGCGCGGCACGCTGACGCTGACGCTCGTGCTGCTGCTGGTTATGGGCGCGGCTGTGTTGCCGTTCACGCGTGGCGGCGGTAAGGAGCGCGCGCCGCGGTGGACCGCGGTCGCCGTTGGGGGCGCCGTCGTGGGGTTGCTGCTCTGGCACGTCGCCGGCGAGGTTGCTGGTGACGGACTGTTCCATTTGGCGCGCGTGCGCAAGCTCGTCGAGCTCAACGGCCTGTCGCTGCATCGCGTCGGTGGGTTTCCCGACGGAGGTCTCCATCCGGGCTACGCGTTCCCACTGTGGCACGGGTTCCTCGCGCTGGTCGCAAAGGTCGCGGGCGTCGATCCGGCGCGGGTCGTGTTGCACGAGTCGACCGTGCTCGCACCGCTCGCGCTACTGACCTCGTACGAGGCGGGCTGGGCGCTCTTCCAGCGTGTCTGGGCTGCAGCCGCCGCAGCGGCTGCGACCGTGGCGCTCGCAGCGTTCGCCGCGGGGCACGGCGGCGCGTACACGTCGCTCGCGCTCCCTGCGACGGTGTCGCGCCAGATCCTGGCGCCGGCAGTCCTCGCGCTCGCCTTCGCGACGATCCGAACGCCGACCCGCGGTCTGGTTGCTTCGACAGCGGCTGCCTCACTTGCGCTCGTCGTCGTACACCCGCCCTACGCGCTGTTCGTCCTTGTCCCGTTCGTCGGCTTTCTCATCGTGCGCATTGCTTGGACGCGCGAAGACGTGCGCTCGGGCGCGCTCGCACTCGTCGCGCTCGCTCTACCGGCGGCGGCCTTCGCCGCGTGGCTCTACCCGATCCTGCGCGATACGCGTTCCGTGTCGCCAGGTTTTGTCGAGAAGGTGCGCGGTATCGCCCAGTACCACGACCAGCTCGTGGTCTCCTCACTGCACCGTTTCCATCTGGCGCCAGAGCTCTTCGGCCGGACCGGTGCGGTTGCCGTTGCGGCGCTGCTGCTTGTGCCGTTCGCAGGGCTTGCGGCGCAGCGCCGCTGGGCCGCCTACATCGTCGGCGCGACGCTGGCGGTGCTCGGGCTGACACTCGTCTCGCAGCTGTTCGTCCCGTTCTCGGATGCGGTGTCGCTGTCGCAGGCGCGGCGTTTCGCCGGCTTCCTGCCGTTCGCGTTCGCCTTTGCGGGCGGCCTCGGTGTGCTTGCCGGGCTCGTCGGTCGGTTCGTGGTGCCGATCGCGCTTGCAGCGGGGATCGCCCTCCAAGTGGCCTATCCCGGCGACTTCGGCGCCGGCTTGAAGAGCGGGCTGCCAGCGTGGCCGACGTGGGTTGCGGCTGCAGGTGCCGTGATCGCGCTCGCGGTCGGCCTCCGGACACTGGGCGTCTGGAGAACCGAACCGCGCGAAGCGCCGGCCGGTTTCGCGGCGGCGGTGCTCCTTCTACCGGTGGCGATTCACGGCCTCGCGCACTGGTCGCCGATCAGAGCCGACACCGCGTACGCGCTGACACCCGGGCTCGTCCATGCGCTCAGGACGGACGTTCCCGGCGGCGACGCGGTCTACTCCGACCTCGAGACGAGCTATCGGATCGGAGCCTACGCCCCCGTCTACGTGTGCAACGGCCCGCCCGGGCACGTGGCGAACACAAAGCTCGACCGTCCGTACGCGCGTCGGCGGGAGCTCAGACGTTTCCTCCGCACGGGCGATCTTGCGATCCCGAGACGGTGCGGCGCACGCTGGCTCGTCGTCGACCGCTCGCGATCACAACGGCACTTCAAGCTGCGCGTCGTCTATCGCGACGGCCGCTACACGCTCTACCGGATCGGCTCGACGGTGGCCGTGACCTCCGGATAGCGCACCGCCGGCACGATCTGGACGTCGAAGCCCGAGCGGGTCGCCTCGCTGCGGAAGTCGGCTTGCGCGGCGGCCGGCTTTGGCACACCGGTCACGACGACGCGGAACGTCGAGCAGCCAGTCTGCTCGATGTGCGCGCCGAAGCCGACCGCTGCTGCCTTCTTCAGCACCTCGCGTCCATCCGTATAGCTGACGTCGGCGGCGAACACTGCGTCGAGAAGCTGGCCTGGAGTCGTCGAGATATGGCAATCGTCGAGCGTGGACGCGCGTGTGGGCGTGCCGTTCACGAAGACGGCGTAGATCTCGGGTTGCTCGCCGACGAGCGTCAGCCCGGGGCATTGCGACCACGAGAGGGGATCGGCGGACGTCCCGACCACATGCGCTGCGATGTCGGCGCTCTCGCCGCCGGTCAGCAGCGCGAAGTAACGCGCGTCGGCGACGTCGGCGCACGACTTCGGGTACTCGACGGACACCTGGCCGGGGAAGAAGTACTTCAGCCGGCCGTCGCCCGTCACGATCTTCTGACCGGGGCCGACGTTTGCGCGGGCCAGGTCGAGCTCGTACGAGAACGGTCCGTACGCATAGTTCTCGATCCGTGCCTGGTCGCCCCAGCCCGACCGGCCGAGGTCGCGGAGGCCGCGCCAGCCGCTCGCGCCGAGCCCGTCGATCGAGGTCAGGTTCGCGGCGACGAGCAGCGTGAGAGCGGCCACGGGCACGAGCGCGACGGTGGGTTTCAGCCGGACGAGCGACCTGCCGGCGACCGCCAGCGCGGCACCAGCGAGGAGGACAGCGGGTGGCCAGGCGGGGCTCAGAAAGCGGACGTCGTCGCTGCGCAGCGCGAGACCTATGACGAGACCGGGAGCGAGCCAGACGAGGAGCGCGCCGTACCCGTTGCGGCCGAGCGCGTCCTCGGAGCCGAGGAACGGCGCCGCAATCAGGCACAGAGCCAGCGTGACGAAGCCGATAGCGCCCAGGGTCACGCCACCTGCAAAGGGATACGGGCGTCCGCCGTCCGCGACGATCGGTCCGGCGATCGACCAGCCGACGGCCGCAGGCGCAGCGACTGCAAGGGCGAGGCGCGCTCGCGCTCCGGCGACCCGCGCCAGCCCGTAGACGAGCCCGTAGAGAACGGGTAGGCGTGCCGCGTTGCCGAGCCAATCTCCGCGCACGATCCGCTCCCAACGCTGCGCGGCGCCCTGCGCGAGGTAGTAGTCGGTGTTGCCTGCGTGAAGGAAGCCGTAGAGCGACTGATGGAGTTGGTGCGCCTCGACGACGTCGTAGGCGAGTGCTGCCGCGACGCCGACCGCGAGCGCGGCGAGCCCTTCGACGAGACGTCTGCGCTCCACGTGAGGCACGACCAACGGCGTCGCGCAAGCGATGCCGGCGAGCGCGATGAGACCCGTCGGCTTCGACAACACCGCTGCCGCTGCAGCCAGCGCCGTCAGCGGCAGGCGAATCCATGCCGGCGTGCGAGACCACAGAGCAGCGGCTGCGAGCACGGACATCGCAGCGACAGGAACGTCGGTCATCCCAGCGGCGGCATACGTCGCGAACACGGACGACGACAGGGCTACCGCAACCGCAATCGCTCGCAACAGATCGTCGCGCTTCCCGAGCTGCCCGGCGACGACCCAGACGCCGCCGACGAACGCCACCGCGAAGGCGACGCTCAACGAGCGACCTATCCATTCGTGGTATCCGAGCCAGCGCCAGGCGTATCCCTGACCGATGTAGAACAGCGGCCGGTTCAGGTTTGTCGCGATCACATCGGAGAACACGTGTTGCCCGGCGGCGATCTGGCGCGACCACGCGCCGAAGGCAAGCGAATCCCAGGAGCGGTAGGGCATGACGGCGGCGACGAACAACGAAGCCGCGAGAAACACGCCGCCGAGGAGCGCGATCTGCAGCCGCAGGATGATCCGCAACGCGCGCGGCAAGCTCGTCTCCATCGTCCGAAGCATGCGGGAGCGCCCGGCCGGAGCCGCCGAGCACGCGCCGAGTAGCATCGCCGGGGTGAAGGTGCTGCTCGTCACGCTCTACTTCCCGCCGGCCGGCGGTGGAGGTGTACAGCGCTCCCTCAAGCTCGCGCAGTACCTGCCCGCGCTCGGGATCGAGACCCACGTGCTCGCGCCCGACGACCCGAAGTGGATCCACCGGGACGAGGGGCTCCGCATCCCGACGCAGGCCTGGGTGCATCGCGCTCGCTACATCGGTCCGAAAGGGCGGCGGCCGGCAGAGGAGCTCCACGGCAAGGCGGGTCTGCCTCGGCTCGCGACACACGCCAAGCTCGCCTCGCGCCGCCTGCTCGTGCCGGACGAGAACGTCAGCTGGAACCTGACCGCGATCCCCGCGGCGATTCGGATCGCGCGTGCCGAGGGGATCGATACGGTGATCACGACCTCGCCGCCCAACTCGGTTCATCTCGTTGGCGCGGCGGTGCAGAGGGCAACTGGCGCCAAGTGGCTCGCCGACTTGCGCGACTCACTCGTCGCGCATCCGCATCGGCGCTCCGAAAGCGCCGCCGTGCGCGCGAAGGAGACCGTCGATCGGAGTCTCGCGCGGCTCGTCGCGCGTCGCGCGGACGCGATCTCGTGTGTGTCGGAAGCGATCGCCGACGAGGTACGGGCTCTCTCGCCGCGTGGCCTGGTCCAGACGATCGCCAACGGCTGCGACTTCGACGACTTCGCCGGGCTCACCTACACACCGTCGCGCCGGCTGTGGATCACGCATGCGGGGAGCTTCTTCGGGAAGCGCGACCCGCGGCCGTTCTTGCAGGCGCTGCACGCCTGCACGATCGATGGGGAGCTCGACATTGTCGCGCGCTTCCTCGGGGATTTTCGGTCGGCAGATCGGGAGTGGGCCGAGGGCCTCGGCTTGGGCGACCGCTTGGAGCTGATCCCGTACGCGCCGCGCTCCCGCTCGCTCGAGCTGCAGCGCGACTCGGAGGCGAACCTCCTGCTGATCCCCGACGCCGGCGGTCGCGGCAAAGGCGTGCTCTCGGGCAAGGTCTTCGAGTACCTCGCTGCCGGGCGGCCGATCCTCGCCGCGGTGCCGCCGGACGGAGCCGCAGCCGACCTGATCCGCGAGACGGGTGCGGGCATCGTGGTCGCCCCGGACGACGTCGACGGCCTGTCCGCTGCGCTTCGCGAGTTGCATGGGCGCTTCACCACTGACGGCCTACCAGATGTCGAATTGGAGCCCGATCTCCGCCACCGTCTGTCACGCGCGGCGCGCGTCGAAGAGACCGCCGAGTTGCTCCGCTCGCTGCTGCTCTAGTCCATCACTCGCAAGCAGAAAGCTGGACGCCGCTCTCGGGCATTGGCGTCGTCAGGCACGCGACGATATGTCCCGCGGCGTCGAGACCGACGAGCTTCTCGATCGACGGAGGCTGGACGGCGTTGAGCCGCACGAGGTAGAAGCGGATCGCAGAGCCCAAGCTTTCGGGAGCGGCGAACGTGGGTGTCCGGACGACGGTGCCGTCGTCGAAGTGGATCGCGACCTCGATTGCCTGGTCGACGACCGGGCCTGCGACGTGCGACGGCAACTCCGATGAGCTGACTTCGAGATAGGTGATCCCATGCCGAGCGTAGGGCTTCGACTCCGCCGTTCGAGGTACCCCGTCGATCTGATCGCAGTTCAACCCGGCGCCCTCGCCGGCCCGGCTGTTTGTCGGGGTGATCCCAAAGCAGATGCCGTCGGTCGTGCTGCGATAGGCGACGAGCTGCCAGGCCTTGCCGTCCCAAACTCCTTCCTTGACGACCACGACCGGTGTCGCAGGCGGAGGCGCAGAGCCGTCGAAGCGGAAGAACCACCACTCGTGCGACGCCGCGACAGCAACGAGCGGAACCAGGATCGCGGCGATGATCGCCACGAGAAGGACGATCCGGCGCGTTGGCCGACGGCGCCGACGGCTTGTGCCGTGGGCTTCCCGAAGCACGCGCGCCCAGTCGCCGCGCTCGCTCTCGAACCTTGGCACGAGCGAATCCAGGGCGCGTCCAATCTCGTCGCTCATCTCGGCACCTCCTGGAGAATTTCGCGGAGCTTCGCGTGTGCGGCATGCAGAGTCGCGGCCACCGTGCCGCGCTCGATGCCGAGGGTCATGGCGATCTGTTCGTAGTCGAGGTCCGCGTAGTGGCGCAGGAACAGAACTGTTCGCTGTCGTTCGGGGAGACCGGCGACCGCGACACGAATCTCGGGCCACTCGTCGGCGACGGGCACGGCTCGCTCCACCGAGCTTGCGAGTGGCACGACCGCGCGGCGCTTCTCACTGAGGCACACATTCGTCAGGATCCGCCAGACCCACGTTTCGAGGCTGCTCTCGCCGCGGAACCTGGGGAGATCCGAGACTGCGCGAACGAATGTGTCGTGCACGGCGTCCCGGGCCTGCTCGGTGTCGCCGAGTACGGCCGCCGCGACGCGGAGGAAGCGCGGATACCCCGCCTCATAGAGTCGTTCCAGGTCGACGTCGGTAAGCCGCACGCGCGTCATCTCCCTTCAGACGCGCGGGTCAGGCGTTTCGTTTACCAAGCCGAAGCCCCGACTACCATCCTCGTGGTGCCGTTCGGGCTTCGCCCACGCCTGTCGCCTGGGGTGGCGGTGGCGGTGATCGCGCTGCTCTCGTTCGTCGTCTGCGCGGCGCTCGGGTATGCGGCGTCTGTTCCGCGCTTCTTCATGGACGAGCTCTACTACATGAAGGCGGGAGTCTCGGTCGGGCAGGGTCACGGCCTGCAGTTCGAGGGCCGGTCGTGGGGTTACGGGCCGATCCTCCCGCTGCTCATCGGCGGACTCGTCAGGCTGACGGGCAGCCAGGAGACCACCTACACGCTCGTCAAGGTGGCGAACGCCGCGTTCTTCGCGCTCACGTTGGTGCCGATCTACCTCGTCTCGCGCAGGTTGCTCCGGCCATGGCCGAGCGTGGCCGTCGTCGCGCTGGCGGCGCTGATTCCGTCGTCGATGTACACGTCTGTCTCGATGACGGAGAGCCTCGGCTACCTCGTTGCCTGGTGGTCGATTTACGCGATCCTCCGTGCGCTGGAGCGCCCAGGCGTGGAGCGGCAGCTCGTCGCCATCGGCGCTGTGGCTCTTGCTATCGCAGCGCGTCCGCAGTTCGTCTCGCTCTTCGGCGGCTACCTGCTCGGCCTGGCGGTCGTGATAGCGATGACGCCGGGTCGCCGCCCGAGCGCGGCGTCCCTCTGGCCGACCGCGCTCGCGATCGTCGGCGGGCTCGGCTGGATCGCCCGCCCTCTCGTTCAGGGCCATGGAGTAGGGCGGTCACTCGGCTCGTACTCCTCTCTCGCGCAGTCGTACGACCCACTGCTGATCGGGAAATGGTTCGTCTACCACGTCGGCGATCTCGCTCTCTACCTCGGCGTCGTGCCACTCGTCGTCGCGCCGATCGTCGTCGTCCTGTGGTGGCGACGGGCTCGTACCGGCTCCGAGATCGACGCCGCGTTTCTCGCGTTGTTCGTCTCCCAGAACGTCGTCGGGATCGGGCTGATCGCTGCGTTTGCGAGCACGAGCGCAGGCCTCGGGATCCTGTACGACCGGTATCTCTTCTACCTCGTCCCGCTCTGGCTGCTGGTGTTCGTCGCGTGGCTCCGAGAGGGGATGCCGAAACCGATCAAGCCGCTCGCGGTTGGTGTGACAGGCGCGGTCGTTGCGGTCGGCACCCTGCCGTTCACGGTCGTGGGACGGCAGAGCTGGTTCCAGCATTTCGAAGCAGTGGCGACAGGCGTTTGGGGGAAGGCGGCGGTCGTCGTCGCGAAGGTGCCGCTCGTTTCGCTTCGCCTCGCGGGCGTCGTCTTCGCGGTCGCGATGGTCGGCGCCGTGGTGCGCGCGTCGCGGCGCCAAGGATGGATTCTGGTGGCCCTCGTCGCCGCGGTGCTGAGCGCGAACATGGCGCTCTCGTGGAGGTCGGCGTTCGTTCCCCAGGCGGCGTACGGGATCGGGCCGCGAGGCACCCGAACCTGGCTCGACGATGCCGTGGGCGCGCGTGCGAATGTGACTGTCCTGGTCGTGGGACGGGCGTGTGCTCTGGCCGGAGTCCAGCGCTTCTCGGCGCTCGAGACGGACTACTTCAACCGCTCCGTTCGCCGCGTCGTGTACCTCGGCGGCGAGGGCGGCGGCAACCCGACGGCGCTCACAGTGTTGAGCGACGGGCGCCTAGCCAAGCGCTCTGGCGCTGCCCTCGACGCGGCGTATGTGGTGGCGCCGCCGGGTGTCGATCTCGTAGGTAGTCGGCTTGCAACCGGGATGCCGACGGGTCTCGTCCTGTGGCGCACCGGGGGAGCAATGCGAGCGAGGAGCGCCCGGTCGGACAAGGCGCTCCTCGCGACTGCGTGTCGCTCTATGTGACTGTGAAGCAGCCAGTGCAGATGCCGGAGGCACCGCCGGGGTTGGTGACGGTGACGTTTCGCGCGCCGACCGCGGCGACG
Source organism: Gaiellales bacterium (assembly GCA_038230035.1). Lineage (GTDB taxonomy): Bacteria > Actinomycetota > Thermoleophilia > Gaiellales > Gaiellaceae > Gaiella. The sequence goes on from JBBRNX010000013.1 coordinate 39,589, forward strand.
CCGTGCACGGTGACGTTCAGAGTCAGCGTCGTGCTGTTGACGAACGTCGTGGAGTTGACCTGCGCGTAGGTGCCGGAGAACGAGACCGTGGCGCCGCTGATAAAGCCGGTGCCGGAAACAGTCACCGTCCTGGCAACCGAGCCGCGGGCCAAGGATGATGGGCTGGTCGAGGTCACGGTCGGTGGCGAGCCGCTGACCGTCCCAACCGTGAAGCAGGCCGTACAGGTTGCGGAGGCGCCGCCAGGGTTGGTGACAGTGACATCACGAGTGCCGAGTGCGGCGACGCCATGGATGGTGACGTTGGCTGTCAGCTGCGTGTTCGACACGAAGCTCGTCGAGTTGACCTGGACGTAGGTGCCCGAGAACGACGCGACAGCGCCCGACGCAAAGCCGGTGCCGTTCACACTGATCAGCTTGTTGTTGACCCCGCGCGGAGACGAGGACGGGCTCGTCGAGGTCACGGTCGGTGGCGAGCCGCTGACCGTCCCAACCGTGAAGCAGGCCGTACAGGTTGCGGAGGCGCCGCCAGGGTTGGTGACCGTGACATCACGAGTGCCGAGTGCGGCGACGCCATGGATGGTGACGTTGGCTGTCAGCTGCGTGCTCGACACGAAGCTCGTCGAGTTGACCTGGACGTAGGTGCCCGAGAACGACGCGACGGCGCCCGACGCAAAGCCGGTGCCGTTCACGGTGACGAGGATGTTGTTGACCCCGCGCGGAGACGAGGACGGGCTCGTCGACGTCACGGTCGGCGGCGGTCCGGCGACGCCGTACGTCAGGACGCAGGCGTTGTCGGAGTTGCTCCACTCCTGCTGGAGGTAGTACTTCTGGCCGTTGATCAGCTGGTTGTACTTCGCCCCGCTGGCCCCGCCGAGTGTCGTACCGAAGTCCCAGGCGCACTCGTCCCCATTCTCGTAGCCGAACGAGTCATACCAGGCGGTCAACAGCGGATCGGTGATCGCTTCGTTGTGCTCGTGGCTTGTGACGTTGATCGTGGGGTCGGCGTCGTCACCGTTCGGATGCTCGCCTGCGTCGCACGCGCTCGGAGCCGTCATGGTGTACGGCTGGTTTGCGTAGATCAGCGCGTTGCTACCGGTTCCGATGTTTCCGTGGTAGGCGCAGTAATCGCTGAACGCGCACGCCGACCCGTCGTCGAAGCAGCTTCCGATGTTCTTGGCGGTGAACATGAAGAACATCGTGGTCTTGTTGCGCGTCCAGCTGTTCAGCGTCGCTACGCGCTGGATCTCGGCGATGATCTGACTATCGGTGAGGCAGGCTGACGTGGCCGGGACCGTGTCCGTACACCCGTTCGTCGGGAGAGCCTGGGTGTCGAGATACGACCCTCCGAACGCGGAGCTGTACAGGACGTTGCCGCTCGTTGAGTCCGTGTACTGCGTATCGCTCGCGTAGACGTTGCTCGTCGATCCGCTCGCAGCTCCAACATCGCCGAAGTAACGGTCGATCAGGGCCTTGTACTGACCACTTACCGTGTAGCCGGACGGAACCCAGTAGATCGCGTACGTCTTGTTGGTCTTCATGATGGGGCCACCGTGGTAGATCAGCGGTGGCGAGCCGAGCGGGCTTGTCGCAGCTGTGGTCGTGATGTTCTTCCTTGACGGAACGACGCCGCTCCTCCCTCCGGAGCGCGGGCCCGACGCCGACGCCGATGTCGTGGCCGAGGATGGGGAAAGGAACGCCAGACCGGCGATCACGGCGGTGATGCTGACGGCGATGACGTTTCTCTTCCGCGCGGACATGTGGCTCCTTCGGTTGTGTCCCATGGCCGGCCGGCTGGCTGGTGGAGGTGGGCGAACGGTAGCCGTGAAGTTGAGTCGCGGCAATCGCCCATTCCAGGGGCGCGAGCGGTGTCCTCCGTTCGCTGCCCTGAGTACCATCGAACGACGAGACGTCGGGATTCTCCCGGCTTGACAAGGAGGGATCGGTGCGGGAACTCGTCCTCGGTGGCACGCGCGTCGCAGACGACACGCGCTGCTACGTGATCGCGGAGGTCGGGAACAACCACCAGGGCTCACTCGACCGGGCGATGGAGCTGATCGCGGCGGCCAAGGAGTGCGGGGTCGACGCGGTCAAGCTGCAGAAGCGCGACAACCGCAGGCTCTTCACGAGCGCCCTCTACGACCAGCCGTACGAGAACGAGAACAGCTTCGGCCCGACCTACGGCGCCCACCGGGAGGCGCTCGAGTTCGACCGGGACGAATGGCAGGAGCTGATGCGGTTTGCCGCCAGCATCGACCTGCCGCTCTTTGCGACTGCGTTCGACGAGCCGAGCGCCGACTTCCTTGCGGATCTCGACACGCCGGCGTTCAAGGTTGCGTCGGCTGACATCGTGAACACCCCGCTCCTACGCCACATCGCCGCCCACGGCAAGCCGATCGTCCTCTCGACCGGCGGCGCGACGCTCGAAGACGTTGACCGCGCGGTCGCGGCGATCCTGCCGCTCAACACGCAGCTCTGCGTCCTCCAGTGCACCGCCGCTTATCCCGTGGAGGTGGAGGAGCTCAATCTCAACGTGATCACCACGCTGCGCGAGCGCTATCCCGAGGTCGTGATCGGGCTCTCGGATCACCAGAACGGGATCTCGATGGCGCTCGTCGCCTACATGCTCGGAGCTCGCGTGACCGAGAAGCACTTCACGTTGAACCACGCGTGGAAGGGCACTGACCACGCGTTTTCGCTGATGCCGGAGGGGATGCGCAAGCTCGTTCGCGACCTGCGCCGTGTGCCGGACGCGCTCGGAGACGGCGACAAGCGGCGGCTCGAGAGCGAGGAGAAGCCGCTCGCGAAGATGGGGAAGAAGCTCGTTGCTGCGCACCCGCTCGCTGCAGGGCACGTTCTTGCGCAGGGCGATCTCGTGGCGAAGTCGCCCGCGGACGGCGGCTTGCCGCCGTACGAACTCGACGGACTGCTGGGCCGGCAACTCGTTCGTGCGCTCACGGTCGACGAGGACATCGCGCTCGCCGACGTCGGAGCTAGGCCGTGACCGAGCTGGCGGACGTCCGACTTGTGGTCTTCGACTTCGACGGCGTCTTCACCGACAACAGAGTCTGGACGAGCGAGACCGGCGCCGAGAGCGTCGCCTGCTCGCGGAGGGACGCGCACGGCTTGCGTCGCCTCGACGAGGTCGGCGTCGAGTACGTGATCGTCTCGGGCGAGACGAACCCGGTGGTCGCGGCGCGGGCGGCGAAGCTGCGTGCCGACTGTTTCCAGGCCGTCGAGGACAAGCTCCCTGTTGTCCGAGCCGAAGCAGCCGGACGCGGGATCTCGCTCGACGTCGTGGCATACGTCGGGAACGACATCAACGACACGGCGTGCCTCGCTGCGGTCGGCCTGCCGGTCGTCCCGTCGGATGCCTGGCCCGAGGTCATCCCGCTGGCGCGCCTCGTACTCTCCCGCTGCGGCGGGAACGGCTGCGTGCGGGAGCTGTGCGACGCGATCTGGCACGCGCGCCGCGCTGAGGTCGCAGCATGAGCGATCCGCTCTTCGACCTTTCCGAGCGGGTTGCAGTCGTGACGGGCGGAATGGGCCAGCTCGGCGCCGAGTACGCGGCGGCGCTGGCGGCGCGCGGGATGAAGGTCGCGATCTTCGACCTTACGACCGAACTGAGGCCTGGCGTAGCGGATCTCTCGGCTGGTCTCGCCGATGACACGATCCGCGCGTTCGAGGTCGACGTCACAGATCGGGCGGCGATCGAGCGCGCGACCGAGGAGCTCGTCGCCGGCTGGGGCGTCCCGCACCTGCTCGTCAACAACGCCGGCCTCGACTCACCGCCGGACGCGCCGGCGGAGGAGGTCGGCCCGTTCGAGGACTTCCCGGTTGAGTCATTCGATCGCGTGATGGACGTCAACGTGAAGGGGACGCTGCTCTGCTGCCAGGTCGTCGGCGGGCGGATGGCTGCAGCCGGCCGGGGCTCGATCGTCAACATCTCGTCGATCTACGGGCTGCTCTCGCCCGTGCAGTCGCTGTACGACTTCCGGCGCGACGCGGGCGAGACGTTCGTCAAGCCGGTCGCCTACTCGGTGTCGAAATCGGCCGTGCTGAACCTGACGCGCTACCTCGCGACGTACTGGGCTAGAAGCGGCGTGCGTGTGAACACGCTGACTCTTGCAGGAGTTGCTGACGCGCAGCCCGAGGCGTTCGTGGACGCGTACTCGGCGCGGATGCCGCTCGGTCGCATGGCCGAGCCCGGCGAGTACGTGGGCGCGGTGGTCTTCCTCGCGTCGGACGCGTCCTCGTATGTCACCGGGTCGAACCTCGTGGTCGACGGCGGCTGGTCGGCCTGGTGAGCCAGGACGACATTCCCAATCTGATCGACGGGGAAGACCGGCCGGCCGTGTCCGGCGAGTGGCTCGACAAGCATCGTCCGGCGGACGGCAGTGTGCTCTGCCGTATCGCGCGCTCCGGCGCTGAGGACGCCGCTGGAGCTGTCGCAGCCGCGCGCCTCGCTCAACGCGGTTGGGCCGAGCGAACGCCGGTCGAGCGCGGCGACCTCGTACGCGATATCGCCCTCGCACTGCGAGACCGGCGCGAGGAGCTCTCGGCTGTTGTGGCCGAGGAAATCGGGAAGCCGATGGAGCTCGCGCTCGGTGAGACCGACTCAGCAATCGAAATGGGCTTCTTCGTCGCCGGTGAGGGTCGCCGGTCGTACGGCAGGACGATGCCGGCCAGCGTGGCGCATCGGACCGTGCTCACGATCAGGCGCCCTGTTGGCGTGGCGGCGCTCCTGACCTCGTTCAACACGCCACTGCCGAACGTCGCCTGGAAAGCTTTTCCCTCGATCCTCTGCGGCAACGCCTCGGTGCTGAAGCCGTCCGAGCACGCGCCGGTGTCGGCTCATCTGTTCGCGCGGATCGCCCACGACGTCGGCCTTCCCGCCGGTGTCTTGAACGTCCTCCAGGGGAAGGGCGACGAGGCTGGAGCGGCGCTGATCGCCCAGGACTGCGACCTCGTGAGCTTCACGGGCTCCGCAGAGACGGGGCGCACGATCCAGCGCAGCGTCGGTCTCGCCAAGCTCTGCCTCGAGCTCGGCGGCAAGAACGCGCTTGTGGTGTGTGACGACGCTGACCTCGACGATGCCGTCCGCTGGACGATCGCGTCGGCGTTTTCGAACGCGGGTCAGAGGTGCGCGGCGGCGAGTCGCGTCGTCGTCTTCGACGAGATCTACGACGAGTTCAGAGGCAGACTCGCGAAAGCAACCGAGGCGCTCGCTCCAGAGCTCGTCGTGTCGGCGGAGAGCCGTGACCGGATACTGGCGGCGGTCTCGTCTGCGGTAGCCGCCGGCGCAGGGGTCGTCGTGGGGGGTGGCCCCAGCCGGGGGGCAGGGTACGAGGTCGCGCCGACCGTGCTGGAGAACGTGGCTTCGTCGGCAGCTATCTCGTGCACCGAGCTCTTCGGTCCGGTCGCGATCCTCTATCGCGTCGCGGGGCTGGATGAGGCGATCGACCTGGTCAACGACTCGCCGTACGGTCTGACCGCTGCGATCCACACCGCGAGCCTGCACCGGGCGATGCGTTTCGCGGAGCTGGCAGAGGCGGGTGTCGTCGTCGTCAACGGCGGTACGCACGGCAGCGAGCCCCACATGGGTTTCGGCGGTGTCAAGCAATCCGGCAATGGTTGGAAGGAGGCAGGCATGGAAGCACTCGAGGTCTACAGCGATGTGCGATACGTCAACCTGATCTCCGACCCCTCGAAAACGTGACGACCGTTGCCGTGCTCGGCCCTGGCGCCGTCGGCGGGGCTTTGGCCGTGCACCTGTCGCTCGCCGGGCAGAAGGTCGTGTGCATAGCTCGGAAGGAGACCGCGGAGCCGATCATCGCCAACGGCCTGACCCTCGAGCTCGGCGAGCAGAGGGTGACTGCCTGGCCCGAGGTCGTGGAGCTGCTCGGTGACCCGGTCGATCTTCTTCTCGTCGCCGTGAAGGCGCCGGGGCTCGACAAGTCTCTCGGAAGGGTGTCGCGCGAGGCTGTAGCGGACGGCATCGTGGTCTCGCTCTTGAACGGTCTCGAGCACGTCGGGACAATTCGCGATCGCCTTGGCGCGAAGACAGCTGCGGGCAGCGTCTCGCGCTTCCAGGCTGTCCGCGACGGGCCGGCACACATCGTCCAGCTGACAGAGACGCTCGTCGTCACCGCCGCTTCGGACGATGTGTCCGCCGAGCAGCTATCGGTGGCACTCGAGCCGCTCGTCGCGGCTGGCGTGGACGTCCGTATCGGAACGAGTGAGCGGGCGGTGCTGTGGGACAAGGCCGCCCGCCTCGGACCGCTTGCGGCGGTAACGGCGTTGAGCCAGAAGCCGGTGGGCGAATTGCGCACGGATCCGGAGTGGCGCGCGACGCTCAGCGCTGCGATCGAGGAGAGCTGTGCGGTTGCAGCGGCGGCTGGTGTCTCGATCTCGCCGGCCGACCAGTGGGCTGTCGTCGAGGCGATGTCCGGTGACCTGACGACGTCGACCGCTCGCGATGTTGCCGCCGGGGCGCCCTCCGAACTCGATGCGATTGCCGGTGCGATTGTCCGTGCCGGCCGCCGCCACGGTGTGCCGACGCCGGTTCTCGACTCCTTGCTCGCCAAGCTGGAGGGCGCGTGAGAGCCGTCGCGCTGATCGGCGCCCGCGGCGGCTCCGAGCGGGTTCCGGGCAAGAACATCCGCCGCCTCGCCGGTCATCCGCTGCTTGCCTACGCGATCGAGACCTCGCGGCAGGCGGGCGTCTTCGAGCGGGTCATCGTCTCGACAGACTCCGAACAGATCGCCGACGTCGCCCGCTGGTACGGCGCGGACGTCCCGTTCATGAGGCCTCCCGAGTACGCAACCTCGGCGTCCCCCGACATCGAGTGGATCACGGATCTGCTGAGGAAGCTGCCGGAGAGCTACGACGTGTTCGCGATCGTCCGCGCCACGAACCCGTTCCGGGGCCCCGACGTGATCCGCCGCGGGTTCGAGCAGCTCGTTGCGACGCCCGAGGCCGACTCGGTGCGTGCCGTCGAGCTTGTGAAACAGCATCCGGGGAAGATGTGGGAGCTAGCCGATGACGGTCGCACCATGACGCCGCTCCTCGACCAGTCGCATCTCGACGTCGCGTGGCATGCCGGCCAGTACCAGGCGCTGCCGCGCGTCTACTCGCAGAACAGCGCGCTCGAGATCGCGTGGACGCGTGTCGTGGCCGAGACCGGGACGCGTGAGGGCCGTGTTCTCGCACCGTTCCTGACCCAGGGCTACGAAGGGTTCAACGTCGACGACGAGGACGACTGGGCACGGGCGGAGACCCTCGTCGCGAGTGGCGCCGCGACGCTGCCCGCCGTCGACCGCGACCCGTATCCTGCGGCCGCATGAAGGTCGCGAACCTGGAAACGCTGTTCTGCGACGCCGGTTGGCGCCCCTGGATCTTCCTCAAGGCCACGACCGACGACGGCCTTGTCGGCTGGGCCGAGATCACCGACTCGCACGGCTCCCCTCGTGGTCTCGCGGGGATCGTCGAGGACCTCGCGCTGCTCGTCGTGGGCCGCGACCCACGGGCGGTGGAGCGCATCTACTGGGATCTGTACCGCCACACGCGCCAGAGCCCGGGCTCGGTCATCGCGAAGGCTCTCGCCGGGATCGAGAATGCCCTCCTTGACCTAAAGGCGAAAGCGCTCGGGATTCCCGTGTACGAGCTGTTTGGCGGGCCGACGCGCGACTCGGTGCCTCTGTACTGGTCGCACTGCGGCACGACGCGTGCCCGCGCCTGGGAGGTCACCGGGACGCCCAAGCTCGCGAGCTACGCCGACGTCACGGAGCTTGGGCGGGAGGTCGTCGAGGCCGGCTACGGCTCGTTCAAGACCAACATTGTCGTGCCCGGCGAGGAGCCGCAGGTGCTGATGCCGGGGTTCGGAACCGGGGGTGGCACGGCGCGTGCGAGAGAGATCGCCGGCCACCTCGTGCGTCTGCTCGAAGCCTTCGCGCAAGGAACGCTGGGCGCGGCGCAGCCGATCGTCGACCTCAACTTCAACCTCGAGCCCGAGGGCTGCCTGCGGGTCGCGCACGCGCTCGAGCCGCTCGACCTGGCATGGCTCGAGGTCGACCTCTACGACCCGGCCGCCCTTGCGCACGTCCGCCAGAGCACGCGCATCCCGATCTGCTCCGGCGAGAACCTCTACGGCGCGCGTGCCTTCCGTCCGTTCTTCGAGGCGGTCGCAATGGACGTGGCCTCGGTGGACGTGATCTGGAACGGCTTCCACCAGGCGAAGAAGGTCGCCGACCTCGCCGAGACGTTCGAGGTCACCTGCGCGCCTCACAACTACTACAGCCATCTCGCGACGTTCATCTCGGCGCAGTGGTGCGCGGCCATCCCGAACGCACGCATCCTCGAGATCGACGTCGACGACGTGCCCTGGAAAGACGAGCTCGTCACTGCGTTGCCGGCGATCGCGGGCGGCGAGCTCACGATCCCCACCGCGCCCGGCTGGGGCGCCGATGTGAACGAGCACGTTCTGCGGCAGCACCCCTGGCCGCGCTAGACCATCTAGCCCGGTTCGGCTCGCTCGCCGAGCAGCGCCCCTAGAGCAAACAGCACGAACGCCGGCGCGACCGGCAGCATGAAATGCCTGTCAGCGAGCAGGCCGAGACCGTTGAAGACCACGACCACGAGCGCCGCGGACGCGATAGCGATCAACGCACCCGTCCCGCGAGGACGGCGTCGAACGAGCGCGACCAGGCCGACTACGAGCCAAAGCAGCGCGGGCGGATAGCGGTGAGAAAGCCGGTTGAGGAGCGTTCCTAGTGACCGGTTGCCCGTGCGCGTCGGAAAGGAATGCTCGAGCCGCGTCTGCTCCCCGACGATACGTGTGAACGCCTGCTGTTGCGATCGGACCGCGAACACGAAGTGGTGCGTCGTCGGCCCGGTCCAGACGTCGCGGATGCTGTTGTCGGGCCGCGAGATCCAGGAGCTCTGACCCGCGGGGATCGACTCGCCCTCGCCCGGTGCCGGCAGTCGTCTCCCATTCACGACGATGGTCGCCGTTGAGCCCTCGCCAGGCTTGCCGGTTGTCGGTGTCGCGGCGACAGTCCGGTACACAGGCGCGGTGAGCTGCGTCCAAATGGTGTGCGCCGCACCCGAGGCGTACGCGCCCGGGTGCTTGCGGATCGCCTCGAACGCTGCGTCGCGGAGAGTCGAGTAGGCGCTCTTCCAGCCCCAGGTCTGGTCGGAGAGGGTGTAGAGATCCTCGTGCTCGCGGAAGCTCGGCGAGGAGAAGAACCGGTCGCTGGTGATCCCGTAGGACTTGTACGGGTCGCGCGTGAGGAGGCGCTGCTCGACGGCTGCCCCGAGCCGCAGCGACGCGGGCCCGTTCGCGGGCGAGACGATCTTGTCGCGCAGGAAAACCTGGTAGAAGGGAACGAGCGCGTTGCCACCGCGTGCCAGCGTGTAGTCGCCGTAACGCCAGCCGTTCTGCAGCGACCACGCGCCGAGCGGCACGATCGCCGCAGCGGCGAGTGCGGCCGTCCATCTCAGCCGGTCGCGCGGGGCGCCCTTCAGGAACAGCGGGAACACGGCGACGACCAGAAGCACAGCGTTGCCGGGTCGGGTCAGCGCGAGCAGCGCCACCCCGAGGCCGACGAGTGCGAAGCGGACTGACGACGGCGCGCGCGCGGCCCGGGTGATCGCGAAGGCGAACGCGGCGAACACGGTCGCCATTACGGGCTCGCTCGCGAGTTCGTGGAAGATCAGCCCGTACCCGGGGAACGCCAGGAGCGCCACGGCTGTGGCAATCGCCACACGTCGTCCGAATGCGAATGCTGCCGCGCTCCACAGAACGATCGAGCCGGCGAACAGCACAGCCGCGAAGGGCTCCGCAAGCACGCCACCGTGGATGTCGAGAGCCGTGCCGACGACGGCGCCCGTCAGCGGTGTTCGGAACAGCGGCGCCCAGGGCAGCAGCGGATGCCGGTCGAGCAGCTGCACGTACGACAGCAGGTACTCGTCGAGATCGCGGCCTGCGGAGAGTGGCCACGCGATTGCCTGCAAGGCGTAGACCCCGAGGCCAGCGACGAACAGGCCGATCGCGCTTCGCCATGTCCCCGCGACGCTTTCGAGCCATGCGATTCCGCGCCGTACCCTCTGCGTTCCCGGCTCCGTCGCCGTGCTCGTGCCGGCCAGACCGACTGCGCCGAACACGATGAACGCGGGGATCAGCGGTACCGCGAACTCGACGATCGGGTAGTCGGAAAGCGCTTCGAAGAGCAGGATCAGCAAGCCCGTTGCAGCAAGCGCGGCAGCTGTCACCGCGTGAGCAGGACGCCGTACGCGTAGTCCGACGAGCCCGGCGACCAGCCAGAGCAAGGCCGGCGGGAAGAGCTTGGACGAGCGCGAGAACGCGCGGGTGAGGGTCGCGTTCCCGTGGTAGATCGGGACGCGAGCGCCGAGCCGCGCTGCAGCGGCCTGCACCGCGTCGTAGCGCGCCTGCTGGCCGGGCTTCGCGAAGACGAGGTGATGCTCCGTCGCGGAGGTCCACACCTCGCGGATGTGGCCGTCGGGCGTCGCCAGGTACGCGCCTTCGTGCGCCGTCGGGACGAGATCGCCTTCGGACGGCGTCGGCAGGCCGCCGGCCGGAGCGCGGCTGGAAGTCGGAGCCGCGGGCCCGGCCGGCACGGCGAGCGCGACGAACAGCGGGTGCGTGAGCTCGAAGAGGAGGGTGTGTGTGACCCCGCGCGCGTAGGTGCCCGGGTGCGCGCGGATGGCCTCGACGCCGGCGTCGAACAGGACGCTGTAGTTGTCGTCCCAGCCGAAGGTGCGGTCGGAGAGGCTGAGGAGGTCGGCGAACTCGCGATCCTTGCCGCGCGCGAAGAACGCCTGCGAGGTGACGCCGTAGGCGCGGTATGGCTGCTCTGTGAGGATGTGCGCTTCGACTGCGGTGGCGAGCTTGCGCGAGGCCGGGCCGTTCGCGGGCGAGACGATGTGGTCGGTCGTGAACGCTCGGAAGAACGGCAGGTACGCGACGCCGCGCCGCGCGACCGTGTAGTCGCCGTAGCGCAGACCGTTGTTCAGCGTCCACCCGCCGAGCAGGACGATCGCGACCGCTGCGCAAGCGCCCAGGCAGAGCAGCCGGCGACGCCACGGCAGGGGGCGGAGCAGCGGGATTAGGGCGACCATGATCAGCAACTGACTCTCGGGACGCGTGAGCGCCGCGAGAGCCACCGTCAGGCCAAGCAGAGCGAACCGCCTAGGGGACGGCTGCACCATCGCGCGTACGAATGCGAGCCCGAATGCTGCGAACGCTGCTGCGAACACCGCGTTGCTCGAGAGCCCGTGGAAGAGGATCGTGTAGCCGGGGAAGAGGAGCAGTGCCGCAGCGGTCACAAGCGCGACGCGGTGGCCGAAGACGAGTGCGGTCCGCGTCCAGGCGACGACCGAAAGGGCGAACAAGAGCGCCATCACGACCAGCGCGCCCCAGCCGCCGGCGACATCCAAAGGCGCCCCGATCACGAGCGGTGCGACGGGCGTGCGGAACAGCATCGACATCGGGAACACCGAGTGCCAGTCGCCGCTCTGCACGTAGAACCAGAGGTAGTCGCCGAAATCGCGGCCAGGTTGCACCGGCAGCGCAATGCTGACGATGGCGAACTGTGCGATAGCGAGACCGAAGACCAGAGCGGCCCCGCGGGCGGTGCCGACCGCTTGCTCGAGTTTGCTCAGGAATCCGCGCACGTATCAGCCGCCGATCCGGAAGCCTTCGCCGATGCCGGCACCGCGCAGGCGCAGGTTCGGCTTCGGGTTCGGTGTGCAGAGGAGAGCACGCCAGCAAAGCTCTCCGCTGGTCGGGTGGTAGATCACGAGGCCGGATCGCGTGGTGAACGCCGTCAGGGGCGCGATGGGAACGACCTCCGTGCCGAGCGGGCCGGTCTGGTTCGAGACGATGGGTCGATAGACCCCTTTGTGGGCGACGAGGCCGAGCATCACGAGGAGCACGCAGGCGAGGCTCGAGTACGCGATCCTCCCCCGTCCGCGGGCGTCTGCGGGAAGTGCCCAGGCGAGCAGCGCGATCGACGGCAGCCAGAGCAACGCCATAGCGAACCGCGGGTCGGGCGCGTTGAAGAACCACACGACAAGAAGCGGTAGCGCCGGCAGGGTCATGACGAGCATCGGTGTTCGCCACGCGCGCCGCCGGTGAGCGTCGTCCGTCGACCGGCTTGCGAGCACGACGACGACGACAGCGAGAAGCAGGATCGGTCCGACAAGATCGACGTCGCCTTCGTGGCTCTTCAGCCACGGATGGAACCAGTGCCACGACGCGAGAACGACGTTCGGGTCGTCTCCGGGCGAGCGGGCCCAAGAGGTGACGAAGCGGTTCAGCCCATGGACAGCGCTCGTAGGCATCCGCCAGTCGACCGGGAGCCCCCCGATCGTCAGCGGGAACAGCGGGTAGCCGGAGAGCACGATCTGCCGGCCCATCCAGCCGAGCAACAGCGCTGACGGCAGCAGCAGGACGGCGCCGTTCGCACGCGAGACGATGTGGCCGCGCTTGACGAGGAGCATCCCGGCTCCGATGACCGCGAGCGGCCAGTACAGGGGCCGGGTCGTCGCGGCGAGGGAGAGGGTCGCGGCGGAGACGAGGGCCGGCGTCGCCCGAAAGCCGAACTCGAGGCACTCCACGAGGTAGAGCATCCCGATCACGACGAGCACGAACGCGGCGAAGTCGAGATCCGGGTTGTTGATCCGGCTTCCCTTGCCGCCGACGATCGCGACGGGCAGCACGGGCAGGAGCAGCAGCGCGACACGGGTGGTGAACGAGGGCATTCGCGGTCCCGGTAGCCGCCGTACGAAACGCCAGGCGACGTCGCCGAGCAGCATCGCGGCGAGCAGGCCGTTCACGATGTGGAAACCGATGCGCGCGAAAGGGCCGTGATCGACGAACGAGACGAGCAGCAGGTGGCCGTTCCCAGCTCCTAGCCGGCCGTGCAGGTTGCCGAGCCCTGGGATAGCCCGGAAGTGGGTCGCGTATTCGATCGCCTGGAAGTGGTACAGACCGAGGTCGTAGTAGAACGCCCCCGCGAGCGAGCGATTGGCGAGCCACAGGATTGCGACGCCGACCCCGGCCACGACCGGCCACCGCAGCGAAATGCGCCTCATACGGCTACTCGCGCGGGCAGCCAAGATGGCTCCCGCCGACGCCACGACGAGCGGCAGGATCCACGCCTTCCAGGTGATCGCTGACGCGAGATTCCAGATCTGGAGGTATGTGACCAGGGCTGCCAGCCCGATCCACAGGTCGGCCGGCTTGGGTTTGTCGTCGGGGCGGCTCCCGGTTGCGATCAGCAGCGCACGTCTGGTCGTATGCCCCACGGCTGCGATGAGCGCCCCGAGGCAGATCCACGCCGCCACGACGGCCAGCGTCGGCGGGACGATGTCTACGACGTGCACGGCGTTTCTCCCGTCAAGCTGGCCATGATGCACCGGCGGTCAGACGCGCGCCGCGGGCTGCCAACCGTAGCGTGTGGAATCATGGTTCGATGGCGGGCACGGGGCCAAAGCGGATCTTGCGCGGCGCCGGACGGCGGCTCGTGCTCAAGGCCGCGCCGCATCTCGGGCTGACGGCGTACGACCCGACCTGGGACTTTCCGGCCGATCTCGACAAGCTGGCCGAGTACTCGACAAGCAGCGTCCGCGTGCAGGACAACCGCGCGACGACGGTCGAGGACGGCAGCGCTCGCGACCTGACGATAACCGTCGACGGTCTCGCGAACGTGATCGGCGAACGCTTCAAGGGAGCCCGTGTCCTGGAGGTCGGCCCGAAGTACGGCATCCACTCCCTCTGGCTCGACCGGCAGCTCCAACCGTCAGAGCTCGTGTTCAGCGACTTCGCCTCCGATCGCCCGCTGCACGACCAGTGGAGCCACGAACTGCGCTCCCCGCACCGCTTCGTCTACGGCGATCTGCGCTCTGCCGAGGAGCTCGCGGCGCTCGAGCCTTTCGATCTGACCTTGTTCCTGGGTGTTCTCTATCACTCCGTGTATCACCTGCCTCTCCTCTCGATGCTCAACCGCGTGACCCGGCTGGGCGCCACGATGCTGCTCGAGACGACGTACGACCGCCGGCCCGATACGAGCGTGCGTCTCCGTTGGCCCGCGAAGAACCTGAAGGCGAAGGCGGTGCCGACTGTCAGCGCGTTGCGGCTGATGCTCGCGTGGACGGGTTGGCGGCGAGTGACGCGCTATGCCGACTATCGCCCCGGCTCCAGCGAACTGCTCCTCGAATGCGAGAAGACCGACGAGATCGCGGGCGACGCATCCGATTTCAGCGAGCTAGTCGTCCCGCAGCGCCCGCCGGTCGATCTGCTGGCAAATCGCTGACGAGCTACCGTCTTCCCCGGTGCCGGCGCTCTCGTTGATCCCCCCGGAGGAGTTCCGACGCGTTCGCGGTGCGGACGTCGACGCCGACACCATGCTTGCCCTCGTCGGTGACATGTGCCGCGCGAACGCGCTCGTCGCGGTCAAGCGGGCCGGTTCGGGGCACCTCGGGTCGAGCTTCAGCTCGCTCGATCTCTTCATCCACCTGCTCTTCGAGGAGCTGAACGTCGCCGAGCTCGGCTGGGAGCATCCCGATCGCGACGTCTTCTTCTCGTCGAAGGGTCACGACGTGCCGGGGCTCTATGCGGCGCTCCACGCGCTAGGCGCGATCCCGACGGCGCGACTGCTCCGGCTGCGCCGCTTCGGCGGTCTCGACGGGCATCCGGACATCGGCATTCCGGGAATCGAGGCGAACTCCGGCTCGCTCGGGATGGGCATCTCGAAGGGCCGCGGCATCGCGTGGGCCAAGCGCTTCCTCGGCCGCGGCGGGCGCGTGGTCGTGCTGGTGGGCGATGGCGAACTGCAGGAGGGTCAGAACTTCGAGGCGTTGCAGGCGGCGGTCCATCAGGAGATCTCGGATCTCTGGGTAATCGTCGACCGCAACGAGCTGCAGTCGGACAAGCCGACCGAGGAGATCCTTGCTTTGGGCGATCTCGAGGCGAAGCTCGGCGCGTTCGGCTGGCTCGTTGCGACCTGTGATGGGCACAACCATGTTGCGTTGCGCGAGGTGTTTGCCCGGTTCCGTGCCGACGGGGGCCGTCCCAAAGTGCTGATCGCCAACACCGTCAAGGGCAAGGGTGTGTCGTTCATGGAGCACCCGCGCGCGCTCGCCGAGGGCGGCGGGACGTACCGGTGGCATGCCGGTGCGCCTGATGACGAGGATTTCGCGCGTGCCCATGCGGAGCTCGTCGGACGCGTGGACGGCAGGCTGCGCGGGTTGGGACTGGCGCAACTGAGCTTCGAAGGCGTGCCGCCGCTCGAGGACGCGCCGGCGGTGTCTCTGCAGGGCGAGCCTGAGAGCGGGGTGGGAGTGCGGGTTCCACGGGTGAGCGACGAGTTCGTGGCCGAGGTCTACGGGCAGACGCTGCTCGAGCTCGCAGAGGCGAATCCACAGCTCGTGGTTCTCGATGGCGACCTCGCGTCGGACTGCCGCGTGCGCGCGTTCGAGCTGGCGCATCCGGCGAGGTTCATCGAGAACGGCATCGCCGAGCAGGACATGGTCTCGATGGCCGGCGGTCTTGCTCGTCAGGGGCTGTTGCCGGTCGTCAACTCCTTCGCCAGCTTCCTCGCCTCACGCGCGAACGAGCAGATCTACAACAACGCGAGCGAGAAGACGAAGATCGTCTACGCCTGCCACTACGCCGGGCTGATCCCCGCCGGCCCCGGGAAGTCGCACCAGAGCGTCCGCGACGCCTCGCTCTTCGGCGCGTTGCCGAACTGCGCGGTTGTTCACCCGGGGAACGCCGAAGAGACGCGCGCCGTCGTGCGCTGGGCTGTGGAGCAGGCGCAGGAGAACGTCGCGATCAGGCTCGCAATCGGGCCGTCGCCGCGGAAGCTCGAGTTCGGGGCTGGCTGGCAGCTCGAGGTCGGTCGCGGCACCGTCCTCAACGAGGGCAGCGATGCGGTGCTCTTCGCCTACGGCCCCGTGATGCTGCACGAGGCCTTGGTTGCCGCAGAGACGTTGCGCGCGCGAGGCACCCGCCTCCACGTGGTCGACCTGCCGTGGCTGAACCGCATCGATCCGGCCTGGTTTGCAGCGACCGTCGAGCCGTTCGCGAACGTCTTCGTGCTGGAGGATCACGCGCCGGTCGGAGCGCTCGGCGATGCGATCCGGCGCGAGCTGGACGGCAGGCAGGTGACCGTCTTCGGTGTCGAAGGCTGGCCAGCGTGCGGTACCCCGCCGGAGGCGCTCCGCCACCACCGTCTGGACGGCGCATCGCTGGCGGACCGCATCGATGGCCGCTGATCAGGCCGGTGGGCTAGGAGCGTCCTCGACCGACCGGGTGCAGTGGAAGCACACTCGCGCGGCGACGGGTATCGGCTGGAGGCAGAACACGCAGTCTCGGACCTCGCTGGTGCTGCGTTGGGACCAGCGGAGCGCGAGAACGGCCACGACGACGACCGCCGGGAGTGTGATCGCGGCCGACGTCGCGTAGCGCCCGTAGAAGCTCTCGAGTTCGCCGTCCCAAGCCCAATTCACCAGCAGTTGGACGACGCTGCTGATTACGGCGACCAGTGTGTACCCGACCGCGATCGCCACAGCCAACTCGACTACGGCCTGGCGGCGACTGGCGCTTGCCCGTGTTCTGGACATCCTGCAGCACATCTTCTGCTTTCTCGCGGCCGGTGTGGTGCCAGCGACGACCGCCTCATCTAACCTGCCGCCGTGACGCGAGCGAGCACGACCAACCCTGTGTGGCTCGTTCTGCCCGACCCGCTTTCGACGCGGATCTTCTTCGACTGCGGGATTGTCGAACGGTTGCGCGCGCGGCTTGGCGACCGGCTCCACGTCGTATTTCTCATGCCGCGGGCCGACGTCGCCGGCTGGAGCGACCGACTGGCCGGCGTCCCGGTCACCTACCGCGAGGAACTGTTCCCCGCGCGTGCTGGAGTCTGGCGGCGGGTCGACCGCTGGCTCGATCGGCGGATCGGCTTCTACCCGCTCGCCTTAAGAGTCAGCTTGCGGCACGGCTTCCACCGCGAGCGGATGCGGCCCGGGCACCGCAACACCTTCCTCGACCCGACGAAAGCCGGGCCGCTGCCGCGGTGGGACTGGATCGAGAAGCTGATGCTGCGCTGGCACTACGGTACCCTGCGCTACCTGCCGCGCACGCTCACCGAACGCCTGCGGCGGGAGCGCCCGGCGATCGTGATGAGCAACATCCAGATGCAGGTCGACGTTCCCCTGATCGTCGCTGCGAAGCGGCTCGGCTTGCCGCTTGTCGGCTACATCGCGAGCTGGGACCACACTGTCGGCAAAGGCGTGATCTGGCCGGGGATGGCCCGCTACCTCGTCCAGAATGACGTGATGCGAGACGACCTCGAGCGATATCACGGCATCGGGCTAGAACGGGTCGTCGTAACAGGCTGGCCCCAGACCGACGTCTTCAAACGGCGGCGGCCGCGCGCCGACTACGACGCGCTCCTCGAGACCTTCGGGCTCGATCCCGCGCGGCCTGTTGTCCTCGTGATGGGAAACACGCCGACCAACGCACCGTTCGAGCCGCGGTTCGTCGAGCGACTGGTGGGCTGGTGGCTGACCGGGCCAAACGAGCACTTCCAGTTCCTCTTCCGGCCGCACCCGCGCGACTCGGCGTGGCGCCAGCGCTTCGCGGTGGCGTCCGGTCAGGCGGGCGCATACGTGCAATCGCCGAGCTACACGGACATCGACGATCTCGCTCTGCTCCTCCAACACGGCGCGTGCGTTGTCTCGAACGCGGGGACGATCCTCCTCGACAGCCTCGTCAACGATCGGCCCGCGGTGTGCGTGCTCTACGACGAGGGCGCGCCGCCCGGCGAGACCTGGGCGATCAACAACGTAGGCGGTGAGCACTACCGGCAGCTCGTCGAGTCGGAGGCCTTCTATCGCGCGTGGAGCTTCGACGAGGTGACGTCTGCGATCGAGCGGGCGCTCGCCCATCCTGCGGAGCTCGCGGCCGAGCGTGCACGTGTCACGCGCGAGCTCGTCGGCGAGGTCGACGGTCTGGCGGCCGATCGCGTCGCGGATGCGATTGTCGCGGGAGTGGCGTGAGCAGACGGCCGTCGCTGACGGAGGCACTGTCCTTCGCGACCGTCTTCACAGTCACGTTCGCGAAGATCCACTGGTCGCTCGCCGGCGACCTGTCGCTCTCCGACGTGCTCACCGCAGGGTTCCTCGTCGCGTTCGTGATCAGGCGCTTCGAGCGCTCCGACGGGCGCTTCGCCAGGCCCGCCGCCGTGACGTTCGGGTTCTTCATCGGCTTCCTGCTCGTCTACCTCATCGGCTTTTTCAACCTCGGCACGACAGAGGCGCTCGACCAGTGGGCAAAGGGGATGATCAAGTTCCTCCTCCACTTCCTGTTCCTCGCCGCAGCAGTTGCGCTCGTGATCCGTCGCGGCGAGCGCTTCTACTGGCAGACGCTCTGGGTCTTCTTCGCGGGGATCACGGCGAACGCGCTGTACGGCCTCGCGCAACTCGGCGACGCGTTCGCAACAAACGGGAACCTCGACGCGACCGTCCTGTCGCCGCTTACCGGCGGGGCGAGTCAGATCAACATCTACGGCGCTGTCCAGGGACAGAGCGTCTACAGGCCGAATGCGCTCACCGGCGACCCGAACCATCTCGCGATCGAGCTGACCGTCCCGCTGCTCGTGCTGTTGCCGGTGTACCTGCGGCTCGACAACGGCGACCGCTGGCGAAATCGTTTGATGCTCGTGCTCGCGTTCCTCTTCGTGATGGAGCTCTCGACGCTGTCACGCAGCGGGCTGTTCGGGCTTGCTGCCGGCTTCCTCGTCCTGCTCATCCCGTACCGCCGCCATCTCTTCTCGCTGCGGCTTCTCGTGCCCCTCGCAGGAGTGGCGTGCTTCCTGCTCATCGTTGTCGCCTGGCGCGCGCATTTCTTCTCGGCGGTGCTGCACTCGCGCGTGCAGACCGGTGACAACGGCACGAACACTCACCTCGCCGTCTACTCGTTCATCCCGGAGATCCTTCGCCTGCACCCGCTCTTCGGCCTGGGTCTGAACAACTTCTCCGTCTACTACGAGTTCATCACCGGCCGGACGAACTTCGGGCCCCACTCGTTCTACGTGTCGCTCGTCGTCGAGACGGGGCTGGTCGGGTCGGCGCTCTTCGCGGTCTTTGCCTGGTATCTCTTCCGCCGGCTGCAGAGCGCGAGGGCGATTGGCCGCTCGCTCCAGGCGCTGCACGATCCGTTCGCCGCTCGGCTGCGTCCGCTCGCGTGGGGGCTGACTGCCGCGCTCGTCTCGACGCTCGCGGCAAACGCGTTCTACCTGACGATCTCGTTCTACTACTTCTTCGTCTTCGTGTTGCTGATCGTGGCCGCACCGTCCGTCTTCGCCCACCGTCTTGCCGCGCGATGAAGGTGGTCGTCCTGGCGACGTCGTATCCACGCCAGCCGGCCGACCCGTCGGGTGCCTTCGTGCGTGACGCGGTCGAGCATCTTCGGGCGCGCGGTATCGACGTCGAGGTCGTTTCGCCGGCGTCGTTCAAGCATTTCGGGATCGCCTACGGCTATGGAGTCGTCGGCAATCTCCGGCGGGCGCCGTGGAAGATCCCGTTGCTACCGCTGTTTCTGCTGGCCTTCGCGCGAGCTGCCCGGAAGGCCGCGAGAGGCGCCGACCTCGTCCATGCGCACTGGCTTCCCTCTGGCTTCGCGGCTCTGGCGACCGGAAAGCCGTTCGTCGTCCAGCTCTGGGGGACCGACGTCGAGCTGGCTCGGCGTGCGCGCTGGCTCTTCCGGCCGATCCTGCGACGTGCTCGCGCCACGGTGTGCGCATCGACCGCGTTGGCTGCTGATGCGCGCGCGTTGGGCGCACGTCGGGTGGAGGTCATTCCGAGTGGGATCGAGTTACCTGCCGCGGTAGGCTCGCCCGAGGATCCGCCCCACGCCTTGTACGTCGGGCGGCTCTCGGAGGAGAAGGGAATCCTCGAGCTCGTGGAGGCAGCACGCGGCTTGCCGCTCGTCGTCGTCGGCGATGGCCCGCTCCGCGCGCAGCTGCCACAGGCGCTCGGGTTCGTTCCACCGGCCGAAGTCGGTGGGTACCTCCAGCGTGCAGCCGTTGTCGTCTGCCCTTCGCGGCGGGAGGGATACGGCGTCGTCGCGCGTGAGGCGATGGCGTACGGTCGTCCCGTGATCGCGACATCGGTGGGAGGACTTCCCGATGCGGTCATCGACGACGAGACCGGGCTGGTCGTGCCGCCGCGGGACGTCGCCGCGCTCCGGTCCGCACTCGAGCGGCTGCTCGGCGATGCCGACCTCCGCGCAGGGCTCGGGACGGCCGCCAGGCGTTTCGCCGAGGAGCGTCTCGGCTTCGACGTCGCCGCGACAGCGACGATCTCCCTCTACGAGGACGTGGTGCGGAGGCGCGACGCGTGAGAGCACTCTGGCGGCGAGTCGAGCCGTGGGTGGCGACGAAGTGGGCGGCGCTCGCTCTGGTCATCGCCGGGCTGGCCGTCTACCGGATCGACGCGGTCGGCTGGCCGTTCGAGCGTGGACGGGACGCGTGGGACTACATGACGTACTACCTGTCGTTCTTCGACGCTCACACGCCGTTCACCGAGGTGATGCTCTTCAGGACGCCGGTCACGCCGTTCGTGCTCGGGATCCCGCTCAGCATCGGCGGCGCGACAGCCCTCGAGGCGGCGATGGCGCTGCTCTACGCGCTGACCGTGCTGCTCTGGGCGTGGGCGGCACTGAGCTATTCGCGGCTCGCAGCCGTGCTCGTCGCCTTCGTGTTCCTGCTCTCGCCAGGTCTCGCGGTGCCGTTCCACGAGGCCTCCAGCGACGCCGTGGCGACGTTTGCGTTCGCCGTCGTCGCTTTCGGCGTGGTTCGCACAGGGTTCCGGCCTAGTGCGGCGCGCTTCGCAGCGCTCGGGGCTGGTGCAGCCGTCGTCGCGTTGACCCGCCCGGCGTACGTGGTGCTGGTTGCCGGCTGCCTGATCCCGCTCTGCCTGCGCGCCGCGTGGCGCTCGCGGCTCGTCTGGGGCGCGGCGTACCTTGGCGTCGCCCTCATGCTCCTCGGCGGCTGGGCGGTGTTCAACGACCTTCGCTACGGCGACCTGACGATCTCTCGGCTGAGCGTCGCGGCGAAGCCGCCGAGCATCGTTCCCGATGCCGGGCCGGCGACCAAGACGCTGACCGGCATCGTGCGGCGTGACGTCCTCTCGCTGCCACCGTACCGCCGTCTCCACGTCAGTCTGGCCACATATTTCGACAATCCACCCGAGTACGAGTGGATCAGGCTGCTCGGGATCGCCGATCGGAACGGAGGGATCGGCAGCGATTTCGACCTTCTCCGTCGTACCTCGGCCGAAGCCGACGCGTCGAGCTCGCCGCCCTTGCCGACCACCGAGGACACAGGTCCGCAGCGAAGCCATCTGTCGTCGGTCGTGCGCTCGATGTGGTGGTTCGCAAGCCGGCCGGCAAATCGCGACCAGACCCATCTGAAGCCTGCGGTATGGCCGATCCCGGGGCCGGTGATCGTCAAGGGCGGGAAGGCTCGCCCGAACCCGGAAGCGCTGCCCCCCTCCCGCGAGGCGATCACGTTCGGCTTCCTGCCGTGCGCGTCGAACGAGATCGCGCGCTGCATCCTGACCCACCCGTCGACGGCGTACTCCGACCCTGCTCAGGCGCGCCGTTACGCCGAGGTGACCCGTGAGGTCAGCCGCTGGGACAGGAAGCTCGGAACGGGTCGCCCGAATCGCTGGTTCGCAATCCAGCTCGATCGACTGACTCGCTACTTCCCACCGCCGTGGCTGTGGTTTGCCGTCGGAGTCGTGGCTCTCGGATGGCGGCGGACTCGCGGTGGTGGTGTGCTCGTGGCGCTCGTGGGGTTGGCGGGAATAGTGCTGCTCGCGCACGCATGGGCGATCGGCTGGCTACCCGCGTTCGGCTACCCCGTGCTCCCAGCGGTCGTGTTTGCCGCGATCTGCGCCGTTGTCGGCGCGCGGCGCGCGGCGGGGAGCGTCGAGGGCGGCGGCTAGCATCTCGGGGTGGCTGCGGGCGCCGAGCAACTGAGCGAGCGGTCGGCCCAACCGCCGGAGTCGTCGCGGGTCACGGTGATCCGCCCGTCGAGTCGCTGGCCGAGACTCGACGTCTCGGAGCTTTGGCACTACCGCGAGCTTCTCGGGACGTTCGTCTGGCGTGACATCAAGGTGCGCTACAAGCAGAGCGCTATTGGCGTCGCCTGGGCGGTGCTCGTACCTGTCTTCACGGCAGCCGTCTACATCGTCATCCTCGGTCGTTTCGCGAAGCTCCCGCGCGCGACGCTCCCTTACCCGATCCTGGTCTTCTCCGGGTTGCTTCCGATGCAGTACTTCACGTCGTCGCTAACCGGTTCGAGCATGAGCATTGTGGCGGGGGTGAACCTTGTGACGAAGGTCTATTTCCCGCGGGTGTTGTTGCCGCTCGGGGCGGTGATCGTTCCCATCGTCGACTTCGTCTTCGGCTTCATCGTGCTGCTCGTGCTCATGGGGTGGTATGGGACATGGCCGGGCGGCCCTGTCATCGTGCTTGCGCCCCTCTTCCTCGCTGTCGCGTTCATCACCGCGCTGGGCATCGGTCTCTTCCTGTCTGCCGTCAACGTGCGATATCGCGACGTCCCCTACGCGATCCCGGTGTTCGTCCAGGTGTTGCCGTTCCTTTCCGGCGTCCTCTTCGACGTCAACCACATTCGGGAGAAATGGCAGTGGATTCTGGCGTTTAACCCGATGACGGCTGTGATCACCGGTTGGCGGTGGGCGCTTCTGAATGGACCAACGCCCAACCTTGCGAGGACTGCGCTCGGCTTCGCCGTCGCGTTGGTGCTCTTTCTCGGCGGGCTGGCGTTCTTCCGCTCGACGGAGCCGCGATTCGCGGACACGCTCTAGTGGCTACCGCAATCACTGTCGAGGGTCTTGCGAAGCGCTACCGGCTCGGGCAGTACCGGGCTGCGTACGGCACCTTGCGGGATTCGCTAGCGCTGGCAACGAGGAGGCTGGCCCGCGGCGAGCACGAGCACCACGAGGATCCCGAGCTGTGGGCGCTGAAGGACGTCTCGTTCGAGGTAGCCGAGGGCGACGTCGTCGGCATCATCGGCCGGAACGGCGCCGGCAAGTCGACGCTGCTCAAGATCCTGACGAGGATCACCACGCCGACGACAGGGCGGGCCGAGATCCGTGGCCGCGTCGGGAGCCTGCTCGAGGTCGGAACCGGGTTCCATCCGGAGCTCACCGGGCGCGAGAACATCTTCCTGAACGGCTCGATTCTCGGCATGAAACGGCGTGAGATAGCGACGAAGCTTGACGAGATCGTCGACTTCGCCGGGGTCGAGAAGTTCATCGACACGCCCGTCAAGCGCTACTCGAGCGGCATGTATGTGCGACTCGCGTTCTCGGTTGCCGCTCATCTCGAGCCGGAGATCCTGCTCGTCGACGAGGTTCTCGCCGTCGGCGACTCCGAGTTCCAGCGGCGCTGCCTCGGCCGGATGGAGGACATCGGCGCGTCCGGCCGTACTGTCCTCTTTGTCTCGCACAACATGCAGGCGATGACGCGCCTGTGTGACCGCGTCATCCTGCTCGACGGCGGCCAGGTGGTCGAGGACGGCGAAAGCTCCGCCGTCGTCGCGCGCTACCTACAATCGGGTCTCGGTACGGGCTCCACGCGGCGCTGGGACCGCGAGTCCGGGCCGGGAGACGATCTCGCGCGGCTCCGCTCGGTGCGGATCGTCGACGAGCACGGCAGGCAGATCGACGCAGCCGACGTGAGACAGCGCGTCGGCATCGAGGTCGCCTTCACCGTCCTGCGCCTCGGCGAGCCGATCTTCCCGAAGCTCAAGGTGCTCGACCGGCACGGCGCGGTCGCCTTCAACGTGATGGATACCGACCAGCGCTGGCGCACTCCCGCGACTCCGGGCGACTACGTCAGCACGGCGTGGATCCCCGCCAACCTGCTCAACGAGGGGCTGACCTCGGTCGACGTCTCGATCTGCTCGATAGGCACGCCAAAGCTCCACCCGCACGCGGCAGAGCGGTCGGCGGTTGCGTTTCACGTGCAGGACCCGGGGCTCGGCGACTCGTCGCGCGGCGAGTACTCCGGGCAGTGGACAGGAGCCGTTCGGCCGTTGCTCGACTGGACCGTCGAACGAGCGTAGGGGCGAGGCTTGCCTCGCCCCTACGCTCGGCAGGAGCAGGGCGACCCAAGGGTCGCCGCTACGACGTCGCGTAGCCCACGGCCGCATCGGCCGCGGTGTCACTCAGGAGCGTGTAGTTCCGCTCGGAGAGAGCCTTGAGGGACGCGGGTGAGCAGTAGGTCGCTGTCGCGAGTGCACGTGGCCGCTCGGTTGCGAAGCCGCCGCGATGGAGGCCGCTTGTGTTGCAGAGGATCACGGTCCCGCGCGGCGCCGTGAAGGTCTGGATCGCCTCCGCCGGCACACTCTTGCTGACCTCCTCCTCGGAGAAGCGGCCGGTGCGCATCGGACCCCATTGGCGCGGCCCGTTGTACTGTCCCCCAGGCTGGCTGCCGCCGACGTACTCGAATGGCCCCGCGCTCGCATCGACGTCCACGAGGTAGAGAAACGCCTTCAGGAGGTGCTTGTCGTCGAAGTCGCGGTGCCAAAGCTGGGAGGCCGCACGTTCGGTTCCGGCCGGCTGCGGCGCCGTGTACCAGAGGTCGACGTAAGAGAGCTTCGCCCACATGCGGAGGTAGCTGTTCGCGATGTCGAGCAGCCGCGGCGAGGTGCAGGCGCGGAGCCAGGCGTCCTGCGCGGGGTCGAGCTTCACGTTCTCGAAGCTGTACGCGCGGACGAGGAACTCTTTCCCGGCGCGCCGCCGCAGCGCCGCGGCCGTTCCGCCAGCCTCGTCGGCGAGCCCACGCTCGGTCTCCGCGACGAATGCGTCACCCTGTGCGAGGACGGCGGCGCGGAGCTCGTCGTCCGGGATCAGCTCCGCGAACGGGATGACGATGAAGCCGTCGGCGTCGAGCGCAGCGCAGATCCGGCGCTGTGTTTCGTCGAGTTCGACCGGGGAGCCCGCGAAGAGCCGTCGGGCCTTGCGGTTTGCGAGCGCGCGGTCGTGGACGTTGTACGTCGTCGCGATGCCGCGCCGTTCGAGAGCCTTGGCGAAGTGTGTGGCGCGGGCTGCGAGGTGTGTTTTCTGGCGGTGCATCCGTCTGCTCCTTCAACCAACGTTAGGCTAGCGCCATGGCTCGGATGGTGTCTCCTACCACAGGCGAGCGACCATTCGAGGTGTTCTTCTGCTACCGCGAGTCGCCCCAGCGAAGGGCTGCGCTTGCTGCAGACGCAGACGCTCCGGAGCGCTATCTGCTGTTCGGTCTCGACGACCTTGCAGAGCGAGGGATTCGCGTGCAGCACAATCTCGAGCGGCCGGCGGGCGCCCCGCGGTGGGCCAGGCTCGCGGACAGCGGCCTGAACCGCATCGTCCGTGGCCGCGGCGGCTATGGCGGCGACTTCTACAGCGTGCTGCCGAGCCTGGGGCGGCTGAATGCTGCCGACGTCGTTTTCTCGACCGTGGACACGATCGGCCTGCCTCTAGTCTTGCTACGTCGCGCCGGACTCGTCCGGCGGCCGCTCGTCTACGTCTCGATTGGCCTGCCGGAGCGGCTCGCGAAGCTGTCCGGCGGCAGTACCTCTCGCCGCTACACGGATGCACTGCGGCGCGTCGCGAGCATCGTCGCCTACAGCGAGCACGAGGCGGCGCTCTTGCGCGAGGTGGTTGGCGAGGACGCCGCCGCGCCACCGGTGCATTTCGTCCCGTTCGGCGTCGACATCGAGAAGTTCAGACCGTTGCCGGAAGTCTCCGCGGACGTCGATGTCGTCTCGATCGGCGCCGATCCGCATCGCGATTTCGCCCTTCTGCTGCGCATTGCCGCGCGGCACCCCGAGGTGCCCTTCCTGATCGTCGGCGGTGCGGTTCTAGCTCGCGAGCTCGGGCCGCTGCCGGCGAACGTCCAGCTCGAGGTCGACATCCCCCTCACTGAGGTGCGCGACCGACTCGCGCGGGCGCGAGTCGTGGCGTTGCCCGTACGCCCGAACAGCTACTCCGGCGCTACGACGGTGCTGCTACAGGCGATGGCTATGGCCAAGCCCGTCGTCGTCTCGCGAACTCCCGCTATCGCCAGTGGCTACAGGTTGGGCGACGGCGAGAACTGCGTCCTCGTCGAGCCGGGCGACGAGCAGGCGTTCGAGCAGGCGCTCCTCGGTGTGCTCGCCGACGACGCGTGGGCGGCGACGTTAGGCGCAGCGGCCCGGCGCTTGGTCGAGTCCGAGCTCTCGTGGACGCGCTACGTGGACGCGATCCAGGCGGCACTCGCCGCTGCCGTTGCTAGACACTGACCAGCGTGGATGCTCGATCGTTGCTCCGTTCTGCGCGCCGCCGGGCGGAGAGCGTCCGTGCCCGCGCTCGCACGGAATCCGCCTGGCGCAAGAGCCGGAACGGGCGGGCCGACATCGCGGTCTTCCACGAGTTTCTGCCGCCTCCCACCGGCGGCGGCAGCCAGTTCCTCCGCGCTCTGACCGGCGAGTTTCAGCGGCGCGGAGTCGAGGTCGAGGTGAACCGCATCTCCGGTGCGACGCCCGTTTGCCTCTTCAACTCGTTCAACTTCGACTTTCCTCGCCTGCAGCGATTTGCGAGACCGGACTGCCGGCTGGTGCACCGTGTCGACGGGCCGATCGGTACCTATCGCGGCTTCGACGACGGCACCGACCAGCGGATCCTTGCCATCAACCACGCGCTCGCGGACGCGACCGTCTTCCAGTCGCGGTACAGCCTCGAACGCCATCTCGAGCTCGGGCTCGATCTCCGTTCGCCCGTCGTGATCCCGAACGCGCCTGATCCAGCCATCTTCCACCCACCGACCGAGCATGAGCCGCTCACTGGGCGACGCGTCCGAGTCGTCGCATCGAGCTGGTCGGACAACCCACGCAAAGGCGCCGCAACCTTTGAGTGGCTCGACCGGAACCTCGACCACGATCGGTTCGAGCTGACGTTCGTCGGTCGCGCGGCGGTTGCGCTCGCGAACAGCACAATGATCCCGGCGCTTCCGTCCGAGGAGCTTGCCGACCTGCTTCGGACGCAGGACGTCTACCTCGCCGCGAGCCTCGACGATCCGTGTTCCAACGCGTTGCTCGAAGCACTCGTTAGTGGTCTACCGGCTGCGTTCGCCGCAAGCGGCGGGCATCCCGAGCTCGTCGGCGAAGGAGGGCTCCCGTTCTCGTCGCCCGAAGAGCTGCCGGATGTGCTCGCGCGTCTTGCGGCCGACCTCGACGAGTACCGCGCTGCGATCCGCGTTCCCTCGCTTGTCGAGGTCGCCGACCGCTATCTCGAGGTGCTCGCCGGATGAGCATGCTGCGGCGTCTCGCCGCTCCGACGCGCGCTGTCGCGCGCGGCCTCGTGCGTGTGAGGACGGGATTGTGGTCACCCGCGACGCGCCTGTTTGCGGTCGGCGACGGAGGCGGCTGGTCGGTCGACGAGGACGCAGCGCACGTCGCCGCTACGGCACGCAGGCTGGGCGTGGAGATCGGCCCGAGCCGCTGGACTCGATTTGTCGAGCGGCAAGTCGTCTTCCACACGAGCCAGTTCGAAGCTGTTCTGCCGCGCTGGCTGGACTCGTCCAACTGGCTCGGCATGGCCTACCTTCACGGGCGGCCCGACACAGCCGGGATGCCCGAGTTCGACCGTTGCTTCGACGCGCTACGGAGCCGGCCGGAGCGATTCGCCCGGATCCAGGTCACGCACGCCGAGATGCACGATCTCGTGCTCGCTGCCGGTGTCGCGCCAGAGCGCGTGTTCAGGATCCCACTCGGCATCGACATCGAGCGCTTCCCGCTCGCGGACGCGGGTGCACGGATGCGGGCGCGGGCGGCGCTAGGGCTGCCCGAGTCGGCGTTCGTCGTCGGCTCCTTCCAGAAGGACGGCGTCGGCTGGGGAGAAGGCCTCGAACCGAAGCTCATCAAAGGCCCCGACACCCTCGTCGCTGCCGTCGACCGGCTACGGGCTCGTGTTCCCGAGCTGGTCGTGTTGCTCACAGGCCCGGCCCGCGGGTTCGTCCGCCGGGAGCTCGAACAGCGCGGGATTCCCTGCCGACACGTCGTCGCGCGCTCCGGTGACGAGGTTGCGCGGGCGTACCACGCGATCGACGTCTACCTCGTGACCTCGCGCCAGGAGGGTGGCCCTAAGGCGGTGCTCGAGTCGATGGCGAGCGGCGTTCCGCTCGTGTCGACGCGAGTCGGCCAGGCCACCGAGATCGTCGAGTCGGGACGGAACGGGCTGCTCGTCGATGTCGACGATGTCGACGGGATTGCCGAGGCAGCCGCCCGCGTCCATGACGACAGCCAGCTTGCAGGCGCCCTGAGGGCTGCTGGCCGGGCAACTGCGGAGAGCTATGCGAACCAGAAGCTCGATGCCGAGTGGCGAGCTCTCTTCGCAGGGTTCGGAAGGCTGCTGGGCGAGCATGGCGAGTAGCCCTGCTCGGTACGGGCGTGCTGGGCTGCGCTGGGCGCGTCTGGTCGGCAGACGCGGGCGCGGCTCCGGCGTACGAGTGTTCTATGGCCACGATCGTGTCCCGGACCCGGGTGCGCCGGCCGCGGGTGGTACCGCGAAGTTCCAGAAGCTGGCCGAGCGCTTCCCGAACGCGCCGCACGATTTCACCCTGCTCTACCTCGGCTCGAGCGGGTTGCCGCGCGACCTGCGCCCGCTGCTCTGGCTCGCCAGGCGTCGCCGGATTCCGGTTGTCGTGAACCAGGATGGGGTCGGCTATCCGGGCTGGGCGGGTGCGCGCACGGACGAGGTGAACCGGCCGCTGCGACAGGCGCTCCAGGGTGCGGCGCACGTCCTCTACCAGAGCGAGTTCTGCAAGCGGTCCGCGGACGAGTTCCTCGGCGAGCCGCGCGGGGGGTGGGAGGTGCTCCACAACGCGGTCGACACCTCGCGGTTCACGCCGCCGGAGACGCGCCTCGGGGGTGGCCCGGTGGTGCTGTTAGGCGGCGATCAGACGCAGGCCTACCGGATCGAGCTCGGGCTGCGGACGTTCGCCGCGTTCCTCGTCGAGCATCCAGACGCGCGGCTCCTCGTCACCGGCCGTGTCGTCTCGGACCCCGGGCCGTTGCTGGACGAGCTGGGCCTGCGCGGCCGCGTCGAGCTTCTGGGTCGCTATGCGCAACGCGACGCACCGGCGATCTACGGTCGCGCACACCTGTTGCTGCATACGAAGGTCAACGATCCTTGCCCGAACGTCGTGCTGGAGGCTATGGCCTGCGGCCTGCCCGTGGTCTATCCCGCCAGCGGTGGCACGATCGAGCTCGTCCGCGAGGTCGCCGGACTCGGTGTGTCACACCCAGACGGCTGGGATCGCGACGAACCGCCAGCGCCCGAGGCAATGGCCGCTGCCGCAAGTCGTGTCCTCGGGGATCTCGACGTCTACTCGGTGGCCGCCCGGCAGCGCGCCCTCGAGCAGTTCTCGCTCGGCCCGTGGCTCGACCGCCACCAAGACCTGTTTGCGAGACTTCTCTAGCGCTTGAGCCCGGCGACCCGGCCGCGCAAGGTCGCCGCGTGAAAGCGAGCCCTGGCGACGTCGAACCGCGCCAGCGAGACGACGGTTCCGCCGACCGGCCGCACGAGCATCCGCGCGACGACCCGCGGCGGATAGCGGTGCTTGCGCAGGATGTAGCCGACGCTGCCGCCGTCGCGCCGACCGACGGCTCGCAGCTCCTCCGTCGTGAAGGTCCGCAGCTCGTGGAGGACGTTCAGGCTCGGGTCGAACTCGATTCGAGCGCCCGAGTCGAGAGCGCGCACGAGGTAGTCGATCTCCTCGCCTGACGACCACTTCGAGCCTGAACCGAGCCCGAGCTGCTCGTCGAACTCGCCGACCCGCTCTACGACCTGGCGACGGAGAAAGGTCGACGCTGAGTTGGCGCGGTTCCATACGGTGTCGCGCTCCAACCGCCCAGGCTCGGTGGACCAGCGGCCAGAGCTGCGGCCGTCTGCGTCGGTCGTCCGCCCTGTGACCCCGTCTAGATCGGGTCGCTCGGAAAGCCGCCCCGCGACGCGCTCCAGCAGGTCGTCCGGATAGGCGCAGTCGTCGTCGGGGAACGAGACGATGTCGTCGTCGGCGATCCGCGGCAGAGCAGCATTTCGGGCTCGCGACAGCCCACGCGGCGCATGCAGGCGGACGATTTCGAGGTCGGGACTCGCCTCGAGCGCGGGCACGACGCGATCGTCGGTGTTCTGGTCGACGAGGAGCACGCGGAAACGGCGATGAGTCTGCCGCTCGAGCGAGTCGAGCAGGATCCGCAGGCCGTCGCCGCGGTCGACCGTCGCAACGACGAGCGCGAAGGACGGGAGGTCGTGTTCCTCCACCGCGCATAGGCTAACGGCATGGTGCGCCGACGTCCGGAAGCGAGCTCCGAGCCTAGTGTCTCGGTCGTCCTCGCGACCCGCGACGCGGCGTCCTTCCTCGGCGCCGCGGTCCGCAGCATCCTCGCGCAGACCGTTCGGGACATCGAGCTCGTCGTCGTCGACGACGGCTCCCGAGACGAGACGGCGGCTGTGCTTACGGC
The DNA here is from genome assembly GCA_038230035.1 of Gaiellales bacterium. Taxonomy (GTDB): domain Bacteria; phylum Actinomycetota; class Thermoleophilia; order Gaiellales; family Gaiellaceae; genus Gaiella. The sequence continues at coordinate 70,188 of JBBRNX010000013.1, forward strand.
GATGGACGACCCACGTCTCGTCGTCGTCCGCAACGAGGAGCCGACCGGCCTCGCCTCGGCACTGAACCTCGGTTTCGCGCGCGCGAGTGGTCGCTTGATCGCACGGATGGACGCCGACGACATTGCGCTCCCGCGCCGGCTCGAGCTGCAGCTCGCTCGGCTACATGCCTCTCCTGCTGTCGCTGTCGTGGGGTCGAGCGTGGCCGAGCTCGACGAGAACGACCGCATCGGTGCGATCCACCTTCTTCCGGCGGGCGTCGAGGTGACCCGGTGGCGGAGCCTGTTCGGAACGCCGTTCTTTCACCCGAGCGTCGTCGTCGATCGTGCTGCTCTCGAGCAGCAGGGCCTGCGTTACGACGCGGGCTACGACGCAGGTGATGCGAGCACCGAGGACTACGAGCTCTGGTCGCGGCTGCTCGACGTCGCGGATGGAGACAACGTCGCGGAGCCGCTGCTTCTCTACCGTCGTCACGGCGGGCAGGCGTCCGTGCGCCGCAAGGAGCACCAGCTCGAGCTCCGTCGCGCGATCGCGGAGCGCCGCATCCTCGCCGTTGCTCCGGGCCTCGGGCCCGAAGGTGCCGAATCGGCCTGGCTCGTCGGTGATGCCCGTGCCGTTCCCGGCGGCAGGGAGGCGGAAGCGGTCGACGCATATCTCGAGCTGCTCGCCGCGTTCCCAGAGCGGAAGGACAGCACGGTTCGGCAGCTTGCCGCGAGAGACATCGCACGCGTCGCTCTCCACGCTGAGGCGGCCTCGAAGATGTCGATCCTCAAGCACGCCTTCTCCGTGGATCCCGCCGTGGTGCCACATGCGCTCTCGACGCGCTCTCGCCGTCGCGCTGCCGCGAAGTCGATTTGGCTGCCCGCGACCCAGCCGGTGAGGGTTGCGTTCGTCGCTCCCGAGCCGACGCCGTACCGCTCGCCGCTCCTCGATCTGGTCGCAGCCCGGCCCGAGGTCGATCTGACCGTGATCTATGCGGCCGAGACCGTCGCCGACCGCCGCTGGTCGGTCGAGCCGCACCATCGGACCGTCTTCCTCCGCGGCGTCCGGCTCCCGTTCGTGCGACGGCTGCTCCACCACGACTACCCGGTCACGCCGGGCATCGTCGGCGCGCTCCGCGATGCCCAACCGAGCGTGGTCGTCGTCACCGGGTGGAGCACGTTTGCCTCGCAGGCTGCGCTCGTCTGGTGCCGGGCGCGCCGTGTCCCGTACATGCTCCTTGTATCGAGTCATGACGCGGCGCCGCGGGCCGGTTGGCGGAGGGCGGTCAAGGGCGCGATCGTGCCGCGGATCGTGCGCCATGCGGCTGGGGCGCTCGTCCTCGGCACGCTGGCACGCGACTCGCTGGTCGCCCGCGGCGCTCGTCCCGAGGCCGTCCACGTCTTCGCCAACACGGTCGATGTCGGGGCCTGGGGGAACCGGGCCGACGAGCTTGCCGATCGCCGAGCCGGTCTCCGGCAGGAGATTGGCGCTGAAGCGGACGACATCGTCGTCCTGTCGGTGGCCCGGCTTGCGCCCGAGAAGGGGCTCGACACGCTGATCCGTGCGGTGGCAGAGGCAGCCGATTCACGGCTCCTCCTCGCGTTCGTGGGGCATGGGCCGGACGAACAGGAGTTGATGCGGCTCGCCGAGGAGCTAGGCGTCCGTCTGCACCTCGTCGGCGATCTGCCGTGGGAGCAGCTCCCGGAGGCCTATGTCGCCGCAGACATCTTCGCGCTGTTGTCGTCGCGCGAGCCGTGGGGTGTCGTTGTGAACGAGGCTGCCGCGTGTGGGCTGCCGCTCGTCCTCTCCGACCAGGTCGGCGCCGCCCACGATCTGCTGCGCGACGGCGAGAACGGCATGCTCGTCGCGACGGGAGATGTGCCGGCGGCGGCCGCTGCGATCAGCGTGCTTGCCGCTGATCCCGAGCGCCGTCTCGCGCAGGGCGCACGCTCACGCGAGCTGGTGCGCGATTGGGGCTACGAGCCGAGTGTCGAGGCCTTCGTGACGGCCGTCCGCGAAGCGATCGCCTCGGCGTAGAGCTCCTCCTGCAGATCGGTGACGTGATCCCACGAGTTGCGTCGGGCCGCCTCGATGCCGCCATGGGCGAGCTGCCGGCGTAGCGCGTCGTCGCCCAGCACCGACTCGACTGCGGCAACGACCGCATCCTCCGTCGCCGGAATCACGAGCGCCTCGCCTTCCTGGAAGAACGACGCTATGCCGCAGCGATCGGAGACGACCACCGGCGTGCCGGCCGCGGCTGCTTCGGCCGCGACGAGGCCGAAGCTCTCACCGTCCGAGGCCAGGACGAAGACGTCGGCCTCGCGGTAGAGGTCGGTCGGCGGGCCGTGGCTCTGCCCGAGTGCATGCACCCGACCACCGGCTTCGGCCGCGTGCACGAGCGCGGCCACACCGTGCTTGTCATCGGGTCCGGCGAGCACCACGTGCACCTCGGGGAGTCGGCGTGCGAGCGCCAACAGATGCTCGATTCCCTTCCCCGCCGCAACGCGGCCGACGTAGAGCACGACTGGCGCCTCCGCTGCGATGCCGAGCTCCGTGCGAAGGTCGCGGCCGATCGGCAGAGATGCGTCGACCGGCTCCGGAAAGCCGTTCCCGCGCACCCGTGCGCGTTCCGGAGGGACGCCGCAGGCGATGACGTCGCCGCGTTCGTGCGGCGAGGCGCACACGACGAGCGCGGCGCCGGACGCAACACCGCGGTAGAGCGACGCGTCGAGTGCGCCTTTGAGCCGTACCTTGCGCAGGCGCGGACGGAACATGCCGAGCGGCTCGAAGACGTACGGGATCTTCCGCGCGCGGCACCAGGCGGCGACAAGCGTCGTCACAGGATCGCGGAAGCCGAAGATGTGCACGACGTCCGGCCGCGACAGGTGCCGGAGACCGAGCGGCAGCGTCGGCGTGATGCCCATCCAGCGGTAGCGCAGCGGGCTGCCGACGTAGTGGACGGTCGCTCCGTCCACGACCCCTGTGAACGAGCGCGGCGCAGGACGGCTCTCGAGATCGACGAGGGTCGTCGTCACGATATCGACCGTGTGCCCTCGGGCAACGAGCCTGCCGACGAGCTCTCGCGCGGCGACGACCGGCCCGCCGAACGCCCGCGCCGGCCAGTAGGCGGGGCTCGCGAGCAGGATGCGGAGTGGGCGGCCCGTCACCCCGCCAGACGTTACCGTGCAACACGTGAGTGCGACAAAGACGAGGCTGCTGGTCCTCAACCAGTACTACTGGCCGGGCGTCGAGGCGACCGCCTACCTCCTTTCCCAGCTGTGCGAGGGACTCGCAGACGAGTTCGAGATCACCGTGGTCACCGGCCATCTCCACGGCCACGATGACGTTCCCGACGAGGAAGTCCACAACGGCGTGCGCATCGTCCGCGTCCGCTCGACGTCGTTCGACCGCACGCAGCTGCACCTCCGCGCTGCGAACTACGCGTCCTACCTTGGAGACTCGATCCTCAAGGGGCTGCGCGGGCCGCGGCCCCAGATCGTGCTCTGCATGACCGATCCACCGATCGTCGGGGACATCGGTCTCGTAGTCGCGCGGCGCTTCGGCGTGCCGCTGCTCGTGATCAGCCAGGACGTTTTCCCGGAGGTCGCGGTTCGGCTGCAAAGGCTCGAGAATCCGGTTTTCATCGGCGCTCTGCGCGGTCTCGTCGGCCTCTATCTGCGTCGCGCCGACCGGATCGTCGCGATCGGCGAGACGATGAAAGAGCGCCTGGTCGAGAAGGGCGCACAGCCCGAGCGGATCGCCGTGATCCCGAACTGGGTCGACACGAAGGTCGTGCAGCCCCGCCCGCATGACAATCCATGGGCCGCGAAGCACAAGCTCGCCGGCAAGTTCGTCGTGATGCACTCCGGCAACGTCGGCCACGCCCAGGATCTCGACACGCTGGTGCGGTCCGCGACCTTCCTGCGCGACATCGACGACCTGCGGATCGCGATCGTCGGGTTCGGTGCGAGGCACGCGGAGATCGTCGCGCTGGCCGAGCGGCTCGACCTCGACGACTCACGCGTGCGGTTCCGGCCGTATCAGGCGCGCGAGGTGCTCTCCGACTCGCTCTCTGCGGCCCAGATGCACTTTGTCGGGCTGGCCAAGGGCCTGTCCGGTTATGTCGTCCCGAGCCGGCTCTACGGGATTCTCGCCGCAGGTCGGCCGGTCATCGTCGGCGCCGACGCCGACAGCGAAACCGCGAGGCTCGTCAACGAGGTCGGCTGCGGCATCGTCGTCCCTCCGGGACGCCCCGAGCTGGTCGCGAACGTGATTCGCGACGCCTACGACGGCAGGCTCGATCTCGAAGGAATGGGCCTGCGCGGACGCGAGTACGTGGTTGCCGAGGCCGACCGCGACGTGGCAATCGGCCGCTACCGGGCGCTGCTGCACGACCTGGCCGTGGCAGGCCGCATTTAGACTCGACGCGTGACTTTCGCAAAGACGCTCTTCTGGGGCTCGCTCGGCGCGCTCGCGTGGACCCACGTCGGCTACCCGCTCGCCGCAGGCGCGGTCGCCCGGGTGCGGCCACGGCGCGCGTTCAAAGATGCGGCCTTCGAGCCGACCGTCAGCGTGATCGTCGCTGCCCACAACGAGGAGGACGTGATCGAGGGGCGCCTCGAGAACCTCCTCGCTCTCGCCTACCCAGCCGACAAGCTCGAGATCGTCGTCGCCTCGGATGCCTCGAGCGATCGCACTGACGAACTCGTGGAGGCGGTCGCTGCGCGCGAGCCGCGCGTCCGACTCCTCACGTGCGAGCGTGGCGGCAAGGTCGCTGCGCAACATCGGGCCGTGCGCGAGACGACGAGCGAGGTCGTGGCCTTCTCCGACGCCAACTCGACGTGGGCTCCGGACGTGCTCGGGCTGCTCACCGCAACGCTCGCAGATCGGGAGGTCGGCTACGTCTGCGGCCGGCTCGAGCTGCGCGATGCGGTCGGCGCGAACAAGGAGGGCCTCTACTGGCGCTACGAGCTCTGGCTGCGGCAACAGGAGTCGCTCGTCCACTCGATCACCGGCGGCAACGGCGCGGTCTACGCGGTGCGTCGCGAGGACTACATCGAGGACGACCCACGCTACGGCCACGACCTCGGGTTCCCCTATCTGATGGTGCAGAACGGCAAGCGGGCGGTGTACGAGCCGGCGGCGGTTGCGGTCGAGAGCGTCTCGAACGAGCCCGAGGACGAGTACGAGCGGAAGGTGCGGATGGTCGCGCAATCCTGGGGGCACGTCCTCTCCGGGCGGATGCTGCGGCGGACGACCCCGCTCTACATGGTCGAGCTCGTCTCGCACCGGCTGCTGCGCTACGGCAGCGGCATCCTCCACATCACCCTGTTTGCGTCGAGCGCAGCACTCGTGCCGCGCGGCGGCTCTTTCTACCGCGTCGCCTTCGCCGGCCAGCTCGCCGCGCTCGGTCTCGTCTACGCGGGCAAGCGCCGCGCCAAGGTGCCCGGTGCCGGAATTGCCTACTACTACTTCCTCGTCACGAAGGCGACGTTCGACGGGCTGATCCGGTATCTGCGGCGCGGGACGCCGGTGGTCTGGGCAAAGGCGGACGGCACGCGATGAGACGCGCGCTGGATGTCGCCGTCGCTGGCGCAGGGCTCGTCGCGGTCAGCCCGTTTCTCGCCCTGGCCGGGCTCGCCGTGAAGCTCGAGGATCGCGGCCCTGTCCTTTTCCGCCAAGTTCGGGTTGGGAAGGACGGGGTCGACTTCGAGTTGCTGAAGCTGCGGACGATGGTCGTCGGCGCGGAGTCGCAGGGCGCCGGGTATGCGGTCGACCGCGGCGACCCGCGGATCACCCGTGTCGGCCGCGTGTTGCGGCGCACCTCGATCGACGAGCTGCCGCAGCTCTGGAACGTCGTGCGCGGCGAGATGTCACTGATCGGCCCGCGGCCGACGCTCCGCTACCAGGTCGACCGCTACGACGAGCATCAGCGCCACCGTCTCGACATCCGGCCGGGAATCACAGGCTGGGCGCAGGTCAACGGCCGCACGGCGCTGCCGTGGGCGGAACGGATCGACCTCGACGTCTGGTACGTCGAGCACCGCTCACTCGCGGTTGACCTGAAGATCCTGCTCCGCACGCCGCTCGCGCTCCTCGGCGGCGTCTACAAGGGCGCAACGGGCGGTTGGAAATGAGCGGCTGGCGGTGACGGCGGTGCTCTTCACGTGCGCCGGGTTGCGCGTGGACATCGTCCTCGCCTTCGGCAAGGCCGGAGCGCTCACCGTCGCAGCCGACATCGACCCGCTCGCACCCGCGTTGCATTTCGCTGACCGCGTTGCGCTCGTGCCGCGAAGCGACGATCCCAGTTACGTTCCGGCTCTCGCCGCGCTCGTGCGCGAACACGACATCGCGCTCGTCGTCCCGCTCTCCGATGTGGACACTGCGCTGCTGGCGCGAGACGGCGATGCGCTTGCCCCTGCCCTAGTCCTCGGCCCGAGCGCAGAGGTTGCGGCGGCGATGGCGGACAAGTGGGTTGCCCATGGGCTCTTCGAGGAACGCGGCATCGCGAGCCCGCGGAGCTGGCTCCCTGCCGACGTGCCGGCTGACGCGCGCTACCCGCTGCTCGTCAAGGCGCGCCGCGGGTTCGGCTCACGCGACATCTACCGTGCCTTTGATGCAACCGAGCTGGCTCATCATCTTGCTGCGACACCGGTCGACTCCTTCGTGCAGGAGCAGTGCCGGGGAGAGGAATTCTCGATCGACGTCCTCTGCGACTTCGACGGCCGCTGCCTGAACGCGATACCCCGCACGATGCTCCACTCGAAGGGCGGCGAGTCGATCAAGGGCCGCTCGATGAAGGACTGGTCGCTGATCGAGCACGGCCGCAATGTCGCCGAGACGATCGGCATCTGCGGACCGGCGAACATCCAGTGCTTCCGCGAGCCCGACGGCACCCTGCCGATTACTGACGTCAACACGCGGTTCGGCGGCGGCTTCCCGCTGCCGACGGCGGCCGGCAGCCGTTTCCCGGAGCTAGCGCTTGCTCTCGCGCGCGGCGAACGTCCGGCGCCGCAGGTCGGCGAGTTCCGGGACGGAGTCGTGATGACCCGTTTCTACTCGGACATCTGCCTCGTCGAGGGGCCCGACGGAACGTTCGAGAGGCTCTCGTGAGCAGGTTCGTCGTCACCGGTGCGGCCGGCTTCATCGGGTCGCATCTCGCGGAGCGCCTGCTCGCGCAAGATCACGATGTGCGCTGCGTCGACTGCTTCACGGACTACTATGACCCGGCGCTCAAGCGTCAGAACACGGCCAGTCTCGATGTGCTCGAGCTTGATCTCGCCGCAGACGACCTTGATCTCCGTGACGTCGACTGCGTCTTCCACCTTGCGGGCCAGCCCGGCACGCGGAGCTTCGGACCGGCCTTCGCGGACTACCTCCGCCGCAACACGCTCGCGACGCAGCGCGTCTTCGAGACGGCGGCAGCGGCGGGCGTGAGGGTCGTCTACGCGTCGTCGTCGTCGGTCTACGGCGATGCCGAGTCCTACCCGACGACGGAGGCGACGATCCCGAGGCCGAACTCGCCGTACGGGATCACGAAGCTCGCCTGCGAACACCTTGCGGCGGCGTACGGCCGCAGCTTCGGCCTCGACGCGGTAGGTCTCCGCTATTTCACGGTCTACGGCCCGCGGCAGCGTCCTGACATGGCGTTCGCGCGGATCGTCGGCGCGCTTGTCGAAGGGGCGTCGTTCGAGCTCTATGGCGACGGTGGCCAATCGCGGAGCTTCACGTTCGTCGACGACGTCGTGGAGGCGACGGTCGCGGCCGCAACGGCCGAAGCGGGGTCGCTGTACAACGTCGGCGGCGGGGCCGAGTCCACCATGCGCGCCGCGATCGACCTGCTCGAGTCGGTCTCCGGCCGCAAGCTAGACCTCCGGTCGGGGGCGTCGGCCCGCGGTGATATGCGTCGAACCATGGCCGATACGACCGCGATCAGTCGAGATCTCGCCTGGCAGGCGACGACGTCGCTCGAGGACGGCATGCGCGCCCAGTGGGAGTGGGCGCTTGCCCGCGCTCGTGGCTGGTAGGGTCGCGGCGCGATGAGCGACCCTGCGAAGAGCGACGTCGATGCCGAGCGCGAGGTCGATCTCCGCACCTTGAAGGACAGGCTTGCGGCGCGCTGGTGGTTGCCCGTGGCGGGTCTCGTGATAGGCGCGATCGTCGGTGTCTTGGTCGCCTCCGGCGGCGGCCAGACCTGGCGGGCGAAGACGCTTCTCTACCTGGGTCAGCCGTTCACGACTTCCGGCGGTGGCCAGATCCAGAGCCTTGCGACGAACCCGCGCACCGCCAACGAGATCGTGCATTCCGAGTTCGCGCTCAGGCGCGCGACCGCCGCGAGCGGGCTGCGGCTCGGCCAGCTGCGCGGACACGTGTCGACCGCCGCCGTCGTCAGCGCGACACAGTCCAAGAACACGTCGCCGCTCGTCGAGGTCACGGTCGAGGGCGCGGCTCCGCTGAAGGCCGAGCGCGCCGCGGACGCGCTGGCAGCGTCGGTGATCGCTCAGGTCTCGACCTACGTCGACCAGAAGATCAAGCTGCTCGACGACCAGATCGCCTCCAGCAAGACCGAACTCGAAGGGATCAACACACGGGTCGCGGCCTTCACCCAACAGCTGCAGGACCTGCTGAAGAACAAGGCGATCTCACCGACCGACAAGCTGATCGTTGTCGGCACGATCAACAACTCGATCAGCTTCTTGGAGCAGCGGCGCGGGACCGTCCAGCAGGAGCTGTACCAGAACCAGCAGCTGCTGTCGCTGGCGCAGAACGTCGAGCGGAGCAAGATCATCCAGCCTGCAGCGGCCGCACGTGTGACGGCGACCAGCCGACGGAACGCGGCCGCAATCGGTGCGTTGATCGGCCTTCTGCTCGGTGCGATCGCGGCCTACCTCGCCGATCCGATCATGGCGCGCAGGAACCGGCCCGCTCCCGCATAACAAGCTCCAATGGTCGAAGGCAAGAGGGTCGCCGTAGTCGTCCCTGCGTACAACGAGGAGCATCTCGTCGCGCAGACCCTCGCGGGGATCCCCGACTTCGTCGACCGGATCTACGTCGTGGACGATGCCTCTCCGGACGCGACCGCGCAGCGCGCGCGCGAAGCAGCCGACGCGCGCACCGAGGTCATCGTCCACGAGCGCAACGGCGGAGTTGGCGCAGCGATCGTGACGGGGTACGAGCGCGCCCGTGACGAGGCGATCGACGTCACCTGCGTCATGGCGGCCGACAATCAGATGGATCCTGCCGAGCTCATGTCGCTCGTGCAGCCGGTCGCGCGGGGCGAGGTCGATTACGCGAAGGCCAACCGCCTGTTCACCGGCGAGGCGTGGCAGGTGATTCCACGCAACCGCTACCTGGGGAACGCCGTTCTGTCATTGCTGACGAAGATCGCGTCCGGCTACTGGCATGTCGCGGACTCGCAAGCCGGCTACACGGCGCTCGGTGTGGATCCTCTGCGCCGGCTCGATCTCGGCCGCATCTATCGCCGCTACGGCTTCCCGAACGACATCCTCGTGCATCTGAACGTGATCAACGCCCGTGTGCGGGACGTCCCGTCGAGACCGATCTACGGCGTCGGTGAGCGGTCCGGCATCAGGCTGCGCAAAGTCGTGCCGCGCATCTCGTGGCTGCTGCTCAAGGGCTTCTTCTGGCGGCTACGGGAGAAGTACGTGATCCGCGACTTCCATCCGCTCGTGTTCTTTTACGCCCTCGGGATCCTGATGACGAGCGTCGGCTTCCTGCTCGGGGGCATCGAGGTCGTGCTGCGCATCCTCGGCAACGCGATCACAACACCGACGATCGTGCTGGTCGCGCTGCTTCTGATCTCCGGCAGCCAGTTCACGTTGTTCGGCATGTGGTTCGACATGGAGTACAACAAAGAGCTTCGTTAAATACGCCGCTTCGACGGCTTAACCAAGCCGGAAACAATAAGCTAAAACTGCTATTGTATTAGGTGTGTCTTTAGCATCTATTGCGCCCGTCGGTCAAAGTAATTCAAGATCACCGGGTCAGCCTATCCGACTGGACGAGCATCTGGAGGATTGGCTCGGACGGTGTGAGGTGCGTGGCCTGCGGCCGGGGACGCTGCGCAGCTACCGCTTCAACATCAAGCTCTACGTCGTGCCCTATATTGGCGAGCTGCAACTTTCCGAGGTCACGCCCGGACAACTCAACGCGCTGTATGAGACGCTCCTCCGGTCAGGGTCTCGTCGCCGCTCCCGCGGGGTTGGCCCCCGAACAGTCCGCTACGCCCACACGATCCTGCGCCGTGCTCTCGGGGACGCCGTGCGGCTCGGGCTGATCGAGAGCAACGCGGCGCTGGCGGCTGACCCACCCTCGGCCCGCGCTGCACGGGCGGCGCCGCGCCCGACCTGGAGCGTGCAGGAACTGAAGGTTTTCCTCGCTAGCGCGGCGGATGATCCGTACTACGCGGCCTACTACGTGGCCGCGACGACGGGTGTGCGCCGCAGTGAGCTGCTCGGGCTGCGCTGGTCTGATGTTGAGCTCGAGCGGGCCGAGATGCGAATCGTGCAGACCCTGATCGTGCTCGGACAGGAGCTGCATGTCGGCCTGCCCAAGAGCGACCGCGGCCGGCGTCTGATCGCGCTCGATGAGACAACGGTCGATGTTCTCGCGAGGCACCGGGTTGAGCAGGAGGAGCGGGCCTGGGCGATCGGGCGCGAGAGCACCCGGGCCGACCTCGTCTTCGCCAAGCCGAACGGGTCGCCAATTCACCCGGCAGTATTCGCCTACCACTTCCAGCAATGTGTTCGACGCGCGGGTGTCCCACGGATCGTCGTCCACGATCTTCGCCACACCCACGCCACGCTTGGGTTGCAGCTCGGTATTCACCCCAAGATCGTCAGCGAACGGCTCGGGCACGCGAGCGTGATGATTACGCTCGACACCTACTCGCACGCCGTCCCGAGCATGCAACGGGAAGCTGCCGAGGCGATCGGCGGCCTGTTAGGCCCCGTGAATGGCGCACGCGAAAACCTTATTAGCTGACGTAAAGAACGCGACAAAGAATTCCGTTAGCGGCAGACCCACGTCACACGCAAGGCTCTGTGCTCTGCGTGGTGGCGCGGAGTACAATCTTGCTATGTGAATCGGAAAGGAAACCCAGGGACACTGGTCGCGTCTCACCCCGGGAACCGAAACGCCGTACAGCACGGGGCGTACTCGCAGCGGCTGATCCAGGAGCGAGCCGCGGAGATCGAGGCGGAGCTCAAGGAGGGACAAGGGTTTTCGGCCATCGACTGTCTCGCGGTCGAGGAAGCCGCCCGCTGGAAGGCCACCCTGGAGGCGATCGACCGGGACATCGGCGAACGCGGGCTCATGAAAAAGGGGCAGCCGCACCCTCTGCTCGGTTACCAGCTGCGCGCCTCGCGACGGTACGACTCGGCGCTCGCGGCGATCGCGATCGCGGTGCGCCGAGGCGCTGAACAGCAGGCTGAACCCGCGGCCCCCGCGGCGGGCGAGCCAGCTGAGAGCGGCGTCGAGGGTGAGGCCGGGCAGCAGCCGATCAACATCACCGCGGCGCTAGAGAGCGAGATTCGCGCCAGCAAGCCAAGCGCCGTCCGTGTGAGCGCCCTCGTGGCGCTCGACCGGATCCGCCGGCAGCCACCAATCGAGGACGACGATGTCCCCGGCCGCGTCGTGCAGGTGTTCGACTGAGATGTCGAAGGGTGGCGAATTCAAGAGGATTTCGAGGGCTGGGGCAGTCAAACGGCCAGGTCACGCGTACGTGCGCGTCTTCCTGGACGAGAACAAGAGCACGCACGTCAACTACCGACTGATCGGGGCCGACCTGGATAAAGGCGTCTACGGTTCCGCGCAGCAGACTCTCAAGGTTCACTACGTGATGGGCGACGCGCGAGAGGAGGAAGTTCGGGCCGCACTCACCGCTCACTGCCCGGTGCCGCCGCTGCCGTTGGGCGGCTACGAACCTACCGTTGCGCTCGCAGGCATCGGCTGGAAGCACATCGTCGAGCACGACGATCCTGCCGACCCGGCCGGCCACCTATTCGAGGTAAGTCGCTTCTTCGGCACGCCTAGCCTCGAGGAGGTACTGACTCTCTGGGAGAGGATCGAGCCGGGCGGCGCTCAACGCATGCTCGCCCACGACTTCCCAGGCTTACCCCCGGACGCCGTCATCGTCTACCACCGCGACAGCGAGCAAGAGCCTCAAGCCGTGTAAGTGACGCGTGGGTGGCTTGTCATCTAGCCATCGGCCGAGGGCGGCTGGGTTCGATCTACGATCGAGCAAACGCTCGAAAGACCGCTCGTAGTCTCCTTTGAACTGTTTGTTCGGGTGGCAGTCGAACAAACCGCCGAAGGCGAACCGCAGAACGGCATTGACGGAGAGCGGCTGCGCAGGTTCAGTGCTATCCGGAGCTCAGCTGATGAGCCGCTGACCCGGGCCACGGTAAGTCAGCCTGATGATCCACCCCTTCGTCAGCTTCGTTTCGCGTCTCCGATCGCTGCGGCGATCGCTTTCCTCGCCTCCGACGACGCAAGCGCGATCATCAGGCAGCGAGCTGACCGTCGGCGGCGGTACGACCGCGAACCTGTACATCGTCGAGACGCTGCCGGGCGAGTAGAGAGCCCAGTGGCGACCGTCCAGCTGCGTCGCCGACCTCGAGGATCTTGGTCTACTTGCGCTCCTTGAGTTGGGCCAGGACGTCGAGCGCGTCGGCGAGGTCGAGCGGTCGGGGCGTCAGGAGCGAGGGCGAGATCGCTCGGAGCTGACCAGCTGAGGCGCCTCTGGCCTTCAGCAACCGTATGACGGTCGCGACCGCGGTAGCTGTTTCGCTGTTTCTGAGTGGGGCCGTCACACCGGCACCGCGGAGAATGCGTGCCAGGTTCGAGGAGGCGGCGGAAAGGCCCTTCAACGCGTTCTTGTACTGGGGGAGGAGTCTGAGCCCGTTCTGCTGTTGAAGGGCTACCGCCGCCCCGTTTCCGGCTGCTGCGGCGGCGCTCTCACGGCCAACTGTGCGATCTCACCTGCGTCCGTACCTGGTCGGGATTCGTTTCGCAGACGGCGGGGTCCGCCGGCAAATGGCGGTGTAAAGACGCACCTCGTCCCGGATGGCGTTCGCCACGTAACTTGTCCGCGACTGGCCTCAGGCCGCCCCGCCAAAGGTTTTCAAGACTTTGACGTGGTCTTATTACCGTTGCGCGTCAAGCCAGCCAGACTTGAGTGTCGACTTGACTGTTCAGGGAGCGTTGTTTTGACGTCCGGTCGCTCTCGCGCCAATCGGAACGCAGTCGAGCCTCGAGTCAAACGCGGCAGAGCGTTCGGGGCGCGGGTGTCGGCCGTTTGCTCGTTCGGTGTTCGTTGTTACCAGCCGTGCGTGCCGGGCGGGCCTTTGAAGGGCCCGATGATCTCGGCGGTGATCCATCCGCCGTAGAAGTCGCCTTCTTGTGCTGTGACGATCTCGCCGTCGAGCGTGCATTCGTCCATCAGTTCCGGGTAGAAGGCCACGGCGTCGCGGATCGTCTCGAACGCCGGGCTCGGATCCCGGTACGTCCAGGCGGCCCGTTCGACACGCCTGCTGTCTTCGCCGATCACGTCGAGGTACGACGCGACGCCCTTCCATTCGCAGGAGCTGCCGCCGCCGCTGGACGGCTCGAGTGCGCCGCTCGCGATGTCGTCCGCCGGCAGGTAGTAGACGGGCGGGTGGCTAGTCTCGAGTACGCGGTACGCCCGGGTTGACTCTGCGATCACGGCGCCGCCGAGCACGACTCGCACGTGCCTCGGGGAGCGCTCGACCCGCGGCGGACGCGGATAGTCCCAGACCGACTCCGGCATAGTCTGATCCGGCACTAGGGGGTGGCTGAGGCGGCGGCGATTCGCTTCAGCATGCCGCCGAAGATGTGGTTGTGGATCGGCCACAGCGTGTACCAGTAGGCGAGCCCGGCGAGGCCGACGGGGTCGAAGATCGCCGTCTGGCGGATCGTCGAGCCGCCGGTGCCGTCGGGTTCGACCTCGAACTGGAGCCAGGCGCGGCCGGGCAGCTTCATCTCCGCGGACAGGTGTAGCAGCCGGTCCTGCTGGAAGCGCTCGACGCGCCAGAAGTCGATCGTGTCGCCGACCTGGATGCCGACCGGGTCGCGGCGCCCGCGCCGGAGGCCCGGGCCTCCCACGAGCATGTCGAGCGCGCCGCGCAGCTCCCAGAGATCATTGCCTACGTACCAGCCGGTGTCGCCGCCGATCCGCTGGATCGGCGCGAACGCCTCGGCCGGCGGACGCGGTGCGGCGGCGGTGCGCGAATCGACGAGCCGTGAGCCGGAGCGCGCCCCGCCGTAGCCGTGCGTGGGTGTGGTCGTCTCGTCCGACCAGCGCGTCTCCGTGATCTCCTTGTCCTCGTTCACGAGTGCGCGGGCTACCGCCTCGGCCGACGTCCGCGGCCGCACGGAGAACACCTCGAGCGCACGCGGATCGTTGACGACGGTCTCGTTGCGCAGGCTGTCAACGAGCTCACGCCCGATGCCGGCGTAGACCGGGGTGACGAGATGGAGCCACAGGCTGGAGAGTCGGGGCGTCAGTACGGGCACCGGAACCATGTGTCGCTGGAGTCCGCGGCGGTCCGCGTACTCGTGCATCAGCTCAAGGTACGAGCAGACGTCGGCGCCGCCGATCTCGAACACCTCGCCGCCTTCGGGTGTGTAGTCGAGCGCCGCCAGGAGGTATGCGAGCACGTCCTCGATCGCGATCGGCTGCGTCCGCGTGTTCACCCAACGGGGCGTGACCATCACCGGCAATCGCTCGACGAGTGCGCGGAGCATCTCGAACGAGGCGCTGCCCGAGCCGATCACGATCGAGGCACGAAACTCGATCGTCGGCACGCCCGACTCGCGCAGGATACGGCCGACCTCCTGCCTCGAAGCAAGGTGCTCGGACAGATCGCCCTCACCAAGGCCGCCAAGATAGACGATCCTCCGTACGCCCGTGGCGAGCGCGGCGCGCCCGAATGCGGCCGCCGCCTTGCGGTCGGCCTCCGCGAACGAGCCCGTCGACCCCATCGAATGGACTAGGTAGTACGCCGTCTCGGCCCCCGCGAGCGCCGGACGCAACGTCCTCGGCTGCGACACGTCGCCACGCACGACCTCGGTGCCCGCCCCGACCCGCGCCGCGAGATACTCCGGACGGCGCGACAGGCAGCGAACACGCTCCCCACCTGCCTCAAGCGCGCGCAGAAGACGACCACCGACATAGCCCGTAGCACCGGTAAGCGCGATCAACCCACCCACACCCCCACACTAGACCAGCCCGCCAGGCCAAAACCCGGCCAGATTACTCACCAATGACGAGCTCACTCGGTGATCCCGCCCCACTGTCTGCGGGACCGAGGTAGCTGGGTTGTTGGCAAACACTGTTGTTCTGATATTGTACAGAGTATGTTTAGTGTTCCGGTTGAGATGCGCGGGCTCACGAAGAGGTACGGGTCGATCGCAGCGGTCGACGCTGTCGACCTGACGGTAAAGGAGGGCGACGTCTATGGGTATCTGGGGCCCAACGGCGCCGGCAAGACGACGACCTTGCGGATGATGCTCGGTTTGATCAGGCGCGACGGTGGCAGCGTGAAGCTCTTCGGCCGTGACCCGGCCGACGGCATCGACGCGCTCGAGCGGGTCGCGGGCTTCGTCGAGTCGCCCACTTTCTACCCCTACCTGTCGGGCCGCGAGAACCTTCAGCTGTTGTCGTCGCTCGACGGCGGCGCCGGACGAAGGGCAGCGGAGGAGGCGCTTGAGCGGGTCGATTTGCGCGAACGGGCGGGCGACCGTGTCGGAACCTATTCGCTCGGGATGCGCCAGCGGCTCGGGATTGCCGCGTCGCTGATGCGATCACCGAGGCTGCTCGTGCTCGACGAGCCGGCCAACGGTCTCGACCCGGCGGGCATCCGTGACCTGCGTGAACTCGTCTCGGGCTTGCCCGAGCAGGGGGTGACAGTGATGTACTCGAGCCATCAGCTTGCGGAAGTCGAAGAGGTCTGTAATCGCGTCGCGATCATCAACGGCGGCACGATCGTTTTCGAAGGCCGCCTCGACGAGCTGCGGGCGTCGTTTGCTGCCCCCTACCGGATCGAAACCGGCGACGATGCACGTGCCCTCGTCGCGGCCAAGGCGAGCGGAGCAGAGGACGCGCGCGTCGAGAACGGTGCTCTCTGGCTTGATACCTCGCAGGAGGTAGTCGACCATCTGACGGTTACGCTCGGCCGTGCGGGTATCCCGATCCGCTCCCTCGGGCGCGAACGGCGGTCGCTCGAAGACCTGTTCTTCCGCCTCACCGAGGAGGCCGCATGAAACTTCTCCGCACCTACGGCTGGGAGACGCGCAAGCTCGCCCGGCAGAAGCGCACTTGGGCGGGCCTCGGCGCGGCGGCCCTCTACGCGCTCGCGTTCGTCGCCGCCTTGACGGTCAAAAAGCACGCCGGCATCCCGCCCGATATCCCGCTTGCCCACCAACTAACACAAAGCGGTGTCGTGCTCCCCCTCGCGTTGATCTCGTTCGTCACCTACTTGGGCGCGCCGATCATCTCCGCGCTTGTCGCCGGCGACATCATCTCCTCCGAGGACGCCAACAACACCCTCAAAATGATCCTCACCCGGTCGACCGAACGCGGCACGATCTACGCGGCCAAGGCACTCGCAGCCGCAACCTACGGCATCGCGCTGATCGTCGTGCTCTTCCTCACCTCCACGATCGGCTCGATCGCCTCGTGGGGACTGAACGCGGTCACGCTTCCCAACGGGCAGAAAGCAACCGGCGGCCACGCGCTCGTGCTCGACGCGCTCGCCTACGCCACATACTTGCTACCGCTCGCCGTGCTTGTCTCGGTCGCCTTCTTCCTCTCGACCGCGACACGCAACAGCGCCGCCGCGATAGTCGGCACCCTGATTTTCACGCTCGCCTTCGAGGGCATCGCTGCCCTCCCCGGCCTGGAGGGCGCGAAGCCTTACCTGCTCCCGCAGCAGTTCGACTCCTGGCAGGCGCTCTTCGGCAAGAGCGGCGTCTCGATCTCCCGCGCCGCCTGGACCTGCGCCATCTACAGCCTCCTCCCACTCGCCGGAGGCTGGTGGATCTTTTCCCGTCGCGACGTCGCGGGCGCCTAACCTCATGGCCGCCACGCCGACGGGATCTGGCTGACCTCGACTGACCAATGTGGGATTCGACATCAGACGCGGTCGCCTCTCTCGCCAAGCACCTTGCATGAAATCCGGTACTACCTTTGTCGCTGAGTATTCGCCCGGCCCCTCGGCGGGCATGCCCGCGTTCGAGGCGGCGGTGCTAGGAGCGCTCGCGGCGCGATGACGCAACTCGTCCTCTACGCGCACGGAAGCCGCGATCCACGCTGGCGCGCGACCTTCGAGGAGCTCGCCGCGGAGGCCGGTGCCGTGCTCGCCTACCTGGAGCTCTCGGCGCCGACGCTCGACGAGGTGATCGACCAAGCGGCCGGGGCAGGCGTCTCCTGAGTTCGTGTCCTCCCGCTCTTCCTCGCCGTCGGTAAACACATGTCCGAGGACGTCACCACACGCATCGCCGAGGCCAGCGCCCGGCATCCCGGGATCGAAATCGAGCTTTTGCCGGCCGTCGGCGAGGACGAGCGCGTGCACTCGACCATCCGGCAGGTCGTGCGCGATGCCGCGACGGACGGATGAAGCACGGACGGCATTGCCATCGTGCAAGGCGGAGTCGCCGGGCTCGCCTTATCTGTACGGTTCGCCGCGGAGGGAGGGAGCAACCCAATTGAGCAGGGAACTGTGCGGATGTTGCAGGAGTCCCTTCTTTCTCTTCAGTCTGGGTTCTTCACTGCTTCTCCGCTTCTGTGATCATCCGCGCTCCGCGGCCGCGGGTGGCGAAGCTGGACGACCAGCGCGTGAGGACAAGGACTCGGTTCTGGAAGCCTACGAGGTACCAGAGGTGCACGATCAGCCAGATGGCCCAGGCGAGGAAGCCGCTGAGTCGCAGCCCCTTGATGTGGGCGACGGCTTTCGCCCGTCCGATCGTCGCAAGGTTTCCCTTGTCGCGATAGCGGAACGGTCGCATGTCTCGTCCGCGCAATCGCGCGCGCACGGCGGCCGCGGCGTACCGGCCCTGTTGCATTGCGACCGGCGCAACTCCGGGGAGGACTACGGGGGCGCCGTCTGCGCCGCGCACGCGGACCATGTCGCCGAGCGCGAACACCTCGGGGTGGCCGGGAAGAGTGAGGTCGGGCTCGACGGTCACGCGGCCGGCGGAGTCGCAGCCGGCGCCCGTCAGTTCGCCGAGTCTCGAGGCGAGGCTGGATGCGGTGACACCGGCGGCCCAGATCACCGTCCGGCCGAGAATGTGTTCTGCGGTGTTGCTGCCGCCGACAACCTCGACGCCGTCTTGGTCGACTTTCGTCACCGTCCAGCCGGTCTGGACAGTCACGCCGAGCTTCTCCAGCGAGCTCTGGGCTTTCGCCGAGAGCGACGGTGGGAACGTCGTGAGGATGCGATCCGCTGCCTCGACGATCAGGATCCGTGCGGTGCGCGGGTCGATCGCCCGGAAGTTGCTGCGGAGCGTGTCCCGCGCGAGCTCGGCGATCTGGCCGGCCATCTCGACGCCGGTTGGCCCGGCGCCCACCACGACGAAAGTGAGCCATGCCGCGCGTCGGCCCTCGTCGGGCTCCTCCTCGGCGGCTTCGAACGCGCTGAGCAGCCGGTTGCGTACCCTGAGAGCGCTCTCGAGCGATTTCACCTCGGCGGCATGCTCGGCCCAGTCGTCGTGGCCGAAGTACGAGTAGCGAGAGCCGCCTGCGACGATCAGGGAGTCGTAGGCGATCGAGTCCGGCGCCGGAACGCTCCCCAAGGGGCTCAGCCGGAGCGTTCGCCCCTCGAGGTCGAAGTCGGCGACCTCGGCCAGTAGGACGCGGACGTTTCGGTCGCGCTTGAAGATCGCTCGCAGCGGGTACGCGATCTCGCCTGGCGACAGAGCGCCCGTCGCGACCTGGTAGGTGAGCGGCTGGAAGAGATGGAAGTTCCGTCGGTCGACGAGCGTCACCTGAACCGACGCGTGGCGGAGCTTCAAAACGGCTTGGAGCCCGCCGAACCCACCACCGACGACGACCACGCGGTGCTCCCTCGTCTCACTCACCTTTCACCCTCCTCCGCCCTCCTCGACTAATAGATGCTGCGGAGCAGCATTACTGAACGACGCCCGAATAGTTCTGCGTCCCGCACGATGAGTCGTCATCAGCGACTCGCGCTGATCGCTCGCGGGGTTCGTGCCCGCAGCCAACAGGGCAATCAAGATCACCCCCGACCTAGGACAAAGGCAACCTACAGATCGACTCAGCCTGCTCGTGCGGCCATCAACACAGCAACAGCCATCGCCGCGAAGATCGCAAACCTCATGACACTCATGGCGCTCATCCGCAGATGTTCTGCACACCACCCGGCTCGCCTGCGTCAGCGTCGCGGTGTGTCTCTATAGGGATAGCGCGTCCGAGACTCCGACGATCGCTGGAGTTCCAGGCTGCGGGGGTGGGGGTTGGCTCAGCCTGAGATACCCTCAGATTGGTGGCCACACGATGGCCACGCCTCGTGTCTGCCCCATGGGTGACGGGTTTGTGGCGAGACCGCCTGGCGTAGGTTCAGGCGGTCGATCCGGCTTGACCGGGCTCGACCGAAGTCTCGTAATCCGCTGCTTAAGCGATGTGCGGCATGATTCTCGTCTGATGGCGAACTGGACTTCGGTGGAGGCGCTCCCGGTTTGAGGCTGTATGCCTTGCTTGAGCGGCTGGGTTACCGCCGGCTTGCGACTCGCGTCTACAGGGTCGAGGTCACGGGTGCAGAGCGTGTTCCTCGGCAGGGGCCGGCGATTCTGGTTGCGAATCACGAGTCGTTGTTCGATCCGTGGATCCTGGCGCTGGTGAGTCCGAGGCCGGTGCGTTATATGGCG
>JBBRNX010000014.1:0-84238 GCA_038230035.1 Gaiellales bacterium
CCGAAACCGGGCACTCCTGATCCGCTGGTCGAAGAAAGACCAGAACCACCTGGCGCTCCTCCAACTCGCCAGCGGCCTGATCGCCTTCAAGAAAGCACACACCACCCGGCTCGCAACCGCCCAAGCGGGATAGGCCCTAAGTGTTTCTCGACCACCATCTCGTAGCTTGCGATGGTCGAGGTTCGCAGCCCGCGCGTTGGCAGCGTCCTGATCCACGTTTGAAGGAAGTCGGCGACCGTGTCGTGTGACGATGCCAAATGTAAGCCTATGTCCTGTCGGCTAAGGCCTTCCGTCAATGCGCGTTGTGCCTCCCTCCTCGTGTTGAAGCCACTCATCCAGCGTTGCCTGCGCCGATGGGTGATCGGATCCGGGCTGACGTCGAACACGACGGCCCACGTCCGGCCACGGCGCCGTATGTGCCCTCTTGTCGTCAAGAGGCATCTTTCTCGCGAGCCTGCTCCCTTGCGCGGCGCTCATCGCGAAGACAGCGGGTTAACTGCTCGACCTCCGCTCTCAGATCTTGCAATCGACGTTCGAGCAGATTGATCTGATGTTGCGCGCGGGCATCCGTCGAACCTGAGATTTCGGAAGCCATTTCACCTTGCGCTGCAGAGTTGCGAGACGCAGAGACCGTCGCCTGCGGTTGAACACCCGGGGCGCCGGTGTCCCAACGATCATCAAGCACCTCGTGGTACTCGCGGACGCGAACACTTTTCGCTACATGGGGGCTCGAGCGGATGAACCGAGTGTCATCGGGAGGCCGAAGGAACCGCAGAGGCGAGATCCGGAATGTCAAAGCGAACGCGATCAGGTCGTTCGCGTCGAAGTGACGCGTCCTCGCGCCGTCGACAGACCGCTCGGCCGCGGAGACGGTGGCCCTCGACCACCGCTCCCCAAGGAACTGCTCCAAGTGCAGGGCCGCTTCCTCTTGTGTCCAGCGCCGGAACACACGTGCACGTTGCAGGTTGTACGCAACAACCTGGTTTGGCATCAGGACCCGCAAACGATTTGCAGCCAGCTTTTCTCCAATCTAGCCAATCAATCACCAAGCAGACCATGGGGGGTGCTCTCTATCGTCTTATGATACAGCTTTTTAAGCTTTGTCTGTTGTTGTACAGACGCACGTCTTCGCTCGGCGCTATGTCCCAACGCACTCTCCGCGGTCGCAAATTAGTCGTTCAGCGATACTTGTAAGCCAAGCCGAAGTGGCGGAACTGGTAGACGCGCCGGATTCAAAATCCGGTTCTCGAAAGGGAGTGTGGGTTCGATTCCCACCTTCGGCACTCGATGGGCCTGATGAGTCGAGTCGCGGACGAAGGGCGGAACGCACAGGCTCCGCGCCGTACTCTGCTCGTTCTCGTACCGCTGGTCGGTCTTCTCGGCCTCGTCGCGATCGGGTCAACGGGCCACGCGCAGGCGGGGATCGGCCGACACCGGCCCTCCTACGTCGTCGCCGACACCGTCGGCAGTTTGGTTCTCGTCCTGCTCGTCATCGGCGTTGGCCTGGCGGCGTGGGTCTTGTTCTCAGGGCGCGACTACCTGGTCGCCCGGCGGCTCGAGAAGCGCAGGCGGTGGTGGACGTCGCTGCTCGCGTTCGGCGTCGTTGTACTCGTCTTGTTCCTGCCGTTCGCGCGAGGCCTCCGGCATCCCCATCAGAGTCAGGGGACGCCCTCGGTCGCGCCGCCGCCGGCTGCCGGGAGCACGACGCCCACAACGGCGGGGGCGGCGTACAAGCCGCGCTTTGCGACGGCTCCGGTGGTCCTCGTCCTCGGGTTAGCCGGCGGCGTGGCGCTAGCCGTGTACGCCGCCCACCGGTCGCGGCGACGTGCGCTCGGGGGCTCGGATGACGAAGCCTCGCCTGCGCCGACGTTGTCGGACGTCCTCGACGATACCCTCGACGATCTTCGCGCCGAGCCCGAACCGCGGCGGGCCGTGATCGCCGCGTACGCGCGACTCGAGCGCACGTTGGGTGCGTTCGGCCTGCCGCGCCGCCCGGCCGAGGCGCCCGACGAATACCTGCGTCGAATCCTGGTCGACCTCGAAGTCAACTCCCGTTTCGCCCAGCAGTTATCACAACTGTTCGCGCGCGCGAAGTTCTCGCAGCACAGCGTCGACCAGGCGATGAAGGAGGAGGCGATCCAGCTGCTCGTGTCGATCCGGACCGGCCTGCGGGAAGCGGATGAGCGCGCAGAGCATCAAGCCTTGATCGACAAGACATTGCGACGAGCCACTTCGTGAGCCGTGTCGTTCTGCGTGCGGCTGCAGTTCTGCTTGCTACGGCAATCGTGCTGGCAGTCGTCCTCCTGACCCCGCTCGGCAACCGCGGTCTCGTCATTCATGCCGTGGAGGTTGGTGCCGTCGCAGCGTTCCTCCTCGTTCTCGTCGCCGCGCTTCGCAGCTCGCTACGCACCGTCGAGCCGTCCCCGTTCGAGCAAGCCCTCGAGGGGTCGCGCGCGCAAGCGCCGAAGCGCGTGCCGCAGCTCGCCCAGCTCGAGCGCGAGGTCGGAATGGGGATTGCGAATGCCTTCGACCTGCATCACCGCCTGCTGCCAACGCTGCGCGAGACCGCGGCAGGGCTTTTGTCGGCGCGCCGCGGTATCGACCTCGAGACCCACCCGGAGGCCGCACGTGCGGTACTCGGTGAAGACGCGTGGGAGCTCCTGCGCCCCGATCGGCCGGCGCCCGTCGACCGAAGGGCCCGCGGTGCCGACCTCGCGTCGGTCAACCGCACGATTGCCGCTCTGGAGGCACTGTGATCCAGCTCGCGGACGTGCGAGATCTCGGTGCGCGCATCCTCGACGAGGTCGAGCGCGCAGTTGTCGGCAAACGCGCGGAGCTCGAGCTTGTCCTGAGCGGCCTGCTCGCCGACGGGCACGTTCTGCTCGAGGACTACCCAGGCCTCGCAAAGACACTTGCCGCTCGCTCGTTTGCGCACGTCACGGCGATGAGCTTCTCCCGCGTCCAGTTCACGCCGGATCTGATGCCGGCTGACGTGACTGGCTCGTCGATCTGGAACCAGCGCGACGCGGATTTCGAGTTCAGGAGCGGCCCGATCTTCGCCAACTTCGTTCTAGCGGACGAGATCAACCGCGCACCGCCCAAGACCCAGGCTGCTCTGCTGGAGGCGATGCAGGAACGTCAGGTGACGACGGACGGCGTGACGCGTCCCTTGGAGCGGCCGTTCCTCGTCCTTGCAACTCAGAACCCCATCGAATACGAGGGCACCTATCCGCTCCCCGAGGCGCAACTCGACCGATTCGTCCTGCGCACGGGCTTCGGCTACCCGGCGGCCGACGACGAATGGACCGTCCTCGCACGCAGGCTTGAGCGGCAGGTGGACGAGATCGAGCTACAGCCGGTCATCGATCGGGAGACGCTCCTCGCTATGCAGGCCGCCGTCGAGCAGGTCTACGTCGCCGAGAGCCTCGGCCGCTACATCGTCGCGATCGTCGGCGCGACGCGGGACAGCCCGAGCACCACGGTCGGCGCAAGCCCACGAGGGAGCCTGGCCCTGCTCAAGCTCGCCCGTTGCAAGGCAGCACTCGCCGGACGCGACTATGCGACACCGGACGACGTGAAGGCGATCGCCGTGCCGGCGCTTGGGCACAGGCTCGTGCTGAAGCCCGAGCTGTGGGTGCAGCAGTATTCGGCCGAAACGGTCGTCCGGGACGTCCTCGATCAGGTTCCGACGCCGACCGCCGAGGACATTGCGCCGAAGACAACGCCGGCGTCGTGACGCGGCGAGCATCGCCGAGACTCGCCGTCTACGGCGTGCTGTGCGCCCTCGGGCTCGTCGCAGCGCTCGCCACGCGCCGACCCGAGCTCGTGGCCCTTGCCGCACCCCTCGCGCTCGTATTCGCCGTCGCGGCGCTCAGCGACCGCGACCCGAGGGTTCGTGCCTGGATCGAAGTCGACCGCGAACGCATGCTCGAAAACGAGGAGATCGACGTCGAGCTCACGTTTCGCGCCGACAGTCGCGTCGAACAGATCGAAGCGCTGCTCGTCGTTCCCGACGGGTTCGATCTCGTCGAGGGCGACAATCCTCTCTCGCTACGGCTCGGCGAAGGCGACGACGAGACGGTGCGGCTACGCCTACGCGCGACGCTTTGGGGTGCGTACGCACTCGGAGACCTTCGTCTGCGAGCCCGTGACCCGCTCGCGCTCTGGACACGCGAGTGGCGTGTCGCCCGCCCTCACCATCTCCACGTCTATCCCCGTCCCGAGACGCTGCGCGAGCTCGTCACACCAGTCCGCACGAACCAGGCGATCGGCGACACGGTAGCCCGCAGCAAGGGAGACGGACTGGAGTTCGCCGATGTACGCCAGTTCGTCCCGGGCGATCGAGTCCGATCGGTCAACTGGCGGGCCAGCGCGCGTAGAGCCGAGCTGATCGTGAACGAGCGCCACCTGGAGCGCAGCGGCGACATCGTGCTGTTCCTCGACACGTTCGCCGACGTGCGGAAGCTCGACGAAAGCTCTCTCGACTCGGCGATCCGCGCCACCGCGACGCTCGCCGACCACTACCTCGCCCGCCGCGACAGGGTCGGGCTCGTCGCTTTCGGGGGAACGCTGCGCTGGTTGACGCTGGGCTCCGGGCTCCGCCAGCGCTACCTGCTCGTCGAGGCTCTCCTCGCGACCCAACTGCTGTTCAGCTACGCCTGGAAGGACATCGACGTGATCCCGAGCCGGACGATGCCGCCGGGGGCGCTCGTCATCGCGATCACGCCGCTGCTCGACCCTCGCGCCATCGCGGCGCTGCTCGACCTGCGCGCCCGACGGCACGACCTGGTCGTGGTCGAGGTGTCGCCGCTGCAGATCGTGGAGCCCGGTTCGGAGCCGCACGAGCAACTCGCCTACCGTCTATGGCGTTTGCGACGTGACGAGCTCGTGGCGCGCCTGGAAGGACTCGGGATTGCCGTTGCGCGCTGGTCGGGCGACGTGCCGCTCGGAGCTGCGATCGAGGAGGTGAGGTCGTTCAGGCGTCACGCGCAGCTCGCGCGGCGGTAGTCACCGCCGTCGCCGCGGTCCTCGTCGCAGGTGTGCTCGCAACCCGTGCCGTGCTTCTGTCGACCGGTCCGACAGCGAGGTTGCTCGTCGCTGTAGGGATCGCAGGCTTGGTGGCGCTCGCAGTCGGAATCGCAGCGCCGTCGACGGCCACCGTCGGTGCGGGACTCGCGCTCGTCGGCGGCCAGTACGGTCTGCAGCTCGTCCTCGACGACCCGCCGCCGGACGCCAAGGCGGCAGTCGTCGCCGCCGCGCTCCTGGGTGCAGGAGAGCTCGCGTTCTGGTCGATCGAGTTGCGGAGACGAGGGCCGCGTGAAGCCGGTCGCCGTGCGCGCCGCATTGGCTTCGAACTCATCCTCGTGCTTGCGGGTCTCGTGCTCGCTGCAGTCGTCCTCGCGCTGGCCGACGTGGGCCGGGTCGGCTGGGCAGGCATCGAGCTCGTCGGGAGTGTTGCCGCGATCGCGCTTCTCGGTCTCGCGGTGCTCGCGCTGCGGCCCAGCCGGTGATGCGCGCCGGCGGTATAGCCTGCCGCCGTGTCGTACATCGCCGGCCTCCACTACTGGATCCATTGGCCGACGCGGGGTGGGTACAACTTCGTCAGCGGGCCGCTCGCCGACATCACGCTCTTCACCGCGTTCGTGAGCACGCTGTTCCTCTGGTGGCGAAAGCACAACTGCCACGTCGATCGCTGCTGGCGGTTGCAGTGGCACCCGCATCCCGACCACGGGCACCCCGTCTGCAAGAAGCATCATCCCGACGGCGGGAACATCACAGGCTAGACACCGGCTAAAGCGCAATGCTAGTGTCGCGCCGCGATGCCTCGCTTCGACTTGCCGAACGCCGCGCCCGAACCGCTTCGGCTCGTTCAGCTCTTCGTCAATACCGCGTCCGTCATCGAGCATCGCGTCGAGTGGCTGGCGGCACCGTCAGCGCTCGCACTATGGCTCGACGAGCACGACGCGCAAGCGAGCGGGAAGCCGACGCCCGCTGACCTCAAGCGTGCGCTCGTGCTCCGCGAGGCGCTGCGCGCGCTGCTCGTTCGCAACAACACCGGCGAGGAAGCCGCCGATGCCCCAGCCGTTGTGAACCAGGCGGCGGAGCGCGCGGGTCTCAGGCTCGCGCTCGACGAGTCTGGCGAGCTTCGCCTCGAGGTCCGAGAAGGGGGCGTGGACGGCGCGCTTGGCCGCATCCTCGCAGTCGCCCATGGCGCCATGCTCGACGGGAGCTGGACGCGGCTGAAGGTCTGCCGAAACTGCTGCTGGGCGTTCTACGACCCGTCGAAGAACCGGTCGGGGACGTGGTGCTCGATGCAGATCTGCGGGAATCGGCGGAAGACTCGGGCCTACCGGAAGCGGAAGGCGGGAGAACAGTGAGTCGTGCCCGTGCCCCGCTCGTCGTTGCCGCCGCACGGCTCCGGGCGCACCGCGGTCGGGCGCTGCTCGTGGCGCTCGGGGTCTCGGCGACAACGGCGCTGCTCCTCGGTGTCATTGGCGGCAGCCTCATCGCGAGAGATCGCGCGGTCGCTCGCCAGCTGACCGCGCTCCCAGCGGCCGACCGGAGCTTCCGCGTCGATGCATTCGGGCTTCCCGCGGGTGAGAAGTACGACGCAGCCGACGGCCAGGCGACCGCCGCGCTCCACCTGCTCGCCCCGGGGACGCCCCTGCGCGCGAGCTTCTTCCGCGAGCTGCGCATCGATCACGAGCTCACCCAGCTTGCCGGCCTCGACAATCTCGCCGGGTTGGTGGTCCTCCGCTCGGGCCGGCTACCGCAGAGCTGCGCGCCTGCTCGGTGCGAGGTGCTCCAGATCGGTGCTGCGGGCGACCCACGGCTGGACGAAGGGGATATCCATCTCGTCCGGGTAGGCGTCGCCGACCTGCGCGACCGCGCGGTCTTCGGCACGTCGCTGGACACGGTCCGGATCGGCGGGGAGGCACCGGTGTTGCTGCTTGCAGACGGCAGGCACGTCTTCGACACGCTGCCCGCCTTCGACGGCATCTTCCGCACCTACGGCTGGATCGCACCGGTCGACCCGAACCGGCTGCACGTTTGGGACATCTCGCGTGTGCTGGAGCGCGAGACGCGCGCGCAGGGCGATCTCGCCCGCGCAGGGGACGTGTTTCGGCTCAGCGGGCCGGATCAGGCGTTGCTCGACGCGAGGGCGAGCGGGCGGGCGTCCGCGCAACGGCTGGCGCTCGTGGGTGGCGAGGGCAGCGCGCTGCTGCTCGGGTTCGCGATCGTCGTCGCCGTCGGCATGCGGCGTGGGCTAGCGAACGAGCGCCGCCGGCTGCGGCAGCGCGGCGCGTCGGGCCGGCAGACGTTTCTCGCGGCGGCGGGCGAGATCGGGACGCTGACGCTGATCGGGACGCTGCTTGGTGTCTGTCTCGGCGTCGCAGCCGTCGCCCTTCTCGCACGGCGAGCCGGGCTGCCGGCCGGCGGCGTTCTCGGCCACTCGCTGTGGTCACCGACGGCTGTCGGGCTCATCTTCAGTGCATGGCTGGTCTCGACCGGCGTCCTGATCGCCGCCGCGACCATGCGTGAGGGCGACATGCCTATGCGCCGTCTCGGGTTGCTCGACGTCGCAGCGCTCGGCGCTTTGGGAGCCGTCGTGCTCGGTCTCGCCCGCGGCGGTCTCGACTCGACAGCCGCCTCGACCGGAGGCACCCGCGTGCTGTTGCTGCTCCTCCCGGGACTGATCTGCTTTGTCGCTGCGGTCGCCGTCGCGCGGCTGCTGCAGCCGTTGATGCGCCTCGGCGAGCGGGCTGCGCGGCGGACGAGCGCGCTCGTGCCCAGGCTCGCGCTGCTGGCGCTCTCCAGGTCTCCCGCTCGTACGAAGGCGACGGCGGCGTTCCTCGTTGTCGGCTTCGGTCTGGCGCTCTTCGCGGCGAGCTGGCGGGCGACGCTGGAGCGCGGTGCCCGCGACCAGGCGGCGTTCCAGGTGCCGCTGGACGTGACGCTGACCGAAGGCACGCAGCTCGTCCAGCCACTCGACGTCGCGTCGATCGACGGGTACGAGCGACTGGCGCCGGGGGTAAAGGCGTTCCCGGCGGTGCGCCGGCTGGCGGACGTCGCCGGCGAAGGTGCGAGCGTCGCGAGCCCGACACTGCTCGGCCTGCCGGCCGCGGCCATCGGGTCGCTCCATTGGCGGTCCGACTTCTCCAACGTGCCGCGCAACGAGCTCGCCCGGCGCGTCGGGAAGGACGGCCCGGCCGCGCTCCGCGGCGTTTCGACGAAGGGCGGGGTCGCGTCGGTGCGAGTCGCGCTGGCCGGTGACCCGGTCCAGCTCGACCTCGTCACGCTCGACCGCGACGGCAACGTGGGCACGGTCACACTGGGGGAGCATGCGGCCGGGACGTTCCTGGCGACCGCGAAGCTCCCCCTCGCGACGACCGAGATCGTCGGGCTGGAGATCTCGCTCTCCTCGAGCACGCTGCTCGGGTACACGCACCGCAACGCGGAGGCCGAGACCTCGTCGGTTCCGGGCGGCTCCGTTGCGCTCGGGCGGCTCGCCGTCAATGGGAAGAAGGTGACCGACTGGCATGGCTTCGTCGGTCGTCATGGCCTGCAGATCAGGGGCGGCGGTGCGTTGCGCGCCAGCTACGCGTTCACGGAGGGCCAGACGATGGTGTTGCGGCTTCCTCAGGTGACGGACGGCCGACCGCTACAGGTGATCGCGAGTCCCGAGATCGCCCGCTCCGCTGGTCCGGACGGCTCGCTCGTATTGGACGTTCAGGGAACACCCGTGCCTGCGACGGTCGTCGGCGTGGCCGATCGCTTTCCGGCCGCGCAAGAACAGGGCGAGGGCTTTGTCGTTGCCGACGAGTCGCGGCTGCGCACCGTGCTCGATGCCGATGTGCCGGGATCGGGCACACCCGCCGAGGTCTGGCTCGCAACGCCCGATCAAGCATCCCTCGACGCGGCACTCTCGCGGCCCCGGTTCGCCCCGCTCGACCGAGCGTCACGCGTCGCGATCGAGCGCGCGCTCGTCTCGGATCCGCTGGCGCGCGGGATCACGATCGCGCTCGGCGTTGCCGCCGTGCTTGCACTCGCGCTCGCGTTGCTCGGGTTCTGGATCGCGCTCGTCAGCGAGCTGCGCGACGAGCGCGGAGAGCTGTTCGACCTCGAGGCGCAGGGGGTGCCGCCGAGGATCCTGCGGCGGCAGCTGCGCGTCCGAGCGGCGCTCCTGCTCGCGTTCGCGCTCGTCGTGGGAGCGGTGCTCGGCTGGGTGCTCTCGCGTCTCGTCGTCGCAGTCGTCCGGTCAACAGCTGGAACCATTCCCGCCGACCCGCCGCTCCAGCTCGACCTCGGCTTCGGACTTGCGCTGACCGCGGTCGCCGCAGTACTCGCCGGTGCAGCTCTCGTGGTCGAGCTGACGACACGCCGGGCGTTCAGCGGCAGCGCACCGGAGCGGTCGTCGTGGAGCCTCGAGTGACCGTTGCTGTCGACATCGAGGAGGTCTTCGTCCTGCACCGCTCCGGCGTGCGGGGAATCGCCGCGCTCCAAGGGCTGTCGCTGCGAGTCCTCGAGGGGGAGATCGTGGTCGTTGCCGGCCCGAGTGGCTCGGGAAAGACGAGTCTCCTCCGCCTTCTCGCCGCGATGGACGCGCCGTCGGCCGGCCGCGTCTCCGTGCATGGCGCCGACCTCGGACTGTTCACGGCGCAGGACTCGGACGCGTACCGCGCGACGACGCTCGGCATCCTCGACCAGCACTACGCGCGATCGCTGTCCCCCGACCTGACTTGCCTGCAGTCCGTTGCCCTCCAGCTCGACCTCGCCGGCGCCGACCCGACCTCGAACCGCGAGATCGCGCTCGAGCTACTCGAGCGGGTTGGACTCGCCGACCGGGCGGAGTCGTTGCCGGGCGCCCTGTCGGGCGGCGAGCAGCAGCGCGTCGCCGTCTGCGCGGCGCTCGTGCACCGGCCGCGTCTGCTGCTCGCCGACGAGCCCGCGGGTGAGCTCGACGAGGAAAGTGCGGAGAACGTGTACCGACTCCTCGGTGAGCTCGTCCGCGGCACGGGTGCGACCGCCGTCGTCGTCAGCCACGACCCTGCCTCCGAAGCGATCGCGGACCGGCTCGTTCGCATCCGCGACGGGCGCGTCGTCGAGGAGTCGACGCCGGGGTCGCCGTCGCAGCTCGTGGTCGGCCGCGGCGGCTGGGTACGCATCCCGGAGCCGTTCCTGCGCGATCTCGGTGCGCCGCAGCGCCTCACGGCGACGCCTGGAACAGACTCGGTCGTGCTCGGTGGCCGAGGGTCCGGCGCGGCGTCGGCTACGAGTGTGCCGACGCCGAGCGAGCCGGTGGCCGCGCACGTTCCCCAGATCAACGAGCGCATGGCCGAGATGCGTGCGATCGCGAAGCGGTTCGGCGATCGCACAGTCCTGTCCGACTTCGACTTCAGCGCGCTTGGAGGCCGGTTCAGCGCCCTTGTCGGACGATCCGGGAGCGGCAAGACGACGGTGCTCCACATCCTCGCCGGGCTCGAGCTACCCGACGCTGGTGAGGTGGTGCTCGGCGGCGAGCCGCTCCACGGATCCACGCGGGACGAGCTCGCCGAGCTGCGCCGCCGCCATGTCGCGCTCGTCACACAGGAGCCCGGTCTTGTGCCGTATCTGAGCGCGTTCGAGAACGTCGAGCTCGGATTGCGGTTGCGCCGCGCCGAGGGCGACCTCGCGGCGAGCGTTGAGAGCGCGCTGCGCGAGGTAGGCCTGAGCGACCGCTTGCACATCGCGGCGGCACGCCTCTCGGCCGGCGAGCGGCAGCGCGTGGCGATTGCGCGGGCTCTGGCTGCCGACGTCAGGCTCCTGCTCGTCGACGAGCCGACGGCACGTCTCGACGAGGCAAACGGCCGCGCAGTCGGTCACCTACTTGCCGAGGCGGCACACGAACGAGGGCTCGCCGTGGTCGCCGCGACACACGATCCTGACCTCGTCGAGCTGGCTGACAAGGTGGTCCAGCTCGGCGGCTGACACGTTCAGAGTTGCTCTCTGCCCCCCGAAGCCGGATACTTGCCCCCTGCATCGTGGAGCAAACCAAGGAGGGAATGTGAAGAAGCGAATCCGTTTCGGGATTCCGCTCGCCGTAATCGTCGGTGCGGCGCTCGTCGTCGTCGGCGTCGCAACCGCCACATCGAGCAGGTCGCACAGCGCATCGGTTCTGCCGACGTCGTCCTGCGCCAAGCTGCAGTACGGCGGCTCCGGCTCACCGCAGTACATCATCCCGTCCGACCTGCCGCTGCAGGGCTCGAGCCGCACGCAGACGGTCGAGATGACGAAGGCGATCGCCTACACGTTCAAGCAGGCCGGGTACAAGGCCGGCAAGTACACCGTCGGCTACCAGTCCTGCGACGACTCGACCGCGCAGGCAGGCAAGTGGGATCCGGCCAAGTGCGCGGCCAACGTCGGCAACTACGTCCGTGACAAGTCGGTCATCGGCGTGATCGGCACCTTCAACTCGGGGTGCGTCGAGCTCGAGATCCCGATCGCGAACCGCGCGTCACTGGGCTATGCGAGCCCGGCCAACACGTACGACGGCCTGACGCAGGTGCAGCCTGGCGTCACCTCTGCGGGCGAGCCCGGCAAGTACTACCCGACGGGCAAGCGGAACTACGTTCGCGTGGTTGCCGCCGACATCAATCAGGGCACGGCCGACGCAATCCTTCTGAAGCAGAAGAAGATCACGTCGGTCTACATCCTGAACGACAAGGAGGCCTACGGTCTCGGCGTCGCCAATGACATGCGGAACGGCTCCAAGGCCAACGGCCTCAAGATCGCCGGTTTCGCAGCCTGGGATCCGAAAGCCGCGAGCTACCAGGATCTGGCTACGAAGATCCAGAGCTCCGGCGCCAAGGCCGTGTACCTCGGCGGGCTCGAGTGCGAGAACGGCGGCAAGTTGATCAAGGACCTCCGCGCGGGTCTCGGGGCTAGCTTCCTGATGGAGGCGCCGGATGGCTTTAGCTCCTTCAAGGACACCGTCGCGCACGCCGGCGACGCATCCGCGGGAATGATCATCTCGATCGCGGGCCAGCCGTTCGCCAAGCTCGGCAAGAGCGGCAAGGCATTCGCCGCAGCGTTCGGCAAGTCGATTGGCCTCAAGGCGAAGGACGTCAACCCGTACTCGAACTACGCCGCGACGGCTGCTCTCACAATGCTGAAGGCGGTTGCGAACTCCGACGGCACGCGTGCATCGGTGACGGCGAACCTGTTCAAGACCTCGTTCGCCGACAGCCCCATCGGAGCTTTCAAGCTCAACAAGAACGGCGATACCAATGCCGCTCCGATCAGCTTCTACACAATCAAGGGCGGGCAGGCGGTCTTCACGACGCTGATCAACCCGGCCAAGAAGTAGCGCTCTCGACTCGATGAGGCGAACGATCGGAGGAGGGGACATGCTCTCCTCCTCCGGCGTCTCACCTCTGCACACACCGTGACCAGCGCAGCGAGCACAGAGACGATCGTCCGAGCCCGGCGGCGCGTGAACGGTATTGCGCCGATCATCGGGCTCGGTCTCGTCGGGCTCCTAGTGGTCTGGCTCGCCGTCAACTTCGAGAAGGCGCCGGCGCTCTTCGTCAAGGCGTTACTGATCGGCATCACGAACGGCTCGGTCTACGCGCTCGTGGCGCTCGGCTACACGCTCGTCTACGGGATTCTCGAGCTGATCAACTTCGCGCACGGCGACGTGTTCATGCTCGGCGGGATGATGTCCGCGACGCTCATGCTCAGCGTCTTTCACATCGGCTCCGGCGAGAGCGCGTTGTCCCTGTGGCCGGCGCTCCTCGCGTCGCTCGCGATCTCGATGGTGTTCTGCGGCATTCTCAATGCCTCGATCGAAAAGGTCGCCTACCGGCCGCTGCGCCGAGCCCCACGCGTCGCGCCGCTGATCACGGCGATCGCCATGTCGTTCATCCTGCAGAACGTCGCGATCGCCTGGAAAGGGCCGAACTACATCTCCCTTCCCATCAACATTCTCCCGCACGGCGTCGTCTTCTCGATCGGCCGCAACACCTACACGTGGGACGCGTTGATCGTCGTCCTGCTCACCGCGCCCGTGTTGGTCGCACTCGTCTGGCTCGTCCAGTACACGAAGCAAGGGAAGGCGATGCGCGCGACCGCGCAGGACCGCGAAGCTGCCGCGATGATGGGGATCGACGTCAATCGCACGATCTCGTTCACGTTCCTGATCGCCGGTGGCCTTGCAGGCGCAGCCGGCTTGATCTACTCCGTCTACTTCACCTCGATCCGCTTCGACCAGGGCTTCCAGCTCGGGCTGTTCGCGTTCACCGCAGCCGTCCTTGGCGGCATCGGCAACCTGCCGGGTGCCGTGCTTGGCGCGCTGTTCATCGGGCTCACCCAGTCTTTCAACAACACGCTGGGCTGGCACGCACCTGGAAGCGACTGGACGCAGTCGATCGTCTTCTCGATCCTGATCCTGATCCTCGTCTTCCGCCCCGAGGGCATCCTCGGCGAGCGAACACCCGAGGGCGGGTAGGCCTGTGGGCTCCGAACTCTGGCGCCGTATCTTTGCCCTGCCGGGTGCGGCGCGGTGGGCGGTCCTCGCCCGCGTCGGCGTCACCGAGGACGCCTGGAAGGCGTGGCCCGTGATGTACCGGCGCGCCGTGGTTGCCGTGCTCGTCGGGCTGGTCGCCCTCGTTGTGCTTGCGCCCTTCTCTGGGATCGACCTGGCGGCGGTGTACACCTGGATTGTCTTCGCCGTGCTCTTCGTGCCTCCGTGGGAGCGGATCCCGCGTGTCGGCAAGTTCATCCCGGCACTCGGCATGCTCGCCGTGGTCGTCGCCTACCCGTACTACGCCGACAAGCTCTACACCCTGCCGATTCTCGGCGCCTTCCCCGATGTTCACACGGGCGTTGTGATGCTCATCTACGCGATGATGGCGCTCGGGCTGAACGTCGTCGTCGGCTACGCAGGCCTGCTCGACCTCGGCTACGTCGCGTTCTACGCGATCGGCGCCTACTCGGCCGCCTGGTTCGCGTCGCAGCAGTTCGCCGGCCAGAATCCCGACGGCAGCGCGAAACATTCGTTCCATTTCCTGGCGATCGGTATCGACCCGACGCTCGGCGGCATCCACCTGACGCCGTGGCTCCTGCTCGTCGTGGGCGGCGTGTTCGCGGCGCTGATCGGGATGCTGATCGGCCTCCCGACGCTCCGCCTACGTGGCGACTACCTGGCAATCGTGACGCTCGGCTTCGGCGAGATCCTGCCGCAGGTGGCGCGGAACGGCGACAGCCTGTTTGGCCAGAACATCACGAACGGGCCACAGGGCATCGTCCCGCTCGATACGCTCGGCTTCGGCAACACGCTGCATCGCGTGCTCGGCCTGCCCGCGAACTACCAGATCGCCCCCAACGGCGACTCGCTCTACTTCTGGACGGCGATCGTGCTCGTCCTGATCACGCTGTTCTGCAGCCTCAGGTTGCGCGCGTCGCGGCTCGGTCGCGCCTGGGTTGCGATTCGCGAGGACGAGACGGCGGCGTCCGCGATGGGCATCCCGCTGATGCGGACGAAGACGCTCGCCTATGCGATCGGCGCGTTCTTCGGCGGTGTCGCCGGCGCGTACTTCGCGATCTTCACGTCGAGTGCGAACCCGGACAGCTTCCAGCTCAACTTCTCGGTGTTCGTGCTCGTGATGGTGATCCTTGGCGGGATGGGCAACGTGTGGGGAGTTCTCGTCGGCGCTGCGTTCCTCGCCTACCTCGACCAGGCCGGGCTCGCGAACACGGGGGCGTGGCTCAGCGACCATCTCGGGCTCAACCTGGACGTGCCGAAGTACGAGTTCGGCATCTACGGCGTGATGCTGCTCGTGATGATGCTGTTCCGCCCGCATGGCCTGATCCCCGAGGCGCGACGCAAAATGGAGTTCGAGCACGGCGTCCACGACGAGCCGTTGTACGACGAGATGGGCGACGACGCGCACGTCGCGGGGGCGTCGCACTAATGGCCGACGACCTGCTCACCGTCACTGCGCTACGGAAGGAGTTCGGCGGTCTGATTGCGGTGAACGACGTCGACTTCACCGTGCCGTCGAAGTCGATCGTCAGCCTGATCGGCCCGAACGGGGCGGGCAAGACGACGTTCTTCAACATGCTCACCGGCGTGTACAAGCCAACTGCGGGAGTCATCGTCTTCGACGGCACCGACGTCACCGGCAAACCGCCGCACGCCGTTACGCAGAAGGGCATCGGCCGTACGTTCCAGAACATCCGGCTGTTTCGCGAGATGACCGCTCTCGAGAACGTGATGGTCGGCATGCACGCCCATCTCAAGGGCGGCATCCTGTCGAGCATCGCGGGCACCCCGCGCATCAGGCGCGAGGAGGCCGGGGCGCGCGCGAAAGCGCAAGAGCTGCTGACGCTCTGCTCACTCAAAGGGCAGGGCGATGCGTTCGCGAATAGCCTGGCCTATGGCGACCAGCGCCGGCTGGAGGTTGCCCGCGCGCTTGCGACGCAGCCGAAGCTGCTGCTGCTCGACGAGCCGACCGCCGGCATGAACCCCCAGGAGACCGCCGCCTTCACCGGGTTCGTCTCGCGCCTCCGTAACGAGCTCGGCCTCACGGTGTTGATGATCGAGCACGACATGCGCGTTGTGATGGGCGTCTCCGACCGGGTGACCGTGCTCGACCACGGTGAAAGGCTGGCCGAAGGCACGCCGTCCGAGGTGCAGCACGACCCGAAGGTGATCGAGGCGTATCTCGGCAGCGGGGCTATCTCCGGGACGAGGGCACAGGCATGAGCGAGACGACGACCGGAACCGTCCTCGAGGTCGACGGGATCCACAGCTACTACGGCTCGATCCACGCGCTCAAAGGCGTCACCCTGAACGTGCAGGCCGGCGAGATCGTGACGCTGATCGGCTCGAACGGCGCCGGCAAGTCGACCACGCTGCGCTCGATCAACGGCATCATCCATCCGCGTCGCGGCAAGATCACGTTCCAGGGCAAGGACATCACGAACACGGCCGCCCACCACGTCGTCGCTATGGGTATCTCGCAATCTCCGGAGGGGCGTCGCCTGTTTCCGAGGATGAGCGTGGCGGAGAACCTCGAGATGGGAGCCTTCCAGCGGACGGACAAGGCGAACTTCAAGGACGACATGGAACGCGTCTTCACCCTGTTCCCGAGGCTCGCTGAACGCCGGTCTCAGAAAGCCGGGACGATGTCCGGCGGCGAACAGCAGATGTGCGCGATCGGCCGGGCCTTGATGGCGCGGCCGAAGCTCTTGATGCTCGACGAGCCGTCGCTCGGGTTGGCGCCGATCTTCGTGGAGCGGATCTTCGAGACGGTGATCGAGATCAACAAGCAGGGCACGGCAATCCTCCTCGTCGAGCAGAACGCGCTGATGGCGCTCGACGTCGCGAGTCGCGGCTACGTCCTGGAGACGGGAACCGTCGCGCTCGAGGGCCCGGCCGCGCACCTGAAGGCCGACGAGCAAGTACGCAAGCTCTACCTCGGCGAGGGGTAGGGGAGGGCGAGGGCGAGGGCGAGGCCCTACGACGACGAGATCCCGCGTAGGGGAGAGGCTTGCCTCGCCCTCGTCGAGACGGGGAACTCTTGCTAAATATATCGTAGTGATATATCGTAGTGCGATATGGGAAACGCGGTCACCCCGGTCATCCTCGGACTCTTGTCGATCGGCCCCCGTTCGGGTTACGAGATCAAGGCGACTGTCGACCGCTCGACCGTGTTCTTCTGGGCGGCGAGCTACGGGCAGATCTATCCGGAGCTACGCAGGCTCGAGGATGATGGTCTGATCGAAGGCGAGGACGCGTCGAACGGCGCACGTGCACGGCGCGTGTACCGGTTGACCGCCGCCGGACACCGCGAGCTCGAGGCGTGGCTGCATGGCGGCGACTTTAAGATGGAGCTCCGTGACGAGTCGCTCTTGCGGCTCTTCTTCGCGGATGCGTTGCCACGCGACGAGGCGTTGCGCTTGGTCGAGGCCCGGCGGCGGATGTTCGAGCACGTGCTCGGTCAGCTACGTGCGATCGACGAACGACCGGGCGAGGATCCGCCGTTCGTCGATCTCGTACTGCGCTGGGGCCTCGCCTACACCGAATGGGAGACCCAATGGTGTGCGGAGCAGCTCGAGCGCTTGACCGAAGGAGCGACAAGCGCATGACCGAGCCGTCGTTCCGGCGCATCCTGGTTTCGGGCCTGCCGGGCTTCCTGCGCGAAGGCTTCCTGCCGCTTGCCGGGTTTTACGTCGGCTGGAGGCTGTCGGGCCTCGGGGTGGGGATCGCTACCGCGGCGGCCGCCTCCATGCTCGTGTACGTCCACGAGCGCCGGGCGGGTCGCGACGGACTCATGGTCAGGCTCTCGCTTGCGTTCGTGGTCGTGCAGTCGGCGGTCGGACTGCTCTCCCACAGCACTACGGTCTACCTGGCCACTCCCGTGGTCGCGAACGCCGTCTGGGCCTTTGCTTTCCTCGGCTCCGCGGCGTTGCGGCGACCGCTTGCCGGTGCACTTGCCTGTGCCTGGTATCCGTTCCCGCCCGAGTTCCGTGCGACGCGCGAGTTCAAGCAGGTCTACGGCGTCGAGTCCGTCGTCTGGGGCGTCTACCTGCTCGCCCGCAGCGGGCTGCGGCTTGCGGTTCTTCTCTACGGCGGCGTGAGTAGCTTCGTGGTCGTCGCGTTCCTCACCGGGATGCCGACGACGCTCGCGCTGATTGCTTGGTCGATTTGGTATGCGATCCGCAGACTCTCGAACGATGACGACGTCGCCGAGGACGAAGGACGAGCGACCAGCGTGGTGCTCGACTCTCCAACGCGGCGACCGGGTGTCACGGGATCGAGCGGTAGAGCCTGAGGAAGGTCTCGCGGAAGCCGCGGCGCGGCCAGTAGCGCGACGCCACCAGGTTTGTCATCCGCCAGTCGGTCGTCATCGTCGGGTAGCCGTTCTCGTGCGCCCACGTGACGACGTGCGCTGTGAGAGCGAGCCCGACGCCCGAGCCGCGGTATCCAGGCTCCGTGAGGCAGTCGGCCAGGTCGATGCTGTTCGCTGGAACACGCAGATCGGGCGGGCGGCGATACAGCAATGCGTGCCCGACGATCCGCTCGTCCCGCTCTGCGACGAAATGCGTGTGCTCCTTCTCCTCCCAGAGGTTGTTCCAGTCGTCGACGAATTCGGCGTGCTCGGGAAGGGGCAGCCCCGAGAAACTCGGCGGGCACTGTAGGTGCTCGTAGAGCATCCGGTCGAGGACGGCCACCGGCTCGAGGTCGTCGGGTGTGCTCAGCCGTACTGTCACGTCGGAGTCGGGTGCGCGCTCGGGCCCTGTCTCGCGCATCGCGAGCGCCGCTGACGCACCGAAGCTGAGCCGGAACCACGGCTCGGCGAGCTCGCGCGTCGCAGGTACGAACACGAGATGGCGAGTCACGCCGTCCTCCACCCAGCGGTCGGCGGCAACTGCGTAGAGGTCGCGGGCGTGCTCCGGTTCGCGCGTAGCGTGGCCGGCGACGTGTGTCCAGATGTACGGCCCGATCGCGTCGTCGCGACGCCGGCCCACCAGGTATCCGACCAATTCGCCGCCAGCGATCGCGACGGCGCCTCCGGCTCCCTCGGTATCCCACTCGGCCTCGACGAGAGCACGGAAGTCGTCGATCGAGGGCAGCAGCGGTTCGACCAGACGGTGCGCTGCGTGGCGCTGGGCGAGCAGCGCGGCCGCGCCGTCCAGGTGCTCATCTGAGAAGGGGCGAATCTCGAGCGCGGTCATAACCCCCACGACAATAAACGCGGGACGATAGCGTTGCTCCGATGCCGAAGACGCTGACCGGGGAGGAGCTCGAGCTCGACGACGGGCCGGTCCGCGGCGCCGAGCTGTTCCTCGTCGACGGTAACAACCTTGCCTATCGCGCCTTTTTCGCGCTGCCGGAGGAGCTCGCCACGAGCGACGGCCATCCGACGAACGCGCTGCTCGGCTTCGCGAACATGCTCTTCAAGCTGCTCTCCGACTACCGGCCGAAAGGCGTCGCCGTCGCTTGGGACACGCGCCCTGTGCATCGCGTCGAGATCGCGGAGACGTACAAGGAAGGCCGCAAGCCGATGCCGGACCTCCTGCGCGAGCAGTTCCCGCATTTCCGGCCGATCGTCGAGGCGTTCGGCTACAGCAATCTCGAGTTCGAGGGCTGGGAGGCCGACGACGTGATCGCGACGATGGCCACGCGTGCCGACGACGCGGGCGTCAAGACCTGCGTTGTCTCGACCGACCGTGATGCCTTCCAGCTCTGTTCCGAGAACATCAGCCTGATGATGACGCCGCGCGGCGTGGCCGACGTGCAGGTCTATACGCCCGAGCGCGTCGAGGCTCGCTACGGCATCCGGCCTGACCAGATTCCCGATTTCATCGGTCTCAAGGGCGACACGTCGGACAACATCCCCGGCGTTCCCGGTATCGGCGACAAGACCGCGGGTCAGTTGATCGCGCAGTACGGGTCACTCGACGTTGTCCTCGAGCATGCGGAGGATCAGTCGCCGGCTCGCCGCAAGAACTTGATCGAGTTCGCGAATCAGGCCCGCGAGTCGAAGCTGCTCGCAACGATGCGCCGCGACCTGCCGCTCGCCGTCGACCCGGCCGGGCTCGTCCTCAGCCCGCCCGACCGCTCGACGCTGAAGGAGATCTTCCGCCGCTTCGAATTCCGGGCGCTGCTCGGCCGGGTGGACGAGCTAGACGCGGCGCTGCCCGCAGCCGCCTCGGTTGCGCCGGTGTCGGTCGAGGGGCACGAGGTGCGCTGGCGCGAAGGCGAGCTGCCGGAGCTGGCCGGGCTCGTGGGGTATGCGGCGGAGGAAGATCGCTGCGCTCTGGCGATCGCGGACGGTGTCGTGGTCGCGACGCGACCAGCGCGACTCGCGATCCCGGCCGGAGCGACGCTCGCCGCGCACGACTCGAAGTCGCTTCGTGTGGACGCGGCCGACGACACGTTGCTCGCCGCCTACCTGATCGAGCCGGGCCGCTCGACCTACGACCTGGACGAGCTCACCGCCGAGTACGGCATCGAGCTCACGCCGGAGCCCGCCGCCGAGGAGGAGACCGCCACGCTGGTGCGGCATGCCGAAGCCGTTCGGCGGCTGGCACCACTCCTGCGTGCACGCGTCGTCGAGCGCGGCTCGGAGGCGCTCTACGACGAGATCGAGCTGCCGCTCACGACGGTCCTCGCGGCGATGGAAGACGCCGGCGTGAAGATCGATACCTACCGGATGGGCGAGATCACGGCGCGCCTCTCGGATCGGGTCGACGAGCTCGAAGCACAAGCGCACGAGCTCGCCGGCGAGCCGTTCATGCTCGGCTCGACCCAGCAGGTCGCGCGGATTCTCTTCGAGGTGCTCGGCCTGACGCCGGGCCGGAAAGGGAAGACCGGCTACTCGACCGACACGCGCGTCCTGCGCTCGATCCGCGGCGAGCACCCGATCGTCGCGGTTCTCGAGGAATGGCGCGAGTACGCGAAGCTCCTGAACACCTACCTCGGCCCGCTGCCGGAGCTGATCTCACCGGCAGACGGGCGCCTGCACACGACGTTCAACCAGGCGGTCGCGGCTACCGGCCGGCTGTCGACGTCGAACCCGAACTTGCAGGCGATTCCCGTTCGCAGCCACCTCGGCCGCCAGATCCGCTCGGCGTTCGTCGCCGAGGATGGAACCCGGCTGCTGTCGGCCGACTACAGCCAGGTCGAGCTGCGCATCCTCGCGCATATCTCCGGCGAGCCGGTGCTTCGCGAGTCGTTCGAGCGCGGGGAGGACATCCACCGGCGCACCGCCGCCGAGGTGCTCGGGAAGGAGCCCGCGTCGTTGACCAAGGATGAACGCGACGTGGCGAAGATGGTCAACTTCGGGATCATCTACGGCATCTCCGCCTTCGGTCTCTCGGAGAACCTCGAGATCCCACGGGACGAAGCGCAGGCGTACATCGACGCGTATCTGGCGCGCTTCCCGCGCGTGCAGGAGTTCATCGGACGGACGGTCGCGCAGGCTGCCGCCGACGGCTACGTCACTACCCTCCTGGGACGCCGTCGCCCGATTCCGGAGCTCCGTGCCTCCAACCGGCAGACGAGATCGCTCGGGGAGCGGCTGGCGGTCAACACCGTGATGCAGGGAACGGCCGCCGACGTGATCAAGATCGCGATGATCCGCATCCACAAGCGGCTGCGCGCCGAGGGGCGCGCCGCGCGGCTCGTCCTACAGGTGCACGACGAACTGCTGCTCGAGGTCCCGGAAGTCGAGGTCTCGGGCGTGCGCGAGCTGGTGCGCGCCGAAATGGTCGGCGCCTATCCACTCGATCCGCCGCTGGCGGTCGACGTCGGAACGGGCGACGACTGGGCCGACGCGAAGTCGTAGGGGCGACCCCGGGGTCGCGCGCGCCGACCGAGGGCGAGGCAAGCCTCGCCCCTACGCATCCGTGCGGTCTCACTGTTCGGTGTTGTAGGGGCGACCCTTGGGTCGCCTCGCCGACCGAGGGCAAGGGCGAGGCGAACCTCGCCTCTACAGGGACTCACTGGCGAGGCGGAGCGCCAGAGCCTCCAGCACCTTGGTCTGGATGGCGGGCGATTCATCGAGCAGTCGCCGGAGGGCATGCCGGTCGATCACGAGGAGCCGCACGGCGTCGACCGCGGTGACGGTTGCGGAACGAGGCGCGTCGAGGATCAGGGCGATTTCCCCGAAGAAATCGCCGGCCGATAACAGTCGAAGTCGCTTTCCCCGCTGGCTGATCTCCACCTCGCCGCTGATCAGGATGCAAAACTCGCGGCCCGGCTTCCCCTCGACGGTGAGCACCGTCCCGGCCGGCTGCGCGATCTCGTCGGCGATGCGTGCCACGAGACCGAGCTCCCGCTTCGAGCAGCCGGCGAAGAGCGGCACGTTCGAGATCAGATCGACCTTCGCGTTGCTCCGCAGGCGCATCGCGCGATCGTAGACGAGGTCCGGATGTTCACACGAACTCAACCAAGAATTCGCCGCGCCTTGAGGGAAGGTTTACGGACGCCATACGCGTATCCCCTAAAAGGGGAGAACCAAACCGTTCTCGCGGCCGAATATGCGAGCACTCGGATCAAAGCGAACCCCAGCGATCGAGAAAAGAGAAGACGATGTCTGCGGCGAACGTCGAAACCAGAGTCGACACCGAGATCGATCTCGTCGAGCAATGGCGCCACGAGGCGCTGTGGCGGGCGGGATATAACGCCGAGGCGGCAGTTGTCCTCGCCGCATCGCACGATGTCGATCTCCATCTCGCTGTCGATCTTCTCGAGCGCGGCTGCTCCCAGGAGCTCGCGCTGCAGATCCTCCTCTAGCTTCCCTCCCCCGAACTCAGGCGCCTTCCTGCCTGCGCCGGCCGCCCACAAGGCGGCCGGCATCCGTGTTGCAGCGTGGGAGACAGGGTCGTTCAGACTTTCAGACAAAGGCCTCGGCACCGTAGGCGAGAATGTCGTCCCGTGATCTCGCTGCTTGTCGCTTCGATCCCGTCGCCGCATCGCGGGACCATCGTCCTCGGGCCGGTAACGATTCACATGTACGGCCTGACGCTGCTCGCGGCGATCGTCGCAGCTGTATGGATCACCGGCCGTCGCTGGGTGGCCTGCGGCGGCGAGATGGAGCTGATCTATCGCTGCGCCGTCTGGGGCGTGGGCGCGGGGATCGTCGGCGCACGGCTCTACCAC
Organism: Gaiellales bacterium; assembly: GCA_038230035.1. Taxonomy (GTDB): domain Bacteria; phylum Actinomycetota; class Thermoleophilia; order Gaiellales; family Gaiellaceae; genus Gaiella. The sequence goes on from JBBRNX010000014.1 coordinate 22,652, forward strand.
CTCGCCACGAGCTGGGATCAGGTGCCGTCGCAGTGGTGGGGGCCGTTTGCGATCTGGCGCGGCGGGCTCGGCGTGTGGGGCGGGATCGCAGCCGGTGTGATCGTCGGCGGGATCGTTGCGCGACGGTCAGGTGCGAATGTCGCCGTGCTAATGGACTGCGTCGCGCCGGCGCTGCTCGTCGCGCAGGGCATCGGCCGGATCGGCAACTGGTGGAACCAGGAGCTCTACGGCAAGCCCACCAGCCTGCCCTGGGGCCTCGAGATCGATCCGTCTCACTTGCCGAACGGCTCCTACCTACCGGGAACCACGTTCCACCCGACGTTCTTGTACGAGATGCTCTTCAACTTCGCCGCCGCGGGCTTCCTGATCTGCCTCGGGCGGCGCGATCGAATCAAGCAGCCGGGACTCTTTGCGCTCTACGTGACGATCTACAGCTTCGGACGCTTCTGGATCGAGACGCTCCGCATCGATCCCGCCCACCACATCGCCGGGTTGCGTCTGAACGACTGGATCGCTGCGATCGGGTTCGCCGGCGGGCTGATCTGGTTCCGGCAGACGCAGCGCGGTGGCGGCGGAAGCGTGCCGCGATTGCCTCGTCGCAAGCCGAAGCCTGCTGCGCCGCCGCCGGCGATGGCCGTGCCGAAAGGGCGCGTCCGGTCAGGACGCTAGGGTCGCTGCGTGCTCTCGCCGGTACACGATCTCGACCTGGACCTCGATGCGTTCGAAGGCCCGTTCGACCTACTCCTGACGCTGCTCTTGAAGGACGAGCTCGACCCCGCCGAGATCGACATGGCCGGCATCGTCGTCGCCTTCGTCGAGCGGTTGGCCGAACGCGACGAGCTCGACCTCGACGCCTGCGGCGAGTTCCTTGTCCTGTTCGCCGGCCTGCTGGAGCTGAAGGCGCGCGGCCTGTTCCCCGACGAAGCAAGCGAGCTCGACGAGCTCGAGCCCGAAGAAGCCGCCGAGGAGCTCGCTCGGCGGCTCGCCGAGTACCGCCGCATGAAGGAAGCCGCGACCTGGCTTGCCGAGCGGCTCGCGTCGGAGCGCGACCGGTTCTTCCGGCTCGGCCCGGCGCCGCTTGCGCCACGGGTCGAACGGGAACTCGCCAAACAGGATCCGGCCGGTCTCGCGGCGGCCCTGAGGACGCTGGCGGTCGAGCCGCCGAGCGTCTCTGTCGCACACATGGCCCTGCGTTTTCCGCCGGTGTCGCAGTTCGTCGAGCGGTTCCGCGCATTGCTCGGAAGGCGTCGTCGGTTCGACTTCGACACCGAAGTGGCCGGGCTGTCGCGGATCGAGCAGGCGGTTGCGTTCCTCGCGTTGCTCGAGCTGCGCAAGGCCGGTGAGATCGAGCTGAGCCAGGCAGCGTCATTCGCCCCGATCCGAGTCGGGCGTGGAGGAGACGTGCTTTCCGACGACGAAAGGACTCCGCAGTGGAACATCGCGCGCTCCGCCTGATCGCAGCCAACCCGGTCGACGCGCTCGCGCGTACCGTCGAGGCGCTGCTCGTCGTGGCGTCGGCACCGCTCTCCGTCCAGGAATTGGCCGAAGTTGCTGCCGACGACGTCGAACGCATCGAAACCGCCCTCGGGTTGGTCCGCGACCGGTATCGGGAGGGGCGCAGCGGGATCGTGATGGAGCACGTCGCAGGCGGCTACGCGTTCCGTGCGTCGCGCGAAGCGGCGGAGGCGTGTGCCCGGCTGTTCGAGCGCCCGGTCGAGCGAGGCTTGTCGCAAGCGGCGATGGAGACGGTGGCGATCGTGGCCTATCTCGGCCCTGTCTCTCGTCCCGAGATCGCCCGCATCCGCGGAGTCGCGGCGGACTCGGCCGTGGCGTCGCTCGTCGAGCGCGGCCTGATCGCCGAAGCCGGCCGCGAGAGCGGCCCCGGCGGCGCAGTCCGATACCGCGTAACCGCGTTGTTCGAACGAGTCTTCGGCCTGGAGAACCTTGGCGCCCTACCGCGGCTCGACGATCTCGGCGACGACACAGAAGCAATCCGCGAACGCCTGCACGCAGTAGCCGAAGCCCGCGCCTCCTAGCCGACGGCTTAACGCTTGATCAGGTTGTGAACTTCGACGATCTCCGGCGGGCCAGCGAGCTCGATGCCGTTCGCCGCCAGGATCGGCATCAGGCGCTGACCGAACGCCTCGAACTGCTCCATCGAGTCCCAAATCTCGCTGACCCGGAAGCTTCCGCCGGAGCTGAAGGCGACGTGAAACTCGAGCCCGTCGGGCGGGAACTCGCCTGATGCCTCGATGAGAGGCAGAGTCCTGTCGTAGTCCGCGGCTGTGAGGGTCGGGGCTCCGGTAAAGCGGACAAGAATGCTCATGCGGTTCCTCCGTGGTCGATGGACAGTCGGATGACGCCAAACCTGCTCCGGTCGGGGTGGCGCGGTCTACCCACGGGCTGCTTTCGTCACCACCAAAACACAGGACGCTAAGAGTCGCGCTCCCGCGAGTTCGCGTAGGCGGCGGCGACGAACTTTGGCACTAGTCGACCAAGCCTCCTCGACGAGCTCGCGCAGCTCGTCGGCAGTGAGCGTTTCTGGGCGCGCACAGACCCAGTTGAAGCGCATGTCGGATGTACCGGGCAGGAAGTATGTGGCCGGGTCGGACTCGACCAGCCCTTGGCGGAACTCCTTGGGGAACGAGAAGCCGATCTCCGTCTGGTCACGCGAGAACGCGAGCCAGACGATCTGTCCCACACGGAACTTGACACGGCCGTAGACGAACACCTCGTAGGAGCGGGGCAGCCGCGAGGCGATCTCGCGCACGTCCTCGACGTGACTCCCCTGTGGCGCGCCACCGGCGCCAGTGTTGCAGAGGTGCCAGTGCTAGATGTGCCAGTGGCCGCCACGTAGCACAGGGACGTGCTCGCCAGCCTCTGTGATGCCGTCGACGTCTAACTCAGGGCTGCCGACCATCAGGTCGACGTGGACTTCGCTCTTGTTCGCGCGCGCCCGCTCGGTGTCGTCGCCGACCATGAAGTCGTATGCGGTGCCGACAGCGATGTGGCTTGCGGCGTTCTCGTCGATGAGCGTGTCGAGGAAGACCGTTTTCAGCGGGCCGATGCGGCCCTCGCCGTCGACGAGCGCCAGCTCGCCAAGGCGGCTTGCTCCTTCGTCCTTGGCGACGACGGCGCGCAGCGCCTCGGCGCCGCGATCGGCTTCGATCTTCGTGATGCGGCCGTTCTCGAACTCCAAGCGCACGCCGTCGATCATCGAGCCGTACAGCTCCTTCGGCAACGTCGTCGAGACGTAGCCGTCCGTGCGCGCCGGATCGGGAGTGGTGAACATCTCCTCGCTTGGGAGGTTCGGGTAGTGCTTGAGCCCGTCGGCGCGCTCGAAGTCGGCCGCGTTCCAGCGCGACGAGCGAAAGAGGCCGACGGTCAGATCCGTTCCCGGGCCGTGCAGTCGGATCGCGTCGAACTGCCGAGCTTGTAGGCGCGCGGCGGTGGCGGTGAGCGTGGCGAATCGCGCGAGCCACGCGCCGGCCGGATCGTCCGTCTCGAGTCGGCAGACGTGGATCATCGCCCCCCAGAGCCGGTCGAGCGCCTCGTCGGGCTCGAGCTCCGGGTAGACAGCCCTCGCCCAACCGACCGTCGGACAGGGGACGATGCACCAGTTTGTCGTGCGCCGATTGATGACATCGCCGGAGTTCGGGAGGTACGGCATCAGATCGCGACCCGCGCGAGCCGGATCGAGGCCGTCCAACGCCTCAGGCGCCGATGGCCCGTTCAGGTTGATCCGCGCCGCCCCCTCGTCCGACAGCCACTCGAGGCGCTGCATCTGCCAGGGCGGCACGAAGTCGAGCGAATCCTCCGGTGCGAGCGCGATGCGCTGCCGCTTCACCCACGGGTCGTACGAGAGGACGTCGACCCACCGGGCTCCGTGCTCGTACGCCGACCGGACGACTTCGCGGGTCAGTTGCTCCTTGTCGGTGCCCGTCGTGACGGCCACGATCTGCCCGGGTTGGACGTTGGCTCCGAAGCCGACGGCAAGGTCCGCCAGGCGGCGAATTGCGCTGCTGTGGTCTTGCACGGCGTCGGGAGGGTACCGGCAGCGACAATGTCCGCGTGCGACTGAACGCCTATCTCGCCCGCGCCGGAGTCGCGTCTCGGCGGGCCTCCGACGAGTTGATCAAGGCGGGACGCGTGCGCGTCAACGGTGCCCCTGGCGAGCTCAACACGGTCGTTCTGGCGAGCGATCGCGTGGAGGTCGACGGACGCCCGGTCGCGAAGCAGACGCTCGCCTACGTGCTGCTGAACAAGCCGGCGGGGGTGGTCACGACCGCGCGCGATCCCCAAGGTCGATCAACCGTCGTGTCGCTGGTCGCACACGAGACGCGCGTCGTGCCCGTCGGCCGGCTGGACGTGGACACGACCGGCGCGCTGCTGCTAACGAACGACGGGCAGCTCGCGCACCAGCTCGCCCATCCGCGCTACGGCGTGGAGAAAGTGTACGAGGCCGAGGTCGAGGGGAGGCCGACAGCCGCCGCGGTGCGGCGGTTGGCTGCCGGCGTCGAGCTGGACGACGGCCCGACTGCCCCTGCCAAGGTGCGTCTCCTCGGCCCGTCGCGCTTGGAGATCACGCTTCACGAAGGGCGGAACCACCAAGTGAAACGGATGTGCGAGGCAATAGGCCATCCCGCGCGGCGCCTGCACCGCAGCCGCTACGCAGGGCTCGATCTCCGCGGGCTGCAACGAGGCGCCTGGCGCGAGCTCACCCGGTCAGAGATCGACGGGTTACGCCATCTCGTGGGGCTCTCCTAGTTCGTTACTCGAACCACACGAGCGTTGCGAGAACCACATAGAGCGCGATCAGCGCCATTCCCTCGAAGAGGAGCGCCTCGCCGTCGCCAGTGATCTGCCAGACCGCGAGCGCTGTCAGCGCCAACGCCCCGAGGAAGACCGGGTTGATCACGAACGTCAGCCGGTGGTCGAACAGCAGCGAGACGAGGACGAGCAAAGGGAACAAGAAGCAGGCGATCTGCGCGACGGAGTTCTTGACGACGGAAATAGCAAGGTCTGACTTCTGCTTCAAAGCGAGCTGCACCGCGACGACGTTCTCGACCGCGTTGCCCGCGATCGCCACGATCACGAGGCCGGTGAACGGCTTCGAGATGCCGAAGCTCTTGACCGCCGGGTCGATCGCCGTCACGAACCAGTCCGATACGAGCGCCGCGGCGATCCCCGCGCCCGCCAGAAGACCGAGGGCGGGTGCGAACGGAATCACCGCATGCTTGCTGTCGGCCGGCTCGGCAGGAATGTCCGAGCGGAGGTACCCGACGAGCCAGGCGCCGTAGACAGCAAGCAGGCAGACCGCACCCACGGCGGAGATCTGCACCTGATGGGCGCTCGCCTTGTCGCCCACCTGGTCGGAGAGGCCTAGGACTGCGATCAGGAACACGGCGAGCAGGAGCAGCGTGGCCGTGTCGTTCGGCAGCCGGCTGGCAAAGCGCATCACGCCGTCCTTCGCCGTCGTCGCCCCAGCGACGATCGCGAGGCCGAGCACGAGTAGGGCGTTTGCGAACAGCGAGCCCAGGATGGAGAACTGCGCGACGACGGTCTCTCCGGCCCGGAGTGCGAACACGACGATGAAGAGCTCCGGCAGGTTGCCGAGCGTCGACTGCAGAACTCCCGTGATGGCAGGCCCGAAGCGCGCGCCGACCGACTCTGTGCCGATCCCGATCGCCCAAGCGACGCCGCCGAGAGCGGCACCTGCCACCACGAAGACGATTGCGGGCGTCGCGTTCGTGTAGTGCAGCACGCCGGCGACGACGGTGAGGGCGAACACGGCGGCCGCGATGAGCCAAGTGCGTGTCACGCCCGACTCACCGATCGAACCGCACGAAGCCCATGTTCGCGTACATCGCCTCGATCGTGGGCTCCGACGCCGCCCGGGCCTTGCCCGCGCCGGCGGCGAGCAGCCGCACCAGCTCGGCCGGGTCGTCGCGGAGTTCGCGGAATCTCGCCTGGATCGGCTCGACGAGCGCGACGACGGCTTCCCCGACATCCGTCTTGAACTGGCCGTAGCCGGCGTCGGCGTACTCGGCCTCGATCTGCTCCGGCGTCTGGCCTGTGGCGACGCTGAAGATGTCGATCAGATTCGTCACGCCGGGCTTGTCGTCGCCGCGGCGCACCTCCCGCCCCGAGTCGGTCACCGCGCTCCGGAACTTCTTGCGGATCACGTCTGGCTCGTCGAGGAGCTTCACGGTTCCCTGCGGCGAGCCGCCGGTCGTCGACATCTTGTTGGTCGGCTCCTGGAGATCCATGATCCGGGCTCCGACGGTGGGATAGACGCCCTTCGGAACGACGAACGTCTGGCCGAAACGGGAGTTGAACCGCTCGGCGACATCGCGCGTGAGCTCGAGATGCTGCCGCTGGTCGTCGCCGATCGGGACGATGTCGGTCTGGTAGAGCAGGATGTCGCCGGCCATCAGCACCGGGTACGTGAACAGCCCGGACGAGACGAACTCGCGCTGGTCGGACTTCTCCTTGAACTGCGTCATGCGGCCCAACTGGCCGTAGCTGGTCACAGCCGAGAGCAGCCAGCTCGCCTCGGCGTGCGCGGCGACGTGGCTCTGCGCAAAGACGGTCGAGCGTTCCGGGTCGAGCCCGGTCGCGAGCAGCATCGCGTAGAGGTCGAGCGTGCGGTCGTGCAGATCGACCGGGTCGTAGTCGGTCGTGATCGAGTGCAGGTCGACGATGCAGAAGAACGCCTCGCCCTGCTCCTGTGTGGCCGCGTACTGGCGGAAACCGCCGATCAGGTTGCCGAGGTGCTTGTCACCGGTCGGTTGGATGCCCGAGAAGATCCTCATGGTGCTCGATTCTCCCTATTCCGGTGAGAGCATGGCGAAATGACCTGATGGCGCGGCGGACGGCGCTGTTATGAATCGGCTGTGCTCGAGTTGCGGCTTACCGGCCTCTACCGCTTCCTGCTCGCTGAGCTTCCTCCGCCGCCCGCTCGGCTACTCGAGATCGGCTGTGGCGACGGCGAACTGGCCCGCGCGCTCGCTCATGCCGGCTATCAGGTCACGGCCGTCGATCCGAGAGCACCTGACGGCGAGATCTTCCTTCGAGGTCGGTTGGAGGACTTCTCAGATGACGGTGGTTTCGACGCCGTTCTCGCCAGCCTCTCTCTTCATCACATCGAAGACTTCGCCTCGGCACTCGACAAGATCGTTGGCCTTCTTCGGCTCGGTGGTGTCCTGGTGCTCGAGGAGTTCGCGAAGGAGCGTCTCTCCGGGCCGACGGCTCGCTGGTACTAACACCAACGACAGGCCCGTGCCACTGTCGGCGCCGAGCCGCTGCCCGACGACTTCGAGCGGTGGGAAGGGGCGTGGGCGGAAAGCCATGCAGATGTCCACCCCTATGCAGAGATGCGGCCCGAGCTCGATGGGCGGTTCGCGGAGCGCTTGTTCACCTGGACGCCGTACCTCTACAGCTACTGGCTCGACGACTTGTTGGAACCGCTCGAGCGGAAGCTGATCGCCGATGGGGCGATCCAGGCGACCGGCTTCCGCTACGTCGGGGAGCCGAAGGGCACCTAAGTCGCTGCCGAAGTCGCAACTAGACTGGGCTTTGTGGCAGTGACAAAACCCACCTGGGCGCCTGATTCCTGGCGTGGTTTCGCTGCTGCACAGCAGCCTGACTGGCCGGATTCGGACGCGGTCGCGAGCGTGCGCGAACGGCTCCGCGAGGTGCCTGTGCTCGTGTTCGCGGGCGAAGCGCGCGACCTCACTGCGTCACTCGCCGAGGTCGTCGAAGGCCGCGCCTTCCTGCTCCAGGCGGGCGACTGCGTCGAGTCGTTCCGCGAGACCTCGTCGGTCGCGATTCGCGAGAAGCTCCGGGTGCTCCTGCAGATGGCGGCGGTGCTGACGTTCGGCTCCCAGGTTCCGGTTGTGAAGGTGGGGCGGATCGCCGGTCAGTTCGCGAAGCCGCGCAGCTCGGCGACCGAAATCGTGGACGGTGTCGAGCTTGCGTCGTTCCGCGGCCACACCGTCCACTCCGACGAGCCGACTGCCGCGGCCCGTGTGCCAGACCCGGAGCGCATGCTGCAGGGCTACTACCAAGCCGCCGCAACGCTCAACCTCCTGCGCGCGTTCACGAAGGGCGGCTTCGCCGACCTGACCCGCGTCCATACCTGGAACCAGGAGTTTGTTGCCAGCTCGCCACAGGGACAGCGCTACGAGGCGCTCGCCAACGAGATCGGCCGCGCGTTGCGCTTCATGGAGGCGATCGGCATCGAGCTGGCGCGTGAGCGCTCGCTGCACGAGGTCAACGTCTGGACCAGCCATGAAGGGCTGCTGCTCGACTACGAGGAGCCGCTCTGCCGCCAGGACTCGCTCACGGGCGACTGGTACGACTGCTCGGCCCACATGCTCTGGATCGGTGAACGGACACGCGATCTGGCAGGCGCGCACGTCGAGTTCTTCGCGGGGGTGCACAACCCGATCGGCGTGAAGCTCGGGCCGACCGCGAGCGTCGACGAGGTCGTCGGGCTGTGCGAACGGCTCAATCCGCTGCGGGCACCTGGGCGGCTGACCCTCGTCACCCGCATGGGGGCAGGTCGCGTGCTCGGCCTGTTGCCGCCGCTCCTCGCCGGTGTTCGCGACGCGGGTCATCCGGTTGCGTGGGTCTGCGACCCGATGCACGCCAACACGTTCGCGTCGGGGTCCGGCCGCAAGACGCGCCGCTTCGACGACGTGATGGCGGAGCTCGACGGCTTCTTCGCAGCGCATCGCGAGGTTGGGACGTGGCCGGGCGGTGTCCACATCGAGTTCACGGGTGAGGACGTCACGGAGTGCCTCGGCGGCTCGGAGGCCGTGCTAGAGGATCAGCTCGACCATCGCTACGAGACGCTCTGCGACCCGCGGCTGAACGCGAGACAGGCGCTCGACCTCGCATTTCGCGTGGCCGAGCTGATGCGCGGCTGATGGCTGCTTCCCTCCGGTCGCTTGCCGTCGTCGGGACGGGTCTGATCGGCGCGTCCGCGGGGCTGGCCGCCCGGCGGTCCGGAATCACGCGCGTGAGCGGCTGGGATCCCGATCCAGAAGCGCTGCGGGTTGCCGCTGAGCGGGAGGCGGTTGAGGCGGCGGGCTCACTCGCAGAGGCGGTCTCGGGCGCAGACCTCGTGCTCGTCGCCGTGCCGGTCGCCGAACTGCCTGCACAGGTGCGAGCGACGCTCGACCTGGTTGCCGACGAAAGCACCGTCACCGACGTCGGCTCGACGAAAGGACCGGTGTGCGCGGCGGCGGGCGGAGATGTGCGCTTTATCGGCGGCCACCCGATCTGCGGCGCCGAGACCCGAGGGCCGGCGCGTGCGACCGCCGAGCTCTTCGAGGACGCGACCTGGTTCCTCACGCCTCTCGCCGGGACGGCGCCTGAGCGCTTCCGCACCGTGCACGGGTTCGTCACGGCGCTCGGCGGTCGGCCGGTGGCGATCGACCCCGGGGCACACGATCGGCTCGTCTCGGTGACGAGCCACCTGCCGCATGCGCTGGCAAATCTCCTGCTGAATCAGGCGGGAGCGACCCGCGTCGATGGCCACGATCCACTCGCCGCAGCAGGCGGCTCGCTGCGCGACATGACCAGGATCGCCGGCGCGAACCCGCGGATCTGGGTCGACATCTTCCTCGACAACCGCGAGGCGCTGGCCGCGGCGCTCGCCGAGCACCGTGGACGCGTCGAGCAGCTCGAGGCAGCGCTCGAGCGCAGCGACGGTGGTTTCCTTGCGCGCTGGATCGCGGAGGCCGGCGGTAACCGGTTGCGCGTGCTCGGCACCGCGTACGAGGACCCGGGCGCGCTGCAACGCCTCCGGATCCACATTCCCGATCGGCCTAACGTACTCGCCGGGATCTTCCAGGCTCTCGGCGCGGAGCGGATCAACGTCGAGGACTTCGAGATGGAGCACCTCTCGAGTGAGCGCGGCGGCACGCTCACCGTGCTCGTCGCCGGTGAAGCCGAAGCCGCCCGCGCAGTCGCGCTGCTCGAGGCGCAGGGGTACGGCGTAGTCGCGGCTCCGGTGATCGACGAATGACGCACCTCGTCGAGCCGCTCGTCACGCTTCGGGGGGCGATCGCCGTGCCGAGCGTTAAGGGGATCTGCCAGCGCGGCGTGCTCCTCGGCGCCGTCGCAGACGGGGACTCGGAGATCCGCGGCTTCGGTCGTGCAGCCGACACGGAGTCGGCGATCTCCGTGGTTCGTCAGCTCGGCGTCGGCGTGACCGACGTTGCCGACGACGTCGTGCGGATTCAGGGCCGCGGGCTGCGCGGGCTCGTCGCGCCGGGTGATCCGCTCGATTGCGGGAACGCCGGCACGGTAATGCGGCTCCTTGCGGGCATCCTCGCGGGCCAGGAAGGCGAGTTCACACTCACTGGCGACGAGTCGCTCTCGTCGCGTCCACAGGAGCGGATCGCGGTGCCGCTCCGCCAGATGGGTACGGCATTCGAGTCGACCGACGGGCACGCGCCGCTCACGATTCGGGGCGGCGAGCTGAGCCCGACCGAGTACGAGCTGCCCATCGCGAGCGCTCAGGTGAAGTCGGCGATTCTCCTCGCCGGCTTGTTCGCCAACGGAGGCCCGACCACAGTGGTCGAGCCGGCCGTGACGCGCGACCACAGCGAGCGCATGCTCAGTGCGATGGGTGTGCGCGTAACCCGGGGGAAGGGTCGGTCGAGCGTGTGGCCCGTCGAGCGCCTCGAGCCGCTTTCGATTGACGTTCCCGGCGACATCTCCTCGGCGGCGCCGTTCATCGTCGCCGCGACGCTGCTGCCCGATGCCGATCTCCACATCCGGGAGGTGAACGTCAACCCGACGCGCACCGGCCTTCTCGACGTCCTGCAGCGAATGGGAGGGCGCGTTGCCGTCTACAACCGCCGCACCGTGAGCGGCGAGCCGGTCGCCGATCTCGAGGTGAAGTACTCGGAGCTGACGGCGACCGACGTCTACGGACCCGAGGTGCCGCTGCTGGTCGACGAACTACCGCTCGTGTGCCTGCTCGCGTCGATGGCGCGCGGGGAGAGTCGCATCCGCGGCGCGGAGGAGCTGCGCGCGAAGGAGACCGACCGGATCGAGTCGACCACCGAGGCGTTGCGGGCGGTTGGCTCACACATTCGCGCGACCGACGACGGCTTCCGCATCCGCGGCGTCCCGACGCGCATCCGTGGGGGAGTCGTCGACAGCCGCGGCGACCACCGGATCGCGATGCTGGGCGCGATCGCCGGGCTCGTCTCAGCCGACGGCGTCGAGATCGAGGACGCCGAGTCCGTCGCCGTGAGCTTCCCCGGTTTCTTCGACCTTCTCGACTCGCTGCGCGCGACCTCGGTCAGCGCATGATCGTCGCCATCGACGGCCCCGCGGGGGCGGGCAAGAGCACAACGGCTCGGGCGCTCGCGGAGCGGCTCGGCTTCCGCTATCTCGACACCGGCGCGATGTACCGCGCGCTGACGTGGCTTGCTCTGCAGCGCGAAATCCCTCTCGACCGGGGCCGCGTGCTTGCCGAGCTCGCGAGCACCCATCCGGTGGAGTTCGACGAGCGCGGCCGCGTGATGATCGACGGCACCGACGTGACGGCGTCGGTTCGTGAGCTGCGAATCGACCGCGTCGTCCCTGTCGTCGCGAGACATCCGGAGGTGCGTGAGGTGATGCGAGACCGACAGCGCGCGCTCGGGGCGGTCGGCGACGTCGTGATCGAAGGCCGCGACATCGGCGCTGTCGTGGCTCCGGACGCCGCGGTCAAGGTCTACCTCGAGGCCGACCCGCAGGAGCGCGCCCGCCGCCGTGTCGCGGAGCGGCCGGGGATCGGCGCCGACGCTCTCGTCACCGATCTCAAGCTGCGCGACTCGCGCGATGCGGTCAACACCCATCTCGCCGAGGGCGCGATCGTGATCGACACCACCGGGCTTTCGATCGACGATGTCGTCGCGCGTATCGCCGGGATCGTCGAGGAGCGCCGCGGATGAACGGGACCGATCGGGCTTGGGTCGTCGGGCGTTTGACGATCGGGACACTCGTGCGGGTGTTCGCGCGACTGCGCGTGTACGGCCGCGACCGCGTCCCGAAGACGGGCGGCTGCGTCTATGCGTGCAATCACTACCACTGGCTCGACCCGGCCGCGCTCGGCGCAGCCTCCCCGCGCACCGTCTATTTCATGGCGAAGATGGAGGCCCATCGCGTGCCGGGCGTCGGCCAGCTGATCCGCTTCTTCGGGGCGTTCGCCGTCCGCCGCGGCGAGTCCGACCGCGAGGCGGTGCGGATGATGCGGAAGATCGTGCACGACGGGCACGCGCTCGGGTTGTTCGCCGAGGGAACACGCCAGCGCTCCGGTGTCCCCGGTGAGGTTCAGCCAGGGGCGGCGATGGTTGCACTGCAAGAGGGTGTCCCGGTGATCCCGGTCGCCGTGCACGGCTCGTACACCTGGAAGCCCGGCAACCTCCACCCGGTCTCGATCGCCTTCGGTGTGCCGATGACGTTCGAAGGCCTGCAGAGCGGCGGCCGCGGGTATCGCGAAGCATCTGCGCAGATCCAGGCCGAGATCCTGCGCCTCTGGGAATGGCTCGTCGATCAGCACCAGCGAGGGCGTCCGCGCGGCGCCATTCCGCCGGTATGAAACCGGGTCCGATCAAGGGTTTGGTGGCGACCGAGATCGCCGGGACCGTCGCCATCGTGGGCTTCCCGAACGTCGGCAAGTCGACGCTCATCAACCGCCTGACCGAGAGCCGCGCGGCTGTCGTCCACGAGACGCCGGGGGTGACGCGCGATCGCAAGGAACTCCTCTGCGAGTGGAACGGCACGTGGTTTCGCCTGATCGACACGGGTGGGGTGGACGCGGAGGATCCCGGGCCGTTCGGCAAGCAGATCGCGGCGCAGGCACGCGCGGCCGTGGCAGAGGCCGATCTCGTGTTGTTCGTCGTCGACGCGCGAGCCGGAGTCACGCCGGGCGACGAGGAGCTTGCGGCGACGCTGCGCGCTGCGAAGGTTCCGGTCCGCGTCCTCGCGAACAAGATCGACGACCCACGGCGCGACGCCGCTGCGGCCGAGTTCTACAAGCTCGGTCTGGGCGAGCCGGTCCCGCTGTCGGCTCTACACGGGCACGGCACGGGCGACCTTCTCGACGAGATCCTGACGCTGCTTCCCGGTCGGGCAGAGGTGCCGATCGGTGAGGAGGCGATCCGTGTGGCGATCCTGGGGCGTCCGAATGTCGGCAAGTCGTCGATGCTGAACGCGCTCCTCGGGCGTGAGCGCGTGATCGTCTCGGAGGTGCCGGGCACGACGCGCGACACGATCGACACCGTCCTCCAGCGCGGGGAGAGAACGTTCGTCCTCGTCGACACGGCTGGTTTGCGCCGGAAGCGCAAGCAGCGACAGGGGATCGAGTACTACTCGGAGCTCCGCGCGCTCGAAGCGGCCGGGCGCGCCGACGTCGCGTTGGTGATGGCCGACGCGAGCGAGGGCATCGTCGAGCAGGATCTCGCCGTCGCAGATCTTGCGCGCAAGGCCGGCTGCTCGACGCTCGTCGCGCTGAACAAGTGGGACGAGACGATCCTCGACCTGAAGGACGCGAGCGGCCAGCTCCACCGCCGGCTCCGTCAGCGGCCGCCCGTGATCGCCGTGTCGGCAAAGACCGGGCGAGGACTCGGTCGCCTCCTCGATCACATCGAGCGGCTGTTCGAGAAGCATGCGGGTCGGATCACGACGGGCGAGTTGAACCGCGGTCTCGAGGCCCTGCGTGACGCTCGGGAAGGGCCGGCCGGCCGGCGAGGTCGTCGCCTGAAGATCCTCTATGGGACGCAGGTCACGGCGCGCCCGCCGCGCTTCCGCGTTTTCGTCAACGACCCGGGCCTCGTGACGCGCGACTACGGCTACTGGGTCGAGAACGAGCTGCGGAAGCGATTCGAGTTGGAAGGCGTGCCGGTGTCGATCGACTTCGTGAAGAGCGAGTAACACGTGCGGGTTGTGGTGATTGGCGGTGGCTCGTGGGGGACGGCGTTCTCCTTCCTACTGCGCGAGAAGGGCCACGATGTCGTTCTCGCCTGCCGCGATCCGGAGCAGGCGGCGGGGATCGCGGCGACAGGACGGAACCCCCGCTATCTCCCGTCGGTCCGGCTGGACGGTGTTCGGGCATGCGCGATCCCGGAGGCGCCGATCGCGGACGCGGAGCTCGTCGTCATCGCCGTGCCGAGTCGTGCGTTTGGTGAGGTTGTCGCCGCTCTCCCGGGGAGCGCGCCGGTGCTGAGTCTGACGAAGGGCCTCGATCCCGCGACCGGCGAACGCTTGTCGACGCTCGTCCGCGACCGGCCGGTTGCCGTTCTTTCCGGGCCGAACATCTCGGAGGAGATCGCGCGCAGCTCGCCTGCCGCGGCTGTCGTCGCGTGCGACGATCTGGCCCTCGCCATCCGGCTGCAGCTTGCGATCACGTCGACGATCTTCCGCGTCTACGTCACCGACGACGTTGCCGGCGTGGAGCTGTGCGCGGCGGCGAAGAGCGTGATCGCGCTTGCGGCGGGCGGCGCAGACGGCCTCGGCCTCGGTGACAACGCGAAGGCAGCACTCGTCGCCCGCGGGCTGGCGGAGATGGCCCGGCTGGCCGAGTCGGCAGGTGGCCGCCCCGAGACGTTCGCCGGGCTCGCGGGGATGGGCGATCTCATCGTCACCTGCTGGTCGAAGTCGGGACGCAACCGGCGTGCCGGAGAGCTGATCGCGCAAGGCATGTCACCCGATGACGCCGCTGCGGAGATCGGGATGGTCGTCGAAGGGCTGACGGCGGCACCGCTGGTGCGGGATCTCGCCCGGCGGCTCGAAATCGAGCTGCCGATCACCGAAGGCGTGTGCGCCGTGCTCGACGGCGTGCCGCTGACGGATCTCGTGCGACGGCTCATGGACCGGCAACCCACGACCGAATAGAGAGCAACGATGGTTCGGATGCGCGCTTTCCTCGCCGCGGGCACGACTAGCGGTCTTGGCAACATCGATGTGCACGGCCTCGGGCCGCTCTTGAACGGGCTGGGCGCGCTCGGAAGCAGCGGTTTCGGCTCGGCGACCTCCGGTCTAGAAGGGCTCTCCGCGTTCGACACCGCGACCTTCGGTGCGCTGGCGGACGGCTCGCGGACACGCTTCCCGGCTGGAGATCGACGTTCGTTGAAGGCGCTTCGGGTAGCCTCCCGGCGATGAGCGCGCGCTCGTTCCAGTTCAGCTCGGAGTCGGTCACCGAGGGCCATCCGGACAAGATCGCCGACCAGATCTCGGACTCGGTGCTCGACGCGGTCCTCGCCGACGACCCGAACGGTCGGGTCGCCTGTGAGACGCTGATCACGACAGGTCTCGTCGTCGTCGCCGGCGAGATCTCGACCGGCACCTACGTCGACGTGCGGCAGGTTGTGCGCGAGCGGATCGCCGAGATCGGCTACACCCGTGCGAAGTACGGCTTCGATGCCGAGACGTGCGGCGTGATGGTCGCGATCGACGAGCAGTCGCCGGACATCGCGCAGGGTGTCGACGAGTCGTATGAGGCGCAACGCGGCGACGTCGACCCCATCGATCTGATCGGCGCCGGCGACCAGGGAATGATGTTCGGCTACGCGAGCAACGAGACCGACGAGCTGATGCCGCTGCCGATCATGCTGGCGCACAAGCTCGCCAAGCGGCTCTCCGAGGTGCGCAAGGCCGACGTGCTGCCGTACCTGCGTCCCGACGGCAAGAGCCAGGTCACCATCCGCTACGAGACCGACGAGCATGGGCACCAGCGCCCGGTCGAGATCGAACGGCTTCTGATCTCGACGCAGCATCGCGACGGCATCGATGTCGAGACGCTGCTCAAGCCCGACCTCCTCACGCATGTCGTCGAGCCGATCCTGCACGCCGACTACAGGGATCTCTTCGATCCGGCGCGACTCGCCGCGAAGGACTTCTTTTACGTCAACCCGACGGGAAAGTTCGTGATCGGCGGACCGATGGGCGACACCGGCCTGACCGGGCGCAAGATCATCGTCGACACCTACGGTGGCGCAGCGCCTCACGGCGGTGGCGCGTTCTCGGGCAAGGATCCGACGAAGGTCGACCGCTCGGCGGCGTACGCGGCTCGGTATGTGGCGAAGAACGTCGTAGCGGCAGGGCTCGCCGACCGTTGCCAGATCCAGGTCGCCTACGCGATCGGCGTCGCGCATCCGCTGAGCGTGCTCGTGGACTGCTTCGGCACCGAGGTCGTGGAGCTCGCGACGATCGAGCGGCTGATCTCGGAGCACTTCGACCTACGCCCCGGCGCGATCATCCGCGACCTCGATCTGCGCCGCCCGATCTACACGAAGACGGCTGCGTACGGCCACTTCGGACGCGCAGATAGCGACTTCACGTGGGAGCGCACCGACAAGGCCGACGCGCTCCGCGCCGGCGCTGGTCTCGGCGAGCCGGCAGCCGTCTAGCTCCAGCGGGCAATGGCGGAGCTCGCCACGGTTAGGCCTCGTGCTCTCGCCTGACTCCCGGTAGCGAGCGTCAGGCTGCGGGCCGGAGGAGCATCGCGTTCCGTCCCGTGTCGAGCCGGTTGCGGAGCTCGGCCAGCAACCGGTCCCGCTCGAGTTGGGGAAGCCGCGGGTCGAGCCCTGCGCGAGCGCTCTCGACGATGACGTCGAAGAGTCCGCCCGGCGGGCGGCCCAGAGTCCGCGCGATTCCGGCGAGCGAGCCGCCGTGCTCGAGCCAGGCCCGGAGCTTCAGCGGCTCGAGGCCGAGATACGCGGCAGCGGTGCTGAGGCTGTCGACGATGTGCCGGTCGCGTTGCGTGTGAGTCGTCGGTACTGAGAAAACGGTGGACATCTGACCTCCGTCGTGGCTTGATGAGATCAGGAGATCACGCCGTGCTGAACAGTCCCTGAGACCGATCTGGGGAGACGCTGAGAGAACGAGTGTGTGGTCAGGCGGCGACGCGGACGTACAGGCCCTGCGCAGCCTTCTCGGCGATGGCCCGCTCGGTGCCGTCGATCGCGATCTTGAACTGGCCCGCAGCCGGCTGCGCGCCGTGCATCTCGACGCGCGTTCCGGGCACGAAACCCTCGTCGTAGAACCAGTGCAGGAGATCACCGTCGTGCTCGGCCAGCCGGACGACGGTGGCGGCGCTCCCGGCCTCGACCTGGTCCAGCGAGACGAGCTCGCGGTTCTCGGCATGCTCGAAGGCAGTGTCCACAGGCCAACCGTGCGGGCATCGTTCCGGATGCCCGAGCCGTTCGTCGATCCGCTCCACCATGTCGTCGTTGAACGTGTCGCCGAGAACGTCCGCGTGGATATGGGATTCGGCGGGCGTGTAACCCATGAAGTCGGTCAGGAAGCGCTCGATCAGGCGGTGCTTGCGCACGACACGCTGCGCGCGGTCGATGCCGGTCGGTGTGAGGATCGCCTCCTTCTGCTCGCCGCGTTCGACGAGCCCGTCGACCTCGAGGCGTTTCAGCATCTCGCCGGCTGACGCTCGGGAGACGCCGAGCATCTCCGCAACGCGGGACGCGATCGCACTCGCGCCGGTGGCGGGGCGATACTCGCCGATCGGGAAGGCGAGGAAGTAGATCGTCTCCAGGTACTCGTCGACCGAATGTCCCTGGCTCTGTGCCACGGTTTCCACTATAGTCCGAGCCTCGTGTAAGGTCGGCCTTACAAGCCGTCGCAGGATCACCTCGAGAGCCCGAGCCACAGTGTCTTCGTCGCATATTGCCTTTCTCGGCGCGATCGCCGGGTTCACCATCTTCCTCGGGCTGCCGATCGCCCGCGTGCGTCGCCAGCCGATCGGGCTGAAGGCGCTGCTTGCAGCGACGGCGACCGGAATCCTGCTGTTTCTGCTTTGGGATGTCCTGTCGAAGGCCGTCGCGCCGATCGAGGCGGCTCTGACCGCCGCGGCGCTCGATCACACGGGCTCGTGGCTCCACTTCGCGGCGCTTGCGTCGCTCGCCGCTGGCTGCTTCATCGTCGGCCTGATGAGCCTCGTCTACTACGACCGGGTGATCTCGGCGCGCAGACGCCGCACGTTCCTCAGTGTCGGGGCGGCCGCAGCCGCCGATTACGAGCACACCGTGGGTCTGTCCCAGGCGGAGTCGCTCGCACTGCTCATCGCAACCGGGATCGGGCTCCATAACTTCTCCGAGGGCCTCGCGATCGGGCAGTCGGCTGCAAATGGCGAGCTGGCCCTGGCGTACGTCCTGATCATCGGCTTCGGGCTGCACAACGCCACCGAAGGGTTCGGGATCGTCGGTCCGCTCGCGGGGGGCGATGAGCGTCCAAGCTGGGGATTCCTCGGTCTGCTCGGGTTGATCGGTGGAGGGCCGACGCTCGTTGGGACACTAGTCGGCCAAGTCTGGGTGAGCGAGCCGCTGTCGATCGCGTTCCTCGCACTTGCCGGTGGCTCGATCCTCTACGTCGTCATCGAGCTCCTCGGGGTGTGTCGCTCGTTCGGCACGAAGACGATGGTCGCCTGGGGGCTGACGCTCGGGCTGATACTCGGCTTCGCCACGGATTTCGTGCTCGTCGCCGCCGGCGCCTGAGCCCTCCGGGCTACGCTCGACGGGTGCCGCTCGCGTCGGTCTTCCCGCTCCTTTCGACCCGCTCGCTCGCTCGCCCGTTCACCTACGAGGTCGACGACGACGTCGAAGTAGGCGCGATCGTCGCGATCCGACTCGGACGGCAGACGGCTCGCGGCGTCGTGACCGAGGTCGGGGTGGAGAAGCCAGCCGGTGTCACACCGGTGCCGGTCGGCCGGGTACTAGCGACGATTCCGACAACGCTCGTCGAGCTCGCAATTTGGCTTGCCGACTACTACGGCTCGACCCCGGCACGCGCACTCGAGCTCGTCGCACCGCGTGAGGCGAAGCGCCGTGCCGAGCGGCCGTCTCCGGTCGATCGCGAATCGCTCGCCGGAGAGCCGGAGCCGGACGAGCTGACAAGCGAGCAGCGGGACGCGGGCACACGCATCGTCGCCGCTCTCGATGCCGGCGGCGGCCATCTCCTGCTTGCAGGGCCTACCGGCAGCGGCAAGACCGAGGTGTACCTGCAGGCGGCGGCCGCAGCGCTGGAGCGCGGACGCGGTGTCATCGTCCTCGTGCCGGAGATCGCGCTCGCACCGCAGACCGTCGGCCGGTTCCGCGCGCGGTTCGGCGAAACGGTTGCGATTGTCCACTCGGGTCTCGGTGGAGCAGAGCGACGCGACGAGCGGGCCCGGATCGCGAGCGGCGAGGCCAGAATCGTCGTCGGCGCCAGGTCGGCGATCTTCGCGCCGATGCGAGACGTCGGCCTGATCGTCGTCGACGAGGAACACGACGCCGCGTACAAGCAGGACGCGGATCCACGCTACGACGCCCGCACCGTTGCCGCGAAGCGCGCTGCCCTGGAGGGCGCGGTTGCGGTCTACGGGAGCGCTACGCCACGGCCGGAGAGCTGGCAGACGCTCGAGCGGCTACCGCTGCGGGGCCGGATCGGCGCGCCGATGCCGCGCGTGCGGCTCGTCGACCTTCGACGCGAGGCCGGCTACCCACTTTCGGCTCCGTTGCTGCGCGAGCTGGGAGACATCTCCGCGAACGGCGGCCGGGCGATCCTGCTCCTTAACCGTCGAGGCGTCGCCCCGGCGCTGCACTGCCGCGCGTGCGGCATCTCTCGCCGCTGTGCTGCGTGTGATGTCGCTCTCACGCTGCACGCCGATGGACGCCTCCACTGCCACCACTGCGCGTACTCGGAGCGCGTGCCTGAGGCGTGTCCGGCGTGTGGTTCCGTCGAGTTGGCACGCGTCGGCGCAGGAACGCAGAAGCTCGAGGCCGAGCTCGCGCAGCAGCTGCCGGAGTTGGAGCGGATCAGGCTCGACGCGGACACCACCTCCCGGCCGGGCGAGCTGCGGAATGCGTTGTCGCGCTTTGCCTCGACCGATCGAGCCGTTCTGATCGGAACGCAGATGGTCGCGAAAGGCCACCATTTCCCGGGAGTCCGCCTCGCTGCGGTCGTCGATGCCGACACGGGCCTTGCGCTTCCCGACTTCCGCGCCGAGGAGCGGACGTTCCAGCTCGTCACCCAGCTTGCCGGCCGAAGCGGGCGCGACGCCCCCGGGCTCGTGCTCGTGCAGACCTTCCAGCCGGATGCGACGCCGCTCGCGTTCGCCGCGCGCCACGATGTCGCCGGGTTCCTCGCCGGCGAGCTCGAGCGCCGTGCCGTGCTCGGCTATCCGCCGTATCGCCACCTGGTGTCGATCGTCGTCGCGGGGCCGTCGCCGGGCGAACCGCTGCGTGCGCTCGGGGAGATTCGTGCCAGGCTGGACGGGATCGGCGCCGATTTGCTCGGCCCGGCGCCGCTCCTGCGGCTTCGTGGACGCCATCGCGCACAGCTCGTCGCGAAGACCGCGGAGCCGCGTCGGATAGCACGAGCTGCTGCCGCGCTCCTCGAAGCAGCGACGCCCGCGTTTCGCCGTGACGGGTTGACCGCGGTCGTCGACGTCGATCCGCAGTCTTTGTGACCTCCGCGGCTAGACTCGCACCCGTGTCAGACCACGACCACGACCACGACCACGACTACGAGCACGAGCACGACGAGGACGCCGAGCGCGCCGCCGAGAGCGAGATCCGCAAGCGGATCGCGCTGTCGCAGGTCCGGCAGTACGGCGATCTGGTGCTTCGGATGCGCGCCAACGAGGTCGACACGTTCGACGAGGAGCTGGCGCGGCTCGTCGAGCGGATGACCGAGCTGATGCACGACGCTCACGGGGTCGGGCTGGCGGCGACCCAAGTCGGTGTCGTGCGGCGCCTCTTCGTGTTCGAGCACGAAGGCGAGGACCGCGTTCTCGTGAACCCGGTCCTCACCCGCGTCGGGAAGGAGCTCGAGACCGACGACGAGGGTTGCCTCTCGCTTGGTGTCGTCCGTGTGCCGGTCGAACGCGCGATCGAGGTCGTCATCGAAGGGAAGGACGCCGCGGGCGGCGACGTCAAGTACGAGCTTGACGGGATGGTTGCGCGTGTCGTCCAGCATGAGCTCGACCACCTCGACGGCGTGCTCATCGTCGACCGGACCGATCCCGTTTCGCGCAAGGAGGCGCTCGCGAGGTTGCGACCGCGGCTCCTGCTCTCTCAGCGGTAGTCGGCGTGGCGCGGATTGCCGTCGCAGCGACGGCGCCGTTCGGCGCGGCTGTGCTCGAGCGGCTGGCGGCCCGACACGAGATCGCTGTGCTCCTGACCCGGCCGGACGCGCCCCGTGGCCGCGGCCGCAAGCTTGCCGCTCCTCCCGCGAAGATCGTCGCTGAGCGTTTCGGGATCCGCGTTCTGCAACCGGGGCGGCCAGTTGCCGGCCTCGAGCTCGGGGCGCCGACCGTCGTCGTCTGCGCATACGGCTTGCTGATCCCAGAGGATCTCCTCGACGAGCGGCTCTGGCTGAATGTCCACCCCTCGCTGCTGCCGCGCTGGCGAGGTGCGGCTCCCGTGGAGCGCGCGATCCTCGCGGGAGATGCCGAGACCGGGGTATCGATTCACCGAACCGTGAAGGAGCTCGACGCCGGACCGGTTGCCGCGACGGGCGGGTTTCCGATCGGGGCGGAGGACGATGCCGGCGCAATCTTCGGACGCGCCGCAGAGGTCGCTGTCGAGCTGCTCGACGTCGTCCTCGATGGGCCGATCGAGTTCGAGCCGCAGTCCGCGGACGGCGTAACGTACGCCGACAAGCTCACGGCCGCCGATCGGGTCCTCGATCTGGCGTCCCCGGCCGAGGTGCTCGTCAGACGCGTGCGAGCCCTGTCGCCTCACATCGGAGCGCGGGCCGAGCTCGAGGGGCGTGCCGTGACGATCTGGCGCGCCCGGGTAGGGGACGACGGCTCTTTCGAGCCGGTCGAGGTTCAACCCGACGGTGGGCGCCGAATGACGTATGAGGAATGGCGCCGCGGCCTCCGGTAGTCGCCCCGGCCCGTCGCGTCGCATTCGAGGTCGTGCGCCGCGTCTTCGAGGACGAGGCGTACGCCGACCGCGCGCTGCGGGCCGCTGCAACCGACCTCGACTCGCGCGACCACTCTCTCGCGCAGCGCCTTGCCTTCGGTGCCGTCCAGCGGGCCAGGACACTCGACCATCTCATCGAGACTTTCGGAAGGAGGCCGGTTCGGAAGCTCGATCCACCGGTGCGGGCAGCGCTTCGGCTCGGCGCCTACCAACTTGCGTTCCTCGATGGTGTGCCGCGCTACGCGGCGGTCAACGAGTCGGTGGAGCTCGTTCGGAGCGCGCGCCTCGAACGAGCCGTTCCGTTCGCGAACGCAGTCCTGCGGCGGCTTGCGGAGGGTGGTCGGGATCTCGTCGCTGCGCTCCCCGAGGGCTTGCCGGTGGAGGCGGCGCTGCGGCACTCGTACCCGGACTGGATCGCCGACACCTGGTGGCGAGAGCTGGGCGCCGATGAGGCGCGAGCGCTGATGCGCGCCCAGAACGAGGCGCCGGAGACCGTCGTCCGCCTGGTGCGGGGAGAGATCGAGGGCGTGCCGGACTTGGAGATTCCCGGCGCCTGGCGGGTCGAGCGGATCGACGAGGAGGCGCTCGCGGACGGACGGATCTGGCCGCAGAGCCGTGGGTCGCAGCTCGTCGGGCTCGTCGTCGGATCGCGCGAGGGAGAGCGGGTGCTCGACCTCTGCGCGGCACCCGGTGGGAAGGCGACGATGCTTGCCGGCGAGGTTATCGCTGTGGAAGTGAATGCGGCCCGAGCACGTGAGCTCGAGCACAACGCGCGCCGGTTGGGCGCTGCGAACGTCCGTGTCGTCTGCGCGGACGGGCGGGACCTGCCGTCCGACCTGGCCGGTTTCGACCGAGCACTCGTCGATGCGCCGTGTTCCGGCCTGGGGGTCCTCGACTCCCGGCCCGATCTGCGCTGGCGCTCCGAACCCTTGCCCGAGCTCCAGCTGGAGCTGCTGCGCGCTGCTGCGTCACGTGTAAAGCCCGGAGGCACGGTCGTCTACTCCGTCTGCACGATCAACGCCGACGAGAGCGAAGCGGTGGTCGACGCATCCGGTCTCGAGCCTGAGCCTCTTGATGCTGCTTGGCCGCAGTTTGCGCATCCGCGACGGCCGGAGTTCATCCAGACCCTGCCGCACATCCACGGGACGAGCGGTTTCTTCGTCGCACGCCTACGCGTGCCAGGCTGACCTTTCTGCACGCCAAGCATGTGGACAACTTGGCACAGTTTTGTTACAGGCGGGGACAGTCCCCAAGACATGCCCGGATGCGCCAGGTGTGGAGCGATTGGCACACAATTGGCACAGTTCGTGTCGGCTCGACTGCGGCCGTAAGATCGCGTCATGGCTTGGAGCGACTGGATCAGGGACGGGGCCGAGGTGGAGCCGTCGCTTTACGCGGCGGACTTCATGCGCCTCGGCGCGCAGATCAACGCGCTGCTCGACGCGGGTACGCGGCTGTTTCACTTCGACATCGGTGACGCGCACTTCATCCCGCCGGTGACGATCGGACCGGTCATCCTCAGGTCGATCGCGCCGGCGATCCACGCTGCGGGGGGCATCGTCGACTGTCACCTGATGGTCGATGACCCGGCACATCATTTCGAGGAGATCGCAGCGTCGGGTGGTGATGCGGTCACGTTCCACGTCGAGGCGGCGGATGACCCAGCCGGTGTGGCCGCAGCCGCCCGCGAACACGATCTCGCCGTTGGCATAGCCTTCAACCCGGAGACGTCGCCGGAGAGCGCGGCGGCGTTCGCCGAAGCCGCGGGGGCTGAAATAGCCCTGTGCATGAGCATCCACCCGGGCTACTCGGGCCAGCCGTTCATGATCGATGCCCTGAAGCGGATCGCGCGGCTGCGTGAGCTCATCGGTGTCCCGATCCAGGTCGACGGCGGTGTCGGAGAGGCGAATGCGCACGCCATCCACGGGGCCGGCGCCTCTCTTCTCGTCGCAGGCAGCGCGATCTTTGCCGATGCCGATCCGGCCGCTGCATACACGCGCATTCGCGCTGCGTGCCAGTGAGCCACTTCGGACGCGCGCTCGAGCTTGCCGCCCAGGGCCGGGGAACGACGCATCCGAACCCGGTCGTCGGCGCCGTCCTCGCTCAGGGCGATGCGGTCGTCGGTGAAGGGACGACGGAGCCCGCCGGTGGCCGCCATGCCGAGGTCGTCGCCCTCGAGACGGCGGCTGAAGCTGCGCGTGGCGCAACGCTCTACGTGACGATGGAGCCCTGTGCGCACCACGGTCGCACGCCGCCGTGCGTCGCTGCCATCCGCGAAGCAGGTGTCGCCCGTGTCGTAGTCGGCTCACGTGATCCGAACCCCAAGGCGGGAGGGGGAATCGAGCTGCTTCGCGCGGCAGGTGTCGACGTCGACCTCGTCGACTCGTTCGAGGCGCGCCGCCAGAACGAGGCGTGGCGCACCTGGGTTTCCCTTGTTCGACCCTTCGTCACGTACAAGGTCGCCGCGACGCTCGACGGTCGCGTCACCGTGCCGGGCTCACGCTGGGTGACAGGCGCGGAGTCGCGCCACCTCGTCCACGAGCTGCGTGCCGAGAACGGCGCCGTCGCCGTTGGCATGGGAACGGTGCGCGCCGACAACCCACAGCTCGACGCTCGAGGCGTTTCGACGACACGGCAGCCGCGACGGCTCACGTTCGGCCGCGGTCCGTTGCCCGAAGGCTCGGAGCTCGAGCTGCGCTCGGGCGCGCTCGGCGAAGAGCTCGCGGCACTCGCTGCCGAGGGTGTTCAGTCGCTTCTGCTCGAAGGCGGCCCGACGCTTGCCACTGCATTCGTCGAAGCCGACCTCGTCGACAAGATTCTGGTGTTCGTCGCTCCGACTCTCTCCGGCGCTGGGCCACACCTTCTCGAGACGCTCTCACGGCCGCGAGCGCTGACGCGGCTGACCTCGCGCGCCGTCGGTGACGACGTGTTGCTCGAGGCGTATCTCCACGAGCCCTAGACCAGGGCGCGAAGGACTTGCACTTCGTCGTCGTCAGCACCGAGGTACGCGGCGCGGATGATCGCCCACTTGCGGATCAGTTCCTCATCGAGGCCGGCCGCCACGAACGCAGCGATACGGTGCCCGGTGATCTCCGGTGTCATCCGATAGGAGAGCGGGTTATGGAGGAACGACCATACGTCGAACTCCGGCTCACCGAGCATCGCCTTCGAGTCGATCGCGAGATAGCCGCGGTCGCCGGCGTCGAGGATGTTGTGGTGGTGGAAGTCGCCGTGCACAAGCGTTGAGCGGCCCACGTCGAGCGACGCGTAGAGCTCGCGCGCCAGCGGGATCAGTTCGTTCCATCGGTCTGGCGACCGCTCGGCGTTGTCGAGCCAACGTGGAACGTGGTCGCCGATCCAGCGGAAGGGCGCTGCCGCGGGTTGCCAGAGCCGGAGTCCGATGTCGACCGCGATCGCAGTTGCCTCGTCCTCGGGAAGCCCCGAGATGTCTGTTCCCGGGCGTGCACGCTCCATCAAGAAGACCCGTTGCTCTGGGTCGTGGCGCAACAGGCGGACTGCGCCAACGCCGTCCCAGAACATCAGAGCATCGGCGTCGTGGTCGGACTCGTCGTCGTCCCGCAGCAGCACTTTCAGGACGGCCCCGTCGCTGGCGGGTGCTGTGTAGGAGTTGCGCGCGAGGGCGAACGGCGGCCCGAGTTGGATGTCCCACGCCGCCGCAACCCGGTGCGCGATCTCGGCGAGCTGTACGAGATCGTGTTCCCGGCTCACACCGCCAGACTAGAGCCGGCGAGTAGCCTTGCGCCATGTTCACGGGGATCGTGCGCGAGATCGGCCGGGTTGTCGCCTTCGAGGGCGGTGTCGACGACGGGGCCGTCCTCGTGCTCGAGGCGCCCGAGACCGCGCCCACGGTGGAGATAGGCGGTTCGGTCTCGATCGACGGGTGCTGTCTGACCGTCGATGAGGTGGCCGGCCCCAGGCTGCGCTTCCATGCCGTGCCGGAGACGCTCTCGCGCACATCGCTTCAGCGGCTCGGCGTAGGCGACGCCGTGAACATCGAGCCGGCGTTGCGCGCCGGCGAGCCGCTCGGCGGGCACTACGTCCAAGGGCACGTCGACGGCGTCGGAACGGTGCGTTCGGTCGAGCCCGCCGGGGAGGGGAGCCGCGTGGCAATCAACGCCGCGCCCGGCTTGCTCCGCTACTGCGTCGAGAAGGGCTCGATCACCGCCGACGGTGTCTCTTTGACCATCGCCGCGCTCGGAAACGACTCGTTCGAGGTTGCACTGATCCCACACACCCTCGCCGCGACCACGCTTGGCGCGCTCACTCCCGGCCGCGAGGTGAACCTCGAGGTCGACGTCCTCGCGAAGTACGTCGAACGTCTCCTGCCGACCAGCTGACCGCGGCTACCATGACGAGGTGGCGGTCGAGTTGACAGAGCCGAAGACATCCCCGTTCGCGACCGTCGAAGAGGCGATCGAGGAGATTCGCGCTGGCCGGTTCGTGGTCGTCTGCGACGACGCCGATCGCGAGAACGAGGGCGACCTTACGATCGCCGCAGAGTTCGCCACCCCGGCCGCGGTGAACTTCATGGCGACCCACGGTCGCGGTCTGATCTGCCTCTGCCTCCCGCCCGAGCGCTGCGACGAGCTCGGCCTGCGCCAGATGACCGAGCAGAATGAGACGCCTTTCGGCACCGCCTTCACGGTCTCCATCGAGGCACGGGACGGCATCTCCACCGGAATCTCGGCCGCAGACCGCTCCAGGACGATCCAGGTGGCGATCGATCCGGCCAGCGGTCCGCGCGACATCGTCCAGCCGGGCCACGTCTTCCCGCTGCGGGCGAAGGCCGGCGGCGTCCTCGAGCGCATCGGTCAGACGGAAGCCGCGGTTGACCTTGCTCGGCTCGCCGGCTTGCGTCCGGCAGGTGTCGTCTGCGAGGTGATGAAGGACGACGGGACGATGGCTCGTGTGCCCGACCTGGTCGGCTACTGCGAACAGCACGGGCTGAAGATGGTCACCGTCGCCGACCTCGTCGAGTATCGCCGCCGCCACGAGAAGCTCGTCGAGCGTGGCGCGTCGGTCCGCCTGCCGACCGAGCACGGCGAGTTCACGGGCGTCGCGTTCCGCGAGAAGCTCACCGGCAAGACCCACTTGGCGCTCGTGATGGGCGAGGTCGAAGGCGCCGAGAACGTGCTCGTCAGGGTCCACTCCGAATGCCTCACCGGTGACGTGTTCCATTCGCTGCGCTGCGATTGCGGCGAGCAGCTCGAGCAGGCACTCGCTCAGATCGAGGCCGAGGGCCGGGGCGTTCTGCTCTACATGGCGCAGGAAGGGCGCGGTATCGGCCTTCTCAACAAGCTCCGCGCCTACGAGCTTCAAGAGGCGGGGCTCGACACGGTCGAGGCGAACCTGGAACTCGGGTTCCCCGCCGATGCGCGCGACTACGGCATCGGCAACCAGATCCTCGCCGACCTCGGCCTGACCACGATCCGCATCCTGACGAACAATCCGAAGAAGCTCGTGGGGCTGGATGGATTCGGCTTGACGGTGATAGAGCAGGTGCCGATCGAAGTGCATCCGAACGCCGAGAACCGCCGCTACCTGGAGACGAAACGCGAGAAGCTCGGCCACACCATCGGCCCTGCCATCGGACAGCGCCTGCATCATCAGGGGATCCGATTCGAATCAGACGACTACGAGGGGGCCGAAGCGTGAGCGAGCCATACGACAGGACTGCCCGCGAGCGTGAGACAGCCCCGGATTCGATGGAAGACGCGCGCGAGAACGTCCTCGACGGCTGGCCCTCCTCGGAGGACGTGTCCCGCTTCATCGACGAACGACGCTCTGATCCCGAGACGGCGGCGTTCTCCAGTGCTCCGGTCGTGGCAGACGACGAGCCTGCAGACTCCCCCGTACCCGAGGAGGAGTCCGTTGGGCCTGAGGCGCCGCAGGCCGACGCTCCGGAGGCTGTCGTAGAGGCGCCGCTCGTCGATCCAGACCCGATCATCCACTCGAGCAGCGAGCACGCACCGGGCGAGCTCGTGATCCCTGTGGGGTTCAGCGTCCTCGAAGGCGCCGCGAACGGCGCCAGGCGTGCGGTTGGCGTCGTCGTGAGCCGCTTCAACGGCGAGGTCACCTCCCGTCTGCTCGAGAGCGCGCTCGACGAGCTTGCGGTTGCAGGTGTGGCGAGCGACGCGATCACGGTGATGCCGGTTCCCGGCGCGTTCGAGCTGCCGATCGGCGCGATGGCCCTCGCCAAGACGCGGCGCTACGCCTGCATCGTGGCGCTCGGTTGCGTGATCCGCGGCGACACGCCGCACTTCGACTACGTAGCCGCCGAGGCTGCAAGCGGACTCCAGCTCGCCGCCCTCGAAACCGGCGTCCCCGTTTCTTTCGGTGTCTTGACGCTGGAACGCGCCGACCAGGCCGACGCGCGGGTCGACAAGGGCGCCGAAGCGGTGCGCACCGCACTCGAGATGGCGGATCTGTTCGCGCACCTCCGTGCAGCCGCCGCCCGTTAGCACGCCTCCGGTACACTCGTCAGCCGCATGTCGAAGATCTGCGCCATTTGCGGCAAGAAGCCCTCGTTCGGCCACAATCGGAGCCACTCCATGGTGGCCACGAAGCGGCGCTTCAACCCGAACCTGCAGCGGGTTCGCGCGTTGATCGACGGCAAGGCAACTCGTGCCTATGTGTGCACTCGTTGCCTCAAGGCCGGCAAAGTTACAAAGGCGATCTAACTAGGCAACGGGTAGGGGACAGTCTTCAGGCTGTCCCCTACGCAGTTTCACGCTGTGGTCTATCGTCGCGGCGTGGAGCGAACGCACCTGTCCTCGACTACCGAGTTGGGACGGATCTCGATCTCGTCCGATGCGATCGCCCAGCTTGTGGGTCACACGACGATGGAGTGCTACGGCGTCGTCGGCATGGCCAGCCGCGGACGTCTGCCGCGGCTGCTCGCACGGAATCGTCTGACGAAAGGCATCGTCGTCGAAGGGCGTGACGATGCTCTCTCGATCGACTTGAGCCTCATCGTCGAGTACGGCCTGAACCTCGCCGAAGTCGCCGCGACGGTCCGCTCGCGGGTCGCGTACGAGGTGGAGCGCCTCACCGGCCTGAAGGTCGCGACGGTCGAGGTCCATGTGGAGGGCGCCCGTCGTGGCTGAGCTGCAGATCGAGCGGGCACGCGAGCTCGCTCGCGCGTCGCTCGCGAGTCTCGAGGCGAATCGCCGCCGGATCGACGACCTCAACGTCTACCCGGTGCCTGACGGCGACACCGGGACGAACCTCACCCTCACCGTCCGCGCGGTCGTTGAGGCGCTCGAGAAGTCGAGTGCGGGAGGGCAGGCGGCGGTGGCCAAGGAGCTGAGCCGCGCCGCGCTGATGGGCGCCCGTGGCAACTCGGGCGTCATCTTCTCCCAGATCGTCCGAGGATTCGCCGACGTGCTCGCGGAGCACGAGGAGGTCGATACGGCGGTGCTCTCCAAGGCGTTCCGCTCTGCGAGCGATGCCGCGTACCGCGCGGTTCGACGCCCCGTCGAGGGGACGATGCTGACCGTGGTCCGGGAGATGGCGGAGGAGGGTGAGAAGCCTGCCGTGCGCGCGTTGCCGAAGCCGGAGTTCCTGCGCCGTGTCGTCGCGCGTGGGGAAGAGGCCGTCGCCCGCACCCCCGAGCTACTCGCGGTGCTGAGAGACGCAGGAGTCGTCGACGCGGGTGGGGCGGGGCTGCTCGAGATCACACGTGGGCTCGCGGCCGGGGTGGCCGGCGAGGCGTTGCCGGACATCGTTGTGGAAGAGCCCGCGACGGCCGGCGTCGATGCGATCCATCTCGAGCCGTCTCGCTACCGCTACTGCACCGTCTTCGTCGTGGAGGGCGAAGGTCTCGAGGTCGAGGATCTCGAACGCGAGCTCGAGCAGCTTGGCGACTCGCTTCTCGTGGTCGGTGACCCGAGCGCTCTCAAGATTCACGTGCACACCGACGACCCAGGCGCTGCGCTCACCTTGGGGACACGGGTCGGCACGGTGGAGGGCGTCGAGATCGCGGACATGCACAAGCAAGCCCTCGAGCGAGAGGAGCGCCTGAGCCTCGATCTCCCCACGCTCGAGACCGGCGTTGTCGTGGTCGCTGCCGGCGCTGGAAATCGGCAGCTGTTTGTGAGCTACGGCGCGGCTCGCGTGATCGAGGGTGGCCAGACGATGAACCCGTCGACAGCCGACATCGTCGCCGCGATAGACGCAACACCGGCCACCGAGGTGATCGTCCTACCGAACAACGGCAATGTGATCCTGAGCGCCGAGCAGGCGGTCGGGCTTGCGACGAGGCCGGCTCGTGTCGTGCCTTCGCGCTCACAGCAAGCGGGGCTCGCAGCGATGGCGCGTTACGTCTCGTCGCACTCCGCCGACGACAACGAAGCCGCGATGACAGCCGCGCTCTCCGATGTGGTGACAGGTGAGGTGACCCGCGCGTCTCGGACCGTCGAAATGGACGGCGTCGCAGTTCGTGAAGGAGACTGGCTCGGTCTCGTCGACGAAGTCGCGATCGTCGCTGGGAACGACTTCGAACAGGTCGCGGAGACCGTCATCGAGCACGTACTCGCAGATGGCCACGGGATGCTGACGCTGCTGACCGGAGCGGACGGCGTAGACGTCGAACCGCTCCTTGCGCGAGTACGGGCGGAGCACCCGATGGTGGAGATCGCGGATGCCGTTGCTGGCGGTCAGCCGCACTACCCGCTGCTCGTGTTCGCCGAGTAGCCTCCACGACCAATGACCGCCGGAATCCGCATCCTGCTGGTGGAGGACAACGAGGTCTATCGCGCGTCGCTCGAGCTTCTCGTCGGCATGCAGGACGGGCTGGAGGTTGTCGGCAGTATCTCGGACGGAGCTGCGGCAGCCGAGACGTGCGGGAGCGTGCACGCTGATGTCGTGCTGATGGATCTCCGGTTGCCTGGTCTCGACGGCCCGGCCGCGACAGCGGCCGTACTGGCCGCGTGCCCAGACGTGGCGGTTCTCTGTCTCACAGCAGAGGCGACAGACGAAGAGGAAGCCGCGATGACCGCAGCGGGCGCGGTTGGCATCGTCCGCAAGGGCGGGCCTGTCGACGAGCTCGTCGAGACGATCCGACGCGTGGCGAGCGCGCGCGCGACATGAATCTTACGACCCAGAACACGGCGATCGTCCTCGACTCGACGAGTGACTGGCCGGAGGCGCGAGAGCGGTTTCCCAACATGCGGGTCGTCCCGCTCTACGTGCGCTTTGGTGACGAGATGATCCGCGACCATGTCGATCTCTCGCCCCACGACTTCTACGAGCGGCTACGCGAAGCACCCGAGTTGCCGACGACCTCGCAGCCGACGCCACAGGATTTCAGCGACGTCTACGACGAGCTCGCAGCGTACGAGCGGATCTACGTGCTCACCGTCTCGGCGAAGCTCTCCGGCACCTTCCAGTCGGCGTCGCTTGCCGCCGAGGAGCACGGCGACCGGATCCGCGTGATCGACACCGAGACGGCATCGATGGCGATGGCGATGCTCGCTCTCGCGATCCAACGCAGACTGGATCGAGGGACGATGGACGACGAGATCGACGCGCTGATCGAGCGCTTCCGGCGCGACAACCGCGTCGTTTTCACGGTCGGCACGCTCGAATATCTCGCGAAGGGCGGCCGTATCGGCAAGGCACAGGCGCTCGCGGGGACGATCCTCAACGTCAAGCCGATCCTCTCGGTCGAGGACGGCGTAATTGTCCCGATCGCGCGCGTCCGCGGACGCCAGAAGGCACTCCAGGAGTTCGGCCGACTCTTCACTGAGAAGACGGAGAATCGTGCTGGGCTGCATGTCTCGATTGCCCACGCCGATGCGCCAGAGTGGGTCGACGTCCTCACCGATCTCGTCCAGAAGGCGCGCCCGCAAGCCGAGGTCGACGTCGTCGCGAACCTCGGCGCCGTGGTCGGCACACATGCGGGGCCCGGTGCGGTCGGCTTCTTCTGGTTCCAGGACTGAGGGCAGCGGCCCGAGCTCTTGAGCTGAGACCTTCGGTCGCTGTCTTTCCTAGCGTCGGGCCGTAGGGCCGACGCTGGACCTATACTCGGTCCCGAGGTGGCGTTGACCGTGTCAGGGATCCGGCTTCCCGCCGGCTTTGCCGGCGTGGACCCACCTGCTGACTGGCCCTCCACGTACTCGACACCTCGCGGCGGGCTGCTCGAGCAGCCCGTCGAGGTGCTACCCGGTGTTGGGCCGACCGCGACGCGTCGGCTGGCGCGGCTCGGCTTGCTGACGATCGGAGACCTGTTAGCCCACCGACCGCGCCGCTACGAGCATCCCGTCCCGGAACGTCGAATCTCGGAGCTTTTCGGCGATGACGAAGCCGTGCTCCAATGTATCGTCGGCAGGGTGTCGGGTCGCCGGCGCGGCCGTCTTCACATCCTCACCGCGCTCGTTGCCGACGGAACCGGCGAGATTCGCGCGACCTGGTTCAACCAGCCGTGGCTCGAGACCACGTTGCTCACGGGAACGCCCGTGCGCCTTCGGGGACGACCGAATCGCCATGGTTTCGCAGTCGAGTCGTACGACCTCGGCGACGCGTCGGCCACGGCGGACTTCGCGCCCGTCTATCCGTCGAGCGAGGAGATGTCGCAAAAGCAGCTGCGCGGTCTCGTCGAGGCGGCTCTGACCTATGTGCGCGCTGCTGGTGATCCGCTCCCGTTCGGGCTGCGCTGCGCGGAAGGATTCCCGCTCGTGGCCGATGCGCTTGTCGCGCTGCACCGGCCCCGATCACCGGAGGAAGCCGAGGTGGGTCGCCGCCGCCTGGCGTTCGACGAGCTGCTGACGCTGCAACTCGCGCTCGGTCGCCGCGCCGCTGCGCGTGAGCAGGCGTTCGCCGAACCACTCGCAGCCCCCGGCGAGCTGCTTGCGAGCTACCGCACCGCGTTGCCCTTCACGCTGACAGCCGCCCAGGAGCGTGCTATCGCCGAGATCAACGCCGACCTCGGCCGCGAGACCCCGATGCAGCGTCTGCTCCAGGGAGACGTCGGCTCAGGTAAG
Organism: Gaiellales bacterium; assembly: GCA_038230035.1. Classification (GTDB taxonomy): domain Bacteria; phylum Actinomycetota; class Thermoleophilia; order Gaiellales; family Gaiellaceae; genus Gaiella. The sequence goes on from JBBRNX010000014.1 coordinate 55,581, forward strand.
ACCGTCGTTGCGCTGTACGCACTGCTGCGCGCTGTCGAAGCCGGGCACCAGGGAGCGTTGATGGCGCCGACCGAGACCCTTGCCGAGCAGCACTTCGTCACCATCGAGGGCCTATGCGCCGAGCTCGGGGTGCGCGTCGCTCTCCTGACGAGCTCGCTGGCTGCGAAGGAGCACGCGCTGGTCCGGCAGCTGATCGAGTCTGGTGACGTACAAATCGCAGTCGGCACACACGCCCTCATCCAGCGTGATGTCGAGTTCCGCGATCTCGCGGTGGCGGTCGTCGACGAGCAGCATCGTTTCGGCGTCGAGCAGCGCTCAGCGCTAGCCGAGGGCCGCAGCCCGCATGTCCTCCACATGACCGCCACGCCGATCCCCCGGACGCTTGCGCTCACTGTGTACGGCGATCTCGCGGTGTCGGAGATCGATGCGCCTCCTGCCGACAGACTGCCGGTCGTCACCGCCTGGGTCACCGAGGAGCGCAGCTCGGAGGCCTACGAACGACTGCGTCGTCATCTCGCGGACGGCAGGCAGGCGTATGTGGTGTGCCCCCTCATCGAGGCGTCTGAGACAACGGTCGCGCGTGCGGCCGAGGAGGAGGCCGACCGACTGCGCACCGGTGAGCTCAAAGGGTTCCGTGTTGGCTGCGTGCACGGCCGCCTGCGTGCGATCGAGCGTCGTGAAGTGATGGCCCGGTTCAAGGCCGGCGACCTCGACGTTCTGGTTGCGACAACGGTGATCGAGGTCGGTGTCGATGTGCCGAACGCGACGATCATGATCGTCCAGGAAGCTGATCGCTTCGGCCTCGCTCAGCTCCACCAGTTGCGTGGCCGCGTCGGCCGCGGCGCCGAGCAGTCGTACTGCCTGCTCGTCTCGCGCGCGAAAGCGGAGCTGACCGACTCGGCGCTCGAGCGGCTCGAAGCACTTGTCGAGACCACGGACGGATTCGAGCTCGCCGAGCGCGACCTCGAGATCCGGGGAGAGGGTCACCTGCTCGGCGCACGCCAGTCGGGGCTCACCGATCTCCACTTCGTGAAACTGCGCCAAGACAGAGACTTGCTCGAGCGTGCTCGCTCGGTGGCGCGGGCTTTCCGCGGGGAGGGCCTCCTCGCCGGAGCCGTCGACAACCTGCTCGGCGAGTCGGCGCACCTCGGACACTCGTAGGCGCCTTCGCGCCCCGAGCGCGTTCCCGCCAGCTTGACACGACGGTCGGCCGCGGACATGGTTTGCGGGTCCGGCGTTTCACGTCGGTGTCGAGGGGGAACGAAGGCCAGAGTCCTGTGGCCGTCCGTTGATTCGCGCGTCCCCGTCAGGGGAGTCGCACAAAGGGGGAGATCATGAGATCGAAGAGACTGTCGCTGCTGTCGTGGTGGGAACAGTCGCGTGCGTCGCAGGAATCGGGGTCGCACTGGCCTCGACACCTGGGGCGGACGTGCGGCTCACCCATGACGACTCGAGCTACGTGAGCGCCGATCAGCTCGCGGGCGTCTCGAGCTACACCGACGCCACGCTGGGCGAATGCTCGCGCTCGCGGGGAAGGCAGAACGAGCCAGCGCTTGCGATCGACCCGCGCAACGCGCAGGTGATGGTCGGCTCGAGCAACGACTACTGCGCCGTCTACAACAACGGTGACGACGCCGACGGCGCGCCGATCGCGTCCGGCCCGATCTGGCTCGGCTATTACCGCTCGGAGAACGGCGGCGGGAGCTTCGTGAGCTCGCTCGTGCCCGGCTACCCCGGCGACACATCGACGCTCGGCGCTCTCTCGGGCATCCGCACCGCGAGCGCGGGCGATCCCGTTCTTGCCTGGGACAACCAGGGCCGCCTGTTCGCCGGCTCGGAGTCGAGCGACGACCCCAACGGCACGAAGAAAGGCTTCGGTGACGTCTTCGTCGCGCACTACGTCAACTCGGGCGGGGGCACAGTCAACGACGGCAAGCGCTTCGCCGGCTCGACGATCGTCGCGAAGGGCGCATCGGCCGCGAACCTCGGCGGTAAGTTCAACGACAAGACGGCGATCGAAGCCGACCGGACGAATACGAGCTGCGCCGGAAACGTCTACTTCGCCAACTCGCGCTTCACGGGCAACGGCGGCGTCGGGATCTTCTTCTCGCGCTCGACCGATCACGGCGTGACGTTCTCGCCGCCGGCGAAGCTCTCGGCGTCGATCCACGATGTGCAGGGGCCGGACATCTCGGTCACGGGCAACGGGCACGTGTACGTCACGTTCCGGCAGTTCTCCTCGCACGGGAACCAGGACGACGCGATCATCATCGTGAAGTCGACCGACTGCGGCCGGAGCTTCTCCGCGCCGAAAGCGCTCACGAGCTTCATTCCCTACGAGTACATCGACGCACAGACCGGGGGCGGCTCGGCCCGTGACTGCGGCGACGGTGTCGGCACCGCGTGCGATTCGGGTTACACATATCCGCGCAACGGCACGCTGCCCCGCTCGACCGCTGACCAGGCGGACACGGGTCACGAGTACGTGCATATCGTCTACGAGGCGACGGTCCCCGGCAGCATCGTCTCGACCGGGACGACGTTCGGCTCCGACGACGTGCAGGGCGAAGGCGGACAGGGCGCGGTCTACTACGCTCGCTACGACGGGGCCGCGGGGACTCTGACGTCACCGGCCCAGGTCGACGTCCAGGGTGCCGGCCACCAGTTCTTCCCGGACATCTCGGTGTCGGGCGGGACGTTGCACGCGGTCTGGTGGGACAGCCGCAACGACCCGAACTACTCGAAGATGCGGCCGATCGGCAACGACGCGAGCGGCAACGTCGTACCGAGTGTCGACGCGTTCGGAGCGACTAAGCCGGCGAACGGCTCGTGGAGCACTGGTGCGAGGCTGAGCGACGTGACGACGAACGCCGACTACGAGCAGTTCGGCGGCAGAACGGTCCCGTTCATGGGCGACTACCTGTGGATCGACTCGCAGGCCGGGCTGACGTTCGCCGTGTGGACGGACTGGCGCAACACCGTCGGCGGTACCGACCAGCGCGAGACGACGCCAGACGAGACCGGCGCGGACGTGCTCCAGTGCCGGACGCCGAGTGGCACGGGCTTCACGGGCGACACGTGCCCGCGAGCCGGTGGGCTCGACCAGAACATCTACGGGGACCTCGCTCCGTAACCCCACCCGCTTCCGGCGATGATGCGCCTGTGCGCATCATCGCCGGAACGCGGAAAGGCCATGGAATCGCAGCGCCACGCGGGGCTGCCACGCGACCGACGAGCGATCGTGTCCGCGAGGCCATCTTCAACATCATCGGTCCGGTCGACGACGCGAGCGTTCTCGATCTGTTCGCCGGCTCGGGGGCGATGGGCCTGGAGGCACTCTCCCGGGGCGCGCGTCGGTGCGTCTTCGTCGAGTCGGCCGGGGAAGCCGTCGGTGTGATCCAGGCGAACCTCCTCAAGCTGGGCCTGACCGGGGCGATCGTCGAGAAGCGCGACGCACTCGCTGTGCTTCGCGAGACTCGCTCTCGCACTACGACCTACGACCTCGTCTTCTGCGATCCGCCGTACGGAGACTGGCGAACGCTCGAGCCGAGGCTCGCAGAGCTCCTACCGTCCGTACTTGCCGAAGTTGGAGCCCTCGTCGTGGAGACAGACGGATGTACCGAGCCGCAGCTCCCGCTCGACCTCGTCACGAGCCGCCGGTACGGTTCGGCTCGCATCAGCGTCTTCTCCCGATGATCACCGCAATCTGCCCAGGGTCGTACGACCCCGTCACAAACGGCCACGTGGACGTGATCGGTCGCGCGGCGGCGATCTTCGACCGCGTCGTCGTAGGCGTCGTGCGCGATCCGACCCACAAGCAGACGCTCTTCACTATCGAGGAGCGCGTCGTCTTCCTCGAGCAGGCTCTCGCGCACGTCGAGAACGTCGTCGTCGACGTCTTCTCCGAGCTGGTGGTCGACTTCGCGCGTCGTCACGACGCACGGACGATGGTGAAGGGCCTGCGCGTCTTTGCCGACTTCGAGTGGGAGGCGCAGATGAACCAGCTCAACCGGCTGCTCGCTCCGGAGATCGAGACGATGTACGTGATGTCGAACCCCGCCTACAGCTTCGTCTCCTCGAGCGGCGTCAAGGAGATCGCGTCATTCGGTGGGAAAGTCGACGATCTCGTGCCTGAAGCCGTGGCCCGCCGTTTCCGGGAACTGCACCCGAACGGTCGACCCGGCGCTCCTGTCAGCCCGCAAGAGTAAGATGCCGGAGGCTTAATGGACGTCCTGGTACTCATCGACAAGCTCGACGATCTCGTGCACAACGCGAAAGCGGTGCCGCTCACCGATCAGGTACGGATCGATCGCGAGGAGATCTACGACATCCTCGATCAGATGCGCGCGACGATCCCGGAAGAGATCAAGCAGGCGCGCTGGATCGTGAAGGAGCGTCAGGAGATGCTTGCCGAGGCGAAGCGTGAGTGCGACCGGCTGATCGGCGAGTCGCGCGAGCAGGCGGTGCGCGAGGCGTCGCAGACCGAGATCGTCAAGCTCGCAGAGCGCCAGTCACAGGACATCGTGGACGAGGCGCGTCGCTCGGCTCGCGAGACGCGGCTCGAGATGGAGGACTGGGCGGACGGCATCCTCTCGACGCTCGAGGTCAATCTCGACAAGTTCCTCGGCGCCGTGAAGCGGGGCCGCGAGCGGTTGCACGAGCGCTCGCAAGAGACAGTGGTCGCCGGGATCGGCCCGACCGACCGCGAACTCGACGGCGACTCGTACCTCTAGCCTCTAGCGCCAGTAGTCGGGCTAGAGGACGCGCGCGCCGCCCGTAACTACCCGCCGTCCCACACGATCCACCGCCAGCCGCGGTTGCACAGAGCGTGGTGGCTGTAGCTGAAGGGTCGGTCGAAGCGTCCTTCCCAATACGCGACACATCGGAATCCAGCCGCAATGCAGCGTGTGCGTTGGAACCAAAACGGGGACAAGAGCTTGCGCTTTACGACCTCCGATGTCGCGCAACTCACATCTGGAGACGCGGTGAGGAAGGCGCCGGCGTTGTTAGGCCTCTCGTAGTACCGCGACTCCCGTGCCGAGGCAGCCGGCGCCCACGCTCAGAGCTAGCCCAGATGCGACCAGCACGAAGGTAAGACTCAAGCGCACGTCCGACATGGTATTTGCCCGGCCGGCTCGGTACGTCGTGCGGGCGACCCTATGGGGCGTCGCCCGCACGAACACGACGTCGTCTAGCCGGTGGCCGTTCGCACCTGGACGAGCCTGCGCGTGCCGACGCCGGCCAGCGGGTTGTCGCCGCTGCGACGGGCCCGGACGAAGAACTGCACCGAGAAGCCGTTTCTGAGCGGGAAGTCCGCTCGCGGGAGCACCTGGAAGATCGCGAAGCCGTTCTGTGCTGTCGCGAGCTCCGGTGGCGTGGAGGTGAGGATGGGGACCGACCGGACGAACACGAGCGCGTCGCGCACGACGTAGCCTCGTGTGTCGACGACGTGGACGGTGACCACGAGCGGCGTGTTCCGGGCACGGATCGGGTTCGGGCTGAATTTGACGCTGTCGACGATCAGCCTCTGATCGGCGGGCACGCTCGTGACCGGGATCGAGATCTTCCCGTCCGGCAGCGTGATGGCTCCGGGTGGTAAGGAGCCGCCGCCTCCGCCTCCGCCACCACTCGACTTGACGACGTCGGTCGTCGCCGATTCGGCCCCAGTTACGCCAGCGCTGTTCGTTGCGGTGACGCGGACCTTCAGCCGCTTCCCGACATCGCTGGCATCGATGGTACGAGCCGGCCCGGTCTCGCCGCTGATCGGGCTGCAGTTGCTGCTGTTCGTGTCGCAGCGGTACCACTGATCGGCGAACGTGATCGGTGTCTTACCCGTCCACGTTCCGGTGCTCGCGGTCAGGGTCTGACCCTGCGTCGCGGTACCCGAGATCGTCGGCTTCACCGTGTTGACCGGTGCGCCGGAGCCGCCGCCACCACCGCTACCGGTGATCGTGGCCGTTGCGTTCGATGTGGAACTCGCGGAGCCGGAGGTGTTCGTAGCCGTGACTCGTACCCGCAGCCGTGAGCCGACGTCGCCGGAGTCCACGGTCCGGGTGTTTCCCGTCTCGCCGGAGATCGAGTTGCAGTTGCTGCCGCCCGTGTCACAACGCTGCCACTGGTACGTGAACGTCAGCGGTGTGCTGCCGGTCCACGTCCCGTTACTTACTGTCAGTGTCGAGCCTTGTGTCGCCGAGCCCGAGATCGTCGGCTCAGCGGTATTCACGGGCGGCCCTGACCCGCCCGACGTGACGACGGCCGTCGCGTTCGACGTCTGGCTTGTCGAGCCACTCGAGTTGGTCGCAGTGACCTTGACCTGAAGGGTAGAGCCGACGTCGCCGCTGTCGACGAGCCGGGTCGCGTTGGTCTCGCCGGAGATCGAGGCGCAACTCGAACCACCGGCGTTACAACGCTGCCACTGGTACGCGAACGTGATCGGCGTGTCACCCGACCACGAGCCGGGTGACGCGGTCAGCGTCTGACCCTGGGCTGCGGTCCCCGAGATCGACGGCGGCGAGGTGTTGCTCGGCACAGCTGCGGTCAGGGCTGGCGCGGCCCCGCTTGCGAGTGCGGTCACCAAGGCGATCAAGCCGAGGATGACAACTGTCAGCGGGTATCTGGCGCGGACGCGGGAAAGTGGGTGTGGTCGATTCATCATGGGTGACTCCTCTCAGCCGTCGATGTGTCCACCGTGCGTTGTAACGGGAGCGCCGGAGGTCGCAGCCTCCGGCGCTCCCAGATTTGAGTCGCTAGCGGGAGGTCGCGACTTGGACGAGCCGACGCGCGGACACGCCTGCGAGTGGGTTGTCCCCGTCTTTGCGGGCGCGGACGAAGAACTGAACGTTGTAGCCGTTCCTCAACGGGAAGTCCGCACGAGGGAGAACCTGGAGCGTGAGCCAGCCGTCCTGCCCCGTCCTCTGCTCGGGCGGTGTCGTCGTCAGCAGCGGAACCGAGCGCAGGAAGACGATCGCGTCCCGGACGACGTAGCCGCGGGAGTCCGCGATATGGACACGCACGGTGAGTGGGTGTTGGCGTGACCGAACCGGGTTCGGCGAGAACTCGACACGGTCGATGATCAGCTGCGCGGGCAGCGAGACGCTCGACACGGGGATCGAGATCTGGCCGTTCGGCAGGCGGATCGCGCCGGCGGGCAACTGCGACCCGGCCTTGACGGCTGCCGTGGGATTCGATGCCGCTACCGCTGAGCCGGTGCTGTTCGTCGCGGTGATCCGGACACGAAGTCGTTTGCCGACGTCGTCGCCCTGGAGGGTGTACGAGGATCCGTTGGCACTCGGAATGAAGGCGCAGTTGGAGCCGTCCGACTTGCCACCGTCGGTCGCGCAGCGCACCCACTGGTACGCGAACGTGATCGGCGTGGGGCCGTTCCACTTTCCGACGGCTGCCTTGAGAGTCGAGCCCTGGGTCGTTGAGCCCGAGATCGACGGCTCCCTCTGGTTGGTCGGAGCTTTCGAGGTCGCGCTGGCAACCGTGGCTGTCGCATTCGACGCCACCGTCTTCGAGCCGGCGCTGTTCGACGCCCTGACGCGGAGACGCATGCGCTTGCCGACGTCGTCGTTCTGGAGGACGTAGGTCGAGGTGGTCGCCCCGGAGATGAACGTGCAGTTACCGCCGTCGGCTGCCCCGCCGTTGCTCGGGCATCTGACCCACTGGAGCGCGTACGCGATCGGCGCTGTGCCGCTCCACGTCCCGGTCGTCCCGCTCAGCGTCTGTCCGACGACGAGCGAGCCGCTGACAACAGGTTCGGACGTGTTCTTCGGCGCGGTCGAGGAGACGACGGTCGCCGTGGCGGAGGAGTCGGCGCTCGCCTGCCCGGCGCCGTTCGTTGCCGTCACGCGGGCGCGCAGCCGGAAGCCGACGTCGCCGCCCTGCAGGTTGTACGTCGAGTTCGTCGCTCCGCCGATCGAGGTGCAGTTGGAGCCGTTGGAATCGCAGCGACGCCACTGATACGCGAACGTGATCGGTGTGTCCCCGGACCACGAGCCCGAGGTCGCCGAGAGCGTGCTGCCTGCCGCGGTCGTACCGGAGACGGTCGGCAGCGCGGTGTTCTTAGGTGGGGTCGCCTGGCTTTGTGCCTGAGCCGAACCGCTCGACAATGCGGCGGCCGACACGAGCGACACGGCTGCGACGAGTGCGGCCGACAACACATACCCGGCACGCGGCCGCTTCCGATGCGGTCCGGGCGCCGCGGCCTCGCCTGACGCAGGACGTTCTCTCATGGTGGCTCCTCTCTCGTGCCTGTCTCGTGCGATTCGAAACCTGTGCGACTTCTACCGCGGTTTCATGCGGCATGCCGGCGCCCTAACAGCATCCTTGCGACTCCTTACACGGCGGTCACTCCAGGCTCATCCCACCATCACAGAATCGCCTATTGACGCCCCTCAGGCCTTGGATATGCCTGCTCGCTACCCTGGAGGTGTGACGACGTTTCCTCTGCGACGACTTCGCCTTCGGCCCGGCGAGGAGCATCGCGATGAGGTCTCCGTTCAACTCGAGCCGTTCGTTCTCGGCGGCGAGCGCTATCTGCCCGTGCCCGACAAGCCGGAGGCCGAGCTGGCGATTGCGCGTGCGACGAGCGGGGATGTTTTTCGGCTCCGCTTCGAGACGAGGGTCCACGGGCCGTGCATGCGGTGCCTCGAAGATGCAGTTCTCGACGTGACCATCGACGCGCAGGAGTACAACGCCGCAGACGGCGCCGCAGTCGCAGAGCTCCGCACCGACTATGTCGCCGACGACCAGCTGTTGCTCTCGACCTGGGCGCGCGATGCGATCGCGTTGCGACTACCGGACCAGATCGTGTGTCGGGACGATTGCGCGGGGCTCTGCCACGTCTGCGGCAAGAATCTGAATCGCGAGCCGCATTCGCACGAGGAAGAGGTCGTCGATTCCCGCTGGTCGGCGCTCGAGTCGCTCAAGGATCAGCTGTAGGATCGTGCCGGCGCGCAGCGCTTGCTGATGACTGACTGACCTTCCGCTACGGAATCCCGCCGCGCCTGATGGCGCGTATTGCCCTTTCCGAGGAGGTCGGTCGCATTCGAGTTCAGCTGGACAACGTGTCGGTGTCGTACGGGGCGAGTCTCGTCCTCGCCGACGTGACCCTTGCGGTCGGGCCGGAGAGTCGGCTCGGGATCGTCGGCCCGAATGGTGTCGGCAAGACGACGTTGCTCCAGTTGCTCGCCGGTCTTCGCGAGCCGGATACCGGGCGGGTCGTTCGTGTGCCGAAGACGTTGACCGCCGGGTATCTGCCGCAGGAGCCCGACGCGGCGCCGGGAGAGACGCTCGGCGGGTATCTCGCCCGGCGTACGGGTGTAGCGGCCGCAGAAGCCGATCTCGAGTCGGCCGCGAACACGCTGGCGACGGCAGCCGCAGGCGGTGACCGCTACGCAGCCGCTTTGGAGCGGTTTCTCGTGCTCGGCGGCCCTGATCTCGAGCCGCGTAGCCGAGCCGTATGCGCGGAGCTCGGCCTCGGCGTGGGGCTCGATCGCGCGATGGTCGGCATCTCCGGTGGGGAGCGCGCTCGTGCGGCGCTCGCCGCGGTCCTGCTCTCGCGCTTCGACGTGCTTCTGCTCGACGAGCCGACGAACGACCTCGACTTCGACGGGCTCGATCGGCTCGAGCGATTCGCGCTCGGCTTCGGCGGTGCGCTCGTCGTCGTGTCACACGATCGGGAGTTCCTTGACCGCGTTGCGACGAGGATCGTGGGGATCGAGCCCGGCTCGCATCGGGTGCAGGAGTGGGCGGGTGGTTGGACCGCGTACGAGGCCGCCCGCGATGCCGCCCGGCGTGCCGGGTACAAGCGCTTCGGCGAGGCTCAAAAGGAACGCCGCGAGATCGCCGAGTTGCTGGCCGCTCGCCGCTCCCAGGCGCGGGCAGGCGGGGCGATGGCCGACCGTCGCGGCACGCAGGCGCTCCGCTCCAAGGTGCGCCAGGCGGAGCGGCAACTCGAGCGTGCCGACAATCCGACGAAGCCGTTCGAGCCGTGGGAGCTCCAGCTCAGCCTGAGGAGCGGCGAACGGGCGGGCGACACGGTCGTCGCACTCCGAGCGGCGGTCGCCGAGAGAGGCACCTTTCGACTCGGCCCGGTCGATCTTCACCTCGGTTCCGGCGAGCGAATGGCGATTACCGGCCGGAATGGCTCGGGCAAGACAACGCTCCTCGGCCTGCTCGCAGGGAGCGAGAAACTCACGTCGGGTACTCGCGATCTGGGGCGTGCGACGAGGATCGGCGAGCTGGGCCAGGATCGGGCCGCCTACTCCGGCGAGGAGACGCTGGTCGACATGTTTATGGGGCGTTCCGGCCTTCTTCGCGAGGAAGTCCGAACACTGCTTGCAAAGTTCGGGCTACGTGCTGGTCACATCGGTCAGCGTTGCGCAGCTCTCTCACCCGGAGAGCGGACGCGCGCCCACCTCGCGGAGCTCCAGGCCAAGCCTGTGAATCTGCTTCTCCTCGACGAGCCGACGAACCACCTCGACCTGGAAGCCATCGAGCAGCTCGAACTGGCGCTCGCCGGATACGACGGCACCGTCGTCGTCGTCTCGCACGACCGGCGCTTTCTCGAAGCGGTCGCACCGACCCGTCAGGTGTCGCTCGATTGACGTTCCAGTGGCTATAGTGGGCAGCCGCTCATGGCCGTCCCGAAGCGAAAGACCTCGAAAGCGCGCCGCGACAAGCGCCGTGCGACGCACGGCATCGCGCTGGCGCAGGTAAATCTTTGTCCTAACTGCGGGCAGCCGAAACGGCCGCACCATGCCTGCCCGACCTGCAAGACGTACCGCGGCCGCGACATCGAGCCGCTCCGCGGGCCTGGGTCGTAGACACCCGGTCAGTAGTCGAGTAGTCGGATGATCCGCGTCGCCGTCGACGCACTCGGCGGAGACCGTGCCCCCGAAGAGATCGTTGCCGGGGCTCTCCTCGCGGCGAGCGGCGAGATCAAGCCGATCCTCTACGGTCCGCCCGGTCTCCAAACAGGTGGCCTCGAGCACGTCGAGACGGACGGGATCGTGGAAATGCACGAGAAACCTGCCGAGGTCGTGCGCGCCAAGCCTGACTCGTCGCTCGTGCGGGCAGTGCGGGCTGTCGGTGACGGGGATGCCGACGCGGTCGTCTCCGCCGGCAGCACCGGCGCCCTCCTCGCTGCGTCGCTTCTGCACATTCGTCGCCAGCCCAGGGTTCTGCGGCCCGCAATCGCCGTGATGATCCCATCGCGTCGCGGCCCGACGGTGCTGATCGACTGTGGTGCGAACGCCGATGCCCGTCCAGAGCACCTCGTCCAGTCAGCGCACATGGGAGTGGTGTTCGCCCAGGAGATGCTCGGCATAGCGGAACCGGAGGTGCGCCTGCTCTCTATCGGTGAGGAGCCCGAGAAAGGGAACCAGCTTACGCTCGAGACGGCGGGGTTGTTGGCCGAGAGCGGTTTGCATTTCATGGGCAACCAGGAAGGGCGGACGCTCCTCGAGGGTGAGGCCGACGTGATCGTCTGCGACGGTTTCACGGGGAATGTCGCGTTGAAGACGCTCGAAGGCGCGATCGTCAGCGTGGTCGGGGCGCTCCGCTCGGAGGTGGAGGCGACGCTCCGCGGCAAGATCGGCGGCTTCCTCATCCGACCGGCTGCTCGGCGTCTGCGGCAGCGTCTCGACCCGGATACCTACGGCGGTGCCTATCTCCTCGGTTTGAAGGGGTTGGTGGTGATCTCGCACGGCTCGAGCTCCCGCAAAGCAATCGCGAATGCCATCGCCCTGGCGGCACGAGGGGTGGAGCATCGGCTGGTCGACCGGCTTGCAGGGCGTCTGCCGGAGCGCGTGGTAGAGTCCTCGCGCTCATCGACCACCTGACAAGAACGAGAGAGGTTTTCTGTGGCACTGTCGCGCGAAGAGATCAACGAGCGGGTCAAGTCCGTGCTGAGCGAGCAGCTCGGTGTGGACGAGGGAGAGATCACGAATGACGCGTCCTTCCAGGACGACCTCGATGCAGACTCGCTCGACCTGGTCGAGCTGATCATGGAGCTCGAGGATCGGTTCGGCATCAAGATCTCGGACGAGGACGCCCAGAAGATCACGACCGTCGGCCAGGCCGTCGACTACGTCTCCGCACACCAGTAGGACCGAGCCCGCCGCAGGCAGCGCGGCGCTGGGCCGCTTGATCGACGCGCTGCCCGCCGCGCGCCTCGATCATGTCTTCACCCACACCTCGTGGGCGCCTGATCGCGGCTCGTCCTATGAGCGGCTGGAGTTCCTCGGCGACAGTGTCCTCGAGCTCGCCATCGCGCGGGCGCTGTACGACCGGTTTCCGGATGCCTCCGAGGGACGGCTCGCCAAGATCCGGGCGCACGTCGTCTCTCGCCAGAGCTGCGCCGGCGTCGCCAAGGAGCTCGACCTCGGAAGGCGGTTGATCGCGAGAGCCCGGGATGTCCCGGAGCCCGAGCTTCAGCGCCTCGCCCACAGCAAGAACGTGCTGGCGGCCGTGCTCGAAGCGGCGATCGCGGCGGCGTATCTCGAGCATGGGTTCGCCGCCGTCGAGAGCGCGGTGGTTGCGGCCTTCGCCGAGAAGATCGACTTCGCCCGCACGAGCCATGTGGACAACAAGACGGAGCTGCAGGAAGCGCTTGCCCGCAGCGGGAAGCACGTCCAGTACACGGTCGTCACGGTGGAAGGGCCACCGCACGAGCGACGCTATGTGTGCGCGACCATGGTCGACGGCGAGCAGCTCGGCCTCGGGCGCGGCTCGACGAAGAAAGCGGCGGAGCAGGAGGCGGCGCGCCAGACGCTCGACGCGCTCGGCATCGAACACGAGGTCTTCTAGGGACGGCTGGGCTACCCGTGCCGGACGTGTTCCTGATCCGGACTTAAGTCGTTGGTTTCGTTGGAGCCCTGGCCTAGACGGCCAACTTGCCGGCAAGACGACCGTGCTCTCGATCCCGGTCAAGGCGGCGGCTGGCACCAAGAGCGCGCAGTTCAAGATCGTGCTGAAGACGGACGGTCGCCCGACGACGCAGAGTCGCGCGGCCAGCGTGACCGTCTCGAGGTAACAGCCCTGAATGCTCGAGTGCCAGCACGGAGGCCTCCATCGCGGGGCCTCCGTTTCTTCTCGCGGCTCCGACGCGTGGCCGCCCGGGTCGTCCGCGCAGATCGTTAGCGTTCTCCCGGCATGCACCTGCGCTCTCTTCGTCTGCGCGGCTTCAAGTCGTTCCCTGACACGCTCGAGCTGAAATTCGAGCCCGGAGTGGCCGTGGTCGTCGGGCCGAACGGCTCGGGAAAGTCGAACGTCGCCGACGCGATCGTCTGGGCGGCCGGCAGCCTCACTCCCTCGGAGCTGCGGGCCGAGAAGCCGGACGACGTCCTCTTCGCCGGCGGCGGCTCGCGGCCGGCGGCAGATCACTGCGAGGTCGAGCTTGTCTTCGACAACGAGGACGGCGCGCTCGGTGACCTCGACTACAGCGAGGTGTCGATCACGCGTCGGCTGGTCCGCAGCGGCGAGGGCCAGTACCTCGTGAACAAGGCGCCGGTCCGGCGGACCGATCTCGTCGAGTTGCTCGCCGACGTCGGTCTTGGCGGCTCGATGCACTCAATCGTCTCGCAGGGCAAGGTCGACGCTGTTCTGGCCTCCAAGCCCGAGGATCGTCGGGCGCTCGTCGAAGAGGCGGCCGGTCTCGGCAAGTTCAAGCGGCGCAAGCATCGCGCCGAGTTGAAGCTGGCGCGCGTCGCGACACAGGTGGAGCGCGCCCGTGATGTTGAAGACGAGGTGCGGAAGCGTCTGCGACCTCTGGCGTTGCAGGCCACGGCAGCCGAGCGGGCCGAGAAGCTCCTGGTCGAGATCGCGGGCTTGCGAGCACGCATCGCCGAGCTCGACCTGGAGGCGATTGCCGAGCGCCAGGCACTCGCACAGGAGCGTCGCGATGCGTCGACGCTTGCTCGGCGGGCGACGCAGGAGCGGCTGACCGCAGTGCTGCGGGAGCGTCAGGAGGCGGAGGACGAGCTTTCCGATGCGGCGGGCCGGCGCGAGGCCGCACTTTCTGCCCAGTACCGCCTGCAAGGAGCGGGTGAGCGGCTGAGCCTGCGTCGTGAGGCGGCGTCGGCCATCGAGACACGGCTCGGCGCCGATCTTGCCGACCACGAGCGGGCTGCGGCCGTCGAGACGGACGAGCCCGTGCAGGCGCTGGAGCGGCAGGCGAATACGGCGGCAGTGGAAGCCCGTGAGGCCGCCCAGGCGAGCGGTGCAGCCGCAGAGCGAGCACGCGGCGCGCAGTCGCGTGTATCGACGTTCGAGCGGCGGGTCGCCGCTGCGGCCGAGGCCGACCTTGAGCAGCTGCTACGCGAACGGCACGCTGCCGACGTCGCCTTCCGCGAAACAACCGCGGGTAGCGACGGGACGGGGCGCGGACTCTTAGCGCTCGCGGCAACGCGCGAACGGCTTGCTCTGCGCCGCGAGTCGGTAGGGCGGCTGTGTACGTCCGTCGACGAGCAACTCCGCGAAGCGCGTACGGCGACGGCCGGCGGACGGTCGACGCCGAAGGAGCTCGAAGCTGCGGCGAACGAAGCAGCCGCTCTTGCCAGGGCGGCAGCGATGGAGCGCGACGATGTCGCGGAGCAGGCGCGATCAGCGCAGGACAGGCTTCTGGCGCTCGAACGGGCACTCGCCGAACGCGAGGGCATCGCTCCCGCAGCGAGAGAGCTCGCCGCGAGCGGTGAGACACTCGCGCTGAGCGTCCTGGACGTCGACCCGGGGTCGGAGCGGGCGGTTGCCGCCGCGCTCGGCTGGCGCGCGTCGGCGCTGCTCGCAGCAGATGCGGACGCCGGTCTCGAGCTGGTGCGCCGTGCGTGCGAGAGCGGGCTCGGCAGTCTTACCGTTCTCGTCGGGCGCGATCCACGCGAACTTGTCGGCGAGCTGCCGGTCGTCGGGCTGGACACTCTTCTCGATGTGCATAAGCCGTCGGTCACTACCGAGGGGTTCGGCTACGACCCTGGACGCGGGGAGCTTTGGTTTGCCGGCGAGACGGCCGAAGCCGTCTTGCTCGAGATGGACGGTCGCCGCCGGGCGCTCGCCGACCAGGCCGACGAGCTCGCGTCTCGTGCCGAGGCAGCGGCTCATGCGGCCAGCGAGGCAGCGATCCGGGCCGCTGAGGCAGAGACCGCGTTCGGAGCCGTCGCCCATCTGCGCGACCAGAGCGTCGATCCGGCATTGCTCGAGCAGAGCGTGGGTGTCGCGAGCGGGCTCGCGGCTGCTCTCGAGGCTGCGGCCCGCCAGGCGGCGATCATCGAGGCGAGGTTGTCGGCGCGCTCGACGGAGGCGGCTGATCGGGCGGCTGGACTTGGCGCCGAGCTCCAGAGATTGACTGGCATCGAGGCCGGTCTTCGGCGCGATGTCGCGGAGGCGACGGCTCGCGCGCAAGCGGCCGACGTTGCACTCGCGCGTCTCGGAGGAAACCTCGACCTCGATCCTGGCGATGCCGATCGCGAGAGCCTGGCGGCTGAGGCAGCTGAACTCCTTGCCGCGTTCGAGGCTGCTGCAGCGGCTGCCGGCGATGCCGCAGACAGAGCGCGCAATGTCGCCGCCCTTCTGACAGAGCGCGCGCCGCGTCGCCCGGCAATCGACGCGGACCTGCTCGGGCGGCTGCACGGGATCGTCCTCGAGTTGGGCTCGGGACTCGCGCGAGCCGAAGGCTTGGCAAGCCGCTTGCAGGAGCCGGTGCGCGCCCGGGCCGACGCGGGTGCGCAGCGCTCGTCCGAGCTCGGCGCCGAGCTCAGGCGGCTGGGGGCGGCCGAGGTCGAGCTTCGGCAGGCGGCGGACCTCGCGTCGGAGCGCGCAACCGAGGTCGAGGTCGAGCTCGCCCGGCTAGTCGCGGAGGCAGGCGAAGCGCAGCGACGGCTGGACGCAGCGGATGCCGCCGAGATTGCGGCAGGCGACGACCGCCCCGAGCTCCAGATCCGCGTGGAGCGCCTCGACGCCAGACGCGAGACGCTCGGCAAGGTCAACCCGCTCGCTCAGGAGGAGTACGAGGACGAGAAGGAACGCCTCGAGGAGCTCTCAACCCAGCGCAAGGATCTGGAGGAGAGCCTGGCTGAGGTTGCGAAGCTCAGGGACGAGCTGGCGGACACCGTGCAGCGCCGCTTTGCCGAGACGTTCGACGCCGTCGCGAGCAACTTCGAGGAGGTCGCGGCGACACTGTTCCCCGGTGGCGAGGGGCGGCTCAGGCTTGTCGAGCCGGATGAGGAGATGCCGGAGGCCGAGCAGGGGATCGAGGTCGAGTTGCGGCCAGCCGGCAAGCGCGTGACGCGGCTCTCGTTGCTCTCCGGCGGTGAGAAGGCGCTCGGCGCGATCTCGTTCCTGTTCGCCCTGTTCCTTGCGAAGCCATGCCCGTTCTACCTGCTCGACGAGGTCGAGGCCGCGCTCGACGACGCGAACATCGCGCGCTTCGTCGAGCTGCTGCGGCGGTACGCCGATCACGCGCAGTTCGTAGTCATCACCCATCAGAAGCGGACGATGGAGGCTGCAGACGTCCTCTACGGCGTGACCATGGGTGACGACGGTGTCTCGCAGGTCGTGTCGCGACGGTTGCCTCAGCACGACGGGCCCGTTGCGGCGACGGCCTAGGGGCGACCCTTGGTTCGCCCTCGTGAGAGCCTGTGGCAGGTAGCTTCAGCGCGTGTCGAGAACCTGGGCTGAGCTTCTTGGCGACGCTGCCGGCGCGGTCGATGACGAAGAGCGGGCCGGCTTCCTTGGCCGCCTGAAGGAGTCGCTGTCGAAGAGCCGGCGCGCGCTGACGGAGCAACTCGTTGCGGTGGCGTTCGATCCGGCCGACGGCGAGTCGTGGGAGCGGCTCGAGGTGGCGCTGCTCCGCGCGGATGTGGGTGTTCCTGCGACAGCCGAGCTCGTCGCACGACTCGAGGCTCGAAGCGAGATCGGCTCCTTGGAGGAGGCGCTCGCCGAGGAGATCGAGCGGCTCTTCGGCGAGCCACCGACACTGGCGGTTCAAGGTGAGGCGCCACGCGTCATCCTCGTCGTCGGCGTCAACGGAACCGGGAAGACGACGACGATCGGCAAACTTGCGAACACACTGCGCGAGCATGGGCGCTCCGTGTTACTCGGCGCGGGCGACACGTTCCGGGCCGCGGCCGAGGAACAGCTCGAGATCTGGGCGGAGCGGGCGGGCGCCGATTTCGTCGGAGCACCGGCGGGCGGCGATCCGGCCGCGGTCGCCTACGACGCGGTCGAGGCTGGGAAGGCGCGCGACCGCGACGTGGTTATCGTCGACACTGCCGGCCGGCTGCATACGCAGACGAACCTGATGGCGGAGCTCGAGAAGGTCAGGCGTGTCATAGCCGGCCGGATCGAGGGCGCACCGCACGAGACGCTGCTCGTCGTCGACGCGACAACCGGGCAGAACGGGTTGCAGCAGGCGAGGTTGTTCTCGGCGGCGGTCGGTGTGACGGGCGTGGCGCTGACGAAGCTCGACGGCTCGGCGAAGGGCGGCGTCGCTGTCGCCATTGCACATGAGCTGGGGCTGCCCGTGAAGCTCGTCGGCGTGGGGGAGGGTCTCGGCGACCTGCGGCCGTTCGATGCGCACGACTTCGCGCGCGCTCTTGTGTCCGACTCCGATAGGCCCCGATCGTAGGGGCGACCCTTGGGTCGCCCTCGGCGGGAGAGGGCGACCCAAGGGTCGCCCCTACGAGTGCTCGTGTCATGCGAATCCCTGTCTCTAGACTCCCCGAACGATGTTCGACACGCTTTCCGATCGGCTGCAGACGGCGCTCGGCGGCCTTGGCCGCAACGGTCGCCTCGACGAGGAGACCGTCACCAAAGCGATGCGCGAGGTACGGCTCGCGCTGCTCGAGGCCGACGTCGATTTCGAGGTCGTCAAGGAGTTCGTCGTCGCCGTCAAGGCGCGAGCGCTCGGCGCCGACGTCCTGAAGGGGCTCGAGCCGGGCCAGCACGTCGTCAAGATCGTCCACGAGGAGCTGACCCAGCTGATGGGCGCCGGCGACTCCAAGCTCGCGTTCGGACGCCCGCCGACCGTGATCCTGATGACCGGTCTCCAGGGCTCCGGGAAGACGACCGCCAGCGCAAAGCTTGCGCTCCTGCTCCGGCGCGACGGGAAGCAGCCAGCCCTCGTCGCGGCCGATCTCCAACGTCCCGCGGCGATCGATCAGCTCGAGCAGCTGGGCCGACAGATCCAGATCCCCGTCTACCGCGGCGAAGGTACGGACGCCGTCGCCGTCTCCAAGGACGGCGTCGAGTGGGCGAAGGCCAACGGCAACGACGTCGTGATCGTCGACACCGCGGGCCGGCTCCATGTGGACGAGGAGCTGATGGACGAGCTCGCGCGCGTGCGCGACGCCGTCAAGCCGCTCAACGTTCTTCTCGTGCTCGACGCCATGACCGGCCAGGAGGCCGTGAACGTCGCGAAGGCGTTCCAGGAGCGAGTCGCGTTCGACGGCCTCGTCATGACCAAGCTCGACGGCGATGCGCGCGGTGGCGCGGCGCTCTCCGTGAAGGCAGTCACGGGCCGCCCGATCAAGCTCGTCTCGATCGGTGAGAAGCTCGACCAGCTCGATTGGTTCCACCCCGACCGGATGGCGTCCCGCATCCTCGGCATGGGCGACGTGCTCACGCTGATCGAGAAAGCCGAAGCAGCTGCCGAGGAGGGCGAGCAAGAACAGATGGAGCAGCGTCTGCGGGCCGGCGAGTTCACGTTCGACGACTTCCTGTCCAGTTACCGCATGCTCCGACGGATGGGGCCTTTGCAGGGAGTCCTCAAGATGATGCCGGGCATCGGGAAGCAGCTCGATGGGCTCGACATCGACGAGAAGCAGATGGCGCGCGTCGAGGCGATCGTCCTCTCGATGACTCCGCACGAACGCCGCGTGCCGCACCTCATCAACGGCCCGCGCCGTCGCCGCATCGCCGAGGGCAGCGGCACGTCGATCGACGAAGTGAACAAGCTTCTCCAGGCGCGCAAGCAGATGGCGAAGATGGTCAAGGAGATGGGGAAGGGCAAGCTGCCCGGGCTCCCGCCCGAGTTGACCCGCGCGCCACGGCGCTGAAACCTGCACACTTCCAATCGACAATCGACGAAAGAGGACAGAGACTAGATGGCAGTTCGTATGAGGTTGACACGGATCGGCTCGAAGAAGAACCCGATCTACCGCGTCGTGGTGGCCGACTCGCGTTCACCGCGCGACGGCCGTTTCATCGAGATCATCGGGCGGTACAACCCGCAGACGCACCCGTCGACGATCGAGCTCGACGAGACGAAGGTCAAGGACTGGCTGGCCAAGGGTGCGCAGCCGAGCGATCCCGTGGCCCGGCTGATCAAGGCTGCCGGTATCTCGGCCTAGAACACCGTGGCTGAGCTGCTCGCCTGGATCGCCCGTCAGCTCGTCGACGACCCGTCGGCGGTGCACGTCGAGACGGTCGAGCGGGATGACGCCATCGTCTTTCGGCTGCATGTTGCGCCGGACGACATCGGCAAGGTGATCGGCCGCCAGGGCCGCCTGGCGCGCACGCTGCGGACGATCGTCCGGGCCGGCGCGGCACGCTCAGACACCCGGATGCTGCTCGAGATCGCTGAATAGTTCCTCGGATCTCGTCGAGGTTGGTCGCGTGGGACGGCCTCACGGGCTCGACGGTGCATTCGTCGTGGAGCGGGCAAGCGACGACGAGCGGCGGTTCGTCGTTGGTGCGAAGCTGTGGGTCGACGGTGCGGGGGCAGAGGTCGTCTTACGTCGCCGGGTCGGTGGCCAACGGCTTGCGATCAAGCTCGACCGAACGGTGGCACGCGGTCAGGTGTTGACGGTGCCACGATCCGAGCTTCCGCCGCCAGAGGCGGGCGCGTACTACATCTTCCAGCTGATCGGCCTCGACGTGGAAGAGGGCGGTCGCGTCGTCGGTCGGGTTCGCGACGTTCTGCCGGGCGCAGCCAACGACAACCTCGAGCTCGAGGACGGGACGCTCGTTCCGCTCGTCGAGGATGCGATCGTCAAGGTGGATCTGGAGCAAGGTCGAATTCATCTCAACCCAGGCTTTACCCGCTGACGGCTACCCTGCACGACCGCCCGACGGACGAATCACATGCGCCTCGACGTCTTCACCCAGATCCCGCACGCCTTCGGCTGGCTCACTGAGCAGAAGCCGCTCGCGACCGTGCTCGGCGGCGAGTTGGAGCTGCGGCTCTTCAACTACCGCGACACGACGCCGCTGCGTGCCGGGCAGGTCGACGACGATCCGTACGGCGGTGGTGCAGGGATGGTGCTCCGCGTCGACGTGGTTGCCGCCGCGCTCGACGCCGTGTACGGAGACACGCGTCCGGCTCGCATCGTCGCCTTGACGCCACAGGGGAGGCAGCTCGATCAGGCGCTTGTCGAGGAGCTTGCGGCGGAGCCGGCGGTGGCGCTCTTGTCGTCACGGTTCGAGGGCTTCGACGAGCGCATCGTCGAGCACCTGTGTACGGACACTGTCTCTGTCGGCCCGTATGTCATATCGGGCGGTGAGCTCCCGGCGATGCTCGTCGTCGATGCGATCGCTCGGCGGCTTCCTGGCGCTCTCGCGGAAGGCTCGGGCGAGAGTGAGAGCTTCTCGACGGAGCTCGACGGCGGCATCGAGTATCCGCATTTCACGCGCCCGGCGGAGTTCCGTGGCTGGGCCGTTCCCGCTGTGCTCCTGTCGGGTGATCACGCTCGCATCGACGAGTGGCGGCACGACCAGAGTCGTGTGCGAACCGAAAAGCTGACGCACTCTTCGTGACCGACCAGCCGACCAACGACGAGCCGATCCCGAACCTACCGCCTCGCTTGGAGGTGAAGGACGGACGTTGGGTCGTCCCCGACGCGGCAGACGCATCGATTCTGGACGCTTCTCGACTCGTCGAGTCGTCGGAGCCGTCGGAGCCCGCTCCTCCTGTCGAACGGACACGCCTCGTCGCTGCGCTTGTCGCCGGCGTTATCGTAGCGATTGCGGGCGGCGTCGCGTGGGGGCTTGTCGCGAAGTGGACCGGCCGCGAGTTCGGCTTTCTCGCGTGGGCAGTCGGCATCTTGTGCGGCCTCGTCTGTGTCGAAGTCGGGGGGAAGCGCAAGACGTTCGCGTTGCAGGTGATCGCGATCGCCACGGCGGCGCTCGGCGTGCTCGTGGGCAAGTACCTGGCGTTTGCATTCATCGTCCACAGCGGTACTGCGCTCGAGTTCGGCGCACCGCCGGCGATCCTCTCGACGGGGATGGTTCGCCTCTTCCGCACGGATCTGCGCACCGTTTTCGGGTTGCTCGACATCCTTTGGTTCGGTGCCGCGGTCGCCTCAGCGGCGCTGATAACACGCCCGAAGTGGCCCGACGTCGCGGCGACTCAGCCACCATTGCCGTCGGCAGCCGAGATCTCCTACGACGCAGACGGGCTCCCGATCCACACGTACGTTCCGCCGGTCTACCACTCGCGCAACCCCGTTGATCGCCTCGCGCGACGGCTCCCCCAGCCGTGGCGCACGATCGTCGATTGGGCCGTGACCATCGCCGGGGCGATCGCGATCGTCCTTCTCATCAAGGCGTTTGTCGTGAACCCGTACCGGATCCCGTCGTCGTCGATGGAGCCGATCCTCCACTGCGCGCGGCCCGCACAGGACTGTGAAGCGCGCTTCTCCGACCGCGTCCTGGCGAACCGCTTCATCTACCTCTTCCGCGATCCGCGGCGTGGCGAGATCGTTGTCTTCAAGACGCCGGACGCTGCAAAGGTGAAGTGCGGCGCCGGCGGGACGTTCGTCAAGCGCATCATCGGTTTACCCGGCGACAAGGTCGAGGTGAGAGTCCTCCGCGGCAACGGGTACGTCTTCATCAACGGGCGCAAGCTGAATGAGCCCTACATTCAGGCGATTCGACGCTCGCCCGCGAGTCCGTATGGCCCGACCACCGTGGCCAAGGACAACTACTTCATGATGGGCGACAACCGTGCGCAGTCCTGCGACTCACGCTTCTGGGGCACCGTGCCGCGGAAGAACATCATCGGCAAGGTTTTCCTCACCTACTGGCCCCCGAACCGCCTGTCGTTCCGTTAGCTTCCGGTAGACTCCCGGCCGGCCGTCGGCCGCTTCCTTTCTCATGAGCACGGTCATCCAGAGCATCGAGCAGCGTCAGCTGCGCAGCGATATCCCTCGCTTCAAGGCCGGGGACACCGTCGGTGTGCATTTCAAGGTGATCGAGGGGACGCGCCAGCGGATCCAGCTCTTCGAAGGCATCGTCATCAAGCGCCAGGGCTCCGGTTCCCGCGAGACCTTCACGGTGCGCAAGCAGTCGTCCGGTGTCGGTGTCGAGCGCACGTTCCCGCTGCATTCGCCGAAGATCGAGAAGATCGAGGTGAAGGCGATCGGCGACGTCAATCGGGCGAAGCTCTACTACCTCCGCGATCGTGTGGGCAAGAAGGCCCGCGTGCGCGAGATCCGCCAGAGCTAGGACCTCGATGCGGCCTTCGGCCGCGCTCCTCTCCGCTGTTGTCTGTGTGCTCGTGGCCACGGGCTGCAACGATGTGCAACAGAGCAGCGCGCGGCAGGCGCTGGAGGCGTATCTCCACGCGCTGCCAGGCGATGGCGGCTACGACGTCGGCTCGACCCGTTGCACCGGCAGCGCGCGTACGGGCTTCGTCAACGTCGTGCCGACGTCGATGTTCGTCTGTCTCTCGCACCGGCACGACGGCATCTGCGACAGGTTCCAAGTCACGTTGCGCCGGGATGGCCCGGCGACCGTCAAGCTGGCGCGGTTCGACGCAGGCTGTGTCTTGCCTCTGAGTTGACACGGAATCGGCAGAGTGATGTGACGAACCCGGCCGGGGGCGGCGATATCCTCGAGCGATGCGAGACGGACCCGGCCAACGACTTCTCCGTTTCGACCGTCGGCTAGGTGTCCGGTTTGTCGCGGGGGCCGACGAGGCCGGCCGCGGTTCTCTCGCCGGTCCGCTCGTCGTCGCGGGCGTACTTCTCGACTACGAGGCGTTACGTGGCTCACGTGTGCGCTGCCTTGCGCTGTTGAACGATTCGAAGCAGGTCTCCCCAGATGCCCGCGAGGCGCTCTTTCGTGCGGTGGTCAGTTCGGCAACCGCGATCTCGGTGCGCGTGATCCCATCTGGCGAGATCGACCGAGTCGGCTTGCATCGGTCGAACCTCGGCGGCCTTCGCGCGGTTCTCGGCGATCTCCATCCGACGGCAGAGGCGTGCCTTGTCGACGGCTTCCGGCTCGGCCCTGCTGCACTGCCGCATCGGGCGATCGTCGACGGTGATACGAAGAGCGCGGCGATCGCCGCCGCGTCGATCGTCGCCAAAGTCGTTCGGGATCGCGCAATGCGGCGTCTCGACGCGCTCTACCCGTGCTACGGGTTCGCGTCGCATGTCGGCTACATCACGTCACGCCATTCGCTCGCCGTGCGCGCCCACGGCCCATGCGAGCAGCACCGGCGGAGCTTCAACGCCAAGGCATACGTCCCGGAGGAACTGCTTGCGGCAGCCTCGTGAACCCGGGAGAGCGCCGTGCTGCGAGGCATTACCTCTTGCGAGGCTGGCGTGTTGTCGGAACGAACGAGCGCGTTGGGCGGAACGAGATCGATCTGATCGTCCGTCGGGGGCGGCGGCTCCTCGTCGTCGAGGTGAAGGAGAAGACAGGCGACGGCTATGGCGATCCGCTCGAGATGGTCGACGCCGAGAAGCTGCGTCGCGTGCGCCGCGCCGCTCAGGCGTGGCTTGCAGCTCGGTCCGAGCTGGCGGATCTCGAGGTTGGGTTCGAGGTCGTCGGGGTCTCGCCGGGCCGCCTGGAACGGGTCAGGGTTGAGCCTGGCGACGAGACCGACCCTGCATAGCCAATGAAACGGCTGTCGATTGACTATGGTCGTCCGATGGCCGGACTAACCCGTCGCCAACCGCGCAGGCGTCTCTGGCAGCGGATCAGACGTCTGTTGGGTTTGCATCCGGAGCCGCCTTCGCTGCTACCCCCGTTCGACCCTCCGGACGACGGGGAGTCGCTCGTTCCAGCGGGGCCGCCAAGAGGGCCGCGTCCCGCGGGAGCCGTTGCGCTCGACCTGCCCAAGGCACCCGTGGATGTCGACGCGAGGGGGCGCTCGACCGACTAGGACCTGGAGCTTTGCCGTCGAACTCTTCGGCATGGCGGCGACTCAGGAAGCCCTCTACGGCGAGCTCGACCTCGCGCTCTCTTGGTCGGAGAAGGAGCTACCAGAGCGCGAGCGGACGAAGCATGTGCACCGCCTGCATCCGTACCTCGGCAAGTTCGTACCGCAGCTCGTCGAGGCGATGCTCGATCGGTACGTGCCTGTCGGCGGGCGGGTGCTCGATCCGTTCGCAGGTTCGGGAACGACGCTCGTCCAGGCGCTCGAGTCGGGATACGACGCGACGGGCGTCGACATCGCAGGTTTCAACGCGCTCCTGATGCGCGTCAAGACGCGGCCCTACAACCTCGACGCGCTGCGCTCCGATCTCCTGTGGGCATTCGAGTGCGTCGAGACCTTCGAGCCGGCGGGCGAGTATCCGACCGACGCGAGCCCATATGCCCGCGCCTGGTTCGCACCTAAGGCTGCCGAGGAGCTACTCCACTTCCGCTCGCTCGTCGAGCAGGTCGGCCACACGGATGTGCTGCGCGTCGTGCTCGCCCGCGCGGCACGTTCGGCGCGCCGGACGACGCATTTCGATCTCGAGTTCCCACGCGAGCCGCAGCTCGACGAGTACTGGTGCTTCAAGCATCGGCGAACGTGCCGTCCGGTCGAATCCGCGCGTCGCTTCCTGCTCCGGTACACGCTCGACGCGCTGGAGCGGATCTCGACGTTTGCTAAGGTTCGGGATGCCGATAGCGTCGCGGCGATTCTGCACGGCGACGCGCGCGAGCTCGACCTGCGCGGCCCGTACGACGGCGTCGTGACCTCGCCGCCGTATCCGGGGCTGATCGACTACCACGAGCAACACCGCTACGCGTACGAGCTACTCGGCCTCGACGAGCACCGCGATGTGGAGCTCGGTCGCCCGGTTCGTGGGACTGGGAGGGCCGCGCTCAAGGAGTACGTCGACGGCGTCGCAGGCGCCCTCCGCAACGTGCGGGAGACGCTGAAGCTCGGTGCGCCGGTGTGCATCGTCGTGAACGACAAGCGCGGCCTGTACCCGGAGATCCTTTCGCGAGCGGGCCTGCGCCTCGAAGACCGTCTCGAGCGGCACGTCAACCGGCGCACGGGCCGTCGCGCCGGCGAGTACTTCGAGTCGATTCTCGTCGCCGTCGCAAACTGACACGAAGTCTGCTCAGACTCGTGTGAGTTCTCGACGTAGCGTCGAGGGGTGGTCGCTCGCGCCCTCACGCATGCGCTCGTCGGGCTCGAGGCACGCCGTGTCGAGGTCGAGGCGCATCTGCAGAGTGGGATCCCTGGATTTGCAATCGTCGGGCTCGCCGATCGCGCCTGCCAGGAAGCGAAGCACAGGGTGCGGAGCGGCATCTCGTTGGCATCGCTCGAATGGCCCAACAAGCGCATCACGGTGAACCTGGCGCCGGCCGCGCTGCGGAAGGAGGGTTCCGGCTACGACCTCTCGATTGCGCTGGCCGTGCTCGCGGCGTCCCGGCAGATACCCGCCGACCGGCTGTGGGAGCACGCGGTTGTCGGCGAATTGGCGCTCGACGGACGCGTCCGCCCGGTCGGCGGGACGCTCGCGCTCGCCGAGGGCGCGCGTCGCCATGGCCTGCAACGCGTGATGTGTGCAGCAGAATCAGCCGCTGAAGCGGGGCTCGCCGGCATCGAGGCCGTCCCGGTGCATCATCTCGCCGAGGCGGTCGCCTACCTCCGCGGTGAGGAGTCGATCGAACCAGCCGAGCCGCCCGAGCTCGAGGAAACCGCGTCCGATGGGCCTGATCTCGCAGACGTTCGCGGTCAGGAGCGCGGTCGCCGTGCGCTCGAACTGGCCGCCGCGGGCGGGCACAACCTGCTTCTCGTCGGGCCGCCCGGAACGGGGAAGACGATGCTCGCGCGGCGCCTGCCCGGCATCCTGCCGCCGCTGACGCGCGACGAGGCGCTCGAGGTGACGCGCATCCACTCGGTCGCCGGCGTGCTTCCCACTGGTCGCCACGTCGTCACGAGCCCGCCGTTCCGCGCGCCGCACCACGGTGTCTCAGCAGCGGCGGTCGTCGGTGGCGGCACAGTTCCACGACCTGGCGAAGCCAGCCTGGCGCATCGCGGAGTTCTGCTTCTGGACGAGATGCCGGAGTTCCCGCGCAACGTGCTCGAGGCGCTGCGGCAGCCACTCGAGGACGGGTTCGTCGCCGTGTCGCGTGTCGGGGGAGCAGCGATCTTCCCGGCGCGCTTCGCACTCGTCGGGACGATGAACATGTGTCCGTGTGGCGCGCGTGGCGACCCCGCGGTCGAGTGTCGCTGCTCGGTGCAACGGATCGCGTCGTACCGCGAGAAGCTGTCACGCGCGCTGCTCGACCGCTTCGACCTCGTCGTGGCGATGCCGCGACCTCGTGCGGTGGAGCTGGCGGCGCCCGGTGGAGAGGCGTCGCAGCCCGTGCGCGGGCGCGTGATCGCGGCGAGGGCTCGGCTCGGGGCGACTCCGGCTCGAAGGTCGGCGGCCGCGACCGAGTTGCTCGATCGCGCGGTCGAGAAGCTGCCGCTGTCCGGGCGCGGGCGGGCGCGTGTCGCACGGGTCGCGAGAACGATCGCGGCACTCGCGGGCTCGACGTCTGTCGAGACGGAACACCTGGCGGAGGCGTTGTCGTACCGGTCTCCGTGAGAGCTTCCGGGCGCGTGACGGCGTTTCGCGTTTTGAGGCGTCGCGATCGGGAGTATCCGCCGTTTCTCGCGGCCATCCACGATCCGCCGCCGTCGCTGTGGCTGCGCGGCTCGGCGGAACCGGAACTGCTCTCTCGACCGTCGGTTGCGCTCGTCGGGGCTCGTGCATGCTCGTCGTACGGCCGCTCTGTCGCCCGCTCGCTCGGTCGGGAGATTGCCGCTGCTGGCGTCGTCGTGGTCAGCGGGATGGCGCGCGGAATCGACGGTGAGGCGCATCGCGGCGCGCTCGAAGCCGGCGGTCTCACCGTCGCCGTCCTCGGCTGCGGCATCGACCGGAACTACCCGGCTGCGCACGCCGAGCCCGCCGGTCGCATTGCGGAGCGTGGTTTGATCGTCTCCGAATACGAGCCTGGCGTCGAGCCGGCTCCGTGGCGCTTCCCTGCTGGGAAGCGCCGAACTCCAAGTTCTTGGGGCGTTTCTGCGAATAGATAGGTGATGGATAGTCCGCTCGTTCCGTACATTCGGCAGAGTCGTCCAGGAGAGGGGGACGTTTCGTTCGAGCAACAGTGGGACGCGATCGCGGCGTGGTCGGCCGCGAACGGCGCCGCGCTGTCGGTCGGCGGTCTGGCGGCCGCGCGGGCTGCGGGGTTGGTGGAGCGCTAGACGTCGGGGAACAAGCCGTGGCGTGATCGTGAGCTGGGCCGGATCATCGAGATGTGCCGGCGCGGTGCGGCGTCGGGAGTGGTCGTGCACGACCTCTCGCGCCTCTCACGGGAGGATCTGCTCGGTACTGCTGAGGTCTGGGCGGCGCTGGAGGAGGCAGGCGCCGACCTAATCGACGCGACGAGCGGCGGCAAAGTGCGGCGGCTGGAGTACGTGGTGCGCGCCGAACTCAATCGGCAGCAGTGGGAGGCAGCGCGTGACCGCGGCAACGATGCGCGGCGGCGGGCGATCGCGCGCGGCGCCTACGTAAGCGCGAGGATCCCGTTCGGCTACACCAAGGTCGGCGGCCAGCGCCTCGTGCCCGACGCGGAGGTCGTCCCGATCGTCGTAGAGCTGTTCGAGCGGCGCGCTCGCGGCGAGTCTTGGTCGGCTCTCGCCCGCTGGATGGACTTGGTCGGGTATCCGATGAGCCGCAGCGGGCTCAAGGGACTAGTCGGGAACGAGGCGTACCTGGGCGTGGCGCGCAGCGGCGGGTACCGCACGACAGTCGCGGTTTCGCCGTCGTTTCGAAGCGCCGGTGTGCTGGCGATCATCGTCGTGATCCGGACGTTCCTCAGTATGGCGTTACAGCTCGAGCTCGAGGGTCGCTGGCCGTGGCAGCAGGCTCCTGCGGGCGCGAGATGACCGATTCACCCCCGTTGTACGCCTAAGACGCTCCCCTCGGCTGAGAAGCGCGTCTCGGTTGCCGCGGGGAAGCCCAAATAGCTGAGGAGCGAAGCGACGAGAGCGGGGGTCTGCGATTTGGGCGCGATGGCCCACGGCAACCGAGCGTCGCGTGGGCGACGGTGCATACGCCCGGGCGTCGTGCCGTTCGTTGGCCTGCGAGGATGGCGTACCGCGGGCTGTGTCGTGTAGGCGCCGGTGTGCCGAGAATCGGCCCTGGGCTACGCGGGGACCGCTTCCCTATGTGAGTACGGTCCGTCAGGCGGCTGCGGCGAGTGTTGTGAGGGCGGCCATGTCTTCAGGTTTGAGGTCGAAGGCTTCTTGACGTGACCCCCTGAGATCGGTCCGCCTGTTATGAGGGTGCCGATCGCCCCGTCTTGGGGCAGGAGGTGGCTCTGATGAAACGGAAACGGCATACGCCGGAGCAGATCGTGCGGAAGTTGCGGGAGGCTGACCGGTTGTTGGTGGAGGGGGCTGATCTGGCGTTGGTCTGGCGATCTCTTGAGGTCTCGGTGCAGAC
>JBBRNX010000015.1:0-83883 GCA_038230035.1 Gaiellales bacterium
CCTACATCGAACGACGCCTGCAGGAAGGCAAGACACGACGTGAAGCGAGCCGCTGCCTCAAGCGCTACCTCGCCCGAAACCTCTACCGGCTACTCGAACACGGAACGCCACCGGTGACTTGACAGACATAGAAGCATCACTGGCGCAGGCCACGTTGATCCTTAGTCGTGGGGTGCGTAGAGTCGCCTGTGCGTCCTTATCGGCTAGCGTTACGAGACGTTATGCGGAGACGGCTCGTACTCGGGGTGACGATCGCGTTCGCTGCAGTTGGCGGGTCCGCTTCGATCGTTAGCGCCTCTTCTCACGCTCGAACGGTGAGTTCGCCACTGGTGGGGCGTTGGGAACGGCTCACGAGCTGTCAAGAGCTCGTTGCCGACCTCCAGAGCGCTGGCCTTGGAGCGACGGTCGCACAGGCGTGGGTCGGGCAGACGTCGTCAGCGGGCGAGAGCAGCTTCAGGCCCGGAAGTCCGCAGCCGACGCGGGCTCATCCGTGTACGGGCGCGATCGCGAGACCGCACTCGCACTTTTTCGCGCTCTCTGGCCGGTTTGGCTCGTTGGACTGGAAGGGCGGGCAAGTTGATGACGCCCCGTATCGAATCATCAACGCTCGCACCATTGAGATCGGCTCTGGGACGCCGCATGCGACGCTCCACTTCGCGATTCGAGACGGGAACGTTTTGACACTGTCGCCGATGCTGACGCCGGCAATGATTCGTCAAGCAAACGCACACCCTGCCCAGTTCAGCTCGGCGTTCTGGGCGGTTACCGTCGCCTATGCCGGACACACCTGGAAGCGTGTTCGCTGCCGACAGTGCGGCTAAGCGTCCTCAGGGGCCCTTCCGGGCTTGAATCGGGGTTTTCTGGCTGGGTTGCTGCGGCTCAGGGCCACCATTCGGGCTGGCTCTTGAAGTTGTTGCCGCCGAGAATCAGTGCGAGGTGGCTGCCGTCACTGTTGACGATGTACAGGCCGTTGGCGGGGTGGGTGAACTGGTCGTTGGTGGGGTCGAGGGCGAACAGGATCTGGCCGCCGCTCGGTGACCAGACGGGCTGGATCGGGAACCGTCTCTGCCGGTCTGAGAAGAGCTTCGTGAGATGCGTGCCGTCTGGTCGGACGGTCCAGATGGCGCTCGATGGTGCTGTTCGTTCGTTCGCGAACAGGATGCGGTCGCCGTTCTTCGACCAGCGGGCCCATGCTGCAGGCCGTGTTGACGCTACGGCGATCTTGTGGAGTCTCGTTCCGTCTACGCCGACGACCCATAGCGAGCCGCCGACGTAGGGATCGGGATCGACCCCGACTGATCGGTAGAACACGAGCTGCTTTCCGTCGGGTGAGTAGTCGAGTGGTGCGTCGTGGTGCGGTCCCGGACGTGTGGTCACCCGTTTAAGGCCGGTTCCGTTAACCGCGGAGGCTGTATAGACACCCGTGCGGGAAGGCTTCGAGTCATCCCATCCTTCGTAGGCGACCCGCGTCCCGTCGGGTGACCACGCTTGCGGAACGAGGTTCAATTTCGGGTCGAGGGTCGGCAGCCGCTTGAAGCCGCCGCCCGCGAGATTGATCGTCCCGCCCGTGACGGGTGGCGGAATGTTCCCCCCCGGCATGACAAGAATCCGTTGGTGGTCGGGGGAGATCCGCACCAAGCAGCAGTAGGCGCCCGGCCGAGTCAGACGCCGCTCGCCGTTCTGGGTTGCGAGAAAGATCGTCTGCACATCGTTGCCGTGCGTGCGCGTGAACAACAAGTGTCCACGCAGCGCACCCAACGACGTCGAGCCTCCAGCCCCCGACATCGGTGCCAGCACACCAACCGCGCACAACGCGGAGACCGCCAAAGTGGCGTGAAGCTTCGGCACCCGCATCCGGCGAGTATTCGCTCGACGCCAGTGCCTGTCAAGACGTACTTCGCCCGACATCCGCGAACACTTAGACGAGGTTACTCAGGTGGGTTGATGGCGATCCCACGAAGATCAACACGGTGCTGAGGACGACCAAGCCGCCGATGCGAGCGGCGGCAGCCGCTCGCACTGATCGTCAAGTGCTGCCTCGGCGCGTGAGTGATGCGGTCGACAGGATTAGGGCGGTCGCCAGGATTAGGGCGGCGAGACCGACAGCGGGAGCGAGCACGAACAGAAACCCGTACACCGCGAACCTGAACGCCTCGCACAACAGTCCAAGCACTATCAACACCATTGCGCCGCCGATCCTCCCAACCCTCGGGCAGCGAAGCGGCGACACAAATATTGGCACCCTTCAGGCACCCAAGTGCTGTCGTCAAGCTTCGCGGTTTTCTTCTTGGGAAGAAACGGGCCGACGTAGTCCCAGAGGCGTAGGTAGGTGACGAGCTCGCCGGCAGCGTGGTCATCGACCGGAATGCGGGGAACCTTCACGATTCCTGACTCGATCGCATCCATGAGCGAAAAGTCGCTCACGACCCAGGGGAAGATGTACCCCTCCAAGTAGCCGGAGCCGGTGAGGTAGTACGGGGTCGCTGAGAGGTCATAGACCGCTTTGATGCCGACCTTGCTGTTGACGGCTAGGAGGCCCTTGAACCAGACGCGCGCGTCAGCGTTGCGCTGCTCAGCTTCCTTCTTGTCCTCGCTGTCGACGTCGACTTCATCGTCGAGAGGCTTGTCTTGGTAGCAATGATGCGCCTCGTCGTTCAGGACGACGATCTCTCCCTTGCGACGACCGACGAGGTCTCGCAGGACACGCGCGACCATCCGATCATTCGTCTCCTTGAAAGGATCGGTCTTCTTCCCGAACGTGAGCATCTTTCTGGTGTTGCTCGCTACGCCCTGGATCTCCTTGGCGTCCCGAAGAAGAAACGAGTGGTAGTTCGTAATCACAACCTGCGCTTGGAGCAGTGACGCTTTCAGGTCTGCGGGGACGAGATCCCGCTCGTCGTAGTAGTTGCCGGGATCGGTCGGTTCTAGAACTCGCAGGCGATCCTTGATCGTGATCCCAGGCGTCACGACAAGGAACCGCTTGGCGAAGCGAGCGTCGTTCGGCGTGGCGACCTTGTTGATGGTCTGCCACGCGATGAGCATTGCCATCACAACTGTCTTGCCTGTGCCAGTCGCCATCTTGATCGCCACTCGCGGCAGACCGCCGTTGTGCAGCACGTTTGCAGGGTCGATACGCGTGCGATAGTCGGCGTGGCCATGCCGCCCTGCGACCTCAGCTAGGAAAACCGCGGTCTCCGCCGCTTCCCGCTGGCAGAAGAATGCGGGTTCGTCGCGGTCAGGCGGCTCGGCGGACCAATGCTGAAGGAGCTTGCGGGTAATCGGAGTGACGCCTGGATAGCCGCGTGCGCGCCAGCGATCCACCTCAAAGCGGATGTCGTTAATCAGCGTGTTGAGCTCTCGTCGCTCACCCGTCGCGTCAAAGTCCAGTGCCTGCTGGGCCGTCCCTTTCTTCGGTCGGGGAACCGGGATGAACGACTCGCTCGGCCGTCGGCCATCGAAGACCAACCCTGTGGGACCATCCGGGCCTATTTCGAAGTGACGCTGAGGAGGGCCATACGGCGAGTTGAGAATTGGATTGTCGAGGTTCGTAGCAGCCATGGCTCCGACCCCTAGCTTGCAGGGAGCCCGATGGCAACGCAACCTGGGCCGCCTCCCTGGCTGCGCCCGTCCGCATCGCCGAATAATGGTTGCGCCAATCGCCAAGCAGGTAACCCGGACTTGCTGTCTGTCGCACGAGCCGCCACGCCAGATTGCGTCTCGGCGCTTTAGTCGAACAAGTCAGCGAACACGATCTTCCGCCGCAGGCGGTTGCCGCGGCTCCAGTCCCACAATTCCTCCTTATGGAGTCGTCCGACGACGATGCCCGGCGCGATACCTAACTCCTCGGCGAAGGCGACGACGTCGCTGTCGGTCGTTAACTGCCGGAGTTCGTGCTCGTAGCGGCGAGGAATGAGCTGGGCGGCGGCAAAGGCGTTGGCCTCTTGTTCTTCCTCAACGGTCGCGTTTGCCATATCTCCTTCCGTAACGAACAACTCCTTCTTGCTGTGCAAGAGAAGGTGCGACGCCTCGTGAAAGAAGGAGAACCAGAGTTGGTCGTCAGCCTTGAAGCGGTCACTGAGCTGGATGAGTGCCTTCTGCGGCGTAAGCCAGCGCGCGGCGCCGCAGATCCGCGTCTTGCCGATGTCAGGGAGGAAGACGACCGCGACGCCGGCCTTCGCGCACAGTTTCCTGACGCGTCTCAGCGCGGTGCGTGGCTCGAGTCGAGTCAGCCTGCGGGCCTCGGTTAGCGCCGCTCGAAAGCGTTTGGCGTTGAAGGGCTCGGTCTCGATTTCCATCGCTTCGAGCTCGCCGAGTCGCAGCCAGGTAGCGACGGCGCCGGCGTCAGCGGCAAATGCCGCTGACTGGCGAAATGAGACGAGTGGCGCCAGCCAGACGCGGCGCCACCGCTCGGGATCGGCAACAGCAAAGAAGCGGCAGGCTTGCTCGACTTGCGTCGGCTTGTCCGCCCGCGCAGAGACAAAGCCTCGACTGATCAGCTCCTTGATCGGTAGTTCTTTAAGCCAGTCCTCCTCATCGGCTAATCGCTCCCGGTTCTCCGCTCGGGCGAGCCGTTCGCGGTATTTGGATTCGAGAGCGTTCCAGCGACGAGCAGGCACGTCGGTGACCTGCTCCAGCAAGAGCGCAGTCTCGGGTGTGACCGGTGCGACTCCTTGGGCGATCTGGTTGATGTGCTTTAGCGAGAGCCCGGCGCGCTCAGCGAGATCGGCCTGAGTCAGGCCGCGCTCCGCGAGAGTCGACCGCAGCGTGCGCCCTGGCGCTACTGCGTAGTCCGGCTCAAAGCGAACGCTCGTGGCCATGAGGCTCCTTCCGGGTTGAAGTCTTCGTCACCGGCGGCGACAGCAACAACGGTCGCCGACTCGGCGTCGCGATAGGCCTTCGAGGCGCTCAGCTCGGGCTTCAACAACACGCCGGCGTCATCCGCGCTTTGCGCGCCGACGCGTCCCGCCGTCGCGGGGAGGAGGACGACGTGGGGGAATTCCTCGACGTCGCCGAGCTTGTCGACGCTGTCGAGCTCGGCCAGCAGCTGCTCGATCGCCGGCGCGACGTCGCCGGCCCAAGCAGCGAGTTCGGCGCGCCGGCTGCAGAGCTGCGCCAAGCGCTCGTTGGTGAACGTCAGCTCCAAGAACTATCCTTTACCTGAGAGGTATAGAAGATTTCTGCTACCTTCAAGGTAAATCGTATCGGATATGGCGGTCGGAGCTCCCGTCCGGTCGATGGTGGAACATACGTTCGTACTGATCGTGAGCGGCTGCGGCCGTTGGAAGGAGGAAACAGATGAACTTTCCGGACAAGGGCTACGTCTTTTGGCCTGTCGGCAACGGCGACTCGACGACGATCATCGTCGATGCCGAGACGTTCGTTCAGGTTGACATCAACCACTGCGACGACGCCGGAGAAGACCCGACGCGCGCGCCCGTGATCGACGAGCTCGTCGCCGCGCTGCCCGAGCGTGACGGCAAGAAGTACCTGGCCGCGTTCGGGCTCTCGCACGGGGACGCCGACCACTGCCGCGGCTTCGAGCGCCTGTTGAAGGACGAGGACGTTGTGATCGGCGACCTCTGGTTCTCCCCGCGCATCCTTTGGGAGCGTGACGAGCTGTCCGACGACGCCAAGTCCTTCTGCGACGAAGCCGAGCGGCGGATCGCCGTCAACCGCGCGGGCGTGGCCGGCTCCGGCGACCGCATCCGCATCATCGGAGACGCCGAGATCCTCGAGCATTACAGCGACCTGCCGGCGGAGTGCTTCACCAAGCCCGGCGAGTGGTTCAGCGAGATCGACGGCGTCGATCGCGAGGGCGACTTCCACGCTTTCGTGCACGCGCCGTTCAAGGGGGACGCCGAGCGCGAGCGCAACGCAACGAGCGTCGCGCTCAAGGTGACGGTGTTTGACGGCGAGGCCGCCGGGCGGGCGATCCTGTTCGGCGATCTGCACTACGAGACGCTGAAGCGCATTTTCGAGGAGGGCGATGACGCGAGCCTCGAGTGGAACGTCCTGCTCGCGCCGCACCACTGCTCTGACTCGGTGATGTACGTCGCCGACGAGCCGGAGGGCGAGCGCAAGCTCAAGCAGGACATCCTGAACGCCTTAGAGAGCGCGGGCTCGAGCCCGACCTACGTCATCTCCGCGAGCATCGAATTCCCGACCAAGAATGAGTCCGGCGACAACCCGCCGCACGTGCGGGCGCGTGTCGAGTACGAGAAGATCGCCGAGCGCTTCGAGTGCACCGGCGAGTGGCCGGACGCCGACGAGCCGAAGCCGATCGTCTTCCACTTCATCGACGGCGAGTTCACTATGCGCGAGGCCGAGACAACGTCGGCGAGGGCGCTGACGATGGCGACGGCGACGGCGCGCGGCGATACGCAGACGCCTGGCCAGCGGCACGGCTACGGCTCGATCTAGGTGACGGACGAGCAGGAGCTCGCTCTCCGGCAGCTCCGTGACATCGCCGACGTCGACCCGGCGTTCCTCGTCGGCGATGTCACGGAGGACGGCCAGCTTGTCATCGTCGACGTATCGCTGCCGACGGGCGCGATCGTCCGCGGCGCGGGCCTCGAGCTGCGCTCGCGCGAGTCGTTCCGGATCCTGATCGACACCGACTTCCCGTACGGACCGCCGAGCATTCTCGTCCGCCATCGCCGCTGGGCCGGGACGCCGCATGTGCAGTGGCGCTCGCTGCTCTGCCTGTACGCGGCGCCGGCGGTCGAGTGGAACCCGGCCGACGGCATGTTCGGTTTTCTCGATCGTCTGTGGCAATGGCTCGAGAGCGCCGCCGCCGGCCAGCTCGATCCCGAGGCCGCCCCTTTGCACCCGCCGGTGACCTATGACATCGACCACGACATGCCGCAGATCATCGTGCGCGCGAACGCCCCCGTCGCCGCCGGGGAGATCTTCGCCGGGGCTGCTGTCCTCGACCGACAGGCGGAGCTCCAGGGTCGCGCCGACGTCGTCGCCTTCCGGCCCTTCGCCGCGATCGGCGCGGAGGGCTGGCCCGAGCAGTTCGGGCTGACGATCGTCATGGACGGCGAGTTCGACTGGGAGTACCCATCGACTGTCGGCGCCCTGCTCGACGTAATCGCCGCCCGCGGCCTCGACCGCGAGCTCCTGGTCGAGGTGCTCGAGCGCGCCGCGCAGGAGCTGCCGGCCGAGCGGCCGCTGATCGTGCTGCTTGGGACGCCGATGCGCCGCATCGACGGCGAGCGGCTGATCCATTTCGTCGCCTGGGGCGTCCCGGCCGAGCAGGTGCGCTATCTGCGGTTCCGCAATCTGCGCGCCGTCGACGATCAAGTGCTGCGCGAGGGCGGCGAGGCGGCCGAATGGTTGTTCGACCACTGGGCGAGAGAGGCCAAGCTGGCCTGGTGCCGCGTGCGCGAGGACCGACCCGAGGTGACGCGCTCGCGCCAGGAGGGCTCGCCGCTTCAGGCCTTCGCAGGCAAGCGCGTCGTCGTCTGGGGTTGCGGCGCTTTGGGCGCGCCGGTCGCTGAGGCCATTGCCCGCGCTGGGCCGGCGAAGCTCCTCTTGTACGACAACGGCGTCGTCACGCCGGGGCTACTCGTCCGCCAGCCGTACGCCGACGCCGACATCGGACGAGCCAAGGCGACCTGCCTGGCCGAGCGGTTGCAGACCGCGCTGCCGAGGCTCGACGTCGAGGCCAAGATTCGCAACGTTCTGACCGGCCCGCTCGCCGGCGGCGACTGGTCGGACAGCGCCGACGTTCTGATCGACGCCACGGCCTCGACCGCGGTCGCCGCCAAGCTCGAGCGCGTGCGCAGCCGACACCCGGCGGAATGCTTCCTCGTCTCTGCCGTCTTCGGGCACGAGGCGACGCGCGGCCTGGTCACCGTCAGCCCGCCAACGCAGCCGGGCGGGCCGCACGACCTGGCCCGCAAGACGAAGATCCGGCTGCGCACGAAGGCCTGGCCGAACCAGCGCGGTTACCAGGCTTACTCCGACGAGTTCTGGCCTGCCACGCCGCGCGGCGACGTCTTCCAGCCGGAGCCGGGCTGCAGCGAGCCGACCTTCCGCGGCTCGCAGGCCGAGGCGGCCGCGCTCGCGCTTTCGCTCCTGCTGTGGGCCGGCGCGCGGATCGCGATCGGCGGGGCCGACGGCCGCGCACTCCTAATGGCGCTGCCGACCGCCGAGCAGCCCGAGCCGCGCCAGGTCGAGCTGTCATTCCCGCCCGACGTCCTGCTTGAGGAGGCGATCCAGGGCTATCAGGTGCGTCTGGCGCCGAGCGCGCTGGCCGAGATCCAGGCGCACATCCGTCGCAACGACCGCGCGGTCGACCCGACCTACGAGACCGGCGGCCTCTTGTTCGGCGAGCGCGACGAGGCGACGGGCGTCGTTTGGGTGAGCGAGGTGATCGGGTCGCCGCCCGACTCGGAGGCCTCGCCCGATGAGTTCGTTTGCGGCGTCGAAGGCGTGGAGTCGGTGCGCGCCGAGAAGCGCCGTCGCGGCCTCGGCAGCCTCTCCTTCGTCGGCACCTGGCACACGCACCCCAACCTCGACCCGGTGCCGTCCGACCGTGATGTTGTCGGCATGAGCGGCATCGTCTTGTCGTCCGCGCCGCTGATCCCGCGCGCGCTCCTGTTGATCGTCGGGCAGAGCGCCGAGCGGCCGGCGCTCGGCGCCTACATGTTCGATCGCGCTGACCTGCGTCCGCCGCACGTGATCCGCGCCCACCTCCGGGTGATGGAGCCTGAGCCGCCGCCATCGCCGGCGCGCGACGTCGGCCTCGCGCTCTCCGGGGGCGGCTTCCGTGCGCTCGCCTTCCACCTCGGCTGTCTGCGCGCCCTCCACGACCGCGGCGTGCTCGCGCGCACGTTCGTCGTCTCCGGTGTGTCCGGCGGCTCGCTGGCCGCCGCCCTGTACGTTTACAGCGACGGCAACTTCGCCGCCTTCGACGCGCGCGTCTGCGCGCTCCTGCGCGGCGGCTTGCAGTTGAAGATCGCCCGCCGCGCGTTTGCCAGCCCACGCGTGCTCGC
Organism: Gaiellales bacterium; assembly: GCA_038230035.1. Classification (GTDB taxonomy): domain Bacteria; phylum Actinomycetota; class Thermoleophilia; order Gaiellales; family Gaiellaceae; genus Gaiella. Next base: position 9,003 of record JBBRNX010000015.1, read on the forward strand.
GACCGTCGCCTCGCTGGCCACCAGCGGCACGGCCGCCGCCGGCGCCCGCACGCTCGCGGCGGGGGACGCCGTCGCCGCGCACCTGCCTGCACTCGTCCGGCCGCGCCGGCTGGTTACGCCGCCGTGGCGGCGATTCTCGAGCGCGACCGAGGCGCTCGTCGACGTCTTCGCGGAGCTGTTCCCGGAGCAGACACTTGGGAGCGCGCGGCGCGACGACGTCGACGTCGTCCTGAACGCCTGCGAGTTGCGCAGCGGCTCGGCCTTCCGCTTCGGCAGCCGCGAGAGCCACTGCTACCGCTACGGCACCGTCGTCGACGATCTGCCGGTCGCGCTGGCCGTCGCCGCCTCGGCTGCCTACCCGCTGCTCTTGCCGGCGCTCGACCGGCAGTTCCGCTTCCGCGACCACGACGGCGTCGAGTCGCAGCGGCGCGTCGTCCTCACCGACGGCGGCGTCTTCGACAACCTCGGCACGAGCGTGCTCGAGCCAGGGCGCGATACCGGCATCACTGTTACCTACGACCCGGCGTACGTGATCGCCTGCGACGCTGGCCGCGGGCTGTTAGATGACGGATACGTCCCGTACGGCTTCGTCTCGCGCGTGCGCCGCAGCTTCGAGTCGACGTTCCGCAAGGCCCAAGACGGTGGCCGCAACCGCCTCCACCTCTATGCCGCCTCCGGCGAGCTGAAGGGCTTCCTCTTTCCCTACCTTGGCCAGAGCGAGCGGGCGCTGCCGCTCGTCCCGGCCGACCTGCCGCTGCGCGACGAGGTCGTCGACTATCCGACCGATTTCGCCGCCATGGGCGAGGAGACGATCGACCTCCTGGCCGCGCGCGGGGAGAAGCTGACTCGCCTCTTGCTCGACTTCTACTGCCCTGAGCTCTAGTCGCGGCTAGTAGCCGACCGGGTCACCGAGGTCGACGCGAAACCCGTCGGCCTGGCTTGGCCGGACGTTCAAGGTCATGCTTGGGTACTTGCCTTTGATCGCCGCGACTGTCGACGCGATCGGCGTGCCAGGCGCGCCGTTGGTCAGCCAGATGCGGTAGCCGTTCTGGCCGCGGGCGGTGACGAGCGCGTCGAAGGTTGCCGGGTCGGGGTTACCGTAGAGGCCATTGGCTGAGATCACGTATTCGTCGGCGGTAACGGTGGCGAAGAAGTGCTCATCGTTGTTGCGCGCGCTGCCGTGGTGCTGGAGCTTCAAGACGTCGACGTGCGCGCTACCGGCCCCAAGGCGACCGGCGCGCGTCAGCCCGTCGATCACGTAGTCACCGCGGGCGTCACCGGTCATCAGGATCGACCGGCCGCCGAACTCAGCAAGGAAAACGATGCTCGACAGATTGGTGACAGAGGCGTCGTCGTTCGCAGCGACAAGCGCGGCGATCTTGGCCGAGTTGTCGCACAGCTCGTCGACGCTCTGGCCCTTCGTCTCCTTCTGCCACTTCTTACGCAGCGCCTCGATCTGCGCGGCGTCGGGACCGATCACTAGGAGGTCGAGGTCGTCGATGGTGATGTGCGCGTAGCCCTCCTCGGGCGTCCGCGCCATGACCAGACCGCCGTCGAAGCCACAGTTGATCGGGATGCTCGCCTCTTTCGCGTCGGCGTAGAGCTCGTCGCCTTCCTGCACGCTGGCGACGACATAGGCGAAGTTGGGATCGACCTCCCAGTTCTCGTCGACGAATTGCTTCGTCCACGCGGTCGCGTATCGCTCGGCGTGTTCGTCCTCGCGCAGGATGGCGGCCAGCCGCTGATCGTCGGCCTCGCCGACGAGGTCGAGCGGGCGGTTGTGCCAGAGGCAGTTGATCTTGATGTCGAGCGCGCCGAGCTCGACATCCTGGACAAGCGCCAAGACGCCGCCGATGTGGTCGTCGTCGATGTGGCTGCAGACGACTAGCGAGAGCTCGAGCGCGCCGAAGTGTGAGCGCAGAGCGTTCAGACGCGCTTTCAGGCGCGCGTCGTAGACGTCGCGTCCAGGCCCGCCGTCGACGAGCATCACCTGCGGCGCGCCGGTGTCGCCGAAATGGATCAGGAAGCAATCGCCTTGCTCTGCCTGAAGCGCCTCAAGACTGAAGATCACCGGGCCGAAGTTACGACCCGGGGTACCGAGCGTCAACGCCGCATCGTGGTCACACAGGCGAGTTCTGGACGTGAAAGCTCCATAAACGGCTCCATACCCACCGCACGTTCGAGTCGGAGCAAGTCGGCCTGAACGAGAAAGCGTAAGCGTTCAGTCGGCAGGGACCGGTTTGGGGGTGGCGAATGAGCGGGTGTGGAGCGTTCGGAGGCGGAGGCGATCTTCGCGCGGGGGCGCGAGCCGGTGGTCGATGTGCTGCTGGAGTTGTCAGCGCGCCTGGAGGCGCAGGACGCGCAGCTCGCCGCGCTGGCGGAGCGGGTCGAGGAGCTCGAGCAACGGTTGAAGCGCGACTCGCGCAACTCGTCGCTGCCGCCGAGCCATGATCCGCCTTGGCTGGGGAAGCGGGGCCGTTCGCGGGGGACGGGACGGAAGCAGGGCGCCCAGCCGGGTCATCCCGGGCATGGGAGGTCGCTGTTTCCGATCGAACAAGTCACCGACGTGATCGAGCACTGGCCGGAGTTCTGCTGCTGCGGCCACGTCTTCGGCGACGAGGAGCGTGAGCCGGCTGGCGCGCCGGCCCGGCATCAGGTGGCGGAACTGCCGCCGCTCGCGGTCGAGGTCAGCGAGCACCGGCTGCAGCGCGTCTGCTGTCCTGACTGCGGTCGCACGGTGCGGGCCGAGTTGCCGTTGGATGTGCCGCGTGGCTGCTTCGGTCCAAAGCTCGAGGCGGCGATCGCCGCGTTGACAGTGCGGGATCGTCTCTCGCGTCGGCAGCTGGTCGAGCTGATGGAGGAGCTGTTCGGCTGCCCGATCGCGGTCGGCACGATCGAGGCGATACTCAGTCGCACCGCCGAGACGCTCGAGCCGGTCTACGAGGAGCTGCTCGAGCAGACACGTGTCGCGGGCGCACTCAACATCGACGAGACCGGCTGGTATCTCGGCGGCGAGCCGCGCACGCTCTGGGGCGCCTTCAGCAAACAGACGGCGGTGCTGCGGATCGCGCCCGACCGCGGCAAGCAGCACCTGCACGGCCTGATCGGCGATGGCTTCGCCGGCGTTGTCGGTTCCGACCGCTTCAGCGCCTACAACAGCCTCGAGCCGCAGCAGCGGCAGGTGTGTTGGTCGCATCTGCGCCGCGACTTCACCTTCCACGCCGACCTCGGCTCGGGTCCACAAGAAGCGTTCGGCCTCGACGGACTCGAGGTGACCTGGAACGTCTTCCAGGCCTGGAAGCAGTTCCAGCAAGACGGCGACCGTGCTGCGCTGCGGCGGCGCGTCGAGCAGATCAAAGCGCAGATGTGGCCGCTGCTCGAGTGGGGCTCGACCGGGAAGCGGCAGCGGCACGTGCGCGGGCTCGCCAAGAACCTGCTCAAGCTCTGGCCCGCACTGTGGACGTTCTCAAGCTCTGGCCCGCACTGTGGACGTTCGCCGACGTGCCCGATGTCGAGCCGACCAACAACGCCGCCGAGCGCGGCCTACGCGCCGCCGTCATCTACCGCAAGCTCTCACTCGGCAGTCGCTCGCAAGGCGGCGAACGCACGATCGAACGACTACTCTCGGTCGACCAAACCTGCCGGCTGCAACGCCGCTCGCTCTACGCCTACCTCAGCGACGCCCTCATCGCCAAGGCCCGCGGCGATCCCGTGCCCACCCTCGCCTGACTGAGCTGCCTGTGCGATGGTCTCCGACGTGAATGCGGTCGAGGATTGGGACTGGTCGCTTCGGATCTTCGACCACGTTGATCTCTACGTCAGCGACTACGCCGAGAGCGTCCGCTTCTACGAAACCGTGCTCGCACCGCTCGGCATCCCGAAGCTCTCCGAACACGCGGAGGGCGCCTGCTTCACGAATCTCAACATCGTCGCTCGCCGCGCGCCAACACAGAACCTGCACCTCTGTTTCTACGCGAGGCAGAAGAAGCACGTTGATGCCTTCCATCGGGCAGGAGTCGAGGCTGGCTTCCGCTCGAACGGCGCGCCGGGGTACCGCGACTATGCACCGGGCTATTACGCCGCCTACCTGCTCGACCCCGAGGGAAACAATGTCGAGGCGCTCTACCGCGATATCGGCAACATTGGCCACGACGCCAGTCCGAGCCTGCGCTGAGGTCTATCCGGAGGTCGCCTCTTCGACCCGCTCTCACGCGGCCCAGTTGCCCTTCCAGACGACAAATCGAGAGCCTCTCAACGCGAAAGCTCCATAAACGGCTCCATGCCGGCCCTCAGAGGCCCCTACATCGACTGAACACATACGAGAAAGCGCCGATTTCCGGCGCTTTCTCAGAGCCCTCTGACGGACTCGAACCGTCGACCCCCTCCTTACCATGGAGGTGCTCTACCAACTGAGCTAAGAGGGCGAAGGCCAGGAGTCTAGCCGCCTCCTAGGCGTGCGGTGCGCTCGGCTGCGGTGGTAGCGGGCAGCTGACGAAGCGTCGACCTGTCAGTGCGTAGCCGATCTTGAAGGCGGTGCAACCGGCGCAGAAGCCGGTAAGCGCAGCGAGCAGCGCGAGCGCCGCGACGATTCCACCAAGCACCGTGCCCGCGGTGTCGAGGCCGGCCGCATAGAACCCGCTGGCCGACGCGAGGAACGCGAGCCCGACGAGATTCGCGAACCGCGGTGGGCGGCTGTCCTCCAAGGGACCTTCGCCCAGACGTGGCTGGATGACTTCGAAGTAGAGGACGCACGCCAGGCAGTAGCGTCTCCCGAACGTCAGGCCGACCGCCAGTTGAAGGGCAAGCACAGCGAGCAGCCACCACGGCCCGAACATGATGGCGGCCAGCGCCACCAGCCCGACGACTGCTTGGTTCGTGCGCGGAGCACGCGCGTCGATCACGGTCGTGTCCCGGTACGGGTCGGCGGCTCGAACGGGTCGCTTCACGAACTGAAGTACTAGCAGCGCATCTGTGTTACACGCCTGGAGAACGACTGCGATCGGCCGGTCAATGCGACGCTACAATGCCCGCTCTCGCAGGGGTTCCCGAGTGGCCAAAGGGGGCGGGCTGTAAACCCGCTGGCTCAGCCTTCAGAGGTTCGAATCCTCTCCCCTGCATGAAGCTGCGATGGGGACAGGGTCTAGCCTGTCCCCATCTCCGTATCCCCGTCTCCGTTCTCCGTCAACCTCTGAGGGTCGCCCAGGGAGCGTCGCCGGAGACGTCGACCAGCTCGTAGCCGCCCTCGCCCATCGCCGGTGCCAGGATCACCTGCAGCTCGGCGGTCCCGTCGAACTCGTTGAACGATGCGTGCACGACGTCCTTGTCGATGTAGATCGAGTCGCCCGGGCCAAGCTCGCGGTGATCCTGCTCCAGCCACTGCGTCACGCGGCCGGACTTGATGATGATCATCTCGTCCTGGTCGGGGTGCTTGTGGAAGTCGTGCCCGCCGCCCGGCGTCAGCGTGACGTCCATCACGACGAACGTCGTGCAGCCGGTGCCTGGCGTGGCGCAGCGCATGCCTGCGCTGCCCCAGTCGAAATGGGCGACCTCCACGTCGGACTTCATCACGAATCTGCTCACGGTCTCTCCTTGTCGACTAGACGGGGATCTGCTTGAAACGGCGCATGTTCTCGGTCATCGCGATCTCGGTCGGCAGCCGCTCCATCGAGGAGGCGCCGAAGAAGCCGACGATGCCGTCGGTGCGATCGAGGATGAAAGCGGCGTCGTCCGGCTCGGCTATGGGCCCGCCGTGGCAGAGGACGATGATCTCCGGGTTGACGCGCTTGGCGGCGTCGTGCATCTCCTGGATCAGCGGCACGCAGTCGTCCAGGGTCTTTGCCGACTCGGACCCGATCGTGCCGCCGGTCGTCAGCCCCATGTGCGGCACGAGCACATCCGCGCCCGCCGTTGCCATCGCCGTCGCCTCGTCCGGATCGAAGACGTACGGCGCCGTGAGCAGGTCCTTCTCGCGCGCGAGGCGGATCATGTCGACCTCGAGGCCGTAACCCATGCCCGTCTCCTCGAGGTTGCGGCGAAACGTGCCGTCGAACAGGCCGACCGTCGGGAAGTTCTGGACGCCGGAGAAGCCGAGCCGCTTGATCTCGTCGAGGTAGACATCCATCAGGCGGAACGGGTCCGTGCCGCAGACACCTGCGAGAACAGGCGTCTCTTTCACGATCGGCAGCACCTCGTGCGACATGTCGATCACGATCGCATTCGCGTCGCCGTAGGGGAGGAGGCCGGAGAGCGAACCGCGGCCAGCCATCCGGTAGCGGCCGGAGTTGTAGATGATGATCAGGTCGGCGCCTCCTGCTTCGGCGCATTTCGCCGATAGGCCCGTTCCGGCGCCGGCGCCGATGATCGGCTGCTTTGCCTCGATCTGCGCCCGCAGCCGCGCGAGCGCTTCGCCTCGGGTCACGCCTTCTCCTGGATCAGCTCGTGCAGCCGATTCGCGGTCGCGAGGGCGAAGGCGGGATCGTTGATGTCCGCGTCGAGCTCGTGCACCTCGACGTTCGGGCCGAGCGTCTCGTGGAGGCCGTCGAGGAGAGCGGCGTCTGCAGCGGCGTCGTAGAAGACCTGGCCTTCGACTGCGATCGCGGAGACGCCGCCCAGCGGGATATACAGCACCGTGGGTCCACTCGCGGCGGAGAGCTTGCGACCGATCTGACGTCCGAGCTCGCGGCACTCGTCGGGCGTCGTCCGCATCAGCGTGATCGTCGGGTTGTGGACATAGAGATTGCGGTCGGCGAACTTCTCGGGCACAGACTCGCGCGGCCCGAAGTTGACCATGTCGAGGGCACCGAGCGAGACGACCTGCGGCAGGCCGAGCGCCCCCGCGGCTTCGAGGCGATCGGTGCCTGCCGAGAGGACGCCACCGACGAGCTCGTCTGCGAGCTCTGTGGTCGTCACGTCGAGAATGCCGGCGAGGAAGCCGGCTTTGGCGAGCGCCTCCATCGACTGGCCCCCGGTGCCTGTGGCGTGGAACACGAGCACCTCATAGCCGAGCTCCTCGAGCCGTTCACGCGCGGCCGTCACACACGCTGTCGTGACTCCGAACATCGTTGCGCCGATCAGCGGCCGATCCGCGCCGAGATCGGGAGCGACGCTCTTGACCGCGCCGGCGATCATGCCGGCGGCGTTCGTCATGATCTGCGCCGAGATCCGGTTGACGCCGGCGATGTCGACGACCGAGTACATCATCGTGACGTCGACCGCGCCGACGAACGGCCGGGTGTCGCCGGAGGCGACGGTCGACACCATCAGCTTCGGCACACCGACCGGCAGCGCGCGCATCGCGTGCGTCGCGATCGACGAGTTGCCGGAGCCGCCGACGCTCAGGATCCCGTCGAGTCGACCTTCGGCGTGCAGCCGGACGGCGATGGCGGCGGCCCCGTCGGCCATGACGGTGACAGCCGCGCCGCGATCCCCAGCGGCGGCGAGCGCGGCGACGTCGGCGCCGACCGCCTCCGCGACCTCCTCGCGCGTGATGTCCGCGACGGCGAGCGGTTCTCCGACGATCCCGCAGTCGACGAGGATCACGTCGACGCCATGCTCGCGGACGCGATCGCGCAGGAAGTCGAACTCCTTGCCTTTCGTATCGAGCGTCCCCACCAGAACGACTGTCGGCATGGCGGCGATCCTACTTCCCTACTGGCTTCCAGGCGGGGCTCGAGTCGTTGTTCTTGCCGTCCGTGAGCTGTGTGACTTTGCCCGCGAGATCGACCGTGTAGATCGAGCCGTCGCGCGAGAACGCGATCAGCTTCCCGTCGGGCGACCACGCCGGTTCGATGTCGTCGGACGGCGAATCGGTGAGCCGTTTCAGGCCCTTCCCGTCGAGGCCGACGACCGAGACCTCGAAGTGTCCGCGAGCGTTCGTCGTAAAAGCGAGACGGCTCGAGTCGGGAGACCAGGACGGTGATCCGACACTGGCGTTCAGGTGTGTGATCCGGCGCTTCCCCGTACCGTCGGGACGAACGACGTAGAGCTCCTTGACGTCGGTTCCGGGTGTTCGCAGGACGTACGCGATCAGCGCGCCGTCCGGCGACCAGGACGGATCAGACTCGTTTGCGAGACCTCCGCCGATCTGGTGCGCACTGGTGCCGTCCGAGCGCATCACACCGAGGTTGCCAGGCTCGTTCTCGATGAACGCGATCTTCGTGCCGTCGGGCGACCACGACGCGCGAGCCGCACCATGCGCGAGTGAGGTGAGACGACGCGTGCCGCTGCCGTCGGCGCGCATGACATACAGCTGTGGCTTGCCGGATCGGTCACTGCCAAAGGCGACGAGGTGGCCGTCGCGCGACCACACCGGATCTACCTGGAAGAAGAGGCCGGCAGGCCCGGTTACCTCTGGCAACGCATCGCTCGTGAGTCTCCGCTGCCCGTCCCCATTCGCGCCCATCGCGTAGATCGCGTACGAGCCAGACCGGCTCGAGACGAAGAGGAGATCTGACCGCTTCGCCGATGACCCGCAGCCGGTTGCGAGGAGGACAGCGAAGACGCCGAGACACGCACATCCGAGAAAGCGGCCGCCCATACTGATTCAGTTCGCGAGTGGCTCGACGCCGAGGAAGCGTCGCTGTGCCTCCGGATCGGTGGCAAGCACCTGCGAGGTCGTCTCGGTGAAGATCTTGCCGGCGACCATGACGAGCTGTCGCTCGGCCAGCGCGGTTGCGACTCTGAGGTTCTGCTCGATCAACAGGATGGCAAGCCCCTCTTCCTCGAGCGCCTTGAACACCTCGATCAGGTTCTCGATGATCGCGGGGGCAAGGCCCTCGGACGGCTCGTCCATGATCAGCAGCTTCGGGTTCGTCAGCAGCGCTCGGCCAATCGCCAGCATTTGCTGTTCGCCGCCGGAGAGCTGCGCGCCACCGTTGCGACGCCGTTCGTCGAGGCGCGGGAACAGCTCGTAGACCTTGCCCACCGTCCAGCGCGCGGCCTTGTCTTTCGGCGCGATCATGCGTAGGTGCTCGTCCACGGAGAGCGACGGGAACAGCCGGCGCCCCTGCGGCACGTAGCCGATGCCGGCGCTTGCGATGCGGTAGGACGCGCGGCCGACGGTCTCGCGGCCTTCGAACAGCACCGAGCCCGAGGTCGTCGGCTGCGGCAGGCCCATGATTGCGGCGCAGAGCGTCGACTTCCCCATCCCGTTGCGGCCGATCACGGCGACCGACTCGTGGCCCATCTCGAGGTTCACGTCCTGCAGCACGTGGGCGCGGCCGTAGTGGCCGTTCAGCCCTTCGACTTTGAGCAGCGGCTCACTCATTGGTGTGCGCCCGGCCGAGGTAGAGGTCGTGGACGAGCTGGTTGCCGCGGATCTCGTCCGGCGTGCCTTCGACGATCTTCCGGCCGTCGTGCATCATCGTCACGTACTCGGCGACGGTCAGTGCGACGTCCATGTCGTGCTCGATGATGATCAGCGTCACCGTTTTCGGCAGCGCGAGCAGAAGCTCAGTCAGCCGCTCGCGCTCGCCGCGCGAGAGACCCGACGCGGGCTCGTCGAGCATGATGATCTGCGGGTTCGTGACGCTCGCCATGCCGACCTCGAGCTGGCGCTGCTCGCCATGCGAGAGCGAGCCGACGAGCGTCTCGACCTTGTCGCCGAGCGCGACTCGATCAGCCGCCGTCCTCGCCCGATCGCGAAGCTCGCGGTCGCGCTTGCTCGGGAACGCGCGCAACCGCCCGCCTTCGCAGCCGACGAGAGCGAGGTAGAGGTTGTCGACGACCGTGAGGCCGAGGAAAAGTCGTGATTTCTGGTAGCTCCGCGCGAGCCCGAGCGCAGGCCGGGCGCGCGCAGGCAGCCCAGTCACGTCCCGCCCGAACACCTCGATCGTCCCGGTCGACACAGGAACGTCGCCGGCGACGAGGTTGAAGAGCGTCGTCTTGCCGGCGCCGTTCGGGCCGAGGATTGCACGACGCTCGCCGGGCGCGACTTCGAGGTCCACGTCGCGGACTGCCTGGACGCCGCCGAACCGCCGGCCGACCCCCCGTAAGCGGAGGGCCGGCTCGGCATTCGGCTGCGTTGGTGCCTCGATCACCTGCCTACTTGAGGAACTGCTTCGTGACGACGCCGTTCTTGACGACCTGGATCTTTCCCTGCCATGGCAGGCTCCGCTTCACGCACGGAGGCTGCGAGCGGCCGGGCGGTGGGCTCGTCTTCTTGAAGAGACCGCCGAACGACTGGTCGACGTTCGGCACGAAGCCGACAGCCTTCGCTCCGATGCTGCCGTCGGCGTTCTTGATCAGCTGCAACGGATACTGATCCTGGATCGCCTGCCGGTTCGCATCGAGATGGAGGACGCCGCCGCCCGACACCTGATAGCCGGAGCGATTCGTGAGAGGCATGCTCGCGATGAGCTTCGCTCCAACCTAACCGCCTGATGCCGTCAGGCCGCGGACGAATGCCCATGCCGCGTTGTAGTAGTTGTAGACGAACCCGTCGGCGTAGTTGCCACCGTCGAGGCCCGGATACCACTTGTTGATAGCGGCCTCGTAGCCCTTGGCCTGCTTGTTTTGCAGACCGCCGACCCATGGGGTCCCGAAACCGCCGACATACGCGCCGACGAACTTCGGTGCTACGACCTTGTCTGCACCGAGGAACGCGAAGAACAGGTTCCCGATCACCTTCTTCGGATCGAGCTTGCCGTACGCCTGCTCGAACGCCGTCAGGCTGGGCGAGGTGCCCGTCCCGCCGACGACCCAGAAGTAACCGTCCACCTTGTCTGGCGGCGGCAACTGCTGGATGAACGACGAGTAGTCGGTCGTGCCGAGCGGCGGGAAGACCCGCTTCACGATCGAACCGCCGTTCGCGCAGAAGTCGGCGATGAAGCCGGCCGCCGACGTCCAGCCGAAGCTGTAGTCGTCCATGATGATTGCGGCCTTGCGCCAGCCGAGCTTCTTGTACGCGATCTCGCCCGATCCCGCGTTCCACTGGGCGCCGTCGCCGTGGTAGCGGAACACGTTCTTGGTCGCGAGTTGCAGCGTCGGGTCCTGCGAACCGGCGGTACCGATGACGAACAGCTTGGTCGGATGCTGCTTCGCGTAGCGGGCGACCGCCACTGCCTCGTCACCCGACAGCGGGCCGATCATGACGTCGGCTTTCAGTTGCTCCATCAGCCGCCGCGTCTCTTTGATTGCGACGTCGACCGTGTCGTTGCCGCAGCCGATACCGACGATCTTGATGCTCGCGCCACCGGCGTGAGCACCTTTGATACCTGCCGTCGGCTTCTTCTTGTCCACAGGTTTCCCGCCGGCATATTGCGCGAGGGCGGCGAACGCCCCACCGGTGTCTACCTCGGACCCGAAAGCGAAGCCTCCCTTGCAGTCGGTCATGATCGCGACGCGAACCACCTTCGCGGCCGGCTGCGCGAACGCGGTTGCCGAAACCGCTGCTGCAGTGATGGCAAGCGCGAGCACCGGAAGCAGTAGCTTCCAGCCCCTCACCTTGAGTCGGCTCATCCTGTTGTCCTCCTAGCTCGGTGTTGACCCTTCTGGTGTGTAGGACGAATTTCCATTGCCGTTTGTACCGGCCTCCTTCCCTACCCATGAGAACCGGACGGTGTGGCGGCTACTGGCCCGGTGGCGCTGCCGCCACGCCGGCGCCCGAGCGACCATAACCGATCCCAGATCCCCATGAGCCCGTCGGGCGAGACGATGACGATGACCAGAAAGATGAGCCCGATGATCGTGTTGAAGCTGCCTCCGAGCACGGGCACCGACACGTCGCGGACGTAGTTGTTGATCACGATGAAGGCGAAGGCGCCGAGCCAGGCTCCTTCGACGCGCCGTAGGCCGCCGATCACGCAGATCACGAGCAGATCGATCGTGCTCTGCAGGCCGATCGTGTCGGGCGCGACTGTGCCGTTCCACCAGGCGAAGAGGATCCCGGCGAGCGAGGCGACGAACGCGGCAAAGCCGAACGCGAGCGTCCGGTGCAACGCCACGTTGAACCCGAGCGAGCTCATGCGGACCGGCTCGTCCCGCACCCCCTGGAGCGCTAACCCGAACGGGGTGCGCACCAAGTACCGAATCAGGATGTACGCGAGGATCGCCACGACGAGGGCTACGTAATAGAGCCGATTCGGCTGGGTGGTCGGTGAGCCGACGATCGACGGGGTGTAGTTGTCGATTCCGCCGATCCCCGAGAAGCCCGAGACGATCGTCACCTGGCCGAAGAAATACGTGCCGATCACCGAGTACGTCAACGTGATCATTAGGAAGTAGATCCCCGCGCTCCGGCTCGAGATCGCGCCGAAGAGAAGGCCGACGGCTGTCGTGATCAGGATCGCGAGCACGACGGAGAGCCATGGGTTCCACCCGAGGTGCAGCCCTTTGGCCTCGCCTTGCGTGACCATGTTGCCGAGCGCGAACGCCGAGATCCCGAAGAGCGCGGTCTGTGACAGCGAAACCATCCCGCCGTACGCCGAGAGGAAGATCAGGCTTGCGGCGGCGATTCCGATCAGGAACGTCTGCGTGAGGATGAAGCTGACCCAGTACTCGTTGAAAAGCAGCGGTCCAACGAGCGCGAGGATCAGCGCAGCGGCGGCGAACGACCGCTCGGCAACAGACTTCGTCCCCCCTGCGAGCAGGTTCATCCTGCCCTCCCGAACAGGCCCTGGGGGCGGAAGGCGAGGACGAGCGCGAGGAGAGCGAACGTGAACACGATCGAGTACTGGGCGCAGCAGTTGTCGCTCGTCGTGGGCAGGTAGACGGCCGAGAACGAGAACACGAGCCCGTAGAGCAGCGACCCGGCGACGGCGCCGAAGATCGAGCCCATGCCGCCGATGATCACGACCACGAGGGAGTTGAGCAGCCACTGCCCGTCCACTCCCGACGACACGCCGGCCTGCGAGCTGCCGACGACTGCACCGAAGGCGGCGAGCGAGGAGCCGACGATGAACGCGATGGCGAACGTCCGCTGGATGTTCACGCCGAGGGCCGAGGTCATCTCCCGATCGTCGACGCCGGCGCGGATGATCGTTCCCGTCCGGGTCCTGTACAGCCAAACCCAGAGGGCGATTCCGACGCTAACCCCGAGCGCGAGCATGACGAGGCGCTGCAGGGAGTACTGGACGCCGAAGACGTGCAGGTTGACGAAGCGGTCAGTCCACCCGGGCCAGGTCAGGCTCACCGCGATTCCGCCGAAGCGAAGTGCGCCCGCAGGGACGTGCCGCGGGAAATGTGCGACCACTTGGTCGGCGGCGATGACCGAGAGCGCGATCGTGATCAGGGCCTGTCGCAGATCCTGCCCCTGGTTCCAGCGTAGGAAGACCTGTTGGACAATCAGCCCCACGACGCCGATGATCGCGGCCGCGACCAGTAGGGGCGCGACCCACTCCCAGGTCGTGACGTCGGTGCTCGGGATGGCGAATCCCTGCCCGGTCATACCCTGCTGGACCTCGTAGGCGATGTATCCGCCGAGGAGGTAGAACGAGCCGTGCGCCATGTTCACCACGCGCATCAGGCCGAAGATGAGCGAGAAACCGCTTGCGACGATGAACAGGAGCCCGGCGAAGGTGATCCCGTTCAGCAGCGTGATCGTGAAGTTCCGCTGATCGTGGATGAATGGGCCGAAGTTCGTGCTGCGGGCGTAGAAGAGAACCCAGCCGAGGACGAAGGCAACTGCACCGAAGACCAGAGCGCGCGACGCGAGGCGGAGTGGTCGCTGAAGGGCGACCGAGCTCACGCGCGATCCACCAGCCGGCTAGACGTCGGTCCCCACCCTGGACGCAGCTTCGTCACGACTAGGCGAACCTACCAACGCGTCGAAACGGTTGCAAGAAAGTGCCAACATGTTCTCGATCATCGATTGTTTGCCCGGATGGTGGCCGCTCTAGCCGCGCCTCAAGGCGAGCCCGGCGCCGAGAACCGTCTCGTCGTGTGGCGCTACGAGCTGCAGATTGCCGATTGCGAGCCCGGCCCAGCCGACGAGATTGACCCAGCGCAGGAAGGAGCTGAGCGGCAGCCGGATCTCCAGCTCGTCGACGTCCTCGGCGGGCAAGTCGATTGCGTAGCAGGGGCTGACGTAGAGGTCGACCTCAGGCTCGTACCGCCGCCACTCCTCGATGGCGCCGTATGCGGCTGCGACGGCGTCGGGCGCGACGCGGTGAGCTGCCTCTAGCTTCGTCCGCATCACGTCGGTGTACTCGTCGGCGCGGCTCGGGAACGTCGCTGCGTGCGACCTCGCAGCCTCGTGCAGGAACAGCGGCCATGGGTCGGCGGTCGGGTCGGGGACGCGCGCTTCGACGACGTGTGCCCCGAGCGCTTCGAGGTCGGCGACCCACGACTCGGCGAGGTCGCTCGTCTCCGTCTCGCGCCCGTCAGCGAGCGCGGGTGGCTGGCGCAGGAGTCCGACAGTCAGGCCGGCAAGGAGCGGTTCGGGCACGGGGCGCTCGGCGAGCACCGACCAGAAGAGCGCGACGTCCTCGACGGAGCGACCCATCGGCCCGACGGTGTCGATCGTCGGCACGAGGGGGAAGACGCCGTCGAGCGGGATCACTCCCCAGCGCGACTTCAGGCCGACGATCTCGCATGCCGCCGCTGGCAGTCGGATCGAGCAGCCGGTGTCGGAGCCGATGCCGAGGTCGCACAAACCGGCGACGAGCGCCGCGGCGTTGCCGGAGCTGGAGCCGCCGGTTGTCTTCCCCGGGTGGGTTGGGTTATGCACTGTCCCGTACCACGGGTTCTGCCCGAGAACGCTCCAGGCGAACTCGGGCAGGTTCGCCTTGCCGATGACAGCTGCGCCGGCGGCCCGGGCTCGGCGCACGACTTCGGCGTCCCGCTCTGGAACGTGATCTGCGTAGATGCGTGACCCGTACGTCGTCCGGATGCCTGCGGTGTCGATGAGGTCTTTCACGAGCAGCGTTCGACCGGAGAGCGGGCCGGCGGCCGTGCTTGCCAGCGGCTCGTCGAGCCAGGTGATGGCGGCGTTCAGGTTGTCGTTCACGTGGGCACCAGCGCGACGCACTCCACTTCGATCTTCGCCCCCGGGATCACGAGTGCCGACACCTCGACGAGCGTCGAAGCCGGTCGCGTCTCGCCGAACACCTCCTGCCGCACCGGATTCACGAGCGGACGATCGGCGATCTCGGTGAGAAACACGGTCACCTTCACGACGTCCGCGAAAGTGCAACCGGCGGCCGCGAGCACCCGCCGCATGTTTTCGAAGACACAGCGTGCTTGCGCGACGACATCATTTTTGCCCACGAGTGACTGGCTTTCGTCAACAGGGACGATGCCGCTGACGAACAGGAGGTCGCCCGCCTGGACGGCGTCGGTGAAGTGCGAGATCGGTTCCGCCTGACCCTCGACCCGGAACTCACGCCGGCGACTCTCAGTCACCGGCGGCAAGCGCCTGCTTGCGGATCTCGGTCAGGGTCTGGCGCGGGGTGATTGCCTCCGGGTCGACGACGAGGTGGAGCAGCGCCGGCTGCCCTGAGGTGATCGCCCGGTCGAGCGCTGCCGGGAAGTCCCCGGTGCTGTCGACCCGTTCGCCGAACGCGCCGTACGCCTGCGCGAGCGCGGCGAAGTCCGGGTTGTGGAGGTCGGTCCCGCTGACGCGGCCCGGATACCGCTGCTCCTGGTGCATGCGGATCGTCCCGTACATGCCGTTGTCGACGACGAGGATCACGATCGGTGTCTCGTACTGGACCGCGGTCGCGAGCTCCTGGCTCGCCATCAGGAAGTCGCCGTCGCCCGCGATCGCAATCACAGTCCGGTTGGGCTCGACGAGCTTGGCCGCGACGGCTGCGGGGACGCCGTAGCCCATGGCACCGCTCGTCGGCGCGAGCTGGCTGCGGAAGGAGTGGAACTCCCAGAAGCGGTGGGCCCAGACGGAGAAGTTGCCGGCGCCGTTGGTCATGATCGTGTCTGCGGGCAGCCGCTCGCGGAGGTGTGCCATGACCTCTCCCATGTCGAGCTCGCCGGGCTGGGGGGTATGGCGCAGCGAGTCGACGTAGTCGGCACGCGCCTGCGTCGACTGGCCGTTCCAGCCTGTGGTATCGAGCGGCGCAACGGCTGCCAGAGCGATGGCGAACGCCTCGAGGCCGCTGACAATCCCGAGGTCGGGCTCGTAAACCCGGCCGAGCTCCTCGACGCCGGAGTGGACGTGGATCAGGGTCTGGGTAGGACGTGGTGGCTCGACGAGGGTGTAGCCGAGCGTCGTGATCTCACCGAGCCGCGCGCCGACGACGAGGAGCACGTCGGCGTCACGGACGCGCGCCGCCAGCCGCGGATCGAGACCGAGCGTCAGATGGCCCGCGTAAACGGGCGAGGCATTGTCGACGTAGTCCTGGCAGCGGAACGACGCTGCGACCGGCAGCTTGTTCGCCTCGCAGAACGCGGTCATGTCTGCGCTGGCTCGGGCGCTCCACGGTGCGCCACCGACGATGACGAGCGGCCGGCTCGCGGCCTGGAGCAGCTCGCGTGCGCGCGCGAGGTCGTCGGCCCCGGGACTGGCCTGAACCGGTGTGTAGCGCGTGGCGTCCTGCGCCTCCGTGCGCTCGACGAGCATGTCCTCTGGCAGCGCAAGAACGATAGGGCCAGGCCGTCCGGACGTGGCTACATGAAATGCCTGCGAGACGAGCTCCGGAATCCGCTCCACCTCGTCGATCTGCGCGACCCACTTGGCCAGCGGCCCGAACATCTGCCGGTAGTCGATCTCCTGGAACGCCTCGCGGCCCATCATGCGGCGAGCGACCTGACCAACGAGAAGAATCATCGGCGTCGAGTCCTGAAAGGCCGTGTGGACGCCGCACGACGCGTGCGTCCCGCCTGGGCCACGCGTGACCATGCAGATCCCGGGGCTCCCGGTCAGCTTCCCGTAGGCGTCGGCCATGTTCGCGGCGCCGCCCTCGTGACGGCAGATCACGTAGCGGATCGGCGAGTCGTGCAGCGCGTCGAGAACGGCGAGGTAGCTCTCACCCGGCACGCCGAAGGCGAGGTCGACGCCGTGCAGCTCGAGCTGGTCGACGAGGACTTGGCCGCCGGTGCGCATCACAGGGCGAGCCGCTGGTCGAAGAAGACGGTCGGTCGCTGCAGCTTCGGCTTGCCCTCGTCGGCAGGGTCGACGTAGCGGATCGACCGCCTGCCTTCCCATTCGACGGGGAGGAGCAGGACGCGGACGAACGCCGTCTCCTCGGTCGGCGATGCGGCTGCATAGACGGGATCGGGGCCGGACTCGAACCACGACTCGCCGGTGGCGTAGCTAGCAGGGTCACCAGCCGTCAGGATCTCGATCGAGCCGTGGAGCAGGTATCGGATACCTGGGCCCGGATGCGTGTGCGCGTACGCGATGCCGGCGAGAGGAAAGTCGATCCGGTCGCACCGCGCGAGCCACTCCGTGGATGGGTCCAAGTCGACATCTGCGGAAAGTCGCGCGTCTTCGGCAGACCCGCCGATCTCCCACACGAGCGCGTGCCCGTCGATGCGTGCAGCTCCGAAGTGGGCCTCGTTGCCGGCGACGTCGTAGGCGACCCGGTTGCCCGGGGCTGTCTCGATTCCAGCGGGGTACTCGTGGAGGGAAAAGGTCAATGGAAGTACTGGCCGCCGTCGATCACGATAGTCTGCCCGGTGACGAAGCTGGAGTGCGGCCCGGCGAGGTAGACGACTGCGCCGACGACATCCTCCGGCTCCTGATCGCGCTGGATCGTCCGCGCGGCGACTGACACCCGCTGCAGCTTCTCGACCACCTCCGGATGCTGCTTCACGCCCTCGGACATCGTGAAGCCGGGCGCGACGCAGTTCACACGGATCTCGTCCTTCCCGAGCTCCTTGGCGAGCGCGCGCGTGAACGCGACGATCGCGCCCTTGCTCGTCACGTAGTGGAGGAGGAACGGCACCCCGCGAAACGGCGTACCCGACGAGATGTTGACCATCGTCCCGCCACCCCGCGCCCTCATCACCGGTGTCACGGCACGGCACGTTAGAAACATTGATGCAACGTTGACGTCCATCACCTGACGCCACTCCTCGAGCGGGATCTGGTCGAACGGCCGCATCGCGAGGGACGCGTAGAGGCCTGCGTTGTTGACGAGGATGTCGATCGAGCCGCACTGCTCGACGGTCTCGTCGACCATTCGCTGCACCGCGTCCTCGTCCGCGACGTCGACTTTCAACCCGAGGCCCCCTGGGAACGCGTTAGCTGCCTCTTCGGCGCCGCGCAGGTCGGCGATGGCGATGCGTGCGCCCTCCGCCGCCAGGCCCTCGGCGATCGCCCGGCCAATCCCCTGGGCGCCGCCCGTGACGATCGCGACCTTGCCGTCGAGCTGCCCCGTCATTGCAGCGGCGAGAACGAGGTGGGGATCAGGATCCGATTCTCCTGCCTGCGGAGCAGCGGCTGGATCTTCGCCACGAACGCCTTCCAGTCGTCCCGTGCCTGCAACGCAGCGCGTCGCGACGCCCGCTCGTCGAAGCTGTCGTAGCGCCAGAGATGGGTGTACAGCGAGAGCTCGCCGATGTCCGTCGTAAAGGCGCCGACGAAGCCCCCTAGCACGTCCTGCTGGATCGCGATTCCCTCGGTCTCGTAGAGCCGCACGAGCTCGGCGAGCTTGCCGACCTGGACGTGGTAGTCGCGCTGCTCAAGGATCACAGGTGCTTCGCCCCCATGCCGCCGATCGCCCAGTACTTCAGCTCGACCCATTCATCTATGCCGTAGGACGATCCCTCTCGGCCGATCCCGGACTCCTTCACCCCGCCAAACGGCGCGACCTCGGTCGAGATCAACCCGGTGTTGACGCCTAGGATGCCGTACTCGAGCGCCTCGCCGACTCGTGTGATCCGCCCGATGTCGCGCGAGAAGAAGTAGGCGGCCAGCCCGTACGGCGTGTCGTTTGCGACCGCGACCGCCTCGGCCTCCGACGAAAAGCGAGCGATCCCGGCTACAGGGCCGAACGTCTCCTCGCAGCTCATCGCCATAGTCGGCGTGACGCCGGTGAGGATCGAGGGCTGGAAGAACTGGCCCTGGAGGCGCTCACCGCCGACGACCAGCTCGGCCCCGCTCGAGAGCGCGTTCGCGACATGCCGTTCGACCTTCTCCACGGCAGGTGTGTCGATCAGCGGGCCGACACCGACTCCCGGGGTGAAGCCGTCACCGACGACGAGCTTCGCCACGGCTGCCGTGAAGCCGGCGAGGAAGTCGTCGTAGATCGCGTCCTGGACGAGCATCCGGTTCGCGGAGATACAGGTCTGGCCGGAGTTGCGGAACTTGCAGACGATCGCGCTGGCGATGGTCTCGTCGAGGTCGGCGTCGTCGAAGACGATGAACGGCGCGTTGCCGCCGAGCTCCAGCGACACCTTCTTCACCTGGCCCGCGCACTGGCGCATCAGCAGCTTTCCGACCTCCGTGGAGCCGGTGAAGCCCAGCTTCCGTACGATCGGGTTCGACGTCAGCTCCCCGCCGATCGTGGGCGCGTCCTCGGCGCTGCCGGTCACGATCGAGAACACTCCGGGAGGCAGTCCGGCTTCTTCGGCGAGCGCCGCGACAGCCAGAGCCGAAAGCGGGGTCTGCTCGGCCGGCTTCAGCACCATCGTGCAGCCCGCGGCGAGCGCGGGCGCCGACTTCCGCGTCACCATGGCCGAAGGAAAGTTCCACGGTGTGATCCCAGCGGTGACGCCGACTGCCTCTTTCGTCACCATGATCCGACGATCCGGCCACGGCGTCGGAATGGTCGAGCCGTCGAGCCGCTTCGCCTCCTCGCCGAACCACTCGTAGAACGACGCGGCGTACGCGACCTCGGCGTGGGCCTCGGCCAGCGGCTTGCCCTGCTCGGTGACGAGCAGCGCTGCGAGATCGTCGGCGCGCTCCGTCATCAGGTCGGCGAGCCGCCGCAGCACGCGGGCGCGCTCCTTCGCCGGCGCGTTCTTCCAGGCAGGAAGCGCGCGCTGCGCTGCCTCGATCGCGCGGCGCGTCTCGGCGGCGCCCAGCCGCGGCAGCTCGGCGATGGTCTCGCCGGTCGCCGGGTTGTCGACCGGGAACGTCGCACCGGAGTCCGCATCTACCCAGGCTCCGCCGAGGTAGGCCTGGCGGCGAACCAGGTCATTTTCGACGACGGCCATCGCACGCACGATAACGACTGGACTATTCTCGGGCGGCGCGCAAATGCGGCGGCGTTGACCTAACCACGTCAAATCGGGAAGGATCAAGTGTGTGGCCGATGCGCAGTTCATCAACTTCGAGGGTCTCCGCTCCTTCGTGCTCGCCGCCGGTGTCTCCGGCCGACCACTCTTCGGTGAGGGTGCGATGCTGAACCTGATCGAGTTCGAGCCTGGCTCGACGGTGCCGCTACACAGCCACCCGCACGAGCAGCTCGGGATCGTGTTGCGGGGAATGCAGGCGCTCGTCGTCGATGGCGCGGCCCGCGAGCTCGAGCCGTTCGAGGGCTATGTCCTCCCCGGCGGCGTCGAGCATTCGGCGTACTGCGGGTCCGAGGGGGCGCTTGTCCTGGACATCTTCTGCCCGGTGCGCGAGGACTATCGAGCCCGGTCCCACGAGGCATGAACCCCGCAATCGTCGACGGCGAGTGGGTCGTGCCGGAGCTCTTCAACTTCGGCCGCGACGTCGTCGAGCAGCTCGCCCTCGAGAACCGCGAGCGGCCAGCAATGACCTTTGTCGACTCCATCGGGGCCATCAGACGCCTGACGTTCCACGACATCGCACTTGGTGCCGCCCGCTGGTCGGGGCTGCTCCAGGATGAGTGGCTCCAGCGTGGCGACCGCCTGCTCGTGCTCGCCGGCAAGACGCCGGAATGGCACATGATCCTCCTCGGTGCGCTCCGTCTTGGCGTCATCACCGTTCCCTGCTCGGAGATGCTCCGTGCGCAGGACCTCGCGTTTCGCGTCCGGCACGCCGGTGTCGCCTTGATCGTCGCGGATCGGAGCGGCGAGGCGGAGCTGCGGCAGATGGCCGAGTTGCTCGACGACCCGCCGCGCGTGCTCTACCTCGACGACGCGGCGCCGATCGTCGCGGGGCGGCGGCCGCCTGCGTGCGCCGAAACCTGGTCTCACGAGCCGGCGTTCATCCTCTACACCTCCGGCACCACCAAAGAGCCGAAGGGCGTCACGCACACCCATGGCTACACGTTCGCGAAGCGGATGCAGGCCGAGTACTGGCTCGACGCGCGGCCCGGCGACCTTGTCTGGTGCACGGCTGGCACGGGTTGGGCCAAATCGATCTGGAACGTGCTGCTCGGGCCGTGGAGCTGTGGCGCCGAGGTCCTCCTGCACGACGGCGGGTTCGACCCCGTCGAGCGTTTCGAGCTCCTCGAGCGTCTGGGAGTGAACGTGCTCTGCCAGGCGCCCACGGAGTACCGGCTCATGGCCAAGCTCGATGACATCGAGCGATTCGACCTGCGTCGCCTGCGGCACGCGGTGTCCGCGGGAGAGCCTTTGAACGCGGAGGTCATCCAGCGGTTCCGTGACGCGTTCGATCTCACGATTCACGACGGTTACGGACAGACCGAAAACACCCTTCTCGTTGCGAACAGGCCCGGTGCGGCGATCCGCCCCGGCTCGATGGGGCTGCCGACGCCCGGCCACGACGTCGACGTGATCGACGAGCAAGGCCACCCGGTGCCGCCTGGAGTCGAGGGCGATGTCGCGCTTCGCGGCAGAACGCCGACACTGTTCGCCGGTTACTGGGCTGCGCCGGAGGAAACCGATGCGGCGTACCGGGGTGACTGGTACCTGACGGGCGACCGGGCGACTCTCGACCGCGACGGCTACTTCTGGTTCACAGGTCGTGCGGATGACGTCATCCTCTCGGCTGCATACCGCATCGGGCCGTTCGAGGTGGAGAGCGCTCTGCTGGAGCATCCCGCGGTCGCCGAGAGCGCCGTCGTCGGCAAACCCGACGCCGAACGGGGCCAGATCGTCAAGGCCTTCGTCGTTCTTCGGCCAGATGCGGTGGCCTCTGAAAAGCTGGCACCGGACGAGCTCGCGCTCGAACTCCAGGATCATTGCAAGCGCGTCACTGCGCCCTACAAGTACCCGCGGGAGATCGAGTTCGTCTCGGAGTTGCCAAAGACGCGGAGTGGGAAGATTCGCCGGCTGGAGCTCCGACAGCTCGAGGAGGCCCGACGGCTCGAAGGGGAACGAGCGTCCGCCTCGGCCGTTGCTTCCGCGGGGTTGCTTCCTCCACTTCCGGGGGCCGAACCGAAGCCGCCGCCTGCGCGCGAGTCAGCCGACGACGTGGAGCACGCGATCGAGTCGCCTGCCGCTGACGTCATGCTGCCGAGGCTCGAGCCGGATGGAGGGCCGGCGCTCGATGCAGCTCCGCTCGAGTGGACGCCCGAATGGACGCCCGAGCCGTGGCCGGAGCCCGTCTCGACGGCGCCGACCGCACACGCCAAACCCGAGCCCGAGCCCGTGCAGTTGGCGGAACCCGAGCCAGCGCCGGAGCCCGAACCCGAACCCGAACTGGAACCCGCGTCGGAACACGCGCGAGCGGAACCGGCGCCACTGGAGCCCGAGCGGGAGCCGGCCGCCGAGTCGTCCCTTCTCTCGCGGCTTCGAGCCTACGAACGTCGGCCCGGCGAGGCCGATCCGACCGACCCGCCCTTTGCACATAGGTTCGAGCGCCCGGCTGAGACCGAAAGCGAGGACAACGACAGCTAGGGCGTGACGAGGACGCGGCCGGGGATACCGGCGAGACTTGCCTGAACCGCGTCGTCGGCATCGTCGAGCGAGTAGAGGGGGCCGACGAGGGAGGCGAGATCGAGCCGCCCGGCGGCGACGTGCTCGAGCAGGATCGGGAGCGCGACGGAGGGATCCTCGGAGCCGTACATCGTTCCGGTGAGCCACTTCTCACGGCGGAGGAACTCTGCCGGATCGAGGTCGAGCCGCAGCCCGGTCGCGGGTAAGCCGACCAGCACGGTGGTGCCTCCGCTCCGTGTGAACCGGAGCGCGCTTGCGCTCGTCGCCGGGTTGCCGACTGCGTCGAACGCGTAGTCGGCGCCGCCGGGCAGCAGGTCGGCGAGGCACGCCTCGAGTTCGTCGGGATGGACGCTGTGTGTCGCGCCGAGCAGGAGGGACTGATCGCGACGACCCTCGAACGGATCGACGGAGACGATCGTGCCCGCCCGGGCGATCTTCGCGCCTTGGACGACGAACTGCCCGACGCCGCCCGCGCCGAGCACGAGGACCGAGCACCCAGGTGTTGCGCGGGCGGCGAACAACACCGCGCCGACACCGGTCAGAGCTGCACACCCGAGAAGCGCAGCCTCATGCAGTGACACCGCCCCGTGCGTCGGGAGCGCGACCTTCGCGTCGACGACGACCCGTTCGGCGAGCGCGCCGGTCGCGGTGCCGCGGTAGACGGTCCCGCCGTCGACCGAGAGCCCCGTCGTCCCGTCTATGAGCGTCCCGGCGCCGATCGCGCGATGGAGCGGGACGCACGCAGCCGGACGGCCGCGTCTGCAGTCGGCGCACACGCCGCACGACGGCGCCCACGAGAGCACGACCTCGTCGCCCGCGGCGAGCCCGGTGACCGCCTCGCCGGCCCACTCGACGACGCCGGCGCCCTCGTGGCCGACCACCATCGGCGTAGGTCGCTGCCATTCGCCCTTCAGCTGGTGGAGATCGGTCCCGCAGATCCCGACTGCAGCCATCTTCACGACCACTTCGTGCGCGGCGGGATCCCGGACGTCGAGCTCGACGATCTCGAGCGGCTGTCCGACCTTGCGGAAGAGGGCGGCGCGGGTCTTCATCCGCCGGAGCTTTGCAGATCAGTCGTAGATCGAGCGGCTGCGGCCAGGTTGGGCGTTCTCCGGATAGATCAGGCGGTCGTCGATGAACCCCGGCAAGGTGCGCACGCGCTCGAGCCAGGCGGCGACAGCCGGGAACGCCCAAAGCTCGAAGCCGGCTTGGTCGGCCACGTTCGTGTAGGCGAACACCGAGATGTCGGCAATCGAGCAGCGTTCGCCGACGAGGAACGACCGGTCGGCAAGGTGGTCGCCGAGCACCCGCAATGCGTCAAGGCCGGTCTCGAAGCGCGCCGCGTCCAACGCAGGATCGAGGGCAGCGCGGCCGGTGAGTCTGCGGAATCGCGTGCCACCGAGACACGGCATCACCCGTTCCTGCTCGAACGAGAGCCACTGGACGATGCGTCCGCGCTCCAGTCGATCCTCGGGCAGGTAGTCGGTCCCCTCCGCCAGGTACCAGAGGATCGCGTTCGACTGGGTGATCGTCTCGCCCGAGTCGAGCTGCAGCACCGGGGTCTCGCGCACGGGGTTGAGACGCGCGAACTCGGCCGTCAGCGTGTCGCCCGCGAAGATGTCGATCGGCATGCGCTCGTACTCCAGCCCGAGGAGCGCGAACAGGAGTCGCGCCTTGTAGCAGTTACCGGACGCCGCGTAGTCGTACAGCCGCATGATTGCTCCTCCGAGGTTGACGATGAGAGAACGCCTCTATGGCGCCGGTTGTGAGATGGATCCGCCGCCGGTCGTGCGGTCAACCGGCGTTTGGTGCGACGATCCCGACCGTTCGCCTGGCACGGGACAGGCGAAACGGGGTACGCGCGGCCAGTATCCAAGCCGGCTGCGCAAAGTTGTCGCTGTTCCGTGCGGTTTTCGACCGCTCGCCTGTCCCTTGCCTTTCCCTCGCCCGTTACGCGACAAGCGAGGCGGAGAGGCTGCCGACCGGCCGAGTCCTAACCGAGGGCTGCCTCTACCGCGGAGCAGGTCGTCACCGTCGAAACGTTCTGCAGCGCGTAGTTGATCGACGCGTTTTGCCAGTCGGTGTTCATCGTCGAGCAGCCATCCTCGGGCACGACCATCGCGTAGCCCATGTCGGCTCCCGTGCGGGACGTGTGCTCGATCGACATGTTCGTCCAGGCGCCCGTGATGATGATCGTGTCGCGGCCCAGCCCTTCGAGCAGGTTCTGAAGGCGCGTGCCTTGCCAGGCGCTCATGCGCATCTTCTCCACGATGAAGTCGCCTTCGTGGGGCTCGAGCCCGTCGGCCGGCGCCGCTCCCCATGAGCCGCGAACCAGCGCATTCGTGTCCTTGACCCCGTTAAAAAGTGGTGCGTTGAGCTTCAGGCCCGGCGCGCCAGGCTCCACGATGTACCAGACGTGGAACACCGGGATGCCTCTCGCGCGGCATGCGCTTGCAAGCTCCGCGACGTTGGCGACGACGTTCTGGTCCTTCGCATGCTGCGGTGACCCCGACTCGGCGAACGCTCCGCCTTCGATGATCACGTCGTTCTGCATGTCCTGGATGATCAGCGCGCAGCGCGACGCGTCCAGCTTCAACTCGTCGGACATTCGAGTCTCCTCCTAACGCATGTACGGCTCGCGGCGCGGGCCGACCTTGGTGCGGATCGAATAGAGCGATGACGTTGACGGGATGTACAGAGTGCGCCAGTCCGCGTCGCCCCAGGTCATGTTGCCGACGTTCTCCGGAACCTCGATCGTGCCGAGATGCTCACCGGCTGCCGAGATCACCCAGACGCCCCGCGGGCCGGTGACCCAGATGTTGCCGCGCTCGTCGCACTTCATCCCGTCCGGGATGCCCTCCTCGATGATGCCGCTGCCGACGCCCTCGAAGAACATCCGGCCGTTTGCGAGTGAGCCGTCGGCTTCGACGTCCCACACCTTGATGTGCGCGCGCGGTGTGTCGTTGATGTAGAGCAGCGACTCGTCGGGTGAGAAGCAGAGCCCGTTCGGCATGTCGAACTCGTTCTCGTGCACCCCGAGCGCCAGCTCATCCTGCCCTCCGCCCGGTGGGATGCGGAAGACCCCCTGCCACCCGAGCTCCCGTTCCCGCTCGATGCCGAAGCCGGGGAAGCGGCCGTACCACGGGTCGGAGAAGTAGATCGTCCCGTCGGAACGGACGCAGACGTCGTTCGGACTGTTCAAGTACTTGCCCTGCCAGTGGTAGGCGAGCGTCTCGCGCACCCCGTCGGGCCGTTCGCGCACTAGCGAACTCGTCACGTGTTCACACACGAGGAGATTGAGATCCGCGTCGTAGGTCAGGCCATTGCACTTGAACGACGGGCGAAGCACTTCTTCGACCGAGCCGTCCGCCGGTGTGTACTTGCGCCGGACGTCGCCGGGCATGTCGGAGAAGAGGAGGTAGTGCTCGGTCGGGTGCCAGATCGGGCCTTCGGTGAAGGTGAAGCCGGTGGCGAGCTTCTCGACCTCGGCGCCCTTTTCGACGAGCTTGTAGATGGCGTCGGACTTCGCGTCGATCCCTGCCACGTTCATCCCCCTTTCGCCCTGGAACAGTGCGTGAGCCGGTGTCGTCGCGACGCTACCACGGTTCGCAGGGCAGTTCACGTGGGGAGCGATAGGCTGAGTCACCAGGATGGATGGGGAGATCAGGATGCTCGTCGGCGCTCGCGACTTTGCCGCGGCGACGACCTTCCACGGTGAGTTCTCGGCTTCCCGGTACGGGAGCACTGGGAGACGCCCGACGGTCGAGGCACGCTCTTCCGCTGCTCCCGCGGAGGCGTGATCGAGGTGGCGTCGGAATGACTCTTGCTGCCGACTTGATCTCGTTCGGCGAGTTGGGGAAGGTCTTCCCGGACGGGACGGAGGCGGTGCGCGACGTGTCATTCGCCTTGCGGGCCGGCGAGTTCATCGCGATCGTCGGCCCGTCCGGCTGCGGCAAGTCGACGCTCCTGCGGCTGGCGTCGGGCCTCGAGCGGGCGACGTCGGGTGAGGTGACGCGCGAGGTCGAGAACATCGGCACCGTCTTCCAGGACGCGACGCTCTTGCCGTGGCGGTCGGTGCGCGGGAACGTCGAGCTGCTCGCCGAGCTCGAGGGCCGGCCTCGTGAGGAGCGGAGGCGACTGGCCGCGGACGCGATCCGTCTCGTCGGGCTCGACGGCTTCGAGGGCCACTATCCGAAGGCGCTCTCTGGCGGCATGCGGATGCGCACGTCAGTGGCGCGGGCGCTGACGATGAAGCCGCCTCTGTTCCTGCTCGACGAGCCGTTCGGCTCGCTCGACGAGATCACGCGCGAGGCGCTGAACGAGGCGCTGATGCGCTTGTTCGTCTCGGAGCGGTTCGCGGCGATCTTCGTCACGCACTCGATCGCCGAGGCCGTGTACCTGTCGTCGCGCGTGCTCGTCATGAGTCCGCGACCAGGCCGGATCGTCGCCGAGATCGGGATCCCGTTTGCCTATCCGCGCGGGCCAGAGCTGCGCTTCGACGCGGAGTTCGCGCGGGTCTCGAGCCAGATCTCGCATGCCCTGCGGGAGGGCTACGCATGAGCGAACGAAGCCGCAACCTGGCCAAGGTCGTCCTACCCCCGCTCGTCGCCTTCGCCTGCTTCGTCGGCGTCGCCTATCTCGTCTCGTACGTCGTCCTCAGTCCGGGGCGCCGCTATCTCCTGCCGCCGCCTCACGACGTTGTCGCACACAGCTTCTTCCGCGGCAGGAATCTCCACGAGCAACTGGGCGCGACCTGGGATACGGCCAAAGTCTCGATCGCCGGTCTTGTGATCGCGTTCCTGATCGGCGCGACGATCGCGATCGTGATGAGCCAGGCAAAGTGGATCGAGCGGGCGCTGTACCCCTACGCGGTGATCGTCCAGGTGACGCCGATCCTGGCCATCGTGCCGCTGATCGCGCTCTGGTTCGGCTACGACTTCACCGCCCGCGTCGTCGTCTGCGTCCTGATCTCGATCTTCCCGATTGTCACGAACACGCTGTTCGGGCTGTTGCGGGTCGATCCCAATCTCCACGACCTGTTCACGTTGCATCGCGCGAGCCGTTACGAGCGGCTGGTCAAGCTGCAGCTGCCGCACGCGATCCCGGACATCTTCGTGGGGCTGAGGATTGCCGCGGGCCTGTCGGTGATCGGCGCGATCGTCGGTGAGTTCTTCTTCCGCCAAGGCACGCCGGGTCTCGGCCGACTGCTCGACAACTACCGCGCGTATCTGGAGACGGATCTGCTGCTGGGGGCGCTGTTCTGGGCCTGTGTCCTCGGCATCGCGTCGTTCGCAGTGGTCGGGTTCTTCGGCCGCAAGCTCACCAAGAACTGGTACGAAGAGGGACGATGAGCCTTCGTGCGCGCATTGCCTGGCCCGTGTTCGCCGCGGTTGCCTTTGCTGCGCTCGCCGCCGGGCTCGATCTGAGCCGCGCCGCGACGGCCGCGACGCCGCTCGCGAAGGCGTGCGGTTCCAAGGTCACGATCCAGACCGACTGGTTTCCGGAGCCAGAGCACGGCGCCGTCTACCAGTTGGCCGGCGTCAACGGAACGCTCGACAAGAAGCGAGGCCGCTACACCGGCTCGGTGCGGGGCGTCCAGGTCGAGATCCGCGCCGGCGGGCCGTATACCGGCAACCAGCAGCCGATCTCGCAGCTGTACCAGGACACGAGCATCACGATGGGGTACGTCACTACGGACGAAGCGGTCCAGCTGTCGAAGAAGCTGCCGACCATCGCGATCGTGGCCCCGCTCGAGTTCAGCCCGCAGATCCTGATGTGGAACCCGCAGAGGCTGACCATCCGCCGTTTCTCGGACATCCGGGCTAAGTACTCGAAGACACCGGTGGTCGTGTTCGCGGGCGGGGTATGGGTCGACTACCTGATCGGTCGCGGCTGGGTGAGCAAGAGTCAGGTCGACACGTCGTTCGACGGCGCACCGGCGCGCTTCGTCGCAACGGACGGTGCAATCCTCCAGCAGGGTTTCGTCACCAGCGAGCCGTACCAGTACCGGCACGACATCAAGCAGTACGGCAAGCGCGTCGCGTACCTGCTGGTCAAGAACTCGGGCTATGTGCCGTACCCGGAGGCGCTCGCGGTCACGCCGGCTGTCTTGAAAGCGAAAGCCGCGTGCTTCAAGCTGCTCGTCCCTCTGATCCAGAGGGCGCAGGTCGACTACCTACAGAATCCGCGGCCGGTGAACGCGAAGCTCGAGCAGATCGTCACCGCTCTCAAGAGCTTCTGGCAGCTCAGCCCCGGCGGCGACGCGTACAACGTTGCCGCACAGAAGAAGTTCGGCATCGCCCAGAACGGCCCGAACTGCACGCTGGGCGACTTCAGCCTGAAGCGCGTGCGGACCGTGATCGAACAGACAGTGCCGATCTTCAAGAAGAACGGCCTCGACACCTACGCGTCAGACCTGAAGCCCGCCCAGATCGCGACGAATCGCTTTATCGACCGGTCGATCCACCTGAAGACCCGCACCTGCCCGTAGCAGGCCGAATCAAGCCGGGTTGGCCTCGGCTTTTCCCACACGGTGATCAGCGTCCGACTGTCGCTCGTGACGCGCGGTTCGCCGCCCGGCGAAGAACTCTACGGTCGACCTGACGAGCTCTGTCACTTGGCGTCGTCGAGGGCGTTACGAATTCAACCCGAGGCAACGCGTCACTCGACCTCGGCGTGGATCCGCTGCTTCGCCTCCCGGAGCGGGCCGCCGCTGCGCTGGGCGCGGACGGCAAGGATCTCGGACAGGATCGAGAGCGCGGTCTCCTGCTGCGTGTCGGCGCCGAGGTCGAGGCCGCACGGGCCGCTGATCCGCTCCAGTTGCTCCTCGGCGACACCCGCCTCCAGGAGTCGCCCGCGCCGCCGCTCCTGGTTGCGCCGCGAGCCGAGTGCGCCGATGTAGAACGCCTCCGTCGCGAGCGCGCCGATCAGCGCGGGCTCGTCGAACTTGTCGTCGTGGGTCAGTACCACGATCGCCGTCTGGTGGTCGGGTTCGATCTCGTCGAGCGCCTCCTGCGGCCACTTCGCGATGAGCGTGTCGGCCGACGGGATCCGCTCTGGCGTCAGAAAAGCAGCGCGCGCGTCGGCCACTATCGCCGTCCAGCCGAGCAACTTGACACCTTTGCAGAGTGCTTCGGCCGTGTCGACGGCGCCGTAGACGAAGACCCGCGGCGGCGGGCCGTACCACTCCGCAAACACGCGTGCCCCATCGACGTCGAGCAGCCGGTTCCGGCCCCGTCTGACGAGCTCCGGGAATTGGTCGGTGGCCGAGACAGGGACTCCAGCGCCGAGCTGCTCGCCCGACTCGAGCACGAGTAGCTTCGAGCCCACACCAGCGCCTTCGACGACCGTGAAGAGAACGCCGCGCTCCTGTGAGGCGCGCAGTTTCGCGAGACGCGAGACGAGACTCACTCGACGGCCTCGACGAACACGTCGATCTCGCCGCCGCACGGCAGCCCGACCGACCACGCGAGATCGTCCGAGATCCCATAGGTGAGCAGCTTCGGCTCGCCGGTCGCGAGGACTTCCTTCGCGTTCTCGTACACGTCGCTCTCGACGCAGCCGCCCGAGACTGAGCCGCACATCTTCCCCGACTCCGACACGGCTAGGCTCGTCCCGACCGGACGTGGCGCGGAACGACGGGTTGCGATAACCGTTGCGACGACCACCTTCTCGCCGGCCTCGCGCCAGCGCTCCACCTCGTGGACGATCTCCTTCATGCCGCATGCCTCCTTTCGATGCCGGCGAGCATCGCCGCCAGCTCTTCGAGACTCCTCAGATTGTGCCCGGGCAGGAACCGGTCGACGAACGGCAGCGCCGCGCGCATGCCGCCGGCGAGCGGCTGGTACTCGGGATTCCCTTTCAGCGGATTGACCCAAACGACTGCATACGCGGCCCGAGCGAGGCGGGCCATCTCACGGCCGACAAGCTCGGGATCCTGCCGCTCCCAGCCGTCCGAAACGACCACCACGATCGCTCCGCGGGATAGCGCCCGCCGCCCGTATAGGTCGTTGAACTCCTTCAGCGACGCACCGATCCGCGTGCCGCTGCCCCAGTCGGTCACCGCTTCCGTGCAGCGCTCCAATGCGGCGGACGGATCGCGCGTGCCGAGCTCGGGCGTCAGCCGAGAGAGCCGCGTCCCGAATGCAAACGCCTCGACGCCAGGCCCCGAGGCGACGGTCGCGTGCAGGAACAGGATCAGCGCCCGCGCGTACGCGTCCATCGAGCCCGAGACATCGCAGAGGACGACGAGCTTGCGCGGTACCTGTTTCCGGGCGCGCAGCGGACGGTCGACCGGATCGCCGCCGGTGCGCAGCGAATGGCGGATCAGCCGGCGGATGTCGAGCCGATCGCCGCGCGCACTCGGTGTCCGGCGACGCGACGCACGCCTTGGGCGCCGCTCCGCGAGTGCGGCCATCAGTCGCCGGACGCGGCGGAACTCGTCGGGGGTCATGTCGGCGAAGTCCTTCTCCTTCAGCAATTCGTCGCCGGATGCGCCGAGCTCCTGTGGATCGCCATCAGTGTCCTCCTCGGCGTCGGAGTCAGCGCGGTCGATCAGGACCTCCGCCGCGCGATGTACCGCTTGTTGGTCGTTCGCCTCGCGCGCGGGCGGCAGAACCGGGGCGCGGAGGAACCACGCCATGAACGCGCGATCGAACAGTGCGAGCTCGTCCTGGCGCGACACGAGCGTCTGACGGAGCGAGAAGTAGACGTCGTCCTGCCGGGAGAGGTCGACGCTGTCCAGGGCACGCAGCGCGTCGGTCAACCGTCCCGGACCGACTTCGATCCCGACCTCGCGCAGCACGCGGCCGAAGGTGACGACGTGCCGGAGCAGCGCGTCACCGGCCATCGGTTAGCCGATTCATCACGAACGGAGCGCCGCTGCGCGTGCCTTGTCGACCAGACCGGCGAGGGTCTCGTCGCGGACGGCTTCGATGTCCTCGCGGTACTTCAGCACCGAGCCGAGCGTTTGCTGGACGACCTCCGCGTCGATCTCCTGCCGGCCGAGCGCGTGCAGCGCCATCGTCCAGTCGATCGTCTCCGCAACACCTGGCGGCTTGGCAAGATCGAGTCCGCGCAGTTCGCGGACAAATGCGGCGGCTTCGATCGCCAGCCGGTCGGCGGCATCGGGCACGCGCACCTTGACGATCTCGATCTCGCGCTCGATCGACGGGTGACCGATCCAGTGGAACAGGGCCCGCCGTTTCAACGCGTCGTGCAGCTCGCGCGTGCGGTTCGAGGTGAGGATCACCGCCGGCCGTCGCCGCGCTTTGATCGTCCCGATCTCGGGAATCGTGATCTGAAAGTCGGAGAGCACCTCGAGGAGGAACGCCTCGAACTCCTCGTCGGCCCGGTCGATCTCGTCGATCAGCAGGACGACCGGCTCCTCGGTGTCGATGGCTTCGAGCAGCGGCCGCCGGATGAGATATGCAGGCCCGAAGAGCTCGTCCTCGGACACCGTGCCCTCCTGGGCAGCGCGAATGTGCAGCAGCTGGCGGGGGTAGTTCCACTCGTAGACGGCGTGGGCGACGTCGAGGCCCTCGTAGCACTGGAGACGGATCAGCCGGGCGCCCATCGCGGTCGCGAGGGACTTCGCGGCCTCTGTCTTCCCGACGCCGGCCTCGCCTTCGAGCAACAGCGGCTTCTCGAGCGCAAGCGCTAGGAACAGCGCCGTCGAGAGCCCGCGGTCGGGCAGGTAGTCGACCGCACGGAGCGCTGCGTCGAGGTCGTCGATCGTCCGGAATGCGCTCATGGAGTCAGGGTAGTCGACGTGTGTGCGGCGCTGTCGGCAGCGACCCCGCGTGCCAGCAGAGCTAGCAACTCCGAGCGTGCGCGCGTCGGAGACCAGCCGTGCGCGATGCGCAGATGGCGGTATGTGCGGTCCGCTGCATTGACCAGCAATGTTGCCGTCTCGACGACGGGGAGGGTTCGGATCGACCCGTCGCGGATTCCCTCGCCGAGCAGGCGCTCGAGCGCGTCGACGTAGCCGGGCCGGGAACGGACGCGCCGCTCGCGTTCGTGGAACAGCCGTGTGTCGGCTTCGTCGTCGAGGCCGCGCAGGAACGGCAGATGGCGTTCGGTCACGTCGCAGACGGCGCGAAGGGCGCGCTGAAGCCGCTCGAGCGCATTGCCCTTACCAGCGAGCGCGGGCTCGAGTGTCTCGCGGAAGTCCCGCTCGTAGTCACGTGCGAGTAGCGCGAAGATCTCGTCCCGGCCGAACCCACGGCGGTGCAACGTCATGCGCGAGAGGCCGGAAGCTTCGGCGATGCGCTCCAGGGTTGCGCCCTGCCAGCCGTGCCGGGCGATCGCGCGTTGCGCTCCCAGCGCGACGCGGGTCGTAACCTCGTCACCTGTCACTGGGTTGGGCGTTGCCATCGTGTTACGTCTATGTAACACTCGCGCCGTCATCGAGTAAAGGAGCTGACGTGCCCGTCATCGAGGTGAAGCTCTACGACCGTCGCGTCACGGAGGAATCCGTGCCGAAGATCATTGCCGCGCTCACCGACGCGCTTGCTGAGTCGAGCGGCGCCGCAAAGGAGCACATCCATGTGATCGTCGAGGGCGTGTCGCCCAAGAACTGGGGCATCGCCGGGACGCCGCAAGGCTAGGAATCTCAGATCACCGATTATCGATTTAGTCCGCCGGCGTAGCCGGTTAGACTCGCGACGTGACAGGGAAGCGACGACTTCGACACTGAAGGAAGGTTCATGACGAACGCCGCAGAGGTCTTGCTTCCATCCTCTCCCGCCGAGGCCGTGGCGCTGTTCGGCGACGGAGCTGGGGTCACGGTGGTCGCCGGAGGCACGATCGTCATGCCGTCCGTCGCGAGCGGCCGGATCCAACTGGGCAAGGTGCTCATGCTCACCCGCGCCGGGCTCGCTGGGTTCACGCGCGACGGCAGCACGACGACGATCGGTGCAATGACGCCCGTCCAGGAGCTGGTCGGCCTGGGGGATCCGCTCGGTGCGTGCGCGGCGAACGTGGCCGATGACGAGATCCGCGCGCAGGCGACCGTCGGAGGCAACCTACGAGCGGGCGCCGGGCCCGACGCGCCGCGCGGCGATCTCCAGGGCGCGCTCCTCGCGCTCGACGCGGTCGCGCGCTCCACCGGTGCGGACGGCGAGAGAACAGAGCGACTCGAGCAGTTTCTGAGCGCCGAGAACCGTCTGCTGCTGGACGTTTCCTTCGAGGAGCCCGCAGCGGGTGCGTTCGCAGCGATCGATTATCCGCACACCCACGCTTACACCGTTCTCGCCGTCTCGGGCTGCCGGACGGCTGACGGCACGATCAGGCTCGCGGCGACCGGCCTCGAAGGGCACGGCATGAGACTCCGGTCGGCCGAGGCGCAGAGCGCCGACCCGGTCGCGGCCGGCTCCGCCGCGCTGGACGACGTCGCGTTTACCGACGACGCCGTCGCATCGAGCTGGTACCGGACGAAAACGTTGCCGGTGCTCGTCCGCCGTGTTCTCGCCAAGCTCGAGGAGTCCGCATGAACCTCTCCGTCAACGGCGTAGTGCATGACATCGAGAGCGGCCCGCTCGCCTCGCTGCTCGACGTCCTGCGCGAAGAGCTCGGGATCACGAGCCCGAAGGCGGGCTGTGAGCAGGGCGGCTGCGGGGCCTGCACCGTGCTCGTCGATGGCCGGCCGCAGCGGTCGTGCCTCACTCCCGTTGTTGCGGTCGACGGCGCCGACATCATGACCGTCGAAGGTCTCGGCACACCGAGCGACCTCGCGCCGGTGCAGCAGGCCTTCACCCATCATTACGCCGCTCAGTGCGGGTTCTGCACTGGCGGGATGATGCTCGCAGCGCATGCCTATGTCGAGCACGGTGGGACCGATGATCGCGAGGCGATTCAGAACGCTCTCGGCGGGCACGTCTGCCGCTGCACGGGGTATGTGAAGATCATCGACGCCGTTGCTGCTGTCGCTCGCGGCGACTCGTTCGACGCGACGCTCACCGCCGCGGGCACCCATATGACGAACCTCGGAGGTGTCGCATGAAGGCTGTCGGCGCTCGCGTTCCGCGCTACGACGGGGTCGCGCATGCGACTGGCCGCACCGAGTTCGTCGACGACGTCAGGGTACCCGGGACGCTGTGGGTGAAGGCGCTCCGGTCGCCTTCGCACCATGCCGACATCACCCGGCTCGACACCTCGCCCGCCGCCGCGATGAAGGGCGTGCACGCGGTGATCACCGCCGACGACGTGCCGCTGCTCGAGTACGGGCACCTCTCCGCGCTCGGCATCCCGGCCGACGAGCCGCTGCTCGCCAAGCACCACGTGCGCTACAAGGGCCAGCCGATCGCGGTCGTCGCCGCCGACGACGAAGAGACCGCGCAGGCCGCGGTCGACGCGATCGGGCTCGACCTCTCCGAGAAGCCCGCCCTCTTCGACGTCCGCAAGGCGTTCGACACCGATGCGCCGCAGATCCACCAGTGGGGCAACTGGTACACGCATTTCGAGGGTGGGATGGACCGTCGGCAGATCCGGAAGGGGAACATCGAGGAGGCGTTCGACAAGGCGGACGTCATCGTCCAGGGCGTGTACCGTCCGGCCGCGATCGAGCACGTGCCGCTCGAGACCCAGGTGTGCCTCGTCGTGCCGGAGGCGAACGGCCGCCTCACGATCTATTCGTGCACGCAGGCGCTCTACTTCTCGATGGGCGTCGTCGCGGCGCATCTCGGACTCTCGCTCAACGAGCTGAAGTTCGTCGGCGGCACCGTCGGCGGCGGGTTCGGCGGCAAGGTCGACACCGCGACGGAGACGATATGCGCGCTGCTCGCCCAGAAGTCGGGCCGGCCGGTGAAGTGGCGCTGGACGCGCGAAGAGGAGTTCCTCTGCTCGTCGACCCGCGCGCCGTGGCACATGGAGATCGCCGATGCGGTGACGAAGGACGGCTGGATCCTCGGCCGCAAGATGCTGACGCTCCACGACTCGGGCGCCTACTCGCGCTTCTCGCCCTACGGCCTGACGAAGCACAGCTTCCACCACACCGGGGCGTACTCGATCCCGAACCTGGAGTTCGACGGGTACGTCGTCTACACGAACCGGGTGCCGACGACTGCGATGCGGGGCTTCGGCGTGACGTCCGTGTCGTTCGCGACGGAGACGCACCTGAGCCGGATCGCTCTCGAGCTCGGCGTCGACCCGTTCGAGCTTCGTCTTAAGAATGCGAACAGGATCGGCGACACGTCGCCGAACCAGATCGCGTACACGGACCCGTCGACAGTGCCGACGATCCTCGCGATGGCCGATGCGATCGACTACGACCTCGCACCGGACTACCGCGCGATGACTCCTGACCCCCGCTCCGGCGACCTGCTCCCCGAGCATCTCGTCGGGCAACTCGGCAGCACGGAAGGACATCACTAATGGCCGTCCACAAGGGCCGCGGCCTCGCGGCGATCGAATACCCGACCGGGATGAACCAGAACGGCGATCCGTCGCAGGCGTGGATCAAGGTGAAGCCCGACGGGCGGATCGACGTTTTCGCCGGCACGTCCGACATCGGCAATGGCTCGAAGACGATCCAGTCGCAGATCGTGGCCGAGACGATCGGTGTGCCGTACGAGTGGATCACCTACGACAACTCGAACACCGACTCCTCGCCGGTCTGCACCGGCACGTTTGCCTCGCGCGCGACCTTCGTCGCAGGGAAAGCTGCCGAGAAGGCTGCTCTCGCGGTGCGCGCGAAGATCCTCGAGATCGCCGGCAAGGAGCTGGAGATCGATCCTGCCGACCTGGAGATCGTCGACGGCGAGGTTCTCGCGAAGGGCGCGCCGCAGAAGAAGATCAGCGTCCCGGACGTGGCCGCGGCCGCGACGTGGACGTATGGCGAGCTGATCACCGGCACCGGCGCGCAGCTGAAGCCGTACGCGTCGATCGTCGAGCCGGAGACCGGGAAGGTCGATCTGTCACCGCACTCCGCGATCTCGTATGCCTCGTGCGCGGCCGAGGTGGAGGTCGACGATGAAACGGGCATCGTCACTGTGCTCCGTTTGTGGCAGTGCTACGACGTCGGCAAGTCGATCAACCCGACGCTGGTCGAGGGGCAGATCGAAGGCGGCGCGATGCAGGGTCTCGGGCTCGGGCTCCTGGAGAACTGCTACCCGTACTACCCGTCGGTCGAGCACCGCGGTGGCGAGTTCGGCTCGTATCTCGCTCCCGGGATGGAGGACATGCCGCAGATCGACACGATCATTATCGAGAACCCATCCGCCGACGGCCCGTACGGCGCCAAGGGGATCGGCGAGATGGCGAACAACGCACAGCCGCCGGCGATCGCATCGGCTGTCTTCGATGCAGTAGGCGTGTGGGTGACCGAACTGCCGATCACACCAGAGCGCGTGCTGCGGGCGCTGGAGGCGAAGGCGGAGCCGCGCCGCAACGGCAAGCTCGTGATCTTCGACGAGGAGCTCTCGATCAACACCGTCGGGAACGGCGCGGTCAAGCTCGAGGTAGCGGTCTGACGTCTCCGTTCGGCAGCTGGAATGGCGTGGAGCCGCACCCTCTCTTCCCGGGGGTAGGGCTCCATGCCGTCGGAGGCGATCAGGTGCTGCTTTGCCACGTGACCTATGAGCCGGGGACGACCGTCCGCCGGCACAGCCACGAGGCCACGGAGCAGGTGATGTGGATCGTCGACGGGTCGATGACGATGGCGGTCGATGACGAAACGCGTGTGTTGAAGGCCGGGGACGTTGTCGTGGTGAACCGCGGGATCGAGCACGAGCTGTTCTCGGCCGACGGCGTCACGTTCGTGGAGGCGCTGGCGCCGGTGCCGCTCGACCATGTCCCAGACGCCGAGCGCGATCTCGTGCTCGGCGATCTCGCCGGCTCGCTCCACGTCGAGCGCTGACACGGCGTGGCGACCGGTTGGGCTCGTCCACGGCGCCTGGTGCTGGGGCCAGGCGTCCTCGTCACCTTCCTCGCCGGTGAGAACGCGGAAGCCGCGTCGCGACTCGACCCGGCCGCGCGCCAAACGGCCGTCCTCGACGGCTAGCTATGTCGGCGCTGAGGCCCGCGAGGCGACAGACTATCGTCGAGCTCGAATGGTCAGCGGAGGAGCGGATGCG
Source organism: Gaiellales bacterium (assembly GCA_038230035.1). Taxonomy (GTDB): domain Bacteria; phylum Actinomycetota; class Thermoleophilia; order Gaiellales; family Gaiellaceae; genus Gaiella. The sequence continues at coordinate 46,721 of JBBRNX010000015.1, forward strand.
CGCCGCCTATGCCGCGACCTTCGTCGGCGGGCTATGCGCTTCGGCGAGGATCTGCGTCGTCCGATCGGCCCGATTCACTGGGCCTGCGCGGACATCGCGGGCGTGGGCTACATGCACATGGAGGGCGCCATTCGCTCCGGTGAAGCCGCTGCCGCCACAGTTCTCGCCCGTCTTTGACACCGCGAAAGGAGATCGAGATGCCACTGATCGAGGTCAAGCTGTTCGACTACCGCCTGACACCGGAGGTGAGCGCTGCGCTGATCGAGAAGCTCACGGATGCCCTCTGTGACGCCGTTCATCCGGGGCTGCGCGACCACACATGGGTCATCGTCGAGGGGCATAACCCGAAGAACTGGGGCGTCGGCGGCAAACCGTGGCCCGTCGACCAGATGCCTCCAGGACCCGCCTAGCGTATTGGCGTCCGTTCGGCGGCGTTGCTCTGGTCGGCGCCTGTGCGCTCGAACAGCTCGACGAGGTGACCGTCGGGGTCCTTGACGTAGAACTGCACGACACCGTCGCCGCGTTCTAGTGGTCCCGCAAAGACGTCGATCCCGACGGACTCGAGTCGTGCTCGCTCCGCCTCGAGATCGTCGACCTCGATCGCCAGATGGACCGCGAGACCCGCTTGCGCGCCTAGCCCCGGACCCTTCCAACCTGGCTCGGACGTCGTGTCTCCGGCGACGATCAGGTGGATCTCCTGACCGCCTGCCCGAAACCAGGCCCCGGCGAATGCGAAGTTCGGCGGTCGCTGTAGCTCCTCCATTCCGATCTGCTCGGCGTAGAAACGCTTCGAGGAGTCGAGATCCGAGACGACGAGCGCGACGTGTTGGATCCCGATCAGCACCGCTTGCCGAGCATACGGCTTGGTCAGCTCGAGTGACAGACGGGTGTTGCGCGGAGCTCGAGCTCGAGCGCAGGCGCATCGGGCTCGACGGCCTTCGTCTCGCGTGAGTGCAGGAGCATCGTGCGCACGATCAGCTTGGCCCGCGCGAAGTTGTCGAGCTCGGTCGGAACGGGGCCGACCCGCTGACCGAGCGCGTAGCCGGCCGCGTTCCGGCCCATCGCCCGGTACGACTCGAGTGAGTAGAGCGGCGACATGCCGAACAGCTCGAGGTTGTCGAGCGGCTGGAGATCCGCACGGTGAATCACCGCTGTGCCCTTGGATTGGATGCCGAGCGCGACGGCCGAGCCCGACAGCTGCGCGCCGTCGTGCGCGATGAACGCGACGTCTGCCACACGCCGTACCCGGACAATGCGCGGGGAGCCACCTGCTTCGCGGACTCCCTCGACGATCGCGGCGAGAACGTCGCCATGGTCGAGGCCGGCAATCGTCTCGCGAATCTCGTCGGCGAAGGCGGGGCCTACGGCGATCACGACCTCCGCGGGATCGTCGCCTCGGGTCGCCTCGACGGTGTCCAAGGTCGGAGAGGCCGTCTCATCGATGGCGGTGCCGAGTCGTGACGCGTCGACGACGTACGGCAGAGCCTGCAGCAGCTCCCAGCGCGCCCCCTCTAACCGGTAGCCGGTCCCGGGTCCGAGATAGGCGTTCGGATCGTTGACAGCGGAGTGGACGAGCCCGTCGCGGTCGATGACCGCGGCGGTTTGTAGATAGTCCGCGCACACCCGCTGCCTCTGCATCGCGACGATCGCCTCAGCGACGTCCACGAAACCGCGCCGATCGAGGGCGAGAGCCACATCGAGGCCGGACACCTTCCGCGCGAGCGCATTGTCGGCAGCCTCCACGTCGGCGGCCCGATCGCGATCTGGCATGTCGTTCGAGTCGTAGCCGAAGGTCGCTGCGTTGACCTCTTCCGCGGTGACCGGCGGCAGGCCGAGCTCCTCGAAGACGGCTTGGATTGCGCGCGCTGCCTTTGCGCGGATCCGCGTCACTTCGTCCTCGTCCACCGGCTCGATGCCGCCGTCGACCTGCCAGTCGCGCTGCATGGTGAGCCACTCGTCGAGGTCGTCGGCGTCGTAGTTGCCGCCGCCGAATGTGTTGTCGTGTCGCGGCATGACGGAGTAACCGGACGTGACGAAGTCGGTTCCAGGGAGGAACTGCCCCATGAGTTTTGCGGTCTTGCGGATCGCGGAATGCGAGGCGATCGCGTCGTTGCCGGACGCAACTTCGAGGTCGAGCCAGGCTGCGATCATGTTCTCGGCCAGAATCGCGCGCGAGCCGCCCGGCAGAGAAAGCACCAGAGCGACGCACGAGATGGAGCCGTTCTGGATGCCTTGTGATCCAGCAGCCCTGACCACCGCGATGCAGCGGGCTTCGAGATAGAGCATCGACATGCCCTGCGCGTACCCCATCAAGGCCTCCGACCCTGTGCCGGAGGTGAAGCGCACCTTGACGCCCCGGGAGGCGTAGGCGGCTCCCAGGAACGACTTCGACCACGGGGTGTCGTCGCCGTCGACGAAGACGGGCTCGGTCCCGTACACCGAGAGCGTCTCGGCGTAGGTTACGAGGCCGTTGATCGCGAGCTCGAGATTGCGACGTTCTTCGACCGCGCACTGCGTCATCACTCCAGGCCGCCCGGTCTGGGATCCGACGAGCAGGGCGATCGCGTTGAGCGGCGCGTAGCGGGCGACGCCGACGGTTGTCTCCAGCTCGGCAAACCCACGCGCAGCGGCCTCGGCCGCGTCGGCTGCGAGCAGCGCAGGGCTTTCCTTCAGGTTCGTGACGTGTGCCTGGTTGCCGGGAGCACGGCGCGCGCGCAGTTTCTTCAGCGCGAACATCAGCTCCACCGGGTCGAGCATCCCGGCGACCCGCGCGAGTTTGGCGGGTGTCAGCCCGCGCGCGAGGCGAACGAGTTCGCCCCGAGGGACGTCGACGTCGACGAGCATGCGCGCGATCGTCTCGTCCGGGAGAGGCATCGCTTCGGCCCCAATGTCGAGATCGAGCCCGTGCGCGACGACGAACCGGTCGATGACGTCGAACTCCGCTCTCGCCCTGCCGTCCAGGCGCGTCACGACGCCGTCCTCGATCACAAGCTCTGGCGCGGGATCGCTCGGCCCGTTGGCGGCTACCAGCCCGAGGTCCGGCATGGGCGAGATGAGCATCTCCTGACGCAGCTCCCGTTCTGCACGCGACGCGAAGCGGCGGTTCCCGTCGGTCACGACTCGGAACCCTCGGGTCGGCGCAACAGGCCGCGCTCGACGTACGCGACGGCGGCGTTGCGGATGAAGGTCGCTGTTTGCAGCGCCCCGTATGTCTCGAGCCGAGTCGCCCAGCTGTCGAGCTCTGTGACGCTCGAACGCCCGGGGCGCAAGGCTGTGTAGATCTCGAGCAATTCGCTGTCGGGGACACTCGCCAGCTCGGCTGCGCGTTCCAGGTTGTCTGCCAGCGGATCGCGGCCCGCCGCGCGTGCGACGCCAGCCTGATAACGCAGTGTGTCGGGCGTCGCCCGGATGTCTGCAGCGACGACCGTCCCGGCTCGGGCGCCGTCGAGCGTCACATCGTCGAGAGGCATGCCGGACGGTGTCGAGACGAGGTCGGGCCGCCGCGAGCCGAGCGGGTAGTCCGTCTGCGGATCAAACGCGCGCCTGCGCATGACGTTCCAATTTATAGTCTCCAGCGCTGTGGGAAACGATCATCGATTTTCCTCGCGAACTGCGCTCGTCACCGGTGCTGCGAGCGGCATCGGTGCGGCGACGGCGCGACGACTGCTCGCCGAGGGCGCACAGGTCGCCGTTCTCGACCTCGTGGGCGGAGCACCAGAGGGTGCGCTCGGGCTCAGGGGAGACGTCTCCAAGTCGGCGGACGTCGTCGCCGCCGTCGATCGTGCGGAAGCCGAGCTCGGACCGGTGGACATCCTCGTGTGTGCCGCCGGAGTCGGCGGTCTCTCGTTGCGCACGCAGGACGTATCGGACGAGGAGTGGCGTCGGGTGCTGGCGATCAACTGCGACGGCGTGTTCTGGTGCAACCGAGCACTCGCACCGCGGATGGCGAAGCGGGGCTACGGCCGCATCGTCAACGTGGCGTCGATCGCGGGCAAGGAGGGCAACCCGATGGCGACGGCCTACTCCGCGTCGAAGGCAGCGGTCATCGCCATGACGAAGGCGATCGGCAAGGACTTCGCGCGAACCGGGGTCGCCGTCAACTGCATCGCGCCGGCGGTGATCGAGACGCCGATGATCGACGACCTGTCCGAAGAGCACCTCGGCTACATGGTGGAGCGGATCCCCATGGGCCGCATCGGCGCGCCGAGCGAGGTCGCGGCGCTGATCTGCTGGCTCGCGAGCGAGGAGTGCTCGTTCTCGACGGGCGCGACCTACGACATCTCGGGCGGCAGGGCCGTCTACTGAGCCGGCACGTCCGCTTTCGCTCACCGGCAGGAATCCACGAAGGCACGGTTGTCTCGGGCGCTACGGGACTTTGTGTTTCAGAAACACAAGGCGATCTGAGCATTCCAGTTCTCAATGCCGACACGCTTGCTCTGCCCGAGCCGTACGAGCTGCTGATGCCCATCGAGCCGCCGGAGGTGTGGTGCGCGGGCGTGACGTACGAGCGCAGCCGCAACGCGCGCATCGAGGAGTCGGGGAGCGACGTCTATGCGCGCGTGTACGACGCCGACCGGCCCGAGCTGTTCCTCAAGGACGCGCAGTGCCGCCGCACCGTCGGCCCCGGCCAACCGATAGGCATCCGCGCGGACTCGGCCTGGAACGTGCCGGAGCCGGAGATGGGGCTCGTGCTCGGGGACGACCTCGACATCGTCGGCTACGTGATCGGCAACGACGTCTCGTCCCGCGACATCGAGGGAGCGAACCCGCTCTACATTCCGCAGGCCAAGGTGTTCGCCGGAGCATGTGCGCTCGGCCCCGCGGTCTACGTCCCGGACGACTGGGACGCGCCGCTCGAGCTGCGTCTGCGGATCGAGGACGAAGGTGGTTCCGAGCTGTTCTCGGGAACCGTGTCGACTGCCGCGATGAAGCGTGGCTTTGCGGATCTCGTGTCGTGGCTCGTGCGTGACAACCCGGTGCCGCCGGGCAGCGTGCTCCTCACGGGAACCGGTCTCGTGCCGCCGGACGATTTCACGCTCCTTCCAGATCACGTGGTCGAGATCCACGTCGCCGAGATCGGCACGCTCCGAAATCCGGTCGTCCGCGCCGCAGATCTACTTCACGGGTAGGCGCTGCGGCTCGTCCAGGACGGGTCGGAACAGGTCGCCGTGCCGGCGGATCCGTTCGAGGACGACGTCCATCGTGAAGGCGAGCGGGTCGAGCTTCGCGTTGACCTCGCGCCAGAGGAGCGGGGTCGAGACCGGTGCGCCGGGGCCAGGCCGCACGGAGTAGGCCGATGCGATCGTCTTGCCCTGGCCGTTCTGATTCGCGTCGATCAAGACGCCACGCCGCTGCGACTTGACCCACTTCGTGGTCGCGAGGCCAGGGTGCGACTGTGCAATCGCATCCGCGACGACGGCGGCGAGGTCGCGCGTCTGCGCGTAGGTGTAGCGCCGCTCGATCGGCACGAGGACGTGGATCCCGTCCGAGCCGCTCGTCTTCGGGTACGAGCGGAGATCGATCCCGTCGAGCGCCCGCTTCACGAGGAGCGCGACCTCCACCGTCTCGGCGAAGCCGACGTCGGCGGACGGGTCGAGGTCGAAGAGCACGAAGTCCGGCCGCTCCGGGCGATCCACCCGTGAGTACCACGCGTTCATGTCGATGCAGCCCATGTTCGCCATCCACAAGAGCGCGAGCTCGTCGTTGACGATCGGCATGCGGATCGTCCTCGTCTCGCGGGGCTTCGCGCGGGTCGTGACCTCGGTTGTGAACGTCGGAATCCACTCCGGCATGTGGTTCGGCGCATCTTTCTGGAAGAAGACCTTGCCCTCGGTCCCGTCCGGGTAGCGGCGCATCGTGAACGGCCGCTTCCGCAGATGCGGGACGAGCACAGGCGCCACCGCTTCGTAGTAGGCGAGCAGGTCGCCCTTTGTGATCCCGGTCGCGGGCCAGAAGACCTTGTCGAGGTTCGTCAGGCGGAGGGTCTTCGTGCCACGCCGGCGCTCGTCTGTGAGCGGACGCTCACGGTGGACGGCCGGCGCCGGCTTGTCGTCACGGAGACCCTGGAACGACGGTGCCCGCAGGTGGCCGTCGTGCGTCCACTCGGCAAACTCGACCTCGCACACGAGCCGCGGCTCGACCCACACGACGTCGCCCTTCCTGATCTTCGGCATCTTCGGCTCGACAGGGAACGGCGTCGTCGGCCGCTCGAGGGGAGCAAGTCGTTGCGCGAGATCGCCGATCACGGCGTCGCTGAAACCGGTGCCGCAGTTGCCGACGTAGACGAGCTCGCTCCCCTTGCGGACACCGAGGACGAGCGCGCCGAACTGTGCAGAGCGCCGACCCTGGCCGCGTGTCCAGCCGCAGATGACGAACTCCTGCCGCTCGTGGGTCTTCACCTTCAGCCAATTGTGGCTGCGCTTGCCGGGGGTGTACGGCGACTCCGTCCGCTTCGCCATCACGCCTTCGAGGCCCTGCTCGCGGACGGCGCGCAGCAGTGCCACGCCGTCGTCGAACGACTCGGAGAAACGCAGCGACGACTGCGTCCCGCTGACCAGGCGTTCGAGAAGCTCACGCCGTTCACGCAGTGGCAGCTCGAGCGTCGAATGCCCGTCGAGCTCGAGCAGGTCGAACAGCGCATAGACGATCGGCGTCTGGGGTCGTCCCAGCTGCATCGCCGAGAAGCTCGGCCGGCCGGCATCGTCGAGGGCGCAGATCTCGCCGTCGACGATCAGGGTGCGGGTACCGGCGGCATCGGCGAGGTCGGCCGCGACCCGCGGAAACCGATCCGTCAGGTCTTTGCCGTTGCGGCTCACGAGTTGTGCGCGGCCATTCTCGACGGCGCCGATCGCCCGGTAGCCGTCCCATTTGAGCTCGAACTGCCACCCGTCGACGGGCGGGATCCCGCGCCCGAGCGACGCGAGCATCGGCTTGGGCGGGGCTCCCCGTTTCTTGGCCGGCGACGGCTCGCGCTTGCGCAGGAGCAGCCAGTTCTTCTCCTGGCCGGAGAGCCGCGCCGGCACGAGCGTCCATAACCCTTCGAGCCTTTGCCCGTGGAGGCGAACGGTGAGGCCGCCGTCGGGCTTGTCCTCGACGAGCTCGTACGTTCCCGTGTCCCAGATCTCGACGGTGCCGGCGCCGTAGTTCCCGGCCGGGATCTCGCCCTCGAACGTCCCGTACGACAGCGGATGATCCTCGACGTGCACCGCGAGATGCTGCTGGCCGGGCTCTAGCGGGACGCCCTTCGGAACCGCCCACGACGCGAGCACGCCGTCCCGCTCCAACCGGAAGTCGTAGTGCAGGCTGCGCGCGGCGTGCCGCTGCACGACGAAGATCGGCGCGGCGGCACCGGCCGGGGAGTCGAAGGGCTCGGGCGTCGACGCTGCGCGCCGCTTGCGGCGGTACTCGCCCAGCTGGTCCGAGCCTGGTGAGTCGGCCCGCGCCACGGACGACGTGCCGCTAGCTGAGCGCCGCGACGAGCTCGGCCTTCGTCATCTGCGAGTAGCCGGTGAGGCCCGACTCTTTCGCGCGCTTTGCGAGTGCGGCCTTCGAGAGCGACGGCAAGTCCTCGTCGCGCGTCTTGCCGCGGCTCGGCTTCCCCTGGTGCGCGTCGAGGCTCGCCCGCAGCGCCTCCATCAGATCGGGCACGCGTGTCTCGGGTTCCACCTCCACCTTGACCGGGCCGCCCTTTTGCTTGGCCTTGATCACGGTGAGCAGCGCGTCGCGGTAGACGTCGTGGTACTTCTCCGGCTCGAATGGGCCTGTGAAGCGCTCGATCAGCTCCGTCGCCATCTCGAGCTCGCGTTTGCCGACCGCCATGTCGCCTGCGGCAGGAATCCCCTCGGTCGTTCTGATCTCGTCGGCGAAGAACATCTTCGAGAGCGTCAGGACGTTGTCGCGAACGCGCAGGCAGCCGAGGTGCTGCTTCTTGCGCATCACGTAGGTCGCGATTCCCGCGAGCCCGGCGTTCTTCATCGCCGTCGTCAGCAGGGCGTAGACCTTCTCGGCGCCCTCGGCAGGCCCGAGGTAGTAGGTGCGCTCGAAGTAGATCGGGTCGATCTCGCTGTACGGCACGAAGTCGGCCAGGTCGATCGTGCGTTCGAGCGGCCCGGCGGCACGCGCGAAGTCGTCGTCGTCGAGATACACGTACTCGCCCTTCGACACCTCATAGGCCGTGCTGATCTCGCTGTCGGGGACGCTCACGCCCTCGTCCTTGCAGATCTTCTCGTAGCCGATCCGGCTGCCGTCCTTCACGTGGAGGAGGTTGAAGCGGAGATCCTTCTCGTCGATCGCGCTGTACATGCGGATCGGCACGTTCACCAACCCGAACGTGATCGCCCCCGACCAGATTGCTCTTACCGCCATCTCAGCTCCTCTTTCCCGTTACGGCTGTTTTCACACGAGCGCGAGGTCACAGAGTACGAGACGGGCGGCGGGATTCCTACACTGTGCGCCTGACCGACCGTGCGGCTGGCCGCCGGCGGCCGCCTACGACAAAGGAGCTTCTGCGTGCCACTTGTTTTTGCAGTCGGGCTCGGGGGAGCATTCGGCGCCGTCTCTCGTTACAGCCTCGACCGGTTCGTCGAGCACCGCGTCGATTCGGCGTTCCCCTGGGCCACGTTCGTCATCAACGTCAGCGGCTGCTTCGCGGTCGGGTTCCTGATTGCAGCCGTCGTCGACCGCCATCGCGCGCCGCAGTGGCTGAAGGTGGGCTTGACCGTCGGCTTCTGCGGCGGCTACACGACGTTCTCGACCTTCGCGCAGGAGTCTCTGGATCTGATCGAGGCCCGCAACCTCGCGCTCGTGCTTGCGAGCATCACGGCGAGCGTCGTGCTGGGCGTTCTGGCTGTGTTCGTCGGCATCAGGGTCGGCCGGCTCGTCTAATCACGAACTCGTAAGAGCTACGGGCCAAATCCGGAAGCCGCCTTTTCCTACCAGCAGCGCGAGCCCGGCGGCAACGGTGAAGGAGACGCGTAAAAAACTTGGCGAGGCGCGGCCCGGCGCGTGACCCTTCAGTGCGACGTTAGGGTTCGGGTTTCTGCTGTCCGCGGGTGTGCGCGCCAGCGATCGACTCGAAGGAGAGAACGGGTGACCGACGCGAGCGCGCCTACGAGGAACTTCATCGGCGGCGAATGGGTCCTGAGCTCCTCCGGCGAGACCTACGAGAAGCGCAACCCGTGGCGGCCGTCGATCGTCACCGGCACGTTCGCGGCGTCTGATGCGCGCGATGCGAGCGCGGCGGTCGACGCGGCGCTGGCCGCGTTCCGCGGCTGGGCAAGCTTGCCGGCGCCGCAGCGGGCCGAGTTCTTCCTCCGCGCAGCCGCCGTGCTCGAAGCCCGTGTCGAGCAGATCGCACATGACATGACGGCAGAGATGGGAAAGCCGTTGCGCGAAGCGCGGCTGGAAGCCGCGCGCGCTGCAGCGATCCTCCGGTACTCGGCGGGTGAGGCGTTCCGGCCGGCAGGTGAGGTGTACGAGCCGTCCGTTGCGAACCAGACGCTCTACACGCGGCGGCGACCGCTCGGCGTCGTCGGGTTGATCACACCGTGGAACTTCCCGATCGCGATCCCGATCTGGAAGCTCGCGCCGGCTCTGATCCACGGAAACACAGTCGTATTGAAGCTCGGCTACGAAGCGCCTCGGACGGGGCTGCATATCGCGGAATGCTTCGCCGAGGCCGGGTTGCCGCCGGGCGTGCTCAACGTCATCACCGGCGCGGGCTCGAAGGCCGGAGCCGAGCTCGTCTCGAACCCCGCGGTGCGCGCGATCTCCTTCACAGGCTCGGTCGCGGTCGGACAAGCGGTCCGGAACGAGGCGACCGCACGGAACTGCCGCGTTCAGCTCGAGCTCGGTGGGCAGAACCCGTTGATCGTGATGGCGGACGCCGAGCTCGATCGTGCGGTCGAGGCCGCATTTGCTGGCGCGTTCTGGTCAGCCGGGCAGAAATGCACTGCATCGCGCCGGCTGATCGTCCAAGAGTCCGTCTACGACGCGTTTCGCGAGAAGCTGCTCGCCCGCGTCGCCGCCGCCAAGATCGGTGACCCGGCCGATCCGACAACCGAGGTCGGTCCAGTTGTCAACGAGGGGCCGCTGGAGGAGATCCTCGCCGCGATCGAACGCGGCAAGTCCGAAGGCGGCACCGTCGCGGCCGGCGGTGTGCGGGCCGATGACGAGGGCTACCTGATCGCGCCGACGGTCTTCGAGAATGTCGCGGACGACGCGTTCCTCGCGTGCGAGGAGGTATTCGGCCCGGTCGCGTCGCTCTATCGCTTCTCGACGCTTGACGAGGCGCTCCAACGGGCGAACGCGGTGACGTTCGGCCTCTCCGCCGCGATCTTCACGCGTGATCTGCATGCGACGCAGCGCTTCGCGAACGAGCTGCAGGCGGGGATCCTCCACGTCAACTCGCAGACCGCCGGCGCCGACGTCCATGTCCCGTTCGGCGGTCTGAAGGGCTCGGCCTGGGGCCCGCACGAACAGGGGCGAGCGGCGATGGAGTTCTATACGGAGACGGTCACCGTCTATCAGGACGCGCCGCTTGCCTGAGCGCACCCTCGTCACGGGCGTACTGGGCTGTCTAGGGGCGTGGACGGCACGAGCGCTCCTCGATGGAGGTGTCGAGGTCGTCGGCCTCGACCTCGGCGATGCCGCGCATCGGCTCGACCTCGTGCTCGGCGACGACGTTGGTCGGGTCACGGTCGTGCGGGGTGACATCACGGATCGGGCTGCTCTCGACCGTGTGCTCGACGAGCATGCGATCACGCGGGTCGTCCATCTCGCCGCGCTCCAGGTGCCGTTCTGCCGGGAGAATCCGGTGCTCGGGGCTCGCGTCAACGTGTCAAGCTTGCGAACGAGGGGAATGCGCGCATCGCCTGGGCCGAGGCCGGCGTGCCGTCGATCGCGATCCGCCCCTACGTGGTCTACTGGCCCGGACGCGACAAGGGCCTTACGTCGGGACCGACGCTCGCAATGGCCGCGGCCGTCCGGGGCGAGGCCTTCACCATCGGCTACGGCGGCGTTGCCCAGTACGACTATGCGCCCGACGTCGGGATAGCCTTCGCGCGTGCGGCCGAGGCGGTGCGCGACGGCGCGATGGTCGCCAACTTCCCGGGCGTCGTCGCGTCGATGCACGAGGTCGTCGAGGCGATCGAGGCGGCGATCCCGGCGGCAACAGCGCGGATCGACTGGGCCGACGTCATGCTGCCGTTCCCCGCGGAGCTCCTCGAGCCGCTGCCGAAGGCGACGCTGGCAGATGGCGTGGCGGCGACGATCGACCGCTTCCAACGTCTCTAGCGCTGGCGCGAGGGGAGCGCTAGTAGGACAAAGAACTGCAGCACCAGCAGCCCTGCGGCGACCCAGAGGACGGCGTCGAACGACTGCGTCGAGTCCCGGATCGCGCCGAGCACGAACGGTGAGATGGCAGCGATCACGTATCCGATGCCGAGCATCATCGCAACGAGCGCACCGACTCGGTCGGGCCGATCCTCGAGGTCGAGCGGCACGGTCATAACCAGCGCGAACATTCCGCCCTGCGCGATCCCGGCAACCGTTGCCCAACCGAAGGCAAATCCGGGAACGGCTACGAGCCCAGTGGCGCCGATGATGAACAGTCCGCTCATCGACAGCAGCCACCTGCGCCGGCGGTTGTGCCGGTCCGAGAGCCAGGGCACGACGAACGACGAGGCAATCGCGGCCATGTTCATGACAGCGAGCAGGAAGCCGGCCTTGCCGTCGCTCCAGCCGCGTTCGCCATAGGCGTCGGGGAGCCAGGCGTTCAGGCCGTAGAACGCAGCGCCCATCAAGCCGAAACAGGCTACGAGCAGCCAGGCGGTGCTGCTCCCCCAGGGGAGATGCGGGACCGAGGCTGGCGGTCGTTCGTGAGGCTCCTCGCCTCGTGTGAGCGCGACCCATGCGACGAGCGAGAGAACGGCGAAAGCAGAGAGCGCGATCAGCGAGCCGCGCCAGCCACCGAGGAAGGCGGCGAGCGGCACTGCGAGGGCTGCTGCTGCTCCCGATCCGGCCTGGATTCCCGTCGTGTAGACGCCGGTGCCGGTTGCCGGGCGCTTCGCGAAGCGCTCCTTGACCGCGATCGGTGCGAGAGCGTTCCCGATCCCCATGCCGATGCCGACGGGCAGCGTCAGCACGACGACCGACCATGCTGCAGGCCCGAGTGCGCGGATGATCCCGAAGCTGCCGATCAGCGTGAGGCCGAGCGTCATCGCATGACGGGTGCCGATGCGAGCAGCGAGGTACGCGCCGAGTGGCGCGAACAATCCCATGCACAGCACGGGGATCGTCCCGAGTAGCCCGGCGACAGCGTGCGAGCTCCCGAGGTCGTCCTGGATCGACGGGATCAGCGGCCCGACTCCGACGATCTGAGGGCGGAGGGCCAGCGCCGCGACGAAGAGTGCGCCGAGCATCGATGCCTCGCGATGGTGGCCGGCGGGAAGAAGCAGCCGTGGTGCCTCCGCGTCGACGACCATCGTCCGATCCTAACCCGGGCACGTGAGGCTGGGCCTCGAGTCTACGATGGGCCGATGGAGCGCTACGACGTGCTCGTCGTCGGCGCGGGACCCGCGGGCTCGGCGACGGCGATCCACCTAGCGCGCGGCGGTGCACGCGTCCTTCTCGTCGACAAGGCGAGAGCGACCGCAGCTTCCGTCGCAAGCAAGAACGCGAGCGCCGGGTTGCCGGCTTCGCCGAATACGAGGCCCCAGACGAGCCAACAGATGACCCCCGAAGGGACCAGAAGAGAGGCGTATGCAAGCCAGAGCATCTGCAGCCGATCAATGCCGACGGACCGTCTGTAACGGCTGCGCACCGCTGCTGCCCCGACGAAGAGGCTCGCGAAAACGGCTAGCCAGACTGGGAGCCTGAGGAAGCCGAGGGCATGCGGCCAGCGGACAGTAACCGGATTCGGCACTGCCGCGAACGGCTTCTCCAGTGGCCCGGACAGGACGATCAGCAGCAGCGGGAGGCTTGCCGGTGCTGCGACCGCAGCGACGAGGAAGGGATACAGCCACAGCGGGCCGGTGTCAGCAATGTGCTGACGAGCGGCGATCCGATCGAGCACCAGCGCCCCTGCGATTAGGGCAAGCGACGCCGCCGAAGCCTATTCCTGTGTCCAGGCTGATCGCCGAGGGCGCGATCCCCCAGGAACAGCTCACTGCCGCAATCGCGGAGCAGGAACGAACCGGCGAACGGCTCGGCGAGATCCGTGGGAAGGTCGGATCTCGTCGGCGGAGTACATCTTTGACAGCGCGATTCCCCGTCGGTCACCCGCAGGCAGCCAAGATTCTGCCGCTCCCGCAACACTCTGGATGAGCAGGGCGCTATTCCAGAAGCGGGTGCGCGGCGTCCTGGCGCGCGGGTCAGTGGTGCTCGCGGAGCGAGACGAGGTCGCGGGTGAGGTCGGCGGTACGGTTGACGCCGAGGAGTTGGAGGGTGCGCGTGTAGTCGCGGTTGAGCAGCTCGGTGAAGTGGTCGACACCGGCTTCTCCGCCGGCCATCAGCGCGTAGAGGTAGGGGCGGGCGACGAAGGCGGCTCGGGCGCCGAAGGCGATCGCGGCGGCGACGTCGGCCCCCGAGCGGACGCCTCCGTCGAGGTAGACCTCGACCGCGCCGCCGGTCGCATCGACGACGGCTGGGAGAAGCTCGATTGGGGTGACTGCGCGGTCGAGTTGGCGGCCGCCGTGGTTGGAGACGGCGATCCCGTCGGCGCCTGCGGAGGCGACGTCCACCGCGTCGTCGACACGCTGCACGCCCTTGACGACGATCTGCCCCTGCCACTGCGAGCGCAGCCATTCGAGCTCGGCAACGGTCACTGCCGGATCAAAGACGCGGTTGATGATGCCCATCACGTCTCTGGCTTCGCCGAGGGATTCGAACGCGAGCGGCTCGGTCGTGAGCGCGTCGAGCAGCCACCGCCATTTGCGTACCATCCCGAGCAAGGTGCGAGCCGTGAGCGAGGGCGGGAAGCTGAGGCCGTTGTAGGTATCGCGATGGCGGGCGCCGGCAACAGGGACGTCGACGGTCAGCACCAGAGTCGTATAGCCGGCAGCGGCCGCGCGTGCGATCAGGTCGTTGCTGCGACCGCGGTCCTTTGAGACGTAGAGTTGGAACCAGCGGTCGGTGTCGGGCGCGGCCGCCGCCAGGTTCTCGATCGATGTCGTACCCAGGGTGGAGAGGGCGTACGGGATGCCGGCTCGTCCCGCTGCCCGAGCGACCGCCCGCTCCCCGGCCGCGTGCATCATCCGCGTGAACCCGGTCGGGCCGAATACGACCGGCAATGCGACCTCACGGCCGAGGATCGTCGTGCTCGTCTCGACCGAGGATACGTCGCGCAAAACGTGCGGATGAAACACGACCCGCCCGAACGCCTCGACCGCGCGCCGCACGGCAAGCTCCTGCTCGGCCGACCCCTCCACGTAGTCGAACACCGAACGCGGCGTCCGCTTGCGAGCGAGAGCCCGAAAGTCGTCGGATGTGAGGACACCCCGCCACCGGCCGCCGCGCCCAACGCGAAACGTGGGGCCGACGAACCGCCACAACTCCGAAGGGCGCGGCAACCGCCGCTCCAGCGCAGTCATCGTTCTTCGGATCGATTGAAGAACTGGCGGATCTGCCGTGTTGCCTGACGCATCATATTAGTCCACCGTAGCCTGTATCAGCCTCATCAATACGCTCAATGCAGTCACGCTTTCGCGCAGGAGCGTGACCCCAGCGAGCGGCAACTTGCGTCTTTGGTCGCGCGGGCGAAGCCTTCGTGACGCTCGACCTCATGGGGCGGTCCTCTAGACCTCGTGCGCTAGTTCAATTCCGGCCAGGGCGTGCACGACCTTACTCCGACGAAGGAACGCTCATGGCGCCTATGCACTCAGAACCGCTCCCTTTGCATCGCCGCGTCGAACGCGACCGCCGAGGGAGCGAAGTCGGTGCGGCGGACGAAGGCGAGCGCGTCCTGCGCGCCGTACTCGCGGTCCATCCCGGAATCTTCCCACTCGATCGAAAGCGGGCCTTCGTAACCGATCCGGTTCAGCGCACGAAACAAGTCCTCGAAGTCGACGTCGCCGTGGCCGGGAGAGACGAAGTCCCAGCCGCGCAGCTCCTCACCGAAGTTGAGATGTGAACCGAGGATCGAGCGCCTCCCATCCAGGCGCTTCTTCGAGTCCTTCACGTGCACGTGGTAGATCCGGTCGGCGAACTCGAGCGCGAACTGCGCCGTGTCGAGGAACTGGTGCGCGAAGTGTGACGGGTCGAGGTTGATCCCGAAGGCCGCTCGGTTATCGACGGCGTCGAGCGCTTTCCGCGTTGTGACGAAGTCATAGGCGATCTCGGTCGGGTGTACTTCCAGGCCGAAGCGGACACCCTCCTGATCGAACACATCAAGGATCGGGCTCCACGTTTCGGCGAACTCCTCGTAGGCGAGGTCGATCTCTGCGAAGTCGTTCGGCGGAAACGAGTACAGAAGGTGCCAGATCGCTGACCCGGTGAACCCGTTCACCTGCGTCACGCCGAAACGCGCCGCGGCACGCGCCGTCTCCTTCATCCGCTCTGCTGCGCGTGCGCACACGCCGTCCGGCTCGCCGTCACCCCAGACTTCCGGTGGAAGGATCGCCTGATGGCGGCGGTCGATCCGGTCGCCGACGGCCTGGCCGACGAGGTGCGCTCCGAGCGCCCAGCAGCCGAGCTCGCGCTGGTCTAGCAACTCGCGTAAGCGTCGGCAGTAGCCGGTGTCGGCGATCGCCCTATCGACCTCGAAATGGTCGCCCCAGCAGGCCAACTCGAGACCGTCGAAACCCCAGCCGGCGCAGACAGGCGCAAGATCCGCGATCGGCAGATCGGCCCATTGGCCGGTGAACAGGGTGACTGGACGAGACATCGGCACTCCTCGCGGTAGTGATTGCGGCGAGGGCGAATCGTACGCTGGTCTGTGGTCGCTCGTTCGGCTGGCATGTGGGCATCGGTCGTCTACGATCGCTACGTGGCACCGACCCTGTGCGCTCTGGCTGGCGTGCATCAGGCGAGCGTTGTGCTGGGCGTTCTGGCTGTGTTCGTCGGCATCAGGGTCGGCCGGCTCGTCTGACTGCGTCGGACCTTCGATCCGTCACGAACTCGTAAGAACTTCGCTCGCCGGGGAAGACAGAATCCTGGGTGCGAACCCACGCTCGAGGAGGAATGCATGCGAAGGACATCTACGGTTGCGCTTGCCGTCGTCGGGGTCACTGTCCTGGCGGCGCTTGGCTTCGCCGTCTCAGCGCTCGGCTCGTCGACGTCAGCCTCGACGGCCGTCTCGACAAGCGAGACCACCACCGCTCCGACGAGCACGACCGAGGAGGGCAAGAGCATCCCCTACGCGGCGGTCCTCGGTGCCCGGGCCGAGGTGCCGAAACCGGCTGGCGTTCCTGCCGGAGCCGCCGGCGGCTTCTCGCTAACGCTGACCGACAAGGGCGGCAAGTACACGGCGACGTGGAAGCTCACGTTCCGAGGGCTGAGCGGCAAGGCGGTCGCGGCCCACATCCACAAGGGCAAGGTCGGCAAGGCAGGCCCGGTCCTGATCTCGCTCTGCGGACCCTGCAAGTCGGGAGCCCATGGCACCGCCAAGGTGCCTGAAGCGGCCGTTACGGCGATGGAGAAGGGCTTGGCCTACGTGAACGTCCACACGGCGAAGAACGCGAACGGCGAGATTCGCGGCCAAGTTCGGAAGAAGTAGCGAAGAAGAAGTAGGACACGAGCACGGAAGGCGAAACGTGCGGAGCGGGCGCGAGTCCGCTCCGCACCGTCACAAGATCAGTACGTGAAAACGGTGGCCCCTTCGCCGATCCACTTCCACAACGCAGCAGCACCGAGCACCGATGTGTTTGCGAGCAGCGAGCCTCATCGAGGTGGCGGCTTCGGACGCAGACCGGACAGAGGTAGATCGTGCCGCCGGCCGCGGCGAAATCGGCCGACAGCTGTGCAAGCGCCGGCCGCCCTTCCTGTGGCGCCACGGCTTCGGGTCCTCCGGAGACCCCGAGCCGTACCGCCTCCTTCGTCATGAAGAACAGCGCCGTGTTGCCGGCGGCCTGTGCGGCCGTGCCGACCAGATAGGCGATTGTCGAGGCCTCCGGATCCTCCGGGGCCCGCCGTCAGGTTGATCACGACCTTCCCCATGTCATCTCCTTTGTCTAGGAAGCTCGAGGTGCTCTGCCGCGAGCAGGACGGTGAGGGCGGTTTGCCCTTCGGCGAAGCCGCCGGCGCGGGCGCGCGCTACCGCCTCGTCGAGCGGCAGCCGGACAAGGGTGACGGCCTCCCCCTCGTCCGGATCGGCCTCGCCGAGCTCGACGCCGGTTGCGAGGAATGCGTCGGAGCGCAGGCTGAGATGGGCGCTCGACGAGAAGAACGTCGTCAGGTGCGTCCATTCGCGTGCTGTCCCGCCCGTCTCCTCGCGGAGCTCGCGTTGCGCAGCTTCGAGCGGGGACTCCCCGTCCTCCACCGCGCCGGCAGGCACCTCGAGCGTCCAGTCCCGCACCGGGTGGCGGTACTGGCGGACGAGCAACAAATCTCCCTCCGTGGTGACCGCCGCCACGAACGCCGCCCGAGGCGTGGCGAGATAGACGTAGTCGGTCTCTCGCAACGGACCACGGAGCCGGTCGTCGACGACTGCTCGCCACGGCGTGCCCGCGAGAAGCTCGCTCGCGATGAGCTCGAGCTCCGGTGGGGGAGGAATGGGCGGCGCCGAATCGCGGAGGAAGGCGGCGGTGTGAGGCGCAAGGTGCTCCAGCTCGTGCGCGACGAATGCGAGGTCGACGAGCGTGTCGACATCGCGCCACGGAGCCAGCTCGACGACGCGGAGCTCTGCTTCTTCGCAGCGTTTACGGGTCACCGCAAGAACCGCGGGGGTCGACCACGGGATGTCACGGAACGGCTCCTCGTGTGGCTCGCGCATCGCGACCAGCCAGTAGCCGCCGTCGAGCGCCGGCCCGAGTACGACGTCGGCACCCTCGGCGAGCGCGCGGAAGGCAGCGGCGAGCGACCCCGGCGGCAGGCCGGGAACGTCCGACGAGACGATCGCGACAGGCCCGTCGGCGACGTGGTGTTCGATACCGAGGCGCAGCGCGTCGGCGAGGCCGCGGCCGGTCTGCCGGACGAGCCGCGTGCCGGGTGCGAGCAGGGCAAGTCCCGGAGCGTCGTCTGCGGCGCCGTAGAGGATCCTCACGTCGTCGACCTCGGCCTGACACGCAGCGAGCGTGTCGAGCAGGAGGGCTTCGTGCAGCTCCGCGGCCTGCTCTGGCGTCAGCGGCGGGACGAGGCGTGTCTTCGAGCGGCCGCTCGCAGGCGCCTTCGCGACTATCAGGACTGTCTCAGTCATCCTTCGCGCCAGCCAGGATCCAGTCGACGAGCGTCTGGCGTTCGGACGCCGTCAGCAGGTTGCGGTTGGACGGGTCGGGCGGGTGGATGACGAGGTACGACAGCTCCGGCTTGCCCGGCACCACCCGCTCGAACGCCGGGTTCGTGGCGGCCGAGACGCGGTAGAGCTGGCCGTACGATCGTCCTCGTCGAAGATCCAGATATGGGTATGCCACAGGGTGGCATGTGACGCAGTTGCCGTCGAAGATCGGCTGGACGTCCCGTGCGTAGCTCGGCGTGTCTTGTGACGTTCCACTGTGGACGAGTGCCGCGATCCCTATGCCTGCGACCCCGGCGCCCGCGGCGACGACCGCCACCAGCGGGATCAGCCCGCGACGGTGAGGAACGCGGATGTGTCGCACTGGTGGTCGACGGCCAGGAACACCCATGGCCCCGGCAGGCGCCTCGGGGTGACTCTCGACCAGCGGCCCGGGCCGCCCGTTGGGTTGCGAAGCTCGAACACGAGTCCCGACCGCGGGTTGGCGGCGAGCGTGTAGTTGCCGTCGAGGCTCGAGCCCTTCACCGTCATCGAGAGGCGTGTGCCGTCGACGCGGGCCGCCGAGACGGTCGGGTTCCGGATCACTCGATGTGGGATCCCGAAATCGATGGTCTGCGTCGCGCCTGCATCGAGCGCGACGATGCGGGACACGTAGATCGAGTTCGGCGCGTACGCTTTGAGCAGGAACCGACCCGCCGGCGAGTGCGCAAGCGTGTAGCGACCGGACTGGTCGGTTTGGGCAACGCGGTAGTGCTCCTCGCCGCCCTCTTGTGCTGGCCCTTTGAGCAGGATCGTGATCAACGCTTCGGCGATCGGCTTGCGATCCTGGCCGACCACGGTGCCGGTGATCGTCCCGGTCCCGCGCGGGGTCGCCGACTCGTCCACGGCCCCGAGGCCGGTAGGCGGCGAGCCGGGCGTCGTCACCTTCGGTCCTCCGGTCTTCCCGTCCGGCCCCTTGGCGCCCTGCTCGATCCACGTCCGGAGCAGCGCCAGGTCGCTGCTCGCGATCGGCGGCGCCGACGGCGGCATCCGGCCGCCGATCGCCGGGATGTCTGCGATCGGCGGGTTACCTCCCACCTTCAGGAACAGGAAGCTCCGGCCCGGATCGCCGGCGACGACGCGGTACAGCCGCGGATCCTCGAGGGCCCGGATCCCGACGAGGCTCGCGTACGACTTGCCAGGCTGGAGGTTCAAGGACGGATTGACGAAGGGGTGGCACGACGTGCACCCATACTTCGTGAAGACCGACTGAACCTGCGAGTACGCCACCTGCTTGCCTGCCGGGACGGCTGTCTTCTTCGTGCCGCCGCAACCGACGACGAGGAACGCGACCACGGCGCCGAGTGCGATCAGAGAGAGGTGCCTGGGCACGTGGCCGACAGCGTCGCTTGCCGGCGATCCCTGCGTCAAGCCGAGGGTTCTTAAGAAAGTCTGTCGTTTCGAGCTCATGCGTAGCGGGCGACGACGGTGAGCATGCGCACTCCCGCTTTGAGGGACGGCCCGAGACGTCCGGACACCTTCGACTCGCCGCCGCGACGGGCTCGCGCCGTGATCGAGAGCTCCGCGATCGGTAATCCGGCGCGTGCGGTCTTGACGACCATCTCGGTCGGCCAACCGTAGGTGAGCTCGGTGAGACGCAGGCCGGCCAGCGCGTCCTGACGGATTGCCCGCAGCGGTGGGATGTCACGAACTCGGACGCCGTAGACGCGCCCGACGAGCCACGACACCAACCGGTTGCCAAGCCGCTGGTGCAGATGCTGTGCGCCGACCTCCGGATCGGACCGCGAACCGAGCGAGAGCGCCGCTCGGCCCGCGACGAGCGGCTCGAGCAGACGGGAGATCGCCGCCGGATCGTCGCTTCCATCGCCGTCGAGGAAGACGACGATGTCGGCCGCCGCCACCTCAGCGCCCGTGAGACAGGCGCGGCCGTACCCTCGACGCGGCTCGACGACTACCCGGGCGCCGGCGGCTCGAGCAGCGTCGGCCGTCCCGTCAGTAGAGCCTCCGTCCACGACGACGATCTCGTCGACCACCCCGGAAGGGAACTCGGCAAGCAGGCTTGGCAGCGCGCCGATCTCGTTTAGGACAGGGATCACTGCCACGACCCGAGGCTCAGCCGGCAACGGTTCGAGCTGAACGGTGCGTACACGTCGCGGGCGGGCGACGCGTACGAGTGCGAATGCAACGAACGGCGCGTAGATTGCCCACCGGACCCAGGGCGGCAGCGAGCCGTCGAGCCCGAAGACATAGAGCAGAGGCAGCGTGCCCGAGAGCCAGAGCCACGCCGGCGCCGCCGTGACGGCGAGGAACGGCAGTAGCCACAGGCCGTACCAGGGCTGGAGGTAGTTCGTCGCCAGAAGCTCGCAGCCGAGCACGAGCAGAACCGTTCGAGCGATCTGATCGAGGCTGTCGTGTGCGCGCAGGCAGACCACGCCGACTACGACGAGAAGGACTGCGAACAACAGGTAACGAGCGTCATCTGCCCCGATGACCGGTACGAGCTCGTGCCACGCGAGCGAGCCGATGTCCTCGTTCCGGAGCAGCCGGAAGGTCGAGCCGGTGACACGTGAGCCGACCGAGGAGTAGGCGGCATAGCCGGCGACCGCGAGGCCGATTGCACCGGCGACGAACCATCGGCCGCCGCGCCGCGCGAGTGCGGGAAGCAGCAGGAACGGTCCCAGCTTCGCGAGCGTCCCTAGCCCGACGGCAACTCCCGCAAGGCCGTTGCGGTTGGACGCGAAGGCGGAGAGGAGAGCGGCCCCGGCCAGCAGCGCAAGCGCGTCGACGTGGCCGTTCGCGGCGATCTCGCTGACGGCGAGCGGGTGCCAGGCTACGAGCAGCACGCGCTCGGGTGGGGCGCGCAACCGCCGCAGCGTGGCGAGAAGGAGTCCGAGTCCAGCTGCCTCTGCCAGCAGGTAGAGCCACGTCGTCGCCCGCAGCCCATGGCCGAACACGGCGCGGGCCGCGCCGAACGATCCCTCGGCGCCGGGAGGGTAGATCGTGTGCCAGGTCCGGTGGTTGATCGACGGCCAGATCTCGCGATCGCGGAGCCGAACGAGCGCCCGATCGGTTGGTGCGTACCTGTAGGGGTTGATCCCGGCCGCTTGCACGCGCGCGTCCCACGTGTAGCGGTACGTGTCGGTCGTGAGCGGCGGCGCGGCCGTTGCATCGAAGGCGGCGACCCGAAGGAGGACAGCGACACCGAGAACGACGACGAGACCGAGCCTGCCTACGCCGAGGCCGCGCCAGGCGAGCCAGGCGGCGGGCAAAAAGAGGCCGAAGGCGACCATCTGACCTGTGACCTGTCTCTTCAGGTCGGTCTCGCCGCGCAACGCGATCTCGACAGCGACCAGCGCGGCGCCGAGTGTGGTGACCGCTGCAGCTCGCTTCATCGCCCGCGCCGGGCGTCGAGCGACAGGAACCGGCTCTCGGGCAGGAACGCGACCAGGAACGCGACCACCGCCGGGAAGACCAGCGACCAGGCCCACTCCCCGGGGACACCAAGCTCGCTGATCCAGAGCGAGGTGAGGAAGGCCCAGGCGGCTAGCCCGGTGAAGCGGAGCCCGAACCCCGAGACGAGCAGCAGGCCGAGCGCCAGCTCGCCGATCAGCTGGGCGCGCGCGAACACACTCGCATGATCGGCGACGAGGCGCATCACGTTCTTCCACAAGCCCGGCGCGTTCCCGTCCGCGATGTAGTGCTGGATCAGACCTTCGTACTTCGCAGGCCCGTACAGCCCCTTGTGGAGGTTCGACGCCCAAACGGTGAGGAACAGCAGTCCAAGGAGGATCCGGAGCCCGGCGAAAGCTGCCCCCGATTGTTCCGATGCGATGCCCCGCGACCGCAGGGCACGAATCATGCTCACCTGATGTTGCGGGCGACGTCGGTGCCGACCGGCTGGTCCGCGACGACCCTCAGAAAGCGTCCGAGCGCAGCCTCGAGCGGGTTGATCTGCCGCGAGACGAGCAGGTCGAGATCGGTCACGCCGTGGCGAACCGTCGGCGCGAACGGGTGCAGGAACGCGCCGTCGGCGGTGATCGTCAGCTCCGGGAGGATGTCCGTCGGGCCGGGCTCGACGCCCATGTCCTCGAGCGCGGCCCGGCCGCGCCGGACGACGCTTCGGACGAGATGGTCGTCGTCCGAGACACCCCAGGAACGGTGCAGCTCGCAGAGCCGGCCGAGCTCGTCCTCGGACTGGTCGGCGACCGTCGTCGCCAGCCGGACGCGGATGCCGCGTTCGAGCAGTGCAGGTACCGCTGTCGCGACTCGCCCGAAGTTCTCAGGGCCGCGCAGGGTGTCGTTGCGCGACGGTTCGGGCGAGTCGAGCGAGATCTGAAGGACGACGTCGGCTCCGGCAAGCGGCTCGAGCCGACGGAGGATGCGCTCTGTGAAGAGCGTCGCGTTCGTCAGGACGACCGTAGGAAGGATCTCACCGAGCCCAACCACGGTCTCGGCGGCATCCGTGAGCATGAAGACCTCGCCGCCGGTGACTCCCAGGCCGGTGAAGCCGAGCTCGCGAGCCTCGCTCGCCGCGCGCACCATCGTTTCGCGGCTGAGCGTCCGCCGGTTGGCGATTCCCGGTCGCGACTCGGTCAGACAGTAGACGCAGGCCAGGTTGCAGTGGTAGGTCGCGTAGAGCCAGAGCCGGTCGCCGCACCGGCCCTCGGCCACGGCGTTCGTCAGGACGTCGCTCGTCATGCGGGCGGTGGAACCTGGAACGCGGTGCAGTACTGGTTCAGCAGCTGGGTCGCGCCGATCAGGAGCGAGAGCTCGATCAGTTGGTCGTCGCGAACGTAGTCGAGGAGGCGCGCGACGAGGTCGTCGTCGATCGTGTGCGGGTCGGTCAGGTAGCGGTCGACCCATTCGAGGATCGCGCGCTCGCGAGTCGGCAGCTCAGCCACGGGACGCTCGTTGCACGCCGCAGCCAGGTGCTCGGGCAGGACGCCCGATTCGAGTGCGAGCGGACGGTGGGCGGCAAGGCAGTAGCGGCAGCCGTTGAGCTGCGAGACGCGCACGACGACGAGCTCCTTCGTCGCGAGATCGACGGCACCCTCGTCGAAGATCTGCCCGAGAAACGGCAGCAGGGTTTCGAGCAGGTCCGGTGCGTTGGCCAACGAGCGTTTGAGCGGCGACGCCGAACCATCGGCCGCGTAGATCGACCGTGCATGCACCGGTGTTTCGTCTCGTTGCAGCAGGCGCACGCGGCTCATGCACCTCTTCCTACCAGCAGCGCGAGCCCGGCGGCAACGGCGTAAGAGACGCGTAAGAACTTGGCGACGTGCTGTTCGTCGCGTGACAAGTCAGGTGCGGCGTTAGGGTTCGGGGCGCGACTGTCCGCGCTATGCCCGCAGCGATCGACTCGAAGGAGAGAGAGAACGGTGACCGACACGAGCGCGACAGCGAGGAACTTTATCTGCGGCGAATGGGCGGTCACCGTCTATCAGGACGCGCCGCTTGCCTGAGCGCACCCTCGTCACGGGCGTACTGGGTTGTCTCGGGGCGTGGACCGCGCGAGCGCTTCTCGATGAAGGTGTCGAGGTCGTCGGCTTCGACCTTGGCGACGCTACGCATCGGCTTGATTTCGTGCTCGGCGACGACGTGGGTCGGGTCACAGTCGTGCGGGGCGACATCACGGATCGGGCTGCTCTCGACCGTGTGCTCGACGAGCATGCGATCACGCGGGTCGTCCATCTCGCCGCGCTCCAGGTGCCCTCGTGTCGAGAGGATCCGGTGCTCGGGGCTCGCGTCAACGTGGTCGGCACGCTGAACGTGTTCGAGTCCGTGCGTGCGCGGCTTGATCGGATCCCGGGTATCGCGTTCGCGTCGTCCGCGGCGGTGTACGGCCCGAGCGACCCGTCCCCTGCGCCCGAAGCCGGCGGTTTGGCGCCTGGCACGCACTACGGCGTCTTCAAGCTCGCGAACGAGGGGAATGCGCGCATCGCCTGGGCCGAGGCCGGCGTGCCGTCGATCGCGATCCGCCCCTACGTGGTCTACGGGCCGGGACGCGACCAGGGCCTCACCTCGGGTCCGACGCTCGCGATGGCGGCGGCTGTCCGGGGCGAGGCGTTCACCATCGGCTACGGCGGCGTTGCCCAGTACGACTATGCACCCGGTGTCGGGATAGCCTTCGCGCGTGCGGCCGAGGCGGTGCGCGACGGCGCGATGGTCGCCAACTTTCCGGGCGTCGTCGCGTCGATGCACGAGGTCGTCGAGGCGATCGAGGCGGCGATCCCGGCGGCAACAGCGCGGATCGACTGGGCCGACGTCATGCTGCCGTTCCCCGCGGAGCTCGAGTCGACACGGCTCGAGGAGCTCCTCGGGCCGCTGCCGAAGACGACGCTGGCAGATGGCGTGGCGGCGACGATCGACCGCTTCCTACGCCGCTAGCGCCGGCGCGATCGCGGCGCTGGGCGCGCGTCCCGGGTCTACGATGGGGCGATGGAGCGCTACGACGTGCTCGTCGTCGGTGCGGGACCCGCGGGCTCGGCGACGGCGATCCACCTGGCGCGCGCCGGTGCGCGCGTCCTCCTCGTCGACAAGGCGAGCTTCCCCCGAGACAAGCCGTGCGGTGGTGGGCTGACGGGCCGCGCGCTCCGAGCCGCGCCCTGCCAGGTCGACCCGGTCGTCGAGCACGTCGTCGACACGTTCGAGCTTCGACTGAACTACGGTCGGAAGTTCGAGCGCGACTGCGGCGAGCCGATGATACTGATGACCCAGCGCCGCAGGCTCGACGCGTACCTGGCGGAGCAGGCCGTTGCGGCCGGTGCCGAGTTTCGCGATGGCACGCGTGTCGACGATCTGCTGATCTGCCCTCACGGGGTGGACGCCCGGGTGGGCGGCATGCGGGTTCACGTCGACACAGTGGTCGGCGCCGACGGAGCGAACGGCGTCGTCGCCAAGAGCGCCGGGCTCGGCGACGGGATCGTCCGCGGGGTGGCGCTCGAAGGGAACGTCTCGTGGGACGAGCTCGACCCTGATCGGTACAGCGGTCGTGCAGTCGTCGAGCTCGGTGTCGTTCCCGGCGGCTACGCATGGGTGTTCCCGAAAGGCGGTCACGCGAACTTCGGTGTCGGCGGGTGGCAGACCGAGGGGCCGCGGCTCCGCGATCATCTCGCGCGGCTGGCCGACCACCACGGCGTGCAGATCGAACAGCTGACCGAGGTCAAGGGCCACAGGCTGCCGATGCGGCCGGTCGGCTGCGCTCCTGCGGCCGAGCATGTCCTGCTCGTCGGCGATGCAGCCGGCCTCGTCGACCCGCTGTCCGGCGACGGGATGTACGAGGCGTTCGTCTCCGGGAAGCTCGCTGCGGAGGCGATCCTGACCGACACGCGCGATGATTACGCCTCCCGGCTCGCAGCGGCGCTCGATCACCATGCAACTGCGTCCTGGGCAGCCAAGAAAGCAATGGACAGGCATCCAGCCGTTTGCTTCTGGGCGGCCCGCTCGCCGGGTGTTTTCGGCATCGTCGCGGGCCTTCTGGCCGGCGAGGTGCGCCATCCGGACGAGGCGCGAGGTCTCGCCCGGCCGCCGTTGCGGCTGCTCGCACGGCTGGCACGCTAAAGACAGCCGCCCGCTCTGCCGAAAAGATCCCCGTGGAGCTTGTATCTCTCCTGGAAAAGGTCGTCGCGTCCGGCGCGAGCGATGTGCACCTCAAGCTTGGCCAGCCGCCTGTGATCCGCATGGACGGCGAGCTCGAGCCGTTGCCCGACATGCAGCCGCTCGGCGAAGGCGATCTCGACGACGTGCTGGAGGCGATCACCGCGATCTCGCCGAGGCGTCGCGAGTCGTTCGAGGAGACCGGCGACCTCGACATCGCCTTCTCCCATCCGACGCTACCGCGCTTCCGCGTCAACGGGTTCCGGCAACGCGGTGCGATCTCGTTCGCTTTCCGCGTGATTCCGAGCGAGATCCCGAGCTTCGACCAGCTTCATCTGCCGCCCGGCGTGAAACGCCTGTCTGCCGAGCACCGCGGTTTGATCCTCGTGACCGGTGCGACCGGCTCTGGCAAGACCACGACGCTTGCCGCGATGCTCGACCACATCAACCGGACGCGCCGCCAGCACATCGTGACCGTCGAGGATCCGATTGAGATCCTCCACGCCGACCGCGGCTGCATCGTCAACCAGCGCGAGATCGGCCTCGACACCGTCAGCTTCGAGCAGGCGCTCCGCCGCGTGCTGCGCCAGGATCCGGACATCATCCTGATCGGCGAGTTGCGCGACACGGAGACCGCGCACACGGCGCTCCAGGCGGCGGAATCCGGCCACCTCGTCTTTTCGACCCTGCACACCATCGATGCCGCCGAGTCGCTTGGCCGGATGATCGAGTTTTTTCCGCCTACGAAGCAGCAGCAGATCCGCTCGATCCTCGCGGGCACGCTGCGCGGCGTCGTCAGCCAGCGGCTGATCCCGTCGGTCACCGGTGGCCGCGTCCCCGCGGTGGAGGTGATGGTCACGAACGCGCGCATCCAGGATCTGATCCGGGAGAACCGCCCGGACGAGATCACCGACGCGATCGAGGCCGGTGAGTACTACGAGATGCAGAGCTTCTCGAGCTCGCTGATCGAGCTCGTTCTCGACGGCTCGATCGAGCGCGGTGTGGCCGCGAATGCTGCGACGAACCGCCACGATTTCCTGGTCGCCCTCGAGGCCGCCGAGAAGCATGCAGCGAGCGAGTCGCCCGCGAGCTCGGCGCCCAAGGCGACCGTCACCGCACCGCTCCTCCGCACCGCAGACTCCCACTAGAGCCTCCGCCGACCGGCTCCTGCGGGACCGACCAGGGAACACGTGCGGCGCATTCGAGCGGCGAGTCACGCCTGCCTGACCTCGGCGAATCACTCCTCGGCGGCGGCACCGTCGACGCCGGATCGAACGCCGACGTTGTCGGCCCGACTCGGGCCGATCGATCGATCGATCGAGTGTGGGTGTGGCAAGCGGATGCAGCGAAAACCGCCACGACTTCCTGGTCGCTTCGAGACGCCGAGAAGAATGCAGCGAGCGAGTCCCTCGCGCTCGGTGCCAAGCCGACCGTCGTCCCACCGCTCCCGTGTACGGCCGACCCCCGCTAGAACTCCGCCGATCGCTCTGTGGGGCCGATCAGGAGCATGTACGAGCGCATTCGGGCGGCGAGTCACAGGTCAGCTTCGACCCTCGACCGTTTGTGGGTCGGCAGCGCCGAGGTGGCGAGGCCCAGTCAGACCGGCCGCGAGACCGGCGGTCCTAAGACGGCGGCGGGACGGTCGACGCCGGGTCGAACGCCGACGTCGTCTGGGCCTGGACGCGGCCGATCGCGCCGGCGACGATCGAGCGCACGCCGATCGTGATCTGCACGTACGCCTGATAGTTCCCGGCGCTGCCCGTCGCGTACACGTACGTGTCGACGCGGTAGCTCCGGCCGTCAGGGCCGGTCACGGTCTGCGTGGCCGGGATCGAGCCCACGTTCACCTGGCCCGTGAGGATGGTTGCCTGCTGGCCGCTGGTCAGATTCGACGGCGGCGAGGTGACGTACGCGTCGCCGCTGCCCGGGAGCGTGCTGGTATCGATGCCAAGCGAGGTGTACGGCAGAGTCCGGAACTTCTCCATCTGCTTGTCGGCGAGTGTCAGCGCGTTGCCCTCGATGCTGGCGTGCCGGAGCGACAGGATGCTGGAGCTAAAGACGGCGATGAGCGCCCCGACGGCGAGGGTGAGGAAGGTCATGGCGATAAGGAGCTCGATGAGCATGCTCCCGGACTCGTCGGTGCGACGGGTCGCCTGGCCGGCGGTATGGGGTGTCGGAGCAGTCGAGGTAAATGCCATCGTAGGATTCATCGGCAGCCTTGGCCCGAGCCTGAAGTGGCTAGCTGGCGATCAGCTGTGCCCACGTGCCCGGTACGACTCCCCAATCGGTCGCTCCAGGATTTGTGTACGTGGCGCCGGGAGCGGTGTCCGGCGGATTCGACACGTCGGTCGAGCTGCTGCTGCCCGAGACGGTCGCGGTGTCGGTGATGATCGGTCCCGTGACGTTCGCGTTGCCGAGGTTCGTGTAGTTACCGACGACGTAGACGGCGACGTTGATCTCGGCCGTCCCGTTCACCTTCAGGCCCGGAGACGCGTTCGAAGCGTTGATGAACACGAGCACGATCGCGCCCTGTGCCCCATCCCACTTGGTGCCGGTGCACGAGCCGCCGCTCGGAGTGGCAGGCGGCCCGCAGAAGGGGGCGTTGCCGTTGATCGTGCCGGAGCCGTCGAAGTAGAACGTGGCCGACGTCCCGTTGGTGTAGGCCGCCGAGCCGTTGTTCAAGCTGTAGTTGCTATCGAAGAAGAGGGTACCCGTGGCGGTCAGACGGCTGGTCGCCGCGTTCCAGGAGAGAGTCCCGACCGGGGTACCGGTGTGCGCCGCGGTCTTGTAGACCGTGCAGCTGTAGGTCGTGCCGGGGAACAGGTTCGGACTAGCGGCGCTCAGGTTCCGTGTTGTGTCGCCGTCGAACGTCGGGTACCCGGAGCCGGTGCACAGCGGGCCGTTCTTCCAGTCGGCCATGGCGTAGACAACGTCCGGGGCGATCGTCGGCTTTGTGATCGACTGTGCCGGTCCGACATAGGCCATCGCCCAGACCTTCGAGGACGGTGTGTTCGAGCAGATCACGCCGCCGGAGCCGGTGCAGCCGCCGGGCGCCGTGACCGAGGCCACTTTCTGCGCGCTCGCGCCGATGCTGGCGGCCCCGCCCTGGAAGCTGATCGTCGTCGCTGCGTACACCTTGATCGAGGGCCCGGTCGAACCGACAGGCTCGGCGATGCCGGCGTTGCCGGAGAGCTTGAGGCAGCCGTTCACGTAGATCGAGATCGTGATGTTCGCGCTGCCGCCCGGGTTGAAGCACGAGGGGCCAGGGTTCGCGACGAAAAGACCGTAGCCCCAGGCGAGCGAAGCCGGGACGACCGTACCGGGCAGCGTCTTGGAGACCACCTGGACCGACAGCTCGCGCTTCACAGTGCTGTCGGGCGAGGTTCCGTTGGCCCACACCGTCCACTGGGTCGCGGTC
The DNA here is from genome assembly GCA_038230035.1 of Gaiellales bacterium. Taxonomy (GTDB): domain Bacteria; phylum Actinomycetota; class Thermoleophilia; order Gaiellales; family Gaiellaceae; genus Gaiella. The sequence goes on from JBBRNX010000015.1 coordinate 76,120, forward strand.
GTCTTCTGCGCCCACCAGCCGCCGCTGCCCGTGCCCTGCGGTGTCGAGGTGCCGAAAGCAATCGGTCCGGGCGACGTGTTTGGTGCGCTGCCCACCGTCGCGTTGACCGCAGCGGTGCCGTTCGGATCCGCCGTCTTGGCGAGATACGAAATGCCGTAGTTCAATCCGGCTTCGGCAGTGTTGAAGGAGAGGTTCGCCTGGCGGTCGCGGCCGAAGGACTTCTCGTTCGACGTCATCAGCTGGGCGATAGCCGCAGTCGAGATCGACAGCGCGAGCACGATGATCAGAGCGAGGACGAGTGCGACGCCGCTCTCGTCCGCGAGCCGGGCGCGCGGCGGTCCGAGCTGGATGCGCGTGCGCCGTTCGGTCCGTGAGATGTTCGCCATTCGCTGCTGACTCTCGGCAGGAAGCGCACATCGGTCGTCACCCATCGGAGTGATCTTGCCGTCTGCCGTCCCTAGAGGCTAAAGAGCATGAGCCGCAATGCCGATGTGCGGGCCAATGAGCGTGCTGCGGCAGACCATCGGACGCGCGGTCAAACGCGCCCGCCGCGAGGACGGCGTCACGCTGATCGAACTGATTACCGTGATGGTGATCCTCGGCATCGTGCTAGCGGGTCTCGTGGGGAGCTTCACGTCCGCCATGCGCCAGGAGGTCGATCAGACCAGCCGGGAGGTCGCGTATAGCAACGCGCGGCTTGCGCTCGACCGCATGCGCGTCGACATCCACTGCGCCGGCAACACGCTGCCGCAAGTCGACCAGAACCCCTACGGCGGCTTCACCATGACGCTGACCGAGAGCCACGAGGGTCAGCCCGGCTGGTGCCAGACCGTCGTCCCGGCCGGGGACACCTCGTCGGGCGTGCAGTGGTGCACTGTGCCGTACCTGAGCAGCACGACGCGCTTCGTCCTTTACCGCTATATCGGGCTCAACGCGAGCGACTGCGGCGCGGGCGGGAGCGGCTCGAGCTTCGAAGTCGACTACGTCGCCATTCCGCCGGGCGGCTGGCCGACGAACACCGACGCCTCCCCGGTACCGACGAACTGGATCGGCAACCTGTGGCCGACCTCGACGGCGTGCCCGAGCGCGAGCCTCCCGACCGTCTCGGTCGACGTCAACGTCGCACAGGACCCGGTGGTGTCCCCGAAGCAGAACTACGAGCTGAAGGACGAGATCGCGGTCCGCAACGCGAACCGTTGCTAGCGCTGGATCCCGTGCCCCTCTCACTCGCAGCAGTCTTCGCAGTTCCAGGCCTCGCAGTCGGTAGCTTCCTCAACGTCGTCGCAGCCCGGGTGCCGCTGCACCGTTCGATCGTCACGCCGCGCTCCGCATGCATGAGCTGTGCCACGGAGATCGCGGCGCGCGACAACATCCCGATCGTCTCGTGGCTCGTGCTCCGTGGACGCTGTCGGAACTGCGGCGTCCGGATCTCCGTCCGCTATGTGGCGGTCGAGGTGGCGACAGGATTGCTCGTCGCCGCTTGCGCGCTCCGCTTCGGCTTCACGGCGTACTCGCTCCTCGCGGCCGGCTTCTGCATCGTCCTCGTTGTCATCTCGGCGATCGACCTCGAGCACCGGATCATCCCGAACCGGATCGTTGTCCCGGCCGCTGCCGTCGTCCTCGTCGCGCAGCTGATCCGTGCTCCGAGCATCGAGTGGCCGCTCGCCGCGCTCGCCGCCTCGCTGTTCCTCTTCATCGCAGCGGTCGCCTACCCGCGCGGCATGGGGATGGGGGACGTCAAGCTCGCACTGCTGCTCGGTGCCATGCTCGGCAGGACGGTTGCGGCGGCGCTCATGATCGGCTTCGTCGCCGCGCTCATCCCGTCGGCCGTTCTCGTTGCCCGGCATGGTCGTGCTGCCCGCCAGCTTGCGATTCCACTCGGCCCGTTCCTCGCGCTCGGCTCGGTGGTCGCGCTCTTCGCCGGCCATCCGATCCTCGAGTCGTATCTGGGGCTGACTCGCTGATGGGCAGCCGATGAACCTCGGCAAGGCAGCGCCTCTGCGGACGAACAAGCAGGCCTCGGGCGGCGCGCTTTCGGACGCTGCCGGGTCCGACGACGGAGCGGGCTTCAGGACGATGGCCGACCTCGTCGCCGACCTCGTCTCGATGACCGAGCTCGTCCAGCCCGACAGGCTCGCGTCGGCGCGAGGACGCGCTGGGACCGGGCCGCTCGCCCAGGCGCTTGCGGATGAGGGAGTCGCGACCGCAGACGGGGTAGCGCACGCCCTCGCGCGGCGCTTCGGCCTGCCGTTCTTCGAGCTCGGTACCTCGGCGCTCCCGATGGACGCGACGATGGCCATTCCCGTGACCACGCTCCAGCGCGTGGACGCCGTTCCGGTCGCGCTCGTCGGCGATCGGCTCCGTGTCGCGGTGGCGGATCCCGGAAACATCCACGCGATCGACGAGCTCCGTCTCTCGACCCGTTACGGGCTCGACCTCGTGGTGGGTGTTCGCGACGACATCCGGCACGAGATCGAGAAGCTCTCCCGGAACGCGGAGCTCAACGAGACGCAATCCGCTCTCGACGACCTCGTTGTCGACGAGACCGAGGACGATCTCGACGCCGACGATGGGATATCGGACGCGCCACTCGTGCGTCTTGTCAACTCGATCATCATGCAGGCGGCCGGCGACGGGGCAAGCGACATTCACTTCGCGCCGCAAGAGGACTGCCTCGTGGTGCGGGTGCGCGTCGACGGCGTCCTGACCGAAGCTCAGCGGATCCCGAAGAAGATGGCCAGCGGTGTCACGACTCGCCTCAAGGTGCTTTCAAAGCTCGACATCGCCGAGCGTCGCAAGCCGCAGGACGGCCGCATGTCGCTGAACGCACGCTCTGTCGGCCGTCTGCTTGATATCCGCCTCGCCGTTCTCCCGACGGTCGACGGGGAGCAGGTCGTGATGCGGCTGATCGACAAGTCGCGGAACATGCCGACGCTCGAGTCGCTGGGGCTCTCGGAGAGCATGCGGGCTCGTATCGGCGAGATCATCCGCAAGCCGACAGGGGCGCTGCTTGTCACCGGGCCGACTGGCTCGGGTAAGTCGACGACCCTGTATGCGGCGCTCAGCGAGATCAACCGGCCCGAGATCAACATCATCACGGTCGAGGATCCGGTGGAGCTCCGCGTTGTCGGCGTCAACCAGATTCAGATCAACATCAAGGCCGGTCTCACCTTCGCCGGTGCGCTGCGGACGATTCTTCGCTCAGACCCCGACGTCATCATGGTCGGCGAGATCCGCGATACCGAGACCGCGAAAATCTCCATCGAGTCGGCGTTGACTGGTCACTTCGTGCTTTCCACGCTGCACACGAACGACGCGCCGGGTGCCATCACGCGGCTCAGCGAGATGGGCGTGGAGCCGTTCCTGACGGGCTCGGCGGTGTCCGCCGTCCTGGCCCAGAGGCTCGCCCGGAAGCTGTGCGCGAACTGCTGCGAGATGTACATGCCGAGCGTGGACGAGCTGCTCGCCGCCCGCATCACGCCTGAGATCGCAGCTCAGCGCGAGGGGATGGTGCTGTATAGGAAGGTCGGCTGCCCGCGCTGCAACCGTACGGGCTACCGCGGCCGGATCGGCATCTTCCAGCTGCTCATCATGAACGACGAGCTCGAGGGCCTCGCTGCCTCTGGCGCATCTCGGGACGAGATCGAGCGGGTCGCTGCCGCAAACGGGATGCGGTCGCTCTGGGACGACGGGATCGCCAAAGTGTCGGCGGGCCTGACGTCGATCGAAGAGCTTGCACGCGTCGTCACGCTCTGACTTCGGGCGGGGCCGGTCAGACTCCGGGATGGCCCTCGTCGTAGTGCGGCGGGCCCGCAGCAGGGACGTCGTCCATGGCGCTCGGGAACCGACGATCGAAGACGCGGATCCGCTCCTCGCCTGCCAGCAGTCGGAAGCCCGGACGAGGGACACACCCAGCCTATCCTCGACATCGTTCGCGGCCGCGTGCACAGCACAATGGCGCGTGTTGGAACGAGGGGTAGCGCCGCTAGTGGACGACGGTGCAGCCGAGGTACTGCAGCGCGTCGAGCGCGCCTTCCACGAAGCGCGATGCCTGCTCGCGCGACGTGAACGGAAACGGCCGACGTTGCGGCTCGGTCCCGATGAGCGTCACGGGGTGGACCTCCGCTTCGACGGTGACTGCGCCGTTGTCGCCGGGGATGCCGCGGAGGATCGCGACGATCTTCCCGTCGCGACGTAGCTCATGGTGAAAGAGGTCTTTACGTTCAGCGGTCGAGGGCTCGGCTGCCTTGGCCACGGTCGGCCGCTCAGTGGGAGCCGCGCGCGCCGGCGTTCTGCGCGGCTTGCGCGACGAGATCGCTGTCGGCATAGCCGGGGAAGCGATTCACGATCCGTCCGGGACGACGGATGACGAGGACCGTCGGCGTGGCTGTAGCGCCTGCGAAGTCGCCGAGGCCGACGGCCATGCGCTCGTTCAGGACGTTGATGGCTGCAAAGCCAGCGTGGGCTGCCTTCGCTCCGGCGTGGGCCTGCTGGAGCGCCGCTTGATCGCCGGCCGCGCCTCCCGCGTAGAGCGAGACGACGATGACCTTCGAGTAGCGCAGGGCATGCGCGATCGACGCGGGCAAGCCGGGCAGCAGTATGACCTTGGGAGCCACGGGCACCTTCGTCGTGGGGGGCAGCGTCGCGGTGACGTGGTGTGTGACCGTCACCGGCGTGGCAGACGTGCCCGAGCTGGCCCCGGACGACCGGCTGGTGTTGTAAAGCAAGAGTCCGACGCCCAGGACAGCGAGAGTGCCAACGAGGGCGAGAATCCGGATTGGCGGCGAGATTGAGGTGGTCACAAGGCCCCTATCGGCAGAAAGGCGGCTGATGTTTAGGGGCGCGCGGGGTTTTCGACAAAGCGCGGAACGGAGCTTTTCACCGACACAATTCGGCGGCCGTAGAGGAACCCGCGCGGCGCGCTGATCTCGACCTGCACGGGACGTACGACCGTGAGGGGAATGGCAATGATCTCGTGGCGGTTTCGCTGGATGCGAACAATGCGATCAGGAACCCCGGCTCGGTGAATCCGGATCACTGCGGTGACGTCTTTGTCGACGGGGAATGTCAGTCGGAATCGGAGCGTCCCCGTGCGTGCGCCTCCGCGTCCGGGCCAGACCGTGACGACTGCGGTTCGATCGAGCCAGCCATCGAAGTAGCGTCCGACGGTCATCGTGCTCACCCGGATGGCGCCTTGCGGACGCCACAGCGCCGAAGACGGTGTTCGGGCGACTATCCGAGCGTGCTGGAACGTGAGCGCCGAGTAATACCCGTCGACGAGAACCGGACGGCTCACGGGTGCACCACCGGTGAGCAGGTGGCCGTCCGAGCTGATGCGTGCTTGCCGGTGCCCGAAGTCGTCCACGAGGTTCGAGCCGGGCAGGTCGAGCACGCTCGAGAGCGACTGGTTCCAGTACAGCGCCTCGAGCATCGCCGGAGGAAACGACCCCGGACCGAGGAGCATGTCGACGGGGCCGAGCCGGGCATGGTCGACCCATTGCAGGTCACCCGCGAAGTAGGTCACGCGAGCGTTGGCGGCGCCGTCGTGAGCGTCGACGGTCGCGCCCACGGACGCGAACGCGAGCACAAGGCCGGCAAGCACGAGCGCGACCGTCGCGAGCTGTGTCCGGATCGTGACGACGGCGGCGAAGATGAGCAGCGCGCCGCCCACCCCGGCGACAAGCAGTCCGCCCGTGCCGACCCCGGTGAGCCGCTCGACGTAGAAGACCGCGCTGAGAAACGGTGAGTCCTGCTTCCCAGAAACAGCTGAATAGCCGGTCATCGGTACGCGCAGGAGGAACACGAAGAGAACCGCCGTGATCCCGACGAGGAGTGATCGGCCTCGTGGCAAGGCGCGAACGCCGATGATGAACGCCACCGGAACGAGTCCCGTCAGCCCGACGAGATATCGCTCCTGGAAACGTGGAGAGCCGTTCGTAGCGTATGCAGCTGTCTCGAGTAGCACGAGTGCGCCGAACGTCACAGCCAGTGACGCGAACGCGCGCTCGGCTGGGGTGGCGCGCGCGCGAAGGCCAGCGATGAGACCAGCGACGGCTACCGGCGCCAGCACGAACCCGGTTGCGAACGCGATCAGAATCGAGTCGATCGCCATCCAGTGCAACAGCCCGGACGGGCTAATGTGGAAGGCGAGTAGTGAGCTGTAGTACCCGAGGAGGCGATGGGCGCCAAGCGCCGCACCGCCGGCGACCGGCAATGCAAGCACTCCTACGGTGACCCTGTACCGTCGGACGGTTCGCAACGGCCGCCCCAGTTCGACGAGGAGCGCCGCGAGCAGGAACGCGAGCGGCAGGATGACGTACTGGACGCGGGCGAACGTGGCAAGCCCGGAGAGCGCGAGGAAGGCGAGTTGCGTCCGGGCGCGAGGTCGCTCGAGAGCCGCGACGCCGACGGCGATCGCTCCGAGCACGAGCGGATAGGCGATCGCGTCGGCTGTGACGTACGTGCTCCACGCCATCGTGGGGGCAGCGATCGTGAGGAGAGCGGCGAGGGAACGCTGCCAGCGCGACGCCCCGAGCCGTCGAGCGAGGAGGTAGACCGGAATCGCGGCGAGCGAGATGCCGATGCCGTTCATGACGAGTGTCAGGCGGTAGGCGAGCATCTGGTCGCCGAACAGCCAGAAGGGCGCCGCGAGGAGCGGCTCGAGCAGCGCCGGGAAGTGGGCGGGCGCCCCACGGATTGCGAGCTGCCCGTGCGATATCGATCGCGCAAGCTGCGTGTAGATGTACTCGTCGGGGAAGTAGACGGCTGTCGGACTGGTGAGCGCGGCGACGATGCGCGGCGCCAGTCCGGCGAGGACGATGCCCGTCAGAGTCGCCCATTCGGAGGAGACGATCGCCAGCAACCGCACGGCTCGAGCCGTGACAGGGCGGGCCAGCCGGGCCGCCGATGGGATCGAGACGTCTGACATGGGCTCCTCGCGGTCTCCTCGGTGACGGTGTCCAGAAGCGAAACGACCCGGGGGGCATCCCCCGGGTCGTTTCGAGACGTACTCGCCGATGCCTCCTAGCAGGCGCCGGTGAGGGTGATCGCGCCGCCCGGACCGGTGCGGTGCGCGGTGAAGCTGCCAGACGCGGCCGCGACGCAGTACGCGCTTACTGTTGCGCCTTTGACCGTAGTGATCGAGACGCCGGCGTCGTACGAGGCCTTGAGCTTGGCGATGGTCGCACCGACGTAGGTGCCGTTGTCGGAGTAGAACGCCTCGACGGCGGGGAGCGCGGCGCGCACGTTGGCCTTGGCGGCCGACTTGTTCGCCCGGTCCTTGAAGCCGAGGTACGACGGGACAGCGATCGCCAGCAAGATGCCGATGATCACGAGGACGACGAGCAGCTCGATGAGAGTGAAACCACTCTCGTCCTTCGCGAGCCGCTGCCGCAACTTGGTGCTGAGCATAAAAGCGCTCCCTTCCGGGGAGATGGGGTGCAATCGACAACCGCGATATCGCCGTTCCCACGCGCAGGCGCGAGACCCGAATGGGTGATTCGTGCGGGGTGTCATCCCTCAGCGCATGGGATGGATCGAACCACCGCCTCTGCCGCTGCGATTTCGATCGGCAGGGCACCCGCATTGCCGGCCCCTCGAGGATGAGCTATGCGCGCGGGCTAGCTGTAGTGCCTACACACGTTGTGAACGGCTGAGGTTCTATCCGGCCCTCCTTTGAGGCTTTGGGTCTTCCCGGACTCACGCTCAAAGGAGGGCTCGGATGTTGTTGCACGCTAACGCGAAGCTCGGACCTGCTGGTCGTCG
>JBBRNX010000016.1:0-80100 GCA_038230035.1 Gaiellales bacterium
ACAAAGGCTCGACCCGCTTCCACAACTCGTCCGACACAACCCACGGAGCAGCTGCCACAGGCACCCCCTCGATCTTGACGACGGATGCCGACGGCATTCGCCACCACCGAACGGGTCCCTTCATTGTGAAAGGAGCTCTTACTGCGCCGACGGACACATGGCGCCTGACTGCCCCCGCCACCCCCGGAGCGGTGGAGGGCTATGCGTCGGAAGTCAGCGTGGCTCCCGGGGAGACGCTCCAGCGGCACGTGAGCACGAGTCCGTCTGCGCACTACGTCGTCGAGATCTACCGCATCGGCTGGTACGGCGGCTCGGGCGGTGAGCGGGTCGCGTGCATTCCCGGCAACTGCCTCCCGCATTCGGCAGGCGCCGCGTTTCAAACACCACCACGCGACCCCGCGACCGGCGAGTTGCACGCCGACTGGCCCGTCACCGACGAGCTGGCGGTGCCCGAGGACTGGCGGAGCGGCTACTACCTCGCGAAGCTCGTCCTCGCCTCCGGCCCGGAGGCTGGGAGCTCGACCGGCGTGCCATTCGTCGTCCGCGCACCGGCTGGATCGACCGCGAGCATCCTCGTCGTCGCCCCGATCAACACCTGGCAGGCCGACAACGCCTGGGGTGGTCTCAGCCTCTACTCGGATCCGAAGGCAGCGGTGCGCGTCTCGTTCGACCGGCCGTATGCGACCAACGACAACAAGGTTTCCCTCGACTACCCGATCGTGCGCTTCCTCGACCAGTTCGGGTACGACGTCGCGTACACGACGGACGCCGACATCGATGCTGACCCTGCCGAGCTGACCCGGCACCGGCTCGTCGTCTTCCCGGCGCACAGCGAGTACTGGACGAAGGCGATGCGCGACGGGCTGGAGGCGGCCCGCGGGCTCGGCGTGAATCTGGCGTTCCTCGGCGGCAACACCGGCTACTGGCAGATCCGCTACGCCGACCCGAGCCGGCGGGTGGTCGAGGAGTACCGCTCGGCAACCGCCGATCCGCTCGACAACCCGCGGCAGAAGACCGTGCGGTGGCGCGACGCGCCCGTTCTACGCCCGGAGTGCACGCTGGTTGGAGTGCAGTGGCAGGGCGGCGACGAGAGCAGCGACCCGGTACTCCACGACTATCGGGTTGCGACCGCCAGCCTGCGGGATCCCTGGTTTGCAGGCACCGGCTTCAAGCAGGGCGACGCTGTGCGCGGCGCCGTCGGTTACGAGTGGGACTCCGTCGCGCCCGAGTGCGAGTCGAAGCTCCCGAACCTCACCGTCCTGTTCCACTACTCGGGCCGGGTCACACCACAGCCGGCCGGTGTCTACACGAGCACGTTCCACTCGACGAACGCGGACGCCGTTCGCTACCAGGCGCGCTCGGGTGCGACCGTCTTCGCGGCCGGCTCGATCGACTTCGGTCTCGCACTCACGGGCAGCGCGGACGGCTCAACTGTCGGACCGGGCGTGGCGGATCCGGATCACCCGCCCGACCCGCGTCTGCAGCGCTTCATGCGGAACGCGATCGACGATCTCACGCGAAGGTAGATAGCGCACCCGCGACGCGGTCGAGCTCGACGTCGGTCAGGCGCGTGTGGAACGGCAAGGCGAGTGCTTGCTCGAACGCGGCGTCGGCTCCGCGGAACTGACCACGATCTCGGTAGGCGCCGAGGCGATGGAGCGCATACGTGCCGATCTGCGCTTCGATGCCCTCGGCTCGGAGCGCTGCGAGTGCCTCGTCTCGCCGCTCCAGCCGAACGACATATGCCTGCCAGCCGTGCCTGTCACCGGTCGCGGCGCTGGGCGTCGCGACGACACCGTTGAGCCGCCGTTCGTAACCGGCGGCCACGCGCCCGCGCGCCGCGAGAAGCTCCTCGAGCCGTGCCACCTGCGGGATGCCGAGCGCACACAGCAGATCCGGCACGCGGTAGTTCGTCCCGGGCCGCGGGATGTCGAACGACGGCTGCGAGACGATCCCGTGGTGGCGGAACTGCCGAATTGAAGCTGCCAGCTCGGGGATATCGGTCGTGACCGCTCCGCCCTCTCCGGTCGTCACGATCTTCCTCGGGTGGAACGACAGGCACCCCATCACGCCGAGCGACCCGCACGGCTGGTCGCGGTACCGCGCGCCAAGCGCGCCGGCCGCGTCCTCGACGAGCGGAATATGGGCCGGAACCGCGGCGCGCAGAGCCTCCCAGTCGAGCGGCCGACCGAAGAGATGTACACCGATCACCGCCTTCGTGCGCTCGGTGACGGCGCTAGAGACGAGCGAGAGATCGAGGTTGAACGTCTCCGGCTCGACATCGACGAGGACGGCACGGCCACCGCAGAGCTCGACGGCGTTCGCCGTCGCGGGGAAGGTGTAGGCGGGCACGATCACCTCGTCGCCCGGCCCGATGCCAAGGGCGAGCATCGCGAGATGGAGCGCCGCCGTGCCCGAGGACACCGCGACCGCGGCGGCTGTCCCGCAGGCAGTTGCGAGCGCGCGCTCGAACTCGTCCACCTTCGGCCCCATCGTCAGCTGGCCAGAGGCGACGACCCTTGCCAGCTCCGCTACCTCGGCATCGCCGACGTCCGGCCTGGCGAGCCGGATCGGCTCGCTCATTCCCGCTACGGCACCGGCCGAGCCGGCACCTGCGCTCTCAGGCGGCTCCGTCGAGCCTACGCCGCTCATTCCCGCTACGGCACCGGCCGAGCCGGCACCTGCGCTCTTAGGCGGCTCCGTCGAGCCTACGCCGCTCATGAACGCTGCTCGCGGTACCAGGCGATCGTGCGCTCGAGTCCCTCGTCCAGCTCTATCTCGGCCTCGAAGCCGAGCAGCTCGCGCGCCTTCGTCACGTTCGGAATGCGGAGCTCGACATCGGTGTAGTTGAGCGGCTCGAAGGTGATCTCGCCAGACGCGCCCGAGATGCGCTTGATGCGCTGGGCGAGGTCGAAGATCGTGACCGTCGACCGCGCATTCCCGATGTTGAAGCTCTCCCCGACCGCAGCCAGATGCTCGAGCGCAAGAAGCAGGCCACGCACCATGTCGTCGACGTACGTCCAGGCGCGGATCTGCGAGCCGTCGCCGTGGATCGTCAGCGGCCGGCCCCCGAGCGCAGCCTCGATGAACGCTCTTATCGCGCCGCCGCCGATCTGCCCCGGCCCGTAGATGTTGAACGGGCGCACCGACACCGTCGGGACACCGAGCTCGTCATGGTAGGCGTGCGCCATGTGCTCGCCCGCTAGCTTCGAGACCGCATAGGTCCAGCGTGCCTCGCCGACGGAGCCGATCGTCGTCACATGACCCTCCGCGACGTTGAAGGCGTGCTGCCCGAAGACCTCGCTCGTCGAGAACTCGATCAGCCGCTCCAACGTTTCCTTTGTCGCCAGTGCGGCTTCTAGCGCGTTGTACGTCCCGATCACGTTGACGCGCATCGTCCGCACGGGGCTCGCGAGCACGGTGTCGACGCCGGCGATCGCCGCTGCATGCACCAGGTGCGTCGCACCGCGCACGACGTCCGTCAGCGAGGCGAGGTCTAGGACATCGCCGGCCACGAACGTGACGTTCGGCCGTTCGGCGAGCTCGGTACCCGAGAGCGCGTCCCGGTGGAGGTTGTCGAAGAGGACGATCTCGTTGTCGTCCGCGAGCCGCTTCGCAAGGGTCGTGCCGATAAAGCCGGCGCCGCCCGTAATCACGATCCGCTTGCCGGTCAGAGCCACACGGCGAGTCTAGCCGGGCGTATCGTCCGGTCTGTGCGCACGCTCGTCGCCGCAACGATCTCGGTGGTGGCGGTCGGCACCGCGCTCGCGGCCTCTTCGACGACGAGCCTCCGCATCGCGGTGCAGGCAGGGCCCGATGCGCCCGTGCGGATCACGACGCTCCGCTGCGATCCACCTAGCGGAACCGCGGCGCAGCCCGCACGGGCCTGCGCGCGACTCCTGGCCGCTGGCCGTGCGATCTTCGCGCCGACTCCGGCAGGAACGGCGTGCACGGAGATCTACGGCGGGCCGCAGACCGCGCTGGTCACCGGCACGCTGCGCGGCACGAAGGTCTGGGCTCGCTTCAGACGACGGGACGGCTGTGAGATCGCGCGCTGGAACCGCGTGGCCTTCCTGCTCGGCGCCCCGCCGGGCTGAGTGCGTTACAAGGCGCGCGCGAGGAACTCGTCGAGCGACCGCCGGATGCCATTCGCGTCGAGCCCGTGTGCCCGGCGATGATCGGCGCCTGTGCCGTAGCGGCGGAGCTCCGCGCTCTGGACCCCGAGCGACAGGAGCCGATGAGGGATGTGCTCGACCGCGCGCGAAACCTCGCCTGCGGACGTGCCTGCGAGCGTGGGCTCGACGAGGATGAGCTCGTTCCCACGAAGGGCTTCGCGCAGCGAGGCGCCGTCGAACGGACGCACGGTGGCGGTGAACGCGACAGAGATGTCGAGATCGGCGACCGCTGCCAGCACGGGATCGAGCGTCGGGCCGACCGCAACGACGAGCGGTGCAGCCGGACCGGCGGCGCGCAGCAGCTGGAAACCTCCGTCGCCGTACGAAGCCGTGTTCGTCTCCGCCGAAAGCCGAATGTAGACCCGCTCGTCGGTGCCAAACGCGCGGAGAAGAAGTGTCTCGACCTCGTCGGGATGGCCGGGGACGTGAATCGTCCAACCCGGGAGGGTCGAGAGCAGCGCCACGTCGCCCGGCGCCTGATCGGTCCTAGCCTCGGATGCCGCCTCGTACGACGCACCGACAGCAACGAGCACTGCCCCGACGTCCTGGTGACCGAGGTCGAGCTTGATCTGCTCGAAAGCGCGCTCGACCAAGAACGGTGCGTAGGTGTGGATGACCGGCCGCATCCCCTCGAGTGCCATGCCGCCGGCCACCGACACGAGCAGTTGCTCGCGGATGCCCACGTTGACGATCCGTTCGGGATGCCGCTCGAGTACCTCCGAGCCGGCGAACTGGCTGACCCCGATATCGGCGAGGATCAGCGCCAGACGCGGTTCGTCGTCCAGCGAGCGAGCCATGACCGCGCTGAAGCGATCGCGCATGGTCGGCATCGTCAGTCTCCTTCCACAAGGGCGATGACGGCATGTGGGCGCCCCGGGCTGCGCTTCGCGAACGCGCGCTCGAGCTCGTCGTGGTCTCGGCCCGAGACGGTCGCTCCGCTCCAGCCCTCGCCGGTGAAGCGCGCCTCGATCCCACCCGGCCAGCCGTGCGTGGACGATTGGTTGTCGACCACAACTGCGACGAGCCGGTCGAGGCCGAGACGTCCGGCGAGAGCAATCGCTTCGTGGTTCGAACCCTCGTCCAGCTCGGCGTCTCCAAGCAAGACGTAGACGCGTGGCTCGGAGCGCTGTTGAGCCTCCAGCGCAAGCGCAGAGCCGACGCCGATCGGCAGTCCGTGCCCGAGAGAACCGCTGGAGATCTCCACGCCGGGAACGAGCACCCGATCGGGGTGATAGCCGAGCGGCGAGTCCCAGTCGCCGAAGGTATCGAGCGTGGCGGCAGGGATGAAGCCGAACGTGGCAAGCGCGGCGTAGTACGCAGCCGGCCCATGCCCCTTGGACAGCAGAAAGCGATCTCGGTCGGGATCCCGAGGCCGCCGAGGGTCTATCCGCAGCATACGGTCGTAAAGGACCCAGAGCACGTCGAGCGTCGAGTGTGCGCTCGGGGAGTGCTTTTCGTCGCCCGTGAGCCTCCCGAGATTGGTCAGCAAGTCCGCGTAATGGGGTCTCGTGTCGGCCGCCATGGTCATGGATCACAGGCTAGAACCTCAACCTAACTTGATGTCAAGGGCTACCATCTGGTCGATGGCAGAACAGCCAGGCAGCCTCACGATCGGCGAGGTCGCCGCGCGAAGCGGTGTGGCTCACTCGGCCCTCCGCTTCTACGAGACGGAAGGACTGATCGCTGCCCAACGCACAGACGGCAATCAGCGGCGCTACGAACGGGCTGTCCTCCGCCGCGTGGCGCTCATCCAGGCGGGTCGCGCGGCCGGCATCCCGCTCAACGCGATCAAGTCCGCTCTCGAGGCGCTCTCACAGGATCGCACCCCGAACAAGCGCGACTGGGAGCGGCTTTCGCGAGCCTGGCAGCGGGACGTCGAAGGACGGATCGCACAGCTCGAGCGTTTGCGCAGCCAGCTCACGTCGTGCATCGGTTGCGGCTGCCTGTCCCTTCGATCCTGTGGGCTGTTCAACCGGAACGACGCTGCTGCGTCCCTCGGCGCCGGCGCGCGCTATCTCGCAGGCGACAAGCCGCTCACCGGGTAGCCACCGATAGCATCGCCGGCAGTGAAGACCGTCCTCTTCGTCGGCGCCGGGCGCCATCAGCGTGCCGCGATCGCACAGGCCAAGGCGCGCGGGTTGCGGGTTGTCGGCGTCGATCGGAATGCCGACGCGGCGGGCCTGCAGGTCGCCGACATCGCCGAGGCGGTCGACTTCACCGATGTCGACGCCGTAACAGAGGTAGCCCGGCAGCACGCGGTCGACGGGGCACTCACCGTCTCCGCCGATCGCGCAGTTCCGGTTGTCGCGGCCGTGACGGAACGGCTCGGGCTGCCGTCGATCGGCGTCGAGGTCGCGCACCGGATGCGGAACAAGATCGTGATGCGCCGCGCACTCGCCGAGGACGGGATCCCACAGCCGCCGTTCGCCGCAGTGCGCTCGCTCGCGGAGGGACGGTTGGCGCTGAAGACGGTCGGGCTCCCGGCCGTGCTGAAGCCTGCCGACTCGGGCGGCCAGCGCGGCGTCTTCAGGATCGACTCGTCGGACGACCTCGACGCCCATCTGCACGCCGCCCTGGCCGAGTCCGCCGAGCAGGAATGCATCCTCGAAGGCTTCGTCGACGGGATTGAGATGAACGGCATCGTCATCGCCCGGGACGGGCGGGCCGAGGTCCTGACGCTCTCGGATCGTCTTCGCCCACCCGGCATCGGCTTCGGCGTCGGCTGGATCCACGTCTACCCGGCGACGGCGTACGGCGATCAACTCGCGCTCTCGGAGCGCGTCGCCCAACGGGCAGTGGAGGTTCTCGGCCTGCGCGACGGAATCGCGTTCCCGCAGTTGATCGCCGCGCCCGACGGCTCGGTCGGAGTCGTGGAGGTGGCAGCGCGGATTCCCGGCGGGCAGATGGCAGATCTCGTGCGTCACGCGACCGGCGTCGATCTCGTGGAGGTCGCGCTCCGGTTCGCACTCGGCGAGCCGGTGACCGACGAGGTCGCACGACCGCAGTTCTCCCAGCCGCTCGCGATCCGCTTCTTCACCGCCGAGCCCGGCCCGCTGCCGACCGGCCGCGTCACCCGGATCGGCAGCCTCGAGCCGGTGCTCGCGGCCGCGGGGGTTGTCCAGGCCGCGACGTACCTTCAAGTCGGTGAGACGATCAGGCCTGTACGGCTGGACGGCGACCGCCGCGGCTACGTGATCGCGACCGCGGACACGTCTACCGACGCGCTTGCACGAGCCGAAGCGGCAGCGCGCCTGCTCGAGGTCGAGGTCGAGGTGTGAGCGACCCGCGCACCCAGCTCGTAGCGGAGACGTACGACGCAATTGCCGACCGGTTCGCCGAATGGCGCGACGAGATCGTCGGCGACCCACGTCATTCGTGGCTCGAAGCCCTCGTCTCTCGCGTACACGCCGGCGCGCAAGTGCTCGAGCTCGGCTGTGGCGCCGGAGAAAAGGACACGAGGCTGCTCGCCGAACGGTTCGCCGTCACGGGGATAGACATCTCCGCGGAGCAGATTGCCCGGGCGCGCACGAACGTACCGGGAGCCACGTTCGTCGACGCCGACTTCACGGTGATCGACTTCCCGGCTGCTTCGTTCGCCGCAGTTGCGTCGTTCTACGCCTTCAACCACGTTCCGCGCGACCTGCTCGCCGGCCTCTTCGCACGCATCCACTCGTGGCTCGTTCCGGGCGGCTATTTCCTAGCCTCACTCGGTGCGACGGATCTGCCCGACTGGACCGGCGAGTGGCTCGGTGCGCCGACGTTCTTCTCGGGTTATCCCCCGGAGGTGAACCGGACGCTGCTCGCGGCTGCGGGGTTCGAGCTCGAGCTGGACGAGGCCGTCACGTTCCGCGAACCCGAAGGCGACGTGACGTTCCACTGGATTCTGGGGCGAACGTGAGCTGCGGCTTCGATCTTGGGCACTACGCAGAGCTCCTGGCCAGTGCCCAGGAGGGCGGGTATCGCTTCGCCGACTTCGGAGAGGAGCCGCAAGCCGGGGACCTCTTCCTTCGTCACGATGTCGATCTCTCGCTGGACGCGGCCGTCACGATGGCCGAGCTGGAGGCCTCCGTCGGGGCGCGTGCCTGGTACTTCCTGATGCGCGAGTCGATCTTCTACAACCTCGCCTCCGACGAGGGGGAAGCCGCAATCGCCCGGCTTCGCGAGCTCGGCCACCGCTTGGGCGCTCATCTCGTCTTCCCAGACACGCAGCTGGACGACCGAATGGAGCCGGTGATCGCGTGGCACAACCCGGATCCGGAGTACATGAGCGCTGACCTGGACGACGGCATCAACGTCATGTCGCCGCGCTACTTCAATCCGGCCAGGTATCGGTCCGACTCGAATCAGCATTGGCGGTCGGGTTGCCCGCACGACGAGCTCCGGGACAGGGCATTCCCGTGGTTGCAGCTGCTCATCCATCCGGAGATCTGGGTCTACGACGGCGACACGATGGCGCAGACCATGCACTCGATGCTGGAGGACGAGAAGGAGCGACGGCTCGAGCAGCTTCGCGCCGACCGGATCGATCTGTCGTGAGCGAGACCGTTCTCCACGGCGGCGACCTCAACCTCGTCGTGCGGGTCGGCGACACCGTTCGCCGGCCGATCGGTCCGTGGTCTCCCGCGGTTCATGCGCTGCTTCGTCATTTCGAGAAGGTCGGGTTCGACGGCGCGCCGCGGTTCCTCGGCATCGACGAGGAGGGTCGCGAGATGCTCTCGTTCGTGGAGGGTGAGGCTGCTCTCGCGCCCGTTCCGGAGAGTGACGATGTCGTTGCCGAGATCGGCGCGTTCTTGCGGCGGATGCACGATGCGCAGGCCGGCTTCGTTATGCCTTCCGACGCCCGCTGGCAGCAGCTCGCTCAGGGTACTGGTGACGTCGTTTGCCACCTCGATCTGTTCTGGACGAACGTCGTCTTCCGGGGCGGGCACGTGGTGGCGGTGATCGACTGGGATCTTGCCGCCCCGGCGCCGCGCCTCCATGATCTCGCGAGTGCCGCGAACTTCTGGGTCGCGCTTCGAGACGACGCTATGTGCGAGGCATGGGGGCTCCCCGTCGACCGCCGCGCGCAGCGACTCGCGGCGCTGTGTGACGGCTACCGGCTCCCGCGAGCGTCGCGGCCAGCGCTCCTCGACGCGGTGGACAATCTGAACCGCCGTGGCTTCGAGATCTACCACCGCTGGGGCCGCGACGAGCGACGGCCGGGCTGGGCGGAGCTTTGGGATCGCGACCAGGATCGCTATCTCACCGCAAGGCGCGACTGGTTCACGGCTCATCGTGAGGAGGTGGCCGAGTGGCTGCGCTGAGGCCGATCACTGTGCTCGTCAGCGCGTCCGGGGCGCCGGGAACGGCTGCGCTCCTCGCGGCTCTGCGTCGCAACGGTGAGCGCGACATGCGGCTGGTCGGCACGGACATGTCGGAGCGCGCAATCGGCCGCCATCTCTGCGACGCGTTCCATCTTGTGCCCGCGGGCGCCGATCCCGGGTTTCCGGACGCCATTCGCGCGATCGTCGATCAGGAGCGTGTCGATGCAGTGCTCCCGCAGTCGTCCTTCGACCTCGAAGGGCTCGCTGCACACCGAGACACGTTCCCGGTGCCGGTGCTCGTCTCGGCGCCGGACACGATCCACCGCTCGAACGACAAAGCCGAGACCTACGCGCTGCTGCACCGGATCGGGGTGCCGGCGCCCGCATTTCGCCGCGTCAACGGCGCCGGCGAGGTCGAAGCTGCTGCGTACGAGCTCGGCTATCCGGACACACCGGTCTGCTTCAAGCCCGTCTTCTCGTCCGGGTCGCGCGGCTTTCGGGTGCTCGATCCGACGGTCGACCGCGCGCATCAGCTGCTGTACGAGCGCCCGGGAGCGGTGGCGATGCGGCTCGAGGAAGCGGTCGAGCTGCTGCCCGCCGAAGGCGCCGACCTCCTCGTGATGGAGCTCGCGACCGGTGGCGAGCGAACGATCGACGGAATCGCCGACGGGGAGCACGTGATCCTCGGCCACCCAAAGACACGCGAGGCGATGCGTGCCGGCCTTGCCATGTACTTCGTCACCCTTCATGACATCCCGCTGATGGAGATCGCGGACCGCATCGTCGCCGAGTTCGGCATCGAGCACTTCTTCAACATCCAGCTCGTCGGCGAGTACGTGATCGAGATCAACCCACGGATTTCGACCGTCGTCTACCAGGAGGATCTCAACCTGCCCTACCTCGGCGTGAAGCGGGCGCTCGGCGAGATCTCGACCGACGAGCTGATCGCGCTCCGCGGGCGGGTGCGACCCGGGCGGACGGCGCTGCGCTACTTCGACCAGGTGGAGTGGGACGCCTGAGCCCTCGGCACTATTTCGGTGGGTTGGGTCCGGTGGGTTGGGCACCGGCACGCTCCTTGGTCCCATCCCCAACCCCCGCCCACCCAAAGGGGAAGTGAAGGTCAAGATAGCTGCCGAGATGCGACGGCTTTGTGCCAATAGAGCGCCAATTGTCGGACACGCCTGACGCCTCCGACCAGACGCCGAGTGCGAGGTCGCAGTCGACTCGGGCGCTGCGGGTCACGCACTGCCCGGTCAACACAGCGGGCGTGCCGTGGACGAACGTCCAGGCGCTGCGGCGTCGCGGGGTCGACGCGCGGCTGGTGGTGTTCGAGCGAGGTGTGCTGCATCCGGAGGCGGACGAGTCGCTCGATAGACATGGCGGCCTCGTCTACCGGCAGGCAACGCAGTGGCGTGCGCTCGCCCGCCTGATCCCCCGGACGGATGTCTTCCACTTCTACTTCGGGCTGACTCTCGTCCCGCGGTCGGTCCAGTTCCCGATCCTTGCAGTGATGGGGAAGAAGTCGGTCTTCCATTACCTCGGCTCGGACATCCGTGGCAAGACGCCCGACGAGCTCGCCTACGGGAAAAGGGCCGGCGCCGAGATCGTCGGCAGCTACGACGCGATCCGCTGGGTGCCGGACGCGCACGTCATCCCGCCAGGGATCGATCTGAGCCGTATCGCGCCGGTGCCACCGTCGGATCGTGCCCGGCCGGTGATCGTCCATGCGCCGTCGTCCCGGGAGAAGAAGGGGACAGAGCAGGTGATCGCGGCCTGCGAGACGCTCGACGCCGATCTGCAGATCGTGGAAGGGCTCCACCACGACGAGGCGTTCGCGCTCTACCGGGACGCCGACATCGTCGTCGACCAACTGAATGCGGGGTGGTACGGGCTCTTCGCGATCGAGTGCATGGCTCTCGGCAAACCCGTCGTCACGTTCCTGCACGACGAAGCCGTACGGCGCACCGAGGAGGCGTTCGGTACGGAGGTGCCGCTCGTATCCGCAACGGCAGAGACGCTGCGCGAGCGCTTGCGCCCACTCGTCGCGGACGCGGCCGAGCGGCGCCACGTCGGAGCCGCCTCGCGCGCTTACGTCGAGCGCGTCCACGACGTGGAGCAGATCGCCGATCGCCTGCTCGACGTCTACGCTCGACTCTAGTGGCGGCCCTCGGATCCCAGCTCAAGCGGCTCGGCAAGCACTCCGTCATCTACGGGCTCGGCGGGCTCGTCTCGCGGATCCTCGCGGTCCTCCTACTGCCGCTGTACACGCGGTACTTGACGCCGTCCGACTACGGCAAGGTGGAGATCCTCATCGCTGGCACGGCGGTGCTCGCGATCCTGTTGCAGTTCGGCATCTCGAACGCGTTCTTCCGCTTCTACTTCGACTCCCCGGAGCCGGCCAGGCGGATCACCGTCCTCCGCACCTCGTTCTGGTTCACAATGACGATGGCGACGGCCGGGCTCGTCGTCGGTGTCATCCTGGCGCCGCAGATCTCGCACGTCCTGCTCAACAGCGCCGGGGATGCGAACCTCGTCCGGGCGGCGTTCGTTGGCCTCTGGGCGCAGCTGAACTACCTCCAGCTGACGGCGCTCTTCCGCGTCGAGGAACGCTCCGTCGCGTTCGTCTGCGCGAGCCTGGCGAACATCGTGATCACAGTCGGCGCCACGCTGATCCTCGTCGTCTCGCTCGACAAGGGACCTATGGGCGTCATCGTCGGCAACTTCATCGGCACGCTGACCGTCTATCTCGCCCTTCTCGGGTACCGGCGCGAGCAGCTCGGGCTCGAGTTCGACCGCCCGCTGTTCCGCGCCATGAACCGTTTCGGGATGCCGCTCGTGCCGTCTGCACTGCTCTTGTGGGTGACGAACTTCGCCGACCGCTTCATCCTCGTGAAACTCGTCAACACGTTCGAGGTCGGCCTCTACTCGGTCGGTGTGCGCATCGCCTCGGCGATGATCTTGCTGCTCACGGCGTTCCGCACCGCCTGGCCCGCGTTTGCCTACTCGATCGAAAGCGAGGAGGAGGCGAAGAGCGCCTACGGCTTCGTTCTCACCTACCTCGTCCTGATCTCGACCTGGGTCGCAACGGCACTCACGTTGCTCTCACCCTGGCTCGTCCACTGGCTGGCCGCACCCCAGTATGCGAGCGCGTCGCGGGTCGTCGGACCGCTCGCCTTCTCGACGGTGGCGTTCGCCGGCTACATCGTGATCGCGATCGGTGTCGGCCGAGCACGACGGACACAGTTCAACTGGATCGTGACCGGGCTCGCAGCCGTCGTGAACGTCGGCCTCTGCTTCGCGCTCATCCCGTCACGCGGGATGATGGGCGCGGCTATCGCGACGGTCGCCGCCTACGCCGTGATGTTCGTCGCGATGACGTGGTGGGCGCAGCGCGTCTACCCCGTTCCCTACCAGTGGCGGCGTGTGGTCACCGCAATAGGCGCCGGTGTCGCACTCGTCGTCGTCGGAAAGCTCGCCGGAACCGGACTCGCACTCTCGGCAGGCCTCGTCCTCTGCTACCCGATCGCGCTTGCGCTCGCCGGCTTCTACCTGCCGGCAGAGCGGCAACGGCTCCGCGCCCTCGTCGCCCGGTCGTAGATCGTGCGCCCGTCGCTTGCGTCGCCCTGGCACATCGAGCCTGTGCTCGCAGGAATCTGCCTGCTGGCGCTGGCGCTGTTCTGCCAGGGATTCGTACGACTGCGCCGCCGCGGGCGGACCGACCATGCCGGCTGGGATCGAGCCGCGATCTTCGTCACGGCGGTGCTGCTCGTCCTTCTCGCCCTCGACTCACCGCTCGACACGGTCGCCGACGACTACCTGCTTTCCGCGCACATGCTCGAGCACGTGGTGATCGGCGACCTCGCCATCGCGCTCGGGCTCCTGGCGCTGCGCGGGCCGCTGATCTTCTTCTTCCTGCCGAAGCCGGTGCTCTCCCGGGTCGCGCGCTTCCACCCGCTCCGCGTCGTACTTCACTGGCTGACCGGCCCCTGGGTCGCGCTCACTTTCTGGACCGCGTCGATGTGGGCGTGGCACGTTCCTCGAATCTACGACTACGCCGCCACCCATCAGCTCGTGCACAACCTCGAGCACCTGTCATTCGTCGTCTCCGGAGTGCTTGTCTGGAATCTGTTGATCGACCCGGCGCGCACGCGTCGCCTCACGGTGCCCGGCCGGATCCTGTTTGCGGTCGCGATCTTCCTGCTCGGCGATCCGGTGATGGGAGCGCTGCTCGACGGCGGTGCGAGCTACCCGCACTACGCCCACCAGCCAGACCGCCTGCTGGGCCTCAGCCCACAGGCCGATCAGCACCTCGCGGCGATCGTGATGCTCGCCGAGCAGCTCCTGACGCTCGGGACGTGCGGCCTGGTCCTGCTCTCGCGCTATCTCAAACGCCTCCCTTCCGGGAGTCTCGATCAGCCGCAGGCAGCAGGGCTGCGCCCGAGATAGCGCAGCGTGCCGCGACACAGCCCGATCGCAGCGCGCTGCCGGTAGCGCGCGGTTGCCAGCAGCCGGTCTTCCGTGGGGTTCGTCATGAAGCCGAGCTCGACGAGGATCACCGGGACGTTCGACCAGTTAAAGCCGGTGAAGTCGGTGTGCTCCTGCAGACCGCGGTCGGGAAAGCCGAGCGCCCTGACGACCTCGGCCTGGACGACTCGTGCCGCCCGTCGGCTCCGTGTGTAGATGTCGTCCGTCCAACCGTTCCGGAGCGCCGGGTACAGGATGTGCGTCCCGGCCGCACGAGGATCGGTCGAGCCGTCGGCATGAATCCGCAGGAAGAGCGCCGCGTGCGCGCGGTTCGCGATCCTGGCGCGCGCGATATTCCCCATGCTCGTGTGCGTCGTCGTAGTGCGCGTCATCACAACCTGAACTCCCGCCGCCTCGAGCAGCGTCCGTACGCGGAGAGCGACGGCAAGGTTGAGGTCGGCCTCACGGATACCCGTGACAACGCCGCTCGTACCGCCGCCGTCGAGAATCTTGCGCGTCGACGAACCCGGCCCGATCGGCTCGGTCGCCGTGTTCGCCCGCAGATCGTGCCCCGGGTCCAGCACAACGGTCGGTCGCGGCCCGGCGTGAGCCACAGCCGCGAGCACGCAGCACGCCACCGCCGCCGGCAGGAGCTGCCGAGCTAGCGGACGACGACCGCCGGAGATGCTCCGTCGGCCCATCCCTCACCACCACGGACGACGATCCTGAAACGGCCACGACGCTCGGCCGGCAACGGAATCGATACGTGAGAGTCCGATCTGACGACCCCGCGCGCCACCGTGCGCCAGGCGAAATGCTCGCGGTCATATGCCTGCAGGACAGCATGGACGCCGGCCCGAGACGGCACCGCCACGGCGACCAGACTGCCGGCGCTCGGCTGGACAGCAACCTTCGGAGCGACCTCGATACGGACGAGCGGGCTCGCGAGGTTCCCGACGAACGCGCGATACGTGACAGGACGTATAGCGCGCTCTGCGACGGAGAAGCTCCCGTCCGCCGCCGGAACGACAGTCTGGTCTCGCGCGGAGCTGCCACTCCGCCTGACTACGACCTTGGCCGTTCCAGCAGGCGCCAGGCCGTTCAGTACCACGCGACCCCCGGACACGATCGGCGCCTCGGGCGCAGACAACGCGACAGGCGCGACACGAACCGCGCCCCTCATGAAACGGTGGATCGTGCAGTGGTACGCGTACAGCCCCGGTTTGGAGAACGTCAGCGTGAACGTCGCCCCAGGTGAGAGATACCCGGAGTCGAACGAATCGTCCGCTGCAGTCACCGTGTGGCTCGACGAATCGCCGTTCCGCCAGACCACGGTGTCGCCGACGAGCACATCGACGGAGCTAGGAGCGAAGAACTTGCCGGGGATCGATACCTCGCGGACCTGCCCGCCACCGGGCCCTGGCGCCGCGAGCGCCACCGTTGCAAGGCTCAGCACCATCACGGTCGCCACGAGCAGCCCTTTCATCGCCGAGCGACCCGATAGATCCCGATCATCCCGTTCATCATGTGGCTCTCGACGTGACAGTGGTACAGCCACGTTCCCGGCGCGTCCTCGACCCAGCGGATCTTGAAGCTCTCTGCCGGCCCTACCGCCTGCGTGTCGATCACTCCGCCGCCCGGCGTGCGCCAGCGGTGCCCGTGCACATGGAAGGTGTGAAAGTCGTCCCCGAGCGCGAGCACGTCCCATTGCACGACGTCGCCGACTTTTGCATGGAAGACCGGTGTGTTGCCGACGAAGGCGCGCCCGTCGATCGTCATGAAGCCAAGCTGCGACTCGAAGTAGACGACGAACTCGTGATCCGGTAGGCGCTCGCCTGGCGCGAGGATCGAAAGCGCGCCGTAAAGCCCGCCGCTGATCGAATCCGTCATCGACGGCGAGTGGTCGTGGTAGGGCCAGACGCCTGCCGAGTCCGGACCTGCAACCAACCTGTACGTGAACGTCTGGCCTGGTTTGACGTTCGCACCGGGGCCGGAGAACCCCGGAATGTACGCCCCGTCCGAGCCGTCACGGTAGGACACGCCGTGGAAGTGCATCGAGTGGGGTCGGTTGAAGAGCGAGTCGAGGTTGCGGAAGTGGACGAGGATTGTGTCGCCGACCCGGGCCTGGAGCAGCGGTCCCTGGATGCCGCGGTCACCTGCGGCGTTCGGGATCTGCTTCGCGAAGTCGCGCGTGAACTCGCGGTAGACGACAGTCTCCAGGGTCGTCTGCGCCACTGAGAACCGATCGCCCTCGATCGCGTTCCGCCCGTTCGGGACGACGTGCCAGGTCACCGGGACCGCCGCGACCCAGTACTCCCTGACCGTTCCGCCCGCGCGGGCGGAGCCAACAAGGAGGACGAGCGCGATTGCCGCGAGGGCCGGGAGCGCGATCGCCCCCGGCCCTCGGAAACCGGCTCGCCTCACGTGACGACGATCGTCCCCGACATGTCGGGGCCGTGGATCCAGCAGAAGTAGTGGTACGTACCCGCCTTCGTGAACGTCACCTTGGACGCGTGCGGCAGCGGGATAGCGTGTGAGCCAGCGGTCAGCGGCGTCGCAAAGAAGCCGTTGCCGTGGTTCGTGCCGTCGTAGTTGTACTGGCCCTTAGGCTCGGAGCCGTAGAGCAGGACGGGCGCGACCTGGTTCGGACTTCCCGGCCCAGTCGGGAAGAGGTCGATCTTCGTTGAGAGGGCCCGGATGTACTTCTTCGGTTTGAACGTGACGTTGTGCGCCTCGCTCGGTGCTTTGTTGACGAACGTCACCGTCGTGCCCACCGTCACGCTCAGCCGAGCCGGGAAGTAGCCGAGCAACGTCGTCGTGCCGCCGACTCCCATGATCACGGTGTGAGCGGGTGGTTTCGCCGCGGCAGCGAGTGCCTTGGCCTTGGCGAAGGCCGCAGCCGTCTGCGTGAGCGCCTGAGCCTGTACCTGAGCCGGGGTCGCCGGCACCGGCGTCGCGGCCGGCTTGACGACCACCGTTCCCTTCATGCCCGGATGCACCTGGCAGAAGAGGTGATATACGCCGGGCAGCGGGAACGCGTAGGTCGCCGTGACGGGCTTCCGCCCGGGTGGCGAGAGAACGCCGCTCGAAGCCGGCGTCTTGCCGGAGACTTCGGGCCGAAGGGTCCGAGCGCAGCCGGGTTGTAGATGAACTTCGGCAGCCCGCTGAAGTAGAAGGGCGAGCCCGCAGAATCGAGCAGCTGGTCGTACATGCCTTTTGCCGGGTCGGGCATGAGCAGCCCGGCCGGCTTCGGCGCGTAGGTCACCGTGTGGAACGTCGCGCTCGAGAACGTCACGCTGTCGCCCGCGTTGATCGTCAGCTTGGACGGTAGGAAGACGTCTAGGAAGGCCGACTTCGGTACACCGGCAGGGCTTGGGCCTTGCTGGCCGAGGTAGACCTTGTAGGAGTTCGCCGCCATTGCCTGTCCGGCGAAGGCAAGCGATCCGAAAACCGTCGCCACGACAACGAGTCGCTTCATCGAAACAACCCCCTTGTTCGAGTCTGCTGGGACAGGTCCGACTATACGACCTACCGCAGCCGGCCGCAGCAACAGCGGCATCGACGCTGGTAATAGCCTGTGGTGACCCGACACACATGGAAGTACGAGCACCGCACTAGCTGCTCTGCCGACCACACGTACTCTCACTCTCCGAAAGGGAGGTAGCTGATGGTGACCTACCGCTATCTGATCGTCGGCGGCGGTATGACCGCCGACGCTGCCTGCCGCGGCATCCGCGGCGAAGATCGCGACGGCACGATCGGGCTGGTCGGCGCCGAGGCTCACCCGCCATACGACCGGCCCCCACTCTCGAAGAAGCTCTGGGCTGGGGGCACGGAGGAGTCGATCTGGCGCGGCACCTCGGACCTCGGCGTCGATCTGCACCTCGGACGCCAGATCGTCTCGCTCGACCTCGACGCACATCGTGCAACCGACGAGGCCGGCGAGACGTACGCCTACGAGCGTCTGCTCCTCGCGACCGGCGGCAGCCCACGCCGACTGCCGTTTGCGAGCGACGCGGCCGTCTACTTCCGGACGCTCGCCGACTACCACCACCTCCGCGAGCTCACGCATGGCGGTGCGCGGGTGGTCGTCGTGGGCGGTGGCTTCATCGGCTCGGAGATCGCCTCAGCACTCGCGCAAAACGGCTGCGCCGTGACGATGGTCTTCCCCGATGCAGGGATCGGGGCGCGCATCTTTCCGGCCGAGCTCTCCGCCTTCGTCGCGGACTACTACCGGTCGAAAGGAGTCGAGGTTCTGGCGGGAGAGACCGTGACGGCGATCGAGTCTGGCACCCCGCTACGCGTCGTCACCGGCGGTGGCCGCGTCCTCGAGGCCGAGTCGGTCGTCGCAGGGCTCGGCATCGTGCCGAACACCGAGCTGGCCTCCGCCGCCGGGCTCCCCGTCGACGACGGGATCGTGGTCGACCAGCTTGGCCGCGTCGGTGGCGCCGACGATGTGTTCGCAGCAGGCGATGTCGCTCGGTTCCCGATTCCGGCACTCGGCGGGCACACACGCGTCGAGCACGAGGATCATGCGAACACACACGGAGCGCGGGTCGGGGGGAACATGGCCGGGGCGAAAGTGGCGTACGACCACCTACCGTTCTTCTACTCCGACCTGTTCGACCTCGGCTACGAGGCGGTCGGCGAGCTCGACGCACGTCACGACACGCTCGCGCACTGGACGGAGCCGAACCGCTCGGGCGTCATTGCGTATGTGGACGCCCAACGCCGCCCTCGTGGGTTCCTGCTCTGGGATGTGTGGGGCCGGGTCGACGCGGCGCGAGACCTGATCCGTGCCGGGACGCCGATCGAGCGGGACGCGCTCGTGGAGCTGATCGCCTGATGGAGTCCGCCCGTTGGGGGTCAGACGAGGTCGTTCGTCTTTCCGGCCAGGCCCCGGTCACGGTCGGTCACGCCGCCCGCGGTGTGCGTCCACCAGCGCACGGTGACCTTCCGGTAGTGGATCTCGATGTCGGGATGGTGGTTCTCCGTCTCGGCGAGATCGGCCAGCCGGTTGACGAAGGCGATGGCAGCGACGAACTCCGCGAACTCGATCTCGCGGACGAGCGCGCCGTCGACCTCAGCCCAGTGGTCGGGGACAGCCATGTAGAGGAGTATGACGCACGTACGATCCGGACAACGGTGCCCGTCTGTCTCCCAGAGCCACCCGCAGTCGACCATCCTGCCTCTCTGCTCGCCCGCTCACGCAAGCCGCGGCCCACGACGGAGGTCCTCTGTGAGTTCATCTTCCGGCCGCTTGCGCAGCTGCTCGTCATCGTGTTGCTGCCACTCCGCGTCCCGCCGCCTGCGGTGGTGCTGGCCGCGGCGACAGTCGGGCTGACCGCCGCTGCAGAGTTGGCCCGCGGACAGCTCATTGCTGCCGCGCTCCTCCTGCAGCTGAAGACAATCCTCGACAACGCCGACGGCCAGCTCGCGCGCGCGTCCGGACGCGAGTCGGCGCTCGGTCGGTACCTCGACTCGCTCTCCGACCTGCTCGTGAACGCCGCGGTGTTCGCCGCAATCGGCTACTCCACCGGCCGACCGTGGCTCGCGCTCGCCGGGTTCCTGGCACTCACCCTCGTTCTGAGTGCGGACTACAACCTCGACCGGCTCTACCGAATCGCGCGCGACCAGGCCGTCGCCGGCACGCCTCCCGCGACGGGCTTCGGCGGGGTTCTCGCCCACGGCTACGCGATCGTCTACGGATCGCAGGACTGGCTCATCGAGCGCTTCGTCAGGTGGCGAACAGGCTCCGACAACCGCAGGCGGCTGGCGTACCACGATCGAGCGACACTCGAGGTGCTCGCCAACTTCGGCCTTTCGACGCAACTCGCCGTGCTCGGCGTCCTGCTGGCCTTCGGGTACCCGGCCGCGTACTCCTGGGTGACGGTGGCATGCCTGCTCACGCTCGTCCCGCTGCTCCTCCGACGTGAGGTGCTCGCGCACCGATGAGCGACGTCGCCCTCGTCTGCGGCGGTGGAGGCGCGCTCGGGACAGCGCTCGTGGCCGCGTTCCTCGAGCGTGGCGACCGCGTCGTCGCAGCCGATCGGCACCCCGGAGGGCACGACGCGGATCCGCCGGGCATCCAGCGTCTCGCAGTCGACCTGACGAGCCCCGACGAGATCGAAGAGCTGTGGAATCGCCTCCAGGAGACAGGCGAGCGGCCGCGCTGGGTCGTCAACGCCGTCGGCGGCTTCCGTGGCGGGACGATCGCCGACAGCGAGCCGGATGATTACCGGTTTGTCCAGGATCTGAACCTCGGCACGGCCTGGTGGTCGTGCCGCTCAGCCGCCCGTCGGCTCGGCGAAGGTGACGCGATCGTGAATATCTCGTCGCGCTCCGCGCTCGTCGGTGGATCTGGCGCTGCAGGCTACAGCGTCGCGAAAGCGGCCGTCGTCAAGCTCACCGAGGTGTTGAGCCTGGAGCTCTCCGGGAAGAAGGTGCGCGTCAACGCGGTGCTGCCGTCCGTCATCGATACGCTGACGAATCGCGAGACCATGTCGGCTGACCGGATCGCGAAGGCTGTTCCGCCCGAGCAGATCGCCGCGGTCGTCGCCTTCCTCTGCAGCGACGCCGGGGCAGCGGTGACGGGGGCGATCCTCCCCGTGTACGGCTGGGCATGATCGAGCAGCTCGAGCTCCTGTACGAGGAGCCGGGGCTCCCCGACTTCGATCTACCAGCGGAGCTCCGCGCGTTCTATCCGGGCACGTTTGGCTTCGAACGCCCGTGGCTCGCCGTCAACTTCGTGTCGACGCTCGACGGCGTCGTGTCGATCCCGGCGACGCCGCGTTCGAACCGCATGATCAGCGACGAGAGCGACGCCGACCGCTTCGTGATGGCGCTGCTGCGAGCATGTGCAGATGTCGTGCTGATCAGCTCGGGCACGCTGAACGGCTCGCCGAAGGGGCTCTGGAGCGCGACCGACGCCTACCTGCCAGCTGGTGCCGCGATCGGTAGTTTCCGCCACCGGCTTGGCCTGCCTCCCGAGCCCGCCTTTGCCGTGCTCACGGGCAGCGGCGCGATCGACCCGGAACATCCTGCTCTCGTCGCCGGGGCGTTGATCCTGACGACGGAACGCGGCGCAGCAGCCCTCGCCGGTCGGCTCCGTGACGGCGTCGAGGTCGGTGTGCTTCCGGGCGAGAACGCCGTGGATCTCGAGGCGGCCATCGGATTACTCCACGCCCGCGGCCAGACGTCGATCCTCTCCGAAGCCGGCCCGACGATCCTCGGAGCGATGCTCGCCGCCGGTCTGGTCGACGAGCTCTTCCTGACCGTCTCGCCGCTCCTCGCAGGCCGCTCCGGGAACGACGTGCGCCTCGGTCTCGTGGAACGCATCGACTTCCTGCCTGACACGAGAGTCGCGGGCGCGCTCCGAGGAGTCCGCCGCCAGGGTGCACACCTCTTCCTCCGCTACGGCTTCGGCTAAGAGTCTCCCTATCGAGATCGTCGTAGTCGGCTGCCACGGCCTCGCCGAAGTGGTCATCGGCCACGGGCGTAGGCGTCAGGCGACGATGCGGTAGACCTGGAAGACCTCGGCGTACTCGCGGTTCACGTTCGTGCCGTGCACCTTGGCCAGGTTCCAGATGTACTCCTCGTTTGCATAGCGCCGGTGCTGCTGCGACGCGTAGCGGCCGACCGCGGCGATCTTCCGCTCCAGGTGGCGCTGCTCCAGTGCGACGTACGCCCCGTACGAGAAGTCGAAGTTGTTCCACGGGATCTCGTAGCCGAGGATCGTCGTCCGCTTGAACGCACGCAACCCCTCCTGCGCCACCGTCTGGTGGTCCTGGTGGACGTCGTGATGCGAGGGCTGGAAGACGACATCCGGGCGCCACTCCTCCCAGAGCTCGACGAGCAGCTCGAGAATGTCCTGCCGCCGCTCCGGGAACGTGCGCACATCGAAGTCGTGCACCGTGAGATTGCCGTCCGGGATGCCGAGCTCCGCTGTCGCCTCGCGCACCTCACGCGCCAGCGTGTCGGGCGCGAACCCGGGCGGCAGCGAGCGCGTCGCGATCGAGAACGCGACGTAGCGCACCTCACAACCCGCCTCGACGAGGCGCGCGGTCGTACCGCCGCAGCCGAACTCGCCGTCATCGGTGTGCGGCGCGAGTACGAGGGCGCGCTTGCAGGCCTCGATCACTGAACAGTTCCCATCAGGCTGGGCAATTCCTATCAGGCCCGACTACCGGGACGGGCTGTCTCGCGTGAGCAAGACGGTTAGTCTTGGCAGCGCATGGCCCAGCTCGCAGCCTGCCTCGGAGCGCTCGGCGCCGTGCTCACCCTCGTTCCACAGCGGCGTGAGGCGACCGTCGCCGGACTCGGGTTGATTGCCGCCGCGGTCGCACTGCTCCAGCAGTCGGGCGGGCATCTATCGTCAGGGCGCCTGGTTCTCGGGGTCGTCGGCCTCGCCCCTCTTGCCGTCGCTGCCGTCGTCTTCGTCCGCCGGCCGGCTTTCGTGCCGCCTGCCGTCCTCCTCGCTGCGCCCTTCCGGATGCCGGTCGACTTCCACGGCGGCCACATCGCCCTTGCGCATGGCGGTCAGGTGGGACGCCTCCTCCCGCTCTACGGTGTCCTCGCCGCCGCCGCGCTCGCACTCGGCTGGCGGCTCGTTCGAGGCGAGGAACATGCCCCGGTGATCCGCGAGATCGCTGTTCCCGTTGCCGCATTCGTCGCGTTCGCGTCTCTGTCGTACCTCTGGACGAGTGCCACTGCGCCCGCGCGGAATCTCCTCGAGTACTTCCTCCTGCCGTTCGTCGTTCTCGTCGCCGTCGTCGCGCGTTCGCCGTTCCCGGCCTGGGCTCCGCGCGTGCTCGCGGGGATCGGAATCGCACTCGCGGGCCTCTTCGCGGTAATCGGACTAGTCGAGGAAGCGACCCACCGGCTGATCTACTACACGCCGTCCGTCGAAATCGGGAACGCCTACTCCAGCTTCTTCCGCGTCACGTCGTTGTTCCGCGATCCAAGTCTGTATGGGCGGCACGTCGTGCTCGGCATCGGCGTCGCGGTCGTCCTTGTCTGGTACCGGCGGCTCGGTCTCGTCGTCGGCGCCGCGCTGATCGCGATGCTCTTCGCCGGGTTGTTCTTCTCGTTCTCGCAGTCGAGCTTCGCAGCATTGTTCGCAATCGCGCTCTTCACGGTCGCCGTCGCGGGAGACGGCCCGATCAGGATCGCCGCGACCGCGATCACCGTCGTGATCCTCGCGGGAGGCGCCGTGTACGGCGTGCACAAGCTCTCGACGTCCTCGACGCAGCGGGTGACGAGCGACCGCTCGCGCCGTGTCGCGTTGACGGCGCGGGTGTTCGCGCACCATCCGATCGTCGGCGTAGGTATCGGCTCACAGCCGCGCGCGAGCCAGCAGATCTCGACGGAAGGAGGCGCACCGACGTTGTTCGTCTCGCACACGACGCCGCTCACGGTTGCCGCCGAGCTCGGCGTGATCGGTCTCGTTCTGTACGCACTCCTCCTCGGCGCTGCCGCGACCGTGCTCGCTCGTGTACGACGCCTCGACCCGGTTCTGGGACTGGCTTTCGCCGCCGTGTTCGTCGGCCTCTTCGTCCACTCCCTCTTCTACAGCGGCTTCTTCGAAGACCCTTTGACGTGGCTCGTGCTCGGCCTGACCGGCGCGTTTCTCGGCTCACGCTCAGAGGGGCCGGCGCCGTGACCGACCGCGTGCCGCGCCGCGACGCGTTCGCTGTTCTCGGGGTGCTCGGGTTGGTCGCCGCGGCCAACGTCCCGCTGCTCGGCTCGGACGCCTGGCCGTTCCGGCCCTCGAGCGTCACGCCGCGTGGTGTTCTGTCCCCGCTCGTGCGAGCAGCGAACGAGCACTGGGATCTCGGCGTCGTGCGCACGCCCGCCGTTCTCGCGCTCGCGCTGATCGCAGTCGCGACCGTTGTCGGCTGGAACGCTCGATCCTGGAGCCGCAGCTGGCTCGTCGTACTCTGCATCGCGGTGGTTGGGCTTGTCACCGTCCCGGCGGTCATGCTCCAGGTCGGGTTGCGCAATGCCACAGCGCCGTGGTTTCACACGAACGACTCGACCTACCAGATAGAGCTTGCCGGCAAGCTCGTCCGCCATGGCCACAACCCGTATGGCCATGACTACAACGGCAGCGGCCTGGAGCGCTTCTACAGTCGCGACGGGACCGTTCCTTCGCCCGACAGCCGCCGCCAGGTCGCGCTGTCGCATTTCGCGTACTTCCCCGGCGCCGCATTGACGGCTGCCGCGTGGAGCGTGGTACCCGCTCCCTTCGACGACTACCGCGTCTTCGTTCTGCTCACGACGATCGGGCTCCTCTTCGCTGCGCTGGCGTTCCGAGGACCGGTCGCCTGGCGGCTCGCGGTCGGCTCGGCGCTCGCAGCGAGCCCGATGCTCGTCCGCGGCGCCTGGTTCGGGACCGCCGACGCGCCGAGCCTGCTCTGCCTCGTGCTCGCATTCGGCCTGCTGACGCGCCGCCGGCCAGCTCTCGCCGCAGGCCTGCTCGGCGCAGCTGTCCTGCAGAAGCAGTTCGCGCTAGTCGCCGTGCCCTTCTTCGTGCTGATCCTGCTGGCGCGTGAACTCGAGCTACCGGCACGCGCGAAGGCAGCCGCCACCTTCGCAGTCGTCCTGACAGCAGGATTCCTACCGTTCCTGATCGCCGACCCAGGCGGGCTCTGGCACGACACGATCGCCTACGGCGCGAGCACGTACCGGATCCTCGGCTACGGCCCGTCAGCGCTCCTCTACAACGCCGGTGTGATCTCGAGCCGCTACGGCAGCTACCCGTTCGGCATCCTCGTGCTGATCGTCTGGCTGCCGGTGACGCTCCGGCTGCTCGCGGTCGCGAGACGCTCACGAACGGATTGGGAAGCTGCTGCAGGCTTCGTCGTCTCGATGTTCGTCCTCCTCTTCATCGCCCGCACCTTTCAGACCTCGTACCTCGTCTGGCCGCTGACCGGCGTCGCCATCGCCGCGCTGCTCGCTGCGAATCAACGTGAGACGAGCCCGTAGAGCACGGTGTTCCCCGCGAGATAGACGCGCTGTGTGTCAGCCGTGATCGGCGAGTAGTGGCCGTCAGGGAAGCTCCAGACGAGCTTCCCGGTGCGCGCGTCGAGCGCATATGTCCCACGCGGCCCGATCTTCGAGCGCCGTACGCCGTGCTGCCCGCACGTGCCACACGTCGAGAAGTAGACCAGGCCCGCCATCACCGTCGGCGCGCCATGGATCGAGGCGACAGCGTCGTACTCCCAGCGAACGGCGCTGGTTGCGGCATCGAGAGCCACGAACTTGCCGTCGTAGGTGCCGACGTACACCTTCTGCTGCCACACCGCCGGCGCGGTGTAGACGTACGTGCCGGCGTGACGCGCCCAGAGCAGGTGCCCGGTCGAGGCGCCGAAGGCGTAGACCGTGCCGTCGGTGCTGGGTGCGAAGACGCGGCCGTAGGCGACCGCCGGTGTCGCGTAGAAGTACTCGCGGCCGCGGAAGAGACTCGAGAACGATCGCCCGACCCAGCGAACGGCGCCGTCTTCAGCTCCTAGTGCGTAGACGCTGCCGGCGTTGTTCCCGACGTAGATCGTCCCATTCGCGTACGCGGGCGAGCCGTCGATCTCGCCGTCTGTCTTCGTCGACCAGATCACCTTCCCGGTCTTGACTGCGAGCGCGTACACGCGCTGGTCCCACGCACCGAGGTAGACACGCCCACCGACGACGACTGCGGTCGACTCACTCGCCAATGACAGATGCCAGATGACCTTCCCGTCGGACGGTCGCATCGCCACCACCAGCCCAGGCAGAGACCTCGAGACCTTGCCGCACGGCGCCGGGATGTACGTCTGGATCACGAGCCCCGCCGCGAGGGTCGGCGACGACGCGGAACAGAACGGGAAGTGCTTCTGCCACACGATCTTCCCCGTCGCCGGGTCGAGCGCGAAGAAACGTCCTTTCCCCTGCCCCAAGAAGACACGCCCGTAGCCGACGGACGGCGGATACTCGATGTAGTAGCGGGCACGCAGCTTCCAGAGCTGCCGGTACGGCGGCCGGTGCCCGAACGGTGAAACGCGGTCCCGCTGAGCGTCGTAGCCGTACGTCGGCCACGGCACGCTCAGCACGGCTTTCGGTGGACGAACAGGCGACGGGATGAGATCTGGATGGAACTCGATCGTCGGCGAGCCGATGATCTCCTTGGTGCCGGTGTGCGTCGTGTACCACCATGCGAGGCTCCCGCCCGCGAGCGCCAGCGCGGCCGCGATGCCGATGCCGACCGCCCACCACTTCACGGGACGACCGTCACACGGGCTCTGACGGCGTGGCCACGCGCGATCACGTACAGCGAATAGGTGCCCGGAACGAGCGGCGCGCGCAGCCGCAAGACTGGCGGTGCCGCCGAACGGTGGCGTCCGGCGAGCCGCCACGTTACCCGCGTCGCATCGGTCAAGACCGGGACGACCAACCTGCCGCCCGGATGCACGCGGAACGAGTCCCTGGCGAGCTCGACGTAGCGGATCCGAACCGAGCCGGCGGCCGCCGGATGCGAACGGTTGCCGGCCACGTCGACCGCGACGACCGTCAATGCGACAGTGCCGGCCGCCACCGACTTCCCGTCGATCTGCCCGAACCAGCGCAGCTGTCCGGCCAGACGCGCGGGTCGACCGAGAACACGCTGCACGCCGTCCACGAGAAGCGACGCCTGCGCCCGCTGGTCGACACGGAACGTGATGTCGACCCGGTCGCCGCGACGGTCGCCGTCCGGCGAGATGACGCGAGGTCGCACGGAGACCACGGTGACGCGAGGCGCTTTCGTGTCCACCTGGATCGCGTTCGGTAGCACGAACGTCTTCTCCAGGAGATCGAGCCGAACCCGAGGCTGGTAGAGGCCATCGCGCACGACGGCGCCCGAGTTGTCGCGACCGTTCCAGAGAAACGCGACCGCCTTGTGAGTCACCGTTCGGTTGACCGCGAGGTCGCGCACATCGTCCCCGGCTGCATCGACGATCGACACATCGACGGCGTCCGGCTTGCCGACGCGGAACGAGATCCGGGCCTTCGTCGAGTCACAGCGGCACACGGGCGAGAAGACCTTCGTCACGCGTGTGCCGCGGATCGGGCTCGGCTCGAGCTTGAGCGACTCGACGTAAAGAGTGCTCAAACCGGTGGCAACCAGCAGTGCGGCGACGAGCGCAGCTGGCGCGTACTTGGCGGTCAAAGCGGCTCGAGGCTCCGAACGAGAACGAACGGCTCCGCATACTCGCAGCCACAGCTCGCGCCGTAGAACTCGGCTGCCGCACGGATCGCCCGTTCGCTCCGCGGATGCGGGTAGTCGCGCCGCTCGGTCTCGTAGTGGGCAAACGCGGCGAGCTTCCGCTCGAGCGTCCCGGAGATGTCGACGAGCCAGTTCGGGACGAACCAGTTCAGCGGCGCCGGCGTCCACTCGGTGCTCGAGGTGGGCGCGTAGGTGAGCACGCGGCGCACGACCTGGTCGGGCGTTGGCCTCGTCGCAACGGCGACCGAATCGAAGAGCGCGCGATGATCTCGATTGACGTCGGGGTGCACCGTGTAGACGACCTGCGGCGCAAAGCTGCGGATCTGCTCCTCGATGACCGCGTTGATCTCCACGTGAGGCAGGGTGTCAAGCCGCATGTCCGGCAGGTCGAGGTGGACATAGTCCGAGACGCGGAGCTCACCGGCCGCATGCCGCGCCTCGGCTTCTTTCTGCTCACGGATCTCGGAGTCGCCGGGGTACTGCGTCGAGCTGCCGTCGGTCACGCAGACGATCCGCACGGTGTCGCCGCGGTCGGAGTGGAGGGCAATCGTTCCGCCCATGCCGAGCACCTCGTCGTCCGGATGCGCCGCGATGACGAGCACGCGCGTCATCCGAGAAGCGCTCCAACGCGCAAGGTTTCCGGCGCTTCCAGCTCATCGAGAAGCAATGCCCCGCCGCCGCCGCACGCGACGACCGGGCCCTCCGGGCGCTCCTCGACGACGGTGCCTGGCACCGCCTCGAGCTCGCGCTCAACCGGTCGAGCGCTCCACACGACGACCTTCGAGTCGCCGAGGAAGGTGAACGCGCCCGGGTACGGCCGCGTCTGCGCGCGAACCCAGTCGTAGAGGTTGGGCGCGCGCGTGTGCCAGTCGATGATCCCGTCGCCGGGTGTCCGTTTCGGCCAGGAACTGGCGCGTCGTTCGTCCTGCGGGCGGCGCGGCGCTGTCCCGTCGAGAATCTGCGGAACGCAGATGCGGATCAGATCGACGTGCGCTGTGGCGAGCCGCTCGAACAGCGTCGTTGCGGTCTCGTCCGCTGCAATCGGCACCTCGACCTGGCCGACGATCGCGCCCGAGTCAGCACGTGCGTCGGGAATCTCGAACAGGGTCACGCCGGTTGTCGCGAGGCCGCTGAGGATCGCCCACGGAATCGGCGCGCGACCCTTGTGCCGAGGCAGGAGCGTCGGGTGCATGCCGAACGCGCCACCCGGCGCGAGGGCAAGCACCGGCTCGCGCAGCAGCTGCGACCAGCCGACGACGAATAGCAGGTGCGGCTCGAGTGCCGCAATCGCATCAACCGTCGAAGCAGCGTTGATGTCCGCGGCCTCGATGAGCTCGGCGCCGACAGCAGCCGCCGGCTCGACGAACGAGCACTGGCCGGAACGATCAGGGTCGACGGGGCCGGGCAACGTCACGATGCCGACGATCTCCGCACCGACGTGCGCAGCTGCGACCAGGCAGTCCCGGCCGATCGTGTCGAAGCTGACCCAGACCGTCCGCACGGCCCGCCGAGTCTAGAGCACCTGGCGTTGTCACGGCGCGTTGGCTGGCCGTGATGGTCGAGTGCGATGCGAGGACGCAGGGAGCGTCAATACCAGAAAGGTATTGACGCGACCGAGGACACGGCAGCGTGCCGAGCAGCGCGGCCAGACGACCCGCAGTGGCTGCGCCAGTTGCTCTCTAAATGGTCGCGGGAGTTTCGGCGGCGTCGAGGGCGGTTGCGACCGAGCTCGGACGTCTGACGCGGCGCACGATGCTCACGATCGCCGCGACCAGCGCGACCCCGGCCACAGCGACGATGACCCAGTTCGCCCCCGGGAAGTCGATCAGCTTGACGCCGCTGAGGAACAGCACGAGTGCAAGTGCCACCCGCAGGACGCGCTCTCCGGCTCGCACCGTGAACTGGCTGCCGATCAAGACGCCCGGGATCGAGCCGATGAGCAGCCAGCCCATCGCGGCGAAATCGACATTCCCGGCGACGACATGCCCGAACCCCGCGACCCAGAGCAAGGCTGCGGCGTGGACGATGTCGGTGCCGACGATCTGCGCCGCGCTGAGCGGGAACAGCAGCATCATCGTCAGCCCGAAGAACGTCCCGCTGCCGACTGAGGTCAGCCCGACGATGAAGCCGCCGATCATCCCGATGATGACTGCCTTCACCTTGTCGTTCTGCGCCAGCTTGAAATCAGTTGCCTCGACACGTTTGTGGAGGATGGCCTTGAGCAGGAAGCCGATCCCGCAGACGAGGAGCGTCACGCCGAGCACCTGCTTCGCCGCGCTCTCCCAGCCGTCGCCGTAGGTGTGCTTCAACCACGTGGCGAGCACGACGCCGCCGAGCGAGAACGGCGCGGAGCCGAGGAGCATCCAGAGCGTCAGCGACAGGTTCACCGTGCCAAGCTGGCGATGGCGCACAGCACCGAAGGACTTGAAGATCGCGCCGTGAACGATGTCGGTGCCGATCGCCACGGTCGGCTTGAAGCCGAACAGGAGCACGAGCATCGGCGTCATCAGCGAGCCGCCGCCCATTCCGGTCATGCCGACGAGGAGCCCGACGAGGAGCCCGGCAAGCGAGAGCTTCCAGTCCACGACGCCGGATCATACACAGCTTCTTTATGACGCTGATAAGGTTTCGTGATGCTAGACGCGGCTCCAACGCATCCTGACGTCCAGGAGTTCGTCGCCGGTGGCGGCGCCGAGAAGCTCGCTGCGGGCGAGCTCGTCGGCTATCTCGTGGAGTCCTTCGGCACGGATCTCGCCCTCGCCTGCTCGTTCCAGAAGGAGGAGAGCGTCCTTCTCGACATGCTGCTCGCTGCGGACCCGAAGGCACGTGTCTTCGCACTCGACACGCACGTCCTCTTCGAGGAGACGTACGACATCTGGCGACAGATCGAGAAGCGCTACGGCATCGAGATCCGGGCCTACTCCGGACCCTCGCTCGGCCGGCAAGCGGCCACGCACGGCGACGCGCTCTGGGCGAGCAACCCGGCTCTCTGCTGCTCGATCCGCAAGGTCGGGCCGCTGGCCCGCGCTCTGTCCGGGCTCGACTGCTGGATCACCGGCGTACGCCGCGATCAGTCGCCGACGCGAGCCGACACGCCGAAGCTCGGCTGGGACGAGAAGCACGAGCTGTGGAAGGCGAGCCCGCTTGCGGACTGGACGGACGACGACGTCTGGGCGTACATCCGCGAGCGCGACCTCCCCGTCAACCCGCTGCACGACCGTGGCTATGCGTCGATCGGCTGCACGCATTGCACCGCGCCCGGCGAGGGCCGCGAAGGGCGCTGGAGCGGCATGGACAAGACCGAATGCGGCCTGCACCCGTCGTGACCGCAGCCGTCACTCCGCTCTCCCACCTCGACGAGCTCGAGGCGGAGGCGATCCACATCATGCGCGAGGTGGCCGCGGAGCTCGAGCGGCCCGTGCTCCTGTTCTCCGGCGGCAAGGACTCGATTGTCCTCTTGCGGCTGGCCGAGAAGGCGTTCCGCCCCGGCGGCTTCCCGTTCCCGCTGATGCACGTCGACACCGGTCACAACTTCCCTGAGGTGATCGAGTTCCGCGACCGGCGCGTCGCCGAGCTCGGCGAGCGGCTGATCGTCGCCTTGGTTCAGGAGTCGATCGACCAGGGCCGCGTCGCCGAGCAGACCGGCCCGCGTGCGTCGCGCAATCAGCTGCAGACCGTCACGCTGCTCGACGCGATGATCGAGAACGGCTTCGATGCCGCGATCGGCGGCGCACGGCGCGACGAGGAGCGGGCGCGGGCGAAGGAGCGGATCTTCTCGTTCCGCGACGACTTCGGCCAGTGGGATCCGCGCGCGCAGCGGCCCGAGCTCTGGAACCTCTACAACGGACGGATTCGCAAGGGCGAGCAGGTTCGGGTCTTTCCGATCTCGAACTGGACCGAGCTTGACGTGTGGCAGTACGTCGCACGCGAGCGACTCGAGCTGCCGCTCATCTACTACGCACACGAACGCGACGTGTTCCGCCGCGACGGGATGCTCTACGCGGCGTCCGAGTTCGTCGAGCGACTGCCGGGCGAGGAGCCGTTCGCGGCGACCGTGCGCTTCCGCACTGTGGGCGACATGAGCTGCACAGGCGGCGTGCTCTCCGATGCGGGGACACTCGAAGCCGTTGTCGCCGAGATTGCGGCAACGCTCATCACCGAGCGCGGCGAGACACGCGCAGACGATCGCGCCTCAGAGGCGGCGATGGAGGACAGAAAACGTGTCGGCTACTTCTGATTCGGCAGCCCCACTCAGCGGCGAAGCTCTCGCCGCCGAGCTCGTCCGCCTCGTGACGTGTGGTTCGGTGGACGACGGGAAGTCGACGCTGATCGGCCGGCTGCTCTACGACACGAAGCAGATCTTCGTCGACCAGATGGAGCACATCGAGGAGACAAGTGAGCGCCGCGGCGACGGCTACGTCAACCTCGCTCTCCTCACCGACGGCCTCCGCGCCGAGCGCGAGCAAGGAATCACGATCGACGTCGCGTACCGCGGGTTCGTGACGCCGAAGCGCCGGTTCCAGCTTGCCGACGCGCCCGGACACGTCCAGTACACGCGCAACATGGTCACCGGCGCATCGACCGCAGATGTCGCGATTGTCCTGCTCGACGCCCGCAAAGGTGTCGTCGAGCAGACGCGGCGCCACTCGTATCTCGCCGCGACGCTCGGCACACCGCATCTCGTCTTCGCGGTCAACAAGATGGACCTCGTCGACTTCGACGAGGCCCGGTTCCAGGAGATCGAGATCGAGCTGCGCGACCTCGCCGGCCAACTCGGCGCGAAGGACACCGCTGTAGTCCCACTGTCCGCGCTCCAAGGCGACAACGTCGTCGAGCGCTCCGACGCGATGGCCTGGTACGACGGCCTACCGCTCCTCGCGCATCTCGAGACGGTCGAGATCGCGGGCGACCGGAACCTCGCCGAACGACGGTTCCCGGTCCAGTGGGTGATCCGGCCGATGTCCGACGAGCACCACGACTACCGTGGCTACGCGGGCCAGGTCGCGGGCGGCATCTGGCGTGCAGGCGACGATGTTCTCGTGCTCCCGTCGGGCGCGGAGACCCGTGTCGCCGCGGTCGAGACCGTGGACGGTGCCCTCGAGTACGCGATCCCTGGCCAGTCCGTGACGATCCGGCTCGATGACCACGTCGACGTCGGGCGCGGCGATCTCCTGTGTGATCCCGCATGCCCGCCGACCGTTGCCCGGCAGCTCACGGCGACGATCTGCTGGATGAGCGAGGCGCCCCTCCGGCCGGGCACGCGCGTCGGCGTGAAGCACACGACGCGCACGGCGCGGGCCGTCGTAGACGAGATCCCGTCGGTGCTCGACGTCACAACACTCGAGCCCGACAGCGAGCGACACGAGTTGGCGCTGAACGACATCGGCACCGTCGTCCTGCGTCTCAGCGGCCCGCTACTGGTCGACGCGTACGCGACGAACCGCGCCACCGGCAGCTTCATCCTGATCGACGAGGCGACGAACAACACCGTCGCCGCCGGCATGGTTTTGTCCGCCGAGGCCTGACGTCACACTCCGGCATGGGCCAGTGATCAGTTCACCGTGAAACCGATCACTGCGATAAGCGAGCCGACGCACGCGAAGCTCGATACGGCTAGTCCAGCACGCGTCCAACCAGGAGCGCCTCGCACGACGGCGACAACCACGACGAGAGCACCAAGTAGGTCGAGCGCGATCGCGACAGCGTAAAGCGTGTGCGCCCCACCGTTGTACCGAACCCAGCGGCTCGTGCCGTCGCCGACGTATGAGTCCTCACCGAACACGTAGATCGTCATGAGGACCGCCGCCGCGAGAGGGACGCCGGCCACGAGCGCCGTGCGTGGCGACTGCATCAGCCGCCGAGGCGCAAACAACGTGATGGCGAGTGTGACGGTCGCGCCTACGAGAAGCAAGATTCCAGGCATCGGTCCGCGATTGTGTTCGCGACGCCCGGCGATCTAGGTCGTAGTCGACGCGGCCTGTTCGCCAGCGACGAGGATCTCCTTTAGCGTGTCACCGCGCAGACCGAGCCTGAGCGTCTCGAGTGGGATCACCTCGTCAGGCGGGATGTTGCCGACGTTCACGTTCGGGCCGAACTGCTTCACGAACCAGGCCTGCGACGCCTTCGTCGGCGCCTCGAAGATCAGGTCCTCGATCGAGACCTCGTGCGCGATCTCGTCGATCAGCCCGGTGCGCATGTCGCCGTCCTTGCGGAAGATGCCGGCTGTGCCGCCCTCGCGCGCCTCGGTGATCACCTTCCAAGCACCGGCCTCCAGCTCCTCCTTGATCCACTCGACCCACTGGTACGGCGCGTATACGACATCGGAATCCTTCGAGCCGACCTCGGAGAGCACGGTGAAGTCGCGGGCAAAGTCGCGGATCAGCTCGAGCTTCTGATCACGCGGAATGTCGACCGTGCCGTCCGAGATCTCGACGTGCGCGAAGCGGTGCTCGATGAGCCATGCCTTGAACTCGTCCATCTTGCCCTTCGCGTAGACGGCCTCGAACAGCGTCCCGCCGCACACCACCGGTGTCTCGAAGTGCCGGTAGAGCGCGATCTTCTTCTCGAGGTTGTTCGTGACGTAGCTCGTGCCCCAGCCGAACTTGACGATGTCGACAAAGGCGCCGGCCGTGTCGAACATCCCCTCGATGTCGCGCGTATGCATCCCTTTGTCCATCACATGGGTGAGGCCGTTTTCGCGGGGTTTTCCAGGACGACTCGGGACGCCGAGCCAGCCATCCTCAAAGCCGGGCATAGAGCTCCTTCAGCTTGTCTTGGGCACGGGCCTGCACGTCGTGGTAGAGCGAACCGCCGTGGGCGTCGATGCCGACGATCAGCGGCCCGAAGTCCTTGACACGGAACTTCCAGAGGCACTCGGGCATCAGCTCCTCCCACATCACCT
This sequence comes from Gaiellales bacterium, assembly GCA_038230035.1. GTDB lineage: Bacteria > Actinomycetota > Thermoleophilia > Gaiellales > Gaiellaceae > Gaiella. The sequence goes on from JBBRNX010000016.1 coordinate 34,078, forward strand.
CTTCGATCTCCTCGATCTGCGTCGTCTCGAGCGCGGCCGCTCCGCCGACGATCGCGAAGTAGACCATCCCGAGCCGCCGCATCGGCTCGATCGCCTCGTCGGGGAAGCCGCCCTTGCCGCAGATCGCACGCACGCCGTACTGCTCGCCGAGCGGCTCGGTGAAGCGCACCATCCGCGCGGACGTGGTCGTGCCGATGCAGACCTTCTCGTACTTTCCCCTGCCTTCAGAATCAGTGCCGAGCTTCCGCACGCCGGGCGCCGTGTGGAGGAGGAACGCGCCAGTGAGATCCATCGGCGACTCGACACCCTCGTCGAAGATCCGGATCTGCGTCCGGTCGCGGATCCCGATGATGTGCCCCTGCACCGTGACCTCATCGCCTGCGCGCAGCTTCAGGATCTCGGCCGGATCGGTGATCGGGAACGTGACCTCGTGGCTGGCCATCAAAACTCCCGGTCGAAGTCGATGGTGCCGTCGGCTGCAATGTGGGCCGACGCGCGGCGCGCCGCCCAGCACTGGTAGTTCACAGCCACCGGGTTCAGGGTCATGTGCGTGTCCGCGTGCTCGATGTGACACTGCAGGACCGTGACGTCGCCGCCGAGGCCCATCGGGCCGATGCCGGTCTCGTTGAGCAGCCCGTAGAGCTCGTCCTCGAGCTCCGCGACGATCGGATCGGAGTTTCGCGTACCCACCGGCCGCGCAATGGCCTCTTTCGCGAGGTACATGGCGTAGTCGGCCGAGCCGCCGATGCCGACACCCACGATTCCCGGCGGGCACGGCTTCCCGCCTGCCCCGACGATGGACTCGAGCACGAACTGCTTGATCCCCTTCACGCCGTCGGCGGGCACGCACATCTTCAGGAAGCTCATGTTCTCGGAGCCTGAGCCCTTCGGTACGCACTTCACGTCGAGCCCGTCCCAGTCCGGGATGAACTCCCAGTGCACGATCGGCAGGCGGTAGCCGATGTTCGGCCCGGTGTTCTCGCGCGTGATCGTGTGCACGGCGTTCGAGCGCAACGGATGCTCGATCGTTGCGCGCGCCGTTCCCGCCTTCAGCGACGCGTAGATCCGCGCCGGATGAAGCGGGAAGTGCTCGCCGACACGGCAGGTGTAGACGGCGATACCGGTGTCCTGGCAGACAAGGTTCTTCTGCTCGTCCGCGATCGACACGTTCTTGTGAATGATGTCGAGCACCCGTATGCCCGTCACCGAGGTCTCACGGTCACGCGCTGCGGCAAGCGCATCGCGGAGATCCTGCGGGATGTCCTTCAGCGCCCAGACATAGAGGTGCGCTGCCGCATCCTCGACGGCTCCTGCCAGATCTGTGGTCACTGCGGTGCTCATACGCTCGCCCTTTCCGCTGCAACTCGTCCGGCGCGACGGCCGAACACGCAGCACTCGAGCAGGGAGTTTCCCATCATCCGGTTGCGGCCGTGTGTCCCACCCGCGATCTCGCCACAGGCGAACAGGCCGTCGAGCGTCGTCTCGCCGTGCTCGTCGATCACGAGACCGCCGTTCTGGTAGTGGAGCACGGGGTACGTGTAGAGCTTCTCGCGCAACGGGTCGATGCCCCCGGCTCGGTACCGCCGAAGCATGTACGGGAGCGACACGTCTGCGTCGGCCTCGGGAATCCTGGTCGTATCGAGCCACACTGCCGGGCGCCCGTCCTCCGTCGTCACACCCCGCCCAGCTTCGACCTCGTCGAAGATCGCCTGCGACACCGCGTCGCGCGGTCCGAGTGAGTCGGTGAACTCCTCACCATCCGCATTGAGCAGCACCGCACCGTACGCGCGCGTCGTCTCGGGAATCGAGTACCCCTGCATCGTCGCCGGCCAGGCGCCGCCGTTCGGGTGGTACTGGAGCGCGTCGAGGTCGCGCGCCTCGGCGCCAAGGTCGAGCGCGATCTTCGTCACCTCGCCCGTCGCGTTCGGATGGTTCGTCGAGAGCTCTCCGCGAGTTTCCGCCTCCGCAAAGCAGCGGCCGCCAGCCGCCAGGACGACCGTGCCGGCGTCGATCTGTACCGACTCGCCGCCCTTTGTCGAGCACGTGGCACGCCAGCCGTTCTCCACCGGCTCGAGGGCCACGAGCGGGTGGTTGGGCAACTCCGCGCCACCGCCGGCCTCGAACCCTTCGCGCAGCGCCTTCGTGATGGCATGGCCGGTGCGGTCGCCGACCTGCAACAGCCGCTTGCGCGACGCACCGCCGCAGCGGGCGAGTCTGTAGCCGCCGTTCTCATGGTTGAACTCGACGCCGAGCTCTTCGAGCCAGTGAATCGCAGACGGCGCCTCGGACGTCAAAACCTCAACAAGACGCTGATTCGCGGTCTCGTGCGAGCTCTTCCAGACGTCGGCCGCATGCAGCTCGGGTGAGTCGTCCTCTCCGAACGCTGCCTGAATGCCGCCCTGCGCTTTCGCAGAGTTGCACGCCTGGATCGAACCTTTCGTCGCAAGGGCCACACGCGCACCGGCTGTCTCGGCGGAAAGCGCCGCGGCGAGACCGGAAGCACCGCTCCCGATCACGAGGACATCGAACGATTGGCGGGCCATCGCGCTCAGAGTACCAGCCGAAACGCTAATCCTCACGATTATCAGACCTTATTCGACGGGGCAACGACGCGACCGTCCCGCAGGCTTCGCCATACTTCCCGCGAACGTACTCCCGGGGGCGGGCAGGCCCTCCAGCCACCGAACGAAAGGGACTACCCCCGTGAACACACGCTCGCCACTCGTTGCCGGCCTCGTCGCCGTAGCCGGCGTTGCACTTATCATCATCGCGATCGTCTATTGGGCGGAGCCCGCAAGCTCGCTTCCGTCGTTCTTCCCGGGTCACGTCGGCAAGCAGGCAGCTGAAGCCGGCCACCACCACGTCAAGCACGGCATCGCGGCGTTCTTCGTCGGCCTGGCCGCCCTCGTCTTCGCGTGGTTCCAGACGGGGAAGAAGAAGTCGGCTGCGTGATCGTCGCCTCGCTGATCTCCTACGCGCAGGCGATCGTGCTCGGCTTGCTCCAGGGCGTCTCGGAGCTCTTCCCGATCTCGAGCCTCGGGCACAGCGTGATCCTGCCGAGGCTCCTCGGGTGGAACATCCACCAGAACGACCCGTACTTCCTCTCGTTTCTGGTCGCGACCCACCTCGCCACGGCGATCGTTCTGCTGCTGTTCTTCTGGCGTGACTGGGTGAGGATCGTGAAAGGGATGGGCCGCAGCCTGCGTGACCGCGGCATCGCGCCCGACGACCACGATGCCAAGCTCGGCTGGCTGCTCGTGGTCGGCACCATCCCGGCCGGCATTCTCGGGCTTCTGCTCGAACACTCGCTGCGCCGTGTGTTCGCTTCGGCCGAATCGGCGGCGATCTTCCTGATGCTGAACGGCTTCCTGCTCTACGGCGCCGAACGGCTCCGCCGCCGCGCACCCCAGACTGAGGGCGACGACGACGCGCGTCTTGCGAAGCAACTCGGTTTCCCGGCCGCCTTCGGGATCGGGGCTGCGCAGGCGCTCGCACTGATCCCCGGCTTCTCTCGTGCAGGCGCGACGATGGGCGGGGGCCTGCTCGCCGGACTATCGAACCGCGACGCAGCCCGCTTCACGTTCCTCCTCGCGACACCGATCATCGGAGCGGCAGCGATCCTCAAGCTGCCCGAGCTCTTCGGCCCGAACGGCGACGGCGTGCGCGGCCAGGCGCTCGTCGGCTCGCTCTGCTCCGGAGTGACCGCGTACTTCGCGGTGCGCTTCCTGTTGCGCTTCTTCGAGACGAATCGCCTGACGCCGTTCGCGCTCTACTGCGGCATCGCAGGCGCGATCTGTGCTGCTGTGATCCCCTTCCTGTAGCCGGACGTTTTCCACCCCGAGATAGGCGTTCGAGCCTGACGTGGCTACACTTGTGCGATGGCAACCCTGTCAGACGTCATGCGCACGGAGTTCATCACCGTTGCGCCCGAGGACACGCTCGGCGAGGTCGCGGAGAAGATGACCGCGCTGAATGTCGGCTCGGTCGTCGTCAAGGACTTCGGGACGCTGATCGGCATCCTCACGGAGCGCGATCTGCTGAAGGCGATGGCAGCACGCGTCCATTCGAGCGAGGCGCGGGTCAGGCAGTTCATGACCCTTGACCCTGTTACCGCGGCGCCCGAGATGGACTGCGAGGAAGCCGAGCAGCTGATGCTCGACCGCGGCTTCCGGCACCTGCCGATCGTCGAAGGCACCGACGTGCTCGGCGTCGTCAGCCTACGGCGGGTCGTCGCGGCCACGAAGACCGCTGCCGCTAGTACCTAGCGTCTAACCGCAGGCCGACACGAAGCCGGCGGTGAACGCCGTGCCCGCCTGCGAGACGGTGAGATGCAGTCTGCGTACGACGCGCACGGCCTGGGCATTCGAGCGCAGCGCGGCCATGACCTGCGCACGCGTCCCGGCGACGTCGAGCAAGGCGAGAGCACACATGGTCTTGTGGCGAGCCCCGGTGATCCAGCCGAGGGAGTAGACGTAGCGGAGCGCCGGCAGGCGATAGGGCGCTCTGGCATAGGCAGCCCGCGTGTCCGGCCCCGTGACGCCGGCCCTGCGCCCCTGGACAACGGCTTGCGATACGGCGACCGTGTTCGAGGTCACGAGGCGATCGGCCACGCGCTGCTGCAACGTCCCGAGCGACGTGGCGAAGAGCGAGACCATCGCTGTCAGCGTTGCGAATTCGACCACCCGCACATCGTCCCGTTGGCTCGGCATGCCGTCAAGGGCGTCTCGTCAAGGCGCGGCGTTCAGCCGAGGCGTTCGCGGGCGAATGCGACGAACGCCTGCGCCGCGCGTGTGGGCACGCGACCGGTTCCGCGAGCCAGCGAGATCGTGCGCCTGGCGTCCATCCCGGCCACCCTAGCCTCGGCGAGCGTCCCTGCCTCGAGCTCTCGTTCGATCGCGGCGCGCGAGATGAACGAGATCCCGTAGCCCGCCTGAACCGCACTGCGCACCGACTCCTGCAGGCCCAGCTCGAGCTTCACGTCGAGATCGCGAAGTCTCGTCCCCAGCCGGCGCAGCTCGTCCTCGACGACGAGCCGCACGCCGGCCCCCTCTTGCATCACGATCAGCGGCTCGCCACGGAGATCGTCGAGCTCGATGGTGCGACCCGCGAAGCGATGCCCGGGCGGGCAGGCGAGGATCACCTCGTCGCGCATGAACGGCTCGAACTGAACCGCGCGATGACGGCGCGCCGCGCCGACGATGCCGAGCTCGAGATCGCGATCGGCGACGAGCTGCACGACGGTTTGCGTGTCGTGGACTTGCAGCCCGACGCGAACATCCGGGTTTGCGCGTTGAAACTCGCCGAGCAGGAGAGGGACGACGATCGCCGCCGGTCCCGTCGACGCGCCTATCGACAGCTCGCCGCTGATCGCGCCGTCACCTTCGGCCGCGACCTGGTCGAGTAGCTGCTCTTCCAGCTGCAGCATGCGTTGCGCTCCTCGGTAGAGCCGCCAGCCCGCCTCGGTCGGCTCGACCCGCCGTCCGGAGCGATCGAGCAACTGCGTGTCGAGGCGCTTCTCGAGCGCGCGAACCTGAAGCGAGACCGCCGGCTGGGTGACACCGAGCCGCTCCGCAGCCTGCGAGAAGCTCTTGCGCTCGACAACGGCACAGAATGCAGCTAACTGGCGCGTATCCATAAGGACATATTATGGCTGGATACGCCATGCGTGTTTGGATCGACATCACCAACTCACCTCAGGTGCCGTTCTTTCGGCCGTTGATCGACCTGCTGCACGGGCGCGGGCACGAGATCACCGTCAGCGCACGCGAGTACGCACAGACGCTCGAACTACTCGAGGACGCACGCATCCCGCATACGGTCGTCGGGCCTGCACACGGTGGCGCAAGCGCGTACGGGAAGGCCAAAGCGCTCGGCGGACGGCTCCGCGCGCTCCGCCGTTTCGCTCGCGGTCGCGGCTTCGACAGCGCGCTGTCGCACGCGTCACACGAGTTGCCGCTTGTTGCACGCTCGCTCCGGATTCCCTCGGCGTATGCCTTCGACTACGAGTTCGCCCGCCTCCAGCACACGCTCGGCTGTAGCGCGGCGACGCGCGTGGTCGTGCCGGAGGCGATCCCCGCCGACCGACTACACCGACTCCGCGCGCCTGAGCGGAAGCTCCGCCGCTACCCGGGGCTGAAGGAGGAGTACTACCTGGGCACCTTCGAGCCGGATCCCGGAGTCCTCGACGCGCTCGGCGTCGATCGGTCGCGGGTTGTCGTCGTCGTGCGGACACCGCCTGACGTCTCGGTCTATCACCGCCACGGCAACAGGCTCTTCCCGGATGTTCTTCGGCGCTTGGGCGACGACCCCGGCGTTCACGCGGTCGTCTTACCACGGACAAGCGCGCAACGCGCCGCAATCAAAGCCCTGGAGCTGCCGTCGCTCATCGTTCCCACGCGGGCGATCGACGCGGCGAGTCTCGTCGCCCAGGCCGACCTCGTCGTCTCAGCCGGCGGCACGATGAACCGCGAGGCTGTTGCGCTCGGAGTGCCTGTCTACACGATCTTTGCGGGGACGCTCGGCGCCGTCGACGCCGGGCTCGAGCGCGACGACCGGCTACGCGGGCTCACATCCGTCGACGAGCTCCAGCTGCTCAAGCGAACGACTGGAGCCGATCGCGTTCGCCGCGACCCCGTCGTCCTCCTCGACCTCATGCTCGGCTGAGGACGGCGAGCACGGCGTCGCCGTAGCGTTCGAGCTTGGTCGGGCCGACGCCCGAGACATGGCCGAGCTCGCCGATCGTCGCCGGCGCGAGCCGCTCGATCTCGGCCAGCGTGCTGTCGTGGAACACGACGTACGCCGGAACGCCGTCGGCCTTCGACCGCTCGAGCCGCCACTCGCGCAGCGCCTTGCCGAGCGGGCTGAGGTCTGCCGCGGCGACCTTCTCGCGCCGCGGGAGAACCGCCTCGGCCCCAAGCTCGCGCAGAAACCGACTGGGCTTCCCACTCCACGTCAGCGTGAGATGTGTCCGCGCGCGCGTGAGGCCGACGTAGAGAAGGCGCCGCTCCTCGTCGACATTGCCGCGCCGGATCGGTAGCTCGCCGTCCTCCAGCCGCGGCAGGAAGACGGCATCCCATTCGAGTCCCTTCGCACGGTGCAACGTCAGGAGATGGACGCCGGTCGCGACGCCCGAGCCGAACCGGCGTTCCAGCTCCGCTGCGAGCGCAGACACGTCGTCCAGGTGACTCGCGATCTCGACGACCCGCGCGAGGTCGCTCTGCCTGACCTGCTCGCGTTCGCCGAGATCCTCGGGTGGCGATGGCTCCCAGCCAAGTGCTCGTGCCGCCTGGCGGACGACGTCTCCAGCCGGACCTTGTGCACCGCGGAGGCGCTTGAGCAGCGAGCGAGCGCCATCGCGCGCGAGCAGCGACGCGCCCTGAAACGGGATGCCGGCACCGTGAAGCACCTCTTCGATGTCGGCCGAGCGGGCGTTCGTGCGCACGAGGATCGCCTGTTCCTCGAGCGGGACGCCCTCGGAGTGCAAGGCGCGGATCGTCTCGACGATGCGCGTTCCCTCGTCAGCCCAGGATGCAAAGCCGATCAGCTGTGGTCCTGGACCTCCGGCGCGCGTTGGTGTGAGCGTCTTCGCCGCACCGCCGAGCTTCGGCACCAGCCTGTTCGCGAGGTCGAGAACCTGCGGCGTCGAGCGGTAGTTCTCCTCGAGCACGACGACCTGTGCGCGCCGGGCGAACGCAAGCAGATGCTCCGGACCGGCGCCGGTAAAGCCGTAGATCGACTGGTAGTCGTCGCCGACGGCGCACAGCTCGTCGCGGCCTCCGAGCCAGAGCTCGAGAAGCGATTGCTGGAGCGCGTTGACGTCCTGGTACTCGTCGACCGTGAACGCCCGGTACCGATCGCGGAATGTCGCCGCCGCCACGTCGTCCGTCTCGTAGAGCTCGACGGTCCGCGCGAGCAGATCCTCGAAATCGGTGAGCTTCGCGTCCGTCTTGCGCCGCTCGTAGTCGCGATAGACCCGGTACATGAGGTCGTGCGGCAGCGGCGGCGTGCGCTCCTGCGACGCGGCAAGGTACCGCTCCGGCGTGATGCGGCGGTTCTTCGCCCACTCGATCTCGGTCGCGAGGTCCCCAGCCGGCCTGAACCTGAACGCCCCGGGGAGTCCGTTCCCGATCTGGCGCAGCATGATCGCCTTCGAGGCGAGGATCTCGCCGACCGCATCCGGCCTGAAGTGACGTAGCTGCGCGAGCGCCGCCGAGTGGAAGGTGCTGGCGCGGACACCTTGCGCACCGAGTGCCGCGAGACGCGACCGCAGCTCGCCCGCCGCCTTGTCCGTAAAGGTCACGGCAAGGATCTCGCCGGCGGTGAACGTCCCCGTGGCGACCTGGCTCGCGATGCGATACGTGACCGTGGTCGTCTTCCCGGTCCCGGCGCCGGCCAGGATGCAGACCGGCCCCGAAATGGTCTCCACCGCACGCCTCTGCTCGGCGTTCAAGCGCTCGAGGTTCATCGCTCCAGACTACGGAGCCGCGTCGGACGACTTCGTGCCGACCTCGTCACGAGAAACAGGCCGAAGCTCCGTGATGAACCCCGGCCCGCCGGCGAAGAGACAGTGGTCGACGTTGAGCACACGGCCACCGCCGTACTCGAGTGGACCGACGACGAGCTCCGGCTCCACGCTATTGACGAAAGGGATCGGCGTATGACCGTGCACGATTCGCATGCCGCCGAGAGCCCCCAGCAGACGATCGATAGCAGCAGGATCGTTGAGGACGGTGCGGTCGGCGAGCGAGTCGAGGAGAACCTCCACGGCAGCCGCATCGCCGGAGCGCAACAACGACGAGATGGTGCGGTTGATCTCCTCGATCGACCGTCCGAAGCGCAGATACAGATCCGTGTCCGAATGGAGCAGCAGCCAGTCGCCGTCGCGCGCGACAGCTGGCAGCCGCTCCATCCACGCTGCATGGTCGGGCCGGAATCGGTCGAGATCGGCCTGTTGGCCGCCGTTCAACCAGTACGCCTCGAAGAGGTCGGCAAGTCCACGGGGCCTCTGCTCACCAAAGCGCGCGACAGCGAGCATCACCGCTTCGTGATTCCCAAGCAGGCAGCGAACGTCTCCCTCGTTCTCGAGTCGGCGGACGACGTCAATCGCGCCAATCCCGTCCGGTCCGCGATCAACGAGATCGCCGAGTAGCCAGAGTCGGGCGTCTCGGCCCGCCCAGCGCAGCCTCTCGTCTACGAGACCGGCATCACGCAGGAGCCGGACGAGAATCTCGGGGTGGCCGTGGATGTCGCCGACGACGAACGTCGGCACTAGCGAACGGGCTCGGTCTTCGCTGCCGGCGCGGCCGCAGTCTCGCGTTGCGGGTCGCGTACCATGCCGTTCAGCAGCGCGACAACCTCCAAGGTGTCGCCGGCATCGACGAGCTGCTCGAGCTCACGCAGCTTCGCGTCGAGCCAAGCCGGGTCGATCGGCGGCCGCGTCAGCTGCATGATCGCGTCGTGGGAGCTCGGCGTGACGATCTCTCCGTCGCCGACCAGCACCTCGTGCAGCTTCTCGCCGGGCTTCGGCCCGATGAACTCGATCGCGATGTCACGGCCGGGCTCCTTGCCCGAGAGCTGGATCATCTTCTCGGCGAGATCGACGATGCGCACCGGCTCGCCCATATCGAGGACGTACACCTGCCCCCGGCCGCCGATCGCACCGGCCTGGACGACGAGCTGAACCGCCTCGGGAATCGTCATGAAGTAGCGCGTCATCTCCGGATGCGTCACGGTCAGCGGGCCGCCGCGGGCGATCTGGCGGCGGAAGATCGGGATCACGCTGCCCGATGAGCCGAGGACGTTGCCGAAGCGCACCGCGACAAAGCGTGTCGAGACGTCCGCACGATGACCGTAGGTTTCGACTATCCACTCGCAGAGCGCCTTCGACTGGCCCATCACCGTCTTCGGGTTGGCCGCCTTGTCCGTCGACACGAGGACGAAGCGTTTCGTGCCGAACTCGACCGCGATCTCGGCAACGGTGCGGGTGCCGAGCGTGTTGTTGCGTACCGCTTCAAGCGGATTCGCCTCCATCATCGCGACGTGCTTGTACGCCGCAGCGTGGAACACGACTCCCGGGCGGTACTTGTCGAACACCTGCCGCATCTTCACGGTGTTCTTCACGTCTGCCACCACTGCGGCAGCGGCATGGAACCCGCGCTCGTCGACGAGCTCGCGCTCGATCTCGAAGAGCGCCGGCTCCGCATGGTCGACGAGAACGATGCGCGTCGGGCCGATACGGGCAATCTGCCGGCAGAGCTCGGCGCCGATCGAGCCACCGGCGCCGGTGACGAGCACTGTCTCGCCTGTGAGGTAGCCGGCGATCGATTCGAGGTCGACCTCCACCGGCTCACGTCCCAGCACGTCCTCGACCTCCACCGGCCGGAGCTGCGCGGCGAGATCGACATCGCCGGCAACGAGCTCCGTGAGTCCGGGCAGCGTCTTCACGGCAAGCCCTTCGGCACGGGCGATAGCCACGATCCGCTCGCGCAGGCCACCCGGAGCCGACGGGATCGCAATCAAGACTTCGTCGGGACGACGATCGTGGATCAGGTGCTGCAGCTCGTCAATCGTGCCGAGGACGCGAATCCCGTGCAGACGGAGGTTGCGCTTGCGCGGGTCGTCGTCGACGAGGCCGATCGGCGTATAGCCGAGTTGCGGGTTGCGGAGCATCTCCTTGACGACGCGCTGGGCCGCGTCGCCGGCGCCGACGACGAGCGCCTCCTTGCCGCGCGCGATGATCCGGCCGGGCAGCGGCCGCTCGAGCAACGTCCGTGCCAACAGGCGAACTCCGGCCACGAACGCCAGACACAGCAGGAGATCGATGAACCACACGCCACGCGGCACGGCGGCCTTGTGGACGGTGAAGATCGTGAAAACGAGATAGACAAAGAGCGTCGAGAGCCCGACGCCGCGCAGTGCGCTCCACATGTCCCGCGTAGATACGTAGCGCCACCAGCGGTTGTAGAACCCGGAAAAGATGAAGACCGGCAGCTTTAGCCCGACGACGAGGAGCACGATCTCCCAGTCGAGGTAGCGGTTGTAATACCCCGGCCGCCTCTGGTCGAAGCGGAGGTGCCAGGCGAGCCACCACGCGACCGCAACGATGGCGCCGTCGACCGCGACTTGCCACAGTCGATGCCGGGTGAGAGGGCTGCGCATCTCTCGCTCCGCTCAGGCCGCGACGCGGGCCGCAGCGAGCACCGTCTCGACGACGAGCTCCTGGGCGTCAGGCCCGATCCCTCCCCACATCGGCAAGGCGAGATTCTCCGTCGCAGCCCGCTCGGTCTCCGGCAACGACCCCGGCTTGTAGCCGAGATAGGCCATCGCGGGCTGCAGGTGCGACGGGGTGACGTAGTACGCGGCGGACGCGATTCCCGCCTCCTTCAGCCGGGCTGAGATCGCATCGCGGTCCGGGCTACGCGTCACGAACAGGTGGTAGACGTGGCCAGCTTCATCTACCGGCAGCTCGACGCCATCGCCGAGCCCGAGCTCGGCGTAGCGTACGGCCGCCTCGCGCCGCGACGCGTTCCACGCGGGCAGGTGCGGTAGGAAGACGCGCAGCGCTGCGGCCTGGATCGCATCGAGCCGGGAGTTCGTCCCGATCAGCTCGTGCGTGCGCTTGTCGAGCGAGCCGTGGAAGCGAAGCATGCGGAGCCGGTCGGCGACATCCTCGTCGGTGAACGCGACGAGGCCTCCGTCACCGAGGGCGAAGAGGTTTTTCGTCGGGAAGAAGCTGAACGTCGAGCAGACACCGGTGGTGGCAATCCCAGCGGCGCCGAATGCCTGGGCCGCATCCTCGATCAGCGGCAGGCCGAGCGCGGCGAGGGCCGCAAGCGGCGCCGGCCGCCCGAAGAGATGTACCGGCATGATCGCCTTCGTTCGCGGCGTGATCCTGGTGGCCACGTCCTCGGGGTCGAGGTTCAGCGTGACCGGGTCGATGTCGGCGAAGACGGGGGTGGCGCCGGCGCGCGCAATCGACTCGGGGGTCGCGTAGAACGTGAACGCGGGGCAGATCACCTCGTCGCCGCGACCGATGCCCATCGCCTCGAGCGACAGGACGAGCGCGTCTGTGCCGTTCGCGACACCAAGCGTCGACGGCACACCGAGGAACTCCGCCGCCTCGCGCTCGAACGCCTCGACTTCGGGCCCGAAGATGAAGCGGCCGGACTCGAGAACCTCGCCGATCCGCTCCTTCAACTGCGGGATCAGCGGCGCGTACTGCGCCTTGACGTCGATGAGCGGGATCATTTCGAGGAGTCAGTGTACGCGGCTCGGCGCCGCCTCCGGCCGGAAACGAGCTTCAAGCCGAGCCAAGCGGCCCCGACTACGACGAGGAGGGCTACGACGTAGTCGGCGTACCGGAAGTCGTTGTGGAACCGCTCCCAGCTTGCGCCAACGGCCCACCCTGCTCCGGCAAGCGCGAAGCACCAAACAGCCGACCCGATCGCGGTGAGCGACGTGTAGCGAGGGAGCGGCGCCCGGAACACGCCCGCCGGAATCGAGATGAACGATCGCACGACGGGGGTGACGCGGCCGAGCAGCACCGCCCAGTTGCCCCAACGCTCGAACCAGACCTCCGCCCGCTCGAGCTTCTCGCCCCCGAGGTGGAACCAGCGGCCATGCCGCTCGAGCAACGGCCGGCCGCCATAGTGGCCGATCGCCCAGCCGGCGAGGGAGCCGAGGAGATACCCGACCGTGCCGGCAAGCGCGATCGCCAGGTAAGCCGGGAGGCCGTAGTTGATCTGCGTCCCGAAAAGCGTCACGTGCTGTGCGGCAAACGCACCGCCGGCGAGAGCACCGCCGTAGACCATCACGACCTCGCTTGCCGCGGGGAGCACCGCGTCGATCGCCATCAAGCCGAAGACCGCATAGATGCCGTAGTCGCCCACGGCCTTGGTGAGCGAACTCGTAAGTGACGCGACGAGCACGCCGTGACTTTACGCGTGCGGGCTAGGAACCCTTCGGCGGACCGACGATCTGGCGCACGGTGAACGTCTTCGTCAGCTCGACCGTCCCGACGATGCTCCGGGCCACGAGGTGAGCGCGGTATACGCCTCCCTTGACGCGCTTCCCCGTTCGATCGAGCCCGTTCCAGACGACCGACTTGTCGCCGATCGGGAACTTTCCCACCGCAAGCGTGCGCACCACGGTGCCGTCCTTTGTCTCGACCGTGGCGACGACACGGGCGGCCGAGCCCATCTTCCAGGAGATCGTCAGATCACGTCCGCCGGGTGGCAGGAAGAGGCGGGGCACAGACGTTGCGAGGAAGCCGATCGAGTTGTCGACAGTGAAGGGCTGCGTCATCGTGGTCTGCTGCCCGAGCTCGTCGGTCGCGGTGACGGCCAGCTTCCATTGACCTTCGCTCACCTTCACGCCCGGCGCAGGGAAGGGCACCGGATAGGTGCCCGGCGGTTGAGCGTCGAGCGTCTGGCTTACCGGAGTCGTGCCATCCGGTGCCTGCAATGTCAGGCTCACGGATGAGGGATTGACGAGCTTGTAGCGGAGCGTCTCCACGTCGTCGACGCCATCCCCGTTGGGCGAGACCGCCGTCGCAGAGGCTTTGGTCAAGACGCCGGTGTAGGCGAACGCGAGGGCCGTCGAGATTCTTCGCTCGGCGCCATCCGACGGTCTGTTGAGCAAGCTCCCGTCGAAACCCATCGTGGTCGAGCCGCCACTGTCGAACGCCATCCCCGTCACAGCGCCCAACCGCACGAGGGTCTGGCCGAGCTGGAAGTTCGTCAGGCCGACGCTCCAGCCCGGCTGGCGACCGTCCACGGCCACGAGAAGTATCCGACCGTCGGCGAGCTGGCCGACGGCCGACCGTGGGTCCTGGGGAGTCAACTGCGAAGGGAGAAACGCCTCGCCTGCGCGAAAGACAGGCGCGCCGTTGCGCACGATCTGCGGTCCTCCGCCGATCGCGGCGACTACGCCGGCCCAGGACGGCGCCAGAGCTAGGCGGACGGTCACTTGGGAACCCGCCGCGGCCTCTGCTCGGAGCTGGGCGGCAGCACTTCCGCGAGCGACGAGAACCGCACCACCGAGTGGGATCGGGACAGAGGATCCCGTGTCGACCTCCTGCACAGTCGACTGGACCGGCACGCCAGGTGCGGTGGAGGAGTATGGGAACAGCACCGCAGCAACCGACCCTGACGCGGCAGGGGTCGCCGCCCCCCACACCGAAGTGAAGAGGCCGACGCCGCCCGGCCCCGGCACGTGCTCGAATGCGGTCACCGCATGCGAGACGCCGCTGCCCTGCCAGGTAGACGTGAGTCCAACGCGACCGATGACCAGCGTTCCGTCCGAGGTGATGCCGGCACTCGACCGGTCCGGTGTCGGCGGGCTGAGGAGCTGTCCGTCACTCAAAAGCACGCCGCTCGGAAGACCGGAGCCGAAGTTGAAGAAGTCGCCGTTCACGCCGGCGAGCGTGATTGTCGGGGAGAGCTGCTGCTCCGCGGCGGTCAGCGTCTGCCGCGTCATCAGCGACCCGCTGGTAAGGATCGGCCGAAGCGTCGTCGCACCGCCGGGTCGGGGCCCGGTGAGGACATCGACGACGACGGGGCCTTCCGGTGTCAGTTGCACGCTCTGCCGGAATGAGACACCAGGCCAGAGCTCGCGCGCCGACGCCGAGGCGAGAGCCGGCGCATGGAGCAGCACTGCGGCGGCGATCGAGATGATGGCGAGACGGCGAACCACGATCCGAGGGCGAGCGTAGCGAAGGCTTCCGGCGACTCCAGGTGCCTTTACAGGACCCGAATCCCCGAGAGCGCGCGCGGACTACGCTGTCGCCGACCAGGTGAAACACGGACGTTGGAGACTCACGGCGCGGCGATCGGTCTGGTTGCAGGCTCGCCGCCTGCCCCGGCTAATGCTCGTCGTGTCCGCCATCGGGCTGGCGGTCGGACCCGACACAGCGACGCCGGCTGCGACAGGTTTGCCCCGACCGGTTCCGATCCTGATGTACCACGTGATCGACACCCTGCCCGCAAACGCGCCATTCCCGGAGCTCTACGTCCGCCCGACGGTCTTCAGGAGCCAAGTTGAATGGCTCTCGCGACACGGTTACACCGCTGTAACGCTCGGAGCCGTCTACCGAAGCTGGCGCTACGGCGCTGCCCTGCCTCGACGTCCGATCGTGCTCTCGTTCGACGACGGCTATGCCGGCGACTTCACCCACGCGCTACCGATCCTGGAGGCAAAGCACTGGCCCGGTGTGCTCAACCTCGAGGTCCGCAAGGAGACGTATCCGGGTGGACTTTCTCCGCGTCGGATCAGAGCCTTGATCGCGGCGAAGTGGGAGATCGACGCACACACACTCACACATCCCGACCTGACAACAGTCGATGACACCCGTCTGAAGCAGGAGGTCGCCGGTTCACGAACGTCCATCCGGCGTCGTTTCCGTGTCCCGGCGAACTTCTTCTGCTACCCGGCCGGGCGGTATGACGCGCGCGTCATCGCCGCCGTGCAGGCAGCCGGTTTCCTCGCCGCGACGACCACGAACTTCGGACTCGCACAGCCAGATGACCTCTTCACTCTCGCCCGTGTCCGAGTCAACGGCAGCGACGGCGTGACCGGCCTCGCCGCCAAGCTGCAAGCCCTACCGCCGCGTGGCTAACCGGTCGGCTAGCGAGCGGCCGGTACCCCGAAAGTGTGATGCGTCATTAGCCATTCAGGCCGATGGAGGGCCATGGACAACGTACGGCCGATACGACCCGGTCCGGAAGAGCTGATGGACGACCGGTACCTGCTCGACACGTTCATGGAGCACACGCCCGACCACGTGTACTTCAAGGACGAGAAGAGCCGGTTCATCCGCGTCAGCCGGGCGCTCGCGCTGTCCTTCGGCCTCGAGAGCGCGAGCGACGTGATCGGCCGCACCGACTTCGACTTCTTCGGCGACGAGCACGCGCGCAAGGCGTTCGCAGACGAGCAGCAGCTGATGCGCACCGGCGAGTCGCTCGTCTCGATCGAAGAGCGTGAGATCCGCGAAAGGGGCGCCGAGACCTGGGTGTCGACGACGAAGGTGGCGTTGCGCGATCGAGCTGGCCAGATCGTCGGTCTCTTCGGCATCTCGCGGGACATCACCGAGCGGAAACGTGCCGCGTTGCAGCTGGCCGACCAGGCGACCCAACTTGTCGAGCAGTCTTCGGAGCTCGAGCGTCTTACGCTCGCAGACGATCTCACGGGGCTGTACAACCGCCGCGGACTAGCCGCCTTCGGCGAGCAGGCGCTCTATCGCGCCCGCCGCGACGGCACCATGGTCGCTCTTCTCTACCTTGATCTCGACGGGCTGAAGAGAATCAACGACACGTCGGGTCATGGCGCCGGCGACAGAGCGCTGCGGGCGTTGGCGGACGTCATCAAGAGCACGGTCCGGGAGAGCGACATCGCGGCCCGCATCGGAGGCGACGAGTTCTGCATCCTCCTGTTCGACGACGCCGGGGTCTCGGTCGATCACGTGACAAAGCGGATCAGAGATGCCGCGGACGCCGCACGGGAGACGTACTCGCTCGCGGCAGCGCTCTCGATCAGCATCGGCGTCCTCTGCATCGACGCGCGAACGCCAGGCTCGATCGACGAGCTGCTCGCCGAAGCCGACAAGTCGATGTATGCCGAGAAGCTCGGCAAGCTCGGTACCGACGCCTCGAGCGTCGCTGCTGCGAGCTAGCGACTAGCTCCAGACCCGAACGTCGCGATAGAGCGTGTCGCGCTGCACCGGCACCTTGCCGACTGCGCGGATGAGGTGCACGAGCTCCTCGGTCGACGTGCGATGCGTCGTGCCGGCCGCCGAGACGACGTTCTCCTCCATCATCACCGAGCCCATGTCGTCGGCGCCGAACTCGAGCGCGACCTGGCCGATCTTCATCCCCTGCGTCACCCAGGACGATTGGATGTGATCGACGTTGTCGAGGTAGATACGCGAAACGGCCTGCGTGAGCAGGTAGTCGAACGAGGTCGGCATGTCCTCGTCCCTGACCTGCGCGTCGAGCCGGTTGCCGTCTCGCTGGAACGTCCACGAGATGAACGCGCGGAAGCCGTGTGTCTCGTCCTGCAGCTCGCGAACGCGCCGGATGTGCTCGACGCGCTCCTCGAGCGTCTCGACGTGGCCGTACATCATCGTGGCAGTCGTCGACATGCCGAGCCGGTGCGCCTGGCGCATGACGTCGAGCCACTCGGACGACTTCGTCTTCTTCGGCGCGATGATGTCGCGTACGCGGTCGACGAGAACCTCGCCACCGCCGCCGGGAAGGGAGTCGAGCCCTGCGTCGCGCAGACGAGAGAGCGTCTCCGGGATCGTGAGCTTCGAGCGCCGCGCGATGTGCTGGATCTCCGGCGGTGAGAGGCAGTGGAGGTGGATCTTGTAGCGCGACTTGATCGAGCGAAACAGATCCTCGTAGTAGTCGATCCCGAGATCCGGGTGATGCCCGCCCTGCATCAGCACGCCGGTGCCGCCGATCGCAAGCGTCTCTTCGATCTTCTTGAAGATGACCGGTTTCGGGAGCAGGTAGCCCTCGCGCGTGTCGCCCGGCGAGCGGTAGAACGCGCAGAAGTCGCAGTCGGTGACGCAGATGTTCGTGTAGTTCAGATTCCGGTCGACGATGAACGTCACGCGACCCGGATCGACCTTGCGGTTGCGCAGCTCGTTCGCGACCCGTCCCACTGCCACAAGATCTCGCGACCGCAGGAGCGCAACCGCGTCCTCGTCGTTGATCCGCTCGCCGTCGAGCGCTTTCGCAAGCGCCTCGGCGACGCCGGAGGCGACACCCTCCCGACCTTGTGTTTCAGTAACACTTGGAATCACGCCGCACTACCCGCTGACGCTCTCACTGGGAGAGCCAAAATCCGACTTTGTGTTTCAGTAACACAAGGCATCACGCGCGCACCTCGCTACGCGTGAAGCGTAACTCCGGGACGTGGTCGAGCTCGCCGACGTCGCGGGCCATCTCGAGGAAGGTGTAGAAGCCGGCGCGCTCGCGCGGCCCGAACGAATAGCGGAGCTTCTCGAAGTAACGGGCCAGGAACCCGGCCGGGTAGCCGTAGCGCACGCTCGCCTCGTTCGCGAGGCGCTCGGGCTCGGAGCGCGCGAGCCGGACCGACGCGACGAGCGCGTGCTCGAGATCGGCGAGCTGATCGGCGAGCTCTTCTGGGGCAGCCCACACGGCGAACACCATTGGCAAGCCGGTGCGTTCGAGCCACAGGCGGCCGAGGTCGTGGTGCGGCGTGGGATCCTCGAACGCGCTCTTCAACGCCGCGTCGCCGATCAGCAGCTTGGCGTCGGCCTCCTCCTCGTGCGACACGTGCTCGGCTTGCGGTAGCAAGACCTTCGTGAGAACGACCGAGGTTGCGCTTTCGGGCGTGATCGCGACGGTGCGAACGCGCCCGAGCGGCAGCCGGGTCACGAGCTGGATCGAGTCGACGGCGCCCTCCGACGAGACGCACAGCCGCGGGAGCAGCCGTAGCTGCTCTGCATTCCGCGCGTATGTGATCGACGAGATCGGCGCGACGTCGACCTCACCGTCGAGCAGCATCCGGTTCAGCTCGGTCGGCACACCGACGACCTCGTCCACCTCGTATTCGAGCCGGTGGAAGACAGGCGCCATGTTGACGTAGGAGATCCGTCCTAGCCGCAGCACGTCATGCCCATCGCCGGATTTCGTTGTAGAGCGTGTCGCGCTGCACGGGAATGCGGCCGGCTTCAGATACGAAGCGGACGAGCTGGTCGACCTTCTGCTCCGTCTCGGTCACTGCGCCGGCGGCGTGGAAGATCGTTTCCCTCACGACCGTGCCCTGCACATCGTTCGCGCCGAAGTGGAGACCGACCGCCGCGAGGGGCATGCCCATCATGATCCAGTAGGCCTTGATGTGTTCGACGTTGTCGAGCATCAGGCGCGAGACGGCGAGCATCTTCAGGTCGTCCGCGCCGGTCGTATGCCGCCAGCCACGGCGCTCGAACACGGTGTTCTCGGGGTGGAACGCAAGCGGGATGAAGGCGAGGAAGCCGCCGGTCTTGTCCTGCTGCTCGCGGAGGCGGATCAGATGGTCGACGCGCTCCTCGTAGGTTTCGACATGCCCGTACAACATGGTGCAGTGAGTCGGCATCCCCATCCGGTGGGCTGTGTCGTGGACGTGGAACCAGATCTCCGGATCCTCCTTCCCCGGTGCGACGAGCTGACGCACGCGACGCGCGAAGATCTCGGCGCCGCCACCGGGCAGCGAGCCGAGCCCTGCCGCCATCAGCTCGCGCAGCACCTCTTCATGCGTCAGTCCCCCTGAGACGGTAGTCATGTGGTGGATCTCGGAGGCCGTGTAGCACTTGAGATGCACGTCCGGCAGCGCGGCGTGCAGCTGGCGGATCGTGTCAAGGTAGAAGTCGAACCCGATGTGCGGGTTCTCGCCGTTCACCATGTGGATCTCGGTGAACCCGGTCAGCTCGTGCTGCGCATGCGCGTCGGCGACCAGCTCCTCGGCGGTGATCGTGTACGCCTGCTCCTGCTTCTGTGTCGCGGCGAAGGCACAGAACTTGCACTTCACCCGGCAGATGTTCGTCTGGTACAGGTTCATGTTCTGGACGAAGAAGACATCGTCAGTTCCGCCGCGCAAACGCCGTGCGAGATCGGCGAGCTCCCCGATCTCGAGCAAATCGTCCGACTCGAGAAGCGCGAGGCCGTCTTCGAGATCGAGACGCTCACCAGCCACGAGCTTCTCGCGGATGGGGGCGAGCGTCGATTGAGTCTCGAGGGTTGCCATGGAGTTCATCCCGTCCTGATCACGACGGCGTCCGCGAGAGCTTCGAGCTCCGCCCGGCACCCGCTTCCCGCATCACCTGCCGGGCCGGGGCCGTCCAGCGCTTCCCTCGCCTTCCTAGCGTAGTCGAGCGCCACTTCCCTGGACCGTTCGAGCGCCCCGGTCTGCGCGACACGCACGAGCACGCCCTCCAGCGGGCCACCTGCCAGGCCGGCTCGGACGACGGGATCGAGCTGCGCGGCGAGCAGCAGGGGCAGCGTCGGCGTGCCGTCCCGAAGGTCGATGCCCGGGACCTTGCCCGTCTCGATCGTGTCGCCGGTGCAGTCGAGAATGTCGTCAGCGATCTGAAAGGCGATCCCGAGCAGAAGCCCGTACTCGCCGCTGCCGCCGCCGAGCACACACGCAGCCTCGAACAGCTTTCCCGTCTTCAGCGCGCACCGCGCGAGATAGTCGTCGATCGCCGTGTCGGCGTCGTAGCGCTGGCGACGCTGCATTGCCTCTCCGCGCGCGAGCGCCAGCGACGCGTCCGCGAGAACCGCAACGGCGGCCCGGTCACCCGTCGCAGCGAGCTCGGCGAACGCGCGCGCGAAGAGGTAGTCGCCGGCTGCGCGCGCCGCTGCCGGCCCGTGCGATGTCCACGCCGCCGCGTGACCGCGCCGTACCTGGGCGCCGTCGATCAGGTCGTCGTGGACCAAGGTCGCCTGGTGGACGAGCTCGACGGCGACACCCGCCGCAACCGGCGCCGCCGAGCCGGTCGGCGCAGAGAGGAACGTCAGGGCGGGACGAAGGCGCTTGCCTCCCGCAGCAAGCGCGTCGGCGCCGACGTCTGCGACAACGCCGGGATGGCTCGCGATGACGACGGTCAGCCGATCCTCGACCGCCGTCAGGTACTCGGCGAGACCTGCTGCGCTGTTGACCATCTCGAGCGTCGCGGCTGCAGTGGTCATGCGGCTACGCACGTATGCAGCGCGACGATGGTGCCTCCGAGGAGCTGGAACCGCACGTCGGCAAAGCCGGCGTGTTCGAGCTTGGCGGCAAGCTCCTCTGCGCCCGGGAACCGCCGCACGCTCGCTGGCAGGTAGCTGTACGCACCCCCGCCGGGAAGCACCTTCCCGAGAACAGGGACGATCCGGTCGAACCAGAGGCCGAAGAACGGCTTCAGCCGTCCGCGAGGCTGGGTGATCTCGAGCACGGCCAGGCGTCCACCCGGCCGGAGGACCCGCCGCAGTTCGCGCAATCCCAACTCGAGATCGGCGACGTTGCGCACCCCGAAACCGACCGTGGCGGCGTCGAACGATCCGTCCGCAAACGGCAGCACAAGCAGATCACCCTGCACCCACTCGATCGACCGTGACTTCCTCCGTGCGCGTTCGAGCATCCGCTCCGAGAAGTCGAGGCCGACAACTCGGCCGCCTTGCCTCTCGGCTTCGAGCGCGAGATCGCCGGTGCCGCAGCATGCGTCGAGGACGCGATCGCCCGGCTGGACTACGAGCTCCACCGAAAGACGGCGCCAACGGCGATCGAGCCCGACGGTCATCACGCGGTTCATCGCGTCGTAGACAGGTGCGATCCGGTCGAACATCGACCGCACGGCATCCGGCGAGAGCGTTCCGGCCGCGCCGCTCATTGGCCCCAGCGCCTGACGAGCGTGTTGTCGATCCCGAGCTGGTCGAGGCAGCGCGCGACGACGAAGTCAACGAGGTCGTCCACGGTCTCGGCGCCGTGGTAGAAGCCGGGCGCAGCGAAGAGGATCACCGCGCCGGCGTCGTTCAGCGTCGCAAGACCACGGAGGTGAATCGCCGACAGTGGCGTCTCACGTGGCACGAGCACGAGCTTCCGGCGCTCTTTCAGCGCAACCGAAGCTGCGCGGTGGATGAGGTTCGCCATCGCACCAGTCGCGAGTGTGCCGACGGTCGACATCGAGCACGGGCAGACGACGTAGCCGTCGACCTGGGCAGAGCCGCTCGCATACGGGCTCGAGTAGTCCTGGATCCCGTACGTCGTGACCGCATCGCCGAGGTGGCCGGCGAAACGCTCGAGCACCTCCTCGCGAGCGAGCGCTGGGTCCGAGTAGAGCTCCGTCCCGAGCACCTGAATCCCCGCAGCGGAGATGGTCAGACCGACGTTACAGCCGGCGCCGACGAGCGATTCGAGGAGCCGAGCCGCATAGGGAGCGCCGGAGGCACCGGTGACGCCGAGAAAGACACGCACAGGAGCCTGAGCGTAGCGGCTGAGCGAGATCTACTTCGCGCCCTTGGAGGCGTCCAAGAACGCGCCGATCTGCTTCAGCTGCGCCGTATCGAGCGGGCCACCGTACTTGTCGCCGAATTTCGGCATCACGTTGTTCCCGAACGCCGCGGGGTTCGCAACGTAGTCGGCGAACCCCTGGATGCCGCGGCCGCCCTTGCCGATCGCCGAGAGATCGGGTGCACCGAGGTTCGATGAGCCCTTGCCGAGGTAGGTGTGGCAGTTCATGCAGCCGGACTGGGCGAAGAGCTTGGCGCCCGCGACCGCAGCCGGGTTGGCGGCGAAGCCCTCGCTCGCGGCCCACTGCGGCACGTACACGAGGTTCTCGGCGCCGAGCGACTCCTTGGCGACCGCGCCCTTCCAGGTGAGCGTGCCCATCGAGATCACGACGAGCACCGCGGCGACCATCGCGACCGGTCGGCGTGACGGGCGGCGCTCCCTTCGGCGATCGTAGAACGGGAGCCCGATCAGGAGGACCAGGAGGATCGTCGGTATGCCGACGGTGCCGAGGACCACCGAGTTCGGCCACTTGAAGATCCGGAGCAGATAGAAGAGGAAGTAGAAGAACCAGTCGGGCCGCGGCACGAAGCTTGTCGTGCCTGGGTCGGCCTTCGGCGATGTCAACGGCCCGAGGACGCCGACACCGTCCTTCGCATGCTGCGCCGTGAAGTACCAGATGGCGGCGAGCGCGATGATCACCACTACGACGACGAACGCCATGATCGTGTCGTGCCACATGGCGTACGGGAAGAACGGCTTCCCTTCACGCTTGACGTCGTCCTTGTAGCGCTTGAACCCCTCGCGCTGGGCGCGCTGCAACTTGGAGCTCATGTCAGCTGTCCGATCCCGGGTCGTCCGACGATCGGATGAGCCCCTCGCGAGCGCCCTCCGGCTTCTCCTCTGGTCGGTCGCGACCGGCTGCGACCGGCGACCACGGCGGCGAGGTGACGCCGAGCCGCACGACGAGGTACAGGTGCAGGACGATCAGCCCGATCAGCCCGCCGGGGATCAGGAGCATGTGCATCGAGTAGAAGCGTGCGATCGTGTCGGGTCCGATCTGGGACCCGCCCTGCAAGAAGTCCGCGAGAAACGGCCCTAGGAACGGAGCCGTCGCGTTCAGGTTGATGCCGACCGCAGTCGCCCAGTACGCGGTCTGATCCCAAGGCAGCAGATAGCCGGTGAAGCCCTCGAGCATCCCGAGCACGAGGAGCAGCGAGCCGACGATCCAGTTCAGCTCACGCGGGTACTTGTACGCGCCGAACAGGAACACGCGCGCCATGTGGAAGAACATGAGGATGATGAAGACGCTGGCGCCCCACTTGTGCATGCCGCGCACGAGCCAGCCGAGTGTCACATCGTGCGTGATGTGCTGGATCGACTCGTAGGCGCTGTTCGGATCCGGCTTGTAGTAGAAGGCGAGGAAGACGCCCGTCACGGCCTGCACGAGGAACGCGGTGAGCGTCGCCGCACCGAGCGTCTGCATCCAGTTGGTGTCCCGCGGGACGTTCCGGAAGAGAAAGTACTTAACGCCGCCGACGAGCCCGGTGCGCTCCTCGACCCAGTCGAGCGGGTAGAGCGCAGCCGCTTCCATCTGCCGTCTGCGGGCCGATTTCGGAGCCATCAGTGCCCCCTCGAGTGATGCTGCCTCGCTCCTCGGACGCGAGGAGCAAGCCAGGCTAGGACGCAGGGAGCACCAATACTTAGTATTGGTACGACTGAGGACGACGCATGGCGCCGCTCATCGCGTCCGAGGGGCCAGGATTGCATTGCTCGAGGGGGCACTACTAGCGCCCCGGCACCGGGATCGGGTAGAGCCAGCGCTCGATCCCATCGACGTGGACGCCGGGTGATGCAGACGTGTAGCGCGAGATCTTTGCGTCCGCGCCCGTGCCCTCGACGTGGCCGACCGAGAAGAGCGTCCCGAGGACGAGGTGGCCGTTGACGATCGAGAAGGCGAAGCGGTCGAGCGAGCGGACGGGCGGCCCGGCGATGCGGTTGCCTTCGTTGTCGTACTGGCCGCCGTGACACGGGCAGCCGAAGCCGGCGGGGAAAGCGGGAATGAGCGTCGCGCCCTTGACCTCGATCTTCTTCGCGTCCGCGACGATGCCGTTCGGCTGGATCGGGCACCCGAGGTGGGCACAGCGGCTGTAGATGACCGTGAAGCTCGGCACCTGCTTGCCGTTGGCGGTCGTCAGGCCGTTGTTGCGGATGAAGGCCGTCTTGCGTGAGACCTCGCCCTGGCTCGGATCCTCGAGGAACGTCGCGACGATCCACTTCGTCTCGGGGAAGTTAGTGATTGGGCCGAGGTCGACGGGCTTCGTCTTGTGGCTCTCGAACGCCGGCAGAATCGAGAAACCGAGGACCGGAAGCGTCACGAGCCCTCCGATCGCCGCGCCCAGGCCGAGCGTCGCACCCTCGAGGAAGACGGAGCGGTCGTACGTCGGTAGCTCTTCGGCAGCCGCCGGCGTAGCAGATGCGCTCATCGTGACGTCCGTCCCCGGCGCCGAGGCGGTCGCGAGTCGTGCGCCGCCCATGAGGTCGCGGATCCAGAGGTAGCCGAACGCGGCACCGAGCACGGCCCCGATGGCGGCGATGGGCCAGGAGCCGAGCACGAGGCCGAGCAGCAGACACACGACGCCGATCGCAAAGCCGACCGGCCAGAGGCTCGGCGCCGGGACGTGCGCCTTGTTGTCTGAACTCACCTCACGACCTCCGCGCCATTCAACAGTTCCGTCCTTGTCGCTGTCAACGACGTACCAGCTGCCTCAACCCACGCCTGCGAGCGCCATTCTTACCGATCGCCGGGACGGATGGTGCAGGTATCGCGTACTCCGCCCAACGTCCGTCGACGAGCGCGCGGATCTCGTCGCTCATCACGATCGGCTCGGGCCATTCACGCGCACCTTCCGCCGGTCCTTTCGCGGTCGCGTCGAAGCCGATCTTGCCACCGTACGACTGCAGCGTCGGCGAGTGGTCGAGCTGGTCGAGCGGTCCTTCGGCAAGCTCGATGTCGCGCTTCGGGTCGACGTTGGCGCAGACCTGGAAGAACACCTGCTCGTAGTCGTGGACGTCGACGTGCTCGTCGACGACGACGACCGACTTCGCAAGCGACAGCAACCCGAGCCCCCACACGGCGTGCATCACCTTCCGCGCGTGGCCGGGGAAACGCTTGCGAATCGAGACGATGACGCAGCCGTGGAACGCGCCAGCCGCAGGCAGGTCGTAGTCCACTATCTCGGGCACGCTCATCCGAATCGCCGGCAGGAAGATCCGCTCGGTGGCCTTTGCGAGCCACTCGTCTTCCGCGGGAGGGACGCCGACGACGATCGATGGATAGATCGCATCGCTGCGCATCGTGATCGCGCTGATGCGGAAGATCGGGAACTCCTCGGCCGGCGTGTAGTAGCCCGTGTGGTCGCCGAACGGACCTTCGAGGCCGACGTCGTCGCGCGAGACGGTTCCTTCGAGGACGATCTCGGCGTTCGCGGGCACCTGCAGATCGATCGTCTTGCACTGGACGAGCTCCACCGGCGAGCCTTTCAGGAAGCCGGCGACCATCAGCTCGCCGATGTGCTTCGGCAGCGGCGCAGAGGCGGAATACGCCGTGACCGGATCGAGGCCGAGCGCGACGGCGACGGGGATCGTCCCGTCAGGCGAGGCGAGCAGGTCGGCGCGGCCGTCCTTGTGGATCTGCCAGTGCATGAACGTGGAGCGCCGGTCGATCTTCTGCATCCGGTACATGCCGACGTTGCGCACGCCCGTGTTCGGATCGCGCGTAATCACTGCCGGGAGAGTGATAAAGGGAGCCGGGTCGCCGGGCCAGCAGCGCATGATCGGCAGCGCGTCGAGGTCGACCTCGTCGCCGGTGAGCACAACCTCTTGGCACGGCGCCTTGGAGACGTCCTTGGGCATCGAGTCGGCGATCGACTTCAGCTTGCCGAGGCTCCTCACCTTGTCGACGAGCCCTTGCGGCGGCTGCATCTCGAGCACGCTCTCGAGCTTCTGCGCAACGTCGTCGAGCTTGTCGACGCCGAACGCCATGCACATCCGCTTCTCGGTGCCAAACTGGTTGATGAGGAGTGGGTGGCGCGAGCCCTTCACGTTCTCGAACAGGAGCGCTGGCCCCCCGACCGCGACCGTGCGGTCGACGATCTCGGTGATCTCGAGATCTGGGTCGACCTCTGCCGCCACACGAACGAGTTCGCCTTCCTTCTCGAGAAGCGCAATCCAGTCACGGAGATCGGAGACGGGCGAAGCCATGCGGCGTCAGTCTATGACGAGGCGGATCCCTCGGCCCGCTCGGCTGCCCCAAGGACCCTGACGCAGCAACCTGCGGACTGCTGCGAAACGACGCCCAGGGGACACGGCTCGAAAGACCTTGCTAGTCAGATTGATCTGACTATAATAGTCATATGGCTACGGCGTCGATCTCGGAGGCGAAGGCGAAGCTGAGCGCTCTGCTCGAGCGGGTCAAGGCGGGTGAGACCGTGACGATCACCGACCGCGGCGTACCTGTCGCGCAACTCACGCCGATGCACGCGAGCGACGAGGTCGACTGGGATGCACGGCTCGAAAAGCTCGAGCGGCAGGGGCTGGTCGTGCGGCCCAAGAAGAAGCTCGAGCCCGGCTGGCTGACGTCGCAGCCGCTACCGAAGTTTCAAGAGAGTGTCCTGGAGGCGCTGCTCGAGGAACGACGCGAGAGTGACCGTTGAAGTTCTGGGACACCTCCGCAATCGTGCCGCTCCTCGTCGATGAGCAGAGTTCCGTCGCGCTCCGCGCCAGTGCCGATGAGGATCCTGGTCTCACCGTGTGGTGGGGAACGCCGGTCGAATGCACCTCGGCAATCGCGCGACGCGAGCGGCTCGAGACGGGCGGGGCGGAGAAGGCGCTCGAAGCGTTCGCCGTGCTCGACGGCTTAGGGGCTAGATGGACAGAGATTCCGCCGAGTGCGCAGCTCCGTGACGATGCGAGGCGTCTCGTCCGTGTCCACGACCTGCGCGCCGCCGATGCGTTCCAGCTCGCTGCAGCGCAGGTCGCAAGCGACGGGCGACCTGAGACGCTCGAGTTCGTGACCATCGACGAGCGGCTCGCGCTGGCAGCCCGGCGCGAAGGCTTCCCGGTCGTGCCTGTTTAGAGCGGGCGCTTCTTCGCGGCTTGGCGCTTGTGCGCCAGCTTGTGGCTCAGCTCGCCGAGCGCGATGACCGCGATGAGGACGAGGCCGACGACCAGCATCGAGAGCACGACGCTCCGGCCTTCCGAGGCGGCATCCGCGAGAAGCGACAGGGTAGCGACCACGGCGCGACTTTACCCCACCCGCCGGCCCACGTGTAGGTCGTGCGCAGAGCGTGCGCGCTCGACCGCGTCGTCTCCGGCTGTTGCTCGCGCCGTGTGCTCGAGCGCTGACGGATCGTGCAGCTCCCGCAGGCAGGCGCGAGGGGCGTCGAGTATGCCGGCGCCGAGCGACGACGCTGTCGCGGCCCACGCCGCCCAGTCGCCTTCGATGCCGTCCGCCTGACCTTGCGAGCAAAGCGAGATCAGCTCGGCTAGGTCGTTGACCGCCTCGACGGAGCCGGTGGCCGCGATCCGGACGAGGCCGTGCGCGTAGAGGTAGTCGCCGAGGAGGAGCGCGGTGTCGTCGTCCGCGGGCGCGAACAGGCGCGGCCGGCCGAAGTGCAGGAGGTAGCCCTCGTAGATCGTCTCGACGCCTAGGGCGAACTGCGGTTCGCACAGTGCCGAGAACACCGGCTCGCGCCGCTGCTCGGCCTTGGGCAGCGCAGACTCGGCCCACAGCGGGCTCTCAGCGGCCGCCTCGCCGACGAGCGCGTCCCAGAGGTCAGTTGCCGAGGACGTCGCCAACTGCGCTCACCGTCCGGTCGATCTCCTCGTCGCCGTGTGCGAGCGAGACGAAGAGGCACTCGAACTGCGACGGCGCCACGTACACGCCGCGTTCGAGCAGGCCGCGGAAGAGCGCGCCGTAACGCTCTGTGTCGGACGTACTGGCGCCTTCGAAGTCGTGCACGAATTCGCCCGGCTCGCGGCAGAACACCGTCAGCATGGCGCCGACCCGCTGGACCTGGCCGAACGGCGCGAGTCCCGTTTCGAGCCGGGCAGCCTTCCGCTCGAGAACGTCGTACACCGCGGGATCGCGCAGCCGCCGCAACACCGACAACCCCGCCGCAGTCGCAAGCGGGTTTCCGGAGAGCGTCCCCGCCTGGTAGACGTCGCCCGACGGCGCGAGGCGCTCCATCACGTCCGCCCGTCCACCGAACGCGGCAAGCGGAAGCCCGCCGCCGACGATCTTGCCGAGGATCGTGAGGTCCGGGAGAACGCCGTAGCGCTCCTGCGCGCCGCCGCGCGCGACCCGGAAGCCGGTGATCACCTCGTCGAAGATCAGCAACGCGCCGGATGCATCGCACAATGTTCGGAGCGCGTCGAGGAAGCCGGGCTCGGGCGGGACGACTCCCATGTTCCCGGCGACCGGCTCGACGATGATCGCCGCCAGCCCCTCGCCGTACCCGGCGACCGCTGCTGCGACGCCATCGATGTCGTTGTAGCGGCAGACGATCGTGTCGCCCGCCGCGCCCGTCGGGATGCCGGGCGTGCCCGGAATGCCAAGCGTGGCAAGACCCGAACCGGCGCTGACGAGCAGCGCGTCGCTGTGCCCGTGGTAGCAGCCGTCGAACTTGATCACGCGGTCGCGCCGCGTGCAGGCGCGCGCTAGCCGGATCGCGCTCATCGCCGCCTCGGTGCCCGACGAAACGAGCCGCACCATCTCGACCGACGGGACGGCGTCGACGATCTCGGCAGCGAGTTCGACCTCGGCCTCGGTGGGCGCGCCGAAGGTCGTGCCGCGCCGGAGCGCTGCTTCGACGGCGGCGAGAGTGTCCGGATCTGCGTGGCCGAAGATCAACGGCCCCCAGGACATGACCCAGTCGACGTAGCGATCGCCGGTGACGTCCTCGATCCACGCACCGTCGCCGGAGCGCATGAACACCGGCTCGTCGAGCCCGACCGAGCGCATCGCGCGCACCGGCGAGTTGACGCCGCCGGGAATCAGACTCGTGGCCCGCCGCCAGAGCGCAGACTGCTGCGCTAGAGCCATGCTGCGAGCTCCTTTGTCCAGTACGAGACGACGACGTCGGCACCCGCGCGGTTGATCGCGGTCAACGACTCGAGCGCGGCGGCGCGTTCGTCGAGGTGCCCCGCGGCAGCAGCGGCTTTCACCATCGCGTACTCGCCCGAGACGTTGTAGGCCCACACCGGGCAGTCGAAGCGCTCGCGCACCGCGCGGATCACGTCGAGGTACGGCAGCGCGGGCTTGACCATCACAACGTCGGCGCCTTCTTCGAGGTCGAGCTCGCACTCACGAAGCGCCTCGCGGACGTTCGCCGGATCCATCTGGTAGCCGCGCCTGTCGCCTTCCGACGGGGTCGACTCGGCAACCTCCCGGAACGGGCCGTAGAACGCGGACGCGTACTTGGCGGAGTAGGCCACGATCGGCGTCTCGGGCAGCGCCGCGCGGATCGCGCCGACACGACCGTCCATCATGTCGCTCGGCGCGACGGCATCGGCACCGGCCTCGACGTGCGAAACCGCGGTGCGCACGAGCAAGTCGAGCGTCTCGTCGTTCACGACCTCGCCGTCGCGCAGCACGCCGCAGTGGCCGTGGCTCGTGTACTCGCAAAGGCAGACGTCGGTGAGCAGCGTCAGGCTGGGGACCTCGGCTTTGAGCGCCCGAAGCGCCCGCTGCACGATCCCGTCGTCGTCCCAGGCGCCCGAGCCCTCCTCGTCCTTCTCCTCGGGGATCCCGAACAGCAGCACGGCAGCGACGCCGAGTGCCTTGAGCTCGGCCGCCTCGCGCACGATCTCGTCGACAGAGCGCTGAGCGATCCCCGGCAGACCGTCTGCTGCGTTGACGACGCCCTCGCCCGGGCAGGCGAAGAGCGGCATGACGAAGCGGTCGAGATCGAGCCGCGTCTCGCGAGCGAGCGAGCGCAACGCATCGGTACGCCGCATCCGTCGCAACCGCGTAATCGGGAATGCCGTCATCGCCGGAAGGGTACGCCAGACGCCTTTCCACCCGACGACTTGCGTTGCTTCGTTTGGATGAGCCGCGCGCTGGCGCGGTTAGTGTCCGTTTGTGGAGACGAGTCGGATACCGCTCCGCCGCAACAGGGACTTCAACCTGCTCTGGACAGGCCAAGCGGTCTCTGACCTCGGCACGCGGGTTGCCGACATCGCCTTTCCACTCCTTGTGCTTGCCAGCACTGGTTCCCCTGGACGGGCTGGCATTGTCGGCTTCGCTGGGACGCTGCCGATCTTCGTTTTCTCGCTCTTCGCCGGAGCACTCGTGGACCGGGCGAACCGGAAGCGGCTGATGATCGTCTGCGATCTCGTCCGTTCGCTCGCCTTCGCGAGTCTCGTCGTAGCGATGCTCGCCGGAAGCCTCACGTTCGGACACATCGTGACAGTCGCGTTTATCGAGGGCACCGGCTACGTCTTCTTCTCGGTTGCCGAACGCTCCGCGCTCCCACAGGTGGTGACGGACGACCAGCTCCCGGACGCGCTTGCGCGCAACCAGGCGCGGGAATACACGTCGCTGCTCGCCGGCCAGCCGCTTGGCGGCATCATGTTCGCTCTCGGTCGCAGCATTCCGTTCCTGGTCAACAGCGTCTCCTATTTCCTCTCCGTCTTGACGCTCTCACGGATTGGCGTCGAGTTTCAGGCGGAGCGCGCGACGCCGCCCGGGCGGGTGCTAGCTGAGGTGAAGGAGGGAGTCGCCTGGTTCTGGCGTCAGCGGTTCGTCCGTGATTCCCAACTGCTTGCTACGGCGCAATGGTGGTGCTCCACCCGACCTGGAACGCCGTCGTCGGCGCGTATCGGCTGCGGATCACGCCGGACGAGTTGCAAGGGCGTGTCCAGAGCGTCTCGACGCTCCTTTCGCTCGGCTCGGTTCCATTCGGCGCACTGCTCGCGGGCTTCCTCCTTCAGGCGGTCGGCACGACCCCGACCATTCTTGTGCTCACCGGCGTGATGGTTGTCGTCGCCGTAGGCGCTATCGGTAGCCCCGCGATCCGCCACGCACCGGATCGCGCCGGCGCCGCACTGTAGACGCCTCCCGCGTGACCGGCGTGGTGTTGACGCCCTCTGCGCGGGCAGAAGTCCTGAATACTCAGGCAGACGAGCCTGATCTAGCCGGAGCCTGCCGCGGGCGGCTCGGGCTCGACTTCCACCGGGACGACTAGCTCGCCGCTTTTCCACTGCTCTAGCTGCACCCGCTCGCCGAAGAACTCCCAGATCGCGCGCAGGGCGGCCATCGTCGGTAACGCCAGCAGGACGCCCGGCAGGCCGTAGAGCTCGCCTCCCGCCAGCAGCCCGAAGATGACGAGCAGCGGATGCAGGCGAAGCGCGTTCGCCATCACGTTCGGCACCACGATGTGCCCTTCGATCTGGTAGATGAAGACGAAGAGGGCCACGACCCAGATCACGCTGATCGGGTGGACGACGAGCGCGTAGATCGCCGGCGGCACCGACGCCAGCCACGGGCCGATGTACGGGATCACCTCCATCACGCCCGCCCACACGCCGAACAGCAGCGCGTAGCGATCGGCGCCTGGCACGAGCCCGATCGCGCCGAGTGCCCACATCCCGATGCCGGCACTCAGGCCGATGATCGACGACAGAAGGATCTGCCCGCGCACGTAGCCGGCGAGAGCCTTCTCGATCCGCAGGGTCAGCGGCCGTCCGCCATGCGGCGGGAAGCGCCGATCGACCGCCGACTCGAGCCGCTGCATGTCGAGCAGCATGTAGATCGAGATCACCACGATCAGGATCAGGTTGAAGAGCCCGATGATCACCGTCCGCGCCGCGCCCGTCGCAAACGAGAACGCCTTCTGGGTGAAGCTGGAGATGTCCTTTGCCTTCAGATGGTCGATCCAGTCGGTCAGCTGCTTCTTCACCTTGACGCGCTGCAGGTGGTGGCTGTCGAGCCAGGCCTGGAGCCGATCGATATCCTGCTCGGCTCCGGTCTTACCGGTCGCGGCTTCCTTCACCGTGACGTAGTCGTCGACGCGGCTCGAGGCGGTGCGGCTCTGGTCGACCACCACCGCGACGAGGCCGGCCACGCCGAGGCCGACACCGCCGAGAAACAGCAGGTAGACGATCGCCACCGCCGCGCCGCGCCGCAGACGGAGCCGCTGGACGTCGCGCACCAGAGGGTTGAGCAGGAACGCGACAACCGCAGCGGTCAGGAAGAGGAACAGCGCGTGGCCGAGCGTGCTCGCCAGTAGATACGTCAGGACGAGGAGGACGGGCAGACCCGCGAGCTGGATCCACCGTGGAATCTGGATCGTCGGGCTCGGCTCCGGACTTGGCTCGGTCATCGCCGCGTGATCGTATCGCCCCTTTCCGCAGTCGCTTGTCCGTCTCCCAGGCCTCCGGTACCGTCACCGTGATGACAACGACCGCGCGTACCCGGCACGCGGCCCGGGCACGCACCCGGCGCCGGCGCTCGCGGCTGCGCGTCCGGCGGCTCGCTGTCCTCCTCTTCCTCGGCGCGGTCGCAACCGTCGCATTGCTAGTGACCTTGTTCGGGACGGACGCGAAGGCGCCCGCGCCCGTCGCTCCGATAAATCCGATCGTCTCTCCAGCCGGACGGCCGGAGCAACAA
Organism: Gaiellales bacterium; assembly: GCA_038230035.1. GTDB lineage: Bacteria > Actinomycetota > Thermoleophilia > Gaiellales > Gaiellaceae > Gaiella. The sequence goes on from JBBRNX010000016.1 coordinate 66,737, forward strand.
CCGTTGGCGACGGTCGGCAATCTCATCATCAGGCTTCCGGTCGCCTCCGATTCCGTTACGGCGATCGGCTTCCACGGCAGCGCAACGGGTGCGCTCTCGTTGCAGCCCCTCGGCCGGCAGGCCAACGAAGGGCTGCTGGCACGGCTGTGGCATGGGATCGCAGGATCTTCGAAGGAGGGCCCGGCATGGTTCCAACTCGGAGGTGAAGCCGGGCCGGGCACAGGCGTGATGGATGTCGGAGCGCTACCGGGAACCGATGTGTACGCCCCGGTCAACGGGACAATCGCCGCGATCACCGACTACATCGTCAGCGGCAAGAAGCACGGCGCACGAATCGACATCCGCCCCGCCTCGGCCCCCTCCGTTGTCGTGTCGTTGACGCACCTCGACGCCGACCCGTCGCTTGCGGTCGGATCGAGCGTGATCTTCGGCACCTCGAAGATCGGCACAGTGGCCGACATCTCCACGGTCGAGCATCAGGCGCTCGCCAGTCACACGAACGACGCCGGCGACAACGTCGCCATCGAGGCTCACTCGGCTCCGACGTCACTGCCGTGAAGATCCTGTTCATCGGCGACGTCGTCGGGCGGCCCGGCCGGACGGCGATCGAGGAACGCCTGCCGGGCTTGCGCGAGGAGCTCGATGCCGACGTTTGCATCGTCAACGCCGAGAACGTCGCCGACGGCGTCGGGATCACGCCCAAGCTCGCCGAGCGCTTGCTCGCGTGCGGCGCAGATGCGCTGACGCTCGGCAACCACACCTGGCGGCGTGGCGAGATCGGGCCGTACCTCGCGACCGCGACGCGGGTCGTCCGGCCGGCGAACTTCGCGACGAGCGCACCAGGGCGGGGCGTCACCGTGGTTCCAGCACGCGGTGGCGAGCTGGTCGGTGTGATCAACCTCCTCGGCTCGCTCTTCCTCGACCCGGCGCACAACATGTGGGAGCTCGTCGACGAGCTCGTGGATCAAGTCAGGCGAGAGACAGCGGTGATCGTCGTCGACATCCACGCCGAGGCGACGAGCGAGAAGGTTGCCCTCGCGCACTGGCTCGACGGGCGCGCGACCGCCGTGCTCGGCACGCACACGCACGTGCAGACGTCCGACGCCCGCGTCCTGCCGGGTGGTACGGCGGCACTCACCGACGTCGGCATGACCGGGCCGCACGACTCGGTGATCGGTGTCGAGGCGCGGCTCGCGATCCACCGCATGCGCACCGGCATGCCCGTGCGCTTCGAGACGGCGCAGGGCGGCGTCCGCATCGAGGGCGCGCTTGTCGAGTGCGACGCCGCGACCGGCCGCGCTAGCTCGATCGAGCTCGTCCGCGTACCGGCCTGACGAGGAGCGCGAGGAGCGCGAGCAGCGTCACGTCGCGCAGAAGCACGAGCCACGAGGCAAGCGGATCGAACGTGCGCACGAGCGACCAGTAGCGACCCGGGAACCAGGCTCGGGTGAGCAGGCACGCGAGGACGAGTAGCGCGAGCGCGGGACACAGCCTGCGGCCGCCGACGAGCACGACGACGACCAGCAGCCAGATCAGGAACTGCGGTGAGAGCACCTTGCCGAGCGCGACGAACGCGACGAGCGATGCGGCCGACGCACGGACGAACGCCTCAGCCGTCGTCGCAGCGCTGCGCGCGTAGCGGGTCCAGATCCAGAGCAGCACCGCGATTTGCGCAATGCTCGTTGCGACGGAGGCGATGCCCGCGACCGTTCCCGTCAGGTTCTGCGAGCCGTGCGACGAGCTCCACGCGAGCGGCATCCCGAGCTGGTGGAGCGCGAGGAGGATCGCCGCGCCGACGCTCTCGATCTGCAGCGGGCGCCCGAACTGGCGCCAGAGGCTCCACGCCACACCGTCGGGCGCGATCAGCACGAACGGCAGGAACACTGCAGCCGCGACACCCGCGCAGATCGCGAGCACGACGAGCGCCTCGCGCCGACCGCGGCGTTTCCAGGTCCACATAACTGCCACCGGCACGAGTACGGCCGGAAAGAGCTTCACCGCGATCGCAGCGCCGAGCACGCCGCCGCCGAGCCGATCGCGGCCCGCGACGAAGGCAGCCAGCGCTGCCGCCACGAGCGCCGCCGGATACAGATCGAAGCGTGTGAGAACCAGCGGCCCGAGCAGGAGCGGTGCGGCCGCGACAACCGCGAGCCCTGCGGCGAGCTGACCTCTCGTTGCACCAAGGGAGCGAAGCGCAAAGAAGGCGAAGACGACGCACGCTGCGCCCAGAAGCGCCATCTCGAGACCGAACTCCCGGGCGTAGCCAACTGCTCCCCTCGAGACGAGCGACGGGAGCACGAACGCGGCGAGCGCACCGGGCGGGTACTCGGGCCGGAAGTCGCGATACGGGACGGAGCCGCGCTCGATCGCATCGCCGTAGCGCTGGTACACCGGGACATCCGAGATCTTGGCATGGCCGTTCCAGACCGACGGCGCCGCGACGCAGAGACCCGCGAAGAGCGCGAGCGCGACCGTGAGCAACGCGACCTCGTACAGCTCAGGCCGCTTCAACGTCATCCTCGTTCGCGGGAAGGAAAAGCGCCAGCGCGACGAATGGCAGCACCCACGGGAGGTAGAAGTAGAACCAGTGCGTGAGCACGAGCTCGAACGCGAGCAGGACTGCGGCGGTCAGCGCGGCCAGCTCGAGCGGTCCCTTCCGACGCGGAACGAACGCAACGAGGATCGCGAACACAACCGCACCCGCCTCGAGGACGCGCTGGACGATATGGAGGTTCGGGATCCCGCGAGCGTGGTACTGCCCCCAGTCCCAGAGCGAGAACGGGGAGTTGCGGTTGACCTGCGTCGGGATCGTGCGGTGCCAGAACGTCTTGACGGCGACCCAGAGATCGGGCTCTAGAAGAAGGATCGAGAACGCTGCGAGGGTGGCGATGCCAAACCCGGCCACGAAGCGCACCGCGCTGCGACGGTCGAGGCGCGGATACGTGAGCCAAAGCGGTGCGACGGCCAACGCCACGAACTTCGTCCAGCCCGAAAGCGCAACCGCCGCACCGCGTAACGCAGGCCGCTGGAGAACCAGGAACCCCCAGATCAGCAGCGCCGGCATGATCGCGTCGTTCGTGTCCGACATCAGTGCGTAGGCAGTGAACGGATAGGCCGCCCAGGCTAGGAGCAAGGTCGCTGCGAGGCGTCGGTCGCCAAGCTTGAGGCCGACGAGAACGAGCCCGAAGGCGGCGAGCAGATCCCAGCCGATCGACGTTGCATGCGCTGACGGCAGCGCATCCCATTTCCCGGTCCACGGGAACGCAAGCACCGCGGGCACGTACGCGAGGTACGAGATCGGCCCGTAGGTGTCGCCTGACGGGTTCGCGGCTTCGCAGCGGCCGTTCGTCTGGATGCGTTCGCGAATCTCGCCGGACGAGTCTGCCGACCCGCACGCAGGACGGTCTTCCTCGACCGGCATGTGGCCATAAGGGGCCTGGCCGTGGACGATCCGCTCGGCGCCGATCACGCCCGCGAAGCCGACGTCGATGACTCCGTGCGACGTCTGCACGTTGAGGCCGACACGGAATCCGAGCAGGAAGATCGCGAGCGCGGCAAGCAGCCAGACGGGTGGCAGCGCTCGGGTGGGTGGCCCCCGCCGACCGCGGAAGCCGATCCAGGCACAACGCGCGAGGAGGTAGACGAGCGGCGGGTACACCGCGGTCGCACTCGCGAACACGTGACCGCGCACGTGAAGCTCGAGCGACACGCAGAACGAGAGCAGCGCGACGAGATCGAGGTTCCCCAACGACCGCAGACGCCGAAGGTCGGCAAGACCGAGCAGAAAGACTGCGCAAAGCGAGTACCAGACCGCAGGCTTGTCGAGTATCGCGCCGCCGAATGTGTTGCGACCGCCACGGGCCATCTGCCACGCAACCTGCGGGCCTGTGCGCACATCGAGCACCTGGCCGGTCGAGTCGACAATCGTCCCCTGTGCGATCTCCCCAACATGGCCCGACCAGACGTGTGCCGTCCAGCGGCGAGTCTGTCGATCGAACGTCGCGTCGGTCGTAGGGTGACGGGGATAGCGCTCGAGCCAATGAGCGACCTTCGGCACGCGCAGGAGGTCTGCGACCGCCTGTTGCTTCGTCAGCTGCGGCTTCGCGACCGCGACGAAGGGTGTGTCGACGAGGCGCCCGTCGGCGTCGTAGACCGGCGCGGTTGGAGTCGTCGCGGCGTGTGCGGTCGCGGTCGCGACGAAGCAACCGACGGCCAGAACGACCGCTACGCGGCGCATCAGCGCCGCCCGAAGCTCCACAGCTTGTTGCCGAGGAAGTTGAGCGGCATCACGAGCACGATCGCGATCGCCTGCGCGGGCAGCTTGCCGAGCCCGGCATGAACGAGGCCGTAGAGAATGGCGACGTTCGCACCGAGGGTCACAAGCGAGACGACGAGAAAGCGAAGGCCCTGGTAGGCCATGTGTCCGCGCTGGTGGCGAAAGGTCCACACCCGGTTCCACGCGTAGTTGTTGGTCACCGCTACGACGAATGAGCCCATCGCCGCCGGGATGTAGTGCACCCCTCCTCGCCGGAGGAGAACGTAGACGCCGAGGTTGACGAGATAGCCAGTCGCGCCGACAACCCCGAACTTCGCCAACTGCTCCCAGTTGTGACGCTGTCGCAAGGCGTCCGTGACGCGTTCCCGCGTCCAGGCTTCCGTCTCGGCGGTCGGACCCTCCATCGCCCGAGGACCGTAGCTCAAGCTGCGTACGCCGGCCGCGCGACGCCGAAATGGTCGAGGACGAGCGGCGCAACGTCGGTGATGCTGGCCGCGTTACCTTCGACGCCGACCGTCAGTAGTGGCACGAACGAATCTCCTGCGTCCAGCGAGCCATGCGAGCCACCACCGAGGTGGTCGCCGCCGCCGAGGTCGGCGAACTCGAAACCGAACGAGGGCGAAAGGAGGAGTTCGCCGGCATTCGGGTTTGCGAGCGCGCCCCAGACGCGGCGGAGCGCATTTGGCTGGTCGAGGATCGAGGCGTCGCCAGAGAGCTGCCAGCCGTCCGCGTCGGGCGCGAACCGCAGCTCTTCGCCGTCTCTACGCGCAACTACCTGGTCGCTTTCACGCCAGAGCGCAACCTCGACCGCTGCGTCTCCGTCGAGCCTCCGCGCGAGCGTCGCTGCATCGAGCTTGCACCCCGGTAGGCGATAGACCATCGCGGCGCGGTTCGACGCCGCGACGAGCGTCCCCTCGACCCCGGCGAACCGTTCCTCCAGCGTCGCCACCGACGTCACAAGCGTCTGACCGTGATCGGCCATGACGACGAGCGCGTACCGGTCGAGCAGCTCGTCCAAGCCGCCCGCCGAGTCCGCAAGCGCGGCCAGCGCGTCGTCGCAGCGCTCGAGCACGTCGAACGCCGCGTCAGGTCCTTGCTCGTGCGATGCGTAGTCGTAGTCCGAGAGGTAGTAGAGGAGGAAGTCGAAGCCGTCGCGTGTCACGAGCCAGCGCCCGACGGCGGCCGCATAGGCGTCGATCGAGCCGGCGGGGCGATTGCGGAACGAGAGCGGCGCGCCTGTCTCGTCGGACTGGAAGAGGTTGTAGAAGAAGAACCGCTCCGGTCCCCGGGCCGGCCCGAGCAGCGGCAGCGACGAGCGGTGCTCGACCCGACCGCGATAGGCAGTGAAGTTGACGGCAGCGGTCACGAGGCCGGCGTCCTCGAGCGCCTCGAACATCGTCACCGCCTCGCTGCCGAGATGCTCGGCGTTCATGTTCAAGAGTGTGTCGCGCAACGTCTGGCCGATTCCCGCCGCACGCACCGCATGAAACGACGAGCCGTACTCGACGAGCCGCTCCTCACTGCGCCGGTACCAGACGAGATGCGGAATCTCGTGCACGTCCGGGTAGGCGCCGGTCGCGATCGAGGAGAGGCAGACAGGGGTCAGAGACGGGAACACCGACACGGCCTGCCTGTAGCGACCAAGCTCCATCAGCCGGGCGAGCGTCGGCGCCGAGCCACGCTCGACAGCGGCCTCCAGCATCGCCGGCGTCAGCCCATCGATGATGGTCAGGATCAGCTTCTTGCGAGCCACCGCCTGCTACTTCGCCAGCGTGCGCAAGCCGGCGTAGCGCTCGGGGTAACGGCGACGAAGCCGAGCGGCGACGCTAGGTACTGCGACGGCCGTGATGTAGCCGATCAAGGGAATCAGCGCGAGCAGCGCCACGACGATCCCTGCCGCTGCGACGAGGAAGGCGATCCCGCCTTTCGTCCCGCCACGCCGCAGTGCGCCGACGACGACCTGAGCGGCGCCGATCGCACCGAGTGGCCCGCCGACCACCCCGGCGACGACCTCAGCCGTATCCCCGACGACGAAGCCCGCAAGCGCCCCGGTTATCGCACCTCCGACCGCGGCGACGATGATCCCCGGCACTCCGCGCGCAAGCAGCCCGGCTGCGAGAACGCCGGCGCCGACCCCGACACCGAGCGCAAGCCCGATCGTGTACCAAGCACCCATCGGCTCGGAGTGTAGGCGCCCGGCAGGTGTCAGCTCGGCCACGGGTGGTTACCGTTGTCGTAGACGTGTCGAGCTAGCCCGCTTCGAGGCGCCGGATGACGTCAAGGCAGAAGGCGGCGGCTCGCGCGCCGTCGACGACGCGGTGGTCGAAGGTGACCGAGATGTTTCCCATCTCCCGTACGACGATCTCGCCGTCGCGCACGGCCGGGCGAGGCGCGATCCGGTGCAGACCGAGGATTCCGACCTCCGGATGATTGACGAGCGGTGTCACAACCAGCCCGCCGAGCTTTCCCGCGCTCGTCACGGTGAAGGTGGAGCCGCGCACCTCGTCTGGCCTGAGGCTCCCCGCGCGAGCCGACTCGGCTAGGCGTGCAATCTCCGTCAGGAGCTCCTCCGCTGTGGCCGAATCGCAGCCACGAACGACGGGGACGACCAGTCCCATGGCGGTCTGGACCGCGAGGCCGAGGTCGTAGCGGTCGAGGTACACGATCTCGTCGCCCTCGAGCCGCGCGTTCAACTCGGGAAACTCGGCGAGCGCAGCCGCCGTCGCCTTCAGCGTCCGCGGCACGAGCATCGCGTGGTCGATCCCGGTGAAGTCGCATTCCTCGATGAACGTGACAGCCGGAATCTCGCGGTGTGACGTTGTGAGGTGCTCCACGATCAGGCGGCGAATCCCGCGCACCGGCTCGCGGCGGCCCTCGCGCAGAGGTTGTGTCGCGGTCGCGGCCCTGACATCGTCTTCCGTCACGCGACCTTCGGGGCCTGAGCCCGCAACCGCGGAGAGGTCGACGCCGAGCTCCTGCGCCAACTGGCGCACGACGGGCGTCGCGCGCACCGCCGCAACCGGTTCCGTTGGGACGACGGACAGCTCGGTCTCCGAGAGCTCCGAGGGCTCCGGCTCGTCAGGCGTGGGGCCAGACTCGCCGGCAACCGACCGCAGAAGCTGCTCACCCTCGTCCCCGATCACGACGAGGACGGCGCCGACCGGCGCAACCTGACCCTCGGCCACGAGAATGCGCAGAACGGTGCCGGCGGCCGGGGAGGGAATCTCGACCGTCGCCTTGTCGGTCTGGATCTCGACGAGCGGATCGTGCTCCCCGATCACGTCACCTTCGGCGACGAGCCAGCGCGCAACCTCGCCTTCGGTCAGTCCCTCACCGAGGTCGGGCAGCTTGAACTCGTAAGCCATCGCGAGAGCCTAGGCGTCCGAGCGGTACTCGAAGTCCGTCACGAACGCGCACCGGTCGCTCAGCTCCCACTCGAACGGGCCGTCGTCCACGACGAACGTGTCCGTGTAGAGCTCAGTGCCCGGGTGGTGGTGACCGGGGATGACGCACGAGACGACCTCCGAGGTCTCGACCGGTCGGGACGCTCGGAGCTCCACGGTTCCACCGATCCTCAGCTCGTGCTCGGCGCCGTCGTGGTCGATCTCGATGCGGCTCGCCTTCACGTCGAGCAACTCGCTCGGCTTGCGCAACCAGGGCAGACCGAGCACCGACTCGCCACCCAGCTGGCCGGTGAGGAGGTCTGCGAGCGCCGCCTGCTGCAGCTCGTCGCCGCGCTCGTCGATGTGGACGTTGAACCGCCAGGGTGAGCCGGGCTCGTCGTCGTCGTAGCGGATGACGAGTGCTGCATTCAGCCCGGCGAGCGGCACGGCTCCGACAAACCCGTCGTCGATGCGCCAGGACAGAACGCCGAAGCATTCGCCGTAGGTCGAGCGGCCGCCGGGTCTCCCGCCGACCATCCGGCAGGGGCAGATCGCGTCGCAGTTACACGACTCGAAGTACGCTCCCGCGATCCGCCACGAAGGGGTCGGGTCACTCATCGCCGGAATCGTCGCACGCCTGGCCGAGAAAGACGAAAGGCCGGCTTACGGTCCCGGCAGCGCGCCACGCACGATCGGCCCGCCGAGGCCGAGCTGCCGGGCCAGCCATACGAGCTGATCGTGGAACGCGCGCGGGTTGAGCAGATGGCCGGTGTCGTACCAGCGAACTTCCTTCGGCTTCGGCGCGGCGGCGATGAGAGCCACGAGCTGTGCGCGCGGCACGACCTCGTCCTGTCGTCCCACCTGGAAGAGGAACCGTGCGCGAGACTTCCGGATCTCGCTCAGCTCGTCGAGCGTCCCATCCGAGGCACCTCGACCACTCATCAGGTCGAAAGCTCGGATACGCGACTCCTCGCCGGCGACGACGGCGCCGACCCGCGCGCCCTGGCTGAAGCCGACAAACGCGATCCGCTGCGGATCGACGTCTCGGCGCGACAGGAGAAGGTCGACTGCACGCCGCAGATCGATGACGTCCTGCACAAGCGCGGCGTTTTGCCTGGCAGTGGACGCGCGCTCGAGACTTCGGTTACGCGCGAATGGATCGTCCACGGTGAGCCCGATGGCGCCGCGAGCCGCGAGCCATGTTGCATCGACAACGAGGTCGTAGCGGCTGCCGCCCGACCCGTGCGCGTAGATAACCGCCGGAAACGGCCGTTTGCCGGGCGGCAGAACGAGGAACGCAGTGACACGACCGCCCTTGGGACTCGCGTACGAGACGTCGTGGACGGCAATCGGATAGTGGTGATTGACCCGGCCCTTGTCGACGAACCGCAACGGAGCCGTACGGTCGTAGGCGAACGGCGAGGATGTCGCTCCCGCCGACGCGGCGAGCGCCAGGGTCAAACCAAGACCGAGAGCGCTTCGCGGTCGCATTCGAACACCGCCTCGTCGACGTCGCCGAGGTCTTCGCCGTCGACCTGGAGCGGCTGCGGCCGATCGCAATGAACCACCAGACCGTCCGAGTCATGGGCATAGATCACGTCCGGCGCATCGGTTTGCCCCTTCCCGCGCACCATGTAGCGAGCCAGGCGCGCGACGTCGAGCGGGCCGACCTGCCGCGGCGCGACGATGTCCAGCCCCAGCTCGAACCGCGCCTCGGGCGCGATCTTGAGCGGCAGGCGGCCGGCGTACGAGTACGGGTTGCAGTTCGCGACGAGGACGAGCGCCGCCCGACCCAGGCCCTCGAGATCGAGCACCGGTTCGTAGCGGCCCCGCGCCCGTGCGAGCGTGCGTGCGGTGACCCAGCCGAAGGCGATGTCGCCCGGCCGCTTGCCGTCTGAACGGCGGCCGAGCGCATCGACCGTTCGCACGAGCTCGGCGTCGAAGCCGATCCCTGCGCTGAAGCCGAACCTCCGTCCGTTGACCCGCCCGACGGAGATCCGGCGTGTGCGTCCTCCGGCCAGCTGACGGGCTGCGCGCAGCGGATCACGAGGCAGACCGAGCGCCCGTGACAGCACGCTTGTGTTGCCACCGGGTAAGAAACCGACCGGGATCGTCCCGTCCACCCCGTTGAGCACCTCGTTGAACCCGCCGTCGCCGGAAAACACGTACAGCGCGTCGACCTCTCCGGCCACCGCCTCGCGGGCAAGCTCGGTGGCGTGACCGCGCCGCTCGGTCAAGCGCACCTCCACGTTGCCGGGCAACGCGTCTCTGACCTCGGTGACGCGATCCATGGTCACGCGGCTCGCATACGGGTTGACGATCAGGAGACTGTGCGCCACGGCGCGATGCTACGCGCCAGGTACGCTCACCGGCATGCGAGTCGAGATCTTCTACTGCCCCGTCTGAGACGGCTACGACACACGGGCCGCGAGTCTCGCGGCCGCGATCGGCGCCACGGGTGAGCACGTAGGCGTTGCCGTACCGGGTGAGAAGAGCCAGTTCGACGTGATCGCAGACGGCAAGCTCCTCTTCTCCAAGCAGAGGAGCGGCGGCTTCCCTGATGAGGCCGAGATCATCGCACTGCTGGTCTAGTCAACGGAGCAGAAACCCCGTCCCGAGCGGGTCGTCGAGATCGAGCTCGAACGTGTGGCGACCGGTGCGGTAGGAGCTGCCTTCGACCTCGGTGACGACCGCCACACGGCCCGCGAGTTCGACCTCCTCGACAACCCGCCCTCGAAACTCGCTGCCGACGATCGACAGGTGGCGGAGCTCGGCACCGCGCGGCAGCTCACCCGAGGCGTCGAGCAGCGCGAGCCTGGCCGACGTGCCGCTGCCGCAGGGCGAGCGGTCTACCTCGCCGTCGGCGAAGACCGTGACGTTGCGCTGGGTGAACAACTCGCCTGTGTCTTGTTGCCAGAAGATCACGCCGTAGACGTCGCGCAGCTCCGGCTCGAGTGGGTGGACGATCTCGTGCGCGGCTTCGAGCTCACGCTTGATCTGGCGGCCGAGCTCGATCAGCCGGGGCAACTCGGCAGGCTCGACGCGTTCCGGGCACGACGCATAGAAGGCGCCACCGAACGCGACGTCGACTTGACGGCCCGCCGTTTCGAAGCTGCGCGCCCAGACAAACGCCGGCACGTTGCGGAAGCGGACCGAGCGCACCTTGCCTCCCTCGACACGCGCCACCGTCTCCAACCGTCCCGATGGGACATCGACGACAACCCGGTTCTCGCCCTCCTGCCGCTCGATGACGCCTTCGTCGAGCGCCCACGTGACGAGCGCAATGGTGCCGTGACCGCACGCGGTGGAGTAGCCCGCGTTGTGGAAGAAGACAACGCCGAGATCGGCGCCGTCGTCGTTCGGGTCGCAGACGAAGCAGCCGTACATGTCTGCGTGACCACGCGGTTCGTTCACGAGCAGGCGCCGGACGTGGTCGTGGCGATCGAGAGCATCGCGCCGGCGCTCGAGGATCGTCTCGCCACTGAGCGGCTCGACACCACCGGTGACGATGCGGAACGGCTCGCCGGCTGTGTGGTAGTCGACGGTCTCGATCACGAGCCGATGAAGCGAGGTGGCCGCTTCTCGAGGAAGGCGGCAACGCCCTCGCGGGAGTCGAGTGTTCGGGTCGCCTCGTGCTGAAGCTCGGCTTCGAGGGCGAGTTGCTCTTCGAGCGTCGCGTTGTGCGCGTGCTCGAACAGGCGCTTCGCGAAGGCGACCGCGCGGGTCGGCGCTGCAGCCCAGCGCGCGGCCGTCTCGGCGATCGCGGAAGCGAAGTCGTCCTCGGGAAGCACAGCCGACACGAGCCCCCATGCGAGAGCCTCGTCGGCTGTGAGCCGGCGGCTGGAGGACATCCACTCGAACGCACGCGCCTGGCCGAGGAGGCGTTCGAGGAACCATGTGCCGCCGGCGTCCGGGACAAGACCGATCCCCACGAAGCCCGGGACGAAGGCGGCCGCGGAGGAGGCGATTCGCACATCGCACGCGCAGGCCAAGGACAGTCCGGCGCCGGCTGCGACCCCGTTCACTGCCGCGATGACCGGCTTCTCGAGCGCGCGGATGCGGCGCACGTTCGGGTGGTAGCTCGCCTCGAGAACGTCACGCACCGAGCCGGAGAGCTCCTGGAATTCCTTCAGATCCTGCCCCGCACAGAACGCCTTGCCCGCGCCGGTGATGACAACGGCCCTGATCTCGGTGTCGAGTGCCTCTCCGAGCGCCTCGTACAGCGCAGCGTGCAACTCGCGGTTGAACGCGTTGTAGACCTCGGGCCGGTTGAGCGTGATCGTCAGGACGGCATCCGCTCGGCTCGTGACGATGGTCGGCACGGCCAGATTCGTAACAGATCGCCCGGCAGCGGCAAGGGACGTCGGGCGCGCCGTATAGCGTCAACGCGTGGGATCGACGGGGATTGCCGCAGCGGTTGCTTTCGTCGCAGGCTTGGCCGGCGCGGTGCAGATCGCCGTCCAGGGGAGGCTGAGCGAGCGTGTCGGAAGCCTCGGGGCGCTTGCGTGCGCAGGAGTCATTGCCGCGGCGACTGCCCTCGTCGTGCTGCTCGTCGCGCGGCAAAGCCTCGGTCCGCTCCGCGACGGCTTCGCGGGACCGAAGTGGATGCTCCTCGGCGGGTTGATGAGCGCGGTGATCGTCCTCTCGATCACGATCGCCGGCCCGAGGATCGGCATCGTGGCGACGACCGCCGTCCTGATCGCCGCCCAGTTCGCGCTAGCCACCCTGATCGACCGATTCGGCTGGTTCGGGGTCACCGCCCTGCCGATCAGCCTGGCGCGAATCGCCGGCCTCGTGCTGCTCGCGGCCGGTGCAGCCCTGACCTTGAAGCGTTGAGTCACCCGGGCCGGATGCGGCCGGCCACCCACGTAAACGGCTGCGTGTTGCCCGTCGGTGTGGTGTGCACCTCGCGCCGTGTTGCGACAAGCTCGAAACCAGGCCCGAGCAGGCCGGCTAGCTCGTCGGCCGTGTAGCGAGCAACGGGCAGTCCCGAGCAGCGCTCCGGAGCGTCGGGCGCGAACGTCGCGAGCACCACGCAGCCGTCGCCCCGAAGCGCCGAGCGCAGCAATTCCAGGTAGGCATCTCGCTCCTCGGTCGCAACGAGGAAGTGGAACACGGCCCGGTCGTGCCACACGTCGAAACGACGCTCAGCGCGCCAGAGCAGCAGGTCCTCGTTCAGCCAGCTGACGTCTGTCGTGTCGCCCACCCGGCGACGCGCCTCCGCCAACGCTGCGGCAGAGAGATCGAGCACCGAGACATCGACGAAATCCCGCTCGACAAGATGATCCACGAGCGCGGATGCGCCCCCGCCGACGTCGATCACCGCAGCGCCAGCTGGCACGCCGAGCGCTGCGATCAGCTCGAGCGACACCCTGGGCACATGCTGGTACCAGCTAACACCGTCGAAGCCGCGGCCCGCATAGGCAGCCTCCCAGTGCCGGGCCGGCTCCTCGCTCGTCGAGCTTGGCTTCCTCATCGAGTCGCTCCGGCTGAAGGTAACGGCACCGACTCTACGGCCTCAAGCGCATCCTGCAGAATGTTTGTCTCGTTACACGTCGCCGAATGTCCCTTGATCAGCTCTCGGTCGTCGTCAGCGATGGGCGTGCTCTTGGCGGCGCCTAGGCGCGCGTCGCGTACTTGACGTTGGCGAACGGCCAGTCGGACGCGAGCCACGCACTCACTTCACGCCAGAGCGACGCGTCCAG
>JBBRNX010000017.1:0-80066 GCA_038230035.1 Gaiellales bacterium
ACGACGGTCGCGACGAATCCTCAAGACAACGCGAAATTCGCGATCACGAACGGCACCTTCAGAGGCCTGACGAAGTACGGGATCTACGGCATCAAGGGAAAGTTCGTAAGCGCGACCAGCGCTAGCGCGACCCTGCACGTCGAGGGAACCTGCTCGACCGCGGCTTCCGCGAACTACAAAGTGACACTTCGGCTTTCCGGCCACTAGACCACTCCGTGCTCAGCCGGGGCACAAACTCGGCTGAGCCCCGGCTGTCTCAAGAGACACAGAGTGTGGGGCCGGGGTGGCGAAGACGCCTCCCGGCCCCACACCTCAGCACAGATACTCGGTTTGCGGCCAGCACCGAGGATCAGGACACGTCGCGCGCCTTAAGCACACCCGAGCCAGCACGTTCCCGCCCAACGACTGGGACCAGCTCCGCAGTTCCGCAGGTCGTGTACACCCGGCGCGGAGCTGCGGAACTGACCAGAGGCCGCCGAGACACCCGCGCGGCGACGCCGCGACACGACGCAGAACCGGACGAAAGAGTCACGGTTTCGAGGAGTCGACGCAGAACGGCGCAAATCGGTCGCGGGTTCCGACGAAACCGTGACTGTCTGCTCTTAAACACACAGGCGCTCCCCGCCGACCCGTCGTGCCCATTTGACCAGCAGCCACCGCGGGCGAGTCTTTGCGACCCATGCTGCCTGGAGTTCCGGGCCGGGCTTGCGGCCATGCGCCGACCGTGCAAGGGATCCGCGTCACCCGTTCCGCATCGGAACCGCGTCTACTGTGACGCGTGCCTCGCGACCAGGAACGGGCAGGCGTGACAGCGCACTCTTCGGTCGCTGAGGACCCGGCCCGCGCGGATCTCGCTGTGCTGTGATTTGCGATGTAACGTCAGCCTCGTCGGCCCAACCGCGTGCCGCTCGCCAGATACAGGGATAAGGGGAGGTCGATTGGTTTGTTGTCTCATCATCCTTCCTCCCCATTGGTTGGCTGTTGCCCGAATTGACGTGGTGGCGGGAATGAGTGCTTCGATCTCCGTCGCGTCGAGCTGATCGTAAATTGCCTCTGTGCGCGGGACTCCGCGATTCGTTGGCTAGGAGCTGACATGAGTCCAGACGCCTTGGAGGAGGTCGCGCCGGCAGTCGTCGGGGCTGCCGATTGGCGTCAGGGTCAGCGTGGAGTTGTCGCTGGCGACGGCGTACCCATAGAGGACTGATGGGTCGGGCTCCTCGTTGCAGAAGGCGCCGCCGCGCTTGTACCCACCGAACGGCGGCTCTTCGATTGCAGCGCGGATCAGCACTTGCCCGGGTGCCGGGTAGCTGACGTCTTGGTTCTGGCCGCCTCCGTGCGGGTCGTCGAACAGCCAGCCGATGCTGTTGATGGTGATCTTCCAGGTTCCCGCGTCGCCCGAAGTGATCTCCCGCGACCAGGTGCCGGCTAGGGCGGCCGGTGGAGCTGGTGCAGGCAGAACTCGCGCACGGACGGTGTTTGTCGCGACCTTCTTTGTCTTCGTGACCGCTTTGACGGTGAACGCGTGCACGCCCGGGCGGAGGAAGGAGGTGACGAGATAGTTGCCGTCTCTGCCGTAGGTGTACGGGGCGATGTGCTCGACAAACGCCAAACGGCCGTCGATCAGGAAGTCAACCTCGGCGATCTTCGACTTTGGCAGGGTTGGGTGCGCGAGCCAATGAATCCTGACCGGCAAGACCTTTCTTCCGTCGAGCGTCGAGGTGACCGTGAACCGCGTCGCGGCGGCGGGGGCGGTCGCGTTCGCGGTGACCACAACGCCCAATGCGACAGCGCAGACAAGGGCCACCCCAAGCGCCCGGCTCCCTAGGAATGGGGCGCGGTGAGCGAGTCGAAGTCTCATTCGGATGTCTCCTTTTGGATCGATTGAACGCCCCTGCCCTCTGTGGCGCCCAGGACGGGGCCTGAGCGAACGTCGCGAACCGGAGACGGCGCCCTGGCGAGGTTGAACGGGTGATCGGGACATGCCATTTCCCCTTGCTTGCTGATACTTGGGTGCCACGAGCCTGTCTGATGCGTGTTGTAAAAGTGTGGCAACGGCGTTGCAGATCTGCTTTGCTCTTGCGCGTGGAGTTCGCGCTGCTCGGCCCTCTCGAGGTCGCGCTCGACGGCAGAGCGGTGGGTCTTGGCGGGGTGAAGCAGCGTGCGCTGCTTGCGATGCTGCTACTCCACGCGAACGAGGTGGTGCTGCGCGACCGGTTGATCGACGGGCTCTGGGGGGAAGATGCGCCGGCGGGCGCTCGGCGAACGCTTGATAGTTACGTGTCGCGGCTCCGCACAGCGCTCGGCGCCGACCGCGTCCTTCGCCGCGATCCGGGATATCTGATCCGCGTCGAGCCGGGTGAGCTGGATCTCGATCGGTTCGGTCTCCTCGTCGACGAGGCGCGGCGCTTGTCGGCCTCAAACGACATCAAAGGTTCTGTGTCCACCCTGCGTGACGCGGATCGGTTGTGGCGTGGCCATGCGTTGGCCGATCTGCTTTACGAACCGTTCGCGGGCGACTATTCACGTCAGTTGGAGGAGCGGCGGCAGCTCGCGCGCGAGCAGCGGATCGACGCCGAGCTCGCTATTGGCGAGGGAGCTGACCTCGTCCCTGAACTCGAGGCTCTTGTGGCGAAGCATCCATACCGGGAGCGCCCTCTGGGCCAGTTGATGCTTGCGCTGTACCGAGGCGGCCGTACCGCTGAGGCGCTTGCGGCGTACCAGGCTGGGCGGCGGCGGTTGGCGGACGAGCTGGGTCTCGAGCCTGGCGCCCAGCTCCGCCAGCTCGAGAAGGAGATTCTCGACCAGGACCGGAGGCTGACGTCGGCGCCTGGCCCCTTTCGCGAGGCTTCACCCTTTCGCGAGGGTTCGCCTAAGAGGTTGTCCGCGATGCGGAGACTCCTGATCACCGTGGTCGGTGTCTCCGCGGTCGGCATCGCAGCGGTCATCACTGTGATGGCGACAAGAACTCCGAGCGGCGCGCCTCGCGCGTCTTCCTCGATCGCCCAGGCAGCCAGCCTCGATGGGATGTCCGGTGTGCTGCGCGATGCTGTTTCGCTGCCGGGGACTCCGGCGGCGAGCGCCGCTGACAAGGACTCGCTCTGGCTGGCCGACCCCGACACAGGCACCGTCGTACGCCTCGACCGCATCTCGCACACCGTCCGTCAGCAGATCACTGTCGGCGGGTCGCCAAGCGCGATCGCCACAGGCGGGGGATTCGTCTGGGTGGCAAGGGTCCCCGGGGACACCGTGACCCGGATCGATCCGAAGACCAACACGGTGACCCAAGCCATCCCGCTCGGGGGGGCACGAGCGTCCGCCCTCGCGTTCGGGAACGGTGGTCTCTGGGTCGCCGACACCGTCGACGACTCGCTGCTCGAACTCGATCCCGTCACGGGCGCCGTGCGACGAACGATCACGCTGCGCGCGCAACCGACCGCGCTCGCGCTCGCGAACCGAGCTATCTGGGTAGCCGACTACGAAGCCAACTCGGTGACCGAAGTCGATTTACGCACGGGCCAGGCACTCGCGACCACCCACGTTGGAAATGGGCCGACCGCCCTGGCTGTTGGAGCAGGAGGAGCCTGGGTTGCCAACAGTCTCGACTCGACGGTCTCCAAAATCGATTCCGCGACCGGAAGTGTCACGGCGACGATCCCGGTAGGAAGTGGCCCGGACTCGCTGGCTGTGAGCCAAGGATCGATCTGGGTTGCGAACCGGTACTCGGCCACGATCTCGAAGATCGACCCGTCACGCAACCTCGTGACGAGCACGATTACCGTCGGCGGAGGTGCCACGACCGTCTCCGCTGCGGGCGGAATGGTGTGGGCCGGGACACGGCCGCTTGAACGACACAAGGGAGGGACACTTCGACTCCTCGCGCACACACCGTTCCCAATCGACCCAGCCCTGAACGAGTACGTCCGCCCGCTCCAGGCAGACGGGCTCACAGGAGATGGTCTAGTGACCTACGATCACGTGAGTGGCCCCCAGGGGTTGCAACTAGTGCCAGACCTCGCCGTTGCGATACCGGCCGCAGCGGAGAGCGGCAACACCTACACCTTTCGCCTTAGGCCCGGAATCCGATACTCCGACGGCCGACGCCTCAAGGCGGCCGATTTCAGGCGTGGCATCGAGCGCCTGTTTCGGGTCAGCTCGTGGGCGACCGACCTGTTCCTCGGCATCCTCGGCGCAACGGACTGCAACAAGCCAGGCGCACGAGTCTGCAATCTATCCCGGGGGATCGTCACCGATGACGCGTCCCGCACCGTCTCCTTTCACCTCGCCGCGCCCGACCCGAACTTCCTTCGCACGCTCGCAGAGGGGGGTATCGCTTTTCCAGTGCCTGCCGGCGCCCCGCTCCATCCCATCGACTCGACTCCGATCCCGGGAACCGGTCCCTACCGAATCGCAACGGCAAGCAACACGATGATCCACTACGTCCGAAACCCGTTCTTCCACGAGTGGTCGCATGCAGCACAACCCGATGGAAACCCCGATGAGATCGTCTGGCGGCTGGGGATGCCTGTTGGCGCCGAGGTGCGGGCGATCGAGAACGGTACGGCGGACTGGAGCGCGGATCCAATCCCCGCCCAACTTCTCGGCGAGGTCAAGACGCGCTTCGCCGGCCAGTACCACGTCTTCGGCGCCAACGAGACCGACTGGTTCCAGTTCAATACCACCTTGCCACCGTTCGACGACGTCCGGGCACGGCAGGCATTAAACTTCGCGATCGACCGGCGCCAGGTGGTTCTCCTTGACGGTGGCCTCGGCGTCGCGACGCCGACCTGCCAAATTCTTCCTCCCGGGTTCCCGGGCTACACCCCCTACTGCCCGTACACACTCAAACCAACATCGCGTGGACGATACCGAGCGCCTGATCTCCAAAGAGCCCGCCGACTTGTTACCGCTTCGGGCACCCGCGGTTCACGCGTCACAGTCTGGGGATGGACGGACGACCCAGGTCTCACGCCGCGCTTGGTCGGCTACGTCGCAACAGTCCTACGCCGGCTCGGCTACCGGGCCACCACCAGGCTCGTGAGCCATGCCTTCCTAGCGCATCCTCCGGCGCCAGTGTTCGCGGGGATTCAGCTGGCCCCGACGGCGTGGGGGGATCTGAGCGAATACGGCTTCTTCGCCCCATGGCTGACCTGCGCCGGATCCGGGGACCACGGCTGGTTCTGCGACCATGCTCTCGACCGCAAGATCGCATCCGCCGAGAAGCTGGAGGCGACCGATGCGCGAGCTGCTTCGCGAGCCTGGGCCGCCATCGACCGAGAAGTCGTCGACCGAGCCGCCTGGGTGCCGCTCGTCAATCCCCGACAATCCGACTTCGTCTCCACCCGCGTCGGTAACTACCAGTACCAGCCGTGGGGCGGACTCGTCGCCGATCAACTCTGGCTGAAATAGACACAATTCACGAACGGCTCTTCCAGCCACTCGCCGTGCGGCCCGCTCAACCTCGACCAACAGACTCGGTGGTCGGAATCCCGCCCCCTTCTCCCTCGTGCAGGTTGCGCCTACCACCGAGCGCGCATACCTCGGCGCGCCGGCTGAGCAGCTCGGTCCCGCGCCTCACCGCGACCCGGGCGACCATCCGGGAGAGCCACTCCTTCCTCTCGGCCCACCCTATTCGGTGTTCCAGAGGCGGCCGAGGATCGAGCCACTCGCTTAGAGGCGGTTGAGTCTCTTGACTGACGAATCCGAGGCGACTATCGGCGTCCAGGGGCCACTCAGTCCCGAGGCCTGCCTGTTCAGCGTCGGCTGGGAAAGGTGGCTGGAGCGGGAGTGTCGCGGACGAGGTGTCGAGGCCGACGCTCTGGCTTTCCGCGCCGAGCTAGCGCACTAGCGAGAGTCGTGGCGACGCGTACGGTTGCGGCTGATCAGCTCGGAAGGGACAACGGCGACTCGTCTAGTGCCCGCTGGCGGAGAAGTGCATGTAGTCCTTAGTCGGCCCGGTCCAGGAGCCACCCCAGCCCCAGCCGATCGAGCGGAAGGCCTGTACGACCTCGGGCGTGACCATCCCGCGAAGGAGGCGGGAGCGGTCGAGGTACGGTCGGCTCGATTGCTTGCGGGTGCGGCCGCAGCCGACATAGGGGTTCTCGACCGGGTTCAGGTCGATCGCCTCGCCGTAGGCGTGCTCTGACCAGTGGCCCGTTCCCTTTCCGCCCGTGCAGGGTGATGGGACTGCTTGCCGGCACTCGAACGCTCCGCTGACGTCGCTGTCGGCCGGGCGAGAGCGGCTCGGGCCATAGCCGTCGGCGAGTCGCATATGACGAATAGGGAAGCGCAGCTCGTAGAGCCGTTTGAACACCCGCTTGAGCGGCGCGGCTGTCCTACTGCTGACCACGAGCTGGCCGGTGTGCACGCGGCCGTCGAAGCCCCAGTGGTCGACGGTGAGCAGACGTAGCCGCGCGAGCGGAACCGGACAGCCCGCGTGCCAGAAGCGGCCGGTCAGTTCGCTGCGCACAGGTGCTGGCAGCGGCCGGATCGATGCATGGAATGCAACGAGCACGAGCGACGACGCGAGCACACGCGTCATGGTCTGTCACCTTTCCTCACGACCGCGGAAGCGTACGCTCCATGTCGCCAGCTCGCGCCCTTCCTTAACGCATGTGCCGCATCTGTAGTGTGAACAGCAACCGCTCGATCGAGGCGAAGTCGCTGCCGCCGAACGCATCGACCGGCTCCATCCTGTGGATCGGGAAACGGGCGGCGAACAGCTTCTGCAGCACGACGACCACCTGAGCGGCGACATCTCGGTGGACGATCAGAGTCCCGGTATGAACGCCGCCGTCGAAGCCGCGGTACGACGCGGCGACAACCCGCAGATCGCGCAGCGCCACAGGGCAGCCTACCCGCCATGACACGCCGGTCATCGTCCGTGCCGACGTCGGCGAGATCGTCCGGATCGAGCTGCGGAAGGCCGGGCTTGTCGCGCCTGAAGCCGCCGCAGCGAGCGCTGCGGCGCAGAGAAGTGCGGCAATGAGCTTCACAAGCAATCGGGGCGGTCGGATTCGAACCGACGGCTTCTTGCTCCCAAAGCAAGCACTCTAACCAGGCTGAGCTACGCCCCGATATCGCCAGTCTAGGTACTCGATCTTCTGCAGACGACGATCAGCCGGTGCGGACAGTGGACTCCTCGGCCTGGTCGAGCTCGACGGCGGGCGTCGCCGACAGCACAGGGGCAGAACCTGAGCGCCGGGTACCCTTCTGCAGATGATCGCGCGCGTTCTCCTCGCTTCGCCCCGCGGCTACTGCGCCGGGGTCGAGCGGGCGGTCGAGACGGTCGAGACGGCGCTCCAGCTCTACGGCGCCCCGGTCTACGTGCGTAAGCAGATCGTCCACAACGTCCATGTCGTTCGTGACCTGGAGTCGATGGGCGCCGTGTTCGTCGACGAGGTGGACGAGATACCTGCCGGCGCGACTGTGGTGTTCTCCGCGCACGGGGTCGCTCCGTCCGTCCACGAAGGCTCGGCAAAGCTCGGCCTGACAGTCGTCGACGCGACGTGCCCGCTCGTGACGAAGGTGCACACGCAGGCGAAGCGCTACGCCGGCGAGGGCTACACCGTCGTCCTGATCGGCCATGCCGGGCACGAGGAAGTCGTCGGCACGATGGGCGAGGCGCCCGAACAGACGGTGCTCGTCGAGAAGGTCGAGGATGTGGCGACGCTGGAGCTCCCCGCCGGGACGCCGGTCGCATACATCACGCAGACGACGCTGTCGGTCGACGAGACAGCCGAGATCATCACCGCGCTGCGCGCACGCTTCCCGGACATCCGCGGGCCGCGGCGTGAGGACATCTGTTATGCGACCTCCAACCGCCAGTGGGCGGTGAAGGAGATGCTGCCTGAGATCGACCTGCTACTCGTGATCGGCTCGAAGAACTCGTCCAACTCGAACCGGCTGGTCGACGTCGCGCGCGCGGCCGGTGTCGCCGCACACCTTGTCGACGATGCCGACGGGATCGACGTGTCCTGGCTGGACGGGATCGAGACAGTCGGTGTGACCTCCGGCGCGTCGGCCCCAGAGCGATTGGTGGTCGGCGTCTGCGACTGGTTCCGCGAGCGCGGCGTGACTCGCTTCGAGCCGTTCCGGATCGTCGAGGAGGACGTGACGTTCCGCCTCCCGGTCGAGCTGCGGCGCGAATTGACGCTCGCCGACGCGCAGAGCTAGGCCTATGGTCAGCCTCTCGTGTGTCGTCCCGGCGACGAACCGGCCTGCGACGCTCGACCGCACGCTTGCTGCGATTCACGCGGCTGACGTCCCGCCTGAGGAGCTGATCGTGATCGAGGAACCAGCGTTTGCCGGCCCGTCCGAAGCACGCAACAGCGGCGCGCGGCAGGCGACGGGTGACGTGCTCGTCTTCGTCGACTCCGACGTCGTGGTGCGTCCCGATGTCTTCCAGCGGCTTCGCGCCGTCTTCGACGCAGAGTCGGATCTCGTCGCCGTCTTCGGCTCCTACGACGACGAGGTTGCGACATCCGGTGTGGTGGCGGGTTTCCGCAACCTGCTGCACCACCACGTCCACCAGCAGTCGGGCGGCGAGGCGACGACGTTCTGGGCCGGGCTCGGCGCGATTCGGCGGGACGCATTCCTTGCTGCGGGCGGTTTCGACGCGGAGCGCTATCCGGTGCCGTCGATCGAGGACATCGAGCTCGGCGGGCGACTCGCGGGTCGCATCCTCCTCGACCCGGAGCTGTTCGGGACGCATCTCAAGGAGTGGACGCTTGTGGGAATGGTGACGACGGATTTCGCGCAGCGAGGCGTCCCTTGGGTAGAACTCCTCCTCGAACGGCGCGAGCTGCCGGCGGCGCTCAACCTCGGCTGGCGCGAACGGGCGAGCGCCGCGGCGTCGGTCGTTGCCGTGCTTTCGTTGCTACGGCGAAGGCCGACCGGCGTCGTCGTAGGGCTCGGCGCTCTCGTCTTGCTGAACCGGGAGTTCTACGAACTTCTCGCCCGTCGCCAGGGGCCGAAACGAGCGGCCGTGGGGGTTGGCCTGCACGCCATTCACCACCTCACGGCCGCAGCGGCAGTCCCGGCGGGGGTCATCGCCCACCTGCGGCGATCGCGAATCTCGTAGCGAGCTAGGCACGGGGTTGAGACTGTCACCAGATGCGCACGCCCTTTCGTCATGCCTTGACGACGCCTAGGTCGTCGCCGATCGAGATTTCGGTCGCCAGAGTCTCCGCCTTGATCCAGTCTTCGTGCGCGAGCAGATCGTCGTCGGAGGACGGGACCGTTAGGACGATCCGGTCGGTCAAGGCAAGGCCGGCGTCGCGGCGCATCGAATTCACCGCGTGGACGAGCTCGTTCACGCGGCCTTCGAGCAGCAGCTCATCGTCGAGTGCCGTGTCGAGCGCAACCGTGACGCCGTCGAGCGAGGCGACCGCCCAGCCATCCTTCCCTGTCCGCTCGACGAGAACCTCGTCAGCCCCGAGCTCGTGATTGGCGGCGCGGAACCGCCCGTCGCCGAGGTCCTCGAACTCACCCGCCGCCAGCGCCGAGCGCACCGCACCGAGCGCAGCCCCGAGCTTCGGTCCGAGCACTGGGAGGTTCGGTTTCACCGTGAGTTGCGTCGCCTCGACCTTCCCGAACACGACCTCCTTCACCCGTAACTCGTCCGCGATCTCACCCGCGTGCGCCTCCGAGCGCGGCGCCCCCTCGACGAGCAGCCGCCGGAGCGGCTGCCGCACCTTGAGGGAGGCTCCCTGCCGCGCCTGATGCCCCAGCCCGACGACCGTGCGAAGCTCCACGACCTCTGCCAGCAGGGCCTCGTCCGACACGGTCGCGCCGGGCCAACCGGCGAGGAAGATTGACGCCGGAGCGCCGTCGACCTCCCGTACGAGCACCTGCCAGAGATGCTCGGCAAGGAATGGGACGAGCGGCGAGACGACGCGCAACCCGGTGACGAGCGCGTACCAGAGCGCGCGGAGCGCAATCTCCTCCCCGTCCCAGAAGCGGCGTCGCGACCGCCGGATGTACCAGTTCGAGACGTCGTCGACAAACTCGTCGAACGCGCGGATGACGTCGACGCTCAGCCAGCGTCCGTAGCCACTCTCGGCCTCCGCGACCAGCTGTCGGGTCCGCTCCACGAGCCAGTGGTCGAGCGGCTCGAGCTCGCCGTCCGGACCGTCGGCCAGGTCTGCCCACCGCGGCTCGAAGCCGGCGATGTTCGCATAGTCCACGAGAAACTTCGTCGAGTTCCAGAGCGTCAGCAGCCGCCGCTTGATCTCCTGCGCCGGCCCGAAGCCGAACAGCAGATTGCGGTCGGGCGGCTGCGCGCAGTACTGCCAGCGCATCACGTCGGCGCCCATCCGCGCAAACGCATCCGGGGCATCGATCGTGTTCCCCCACGAGCTGTGCATCTCGCGGCCGGTCTCGTCGAGCATCTTCTCGTAGCCGAGCACCTTCTTGAACGGGGCCTGTCCAGTCAAGGCCACCGACATCAGGAGCTGCGAGTAGAACCAGAGACGGATCTGCTCGCGCATCTCGGACACCCAATCGGCGGGGAACCACTGCTCCCAGTACGCGTGATCGGGCAGGTCGGCGGTCGTCAGCCCACGCGCCGCGCCGGTCGCATAGCCCTGCGCGATTAACTCCGGGTTCTGCCAGCCGAGCGTCGAGAACGGGACGATGCCCGCGTCGAGCCACACGTCGCCGACCTCGGGGATCCGCAGCACCTCCTCCCCGCACGAGTCGCAGCGGATCGGCACGGCGTCGATCCACGGCCGCCGCAACTCCTCGAGCTGCTCGAGCCCGCCGACCGCTCGCTCCTCGAGCTCCGCCCGGGACCCGATCACGTTCAGATGCCCGCACGAGCAGGGGTAGAACGGCAGCGGCAGCCCGTAGTACCGGCGGCGCGAGATGTTCCAGTCGCCCATGTTGCGCAGCCAGTCGTCCATGCGCTTGCCCATGTACGAGGGTGTCCACTCGACCGTCGCGTTCGCATCGAGCATCGGCTGGCGCAGGTCGGCGACCGAGATGAACCAGTCGTCCGAGATGCGGAAGATGAGCGGCGTGTTGCAGCGCCAGCAATGCGGATAGCTGTGCTCGATCGTCCCGGCGTGCACGAGCAGCCCGCGCTCGTCGAGGTTGCCGACGATCTGATCCGCCGACTCGACGGTGGACAGGCCGTGCAGCCAGCCGTACTCGCTGTAGAAGTGGCCGCTCTCGTCGACCGGCGTCAGCACGGCGAGGTCATACTCCTTCGAGAGTTCGAAGTCCTCACCGCCGCAGCCGGGCGCGATGTGGACGACGCCCGTGCCCGTGTCGAGGTCGACCGCATCCCACGGGATGACGCGATGCTCGACCTCGCTGCCCGGCCCGAGCTCGTCGAACGGTCCGGTGTAGCGGAGGCCGACGAGCTCCGCCCCCGCAGTCCGAGCGACGAAACGCTCGTCCGGGTAGCGCGCGACCGCCACCCACTCCCCGTTTGCGCGTTTGCCGTACTCGGCCTCCGGATTCACGGCCGCTGCGACGTTCGCGGGAAGCGTCCACGGCGTCGTCGTCCAGATCACGAGCGACTCATCCGGTCGATCGAGGAGCGGGAACCGGACAAAGAGGGAGGGGTCGCTGCGCTCCTGGTAGACGCCGGCCTGCGACAGCTCGTGCTGCGAGAGCGACGTCCCGCAGCGTGGGCACCATTCGGTCGAGCGGTGCCCGAGATAGAGCCAGTCGCGCTCGTGGACGAGCTTCAGGAAGCGCCAGATGTACTCGATGTTCGTGTCCGAGAAGGTGAAGTAGTCGTTCCCCCAGTCCATCCATTGCCCGAGGCGGGTCGAGCCCTCGATCAACGCGCGTGAGGACTGAACGACGACCTCGCGGCAACGCCTCGCGAACTCGGCTATCCCGAATTCCTCGATCTCGCGCTTCGAGTTGAGACCAAGCGCGCGCTCGACGCCAACCTCGATCCAGAGTCCCTGGCAGTCGAACCCGTTCTGATAGCGCTGATGGAAGCCGCGTAACGCTTTGTAGCGCTGGAAGACATCCTTCAATGTGCGACCCCACGCTGTATGGACGCCGAGCACCATCCTGTTCGCGGTGACCGGCCCGTCAACGAAGCTGAACGTCGGCCCGCCTGCGTTCAGAGCCCGCACGTGCTCGAACGTTTGCTCCTGTTCCCACAGCTCGAGAATTGCCCGTTCCTGGGCGTCGTAGTCGGGCTCCTTGGGCAATGACGCGAACACGGGATCGATTCTATGGAAGAGGTTTGTCCTCCCACTCGTTCAGACTTCTGGCAGAGTGGAAATTCGTTAGCGAAAGGAACGCATGGCGACAGCTGTGAAATCTGAAACATTCGAGCAAGAGGTTCTCCAGAGCGATATCCCGGTTCTCGTGGACTTCTGGGCGGAATGGTGCGGCCCGTGCCACGCCGTCGCGCCCGTTCTCGACCGCATCGTCGAGGAGCGCCCGGGCGAACTCAAGCTTGTCAAGGTCAACATCGACGAGGAGCACGAGCTCCAGCAGCGCTACGGTGTGCAGTCGATCCCGACCATGATTCTGTTCAAGGATGGCGAGCCTGCTGCGGCCGTCATCGGCGCACAGCCGAAGGGCGCGATCGAGCGCTCCCTCGGCCTCGTCGTCTGAGGCTTCTCCAACCCTCCCCCCGTCCGAAGGGCCGGCCTTGCCGGCCTTTCGGACATTCAGGGCGACGGCGCTACGGTGTATGAATGAGTCCCAAGCACGTTCCCGCGTCGGTAACCGAGCTGCAACGGGTCGGGCTGTTCGCATCGCTGCCGGGCGAGACGCTCGGTCGGCTGGCCGAGCGGATGCGCCGCGAGGACGTTCCTGCGGGAACGCGCATCGTCGCCGAGGGGGACAGCGGCGACCGCTTCTACGTTCTTATCTCCGGGCTCGCGGCCGTCACGCAAACGGGTCTCGGTGCTCGTAGCCTCCTGCGTCCCGGGGAGACGTTCGGCGAGGTCGCTGCCGCGATGGGCATTCCGAGGACGGCAACGGTGACGACGATCACGCCGTGCACAGTCGCGAGTTGCGACCGCGAGACGTTCGACGACCTGCTGCGGCCGCTCTTCGCCGACGACGTCTAGCGGATCTCGACGCCGGACGGCCGCGGATCGCGCTCGTCGACCGCATCGTGCAACGCAGGCCGGCCACCCTTGGCGACGGCAGGCTGTAGCGGTCGTTCGTCCTCGTCGACAGCGCGACCGCCGTTCGACATGCCGCCGTTTACGGGGGTCACGCCAGGCTTGCCGACCGTGATCCGGTCGCGCCCCGTTTGCTTCGACACGTAAAGCCCCTGGTCGGCGACGCGCAGGATCTCGTCGAGATTCGAGCCGTGCGACGAATCGGTGACGCCAAAGCTCGCCGTGAACACCGGGTGATCGCCCGTGTGGGCCGCACCAAGCGCGCTTCGCAGACGTTCGAGCACGTTCACAGCCTGGCCCTCGTCGAGGCCGGGCAGGATGATCACGAACTCCTCACCGCCGAGCCTCGCGACGATGTCCTCGCCACGTACCACGCTGTGCACAACCTGCGAGAAGAGCCGGAGGGCGCGGTCGCCGGCCTCGTGCCCGTGCGTGTCGTTGAGTTGCTTGAACCGATCGAGATCGGCGAGGAC
Organism: Gaiellales bacterium; assembly: GCA_038230035.1. Taxonomy (GTDB): domain Bacteria; phylum Actinomycetota; class Thermoleophilia; order Gaiellales; family Gaiellaceae; genus Gaiella. The sequence goes on from JBBRNX010000017.1 coordinate 13,577, forward strand.
GAGCGCGAACGGCGTGTGTTGGACTGCAAGATCGCGCACGCGTGTCTCGAGTGTCCGTCGGTTGATGAGCCCCGTGAGGCCGTCCGTCGCGGCCTGTAGCTGCGTCTTCTGGAAGGCACGAACCGTGCCGATACGAGCACCGGCCTGGGTGGCGAGGCTCGTGAGTTGCGCGACCTGCTCGGGCGCGAGCGGATGCCCGTCCGGCGTGGTCGCATGGAGCACGCCCAGCGCACGCCCCATGAACGTGACGGGCACGCATGCCGCGGAGCGGGCGCCGTCCGGACGGTCACGCAGGTGAGGGCAGGCGTTGAGTGCGCCGCTCGTCTCGAAGACGACCGGGGTGCCGCGTCGCACGGCAACACACGAGAAAGGTGACTGAACGGGGCACCCAGGTGCCCCGGCGGTCGGGCTCGCGGCGGCGCGTGCGAGTTGCGCGCGACTCGAATCAGAGAGAAGCAGCTCCATCGGAGCGCCCGCGGCGACCTCGACCATAGCGCGCTGCACCACGTCGTAGGCCGCGTCCTCCTCATCGGCCATCTCGAGCGCCTCGGTGAGCTGTGTCCCGAAGTTGTCGCGCTGGGCCTGGCGGGTCAGTTCCTGCTCGAGCCGAACGCGTTCGGTGATGTCCCGTGCGTTCAGCACGACGCCGTGAACGTGGCGGTCGTGGCGAAGATCGGTGAGGTTCGCCTCGAGCGCACGCCACTCGCCAAACGCTGTAAGAACACGCAGCACGAGCTGTTGCGGCTTCCCTTCGCGGGCCGCCGCCTCGACGGCGTCACGATCGTCCTCGTGGACGAAACGGGCGAACCCCGTTCCGAGCAGATCAGACTCGGAGCGACCGAGCATCGACACCACAGATTGGCTGACGTAGCGGCAGCCGCCGGCGCCGAACACAAGCACAAGATCGGTCGACGACGTGACAAGGCTGCGGAAATGGGCGGTCTGCCGACGCGTCGCGGTGACAAGTGCCCACGCAAGGAGCAGGGAGAGAAACAGACCGCCGACGCCGAGTGCGATCTGGAGCCTGATCAGGTTGCTGATGTCGTGATCCGCGCGTGCCGCGACCGTTCGGGATGCGTTCAACGAGATGTTCGACGTCAACGCAGCGAGGATCCGCAGCCGCTGCACGGGGTCAGTGGTTTTCACACGCTCGCTCCCCGTCTCGGGCAGGCCGGCGACCGGCCGACCGGCGAGGACCGCACTGCCCGTGCGCGTCAGATCGTTGACGAGCTTCGCCTCCTGCTCGAGTTGCCCTCGCACCAGCGGCTCGTGCTCGGCCGGCAACGTCGCTTCGTCGTCGTCGCCGTTCACCGCCGGAGCGAGACCACCGTCGAGCAACGCTTGCGCGCTCTGGGAGAGCAGCTTGCCGGTGTGCATCGGATCCGCCGTCCTGCCGGCCCGGACGAGCAGCAGCTCCTCGACGTAGCGTTCGGCAAGGGTCCGCTGCCGGGCGGCGATCTCAATCACGGCTGCGCGATGCTTCGAACGGCCGGTCATCCAGATCGAGAGCCCGGAGCTGACGGTCGAGACGAGCGCGAACGTGAGGACGATCGCGATCGTCGTCCCCCGCGCACGCGCGGCAAACGGTCGGAACGCTGGCGTCAGGCGAGCCACTAGCGAACCACCAGCTCGGTGTGCATGCCGCCGAGGAAATGTCCGGACATGTTGCAGAAGAGGACATAGCGACCTGGCGTGAGTCGGACGTGTAGCTCCCTGAGGACGCCTGCGTGGTCCGGCTCGAGAACGCCGACCTCTGACTTTGTGACCGCATCCTCGTCGACTGTGAGACCGTCGGATCGGAACGGCAGCTTCCCGACGGACGCTTCCCGGACGACGAGCAGTTCGTGCGTTCCCGGCCCGCGGTTGCGAACGCGCAGGACCACGTCTCCCGCCGACACATGCTTCGTGGTTCGGATCGCGAAGTCTTTCTCGACCACCTGCAGCGATGCTGCGCCGCCTCCCGCGCCAAGTTCGGCGCCACAGCCTGCAAACGCAAGCGCAACGCTCGCAATGACGAAGCCGAAGACTCCACGTGTCGAAATGAACGAGCGCACGCTTCATAGATCGGATCCGCGCCCGCGATCCTTGAGGATGTGGTGCGCTCAGCTGCCGGAGACGTCCACGAGGACGGCATCCGAGAGCCTCGGCCAGGCGGCCTTGGCCCACTCGCCGAATTCGCGCGTCGCGAGCGCGCAGCATGCGACCTGGGCAACAGGATCGACCCAGAGAAATGTCCCGCTGCCGCCGAAGTGTCCGAACGTCTCGGGCGACGTTCGCACGCCGGACCAGTGCGGCGTCTTGGCGCCCTTCAACTCCACACCGAGACCCCAATCCAACGGACTGAAGCGACCGAAGTCGGGCAAGACACCGTCGAGGCCGGGGAACTGCACGGATGTCATCTCGGCCAGCGTCTCGGGTGCGATCAGCGTCGGAGCGAGAAACTCGCGACCGAGCGCGAGCACGTCGTCGACGCACGCGTGCATGCCGGCTCCCGGGTGCCCAGACGGATCGAAGCCGATCCCCAGCGGCTCGCACACGGCTGCGCGTACGTAATCGACGAACGGCATCTCGGCGGCCAGCGCCAGATGCTTGCCGAGGATCCCGAAGCCTTCGTTCGAGTAGATCCGCCGCCGCCCTGGCGGCGCGATGGGCGTTGCGCCGTCGAAGGGCAGGCCGGAGGCATGCGCAAGAAGATGCCGTATCGTCGACCCCGGCGGGCCGGCTGGTTCGTCGAGGTCGACCACGCCCTCCTCGGCGGCGATGAGCACCGCGAGTGCAGTCACGGGCTTCGACACGGACGCGAGACGCACAGCGCGTCCGGTGTCCCCTCGGCTCGCAATCGTCGCGTCCGGCCGTGTGACACCCGCGGCGACAAACGGCACATCCCAGTCGTCGATCTGGCAAAGAGCCTGCACGCCGCGCGATACTAGCCCGGAGATGGTACGACGCTTGATCTCGGGTCACTCCCCGTTCGAGCCGGTGGCCGGGTTCTCGCGGGCGGTCGTCGTCGGCGACCGGATCCTCGTGGCGGGCACTGCTCCGATCCCGCCGGACGGATCGCCACCGCCGGAGGGCGCCTACGCGCAGGCACGACTCTGCCTCCAGATCATCGCCGAGGCGATCGGGCGCGCCGGCGGCAGCATCGAGGATGTCGTCCGAACGCGCATGTTCATCACCGACCCGTCGCACTGGGACGAGGTCTCTCGCGCTCACGGTGATGTCTTCCGGGACGTTCGCCCCGCCGCGACCTGCGTCGTCACTGCGCTCCTCGACCCCTGCTGGAAGGTCGAGATCGAAGCCGAGGCTGTCGTTCCGTGACCGACTCCCAGCTGCTGCCGCCGACCGTCACCGGCAAGGGCGCGTTTTACGCAGGTAGCGTCCTCGACCATCGCTTCGGCACGAGCGACCCGTACACAGTGGGCGTCGAGGAGGAGTACATGCTGCTCGACGGGACGACGTTCGACCTCGTGCAGCACATCGACACGGTGCTCGCAGCCGTCAAAGGGCACGAGCTCGAGTCGCAGGTGAACGCCGAGCTGATGCAGTCGGTGCTGGAGATCGCGACGCCCGTGTGCCGGAGCCCCGGCGACATCATGCGCGAGCTCCTCAAGCTCCGGGGCTACGTCGCAGGCGTGGCGCGCGACAAAGGCCTCCGGGTCGGCTCGGCGGGCACGCATCCGTTCAGCCTGTTCGAGCGACAGCGGATCACCGCGCGCGACCGCTACCACCAACTCGTCGATGCGCTTCAGTACGTCGCTCGGCGAGAGCTGATCTTCGGCATGCACATCCACGTGGCGGTCGACGACCCGGACAAGGCGATCCAGGTCGTGAACGGGCTCCTGCCGCAGCTGGCGCCGCTCCTCGCGCTGTCGGCGAGCTCGCCGTTCTGGCGTGGCGAGCCGACCGGGCTCGCATCCAGCCGGCAGATGGTTTTCGCCGCCTTCCCGCGCTCAGGGCCACCGCCGCGCTTCCGCGACTACGCCGACTACGCCGAGGTCGTCGGCCAGCTCGAGCAGACAGGGTGCATCGCCGACTACACGCACATCTGGTGGGACATCCGCCCGCACCCGCGGCTCGGCACGATCGAGATCCGCATCTGCGACGCGGTCACACGGGTCGAGGACGCCGTCGCGATCGCCGCGTACTGCCAGGCCCTCGTCAAGCAACTCAGCGAGATGTACGACGCCGGCGAGCAGATCCCGACGTTCCACCGGATCCTGACGAGCGAGAACAAGTGGCTTGCCGCACGCTACGGACTCGAGGCGCCGGTGATGGATCTGGCGACAGGCCGCCGGAACCGGATGCCGATCGCACAACTCGTCAGGCGGACGTTGCGCGAGATCGAGCCGCACGCACGCGAGCTCGGCTCCGAGCGCGAGCTCGAGGAAGTCCGTGCGCTGCTCGGCCGCGGAAACAGCGCCGAGCGGCAGCTCCGGATCTGGAACGCGAACCGCGACATCGCCGAGGTTGCTGAAGAGATCGCGAACGCGACCGAGCGCGTCGCCGCCGGCAGCTAACCGGCTTCGACGATGCAGGCGTCGTGGGCAGAGCGGGCGATCTTGCGGATCCTGCGAACCGAGCCGTTCGGGGCAAGCACGCACACCGTGCCGAGGTCGAGCGAAGGCGTGACGGCCACCGGACGGCCGAAGGTCAGCTCGGCCGCGCCATAGGTGACGTTGTAGGAGCCGTCTGGGACGGAACTCTCTTTGACCAGGGCCCCATCGAGCCGGTGGACACGGACAGTCCCGCTGTCACCGCTCGCGACGTAGGCACGAGATCCCGAGAACGCGATGTGCTGCGGGGGCAGATCGGCGCCCAGCAACCTCGGCGGCGCGCTCCCTGCTGTGGAGTACACGGCTATGGCACTCGTGCTCCCGGACGTCACCCAGACCTGGTCGCCGCCCGGCGCGAACACGACGTCGTGCGCCAGGAACGGCGGGACGACTGTACGCAGGAGCCGTGGTCGGCGCGAATCCGAGAGATCGAGTACCGCGACGGCACGAGCCTTGGTCCCGAGCGCCGTCCAGAGCGTGCGGCCATCGGGGCTCGCCGAGATGTGCCGCGCCGGACCCGGAACGCGCGTGCGATGAATGACACGCAGGCGGACAAGGTCGACCGTCACGACCTCGTCGCGCTTCGAATCGCTGACGTAGGCGAGACGTTCGAGCGGGTGCATCGCCGTGTACCGCGGTTCGCTGAAGCCCTCGATCTCGCGGAGAACCGACAACGTCGCCGCGTCGACGATGCTGAGGCGCCCGAAGGGCGTGTGCGCCACCACCGCGTGTCCGAAGAGATTGCTCTCGATGCTGCGAGGGCCAGGCGCCGTCGGAACGCGTTCCACGATCCGGCCCGACGCGACCTCGACGGCAACGAGGTGCGCCTCGAGGTCCGCGGTCACGAGCGCGACGACTCCGCCGCCGGCCGAGGCGGCAAGTAGACGCCGCGGCACCGTCGCCGCCAGAAGTGGCGCGCCTGCGGCGATCAGAAAGGTGCGGCGGTTCATGGACGTCAGTACGGCGCGGCGAGCGCGAGAGGTCCCGCCAGATCACCGGACCTCCGGGGGCGTTCCGGCCGTATCTCTTCCGTGGACCTAGCCGATCCCGCGGGTCGTATGGTCCTGCAGTGGCACAGGCAGGGCGAGACGAGCGCGCCTGGGTGCGAGGAGCGCAGGCGGGATCGACCTCGGATCTCGAGGCGCTCTTCCGCGCCTACTGGCCGCGGTCGTTTCGAGCCGCGTACCTCGTCGTGCACGACTCAGCCGCTGCCGAGGATATCGCGCAAGAAGCGTTCCTGGCGGCCATCCGAGCGCTCGACCGCTTCGACCGGCGCCGCCCATTCGGGCCATGGCTGCATCGCATCGTCGTCAACCGTGCGATCGACTGGTCACGCGCCCGGACGCTTCGCGCCGAAACAGAACTCGACACGACCGCGGCAAGCACCGACCAATCGAGCGGGTTCGATGACGCGACGCTTGCGAGCCTCCGCGCCTTACCGCCGGAGCATCGCGCAGTGATCGTGCTCCGCCACCTCCTCGAATACACGCCCGGCGAAATCGCGGATCTGCTCGACCTGCCACGCGGCACCGTCAACTCGCGACTCCGGCGTGGTCTCGACTCGCTCGCGGAGACGCTCGAATGAGACGCGCGCTCGAACACGTCGAGATTCCGGACGAGCACGACGCGCGCGAACGCGGCTGGCGGGTCGCCCAAGCCGCCTTCGGCGAACGACAGCCAGTGCGCCACCGAGATCGGCGCCGGCTCGTCCCCGCGATCGCGATCGTGGTTGCAGGTGCAGTTGTGGCGGCCGCGATTTCCTCGCCCGGGCGCGCTCTACTTCGCTCGATCCGCGAGACGGTCGGCGTCCGGGGAGCACGGTCGGCGCTCTTCTCGCTACCGGCCTCCGGGGCGCTGCTCGTCCACTCCGACGGCGGGGTCTGGGTGGTGCAGGCGGACGGATCGAAGCGACGCCTCGGCGCCTACCGCTCGGCGTCGTGGTCGCCCAACGGCCTCTACGTCGCCGCGACAAGGCGCAGCGCTCTCTACGCGCTTACTCCGGGTGGCGAGGAGCGCTGGTCATTGGCCCGCCCGAGCGTGGCGTTCCCGAGCTGGACGGGATCACGTACCGACAGTCGAATTGCGTACAGCGACAAGTCGGGACTTCACGTGGTCGCAGGCGACGGAACGGGCGATCGGTTCCTTGCTCCGGCTGAGTACGGACCCTTCGCCTGGCGGACCGGCTCTTTGCGGGAGCTCGCGTACGTCTCGGCGAGCGAGGTGCGACTTCAGGATGTGCAGACCGGGCGGGTGATCTGGCGTGCGAATCGGGGTCCGGCAGAGCCGGTGCTGGCCATTTCTTGGTCAGGCGACGGCAAGCGACTCCTCGTACTCGCCGCTCACGCACTTCGGGTCTACGACGAACACGGCCGCCTGGTCCGTCGGAACGATCCGGCCTACGGCACGACGTACGCAGATGCTGCGTTCGTTCCGGGAACGCACAGGCCGGCGGTGATCCGGAGTCACGGCGCGCAGAGCGACGTGTTCTTGTTCCCGGGTGGCCCCGTTCTCTTTCACGGCAAGGGGGGCCTCCAGCAACTCACCTGGTCTCCTGACGGCAGCTGGCTGCTCGTCACATGGCCGTCAGCGGATCAGTGGGTGCTTCTCCAGGTGGCGCGCGGCGGTGCGACCAAGCGTATCCAGGCCATCGCGAACATCTCGGCGCAGTTCCGCTCTCAGAGCTTCCCGCGGATCGAGGGCTGGTGCTGCGCGCAGCCGTAGTCGCAATCGTTCTGACCGCGATGACGCTTGGGGCAGCCGCCGCCGACTTTGGCACGCGACGGTTTGAGAACCGAGTTGCCGGATATACCCTCGAGTTGCCCGCCGGCTGGCATATACGCATCGATCCAACAACCGGTGCGGCCACCGTCGGGACATTCGCCGCGAGTCGACCCGGAGACGTCGGCGAACGCCTCCCGCCCGGCGAAACGTCCGTCATCCTCGGCGACGACGGCCCGATCTGGGCGCTGCCGCGCTGGGCACGCACTACTACTCCACTCTCAGGAGCGCTTCCGGAGATGCGGACGTACGAAGGATTCACCGCTCGCATGCTGCGCTTCCGCGCTCAGGGACACGTCTTCACCGCCTACGTCGAGGGCGCGCCGCGCACGCGGACGACGCTTCGGATCCTCGCCTCGATCGCGCTTACGGCCCGCGGACGCTTGCTGGCCAATGTCAGCTCGGTACGGGTGATCGGCCGCTCGGTGCAAGGGAGACCGCTTCGGGCCTGGCGGAGAGGCAACCCGCGCAGCCACCGGCGCATCCTCATCGTCGGTTGCATCCACGGCGACGAGTGCGCCGGCATGGCGATCACGGCCCGACTCGTCGACCTTGTCCGACCCACGACCGCCGATCTCTGGGTGATCCAGGACTTGAATCCGGACGGCCTCCACGCGGCGACCCGCCAGAACGCCCATGGCGTCGACCTGAACCGGAACTTCGGCGCGATGTGGCAGCCGATCGGGCGGCTGGGCTCGCGGCAGTATTCGGGGCATCGGCCGTTCTCCGAGCCGGAGTCTCGCGCGGCGCGCGCACTGATCCTCCGGCTACGCCCGCAGATCACGATCTGGTTTCATCAGCCGCAGGCCGTCGTCCGTGCGTGGGGGCCGAGCGTGTCCGCAGCGCGACGCTTCGCGCGCCTTGCCGGCGCGCCGTACCGATCGCTCCCCTGGCTCGCCGGCACAGCACCGAATTGGCAGAACCATCTCGGCCTGATCTCGTTCGTGGTCGAACTACCGCCGGGGCCGCTCGAGACGACCAGCGCCGACCGTTACGCGAGCGCGATCCTGCGGCTGGCCGAGGAATAGCCGTGGCCCGTCCGCGCACTAGCATGGTGATCTCGCTTGCAGCCCTGGCAGTCGCCGGGTTGGCCCCGGACGGGCTCGCCACTTCCGCCGGAGGATCGCCGCTCGTGTGGGTCTCCGTGGCCGGCTCGCGTGAGCTCGTGGAGGTCGATCTCGACACGAGGCGCGTGACGGCTCGCATCGCCCTCACGACGCAACCGGGAGTCATCGCATCGTCCTTTGATCTTCGCAAGCTCCTCGTCGCGAGCCCGTCCGCAGGCACCCCCACGCTCGTCGACGGCGTCAACCGGAAGGTGGAGGCGGTGTTCCGCGGCCTCGGGCATCCGTCGGCAGTGGCTTTCGGTCAACGGCCGTACGCGGCACCTTCGCGCTATGCCTACGTGTCGGATCAACGCCGGGGCCGGCTTGTCGTTCTCGACCTACGTCGCAAGCGCGTCGCGTCGCGCGTGCCAGCGGGACCGCGCCCGGGCGCCGTAGTCGCCGGCGATCTCCTGTGGCTGGCGACCGGCGCGCCGAGCCCAGGTCTGAGGATGTTCGCCCTCACGAATCCGGCCCGCCCCCGGCTGGAGTTCCGACTCACCACTCATCTGGCGATCCGAGACATCGCGCTGCAGCCGGATAGCGCGAACCTCTACGTCACGTATCGAGGTTCGCGCCTGATCGGCAAGCTCAACGGAGGGTCGCGGCAAGTCGTCTGGGCACGGGATGTGGGCGACGTCGTCGGCTCGGTCGCATTCGATTACTACGCCGGACAACGGCTGTGGCTCGCCGCGCCGCGAAGCGGACGGTTGCTGCTGGTTTCGGCGCGATCGGGTCGCGTACTCCGCAGGGTCACAGGCTGCCGCGGCGCCGCTGACGTCGCTCTCGTCGGCACGCGCTGGGTCGTCGCGGCGTGTGCCGACGCCGGATCGATCCTGGTCTACGACGCCGTCACCAGGCAGCGAGTGCTCGTGCCGGTCGGCCTCCGGCCAGTTGGCGTCGCGGGGATTGTCGGGTGAGGCAGAAACGCTCCTGGGTTCTCGTTCTCTCGGTCTTGTTGCTTGCGAGCGTTCTTGCCGGCTGCGGCAACGGTGGCCGCGAGAACGCGCTCCATCGCGTCGAGAGTCGCGGGTCGGGATTCACGCTGCTGATTCCCCACGGCTGGCGCGCTTGGGACAACTCGCCCTACGGCTCACGGGCTGTGATGCTCTCGACGTACCGGATCGCGCGCCTCGGCGACATCACCGAGACCCCGCCCCAGGGCGAGACGTGGCTGCTCCTCTACTACGGCGGCCCGCTCTGGGAGAGGCGGGGGACGGCGAAGCAGTTTCAGCCGCTTCCAAGTCGGCTTGCCGCAGAGGGCGGCATCGAAGGCTTCGGCAACGGGCGCAACCTCATCTTCAGAGCCGTCGGACATGCGTTCCAGGCCTTCATCAAGGGAGACCCTCGGGCCGCAGCCACGCTCGGCATCCTGCGGAGCATCAGGTTCACCCCATACGGCCGCTCGCTGGCGCTCGCAGTCAGGGTCCACACCGTCGAAGGTGTCCAGATCTGGCGGATTGGCAACCCGCGCAGCACACGCCAGCTCATCGTCGTCGGCTGTCCGCGACAGGCGAAGGGCTGTAGCGGCCTCGCCGTGACGAACCGCCTCGTCAACCGCTCCGACAAGCCACTTGCGGCCGACCTCTGGGTGATCGAGCGCTTGCGTGGTCGCGAGGATATCCTCGCCCGCCTCCAGCGCCAGCTGAAGCCCGAGGCGACGATCCGGCTCGGTTCGATCCACGATCCCGAGCTGTGGACACGCCGCATCGTCGCGCTCGCGCGCTGAGCGGCCGCATCGGGAACGCCGAGGCCGTTGGTGGTGTATGAGGGGGCGGTGGAGCAGCTGCCCGACGACGGCGTGCTCATCGAGCAGGCCCGGGAGGGGGACATCACGGCCTACGGCCACCTCGTCGCGCGCTACCAGGACACCGCTTTCCGCATCGCATACCTCATCACGCGGAGTCCGACGGACGCCGAGGATGCGGCGCAAGCCGGCTTCCTGAAGGCCTACGCGGCGCTTCATCGCTTTCACGTCGGAGCCCCGTTTCGCCCATGGCTCCTGCGGATCGTCGCGAACGAAGCCCGGAACCGCAGCCGTCACGAGCGGCGTCAGGCCCGACTCATCCCGCGCATTGGCGGCTCGGAGCCACGCCACCGCACGGAGCGATCGGCGGAGGAGGTCGTCCTCACCGACGAGACGCACCGGCTCCTCGCGGGCGCCCTCTGGCGCCTCCGCTACGAGGAGCGCCTCGCGATCTTCACGCGCTACTTCCTCGACCTATCCGAAGCGGAGGCCGCCGTCGTCCTCGGCTGCCCGGCCGGAACCGTCAAGTCGCGCCTCTCACGCGGGCTCGAGCATCTCCGCGCCGATTTCCAGTGGGAGCCCGATGCCTGAGATAGATCGGACACTCCGCGAGCTTGTGGCAGCGACCCGCTACCCGCCGACGCCGGACGTCGCCGCATACGTCGTCGCGGCGATCCCGCAGAGGCGACAACGTCGTCTCGTCGTCGTCGCACTCGCCGCAATGGCAATGCTGATCGCCTTGGCAATCGCCTTCGCGGTCCCACCGGCGCGGAGCGCAATTCTCGACTGGCTCGGCTTCGGCCCGATCCGCATCGAGCACGTGTCGACGCTCCCGCCCGTGCCTGACTCAGCGACGCTAGCGCTAGGACGCGCGGCAACACTCGCAGAGGCGCGACGTGCCATGGGGTTCCCCATCCTGAGGCTGCCGCGCGAGGCCGACGGCCTCTTCGTCGACAAGCCGGACGGCGAGGTGACGCTTGTCTAAGGAAACCTCCTGCTCACTGAGCTCCGCGGCCACGGGGTGTACGTGGCGCAGAAGGTAGTCGGCCCCGGAACACATGTCGAAGAGGTCAGGGTCGCGGGCCAACCCGGTCTTTGGCTAGCAGGCAAACCGCACCTCTTCGCCTATCTCGATCCAGCCGGCGAGTTCCGGACGGGTCGCGTCCGATTGGCCGGGAATACGCTCCTGTGGGAGCATGGGGCTCTCGTCCTGCGCCTGGAAGGGGCGGGATCGAAGACACAGGCTCTGCGTCTCGCGGCGTCGGTCAGCTAGGAGCTCGAACCGGAATGAGCTTCGTCGTCGGGGCGGGCTGGGTGCGTGCGATGCAAGGACGCAGGGAGCCTCGCTACGAGACGTATCGAGGCGACTGAGGACGCCGCAGTGTGCGTGCACAGCACGTCCCGACGGCACAAGGCCTCATTTCGGTTCGAGCTCTAGCCCACGACGCGCAGGGTTTGCGTGTCGATGACGAATGCATTCGCGTCGGTCGCGAGCCGCGCGACGAGATGTGCGCCTCCGTCCGTCAGGTCAAGGGCAGCACTCCAGATCCATTCGTCGGCAACCATCCGCGGCAGATCGACGCAGACCGCGTAGCGCCCGCGCGTGTTGAGCGCGTGGACGAAAGGCGTCTCGTTGTCGCGCCGGTAGAGCGTGTACACCCATGTTCCGTCGGCGCTCGTGGCACGCGCGACCGGAAAGCCGCGCATCGTCTGGTCCGCCTCGGACTTGTCCACGATCGTTCGTGGCAGGAGCTTGCCGGTACGGAGATCGAACGCGCGCACCGCATAGCTCGCGTCGGCCGTCGACCGGTGCTGGATCAGGTACAGCGTCCTCGCATCGGGCGAGAGCGCATCGAAGCCGAAGTCGCCGCGCAGCACGATGGTGCGAACGGGACGCAACGTCGCAGTCGAGAGAACGACGAACCGGGTTTCGGCGCTCGGCGTCGCGTCGTAGTTCGGCGGCGGGGCGAGTATGAGCCGACGGCCGTCTACCGAAAGCCCACCTGCCGTGCCGTTGAGCGTCACCGCAGGAATCCCGAACACGCCGGCGACCCGCGCGCGGTGGAGTACGCGGCCGGTGCTGACGCGGACGGCAGTGACATTCGTCGAGGAGCCAACGGCCTTCGCCGCGTAGCGCACCGTGCCGTCGGGCGCGGTCAGGTTCACCGCGAGACCGGGCCACGGGCCCGCCCCGAACGCCGCCGCTACGACCGTCAGCGAGATCACCGCTGCTACGAACCCGATCGACCGACGCCTGCCCATGGTCATCCTCCTACCGTCGCTGTCTTCCGTCTCGCCCCTCATACACCGCAGCACGTCGAATGGTTCCTGGGGGCGCCTATGCTCCGCTCATGCTCGGCAAGGGAGACGCCGTACCGACCGCCAGCCGCGTCTGGACGCAGCCGCGCGAAAGCTCTCGCCTGCTTGGAGACGTGCTCGGCGAGACGGCGGGTGACGGTTTCGCCCTCCTCTGCTTCTACCTCTTCGACTGGTCGCCTACCTGAACGAGCGAAATGCTACTCCTGCGTGACAGGAGAGACGACCTGCGTGCGGCAGGCATCCGCGTTGTCGCGATCTCCCGTGACTCGCCTTGGTCGCACCGCTCCTGGGCCGAGGCGCTCGGGACGCACGACGCAGTGCCGCTCATCTCCGACTGGGAAGGCGAGGCAACCCGCGCGTTCGGTGTCCAAACCGAAAGCTCGGGGATGCGCGTGGCGGCGCGCAGCGCGTTCCTGCTCGACGCGGGTACGGTGCGGGCCGCATGGATGCTCGGGACGGAACTGCCGGACATCGACGCGGTGATCGCGGCCGCTTCATCGCCGTTGCACTAGCCGTCTTCGCGGTCTGCGCGGTTCTCGCGACCTGGCCGGCGTCGCGGCATGTAAACGACCACTACATCGCCGGCTCGGCGCCCGGCTACAGCGAGCAGTCGGGCGGCGACTACCTCCAGCTCGTCTGGAACTTCTGGCTGCCGGGGCATCAGCTTCAGCACGGACGGGCGCCGTGGCTCGATCCGTACTCCTTCCAGCCTGAGTCCCCCGTTCGCCCGACGCTCCAGGGCCTCGTGTTCAGCATGCCGTTCTGGCCGCTCGAGCGCGCCTTCGGACCGGCGTGGGCGTATGACCTGATGCTGTTGGCGGCGTTCCTCGCCTCCGGCGGCTTCACCTGTTGGTGGCTGCGGTCGCTCGGGCTGGCACGCGCGCCGGCTCTGCTCGGCGGAATCGTCTTCGCGCTTGCGCCCTACCGCCTGCAGCAGAGCACAGGTCATCTCCTCGGCTGGATCTCGTTCCTCCTGCCGGCGATGCTGCTGGCGCTCGAGCGGCGGCGCTACGTGCTGGCCGCGCTGGCGCTGGCGGCTATCCCGCTCTCCGGGCAGGTGCATCTGGCACTCGGCGCAATCCCGCTCTACATCGCGTACTCCTGGGTGCGGCTACCGCGCTGGCGCCCGCGCCTCCTCGGGTTGGCCGGCGCCGCTATCGCGATCGCAGCGGGAGAGCTGGTCCAGCACGCCGTCATCGCGACGTCGATCGTCTCGGGTGGTCGCTCAATCGGCTCCGTCTCGCACTACTCGGCGACGCTCTCCGACTTCGTCACCCGGTCAAACGGGAACGGCGTCGAGCGGTTCGTTTTCATCGGCTGGGTGACACCGCTTGTCGCACTCGCCGGCCTGGTCGTGGCGCGGCGCAAGCTCGGGCGGCCGACCGCCGTGTTTCTCGGAGCGGCGGCGCTGATCCCGATGCTGCTCGCACTCGGAACGCACTTTCCAGGGTACGCGACGCTGTGGCACGCGCTGCCACCGCTTCGCTACCCGAGAGTCCCTGAGCGGCTGATGCCGATCGCATGCCTGATGCTCGCCGTGCTCGTCGCACTTGCCGCCTCGCGGCTACGCCATGCAGCGCTCGTCGCATTGCTTGCGGTCGGGCTGGTCGCCGATCTCCGCGTCGAGATCTTCGGCGCGCAGAAGGCGTACACGAGCGACGCCGCCTACGCTGCGCTCCGCGAGCCTGGCCGCCTCGTCGAACTGCCGATCTTCCGGCCGGACATCGACCTCGGCAGCACCTATCTCGCGTACGCGATCCAGTCCCCGCGCGAGCGGCCCGAAGGGTACTCAACGACCGCGGTCCAAGCGGCCGACGGCTGGGCGAAGCGCCACCACGACCTCTCGTGCGGCGTCGGCGACGTGCCGACCTACGTGCGCTACGTCGCAGTCCATCGCGGCGTCTACACACGCGCGGGCTACGTCGGTGATCGCTGTGCGCGCGCGGCCGAGGCAATGCTCCGCAGGCAGGGATTCCGCGTGCTCGCACGCTCAGGCCCGATCACGATGTGGCAGGCGCCGTGGGGACCCTGACCCGTTACATCGAATCTCGTTAGCAGCGGCAAGTGAGTTGCAGTGATCGGGCCGTCCATCGTAGCCCTGATCACAGCGGGACGCGTGGCCCGGATGTCTACTTTCCCATCGCGTGGTTCGGAGATGCTCTGAAGAGGGATTTTTGCCCCGTCGTGCGACTCGTGCCAGTCACGAGGACAACACCTCAACGTTGCTTTGCGACATCCACGTGGCGCGCTTGAGCCGTCTGGCTCGCGGGGTGTCGGGCCGCAAGGCCCGACACCCCGCAATGCTCGGTCAGAAGTTGCAGTATGGACCGGGCGCGTCGACCTCACTCCGGAAGGGAGCTCCGACCGGCGCGATCGCGACGGTCACATCCTGGGCGACAGCGTTCGTCTGGTTGAAGCCGATGTGGCCCATGCCGGTGTCGACATACCCCTGGCCTGCGGAGACGACGTGAGGCGTGCAGGTCGGGTCGTCGCGTTCGTAGAACGTCAGCTGCCCCTGGGTGACCGTGATGAACACAGGCCCTGGATGGGTGTGCCAGCCGGTTGTGGCGCCGGGCTGGTAGTCGTGCCGTTGCACGACCACGTCGGTCGGCTCCTTGGTTTTCGCCTTGAAGTCGATCGAAGACGTCGGGCTTGTCTTCAGGTCGTAGCTCGCGTAGCTGCCACGAGCCAGCAACGTCGCGGTCACGCCGCTGGCCGGCGAGGCCAGCGTGATCGCCGCAAACGCGGCGAGCGCGACGAGCGCCGCCGCGGCGATGGCCGTGAGCAGGGTCATCCTCCGTTTTGCGGTCATCTCCTTCACCTCTCTCTTGTCGATGGCTCCGCCTCGACGATGCGAATCGGATCGAGCCCGGCGCGTTCTGCAGTCAGCGCGGCGTCTCGACCGGTCGGCGCGTCGAAGACGAAGAAGCAGATCTCGTCTTCGGGAACGAAGATCGAGTGGTCAAAGCGGACCGGTGTCCGCTCCCGTGTCAACTCCTCGGCGACCGCACGAGCCCGGCGCTCGCGGGAGGCGCGCTCTCCGGCACTGCCGCGGGCAAGGTACGTTTCGACGAGGAAGCTCGGCACCCGGTCGACGCTACGGCGGCGGCTCTCTGTCGGATAGGTAAGAACCTCGCGTCTTTACCCGCGAAGAGTGCTTGGTCGAGTCAGGCGAACACGCGCGCCAGCTCCGTGCGCGAACGTACGCCGAGCTTCGCGTAGATCCGGGTCAGGTGGCCGGCCACCGTCCTCTCCGTGAGGAACAACTCGCGAGCGACCTCGCGGTTTGTCCGGCCGGCGGCAACGAGCACGGCGACACGGCGCTCCGCGGCGGACAGGCCGTCGCTGCGCGTCCGCCCACCGATCTTGTCAAGCTCGGCAGCCGATCGCTCGCTCCACGTCACCGCTCCTAGTCGCTGGAACCCCTCGCGCGCGGCTTCGATCGCCTCGCGGGCGGCGCGCTTCCGTTGCCGCCGCCGCTCAACCGCGCCGACGGCGAGCAGCGCCCGGGCCTGCCCGAACGGATCGCCGGCGGCCTCGTGCATCCGCACCGCTTCGCCGAGCAGCGCGGACGCGCAGTCGATCACTCCCTCGGCAGCGGCGACGAGCCCGCGGCAGCGGGTGACGTTGGCGAGCACACGTGGGCGATCGAGGCGAAGCGCGTCGGCCTCCCAGCGGTCGAGCAGGTGGACCGCGTCGGCGATCCGACCGAGCTCGAGCAGCGCCTCCGCGTAGTCGCCCGTCCAGGGCCTCTGCGACGGCTCCCCCCACCCCAATCTCGCTGCCTCGCGATCGGCCCGCTCGAGCCAGAGCTCCGCGCCAGCCGGATCGCCGCCCCAGAGCGCGACGAGCCCCGGGGACCGCGCGCAGTAACGGCGGATCGAATCCGATCTGCGTCTCGCACAACTCCAGCCCGCGCGCAGCCTCCGCCAGCGCCAGGTCGAACTGACCACGATGGACCGCGACCCACGAGCTCGGGATGTAGTCCTGGTTCTTCTCCAGCCCGTACTGGAGCGAGACATCGCGAGCCTGCTGGGCGTGCGCGGCCGCGACATCCCAACGACCACTCCACAACTCGACCCACGCAAGGGTCCAGCTGAGATCGGCGGCATGCAGCTCGTCGCGTTCGCTCCAGCGCGCACGCTCACCCTCGAGGAGGGCGCGATCCTCGTCCAGCCTCCCGGCGTTCGTCAGGATCCACCCGTCCTGCCGGTTCACTTCCCTCCGCATCTCCTCGTCTCCCGCGCAAGTCGCGAGCTCGCGCATGCGCGTGATCTCCCGCGGCACGTCGTCGGCACCAATCACGGAGCCAAGCCACACCCGCACAGACAGCGCCGCGAACCGCAGCGTGTTGTCTCCTAGCTCGTCGGCGATCGAAAGTGCGATCCGGCCTTCCTCGCGCGCCCCGGCAAGGCCGCGTCTGAACCTCGTCGCCGCCGAAAGCCTGATGTGAATTCGGGCGCGGAGATCCTTGCGCTCGCCGCATTCCGCAAGTGCCTCCTCGAGCAGCGGCACTGCGAGGTCGTCGACCTCGATGTCGGCTAGCAGCATCAGTGCCTCCGCGCGCGGCGGGCCACTCCGCGCCTCCTCGAGAACCTCCGCTGCCATCGACCGTGCCCGCGTCCATTCGCCGGCCGCGAGCTGTGCGCGGGAAGCAGCCAGCTTCCGACGGCGACGTTCGTCCGTCGCTCCGGAAGGTGTTAGCCGCAGTGCGTGCTCGCAAAGCTCCGCTGCGAGCGCCGCAGCGCCGCGTTCCCCGGCACGCCGCGCCGCCGTGTCCAGCGAGCGGGCGACCCTGACGTCGGGCTCGTCCTGCGCAAGCGCGAGGTGGCGCGCGCGGGCGAGTGGATCATCTGCTGCCCGGGCGATCCGCGCGTGAACTGACCGGCGCTTCTCGCCAAGCTCGCGGTACGCGACGGACGAGAGCAGCGGATGCGTGAAGCAGATGGTCTCGCCGTCGCGCTCGACGACCCGAGCGCGGAGCGCGGGCCCCAACGCGGCTGCAGAGACGCCGGCACGCCGCAGCATGGGGTTAGAAGGAGCACCGAGCGCCGCAACCAGCCCCAGTGCGTCGCGCGTGCGGCTCGGCAAGCGGGCGATCCGGGCGCCGAGGAGCTGCTCGACGTTCTCCGGGAGCGGCAAGGGCTCGAGCGGATCGAGCTCGCGGTCGAGACTGCCAACGAGCTCCAGAGCGTAGAGCGGATTGCCGCCGGACCATTCGTGGACGCGCAGGAGCGTCTGGCGCGCAATCGGGCGGCCGGTTCGACCAAGAAGAAGCCGGTGCAGCGCGCCGACGCTCAGTGGCCCGATGCGCAGGCGCTCGATGACCGTACCCCCGAGTGCAAGCTGGAGGCCGTCGGGTGCTGCCACTTCGCCACGCCTCTGTGCAAGCAGCACACCTACTCGTGCATCGTCGACCCTCCGGAGCGCGAACGACAGCGCTGAGGTCGATGCGCGGTCGAACCACTGGACGTCGTCGATTGCTATGAGAACGGGCCCCGCCTCGGCAAGCATCTCCAGCGCGTCGTGCAGCCCGCCGCCGATCGCCCTCGGATTCGCATCGGCATCCCGACCGTCCTCCAGGAGAAGCGCCACCTCGAGCGCCCGACGCCTCGGCGGAGACAGCCCGGGCAGCACGTCGTCCAGGACAGGCGCAAGCAGATCGCCGAGCCCCGCATACGCGAGCCCACGCTCGGCCTCCGCCGGGCGCGACGATAGGACCTGCAGCCCGAGGACACGTCCCCGCTCGACGCCGGCGAGCCACAGGGTGGACTTGCCGATCCCGGCGATCCCCTCGAGCAAGAGCGCCGAGAACCCCTCCTTCAACTCCCCAAGAAAGCGGTCGAGCGCGGAGAGCTCGTCCTCTCTACCGACAACCATGCCCGTCATGACACCACTCGGCAATCGTTGCGCGCGCCGTCGACTCAGGCAAGTACGGGAGGTAATCACGCACGGGAATGGGCATCAAAAGCGTCCCGAAAGCCCATGAATAGAGAACTTCCAGAGCGTTGTCGCGGTCGTCTACATGCCCATCGCGTGATACCCGGAGTCGACGTAGAGCGTCGTCCCGGTCACGTTCTTCGCATCGTCCGAGAGAAGGTACGCCGCTGCGGCGCCGCAGTCGTCGGACTCGATGTGCCGATGGAGCGGCGCACGCAGCTCGAACATCTCCTCCATCGTCGTGAAGCCGGCTATCGAACGCGCCGCCAGTGTGCGCACCGGCCCGGCGGAGATCGCGTTCACGCGGATCGCCTTCTGCCCGAGATCCCACGCGAGGTAGCGGACCGACGCGTCGAGCGTCGCCTTCGCAACGCCCATCACGTTGTAGTGCGGGACGGCGCGGACACCGCCGAGGTAGGTCATCGTCACGATCGAGCCGGCGCCGCGGGATTCCATCAGCGGCTCCGCTGCACGCGCACAGGCAACGAGCGAATACGCGGAGACGTCGAGCGCCATCCAGAAACGGTCGCGCGGCGTGTCGGTGAATCGCCCTTCGAGATCCTCGGCGGCGGCGTACGCAACCGAGTGGACGAGGATGTCGAGGCCGCCGCCGAACGCCTCACCTGTCTCGGCGAAAACGCGGGCGACATCCTCGTCGGAGCGAACATCGCAGGCGGTGACGAGCTTTGCGTCGACGGATTCCGCGAGCTCGCGGACGGTCTTCTCGATCCGCTCGCCTTGGAACGTGAACGCGAGCTCGGCACCCTCCTCGTGCAGCCGCTTGGCAATCGCCCAGGCGATCGAGCGCCGGTTCGCAACGCCGAGCACGAGCGCCTGCTTCCCTGCGAACCGGCCGAGCATGCGGCGATCCTACTCAGTAGTCTCGTCTGCTTGCCGGAGACGCCGCCCACGTCCGAGCTGCCGCTCCCGTTGCGCGCAGCCATCGAGGCACTCGTCGGCTCGCACGACGGACCAAGGCTGGAGGCTGCGGCCTCCCGGCTCTCGGAGACCTACCGTGCGGGAGGATCGAGCGCCTCGCGAGTCGCCCGCACGAGCGAGGAGGTTGCGGCCTACGCGGCATACAGGGCGCCTGCCACCTATGCCGCGGCGATCGCAGTGCTTGGTCGTCTTTCGACGCACCTTCCCGGCTGGCGGCCGCGCTCTGTGCTCGACGTTGGCGCAGGCCCCGGGGTTGCGTCGTGGGCCGCGGCGGCGTTGTGGCCCGACATCGAGCAGTTCACCCTTGTCGATGCCGAGCCGCAGATGATCGCCGCTGGTCGGCAGCTCGCTGCCGCCGCGCCCTCGACGGCCCTGCAAACAGCGCGCTGGGTTCACCGTGATGCGAGCGTCGAAACCCGAGGAGCCGACCTCGTTCTCGCGTCGTATCTCCTCGGCGAGGCGGACGAGCGCGTTCCGCTCCGGCTCTGGTCGAGGACTGAGGGAGTCCTTGCGTTGATCGAGCCCGGGACACCGGCGGGCTACAGACGAGTGATCGCAGCGCGCTCGCAACTCGTCGGCGCCGGCGGACACGTCGCCGCACCGTGCCCGCACGACAACGCCTGTCCGCTCCTCGCGGACGACTGGTGCCACTTCGCGGTCCGGCTACCGCGCAGCGAGACCCATCGGGCGGTGAAACGCGTCGCACGCGGGTTCGAGGACGAGAAGTTCTCGTACGTCGTCGTTTCGCGCGAGCCGGTCCAACCGGCGGTCGCACGGGTGATCCGGCCGCCCCTGATCCGATCCGGTCACGTTCATCTCGACACCTGCGGCCTTGAGGGGACTCAGCGTAGGATCGTCTCGCGGCGCGACAAGGACGCGTACCGCGCCGCCAGAGATCTCGCCTGGGGAGACGCGACAGAACACGCATGAGCGACGCACAGCCAACAGCCGACTCGCCCGCCACCCCACGCGTCGCCGTCGTGACGGGCGCGTCGTCCGGGATCGGCGAAGCAACGGCTCGCGCATTGGCGGAACGAGGCTGGCACTGCATCCTCGTGGCCCGGCGGGAGGATCGCCTACAGGCACTGGCAGGCGAGATCGGCGGCGAGATCGAGGTCTGCGCCATCGGCGACCGGGAGCTGGTGAAGGCGGCTGCGGGGCGAATCCTCGAGCGCCATCCGGCAGTCGACCTCCTCGTGAACAACGCGGGGATGCCAATGCGCGAGGCGTTTCCGGAGGCTGACCTCGAGCAGGTCGAACGCGTGCTGGCCGTCAACTACTTCGGCGGCGCCTGGTGCGTGCGCGCGTTCCTCCCCGGCCTGAAGGCGGCGCCGCGCGGGCACGTCGTCAACGTCGTCTCCATCGTGGGAGCGATTGCCTTCGCCCAATCCGGCCCCTACGTCGCCTCGAAGCATGCCCAACTTGCATTCTCCCGCTGTCTCCGACCGACGCTCGGAAGAGAAGGGATCGCGGTGCACACGATCCTGCCGGGGTTTGTGGCGACCGAGGGGTTCTCGCAGCAAGCGCTGCTCAGAAAGCGTCGCTCACGGTGGATCGTCACCAATCCCGAAACGGTTGCCGCTGCGATCCTGCGGGCGATCGAGAGGAACCGCGCCGAGGTGGTCGTACCGTGGTTTCCGTACCGGCCGGCGATCCTGCTCCACGGCGTCGCGCCTGGCCTCGTGCGTGCTGTCGAGCGCTTGATGCCGAGGAGGCGGGTTTGAGGGTCGCGGTCGTCACCGGGGCGTCGACGGGTATCGGCGAGGCGACTGCCCGTGCGCTCGCCGGGCAGGGCTGGCGCTGCATCCTCGTCGCGCGGCGGCGTGAGCTCCTCGAACGCGTCGCGGGCGAGATCGACGGCATCGCGGAGCCGTGTGACCTCCTCGACCGCGATGCGGTTGTCGCTCTCGGCGAGCGACTAGTGGTCGAGCACGGCTCGATCGGGATGCTCGTCAACAACGCGGGGGCGTTGTCGCGCGGGACGTTCCTCGAGATCGACGACGAGGAACTCGAGAGGATCACGCGTCTGAACTACCTCTCCGGCGTGTGCCTGACCCACAGCCTGCTCCCGGCACTCAGACAGGCGGGTACCGAGGGAGGCGCGCACGTCGTCAACGTCGCCTCGATCGGCGGCACGATCGCCTTCCCCTCCGCGACTGCCTATTCGGCCTCGAAGCATGCACAGGTCGCGTTCTCGCGCTCTTTGCGCGCTGCTCTGCGCTCGACGGGGATCAGGGTCCATACGATCATGCCCGGGTTCGTGGTCACCGAAGGCTTCCCGCATCCGCGCTTCTGGGAGACCCGGCTCGGCCGCCGGTTCGTCGTTGGGCCGGAACGGGTCGCTCGGGAGATCCTCCTCGCGGTCGAGAAGGGCAAAGACGAGGTTGTCGTGCCCTGGTTCCCGTACCGCTTGGCGCCGATCTCCCAGGCGCTCTTCCCAACGCTGACGACACGCGTGATGGCGTTCGACAGCTACCGCAAGACTTCAAAGTAGGGGTTTCCGCGCGACGTACCAGCCGACGTCGACCGCGTAGACCGGCGCCGGCGCGAGCGCGCGGACACTGTGTCTCTCCTCCTGGGGCACAGCGGCGAGGTCGAGATACCTCTCGAGTTCCCGCGACTCCCGGGTGACCTCGTTCCGCTCGACGACGAGGCCGTTTGTGTCGAGGAAACCTCTGATGTCGGTGTCGGGGAGCAGCCGCTGATGCGAAGAGTCCCGCGCCTGCTCGAAGCGATCGTGCTCGAGGCGGCGTAGCGGATCGATGTCTCCGAGCTGGTCGACGATGAGGATGCGACCTCCCGGACGGGTCACTCGGGCAAGCTCCGCCACGACGAGCTCGGGTCGCCGTACGTGGTGGAGCACGCGCGCACAGCCGGCAAGGTCGAACTCGCCGGTCTCGAACGGGAGTGCCGTGGCGTCACCCTCGACGAGGGTGACGTTGGCGGGCGCGTCGACCCGCCCGGCAGCGAGGAGCTCGGGCGAGGTGTCGACGCCGACCACGTCACGCACATGAGGCGCGAGTGAGAAGGCGAGCGCACCGGCACCGCAGCCGGAATCGAGCGCCCGTTCGATTTCGGGGAACGGCGCAAGCAGATGTTCGATTCGTGCGGCGAGCGCCGCTGCACGCTCACGCTGGTGGGCGAGCCGTACCGACACGGACGTCACCCGACGACCTCGCGCGTGGCGCGGGCATGGTCAGTTCGCAGACCGCAGATGATCTCGTACGCGATCGTGCCGGCGACGCGGGCGTGATCCTCGGCCAGGACACCGTCTCCGAGGATCGTCACCGGCTCGCCCTCCGGCAACCGCGAGGGCAACTCGACAGCGAACGCATCCATCGACACCGTACCCACGACCCGGCAGCGACGGTCCCCGACGAGCACCTCGGTCCCGGTCAGGTCGCGCCGAAAGCCGTCCGCGTAGCCGACAGGGACGATCCCGATCCACGTCGGTCGCTGTGCGACGAAGAGCCGGCCATAGCCGGTGCTCTCGCCCGGCGCGAGCTGCTTGACCTGCGCGAGTCGGGACGTCCAGCGAAGCGCGGGCCGCAATCCGAGGGCTCGTGGATCGTCCCCGAACGGCGACATGCCGTACAGGGCGATGCCGCAGCGAACCGCATCGAAATGCGACCCCGGATAGCCGAGCGTCGCCGCGCTGTTCGCGAGGTGGCGGGTGAGGTGCGCATAGGCGTCGGTCGCACCGCGAAAGCGGTCGATCTGGAGCCGTGTGAAGTCCGGGTCGTCCTCGGCGGAGGCGAGGTGGCTCATCAGCCCGACGACGTTCGTCGCGCGGTTCGTTGCACCGTTCGGCAGCTCCGAGAGTCCCCACCGCCCCATCCCGGTGTCGAGCTTGAGGTGCACGGGCAATCCGTCGGGCACACGACCGTCGGCCACGGCGAGTTCCAAACGAGCCTCGCGCGCGTGCGCGATCTCGTCCGGTGCCGCCGGACCGAGGACGAGAAGCCGAGCATCGGGGAGAGCCAACCGCAGGTCGAGGGCCTCCGGCACGGTGGCGACGCAGAGAGCGATGGCGCCTGCTTCGAGCGCCGCTCGGGAGACGTCGGCCGCGCCGTGCCCGTAGCCGTCCGCCTTGACGACGGCCCACAGCTCGGCTCGCTCGAGTTGCTGGCGCAGAAGCTGGACGTTGTGGCGGATGGCGCCGAGATCGACGGTGAAGCTCGAGCGGCTCACGTCACTCGCGTCCGGCTCATGCTCTGTGGACAACTTGGCACGAAGTTGGCACGAAGGCCATGTCTCGGGCGGACGTGACCCGGGGACTGTCCCCGTTTGTGCCAAGTTCGTGTCAATTTGTCCACAGCCCTAGACCTCAACGGAGAAGCCGTCGTAGGCGAATGTCAGATCGCGGCCGAGCACGGCCGGCAGCCGCAGTAGATCGTCGTAGCCGAGCTCGTCGACCTCCTCCACATGCGAGAGCACGACACGCTTCGGGCCGAGCACATCGACCATCTCGAGCGTCTCGAGGAACGTCGCCTCGTAGCGCAGCACAGGGTGATCTTGGTGGAGGCGCCGCTCACCGCTGAACGGGTCGTACTCGCAGATCCCCATCGGCAGCACAGCGAGATCCGCCCCCCGCACCTCGGTCGGCGGCACCCAGCCGTTCAGCTCGTCCATGGCGAGCAGCAGCCGGCGCCTCCCCTCCACGAGCTCGAACGCGTAGACATAGTCCTCGGCCAGCCGGAACGGGCGGATCTCCGCGTCGCCCACGAGCACCGATTCGCCATCGCGCAACTCATGGATGCGGATCCAGCCGCGCTGCTGCATGAACTCGAGGTGCTCCATCCCACCAAGGTAGGTGCGGAAGTCGGCCGCCACTTGCTGCGGCAGGTAGACGTTCGTAATCTGCTGCCGCTTCGACTCGCGCGGCCAGCCGCGAAAATCACCGTTGCGCGTCTCCCACACGCGCCTCCCCATCGTGTGGTCTGGGTGCCAGTGCGAGTAGAAGCATGCGGCGATGTCGCCGATTTGCGCGCGATCGAGCTGGAGCTTCGACTCCTCCGGCGTGTCGAAGAGGACGTTCGGGCCGTGGACGAAGACGCTCGGGCCCGTGCGGGTGTAGGGAAACCCCTTCACCCGAGCCTCGCTGCAGACCCGACACGTGCAACCCGGCCGCGGCGTCGTCGTCGCGCCGCCCGAACCGAGCACCTCGACCCTCATGCGAGCGCCTGCGGGAGAGCGGCCACGACGTCTGATGCGATGAGCCCCGCCTGATGGGGGACGAGTGTCGCGGCGACGCCGTGCGCGATTGCACCCGTGACAGCCGCGGTCTCGGGTTCGAGCCCCTTGGCGAGGAACGACCCAATGACTCCGGTGAGCACGTCGCCGGTACCGGCGGTGGCGAGCGAAGGCGGTCCGGCGTCGGCCACAACCGGATCGCCACCAGGGCCGACCACGATCGTGTCGGCCCCTTTGAGCAGCACGACGGCGCCGTACCGATCCGCGCAGCTACGAGCGGCTTCGAGCCTGTGCGCATCCACCCACTCAGAGCTCTCACCGAGCAACCGCCCTAGCTCGCCGGCGTGCGGGGTCAGCACCGTTGGTGCGGCGCGCTCGACGGGTTGCAGCCCGAACAGCGCGTCGGCGTCGACGACCACCGGAATATCGAGTTGCTCGAGGAGCTCACGCACAGCCGGATGTACGTGAGTCTCCCGCCCGAGCCCTGGCCCGAGCGCAATCGCATCCGCACGTTCAGCCGCACGAAGGATCGTCTCGACCATGTCGTCGGCTGAGAACCCGATCTTCACCGGCTCGAGCAGTCGGGCCTCGACGACCGGCAGCACGTCGTGTGGCACGGCAACCGTGACGTAGCCGGCATCCGCTCGGAACGCCGCCTCGGCAACGAGGCACACCGCGCCGCTCATGCCCCGGGAGCCACCGACGACGAGTACGCGGCCCGCTGTGACCTTCGAGTCCCGCATCCCACGTCGCGGCACCGAGTCGAGAACGGTCCGCGTGGCATGAAGCACGGCCGTCGATGCAGGCCCGAGCCCGATGTCCGCTACCACCACCCTCCCGGCGTGAAACCGGCCGGGGGCGACCACGGTCCCGACCTTCAACCCGTGGAACGTGACCGTGACGTTCGCCTGAACGGCGCAGCCCGATACCTCGCCCGTGGACGCATCGACGCCCGACGGCACATCGACCGCAACAACCGGCACACCGGCGGCGTTGATCCGCTCGATCAGCGCAGCTGCGCCAGACCGCGGTTCACCCCGGAACCCTGTGCCGAAGAGTGCATCGACGACGACGTCGTAACCCTCCGGAGAGTCGGTCTCCACAGCCTCGCGACCCGCCTCCCGCAAGACGCGGGCGGCGATCCGGCCGTCGCCGCCGTTCGAGCCGCCGCCGCACACGACCGCGAACCGCCTCGCGGCGGGGAACGTCCGAAGCGTCTCGCGAGCCACGGCCACACCGGCCCGCTCCATCAGCTCCGGGGCGGTCGCAGGAAATCCGGGATACGAAGCCTCGGCCGCCTGCATCTCGGCCGCGCTGTAGACCGGCTCGTAGGGTTCAGTCTTCACGGGGAAGCACGACGGCGATAGCGGCGGCCAGTTCGCGCGAGTGGGTCATCGAGAGATCGATGCGTCCTGCGGCGACACGCTCTGCCCACGCGGCCGTCTCTCCGGAGAGGCTGACTCCCGGCTTCGGGCGCCCGACGATCTCGATCTCCTTCCACGTGAACAGAACCCCGCAGCCGAGTGCTTTGCCAACCGCCTCCTTTCCTGCGAAGCGCCCTGCGTAGCTCTCGGCCGGGTTCTTCTTGGAGTCGCAGTAGTGGCGTTCGGCCTCTGTGAAGCAGCGCTCGCGGAACCCCGGCCGGTCGAGCGCGCGCCGGATCCGCTCGATCTCGATCAGGTCGACTCCGACCTTCATCTACTGCGCCCGTTCCAGCCACTCCGGGAACTGCGCGACCGAGCTGACGACGACTTCCGGAACGGCCATGTCCCCGTCGAGCTGCTCGGGCCTGAACTTTCCCGTCCTCACGAGCGCCGTGCGCATCCCGAACGACTGCGCGCCGCGGACGTCGGCCTCGATGTCGTCGGTCACCATCCAGGTCAGCTCCGGCTGCGCCCCGAGCGCGTCGAGCGCGGCCGCGAAGTAGGCGGCGCTCGGCTTTCCTAGCACGGTGGCGTCGACACCGGTTGCGTACTCGAGCCCCGCGACGAACGCGCCCGCGTCGAGCAGCGGCCCGCGGCTCGTCTGCCACCACTTGTTCTTGTGCAGGCAGTAGAGCTCGGCTCCCGCCTGGATCTCGCTGAACGCGCGCCCGAGGTTCATGTAGCTGAAGACCTGGTTCGGTTCCGTCGTCTCGTCGCAGCCCCCTATCAGCACCGCCTCCGCGTCGTGCCCGACGAGCTCGAGTCCGTCGAGATCGGGGACGATGGCCGCCATCACCAGGGCGACGACGCGTTTCCCCGCAAGCTCCC
This sequence comes from Gaiellales bacterium, assembly GCA_038230035.1. GTDB lineage: Bacteria > Actinomycetota > Thermoleophilia > Gaiellales > Gaiellaceae > Gaiella. Next base: position 40,401 of record JBBRNX010000017.1, read on the forward strand.
GTGCAGCTGCGCGCGGGGTCGTCTGGATCTCGTCGTCGGCAAGCTCGAAGCCGAGCGCCCGAAGATCCTCGGCGAGGACGTCGCGCGGTCGCGTCGAGTTGTTCGTGACGAAGCGAAGAGCGTGGCCGTCGTGACGCAGGCGCGCCACCGCCTCGGGGGCGCCGGGAATCGGCTCGCCGGAGACGTGGAGCACCCCGTCGACGTCGAGAAGGATGCACGCCATCGGGCTAGTCTGCCGAATACAGCTGGCCGACACACGCCGGTCGACGCGGACAGGAGGGAACCATGAGCAAGCCTGGCGAACCGGCTTCGATCCGTGTCACCCGCTCGGTCACGATCCCACTGTCGGAGATCGAGTTTCGCGCCTCACGCTCGAGCGGCCCCGGCGGCCAGCATGCGAACACCGCCGACACGCGAATCGAGGCGCGCTTCGATGTCATGACGTCGGAGGCGCTCACGCGCACGCAGAAGCACCGCATCGTTGCGAAGGCGGGCCCGATCATCCGCGCGGTCGCCCAGGACGAGCGCAGCCAGCTCCGGAACCGAGAGCTCGCGACAGAGCGACTCGTCCACCGCCTGCGCGAGGCGCTGCACGTCGATCGTCACCGCGTCCCGACGAAGCCGACGGTCGGAGCACGCGAGCGGCGGCTGGAGGAGAAGAAGCACCGAGGCGCGATCAAGCGCCTCCGCCACCCCGACATCGAGGACTGACGGAATTGCCGAGCGTGGGCGTCACCCAGAGAAGGGCGCTGCTGATCATCCTGGTGATCTCGTGCATCGGATCGGTGGCAGTTGGGCGCTCGCAAGGACGCTGGCACGCCGATCCACTTTCCGCTTCGTCGTCGAGAGCCAAAATCGTGCTCGGGTCCAAGACCTTTACGAGGTTCGGGATCGGTTGGGGAACCACACGACCCCGCCTTCTGTTCAATGGCGCCGACCCAAGCGGGAGAATCTCGAATCGCCGTTGGAACAGCTGGGGTGGCCCTCAGGCATTCGGGCGTGGACTCACCTGGGCATTTCGACCTCAGGGCGGCTACTACCCCAGCCCTGTATCGATCGAGCTGCGCGCCTATGGAATTGGCAAGTGCTCGACTGCTGGGCCTCGCGCATACCTGCATCTCAAGGTACGCGCCGCTTCGCGTCCGGGCGGCACGCTGGGCAAGTGGTCGAGCTATGGCCGCAATATCTGCCGTTACGCCTAGCTCGGATCACGACGGACGACTCGAGCGACTGATCCCTGGCCGCGGTCTCAGCAGCTATCCGTAGGATCGCGGTGTGGACGTCCTTGCTCTGACACCGCTCCTCGCGGAGCTTCCCACCGAGCGAACCCACCTCCTCGACAACCTTGGCCGTATCCGCCGCGACGTCGGGCCGATCACGCCGGAGCTGTCCGACGCGCTCGCGAACCACATGAACCTGCGCCTCGGCGACGTGCACGAGGTCGTGTCGTTCTACTCGTTCCTCCAGGTGCCCGTGACCACCTACCGCGTTTGCACCGGGCCGATCTGTGACTGCGCGGGCTCGCGCGCTTTGCTGGAGCGGGACGGCGCGATCGAGGTGCCATGTCTCGGCCATTGCGATCTCGCTCCCGTTGCGACGCGCGGCGACACGATCTTGCCGCACGGCACTGAACAGCCCGTTACGCACTCAACGAATGACGGGCCGGCGCTCGGGCTCGGTACGAGCGATGCGACGCTCGCCGGCTACGAGGCGCGCGGTGGGCTCGCTGTCCTACGCACGCTCCCGACCGCCGAACGCATTGTCGAGGAGCTCAAAGCTGCCGGTCTCGCCGGCTACGGCGGCGCCGGCTTTCCGACGGGGCTGAAGTGGGAATCCCTCCTGCGCGAGCCGGCCCCGCGTGTCCTCGTCGTCAACGCCGACGAGGGTGAGCCGGGGACGATCAAGGATCGCTACGTCATGGAACTACGGCCGCACCTGCTCCTCGAAGGGACGCTGATAGCGATGCGCGCCCTCGACTGCCCCGAGGGATACATCTACCTGCGCGAGGAGTACGCGACAGCGCGCACTCGGCTCCTCACCGCGATCGACGAGTTCCGTGACGCAGGCCTCCTCGACGGCCTCTCGCTCGAGCTCGTCGTCGGCGCCGGGGCATACATCGCCGGCGAGGAGACCGGGATGCTCGAGTCGATGGAAGGCCGCCGCGCAATGCCCCGCCTCAAGCCGCCGTTCCCGACCCAGTTCGGGCACCTCGGGCGGCCGACGCTGATCAACAACGTCGAGACGCTCGCCCACATCCCATTCATCGTGCGCGAAGGCGGGGCGACGTGGGCAGCGCTCGGGCGCGACGGCTCCGCCGGCACGCGCCTGTGGTCGATCTCCGGCGCGGTCGCAAAGCCCGGCTGCTACGAGGCGCCGAACGGGATCACACTCCGCGAGCTGCTAGATGACTACGCGGGCGGTGCGACCGACGAGATCGGCGCGATCGTCCCCGGCGGCGCCGCGTCGGGGATCCTGCCACCGGACGCGCTCGACGTTCCACTCACCCGCGACGCCCTGCGCGAGTACGGCTCCGGCGTCGGCTCGGCAGCAGTCCAGGTGTTCCCGAGCAGCTACCCCGTCCTCCGCCTGCTCTCCGAGACGATGCGCTTCTTCGCCGAGGAGTCGTGCCAGAAGTGCACACCGTGCCGCATCGGCAACCGCGCGCTCCACCATCTCTTCGAGCAGCTCGAGCACGGCGACGCAGTGATGCCGCGCTGGCAGGTCGACGAGTGGCTGCTCGCGATGGAGAAGACCTCGATCTGCGGCCTGGGCCAGGCGTCGCCGATCCCCGTGCGGAACGCGATGCGACACTGGCCCGAGCTGTTCGCTCCGCTCGATCAGACAGGAGTCGAGTCGGTACGGTCAGCGTGATGGTCGAGTTCACCCTCGACGGCCGCCCGGCCTCGGCGAGCGAGGGCGAGTTGCTCGTCCACGCGGCGGCGCGCCACGGCGTGTTCATCCCGACGCTCTGCCACGACGACAAGCTGGAGCCGTACGGCGGCTGCCGGATGTGCATTGTCGACGTCGAAGGCGCGCCGCGACCGATGCCCGCCTGCGCGACTCGCGTCGCGCCTGGGATGGTCGTCTCGACGAACGGCTCCACGACCGGCTTCCAGCGCACGCTCACCGAGATGCTCCTCACCGAGCACCTGAACGCTGATCCGGGTGGCCGGCCGAACGAGCTCACGGATCTCGCCACCGAGCTCGGCGCCGAAGCGCCGTTCATCCTTCCCGACGCAAAGCGCGAGCCGTACGAGGACAGGAACAAGCTGATGGGCTACGAGCCCGACAGCTGCATCCTCTGCAACCGCTGCGTCCGCTACACGCAGGAGGTGATGCAGTGCTCGGCGCTATCGCTCCAGGGGCGCGGCGGCGAGGCGCGCATCGTGCCGACCTGGGGCAAGAGCTGGCTGGACACCGAGTGCGAGCTCTGCGGCGGCTGCCTCTCCGTGTGTCCGACCGGCGCGATCCACGAGAAGTTCCTCACCGGCGCCGATGTCGAGGAGAGCGCGCTCACGAAGACGAAGACGACGTGCACGTTCTGTGGCGTCGGCTGCCAGCTCGACCTCAACGTCGATCCCGCGACGAACAAGATCGTCAAGGTCACGTCAGATCCGTCCTACGTCTCGAACGAGGGCAACCTGTGCGTCAAGGGCCGCTTCTCGTTCAACTTCGTCCACCACCCGGACCGCCTCACCGAGCCGCTCGTTCGCGGCGAGGACGGCGAGCTCCACATCGCAACCTGGGAGCACGCGCTGCAGGTCGCGGCCGGCGGCATCAAGGGGGTGATCGCCCGCCACGGCACGCAGGCAGTCGGTTTTCTCGCCAGCGCCCGGTTGACGAACGAGGAGAACTACCTGATCCAGAAGCTCGCTCGCAACGGCGTCGGCACGAACTCCGTCCACTCCTGCGAAGCGACCTGACACGCTCCGACCCTTTACGGCCTGGTCAGGTCGTTCGGCAGAGGAGCCTCCACCAACTCGATCCCCGAGATCGAGAACGACCGCTTCCTGCTCGTGATCGGCTCGAACACGACCGAGGCGCACCCGGTTCTCGCGCTGCGGATCAAGAAGGCGGTGCGGAACGGCGCGACGCTCGTCGTCGCCGACCCACGCAAGATCTGGCTGACGAAGCTCGCGAAGCGCCACCTCCAGCTGCGGCCAGGCACCGACGTCTGGCTGCTGAACGCGATGATGCACACGATCCTCACGGAGGGACTGCAGGACGAGGACTTCATCCGCGAGCACACCGAGGACTTCGAGTCGGTGCGCGAGGTGGTCATGCGCTACACGCCCGAAGAGGCCGAGCAAGTCACCGGTGTCTCCGCCGAGGCGATCCGCGCAACGGCGCGCGAGTACGCGTCGGAGCGGCACGCGGGGATCTTCTACACGCTCGGGATCACAGAGCACGCGTGCGGTGTCGACAACATCTGGTCGCTCGCGAACCTCGTCCTGATGACCGGCCACCTCGGCTACGAGTCGACCGGGCTCAATGCGCTGCGTGGCCAGAACAACGTCCAGGGCCTGAACGACTCCGGTGCGAATCCGACGTACCTGCCGGGCTATCAACCGGTCGACGACCCGGAGATCCGGGCGAAGTTCGCGAAGGTTTGGGGCGGCGAGGTGCCCGAGACGCCCGGCTACCGGCTCGACCAGATGATCTCCGGCCTGCACGACGGGCGGATCAAGGCGCTCTACCTGATCGGCGAGAACCCGGCGCAGACCGAGCCGAACGTCCACCACGTCGAGGAAGGGCTCGGCAACCTCGAGTTCCTGATCTCGCAGGATCTGTTCCTGAACGAGACCTCGCGCGACCACGCCAACGTCGTCTTCCCCGCCTCGTCGTTCGCGGAGAAGGACGGGACGTTCACGAACACCGAGCGTCGCGTGAACCTCGTTCGCACAGCCGTGCCGCCGCCCGGCAACGCGCGGGTCGACCGCGAGATCGTGATCGCTATGGCGAAGGCGCTTGGCGCCGACTGGCCTGAGTACCCGGACGCCGAGTCGGTATGGAACGAGCTCGCCGACCTGGCGCCGAACTGGGCCGGGATCCGATACGACCGCCTGCAGAAGGACGGGATCCAGTGGCCGTGCGCCGATCGCGACGACCCGGGCACGCCGTACCTCCACGCTCCGCGCCCGGCGCGCCCGAACGGGAAGGGCAAGTTCTTCCCGGTCGAATGGCAGCCGCCGATCGAGCAGCCGGACTCCGAGTACCCGCTCGTCCTCTCCACCGGCCGGACGCTCTACCACTACAACTCGGCGACGATGACGATGCGCGAGCCGGGCATCGTCGACAAGCAAGAGGATCCGTTCTTCGAGATCTCACCTGAGGATGCCTCGAACCTTGGCCTCGCCGACGGCGACTGGGCGCGGCTCGTCTCGCGACGAGGCGAGCTAGAAGCGCGAGCGCAGATCGGCGATCGCGTGTATCCGGGGTTGGTGTGGATGGCGCTCCACTTTGCTCAGGCGAAGGTGAACTGGCTGACGCACGACGTCGGCGACCCGCTGATCGGCACGCCGGAGTACAAGGTGTCGGCCGTGCGGGTCGAACGCGTTCCTGCATGATCGGCGAGCCGCGGCTGTTCTCGCCGGAGTGCGAGTCGACGCAACAGCTGCTGCTGGCGTCCGACCTGCCCGAGGGTGCCGTCGCGGTGACCGACCACCAGACGGCGGGTCGTGGGCGGCTCGGCCGGACCTGGGTCGAAGCGCCGGGAACCGCGGTGCTCTGCTCGGTGCTGCTCCGCCCACCGGCCGAGCGCCGAGCGGCCGAGCTGTCGCTGGTCGCTGCGGTTGCCGTCGCGGAGTCCGTCGAGGCGGCGACAGGTCTGTCTGCGCAGATCAAGTGGCCGAACGACGTGATGCTGAACCGGCGGAAAGTGGCCGGCATCCTGGCCGAGATGCGAGGAGACGTCGTCGTCGTGGGCATCGGGATCAACGTCAACCAGACCCGCGAACAGCTCCCCGCGGACGCACGTACGGCAGCGGGATCGCTCCGGTCGCTGACCGGCACCGAATACCCCCGCGACGACGTGCTCGCCACCCTGCTCGCACGGCTCGACCTCCGCTACAGCCAGTGGCGCGCCGACGGTCTCGACGGCGTATTCGACGATCTTGGGTCGCGCGACTTCCTCCGCGGTCGCCGTGTGCGCGTGGATGGCGAGACAGGAACCGCCGTCCAGATCGACCGAGAGGGCCGCCTCGAGATCGCGTTCGACGGCGGCGAGCAGCGGGCGATCGAAAGCGGCGAGGTCGAGTTCGAGCGCTAGCCGGTGAGCTGAAGCGGGATCTCGACGACGTGAATCCGCGAGCCGTCCTTCGCAGAGCTCTCGTAGACGACGAGCTTTCCAGCGCCTGCCACCGCCCCTGAGAACGGGATCGTCAGATGGAACGTGCCGCGGGTGCCGGACCCGGAGGTTGCGGTCGCGAAGTGCTTGGAGACGATCTGCCCGGCCGAATCGATGAGCTCGTACTCGAACGTCGCCTCGAACGTGTTCGCCGTCCCGCTGAGCACGAGCGGACTCGCGATCCGCGCCTCCGGACGCGGTGTCTCGACGAGGATCGCAGGCGTCTCGTTCTCGAAGTCGGCCCGCGTGTAGCGCTTGCCGTTCACTTCGACCGGTCGACCTGGTGCGAATTGGCTCAATGTGTAGACGATTTGAGAAAGTCCAGGCGATCCTGAGGTGACGTCGACAACCCGACGGACGTTCCGTCGAAAGAAAAGGCCACGTCATCGCCTGCCGCGAGTACGACGTCTGACGAGAGCCAGCTCGATTCTCTTGGCAAGGGACCTGCGACGAGCGACCCCCACGCGGCGGCCGCCGCCGACTGGACGACTCGAACAGACCGGCGCACTGGCTGCACCTTCCCGTTGTGGAGGAAATAGACCTTGACGTCGGTGAACTTCGCCGCAGGCGTTGTGGTCGTCGTGACGACCTTCGTACCGCCGCAGCCCGCTACAACCGCGAGTATCAGGACACCTCTGAGAAGTCGGGTCAGAGAAATCACGAGAGTTGTGCCAGCTCGACCAACGTATCGATGTCGCGAAGCAAGGACTCGTCAACCTGGATCACCGTCGGATTCACGCCTCGGAGCGAGAGCTGACCGCGGGCCGCACGCGTCTCGAACTCCGGCAGCATCGTCTTCGCATAGGCGCCTGGGAGCGGCCCGGTCTGCGGAACGGCGACCGCTTCGCCGAGCGCTCTGATCGCCTGGGGGGTCATGCGCGGGCAGTCCACTGGCAGCGCCACGAGGACATCGTGCCTCGCGGCGCGCAGACCCGCGATGAGTCCGAAGATCGGCGCACGCTCGGAGGTGCCGTCGTCGAGGATCGGAAATGGGAGCGGCAAAGCGTCGGCCGTCTTGCCGACCGCGATCACCTCGTCGCACGCCTCTCCGAGCACACGCCAGGCGCGCTCGGCGAGCGTCTCGCCGTCGAGAACCGCGAGCGCCTTCGGCGAGCCGAACCGCGACGACGCACCGCCGACGAGTAGCACCCCGGTCAGACGGCGATGCGCCATGGCTCCGTGTAGACGTTGAGACGGCCGTTGCGGACGAAGCCGCACAACGTTACGCCTCGATCCGCTGCGAGCTCGATCGCCAGTGACGACGGCGCGCCGACCGCCACGAGCAGCGGGCAACCAGCCACCGCCGCCTTCTGGACGAGCTCGAACGACAACCGACCGCTAACGCACAGCACGGAATCGGCCAGAGGAAGACGACCCTCGCGGAACGCCCAGCCGACCACCTTGTCGAGCGCGTTGTGTCGGCCGACATCCTCGCGCACGCAGAGCAGCTCGCCGGCCCCCGAAAACAGCCCCGTCGCGTGCAATCCGCCGGTCGCCTCGAACCCGGTCTGCGCCTCCCGCAACCGCACAGGCAACGACGACACGAACTCCGGAACAACCTGCATGTCGCTTTCCACGCGAGGCGCTTCGACGGCCACAGCCTCGAGCGCGCCCTTCCCGCATACCCCGCATGACGACGACGTGTAGAACGACCGTGCGAGCCGGCTCGGATCGAAGCCGGGCGCGTCAACCTCCACGGCGTTGGCTGCAAGATCGTCCGGCAACCTCGCCGCGACCGGCCGCAACCCTTCCGAGAGACAGAACCCGAGCGCAAGCTCTTCGTCGTGCCCGGGCGTGCGCATCGTCACCGCGACCGGCTGGCCGTTGATCCGGATCTCGAGCGGCTCCTCGACCGCAACCCGATCGTCGGCTTCACCGCCGGGTACTCGGTTCACCCGGACGAGAGCGGTGCTGTGCGGTGGAGCGGTCATCCAGACATCGTAAGGGCGACCCTTGGGTCGCCCTTGGCACTACAAGGGCGAGGCAAGCCTCGCCCTACTCCACCGTCACGGTCTTCGCCAGATTCCGCGGCTGGTCGACGTTCAGTCCCCGCAACCGCGCGATCCGGTACGCCAGCAGCTGCAGCGGCACCACGGCCAGCACAGCCGAAAGGAACGCGGGAGCCTGCGGCACGTAGATCACGTCGTCGGCGTGATGCTGGATGTCCTCGTTGCCGTCGCTCGCGATCGCGATCACGTGGGCGCCGCGGGCGCGAACCTCCTGGATGTTGGAGACGATCTTGTCGTAGACGCGCTCCATCCTCGTAGCGACGACGACGACGGGCGTGTTCTCGTCGAGCAGGGCGATCGGCCCGTGCTTCATCTCGCCGGCCGAGTACGCCTCGGTCGGGATGTACGAGATCTCCTTCATCTTGAGCGCGCCCTCCAGCGCTACGGGCAAGCCGATGTTGCGCCCCAGGTAGAGGAAGAACGGCTTGTCGTAATGACGCCGTGCTATCTCCTCGATCGGATGGTTGCCGGCGAGGAACGTCTCGAGCTTGGCAGGCAGGTCGTAGAGCTCGTCGAGGATGAACTCGAACTCGTCCTTCGGCATCGTCTCGCGCACCTGTGCGAGCTTGAGTGCGACCAGGAACAGGAGCGAGAGCTGGGCGGTGAACGTCTTCGACGCGCACACGCTCACCTCCATCCCGGCACGGGTAAAGAGCACCGAGTCGACCTCGCGCGTGATCTGCGAGCCCATCATGTTCGTGATCGCGACCGTGCGCGCACCCATCGTGCGGGCGAGCTTCATCGCCTCGATCGTGTCGCGCGTCTCCCCCGACTGCGAGATGCCGATAACGAGCGTCGACGTATCGAGAACCGGGTTCCGGTAGAGCCACTCGGATGCGATGTCGTGCTCCACCGGCACACGCGCCCACTCCTCGATCGCGTAACGGGCCGCGACGCCGGCGTGGTACGACGTGCCCGCCGAGAGAATGACAATGCGGCTGAGGTGCTTGAGCTCCTCGTCATCCATCCCGAGGCCCTCGAGGCACAGCTGGCCGTGCCGGACGCGGTCGCCGATCGTCTCCGCGACCGCCTCGGGCTGCTCGTAGATCTCCTTCAGCATGAACGTCTCGAAACCGCCCTTCTCGGCGCCTTCGAGATCCCAGTCGAGCTCGATCTCCTCGTGTTCGACTGGCGTGCCGTCAGCTCGGCGGAAGGCGACCGAGTCGGCGGTGATTGCGACGAGATCGCCGTCGTCCGGGAAATGCACCCGCCGCGTCTCGCTGAGGAAGGCCGCCGCATTCGACGCGAGGAAGTTCTCACCCTCACCGAGACCGACAACAAGTGGCGTTTGGTGGCGGGCCGCGACGAGGAGCCCCGGGTGGTCGGCGTGTACGACGACAAAGGTGAAGTGACCCTCCATCTCCTCGAACGCCCTAGACGCCGCCTCGAGCAGATCGCCCTCGTAGTGGCGCTCGATCAGATGCGAGACGGTCTCGGCGTCGGTCTCCGAGCTGAAGCTGTGGCCCTCGGCGACGAGGCTTGCGATGAGCTCGCGGTAGTTCTCGACGATGCCGTTCAGCACGATCGAGAGCTTCGCGTCGTCGCAGCCCGTGAGCGGATGCGCGTTCGCCTCCGTGACACCGCCGTGCGTCGCCCAGCGCGTGTGTCCGACGCCCGTCGTAGCCGTCGAGCCGTGTGAGCCGACCGCCTGCTTCAGATTCGTCAGCGGGCCGACGGCCCGGACGTAGCCAAGCCCGTCAGCGTCGAGCAGCGCGAGGCCGGCTGAGTCGTAGCCGCGATACTCGAGCCGCTCGAGCCCTGCCAGAAGTAGCGGCCGGCATTCACGAGAACCGACGTATCCGATGATCCCACACACGTATTGACGTCTCCTTGGAGGATGGCTTCATTCGCCCCACGGCAGCGTCGCCACGGAAGAAGTTCTCGTTCATCATCGGCGAAACAGCCGATATCCGCTAGCGGAGCGTGTCTTCGACGAGTCGGGCGATGCTACCACAGAGGTTCTTCGCCTCTTCCACGCTTTCCGCCTCGGCGAGCACCCGGACGACAGGCTCGGTTCCGGACGGGCGAACAAGCACGCGTCCCCGGCCCGCAAGCTCGGCGTTGACGCGGGCGACCTCGTCGAGAACGGCTTGCGGCACGTCCCGTGCACCGACCCGGACATTTTCCTTCACCTGCGGATACGCCTCATACGCAGCAGAAGCCTCCGACAGGGGCCGGCCGCCGAGGGAGGCACATAGGAGCAGCGCTATCGCAAGCCCATCACCCGACACGTGGTCACGCAGCCAGATCACGTGGCCGGACTGCTCGCCGCCGAGCAACGCGTCCTCGCGCTGGAGGGCCTCGAGCACATGGCGATCGCCGACATCGGTTACATGGACGTGGATGCCGCGCTCGTCCATGAGCCGATGGAAGCCCAGGTTCGTCATCACGGTGACCGCAACCTGCTCGACGCCAAGGGCAAGCGCCAGGATGGCAACGAGCTGATCCCCGTCGACGACCTCGCCGTTCTCGTCGACCGCCAGCACACGATCACCGTCGCCGTCGAAGGCGACACCCAAGTCGTAGCTCCCGGAGCGAACCGTCTTCTGGAGGAGTGCGAGGTCGGTCGCGCCACAGCCGACGTTGATGTTGGCGCCGTCGGGCTCGTCGCCGATCGCCGTGACCACAGCGCCCAGGCGCTCGAACGCTCTTGGAGCGAGCCCTGCGTAGGCACCGTTGGCGGAGTCCACAACGATGCGCAGGCCCGACAGATCGGAGCCGAATCGCTCCAGGATGTGCTCGAGATGGCTCTCAGAGGCGCCTTCGAGCTGCTCGACAGAGCCCCCGGCCACGGCGCCGCCGCCTTCGTCGAGGAGTGTCTCGATCTGCTCCTCGGCGTCGTCGGTGAGCTTGCGGCCGTCGCGGTCGAAGAACTTGACGCCGTTGTACTCCGGAGGGTTGTGCGACGCCGAGATGACGACGCCCAGATCGTGGGACATCAACGCGACGGCCGGCGTCGGCAACACGCCTGCCAGAACGGCAACGCCACCGGCCGAGACGACGCCGCGCGCGAAAGCCGCCTCGAGCTCCGGGCCAGAGCCGCGGGTATCGCGGCCCACGAGGACGCGTCCGCGACCGGACCAGATCGTCGAGGCTCGCCCGAGCCGTTCGACGAGATCCTCCGTCATGAAGTCGCCGACGATGCCGCGCACACCGTCGGTCCCGAACCACCTGCGCCCCAAGCGCTTTACCGCTTGGAGAACTGCGGGGCTTTTCTCGCCTTGTGGAGCCCAGCCTTCTTACGCTCCACCTGACGCGCATCGCGTGTCAGAAAGCCCTGTCGCTTGAGCGGAACCCGTAGCTCCGGGTCGACCTCGACGAGTGCCCGCGCAATGCCGTGGCGGATCGCGCCCGCTTGGCCGCTCACACCACCGCCGTGCACGCGAACGCGCAGGTCGTACGTACCGTTGGCGCCCGCAGTCTCGAGCGGCGAGACGACCATCTTGCGATGTAACGACCTCGGGAAGTACTCCTCGAGCGAGCGGCCGTTGATCCACGTCTTACCGTCGCCGGGACGGAGGATCACACGGGCGACGGACGTCTTCCGTTTGCCGGTGCCGAGGTACTGGGCGCGTTCCATCGGAGCAGCCTACCCCTTCTTTCCCTGCGTCAGTTCCAACATCTTCGGAGCCTGCGCCTCGTGCGGATGTGCTGGGCCCGCATAGACCTTCAGCTTGCGGAGCTGTGCGGCTGCGAGCTTGTTCCTCGGCAGCATGCCCTTGACCGCCTTGCGGATCACTTCGGTCGGGCGTCGCTGAAGCTGTTCGCGCAACGTGCGGGTCTTGAGGCCGCCCGGAAAGCCGGAGTGGCGGTAGACCATCTTCTGGTCGAGCTTCTGGCCCGTCACGTGGATCTTCTCGGCGTTGATCACGACGACGAAATCACCGGTGTCGACATGCGGGGTGTACTGCGGCTTGCCCTTACCGCGCAGGGTGTCGGCGATCTGGGTCGCAAGACGGCCGAGGGTCTTGCCCTCGGCGTCGACGATGTACCAGTCGCGCTGAATCTCGCCCGGCTTTGCGGAATAGGTCTTCATCTGAGAAGAGACGAACCTGGCGGTTCGCCGGCGGCGGATGATAGCAGCGCTCTTGCTACAGCTGCTCCGGCAGAGCAAGCCAAACATCGGCTCCGCCCTCGGGACGGTTTGCGAGAGCCGCGCTGCCACCGTGGGCATCCGCGATGACCTGGACGATCGCCAGACCAAGGCCGGAGCCACTTTCCGCGCGCGCATGCGATGAACGCGCGAAGCGATCGAACGCGCGGACGATGAGCTCTGGCGGGAAGCCGGGACCTTCGTCGATGCAATGCAGCTCGGTGTTCCCGCCGGCTGTGGTCGTGCGCAGCCGCACGTCCCCGGAGCCGTGGCGAAGCGCGTTATCGACGAGGTTTCCCAGCGCCTGCTCGAGCCGGAGCCGGTCACCGCGAACCCGAACGCCCGAGGGCATTTCGACGGCGAGCGACCTGTTTTCCTCCTGCGCGCGCCAGGCAAAGCGGTTCACGACCGACGTGGCCAGCGCGCCCGCATCCAGATCTTCGAGCTGGAGCGGAAGTTCGCCGCCGTCCGTCCGAGCGATCAGCAGGAGCGCCTCGGCGAGCTGTGCCAGACGATCGACCTCCGCGATCGAGAGCCGGACAGCGCCTTCGAGCTCCTCGCGCGACTCTGCGTGGCGGAGCGCGAGCTCGAGCTCCGCCCGGAGCAGCGCGAGCGGCGTCCGCAGCTCGTGTCCTGCATCTGCGACGAAGGCTCGCTCCCGCTCGAGCGCCTTCTCGAGACGTGCAAGCATCTCGTTGAGCGTTTCGCCAAGGCGTTCGATCTCGTCTCCCGTGGCGGGCACCGGCAGCCGCTCGCCCGGTCTGTCGGCCGAGATCGAAGCCGCCCGACTGCGCATCGCTTCGACGGGCCGGAGCGCCAGCCCGGCAAGCGCGTAACCCGCGAGCGACGCAAGCAGGAGCGCGATCGGACCCGCTATCAGTAGCTCGTCGCGCAGCCGCGCAAGTGTCTCGGCGCGATCCTGGGTCGTGCGTCCGACGACCAGGACGCTCCGCCGGCCGCCACGCTCGACGGGAGTCGCCAGTAGTCGCGATGGCTCGTCGAGCCCAGGCACCGGCCCGCGGTTGGCGAAGACCGGGCCTCGCAGGGCGACGTTCAGTTGGGCAGCGGTGAGGATCGACGCTCGTTCCAGCTTGACCGTGCCGTCGAGCACGCGTCCGGTGGCGGCGAGGAGTTGCGCGTAGCTCTCGCCACTCTCGATCAGCTGAATACCCTTCCCCGACCCGAAGGAGCCGCCGGACTGGCCCACGACTGCGCCGAGATCCTGGGCTCGCACGCTCAGCTCGAGGTCGAGTGCAGTTGCGAGATGCGAGCCCAGCCGCGCATAGATGAACCACCCTGCCGAAGCAAGGACGACTGCCATCGCAAGGGCGAACGCGGCAGTGACACGCAGACGGATCGGCAGGCGCTTCATCGACTCTCGTCCGCTCGCAGCCGGTAGCCCGAACCGCGGATCGTCTCCAGCGAGCACGTGCCGAAGGGCTGGTCGATCTTCCGCCGCAGCCGCCGGACGTAGACGTCGACGATGTTCGAGCGATTCTCGTAGGCGAAGTCCCACGCGTGCTCGAGGAGGTCGTAGCGGGAGAGCACCTGGCCGGGACGGCGCATGAACGTCTCGAGTAGCGCGAACTCCTTGGCAGATAGCTGTATCTCGCTCGAGCCACGCCGAATCTCGCGCGTCGCCGGATCCAGGGTCAGTTCGCCGACCTCTAGCACGCTCGGCCGCTCAGGCTCGCCGCGCCGGACGAGAGCTCGCAACCGCGCAAGGAACTCCGCAAAGGCAAAGGGCTTGACGAGGTAGTCGTCGGCTCCGGTGTCGAGGCCGGCGACGCGGTCCTCGACGGAGTCGCGAGCCGTCAGCATCAAGACCGGTGCCCAGACCGCGTTGGCGCGCAGACGGCGGCAGGTCTCGAAGCCGTCGATCCCGGCAGCATCACGTCGAGCAGGATCGCGTCGTAGGCGTGCGCTCCCGCCATCCAGAGCGCGTCCTCACCCGTCGGCGCAATGTCCGCGGCAAGGCCTTCCTTGAGCAGACCGCGGCGGACGAGACTCGCCATCCGCAGCTCGTCCTCGACGATCAGCACGCGCATCGGGAGAGTGTGGACCAGGCAAGATGAACGTTGGGTGAACGGCGGCGTCGCCCTCGCACCACGGTCATGAAGCGTTCGTCTGCGCCTCCTAGCGTGAGCCCATCGTCAACGCACAGGAGGTTCGCACCATGCGACGCACACTCGTCGTCTTCATCGGGCTCGCTCTCGCGATCACCGTTGGAGCCACCGCTCTCGGCGGCGCACAAGCCAAGGCCGCCTACCACTCGGGGTTCAGGGCGCGGGTCGACAACCCGTGGTTCCCGCTGAAGCCGGGCACCACCTACGTCTACACGGGAACGGAGGACGGAAAGCCCCTCCGCGACGTCTTGCGGGTCACGCACCGCACGGCAGTGGTCGACGGCGCCCCCTGCGTGGTCATCGACGACCGGCTCTACGTGAGCGGCCGGCTCGAAGAGCGAACGACCGATTGGTACTCGCAGGACAGCAATGGCAACGTCTGGTACTTCGGTGAGCAGACCGCGTCCAGGCTCGACAAGAACGGCAAACCCGTCACGAGCGGCACCTAAAGCAGGAGTCGACGGCGCCAGGCCTGGCATCTACATGTTCGCGAATCCCCGAGTCGGTCAGGGCGCGCAGCAGGAGTTCTACAAGGCGCAGGCGGAGGATCACTTCCAGGTGCTCAGCCTGCGTGTCCCGGTCAAGGTGCCGTACATCTCGTCGAAGACAGCGCTGCTGACGAAGGAGTGGACGCCGCTCGAGCCGGGCGTCCTCGATCACAAGGTCTACGTGAGAGGAATCGGCACCGTGCTCGAAGAGACCGTCAAGGGCGGCACCGAGCACCTCGAACTGGTGGCGGTGAAGCACGACTAGCGCGACGCGCTAGGATCGCGGCAGCGATACGGGGAGCTCGGGACATCCGGGCTGAGAGGGCGGCTACCGCGCCGCCGACCCGCCGAACCTGATCTGGGTAATGCCAGCGGAGGAAGAACGTGGTGGGAACGCAGAGGCAGCACGACACCGTCGTCGTCATTGCGGGTGGACCGGGAACACGGCTGCCGACGCTCGAGATTCCCGTGGGAGCTCCGGTCGTCGCCGCAGATAGCGGCGTCGACCGGGCACTCGCGCTCGGATTGCGCATCGACGTCGCAGTCGGCGACTTCGACTCGGTGAACCCCGCCGGCCTGGAAGCGGCCAAAGTCGCAGGAGCGCGGATCGAGCAGTATCCGCCGGAGAAGGATGCGACCGACTTGGAGCTCGCGCTCGACGTGGCCGCGGGTCTGACACGCCGGCGGATCATTGTTCTCGGGAGCGACAGCGGCCGGCTCGATCATCTCCTCTCGACCCTGCTCCTCCTAGGCTCCGAGCGGTTCGCACCGTACGAGCTCGACGCGACGCTCGGCCCGGCGACCGTGCACGTCATACACGGCGAGCGGCGGCTCGTGGGCGAGGTCGGCGAGTTGATCTCGCTGTTCGCGCTCGGCGGGCCGGCGAGTCGCGTGACCACCGACGGTTTGCGGTTCCCGCTTCGCGGCGAGACGCTCGAGCCTGGCTCGAGCCGCGGTATCTCGAATGTCTTCGCTGCGCCGACGGCACGTATTGACCTCGAAGGCGGCGTTTTGCTGGCGCTGCGCACCGGCACCCCGACAGATGACGAAAGGAGCACGTCATGAGCAGGGCCACCGTCGTCGCGGTCGCGGCGGCCGTCGCGATCGTTGGCGCGCGCGCCGGTCTGGCCGCCTCCGGATCGGGCACGGTCGTCCTCGTCACACACGACTCGTTCGCGATCTCCAAGTCGACGAAGGCCGCGTTCGAGAAGCAGTCAGGTCTGAAGCTGCGCACCCTGCAGAGCGGAGACGCCGGCGCGGCACTGAATCGAGCGCTGCTCACGGCCGGGAAGCCGGAGGGCGACGTCTTCTTCGGCGTCGACAACAACCTGCTGTCGCGCGCGCTCGCCGGCAAGGTGTTCGACAAGTACACGCCGGCGGCGCTGGGTCAGGTAGACGGCTACTACGACCTCGACAGGAGCCATCACCTCGTCCCGATCGACCACGGCGACATCTGCCTCGTCTACGACCGCGCCTGGTTCACGAAGCACGCGATGCGACCGCCGTACACATTCGAGGATCTCCTCCAGCCCGGGTACGCGAAGCTGACCGTGGTCGAGAACCCAGCCACGTCGACGCCCGGCCTTGCGTTCATGCTCGCCACCGTCGCCCATTTCGGTCGTGGTGCCGCACCGTGGACGTACTGGCGCAAGCTGCGGCGCGACGTCCTCGTGACAAACGGCTGGGAGGAGGCGTACAACGCGCAGTTCTCAGGCTCGTCGAGCCACAAGGGCAAGCGGCCGATCGTCGTCTCGTACGCGAGCGACCCCGCCGCGGAGGTCTACTTCGCCGGCAAGCCGCTGGCGCAGGCGCCGGTCGCGGTCGTCCGCAACACGTGCTTCGGCCAGGTCGAGCTCGCCGGCGTCTTGCGCGGCGCCCGGAACCCGGACGGCGCGCGCAAGCTCGTCGACTTCCTCCTCTCGAAGCGCTTCCAGACCGGGATCCCGCTCACGATGTTCGTCTACCCCGTCCGCGACAAGACGCCGCTCCCGGCCGTCTTCAAGCGCTTCGCGCTGCCGATGTCGTCTCCCCTGAGGTTGTCGCCCGCGACGATCGGCGCGAACCGCGACGCCTGGATCCGGAAGTGGACCGACACCGTCCTTCGCTGACCTTGTGTTACTGAAACACAAGGCAACGGAGACTGCCGCTTGCATTGCGCTCGTCGGGGTGCCGGCGGCGTTTCTCGGGCTGTTCTTCGTGTACCCGCTGGTCGCGATCTTCCACCGCGGACTCGGCAGCTCGTTTCCGACAGACGTGCTAACCGACCCGGCCACGCTGAGGGTCGTCTGGTTCACGGTGTGGCAAGCGCTCGTGTCGACGGCACTGACCCTCGTAGCGGGGCTGCCGCTCGTGTGGGCGACGGCGCGGGTCGCGTTCCGCGGTCGCGGGCTCGTGCGCGCGCTCGTCGTCGTGCCGTTTGTGCTGCCGACCGTGGTCGTCGCAACCGCCTTCCTCGCGCTGCTGCCAGAGAGCATGCAGCGAGGGGTCGTGCCAATCCTGCTCGCGCACGTCTTCTTCAACGTCGCCGTCGTCGTGCGGGTGGTAGGCGGATATTGGGCACGCCTCGATCCGAGCTTGTGGGACGTCGCCGCGACACTCGGCGCATCTCCGAGCCGACGCTTCCGCGAGCTGACGCTCCCCGCGCTGCGGCCGGCGCTTGCCGCAGCGTCGGCCTTGACCTTCCTCTTCTGCTTCACATCGTTCGGCGTGATCGTGATTTTGGGTGGGCCGCACTTCGCGACGCTCGAGGTGGACATCTACGACCTTGCGACGCAGTCCTTCGACCTGCGAGCCGCCGCGGCGCTGTCCCTGCTGCAGCTGGGCGCGGTCGCAGCGATCGTGGCCGTCTCGTCGAGCCTCGAGGCACGTGCCGGAGCGAGAATGCCGCTCGCCGTCGAGGAGGTCGCTGCCCGCCGTCCACGCGGGTGGGAACGGCCTGCGCTCGCGGCGATTCTCGACCTCGCAGCGCTCGGCTTCGGTCTACCTCTCGCCGCTCTCGTCGTGCGTTCCTTCGCGACACCTGCCGGAGCGGGCCTTGGGTTCTACCGTGCGCTCGGGCACGAGACCACCGCGTTGCTGGTCGAGCCGTGGCGCGCCGTGGAGTATTCCCTCGTCTACGCAACAGCAGCGACCGCGATCGCACTGACGCTCGGCACGCTCGCGGCGATTGCGCTTGTCCAGCGCCGTTCCGGCCGGTGGCTCGACACCGTTGTGATGCTGCCGCTCGGCGCGTCGGCGGTGATGCTCGGCTACGGGTTCGTGATCGCCTTCGACACGTCACCGCTGGACTTTCGAGATGCGGTGTGGATCATCCCAGTCGTCCAGGCGCTCGTCGCCGCCCCGTTCGTCGTGCGCATCTTGGCGCCCGCATTGCGCGCCATCGACCCTCGCCTGCGCGAGGCGGCGGCGGTGCTCGGCGCATCACCGGCGCGCGTGAGGCGCGAGATCGACGTGCCGCTCGTTCTGCGGCCGCTCGGCGTGGCAGCCGGGCTCGCTTTTGCAATCGCCCTCGGCGAGTTTGGTGCGACCGTGTTCCTCGCGCGGAGCGACCGCCCGACTTTGCCGGTCGCGATCTTCCGCTTTCTCGAACGACCGGGCGCCACGAATCAGGGAACCGCGGCTGCGCTCTGCGTCGTACTGATGGCCGTCACCGTGCTCGCCGTCGGCGTCGCGGATCGACTGACATCACGCAGGATCGGGCTCTGATGCTCCAACTGGAAGACATTCGCGTGTCGTTCGACACCACGACTGCACTCGACGGCGTCTCGTTGATCGCGGACACGGGCCGGACACTCACCGTGCTCGGGCCGAGCGGCTGCGGCAAGACGACGCTGCTGCGCGTGGTCGCCGGTCTACAACCCGCCGATTCCGGCCGGATCCGGCTTGCCGGCAACGATCTCGCGGCTACTCCCGCCCACCGCCGTGGCGTCGGGCTGATGTTTCAGGACAACGCGCTCTTCCCCCATCGCGACGTCGCGAGCAACATCGGGTTCGGACTCCGTATGAACGGTCAGACGCGCGCCGAGATCGCACGACGAGTGCGAGAGCTCCTCGACCTTGTCGGTCTGCCGGGCGCTGAGCGCCGTGCAGTCCAGACGCTCTCCGGCGGCGAGCAGCAGCGCGTCGCGCTCGCCCGCGCGCTCGCGCCTGAGCCACGCGTCCTTCTCCTCGACGAGCCGCTCGGCTCGCTCGATGGTCCACTTCGTGAACGCCTACTCGCTGACCTGCGCGGGCTCTTCGCCGCGTTACGGCTGACGGTCGTCTACGTCACGCATGACGCTGACGAGGCGTTCGCACTCGGCCACACCGTGGCGGTCATGCGCGGAGGCAAGGTCGTCCAGCGCGCGGCACCCGACGATCTGTGGCGGCGACCGGCGGACGGTTGGGTCGCCCGCTTCCTCGGCATGCGCAACGTTCGCGATCAAGGCGACCGCAGCCGAGTGATCCCGCCAGAAGCGGTGAGCGTCGAGCCAGGAGATGGAGCAGTCGTGACGGGTTCCGAGCGACGAGGCTCGGTCGTCTGGCTCCGCGTGATGCTCGACGACGGAAGCGAGTTCTATGCGGTGACGACCGCGACGCACAATCCCGGCCCAGGAGACCGTGTCGCAGTCCGTATCGACGAAGCAGCAGCGTTCGACGTCCCGAAGTGGGCCGGCTGACGGTCAGCGCTCGGGGGCGCAGCGGGTGTCGCCCGTCATCACGCGATCCCAGACCGCGTCCATCGAGCCTGAGCTCTGCCGGTCAGCCGCCGTGAGCCCGGGGACCTCGACGGCCACGACCGGCGTCACGCCCGGACCCATCACGCTGATGCGATAGCGCTCGCCCGGTGCGGCAGGCCGCGTGGCGTCGCTCGGGTAGCCCGCGAACGGCTTCTGCGGCACGAAGCTGTGGCAGAACGTCCCCCCGGGCGTGTGGACGAGGATGCCCGACTCGCGCTTCCACCCCGCACCGTACGCGGAGTTGAACGTGTCGATGAAGACGTTCCGGCCGTAGCGGTCGCGCGGGTTCCCGTCTCGCGTGGAGCCGAAGCCGTGGACGGGCTGACCGAGATAGGTCAGCCTCCCGAAGAGACCCTGCGATCCGCCACCGTAGGTCCAGTGCGCGTAGGCCTCGAGCTGCGGCAGCGGCCCCGACCAGTGCGAGAGATGAGTCTCGAACGCGAGCTGCTCCCGCTTCCAGGCGTCGAAGCCGAGGAGTGGCAGCAGTCGCTGCCACTGCTGGATCGCCCAGTACGTCCCGTCCGGCGCTTTGCAGCCGGCGACGAAGTACGGCAGCGCCGGCCCGTCGTACGGCTGGCACGTGTTCCGGAAGGTCTTCCAGTACTTGGCGTTCCGGTACTTCCCCCAGCCGCCCGCGTAGTCCCATTTGAAGCGAACCTGCGGGACGGTTGCGTCGACCGGAGCGTTGGCGTTGATCGCGCCATAGGCGAGGACGTGACGGACCGTTCCGCTCGCGCGGATGTAGGTCAGCAGCGCCTCGCCCTTCGTGTTCACCGCAAGGGTGACGTTGCGGACGCTCGTGTCGGTGATCGCCTCGCTGGCAGTCGCTCGAGTCACGGCGATGCCGCCGACAATGGCCAACCCGAGCAAGGCGAAAAGACCGAGGCGAAAGCGCATCCCGGATCCTATCGACGTGCGACCGAACACCCCTCACCCCTGACGCAAGGGATCGGTTCGGCTACTCCCACTCGATCGTCGCGGGGGGTTTCGAGGAGAGGTCGAGGGCGACGCGGTTGACGCCGGGCACCTCGTTGATGATTCGGTTGGAGATCGTCTCCAACACGTCGTACGGCAGGCGCGCCCAGTCGGCGGTCATCGCGTCCTCGGAGGTGACCGCGCGGATCACGATCGGGTAGGCGTACGTGCGCTCATCGCCCTGCACACCGACCGACTTGATCGCTGGCAGCACGGCAAAGCTCTGCCACAGATCGCGGTAGAGGTCGGCGCGACGAATCTCCTCCTGCAGAATCGCGTCGGCGGCGCGGAGGATCGCGAGGCGCTCGACCGTGACGTCGCCGATGATCCTGATCGCGAGGCCAGGTCCCGGGAACGGCTGGCGCCAGACCATCCGCTCGGGCAGGCCGAGCTCTTCGCCGACGCGGCGTACCTCGTCCTTGAAGAGGAGCCGCAGCGGCTCGACGAGCTCCATCCGCATGTCCGCCGGCAGACCGCCGACGTTGTGGTGGGACTTGATCTTCGCCGCGACACCGTCCTCGCCGCCGGACTCGATGACGTCCGAGTAGAGCGTGCCCTGCACGAGGAGCCTAACGTCGCCCAGCCGTCGCGCTTCGTCCTCGAAGACGCGGATGAACTCCTCGCCGACGATCTTGCGCTTCTCCTCCGGATCGGTGACTCCAGCCAACCGCGTCAGGAACCGCTCTCGAGCGTCGACATGCACGAGCGGCACCTGGAAGTGGCCGCCGAACGTCTCGACGACCTGCTCGGCCTCGTTTGCGCGCAGCAGGCCGTGGTCCACGAAGACGCAGGTCAGCTGGTCGCCGACCGCCTTGTGCACGAGGAGCGCTGCGACGGCCGAGTCGACTCCGCCCGAGAGCCCGCAGATCACCTGCTCCGACCCGACCTGGCGGCGGATCCGCTCGACCTGCTCCTCGATCACCGCGGCGGGCGTCCACGACGACGGAGCACCCGCGACGTTGTAGAGAAAGTTCTTCAGCAACGCCTGGCCGTGTGGCGTGTGGACGACCTCCGGGTGGAATTGGACGCCGTAGAGCCTCCGCTCCGGATCCTCGAACGCGGCGATCGGGGTCGTCGTGGAGCACGCCACTACCTCCGCCCCGATCGGCGCAGCGGTGACAGAGTCGCCGTGGCTCATCCAGACGGTCTGCTCCGACGGCAGGTCCTGGAAGAGCTCCGATTCGAAGGCTGCGAGCTCGGCCTTGCCGTACTCCGAGCCGCCGGTTGCCTCCACCGCGCCACCGAGATCGCGCGCCATCAGCTGCATGCCGTAGCAGATGCCGAGCGTCGGGATGCCGAGCTGCAAGATCGCCGGATCCATCTGTGGCGCGCCTGGCGCATAGACCGACGCAGGCCCGCCGGAGAGAACGAGCGCGAGCGGGTCGCGGCGGCGGACCTCGTCGGCGGTGATCGTATGGCTGACGAGCTCCGAGTACACGCGCGCCTCGCGCACGCGGCGCGCGATCAGCTGCGAGTACTGGCCACCGAAGTCGATGACGAGCACGGCCCGCTCCGGGGTTGGATCCGCCGACGGCAGCGGTAGTGCCACGACCTCACCCACGGCGGTAGTTGGGCGCGTCCTTGGTGATCGTGACGTCGTGCGGGTGGCTCTCGCGGAGACCGGCGCCCGTGATACGGACAAACCGGGCGTTCATCCTCATCTCCGCTGTGGTCGAGGCGCCGCAATAGCCCATCGCCTGGCGTAGCCCGCCGACGAGCTGGTAGACGATCGGCGCGAGCGGCCCCTTGTACGGGACCCGTCCCTCGATCCCCTCGGGGATCAACTTCTCGACATCCTCGACGTCGCCCTGGAAGTAGCGGTCCTTCGAAAACGAACGAGCGCGCATCGCACCGAGCGATCCCATGCCCCGGTATTCCTTGAAACGCTCGTTCTGGACGAGCAGCACCTCGCCGGGCGACTCGTCGGTGCCGGCGAGCAGCGAGCCGAGCATCACCGTGTCAGCACCCGAGGCGATCGCCTTTGCGACGTCGCCGGATGACGTGATGCCGCCGTCCGCGATCACAGGGACGCCATGGCGAGCAGCGACCTCCGCAGCGTCGAAAACTGCGGTCACCTGCGGGATACCGACCCCTGCGACGATCCGCGTCGTACACGCGCTCCCGGGCCCGATTCCGACTTTCAGGCAATCGGCGCCTGCCTCGATCAGAGCTTCCGCCCCTTCGGCAGTTGCGATGTTGCCGGCGACTACCTCGATTTCCAACGACGCTTTGACCTGTCGCACGACCTCGAGAACGCCCTTGGAATGGCCGTGCGCAGTGTCGACGACCAGTACGTCGACCTCGGCGGCGACGAGCGCAGCGGCTCGCTCCAACGCGTCAGTCCCTACGCCTACTGCGGCACCCACCCGCAGCCGCCCGCGCTCGTCCTTCGTCGCGAGCGGATACTGCGTCTTCTTCTGGATGTCCTTGACCGTGATCAAGCCCTTGAGACGGCCCTCGTGGTCGACGACCGGCAGCTTCTCGATCTTGTTGCGGCCGAGGATCGCGGCAGCCTCCTCGAGGGTGGTGCCGAGTGGTGCCGTCACAAGATCGCGACTGGTCATATAGGCCGACACGGGCTGCGCGGCGTCGGCGCCGAAGCGGAGGTCGCGATTCGTGAGGATGCCGACGAGCACACCGGCGTCGTCGACGATCGGTACGCCGGAGATGTGGTAGCGCTCCATGATCGCGAGTGCGTCGCGGACGAGATCGGTGGCGCCGAGCGTGACGGGCTCGACGATCATCCCGGCCTCGGAGCGCTTCACCTTGTCGACCTCGGCGACCTGGTCTGCGATCGAGAGGTTGCGGTGGACGATGCCGATGCCGCCCTCGCGCGCCAGAGCGATCGCGAGCCGCGCCTCGGTGACCGTGTCCATTGCGGCCGAGACGATCGGGATCTGGAGCGTGATCGCCGGCGTCAGCCGCGTGATCGTGGAGACGTCGTTCGGGAGGACGGCCGACTCAGCGGGGACGAGCAGCACGTCATCGAAGGTCAAGCCTTCCTTGCCGAACTTGCTATCCCGATCTAGCTCGAACTCCAAGAGTCGGCCGATCCTAACAGCCGCTTCCGCTGTCGCTTCGCGGCAACCAAAGCAGCAGAGCGATCGGAGCGAGGAGCGGAATCCACAACGCCGCGCCCAGTCCAACGGCTCCGGCGGTGAGCCCGACGACGAGCGGCAGCATCCCGCCGACGGTTCCGGCCACTGTGCCAAGCGCGAACGCTGCACCACTGCGACCGTCGACCGTCGCGTACAGACGCGCCTTCGGGATCGCGTACCAGCCGGCGTTGAGCACGCCGAGCGCCGCAAGTGCGCTCAGCTTGACGCCGTAGCTCGGCGCTAACAGGAAGGCCGGGTAGACGACCGCGACGAGCACGGCGCTCCAGCGGAGGTACGCGAGGCCCGCAACATGGCGCAGAATGACCAGCAGGAGCGCGTCGCCCACGAGGCCTCCGCCCGTCCACGCGGCAACACCGAGCGCCGCGCGTGCCGGGCTCACATGGGCGACATCGACGAGGTAGAGCGCGAGGAATCCGTGCAGGACGTCGAGCATCAGGTCGGTCACCTGAAGAAGCGCAAGCCAGCGGACGACCTCTCCGCGACGCAGGAGGCCCGCGAGCCCACGCAGCGCCGAGACGATGCTTTCTCCGGATCCGGATCCGGTTCCGGCCGATGGCGGCAGCAGCCGGACTGCGAGCAGCGACATCGCGACAACGAACCCGAGGACGACGAAGACCGGCCGCCAGCCGACGCCTAGAGCAAGCGACACGGCGACCGCGAGCGGTGCGACAACAACACCAAGCGAACCAGCGAGCGTCCAGCCGGCCATCGTCCGCTCACGGTCGTCCGGGGCATCGTCCATCAAGACGGCCTGCGACAGCCCGACGAACGCCCCCGAGGCCGGGTACGAAAGGGCGACGATCCCCAGCAAGACTGCGAAGCCGGGCGCGGGCGCGAAGCCGACACCGATTGTCGTGGCCGCGAATACGAGGCCGCCGCCGAGGATCAGTCCGCGGCGTCGACCGCGATCGGCCAGGATCCCGAGCAGTGGTTCGACCGCCAGCGAGACGAGGCTCGGGATCGCAAACAGCAGCGCAACCTGGGTGTAGCTCAGCCCCAGGTCATAGCGGATCAGCGGCCAGGCGGCCTCACGAGAACCGTAGACGAGCTCGTCGAGCAGCTCGACCGCGAGCAGCGTGGCAACAAGTCGAGATCAGGGGCTGGCGCGCGTCATGCGCGGATGTTAACGCCTAGGCAGGCTGCAGCTCGTGGAGCTCGACGAACCCGGCGAGGCGGCTCGCGTCGCGAGGATCGAAGCGGCCCGCCCCGACCGTGAGCACCGACGCGGCACCGGCGCCGACGGCGAGTCGCAACGCCTCGTCGGCCGGCTTCTCCTCGAGCACCGCCGCGAGCCACCGGGCGAGCAGCACGTCTCCGGCGCCGAGCGTCGACACAGGCTCGAGCTGAGGCGAGAGCGCCCGGTAGCGACGGGTCTGACGCTCCTCGCGTACGAGCGCGAAGCAGCCGGTCTCATGCGTGATGTGCACGTTGCGCGCACCCATGTCCGCAATCCGGTCGAGCGCCATGAGGAAGTCGTCGTCGTCCTCCAGCTCCTGTCCGACCAGCTGCTCCGCCTCACGCTGGTTCGGAGAGACGAGCCACGGCTCAGCCTCGACACCGAGCCGTAGCGGCTCGCCTTCGCTGTCGAGGACGGCACGCACGCCGCGCTTCGTCAGATCACGGATCACGTCGGCGTAGAAGTCGTCGCTCACGCCCCGCGGCAGTGAACCCGCAAGGACGACGACGTCGGCGCCACGCGAGAGGTAGTGCACCTTGTCGAGCAGCATGCCGAGCTCGGCCTCGGTCGCCTTAGGACCCCACTCGTTGATCTCGGTATACGTCCCCGAAGTCGGATCGAGCACCGCCGTCGACGTACGGGACTCGTCCCTGATCCGGACGAAGTCGTTGAGGATCGCCTCGGCCGTCAGCTCCTCCACGATGCGCGTCCCTGTGAGACCGCCCGCAAGGCCCGTGGCGACAACAGGGACGTCGAGCAGCTTCAAGGCGCGCGCGACGTTGATCCCTTTCCCACCGGCGAGCGTGAGCACGTCGCTCGAGCGGTGACGGTGGCCGAGCTGGAAGACCGGCACGGTCAGCGAGCGATCGAAGGCGGCGTTCAGCGTGACAGTGACGATCAAGGCGCGACCTCCTCAGGAGATCAGGGAGACGAATCGGTGCAGGGTACGTGTCGCGTACCAGCGGACGCGACCCGAGGCGCCCGGCTTGCGGATCGAGTCGGCGGCCACGAGCGGCGACGACGCCACCAAGCGGCCGCGGTCGAAGATCCGAACCTCGCCCAACCTCGCACCGCGGACGACGGGCAGCGCCACCTCTGTCGGCGCGACGACCTGCTCCATGAGTGGCCGACCGATGAGCTGCTCGCGCGCAACCGCGTGCTCGGCGACGAGCCGAACCGCCGGGCGACCGTAGGCCGTCTTCGCGACCGCGTAGACGCGCGTTGGGTCGATCGCTAGCCCGCGGCGGTAGCGACCGAGCGCCCAGGTCAGCAACGCCTGCAGATCGTCGTTCCTCACCTCGCGGCTCGGTTCGCCGAGCACAGCGGCGAAGACGCTTACACCGCCTCGCCTCGCTTCCGCGACCTCCGCCCAGCCCGCGTCGTTCGTATGCCCTGTCTTGCCGGCAACGAGTGCCGGAAAACGCGCCAGGAGATCGTCAGTCGTCTGGAGACTGCGCCCGTCGATCTCGGCATGATCTGTGGCGGCAAGTCGCTTGATCGTCGGATTCGCGAGAGCGGCACGGAGAAGTGCGACGACGTCGCGGGCGCTGGAAAGGTGTCCAGGGCGGTCGAGCCCATGTGGCGTGACGAAGTTGGTCTCACGCAGGCCGAGTCGGCGAGCCTCGGCGTTCATCCAGCGAACGAACCGTGGCACCGAGCCGCCGCCGGCCGCGTAGGCGAGCGTCGTCGCCGCATCGTTCGCGCTCGGGATCAATGCGGCCTCGACGAGCTCCTCCACGGTGATCCGCTCACCAGGCCGGAGCGGAACAGACGCCTCGCCGACGCGCGTCGCGAGCCGTGGCACGGTTACGACATCGTCGAGCTTCAGATGCCGAAGCGCGACGAGCACGGTCATCAGCTTCGTGATGCTTGCAATCGCGCGCGGCTCGGCGGCTGCGTGTTGCGCGAGGACGGTGCCGTCGACACCGCTCTGGACGAAGTACGCCTGAGCCGCCACCGGCGGCGAGGCAGTCGCTGTCGAAGCGACTGCGGCCACCGCTCCGGCGACCAGGAGAAATGAAACGCCGCGAAACACTCCTACCAGCCGGCCGCAGTCCAGATCTCAGCAGCGAGCCTCGCGGCTTCCCGACCGGCTGCGGCACGCCAGTCGTCGGCCGCGTCGCGATACGCGTAGATCACGGAGCGCGAGGCGTTGACGAGCGCGCTCGACGGCCCGCTCGTGAACGCGCGTGCGACGTCGGCAGGCATTGCGCCCTGCGCGCCGACTCCTGGCAGCAGCAGGATGGCTTGCGGCATGGCGCGTCGCGCTTCGCCGATCGCCCGCGGGTACGTGGCGCCGACAACTGCGCCGGCGCTCGAGAGACCGCGGCCGCCGACGAGGTCCTCGCCCCACTCGTGCACGAGCGAGGCAACGTGCAGCCACAGCGGTGTCCCGTCGGACAGCGTTGCGTCCTGGACGTCGCGCGCACCCGCATTCGACGTCCGCACGAGAAAGAAGACCCCCGCGCCGTAGCGGCGACACGCGAGGAGGAACGGCTCGACCGAGTCGTGGCCGAGGTACGGATTCACCGTCAGCGCATCGGCTAAGGGCGGCGCGGCCCCGTCTGGTTCGAGGAATGCGGCTGCGTACGCCCTGGCCGTCGAGGGGATGTCGCCGCGCTTCGCGTCCGCGATCACGAGCAACCCGACCTCGCGCGCGTAGCCGCACACCTCCTCGAACGCATGCCAGCCGTCGGCGCCGAGCGCCTCGAAGAACGCGACCTGCGGCTTCACAGCGACGGCGTACGGCGCGACGGCGTCGACGATTCCCTTGCAGAACCGCGAGACGGCGGAGGCGGCCGACGCGCGCCCGAGCACTGCCTCGCCGCGCAGCTCCATCGGCAGAAGGTCGATACGCGGGTCGAGCCCGACGACGAGCTGGCTCCGTTTCCGCTCGACCGCGACAGCGAGCCGGTCGGCGAATCCGACGAGGTCGGCCCCAGAGGCGTCCGTCACGCGGCGAAGGGTACTCGGTGCCTCACCGCGCCGAGGATGGCAGCCGTCTCTAGGGGCACGACCCTGAGCTCCGGCGGTGGTCGGCGGACGAACATGCTCATGAGAGCGAGCTCCCCGGCGTCTTGTGAGCCAGTGGAATGAACTGCGCGCGTCGCCGCCGCGACAAGGGCGTCGACCTCGAGCCTCCCACTCCCGAGCGGAATACGGCGGACCGCTGCGACCTGACCTCCGGCGACCGCGACGGCCAGCAGGAACCCCGGCTCCCGGGCGGGCACGAGCAGGCAGGCGCGAAGCTCGCGGAGCTGCCGCAGCTCGTCGAGTCGGTCGACGACGCGTTCGAGCGAGCCGATCTTGTCCCGCAGCCGCGCCGCCTCCTCGTAACGCTGTTCGCGAGCCAGGCGACCAAGACGCGAGCGCAGCTGCGGCAGCGCGTCGGCCGGGTTCTCACCGTCGAAGCCGGTCAAAGCTCGGGCGGCCCGCTGCACGGCGGCTCGGCCTGTGAGAGGGCCGCAAGCAGTCGGCTCGCCGACGACCGACCAGCCTTTGGCGCCCGGGCGGAGCCAGACTTCGTTGCCGCCGCGGCCGCGGGCATTCGCGGGCGGACGGAGCTCGCGAATCAGGCGCAGCTCGTCGAGCGCCGCCTCTAGCTCCGATCCGGTCTCGCGCCACTCGACCCGGACAACAGCACCGAGAGCCGCCTCGACAGCGGGCCGCTGGCGCCCGCCGGCGAAGTACGAGCGGAGCCGCGCTCGCAAATCGCGGGCCCGGCCGACGTACAGCACGGTGTCGTTGCGATCGTGGAACAGGTAGACGCCAGGTGTCGTCGGAGCACCAGCCACGAGCGAGCGCTTGCCATGAAGCCGACGAGCCCGTGGTGCGGCGAGCTCGACGACATCTCCGACGGTTCGAGCTCCGCGCTCCTGCGCGAGACCGACGAGAGCGACGAGGATCTCCGCCGTCGCCTGCGCATCGGCGAGCGCGCGGTGGCAAGGCTCGGCTGACGTGCCGAAGAAGTGTGCGAGCGAGGCGAGGCCGACGCGCCGGACCCTCCCTTCGAGCAGCCGGCGCGCAAGCCACACGGTGTCGACAACCGGTGCCGCGACCCGCCGACCGGTGAGCCGCGCAACTTCATGATCGAGGAACGCCATGTCGAAGCGCGCGTTATGCGCGACGAGCACGGCGTCGCCGGCAAACGAGAGGAAGCGGCGGACGGCGAGCTCGGCGGGCGGTGCGCTCCGCAGCCTGGCCGGCTCGATGCCGGTCAGCGCCTGGATCGCACGCGGGAGCGGGACCCGAGGGTTGACGAGCGTCTCGTACGTCTCGGCAAGCTCGAGCTGCGCAACCTCCTGCGCCCCGATCTCACAGATGCGCGACGTCTTCGGCGACAGCCCCGTCGTCTCGAGGTCGAAGACGACCCATCGCGCCTCCTCCAGAGGAAGGTCCCAATCCGCAGGCGCCGCGAGCGCGACCGCGTCACCGCGCCAGGCGAGGCGCGCGTCTCCCGCGACCACATCGTCGAGCAGTGAGCGGGCGATCGAGGTCGGCGCACTCGCGAGCGCGAACAGCGACCGCGCGGCCTGAGACGCGGGCAACGCGCCCCGCGACTCGACGAGCTCGACGAGACGATCAGCGGCGTCGAAGGAGAGCTGCACGCGTTCTAGTGTGACCGAACATACGTTCGATCACAACTGCCGCCGCTCTCATCGCTCCGGAAACGAGTGAGGGCCGCGTCTCAGCGACCCTCACTCCACATTCTTCGACGTGCGCCTTAGTTGACGGCGGCCTTGAGTTGGCTGCCGGCCGAGAACTTCGGCACGTTCGCCGCCTTGATGGTCACACGCTCACCCGTGCGCGGGTTGACACCCATGCGCTCGGCGCGCCGGTTCGCCGTGAACTTGCCGAACCCGGTGAACACCACCGAATCACCCGACTGGAGGGCGCCCGTGATGACGTCGAGGACTGCCTCGACTGCCTCGCCGGCGTCCTTCTTCGTCATGCCCGTCTTGTGGGCGACGCTATCGACGACATCTCCCTTGGTCACTGCCTTCTCCTCCTGATCGTTGGCTGATCGTTGTCGCTGCGCCCTTCCCTTGTGCCACTCTCTGCGCACCAGACGCGGCGTTGAGCCGGACTTGACCCTAACAGTCTCCGGGTTTCGGCTCAACCATGCGGTTTTGCGGCACTTTTCCGCCCGTCGAGAAGCTGGCTTGCGCGGAAGATCGAGCGCAGGCGAACTCCGAGCCGCGCGAGAGCGTCCGCCCCGCCTTCCTCCCGGTCGACCACGCACACCGCGTGGCGAACCTCGAGACCGACGTCGCGGAGCGCAGACACGGCCTCGGCGAGGGCGCCGCCGGACGTGACGACGTCCTCCAGAAGGCACACGAGGTCCCCCGACGCGTACGGGCCTTCGATGCGGTTCGCGGTGCCGTATTCCTTCGTTTCACCGCGCACAATGATGAAGGGCAGATCGGACGCCATAGAGGCCGAAGCGGCCAGGGCGACGGCTCCGAGAGCAGGTCCAGCGAAGCGCACGAGCTCCGGCTCGACCTCGGTGGCAGCCTGTGCGAGGCGCACTCCGAGCTGCCGCAGCAGCTCCGGCTGGGTCTCGAAGCGGTACTTGTCGAGGTAGTAGCTCGAGCGCCGCCCCGACCGGAGGAGAAAGTCGCCCTCGAGCAACGCGTGCTCCACGAGCAGCTCGGCGAGCGGATCGTTCATGCGCGCAACGCCTCGTTCGCCGCGTCGACGAGCAGCTCCCGCTCGGGCGATCCGGGCTCGAGCACGACCGTGGAGCCGTCGTCGTAGCCGACGACGACACGCGGCGCGGCCGGCTGCCGCCTGCGAGCGAGGAACCGCCACGCAATCGTGCCGGCGGCTGCAAGCGCGAGGAGCTTACGCATCAGCCGCAGTCTGCAAGAGCGTCCGAAGGTCGTGGAGGACGAGCGCCGACGGCGGCTCAGCAGCCGTCGTCGCGACAGCGACACGTTCGCCGTCGCGGACCGCGAACAGACTGCCCGCCGCCAGAGACACCTCGACCTGAGCAACGCCGGCGGCGCTAGCCGGAGCGGAGTCGAACAGCTCCGCAGCCGCTCTGGCCAGCCTCTCGCCGTCGGCCGGGCTCGTGGCCGCGAGAACGACGCCCTGCGCGTCGACGAGCGCGGCATGCGTGATCTCGGTCGAGAGGGCAGTCAGCTGGGCAAG
Organism: Gaiellales bacterium; assembly: GCA_038230035.1. GTDB lineage: Bacteria > Actinomycetota > Thermoleophilia > Gaiellales > Gaiellaceae > Gaiella. The sequence continues at coordinate 71,605 of JBBRNX010000017.1, forward strand.
CACGTCGGCCGGCGTTTCGGCGGCATCCATGGCGGCGAACCATACTTCGCCTCGAGATGAGGCTCCGCTTCCGACCGTCGGCCGGTCCGTTCCCGAAGTTCTTCGCCGATCGGGGCACCCACCTGGCCGCGATGATCGCCTACTTCGCGCTCGTCTCGTTCCTGCCGCTGACGTTCCTCGCGCTCGCCCTGCTCGGCCTCTTCAATCGGGTCGACGAGTCGAGCACGCTGGTGAAGGAGCTGAACCAGCTCTTCCCGTCAACCTCGGTCGGCGACATCGTGAAGACGGTCCGAACGATCCAGGACAACGCGAAGACGCTCGGGATCATCGGCGGAGTCTTCCTCCTCTGGAGCTCGCTGTCGCTGTTCAGCGCGCTCGAGTCGGCGTTCAACATCGTCTACGGTCGGCCGAATCGCTCGTTCTTGCGCGGCAAGGCGATTGCCGTCGGGTTCATGGTGACCTCGCTCGTCGTCCTCTTCGTCGGCCTCGTCGTCGGCAGCTTCGGTTTCCGCTACCTGGAGCGCAACGTCGGCGGCGTGATGGGCAGCTCGTGGGTCGCGGTGCCGCTCTCGCTCGCGCTCTCGACGTTCGCGGTCTTCCTGTTTCTCGTGTCGGCGTATCGAGGCCTGACCAACACAGATGTCAGCTCGCGCGAAGTGCTGCCCGGCGCGATCCTCGGCGCGGTCGCGCTCCAGGTGACGTTTCAGGCGCTGCCGCTATTCCTCCGCGTGTCGAAACACATCGTCGCGCTGCAGGCTCTCGGCGCCGGCGTGCTGCTCCTGCTCTGGCTCTACGTGATGGCGAACGTGATCGTGTTCTGCGCCGAGGTCAATTGGTGGCTCGGCCGCGGCCAGCGCGAGGAGACGATCAGCGGGCTCGCCTGAGCTGCTCCGCCAGCGCCCTGGCCGCGAGGGCGCGATGCGAGTGCTCGCTCTTCCACACGGCGCCGAGCTCTGCGACCGTCTGGGTCTCGCGGGCCGTGATCACGATCGGGTCGTAGCCGAAGCCCTCCGTTCCCCGCGGGGCGTCAGCGGCTACGCCGGCCAGGGTGCCAGTTCCGCGCAGCTCCTGGCCGTCGGGTGAGATCGCGACGATCTCGCAGACGTAGCGCACACGCCGGTTGGTTTCCGCCGCGAGGGCAGCGAGCAGTGCTGCGACGCCGTCCTCGGCCCACCGCGCCGAGGCGATCCCCGGACGACCGCCAAGTGCCTCGGCCTCGATCCCCGAGTCCTCGCCGAGAACCCAGGCGCCGGCGGGAGCATGCGTGCGGGCGTGCCGAGCTTTGATGCGCGCGTTGTCGAGATAGGTCGCGCCGTCCTCCGGTGGTGTGTCTGGCGCCGCGAAAGCCTCGATCTCGAAGTCGGGTAACGCGGAGCGCAGCTCCTCGACCTTGTGCGGGTTCCCTGTCGCGAGGAGAAGTTTCAAGCTTCGGGTTGCCAGGCGATCGCCTCGTCCTGCGCGATCCGGAGCTCGGCGATCCCGACGGCCGCGAGATCCAACAGCTGGTCGAGCAGCTCGCGCGAGAACGGGTCGCGCTCGGCGGTCGCCTGCACCTCGATCAGCCGGCCGTCGCCGGTCATCACGACGTTCATGTCCGTCTCGGCGCGCGAGTCTTCCGAGTAGTCGAGGTCGAGCAACGGCTTACCGTCGACGACGCCGACCGAGACCGCCGCCACTGCACCCGCCAGCGCCTTGGAGAGCCCGAAGCGGTCGAGCGCACGGTGGGCGGCGATGTACGCACCGGTGATCGACGCGCACCGCGTGCCGCCGTCGGCCTGGAGGACATCGCAGTCGAGCCATAGCGTTCGCTCGCCGAGAGCCTTGAAGTCGCAGACCGAGCGCAGTGCCCGGCCGATCAGCCGTTGGATCTCGATCGTCCGTCCATCCGGCCGACCGCGTGTCGACGCGCGTTCCTTCCGCTCGCCGGTCGACGCTGGAAGGAGCGCGTACTCGGCGGTCATCCAACCCTGCCCCTTGCCGCGGAGCCAGCGCGGCACGCTCTCCTCGACGGTGGCGGTGCAGAGAATGACCGTACGGCCCTGCGCGTAGAGGATCGAGCCGTGCGGCTGCTCGAGGAAGTCCGGCTGCAGGTCGAGCGCGCGAAGTTGGTCGGCGGCGGAGCGCCCGTCGGCACGTTCGAAGCCAGTGGGCGTCATGCCGCTGCCTGTTCGAGCGTGGCGACTTCGACCCGCTCCACCTCGCCGATCGGTAGCTGCAGGAAGCGGCGCCCCATCTCGCGGAAGGTCTCGGGATCGCCCGTGGTCAGGAAACGGTAGGCGCCCTCGCGCCCGCCGTCGTTCTCGATTCGCTTGCGGGCTAGCGTCTCGGCGACCTCGCGCGCGGTCTCCTCGGCCGAGAAGACGAGCGTGACATCGCGACCGAAGACGCGCTGGAGCACCGGCCGGATCAGCGGGTAGTGGGTACAGCCGAGGATCACGGTGTCGACGCCGGCGTCCTTCAGCGGCGCCGCGTACTCGCGAACCGCGGCGACCGTCTCGTCGCCGAATGGATCGTCGCTCTCGATGAGCGGAACGAGACACGGACAGGCGACAGCGACAAGCTCGGCACCTGCGTCGAGCGACTGGACGAGAGCCTCGTAGCGCCCGCTCGCGACGGTCGCCTGCGTGGCGAGCAGCCCGATGCGGCGATTGCGCGTCGCCAAGACTGCCGCGTGCGCCTCCGGCCGCAGAACGCCGATCACAGGCACCTGCAGCGCGACCTGGAGCTCGGGCAGCGCGGCCGCCGTCGCCGAGTTGCACGCGACGACCACGAGCTTGACGTCCTGGCGCTCGAGGTAGCAGCCGATCTCGTGCGCGAAGCGGCGGATCTCGTCGAGAGGCCGCGGGCCGTACGGCAGCCGGGCGTTGTCGCCGAGATAGAGCACGTCCTCGTGCGGGAGCGTGACGAGGATCTCGTGCAGCACGGTCAGCCCTCCCACGCCGGAGTCGAACACGCCGATCGGCCGCGGATCCACGGCGGGAGTGTAGTTCCTCTACCCTTCCCGCTCGTGCGTCGCCCTGCAGCGCTCCTTCCCGCGCTCGCCGCTCTCTTTCTCGTCGGGCTCGTGGGCGCCGCGTCGGCAGAGACCTCGGCCCGTCAAGATCTGAAGATCACGGCCGACGACGGCCTGCCGCTTGCAGCGACGCTCTACCTCCCGAGTGAGACGCCACCGGCCGGCGGCTGGCCGGCGATCGTCATGTTTCACGGGCTCGGCGGCTCGCGCGAGGACATGAACAAGCTCGCGCAGCTGGCATTCCTGCCAGGCGACAAGTACGCGGTGCTCACCTATGACGCACGCGGGCACGGCGAGACAGGCGGGCTGATCGGCGTCGACGGCCCGCGCGAAGTCGCCGATGCGCGTGAGGTCTTCGACTGGCTGGCCGCCCGACCGGACATCGACAAGAAGGAGATCGGTGCCTGGGGCATCTCCTACGGCGGCGGCGCGGTGTGGAACTCCCTCGTCGCAGGCGTGCCGTGGGCGGCGGTAGAGACATGTGAGACCTGGACGAACCTCGCGACGGCGCTCGTGCCGCAGGGCCTCGCGAAGTCCGGCGTGATCGGCGCGTTCCTGAGCGAGAAGCCGATCTCGTCGTTCGATCCTGCGGTGCTGCCGATCCGCGATGCAGCGTTCACAGGGAGCAACGCGGGTGTCGCCGCCTTCACCGCGGCTCGCTCCTCGATCCAGAAGCTGAGGGGCGTCAAGACACCGGTCTTCATGATGCAGGGGCGCCGCGACTTCGCCTTCGGCCTCGACCAGGCGTTCTCCGCGTGGAAGCTGCTCGCCGGGCCGAAGCACCTCTGGATCGGCCTGCACGGGCACGCGCCGTCGAGCTTCCCCGCGCCGAACACCGTCGCGATGATGACCGAGGGCAGGCAGTGGTTCGACCGCTACCTCCGCGGCGAGCAGAACGGGATCGACAAGAAGGCGCCGGTCGAGGTCGCGCCAGTTGCCTGGAAGGGGAAGACGCAGGGGTACAAGTCGCCGGACGCGATCGCGAACTCGGAGACAGGCGCGTTTGAGCTGTCTGGCGGAAGCGGCAGGAGTCGCACGATCAGTGCTTCGGGACGCATCGTCTGGCCATCCACCGGACTAAAGGGCCCGCAGTGCCGATGCGCGATCGTCGGATCGCCAACGGTCAAGATCACGGCTACGGCATCGAGAGGCTGGAGCAGACTGATCGCAATACTGACCGCCACGACCCCACAAGGCAACACGATCGTCGTCTCGGGCGGAGGTGTCCCTACGGCCGCGGGCAAGCGCACCTACGAGATCAGGATGATCTCTCAAATGACATTCATCCCACCCGGCGCCCGACTATCGGTGATTTTCGGCTCTTCATCGCTAGCTCAGGATCCTGGCGATCTGCTGTACCTGCAGCTGCCAATGCCACCAAGCGCAACGTTGACCGTCGATACGGACTCGATCCGCTTGGTGACGCGCGCGGTGGCGCCCGGCTACTAGCTAGATGAAGCGTCTCGTTGCCATCGCCCTGCTCGCAGTGACCCTCGTCGGCGCGGCGTTTGCCGCGCGCGTGTCCGACCCCGGCCTGACGCCGACCTCGATCAAGCTCGGGGGCACCGTCCCGCTCTCGGGCGAGGCAGCGGCGTTCGGCTCAGTCGCCCCGGGCGCGAAGGCGTACTTCGACTACGTCAACGCGAAAGGCGGCGTCTTCGGCCGGAAGATCACCTATACGTATTACGACGACGCCTACAACCCGGCGCAGACCGTGCAGCTGACCCGGAAGCTCATCGAGCAGGACAAGGTCTTCGCCATCTTCGGCTCGGTGGGAACGGCCAACAATCTCGCAATCCGCGATTACCTGAACGCCGCCAAAGTCCCGCAGCTGTTCGTCGCCGACGGCTCGGACGCGCTCGGCCGCGGCTACGCGAAGTACCCGTGGACGATGGGCTTCCTGCAGAGCTACCGCGGCGAGGGTGCGGTCTACGGGCGCGACATCGTCAAGCGCGCGCCGAAGGCGAAGATCGCCCTGCTGCTCGAGAACACCGAGCTCGGCAAGGACATGACGCGCGGGTTGTCGCGGGCGATCTCCGGCAAAGGCCCCGCGATCGTCAGCTCCCAGCCGTACGAGTACTCGGCCACCGACGTCTCGTCGCAGGTCGCGCAGCTGAAGGCGTCCGGCGCGGACACGCTGATGCTGTTCGCGACGCCGAAGTTCATGATCCAAGCGCTCGTCGCTGCCCACAAGCTCGGCTGGAAGCCACGCATCTACCTCGCGTCGATCTCGATCGAGCCGGGGATCATGGCCATCGCGCGCCTGAACGCCCCCGAGCTGACGAACGGCGCCCTCTCGATCGCGTTCGTCAAGAACCCGAACGACCCGATCTGGGCGAAGGATCCGGCGCTCGCGCTCTACCTCAGGATCATGAAGACCTACGACAAGGCCGGGAAGCCGAGCGACGTCTACAACTGGTACGGCATGACCGTCGCCTGGACGATGGTCGAGACGCTCAAGGCGGCAGGCAAGAACCTCACCCGCGCAAGCCTGCTGCGCGCCGCGCAGCACCTGAACCTCTCGGAGAATCCATTCCTCCTGCCGGGGCTCACGATCAAGACCGGGCCGACGAACTACTTCCCGCTCGCGAACGTCTACCTCTACCGCTACGACAACAAGCAGTGGGTGAAGTCGAGCGGTCTCCTGCCCGCCCGTTGACCTACGATGATCGTCGTTACTTCCTGCACGAGACACCACGATGTCCGGAGGAGTCCATGAAGAAAGGCATTGTTGTCGCCACGACGCTCGCGGCAGTCGTTGCGCTAACGGTCGTTGCGGCCGCATACGCGGCCTACACGACACCGAAGCTGTCCGTGTCCTATCCGGCCGGCGCAACCCGGATCGTTGCATCTGCGAGCCAGAACGACGATGCCACCGCCCGTGCTGCGATCGTCATCCCGAACGGCACCACTGTCACGACGAGCGCCGCTCCCGGTGCGAAGGTCGGCACGGTCAAGGCACAGGTCAGTGCGCTTGCCCTCGGCGGTGCTCTGCTCCCACTCGAGGGCGACATCATCGTCGCGCCGCCCGGAGCGGTCCCGGCCGCCTCGCAGACCGGCTGTATCGGCGCGGCGATTCCCGAGATCACGTTCCTCCTCGTCCTGCAGGCTGCGGGACAGACGATCAACCTGCCGGCGTACGTGATCCCGAGCGTAGGACCGCAAACCGCGCTCGGGCCGGCCGAGCTCGTTTTCTGCCTCGCGCCGCCGGACATCCCGGTGGAGCAGGGAGGCGCCACGTTCGGCGCCAAGTTCCTGAGCGCCGACATGACCTTCACGGGTGTCTTCAGCCCGATTACCGCGGGGCTCTGGGTCGCCTTCTGGACACCGTGGCAGGCAGGCAACGGCCAGGTCAACGCGGCCGGGACAGTTGCGTCGGTCGACGTCATCGTGCCGGGAACCGTGTCGCTCAAGGGCAAGCGGATCAAGGGCCGCATCACGCTCTCCGGCAAGGTGAGCCTCGGAGGCAGCGGGCTGGCAACGCGCGTTCAGATCTGGGGCGCGGTCGGCAAGGCAGCGCTCAAGCGTCTCAAGACCGTTCCCACCAGCGACGACGGGCTCTACACGCTCGCGCTGTCGAAGAGCGCGAAGCAGACGTCGTTCCAAGCACGTGTCGTCGAGCCGGAGACGACTCTGAGCGGCGCACTCGCCGATGCCGCCTGCAAGCTCACGTTCACGAACAACGAGCTCGGCGTCCCGTGCTCGGGATTCGGGCTCGCCGCCTTCTCCGCGAAGTCGAAGCTCGTGAACGTGCGGTAGAAAGCGCTGCACTGCGATGGGCGAGGGGCGCCAATGCGCCCCTCGCCCGTTCGAGACCCATATCGTCCGTCCCGATGACCACGATCGTCAGGCTCGGGACGTGCAGCTGGGCGGATGAGGGCCTGCTCAAGACGTGGTATCCGCGTGGCGTGTCGACGCCGACTGCACGGCTCGGGTATTACGCGGAGCGCTTCGACACGGTGGAGGTCGACTCCCCGTTCTACGCACTGCCCGACCCGGCCGTGACCGGACGCTGGGCGCAACGGACACCCGACGACTTCGTCTTCCACGTCAAGGCGCACGCCTCGATGACCGGCCACGAGCCAGCCGAGCAGGAAACGGCATTCGTCGCGTTCCGCGAGTCCGTCGCGCCGCTCGAGCTGTCCGGGAAGCTGCGCGCCGTCCTGCTCCAGTACCACCCGCGCTTCGTCAAATCGGCCGCGGCGAAAGACGAGCTGTCGCGCGTTCGCGAGCTGCTCGACCCGCTCGTGCCGCTCGTCGAGTTCCGCCACCGGTCCTGGCTCGAACCGTGGGAGCAGGCTGACACTTTGAGCTTCCTCGAGGAACATGGGCTCGCGTACGTCTCGGTAGACGCGCCGGCGACGCGCGCCTCGAACGTCGTCCCGCGTGTCGCGGCAGCGACACATTCGCTGGCGTACATCCGCTTCCACGGGCGCAACTGGAAGACCTGGAACATCCGTGGCGGCAAGTCGTCCGACCGCTTCGACTGGATGTACTCGCCAGAGGAGCTCGCGGAATGGGTTGCGCCCGTAGGGCGCCTGGCCGAGGCGGCCGACGAGGTGTACGCCCTGTTCAACAATAACCGAGATGACTTCGCGCCACGAAGCGCAATGATCTTCAGAGGGTTGCTAAACGAGGCCGGTGTGCTTGCCGCAGGGGGTGTCGAGCCTCCACCAGAACGACCCACGCTCTTCTAACCTCGACTTGCGGCGTGGCTGTCAAAAGGATCAAGCCGAACATCTCGTCCGAAAAGTTCAAGGAGAGCCGGGACTTCTACAACGACGTGATCGGCCTTCCTGGTGGCGACGGGCTCGATTGGATCCTCTTCTTCGGGACGGATCAGCAAGAGGTGCAATTGAGCGTGATGAAGTTGGACATAAAGGCTCACGTCCATCCCGACGTGTCGATTGAGGTAGACGACGTGGACGCGGTGTACGAGCGTGCCCGTACTAGCGGGGCCGAGATCGTTTACCCGCTCACCGACGAGGAGTGGGCTTGCGCCGGTTCTTCGCCTGCGATCCCAACGGCGCGGTCATAACGTCACCGAACACCGCTAAGCGCGACTCGACTGACGAGTAGGCCCTCGCCTGCGCCAGTGTTCTGGAATGACGCGAGAGCGTCGGCGGCTTCGGGGAATGCCGCGTTGCGACGTGGGTGGGTCTGCTAGCGCACGTCGAGGCCGGCCGCTTCGGCGATCGACAGCAGGCGGCCCTCCGTTCGCGCCCGGGCGAATGGCGGTCCATCCGCGCGCAGAACGAGAGCTTCGTACTCCCTGCGGCTGTCCTCCCATCCGCGGACAGCCCCGGAAGTCTCGTTGCTCTCGATAGCGCCCCAGAGCCGGCCTGCCCGTTCAGCGTCCCCGCGTTCTGCCGCGATCACAGCGAGCTTGGCGGCGACGAGCATGATGCTCCTGCGGTTGCCGAGGCTCAAGGAGAGGTCGAGCGAGGAG
>JBBRNX010000018.1:0-75659 GCA_038230035.1 Gaiellales bacterium
CCGAAACCGGGCACTCCTGATCCGCTGGTCGAAGAAAGACCAGAACCACCTGGCGCTCCTCCAACTCGCCAGCGGCCTGATCGCCTTCAAGAAAGCACACACCACCCGGCTCGCAACCGCCCAAGCGGGATAGGCCCTAAGGCGCCCTGCCGATCATTCGCTCGCGGATACGGGCAAGCGCTTCCTGGCGGGAATACGTCCGGTCGAGCAGCTCGTCGAGACCTGTGAGCTTGAGAACCCGTTCCACGATGGGAGCCGTACCCAACTGCAACACGAACGCCTTGTCCTCCGCCAGCGCCCGCTTATGCGCCCCGATCAACGCCCTGAGGATCGACGAATCAACGAACGTCGCCCGGCTCAGATCAACGATCACACCGCCAGCGTCTTCGAGCGCTTCGCTGAGCGCGGCACGGAACTCGTCGACTAGCGCCAAATCACTCTCACCAACGAGCTCGACGACGCAAACGCGCTTTTCCACCCTCGACGACAGAACCTCTCCTACACCGATCACGACCGCCCCCTTTTACTCAGACGAGAACACCCGTAACCGGCGGGAAAAACCCCGCCAGCGTCGATTATCGGGCGCGATGGTACACAACCCAACATCCCGCGACAACACCCTTTCGCGCACCTCCAAAGGGGAGCGGTGTACGTCGAATCGCGACTCTGGCCCGCCGGAAGCGACGTATCCGCTGGCACCTACCGATGCACACCCGGTCGCCGCCTTGCTTGGCAAGGAACGCGGCCGCCGAAGGTAGCCCGGGTGGTTAGTGGCGGACAGCCGCCTTCAGGGGGGAAGGGAAGAGAGCGACTCTCTTCAGCGATGCCACCATCAAGCGTTCCACGACCGGCCGTGTTTCCCTACTGCCCAGCGTGGGTTGGCAGGGCGACTCACAGCGGATTCTTATGCCCTCCCAAGGACCTTCGGAGGACCGGCGGACAGGCTGGGAGCACCCGGGAACTGCCCCGGACGACCGAAAGGACAACACGAATGGGTACCAACGCGAAGAAGGTGCTCGCTGGTGTCGCCGCGCTTGTCGCGCTAGCTCTTGGCGGCTCGGCGATAGCCGGGGCCGCGTCCGACTTGCCGCGGGTGCGTCCGGCACGCCGCTGCGGCGCCATCAGCTTCGGCGGCACCCGCACCAGATCCTCACCCTGGCCAACCAGTTGCTGCTCAAGCCAACGCGTCAGCTGCCGGTAATCCTCAAGCGCCCACAACCGCTCAGCAGCAAGCGTAGAGGCCCAACCGATCAGCTCATCACTCCCAACCACGACCGTCTGCTCGTCGAGCATCCGGCCCGCCTCACCAACCGCAACAGCCGTCACCGACTGCTTGTGAACGTCCACTCCGATCACGATCATTCAACTCGCCTCCAATAGCCGTTGGGGGCGACCGGCGAGCGGACAGACCTCAATCGAGGCGAAAGCCACGCTCCTATCAGGTCACGCTCGGCGGTCTCGGACGGCGGCGACGACACAACGCTGGCAAGTCAGCCCACGGGCGACATGCGGGAATAGAGTCAGTCGCCGCCGCCCGAGTCTGCGAACCACGCCGGACACCACCACGACGCGAGCATGACATTGAGTGCGGGAATGACGCTTGGGCGATTTGGCGCCGTGTGTTCGTAGACTGAGTACGGATGATTCGGGCTGGGGCCCTGCTCGTTGTTGGCCCGCACCGTGATCGACGAGCAATAGGCACACGACCAAAGAGGATGTTGAGATGGAAGACGAACCCCAGCTACCGCAACGGATGCCTGCAACGGAACCTGTCGAGTCCCGTGCGACACGACTGCGCCGGCACGGCCACCGCGCTCGCCTTTACGCCTCAGCGTTCGCCCTGGTGGCGCTCCTAGTCGTCGTGATCGCACTCGCCGCCGCGAACACGCGCCAGGTGAAGCTCAGCTGGGTCGTCGGCACAAGCCACGCCTCACTCGTCTGGATCATCCTTGCCGCCGCCGTTCTCGGCTGGCTGCTGGGAATCACAACCAGCGTCATCTTCCACCTGCGGACCCGGCGACGACGTGCAGCTTAAGCCGCGCCGCTCCTGAACCCCGCAACGGATTGACTCACGCTGACATGCCCCAGTGCGGGAAGTCCCCTGAAGATGTGAGCCTGGATCGGCCGGAGTAGCGATGAGTTTCAGGTGGTTAGTCAGTCTCTTGCTGCGCGAGGGTTCGTGGCAGGGTGAGATGCGGCCAGAGCAGGCCGCCCGACAAAGGAGCATGAGATGGCCCGGTATCTGATCTCGTTCGACGACGGCGCGATGATCTTCCCCGAGGAGGAGTTGCCCGACGTGGCCGAGGCTGCCCACGCGGTGGTTCAAAAGGCCATGGACGCCGGCGTGTGGGTGTTCGGCGGCGGGCTGTACTCCGATGAGAAGCTGAGTGTGGTTGCCACCGATGGGACGGTCACTGACGGCCCGTACCCGGAGAGCAAGGCGTACATCGGCGGACTCTCGGTCGTCGACGTTCCCTCACGCGAGGAGGCGCTGGAGTGGGCGGCCAAGATCGCGGTGGCATGCCGCTGTGCTCAAGATGTTCGCGAGTTCCTGCCCGACCCGGCGGTGGGCAACTGATCGAAGCCCCACATGCCGGTTCATGCCCACCGCGCCCCGAACAAAACAACCGCCTGCCCGAGTATTCAGGAATGACGGTTGAGATCGGTACGCCGGGCCAGCGCTTCGGGTTAGAAGACGAAGGGCACGAGCATCTTGGTCGAACGCTTGTAGACCGGGTAGTCGTTCGGGAACTCCTCGGTCAGGTAGCGCTCCTCGACGGTCGCGCTGTAAAGGAAGTAGACACCGGCAAGGACTATGGGGGTCAGCCACAGCCAGCTCAGCGCAACGGCGGTGCCGACGCCCGCGATCAGGATGCCCGAATAGATCGGGTGGCGCACCAGGTGGTAGGGGCCGCTGGTCACGAGCTCCGGATCGTCCTTCCGCGTCATCGGGGTGCCCCAGTTGCGTCCGATGTGCAGGCGCGCCCAGATCGCGAATGCCAACCCCAGGACGAAGAGGCCAAGCCCGAGGCCGGCGCGCCACGGATCGGTGTTATGGCCGTGGCCGCGAAACGCTCCCAACCGGAACAAGGCGATCACGATGACAACGATCACCGCTCTGATCCGTAGCTCGCGCGACCACGGAACACGGCCTCTTTTCATCGAGAAGGCTGCCACGATCCAATAGAGCCAGAATGCCGCCCATCCAACGGCGAAGACGAACCCGACCGCTCTCATCCAGACCCACAGTGCCACAGAACCGCTAATGCAAGAACCCCCGCCGCGGCCGCCAGAAGTCCCCGAGCGTCGGCTACGAGACCCTCGGCTGTGCCAGTGTTCACGAATGACGCCTGACACCGGGACTTCGATCGGCGAGCGACCGATGAGAATCGCCGGGCTACGGAGTCCTGGCTCCTGGCAGCGACTCGAACCGCCTTATCGCGAATGGAAGGAGAAACTCACATGATCACGGCTGACCGCTCCCTGGAGCTCGAGGAGTTCGCCCGTGAAGCACGGCGCCGATTCGAGGCTGGCGATACAGCCTGGTTCGAAGCCACCACGGCCTACGGCGAAGTGAGCTCCTTCGGCACGGCGCCAGAAGAGCAGTCACGGGGCCGAGACGCCGTGCTCGCACTCACAACGGAGCAGATACGCGAGATGAACGAGACAGCGAAACTGGACATTGCCGCGCCCGAGGAGGGTGGCGAGGACGATGTAGTGGAGGCGTATCAGGCCGGCGATGTGGGCTGGATCGTGACCCATGGCCGATTCACCTTCGAGGACGGATCGTGGACCGCTAATCGAGTCGTGAGCGTGGTAGTCCGCGATCCAAACGGAGGCGAGTGGAAAAGCGTTCTCACCGCCTCCCAAATCCTAGTGCCGAACGATCTGCTGCTACCAGACTCGCCGCTCCGCAACCCTACCGAGAGTTAGCGACTGCACCCACCGATCCGAAGCCTGACCTGGGCGAGTGCACGAGCTGGTGCCTGAGTAGCAGCGGGTGGTGCGCGGTGGCGGCTGGCGCGGGGCCAGCCGCGGAGGGCGATCCCGCGCGGCTGCGCCGCGCTGCTCTTCCTTTACTTGTATTAGCAACGTAACTCGTCGGGGGTGTGTTTGCCGCCGCTGCCGCCGGTCTCCCCCCGGTTTTGGCCCGGCTTGGGGGCCCGGCGTGACCTCCGGCTTGCTCGGCTCGACTCCGCGGCCGCTCCGCTAAGCCCTTTCGGCGTGGACGCGTCTGGCCGGCTTGAACACGCTGAAGTCTGGCCAACGGATGGCCAACATCCCTGCAAATCAACATGTTTCTCGGTTAGCCTAACCGAGGGCCAAAGTGGCCGGATAGCGGTCTCGGGCCATCCGGCTGCGGCGGCCATGGCCGGCGATCATTGCGGCTCGAGCTTCAACGAGCCGTTCCGTGCAAGCCAGTCTTCAAGCTCACGGGTCGCGATCAGAACCTTCCTGCCGCGGCGCACGAGACGGAGTTCGTGCTGGATGTGCTCGGAGAAGAAGTCCAGGCTGACGCCCAGGGGGCAGACGCCTCCGCTGGTGTCATGGCCAGTCGCAACTTCGGTCATTCGATGACGGCGAGTCGCGGAGCCGGCGTCCGATTCGGCGGCTGAATCCGTGGTCACAATGGTCACACTCAGCGTTCGTTCGGGTTCGCTGGCGTTCAGAGGTGCTTCCGGAAACACCTGCTAATCCGGCATTTCACCGAACGCGCGCGAACGGGTGCGAACGGGTGCCATGAGTCGACAAGCTGGGGGTCACTGGTTCGAGCCCAGTACCGCCCATTCTTCCGCAAACAGCCTTCTCGCTTTGCGAGAAGGACGAAACCGCCGTCGCGGTTTCTTCTGCGCTAGGGACCACCCTTCGCACCGCTTCGCTTTCCTGCTCGGGTGACCTGCGGCACGGAGCCACGCTCGGCCGATGAGATCCGCGCCTCGGTGCGGTCATAGCGAGAAAGACGACCGAGAGAGAAAGGACGAGCCCATGAAGCTGACGACCATGACGCACATGTCAACCACCGCCGCGGCGGTCGACACACGATGAACGCGCCCGGCTTTATCACCATCACGCCGGTCCGTGTTGCCGACCTGCTCGCCGAGAGCGAGCGGATGCCGGTCTACGTGCACGTCATCGACCATCCCGACGCGCGCGTGCTGGTCGACACCGGCATGACGGAGCTGCACCCGGCTGTCGCCGACCTCGATCCGCGCCTCTGTCCGCTGAGTGAGCAGGACTTCGACCTCGCCGGCGTCGACATCGTCGTCAACACACACCTGCACTTCGACCACTGCGGCGGGAACCTCTGTTCGCCGGCAGGCCGATTTACGTTCAGCGTCGGGAGCTCGACGAGGCGCGGAGCGAGGACGACTACACGATTCTCGAGTGGGTCGAGGCGCCCGGCGTTGAGTACGTGCCGGTCGACGGCGAGCTCGAGCTGCTTCCCGGGCTCCGGCTCCTCCCGGCGCCGGGGCACACACGCGGCATGCAGGTGGTCGTCGTCGAGACGGGCGGCCCTCCGGTCGTCGTCGGCGGTGACGTGGCGGTTTGGCTCGGCGAGCTCGACGAGCCGCGCACCGAAGGCCAGCTCCGGGTGCGCGCGCTCGAACCCGACCTGGTCTGGCTCGCACACGCGCACGAGCCGTGGCGACCCCGAACCGTCTAATGCATCACGCCGGCGCTCTTCTTCGACCACGGAAACCCCGCAAATGGTCGGTCAGCTCGGGAGTCGGCATGTCGACTGAGGTCACATCACCCTCTCGAGCAGCGCTCAGCGTCTTTGGCGGGTTCGAAAGACGCCCAGTTAGGACCATGTCCTCTCTGCCTGTCGGGATCCGCTAGCACGGTGCGAGCCGCCCATGCTGGTCGACGCGACTATCCTCGTCGGGATGAAAGTCGTGCTGCCCAACGACACCGAGCTGGAGCTGCCCGACGGTGCTTCGGGGCTCGATGCTGCGCGCGCGATCGGGCCGAAGCTCGCCGAGCAGGCGGTGCTCGTGCGAGCCAACGGCGAGACGCGTGATCTGCGGCTTTCGCTGGCCGACGGCGAGCGGATCCAGATCCTGACCACCCGAGACACCGCGGATCCGGACGCGCTCTACGCGCTACGCCACTCAGCGGCGCACCTGCTGGCCGAGGCGGTGCGCCGGCTGTATCCGGGCGTGAAGGTCGCGATCGGGCCGCCGATCGAGAACGGCTTCTACTACGACTTCGAGTTCCCACAGCCGATCGGCGAGGGCGATTTGGACGCGATCGAGGCAGAGGTGGCGCGGGAGATAGCCGAGGGCCGCGAGTGGGTCCGCGAGGAGATCGCGCGCGAGGAGGCCGTCGAGCGCTTCGCGGCTGAAGGAGAGCCGTACAAGGTCGAGCTCGTCGGCACCGCGGAGGGCGACATCTCGCTCTATACGCAGGGCGACTTCACCGATCTCTGCCGCGGCCCGCACCTGCAGAACGCGTCGCCGATCAAAGCGTTCAAGCTGACGAGCCTGGCGGGCGCCTACTGGCGTGGCGACGAGAAGAACGCGCAGCTGACGCGGATCTACGGGACGGCGTTCTATTCGCAGGCCGACCTCGACGCCTACCTCGAGCGACTCGAGCAGGCGAAGGCGCGCGATCACCGTCGACTCGGCTCAGAACTCGGTCTCTTCCACTTCGATGAGCATTCACCGGGCTCGGCCTTCTGGCATCCGAAAGGGATGGCGATCTGGAACGCACTAGAGGACGTCCGTCGCCGCGAGAACCGGAGGCGCGGCTACGTCGAGGTGAAGACGCCGCTGATCTACGACAAGGCGCTCTGGGTGACGTCGGGCCACTGGGAGAAGTTCCGCGAGAACATGTTCCAGATCCCCCTCGATGACGACCAGATCTACGGGATCAAGCCGATGAACTGCCCCGGTCACATGCTGCTCTTCGGAAGCGAGCTCCGGTCCTACCGAGAGCTCCCGCTGCGCTACGCGGAAGCGGCACCCTTGCACCGCAACGAGCTCGCCGGAGCGCTGCACGGCTTGACGCGCGTGCGGCACGTCACGCAGGACGACGCACACATCTTCTGCACCGAAGACCAGATCCCGTCGGAGCTCGACGCCTGCATCGACTATCTGAACTACCTCTACGGTCTCGTTGGGTTGGAGGCGCGTGCCGAGTTCTCGACAAGGCCCGACGACAAGCTCGGCAGCGACGACGAGTGGGACTTCTCCGAAGAGGCTCTGGAGGCCGCGCTCAAGCGAAACACCATCGACTACGAGATCGGCGCGGGGGAAGGCTCATTCTATGGGCCGAAGATCGACATCCACGCTACGGACGTCCTCGGGCGCTCATGGCAGCTCGGGACGATCCAGCTCGACCGGCAGATGCCGGCGCGATTCGGGCTCACCTACATGGGCTCAGACAACGCGGAGCACCAGGTGTTCGTGATCCACCGGGCGCTGTACGGTTCCTTCGAGCGGTTCATCGCGATCCTGATCGAGCACTACGGTGGCGCGTTCCCGTTCTGGCTCGCGCCCCTGCAGGCCCGCGTGATCCCAGTTGCAGAACCCTATCGCGAAGCCGCGAACGCGCTGCGCGAGCGTGTTCACGCGGCCGGCTATCGCGTTGATCTGGACGAGCGGGACGACACTCTGGGCAAGCGGATCCGCGACGCAGAGGTCGAGAAGATCCCGTACGTGATCGTCTATGGCGACCGCGAGTCCGATGCGTCGCTCGCCGTCCGCGAGCACGGAGGCGGCCAGTCGACAAAGTCGCTCGAAGGGCTCTTGACCGAGTTTGCTGCGCTCGATGCTAAGGTCTAGACCTGCCAAGCAGGAGCGGACCCGCCCCTCACCTCCCGGACATGCTCTTGGGGGTTCAACCGAGTCGACGATCGACCAGGACCCGGTTGTGGGAAAACGGTGCCGCTGCTTGCAGCGGCATTTGTGTTGTTCGGAAGAAGGAGCTCGTAGCTTGGTGAAGAGTCTTTGAGACCCAGACGCCGTCCCGAGGACAGGACACGTCCTGTCGTCCAGCAGGACCGGATCAACGAGCAGATACGCGTGCCAAACGTCCGGCTCGTGGATTCGGACGGAGCGCAGATCGGCATCAAGCCGACGAGCGAGGCGCTGGAGTACGCGTTCGGCAAGAACCTCGACCTCGTCGAGGTCGCCGCGAATGCCGACCCTCCCGTCGCACGGGTGATGGATTACGGGAAGTACCGCTACGAGCAGGAGCAGAAGGCGAAGCTCGCACGCAAGCACCAGTTGCAGATCCTGATCAAGGAGATCAAGCTCAGACCCAAAATCGGAATCCACGACTACGAGACGAAGAAGGGCCACGTCGTCCGCTTTCTGAATCAGCGGGCGAAGGTGAAGGTCACGATCATGTTCCGGGGACGGGAGAACCTCCATCCGGAACGGGGTCGCGATCTCCTGCTCCGTCTCGCCGACGACGTCAAGGAGCTCGGCCTGATCGAACAGCCACCGCTCCAGGACGGCCGCAACATGGTCATGGTTCTCGGACCGACGAAGAACGCAGGAGTGAAATCAGATGCCAAAGGTGAAAACGGGGAGCGGAGCGAAGAAGCGCTTCAAGGTGAGCGGAGCGGGGAAGATCCTGCGCCGCCACGCGATGAAGAGCCACAATCTCGAGCACAAGACGTCGAAGCGTAAGCGCGGGTTCCGCAAGGACAACCCGGTTGCGCCCGCCGACGTCAAGAACGTCAAGAAGCTCCTGGGGCTCAAGTAGTGGGCCTCCAGGCAACAATTAGTGCGCCTCAGTCGTGCGAGACGCAGTGCATTGCGTCGTCCTCGGCCGCATCCGGGCTCACCAGCCCGAACGCGACCTGCGTCCTAGCACTGCTTGCGTCTCGCACGACTGAGGCGCGAAATCGTCACCAGGAGGCCCACTAATGCCACGCGTCAAGCGATCAGTCGCCGCGCGCAAGAAGCGCCGCAAGGTTCTCGAGCAGGCCAAGGGTTACTGGGGTCTCAAGAACTCGCATTACACCTACGCGAAGGAGCAGGTCGAGCACTCGCTCGTCTACGCGTACCGCGACCGCAAGAACAAGAAGCGCACCTTCCGGCAGCTCTGGATCATCCGGATCAACGCGGCAGCGCGCCAGCACGGGCTCTCGTACAACCGCTTCATCGCCGGCGTGCACGCGGCGGGAATCGAGCTCGACCGCAAGTCGCTTGCCGACATCGCGGTGAGCGATCCGGCGGCGTTCGCAGCGATCGCGGCCTCGGCGAAGGCGGCGTTGGAGTCCACGGCCGCCTGAGCGCTCGGCTCCGAGGGCTCTTTCTTCAGCAGGCGGACGCCTGCGAGGTGACCGGCTCGCCGCTCTACGCGGCGGTGTGCCGGCGCCTCGCGGGCGCGCCGATCGTTGACGAGGTCGCTCCCGACGAGCGTTGGGATCTACCGCTTCGGGTTCTCGGCGCGCTTCACTATCTTGCTCTCGCCGACGGATTCGATCCCTGGGCCGAGCCGGAAGCGGTGATCGCCGAGCACCGTACCTGGCTCGCAGAGTTCCTCTCGACCCGGCGTGTACAGACGAACGAAGTGCAGCGGGCGTGGGCGCTACTGCCGGCGTTCCTCTCCCTCGACGCGCGGCGGCTCGACCTACTCGAACTCGGGCCGAGTGCCGGCCTGAACCTCGTCTGGGACCGCCACCGCTATCGCTATGCGAACGGCTCGTGGGGGCCGCGGGATGCCGCGCTACAGCTGACGGGCGACGAGCGTGCGCCGGTGCCGGGTGAACTGCTGGCGCGGTCGGTCGAGGTGGTGCGCAGGCGCGGGGTCGATCTCGAGCCCGTGGATGCGACGACGGACGAAGGTGCGCGCCTGCTCCGCTGCTTCGTGTGGGCCGATCAGACCGAGCGCCTACAGCGGCTCGACGGTGCGATCGAAGCCTTGCGGCTGGAACCCCCAAACCTGGTCCGGGGCGATTACGTCGATCTGGTGCTGCCGCTGCTTCGAGATCGGGTTGACGACGCCTTGCCGGTTGTCTTTCAGACCGCGTCCACCCAGTACCTCACCGAGGAGCGGTATGCAGATCTCCTGGACGCGCTTCGGTCGGCGCCGCGCCCGCTTGCCTGGATCTCGACGCGCCGCAACGCGGAGGAGGAACGCGGTCAGAGCGGCGGCTACGAGCTCGAGGTCGCGTTCTGGCCCAAGCACGGGCGGCGGCTTGCGGCGCGGATGGGCTACCACGGGCAATGGCTCGAGTGGCACGACCTCTAGAGTCTTCAGCGTGGATCAGGCCGTCAGAAGCGCGCTCGAGACCCACGGCACGATCGAGATCACGACGACGGGAGCAAAGAGCGGCGTGCCTCGTCGAACCGAGATCTGGTTCCTCCATCTCGCCGGCCGGACGTTCATCACAGGCACGCCGGGTCGGCGCAACTGGTACGCCAACGTACTCGCGCACGACGGGTTCACGTTCCATCTCAAGGAGTCGATAGCCGCGGATCTTCCGGCGCGAGCTGTGCCAGTCCACGACGAGGCCACGCGACGCTGGGTGTTCTCGCAGCCGCATCCTTGGAACGACTGGTACCACGGCGAAGCCTCGCTCGAAGAGCTCGTCTCGAGCGCGCCGATGGTCGAAGTCTTCTTCGGCGAAGGCAGCGCGTGATCACGTCACGGGACAACGCGAAACTCGTTCTCCTGCGCAAATTGCAGCAGCGGAAGCATCGCGAGGAGACCGGGCTGTTCGCCGGCGAGGGTGAGGATCTCGTGGACGCCGCGCAGGCCGCGGGCATCGAGCCGGTCGAGCTGCTCGTTGCCGGCGAGACCGTCCTGCCGGAGCTGCTCGCCGGGGTGTCGACCCTGCCGCACCCGGCACGGGTGATCGGCATCTACCGCGCTGCCGATCTGCCCCGCGGGACAAGAGAAACCGTTTTGGCACTGTGGGAAATTGGCGACCCTGGCAACGTGGGAACTCTGCTCCGGACAGCCGACGCGTTCGGCGCCGGCGTCGCACTGTCTCCGGGCTGCGCGGATCCCCTCGGGCCGAAGGCTATCCGGGCCTCGGCCGGCGCCGTGTTCCGCGTCCCGCTGCTCGCCTGGGACAAGGTTCCCGGCCGGAGAATCGCGCTGGTGGCGCACGGTGGAGCACCACTCGCCGACCTGGCCGTCGAGCCGCCAGTGACGCTGTTCCTCGGCAGCGAGCGAGACGGGCTACCGGATAGCCTGGTCGCCGGCTGTGAGCGGGCGACGATCGCGCTTCCCGGGTCTGCCGAGTCGCTCAACGTCGCCGCGGCCGGTGCGATCGCGCTCTACGAGCTCTCTAGCCGACGCTCCGCTGCCAACGTGCGGTAGTGCTCGATTGCGGCGCGTAGCCGTTTGTTCAGAGGATCGTTACGCAACCATTCCTGATGGCGGCGATCAAGCTTCTTCCGCTTCTTCGGGTCCATCGTCGTCCTCCTCGTCCACGACGCTTACCAGATAGTCGACGCCTGCTCGAATGTCGAACAGCGCTTCGAGAATCAGAGTCGTCGCCTCGGGATCGTCCACCGAGCCATGGTGCCCACACTGATGACGGCGCGCAAGATGTCCGAGTTGGACGGCTAGCCGAAGCCGCCGCCCCCGCCACCACCGCCCCCTCCGCCGCCGCCCGAGAAGCCGCCGCCGAAGCCGCCGGAGCCTGACGACGGCGGTGCGAGCGCCGAGCCGAAGCCCGACGCCAGATCGTTGATCGCGAACGAGGAGAGGCCCGAGCCTAGGCCTGCATTTGCCGAGATCCAGTAGATCGAGCTCGCGTCATGGAACTCGGCCGGCATCGCGAGATGCGCGGCTTGGAGAACACGGTCCGCGATGCCGAAGGCGATCCCGTAGACGAGATAGCGCTCCCAGAGCTCGAGCGTCGCCGGCGCCGCATCCTGGAGGCGTGGGAAGTCGGTCAGGTAGTGGCGGAACGCGTCCCAGCGCTCGGCTTCGGCCTCGGCGTCGGGCGAACGGCGCCGCCAGAGACGGCGCTGCGACAGTCCGGCGAGTAAGAGCGCGGCGTTGACGAGCGCACACACGCCGAAAGCGACGAGCACGACGTCACGCCAGCGTGGATAGACCGGGCGCCAGCTGCTGATCCCGATCCAGAGGAGGGCGACCCCGACCACCACGAACACGAGCAGTCCGAGGCCGAGCGGCACGGCGCCAGCTGAAACGAACCACGAGCGCCGGGCCGTCTCGGCGTCGATCGCGCTCTTGAAGGCGGTGAAGCGCGGTGCCATCGACTCCCGGTCACCCTCGATCTTCTCGCGGAACGCAGACAGTCGCTCGCTCCCGTTGTCGAGCACGTGATCGACGACGCTGGCGACCTTCTGCTCCCACGGCGCGAGGTCTTCGGGCCGTTCTCCCGGCGCCAGCTCGAGGTCGGCGAGCTGCTCGGTGTGCAGCCCGCCCCAGGTCGATCGTTCCGTGGTGACGTGCTCGGCCTTGTAGACCTTGCGCCGGATCAAATCGAAGAGCGTGGCTGTGAACTCGAGCGACCCGGCGGTGCCGCCCTGCGCGAGCAGCCGAGGAACAAGTGCCGGGGCGGTGTCGGTCGGCGGCTCCTGCTCGTACTCGCGGTCGTACGAGGTCTTGCGCTCGCGGCCGAAAAACCACCAGACGCTCTGCAGCACGAGCAGGGCAGGAAGGAGCCCGAGAGCCAGGAGCACGAGCAGCGTCCGCAGGACGTGACGCTTGGCGTTGTCGATCCGGTCGTGGTCGCGCTGGTACGCGGCAGCATCGGTGGTCTCCTCCGCGACGATCTTCTCGAGACCCTCGCCTGATGCAACCTTCATGCCTGCCGTCGATGCAAAGGCCGCCCGCGGGATGACCACGCGGAGCTCGACGAACTGGCGCGCCGGGACGTTGAGTGCCCGCAGCGTTGCGACCCTGCCGGCTAGCGCCACGTCGCCTCGGACGTAGACGGGATGGCCCCAGCCGCGGAGGATCTTGCCGGGCGCGGTGAGGGTCGCTGTCAGGCGCGACAACCCGACCGACCACTGCTTACCCCACACCTGAAGGTTCACATCGACGACGTCGTCATATGCGACGGCGAGGCCCGAGAGCCGGTAGTGCAAGCGGAACACGCGTGGCTCGTCGAGCGCCTGGAAGTGCCAGACAATGCTGACTCCCTGTGAGGTCTTCGCGACACCGAAGGTCCCTGGCGTGAGGTCGGGCTGTCTCTCGGTCGAGCCGTTCGGCGCGTACGACGTCCCGCTCTCGGACACGGCGACCTGGTCGATCGACTCGCCGGCCCGGAGCGGGATGTCGCGAAAGCCAAAGGTGAACCGCCCGCTGAACGCGACTCTGATCTCCTCGTCGACGATCAGGCTGCCGTCCGGCTGGACGACCGTCCGCACCGAAGCATTGGGAAGTGAGTAGGACTGGGCGCCTGCCGGGGAGGCGACGAGAAGCGAGAGAAGCGCGACCGCAACCGCGGTCGTGAGCCCGAGTCCGCTACGCGCTCGGCGTGTCACTCGGCGCCGCGGGCTGGTCGCCCTCGGAGCTGCTCACTGGCGCTGGGGTTACTGGCACGGGGGTTTCTGGCGCAGCGTCGGTCGGCGAGAAGCTGACGTGGGGCACCTCGCGCTCGGCGGTCTCGGTGACCTCGAAGAACTCGCGCTTTGTGAATCCAAACGAGTTCGCGAGGATCACCGCCGGGAACGTCTGGATCGCGTTGTTGAAGGTCAACACGGTGTCGTTGTAGACCTGGCGTGAGACCGCGACCTTGTTCTCGGTGTCGCTGAGCTGACCCTGCAGTTCGAGGAAGTTCTGGCTCGCCTTCAGCTCGGGATACGCCTCGGCGACGACGAACAGCCGGCCGAGCGCCTGACCGAGGATGCCTTCGGCCTGCGCGGTCGCGGCCGGGCCTTTTGCGTTCTGGGCGGCGGTTCGTGCCGCCGTGACCGCCTCGAATGTGCCGCGCTCGTGGGCGGCATAGCCCTTCACGGTCTCGATCAGGTTCGGGATCAGGTCCCAGCGCCGTTTGAGCTGCACCTCGATCTGCGCCCACGCGTTGTCGACGCGGTTCCGCGAGCGAACGAGCCCGTTGTACATCGCGATCACCCACACCACGAGGATGACGAGGACCGCGACGATCACGAGAACGACCCAGAGCATGGCGCCAGCCTACGGGTAGGCTCGAACGATGGCAACCGGGAGCAGCGGGGTCGCCGTGACAGTCCGGAGAATCAACGTCACGCCGGTGAAGGGATTGGCGCTCGGCAACCCCGAGTCGGTCGAGCTGACGCCGTCAGGTGCGCGGGACGACCGCCGCTTCTTCCTCGTCTCGGCGGACGGGCGGCTCGTGAACGGCAAGCGGATCGGCGGCGGCCTCAACCTCGCACGCGCGGAGTGGGTCGGGGCGGAAGGTGTGCTCTCGATCACCATGCCGGGCGGCGAGGTGATTCGCGATGCAGTGCAACTCGGCGAGCCGACCTCGACCGTGATCTACGGTCGCGCGATACCGGGTCGCGAAGTCGTCGGGCCGTTCCACGAAACGCTGTCCGCCTTGGCCGGGATGCCGGTGACGCTGATCGAGCGGGATGGGCGATCGTGGGCGACCGACTCGCAACCCGCGACGCTCGTCTCACAGGCGTCGCTCGACGAGTTCGGCGGCGACGGTCGCCGGTTCCGCATGCTGCTCGAGCTGGACGGGCTCGAGCCGTACGGCGAGGATGCGTGGAGCGGCAGGCGCGTTCGCGTTGGCGAGGTCACGCTGCTCGTCGGGCCGCCGACACCGCGGTGCGCGCTGCCGTCCTACAACCCGGACGACGCGAGACGCGATCGCGACATGCTGCGCGACATTCTCGCCCGCCGTGTCGCGATCGACGGTGAGCCGTGCCTCGGTGTGTTCGCCGAGGTCGACGTGCCCGGTGTTGTGCGGGTTGGCGACCGCTTCGAGCCTGTCTAGCGGCGTCGGCTAGCTGGCGCGGCGGCAGACGAAGATCATGTCCTCTTCACCCTCGTACGGTCGCCGATCGAACCAGCCGTAGGTTGCGTCGACTTCGAACCCGGCGCGGTCGATCAGTATCAGCCATTCCGGCGCGTCGAGCCAGTGGAGCGCCATTGTCGCCGTCGACTTGCCACTGCTCACTGTGAGCGTCAGCGACCGGGCCGCCTCGTCCCAGACCGCGCGCTCGAAGATGCCCGTCTCGCGCTCGAGCCAGCGCCCGTGTGTCTCCTCGATGTCTTCCGGGCCGGGCGCAAAGACATCGAACACGAGCCGACCGCCCGGCTCGAGGATCGAGTGCGCAGCGCGTAGCGCGCGGAGCTTCTGCGCTTCGTCAGGCATGTGGAGGAGTGAGCGGAACGGGCAGATCACAAGGGGCACGCGCTCGGCGACAGGTGGTTCTCGAAGATCGCCGACGCGGAGATCGACGAGCTCGTCGACGCCGAGTTCGCGCGCACGGTCACGGGCGACCGCGAGCATCCCGTCCGACTGATCGACGCCGATCACCGGGATACCAGCCTGTGCAATCGGCAGCGCGATGCGTCCGGTACCGACGGCCAACTCGACCACCGGTCCTGAGGTCTCGCGTGCCAGCTCGACGTAGAACTCGACGTCCTCGGTGACAGACAGTGACCACGGGTCGTAGATGCGCGCGATCGAGTCGTAGAGCGGCGTCATGGCTTGCGTGCAACCCATACGAACTCAGTACTCGAGTCGTCGAACGGGCGGCGGTCGAACCAGCCGTAGAGCGCTTCCACCTCGAGGCCCGCGACGTCGATCAGCCCTTCCCATTCCGAGCGGGCGATCCACCAGAGCGTGATAGCCGAGCCGTCTTCCAGCGTGACGACGATCCTGTTGTCGGCCGGGATGTAGTCGATCCGATGGGGTACCCCGGTGTCGGTGTGCCACTGGCCGTCGAGCTTCACAGCGATCTGCGGGTCGAATGCAAACGCGTTCCAGGCGAAACGGCCGCCCGGTCGGAGCGAGGCGGAAACGTGCTCGAACACCCGCCGCCGGTCGGCCCAGGTCGGGAGATGGAGCAGCGAGCGGAACGGGCAGATGATCAGCGCAGCGGGCTCGCCGAGCTCGAAGTCGCGCATATCGGCTTGGCGTAGATCGAGCTCGACACCGGCCGCTGCAGCCCTTTCGCGAGCGACGGCGAGCATCGCCGCCGAACTGTCGATCCCGATCACCGTTCGTCCGGCTGCCTTCGCCATCGGGATGGCAACGCGCCCGGTCCCGACGGCGAGCTCGACGATCGGTCCGCCTCCCGCGCCCGTTGCCGTGCGGGCGAGGTCGACGTAGAAGCCGACGTCCTCGGTCATCGGCGTCGACCACTGGTCGTAGATCGCGGCGAACGATGCGTACTGATCCATCCGGGCATTCAACCGGAGCGCGCTCCGGCAGGTTGGTACCCTCGCCCGATGGACGCGCAGGCGCTGGAATCCGAGGCTCTCGCCGCGACTGCGGCAGCTGCGACCGCCGAAGCGATCGAGGCGGTTCGCATCGAGTACCTCGGTCGGAAGAGCGCGCTCAAGCAGGCGCTGCGGGAGGTTCGCGACCGCGAGACCGGGATGACGCTGAACGCCGTGCGCGAGCGTCTCGAGACCGCGGTCGATGCGCGGGAGACGGAGCTCGCGCGGGCCGACCTCGATCGCCGCCTCACCACTGAGCAGGTGGACGTCACGTTGCCTGCCGGCGGTGGGAACCGCGGGCATCTCCACGTCATCACCCAGATCCGGCGTGAGGTCGAGGACATCTTCCTCGGCCTCGGCTACAGGGTCGTCGACGGCCGTGAGGTCGAGACGACGCGGTACAACTTCGACGCGCTCAATTTCCCCGCGGGCCACCCGGCGCGCTCCCCGCTCGCATCCGTCTTCGTCGACGACGAGACACTCCTGCGGACGGAGACATCGCCGTCACAAATCCGGACGATGGAGCAGCAGGAGCCGCCGATCTACATCGTGTCGCTCGGCCGCGTCTACCGGCGCGACACACCGGACGCCACGCACACGCCGATCTTCCATCAGGTCGAAGGGCTCGCCGTCGACGAAGGGATCACGCTCGCCGACCTCCAAGGAACGCTTGACTTCCTGCTCAAGAAGCTGTTCGGCGAGGAGCGGCGCACCGAGTTCCGCACGCACGATTTCCCGTTCACCGAACCGTCGATCGAGGCGTACGTGTCCTGCCACATCTGCAATGGCACCGGCTGTCCGGTGTGCCGCCACTCCGGCTGGATCGAGATCGGCGGCGCGGGCATGGTCGATCCGAAGCTATTCGAGTTCGTCGGCTACGACCCCGAGCGCTACTCGGGCTTCGCCTTCGGTTGGGGGCTCGAGAGGATCGCCGTGCTGCGGCACAAGATTCCCGACAACCGCGAGCTCTGGCGCAACGACCTTCGGCTCCTGAGGCAGTTTTAGTGCGCGCGCCAGTCTCCTGGCTCCGCGAGTACGTCAACGTGGACGCGTCGGCACATGAAATCGCCCGGCGACTCGTGATCTCGTCGCTCGAGGTCGAGCGCGTGCTCGACTTCGGCGTCCCGGACGTCGACGGGAACCTCGGCCGGTTCGTCGTCGGGAAGGTTCTCGAGGCGGCGAAGCACCCGAACGCCGACAAGCTGCAGCTCTGCCAGGTCGACGTGGGAGAGGGCGACGCACGGCAGATTGTCTGCGGCGCCTGGAACTTCGGCGTCGGTGCGACGGTCGCCGTCGCGCTGCCTGGTTCCACCGTCTACTCCCACCAGGGCGAGCTTTTCCAGCTTGGTGAAGCGAAGCTTCGCGGCGAGACGTCGCGCGGGATGATCCTCGCCGAAGACGAGGTCGGCCTTGGTAGCGACCACGCCGGAATCATGCTCCTGCCGGACGGGCTGGAGCCGGGCACGCCGCTCGCGGATGTCCTGCCGATTCACGATCAGGTGCTCGACGTCATCCCGACGATGAACCGCGTCGATCTGCTCTCGATGGTCGGGCTGGCGCGCGAGGTCGCCGCGCTGCTCAACGGTGAGCTGGCCCCCCCCAACGTCGCCGATCCTCCGATCCGCCATCCGGAGCTCGTCGAGGTCACAGTCGAGGATCCGGAGCGCTGCCCCCGCTACATCGCGCGTGTGCTGCGAAATGTCGCGATCGGTCCGTCGCCGATCTGGCTCCGCGCGCGGCTCCATGCCGCCGGGATGCGTTCGATCTCGAACGTCGTCGATGTCACGAACTACGTCATGCACGTGCACGGCTCCCCGCTACACGCGTTCGACCGCGCGCTGCTCGCCGGGGGACGGATCGTGGTGCGTCGTGCGACCGACGGCGAGGAGCTGCGCACGCTCGACGGAACGCTGCGGAAGCTCGACTCGCGCGATCTGATGATCACCGACGGCGAGAAGTCGGTCGCCCTCGGCGCCATCATGGGCGGCCAGGAGAGCGAGGTCACCGAGCAAACGACGGAGGTGCTGCTCGAGGCTGCGAACTTCGAGCCGATCGGGATCCTGCGGACGTCGGAGCGGCTGGGCTTGCGCACCGAGGGCTCGAACCGCTGGGAGAAGGGTGTCGATCCGTACAGCGCGGAGCCGGCTGCGATCCTTGCGACGCGCCTAATCGTCGATCTCACAGGTGCCGAGCTGACTGCCGCTGCCGACGTGCATTCGGGGCTGCCCGTGCGTCCGGTCGTCCGCCTCCGACCCGAGCGAACGGACCGCGTGGTCGGTCTCGCAATCGAGCCGGAGGAGCAGCAGGTGATCCTCGAGCGCCTCGGCTTCGACGTCGACGAAGAGTGGAACGTGACCGTGCCGACCTGGCGTGCGCGCGACGTGACACGCGAGATCGACGTCGTGGAGGAGGTCGCCCGGACCGTGCTCGACCGCGTACCGCACACTATGCCGCTGCGTCGCTTGGTCACC
Source organism: Gaiellales bacterium (assembly GCA_038230035.1). Classification (GTDB taxonomy): domain Bacteria; phylum Actinomycetota; class Thermoleophilia; order Gaiellales; family Gaiellaceae; genus Gaiella. The sequence goes on from JBBRNX010000018.1 coordinate 18,792, forward strand.
GGGCATCGATCAGAGGATCAGCGGCTGCGGCGCCTTGTCGAGGACATCCTCGTTGGCGCGGGCTTCGCGGAGGCGTATACGTGGAGCCTCGTCGCGACCGACCCCGACCCCGGCGCGATCCGTCTCCCGGCGCCGCTGACCTCGGAGCAGGCGATCCTGCGCACGACGCTGCTCAGCGGGCTGGTCGACGCCGCACGGGTCAACGTCGACGCCGGCAACGAGCCCATCGCACTGTTCGAGCTCGCGCGCGTCTACTTGCCAAGCTCCGACCGGGAACAGGGGCAGCTGCCCCAGGAGCGCTGGCGTGTCGGCGGTATCGTCCAGGGTGGGTTTGCCGCGGCTCGGGCGGTAGTCGAGACGGTGTACGAGACGCTCCACCTCGAGTTGCGCGTTCGTCATACGGTTCTCCCGCAGCTTCACCCAGGGAAGGGCGCCGAAACCGACGCCGGCTGGCTCGGTGAACTGCATCCCGCGTTGCTCGACGGCGAGTGGGGGGTATTCGAGCTCGACCTCGCGACGCTCTTCGAACCGATCCCGGAGCGAATCGACTACCAGGACGTGATCACCTACCCGGCGGTGCATCAGGACATTGCGGTCACGGTTGCCGAGGACGTCGAGGCGGGAGCGATCCGGGACGTCGTGGTAGAGGTGGGTGGGCAAGAGTTGCGCGAGGCCCAACTCTTCGACGTCTACCGAGGCGAGCAGATCGGCGCCGGGCGGAAGTCCGTCGCTGTCCATCTCTCGTTCCAATCCTCGGAGCGGACACTGTCGGATGAGGACGCGGCCACGATGCGAGAGCGGATCGTCGCAGCGCTCGTGGAGCGGTTCGGCGCCGAGTTGCGCGCGTGAGCTCGGTCACCTGCCAGCTGTCGGTTTCGCTCGACGGCTTCGTCGCCGGCCCGAACCAGAGCCTCGAGAACCCGATCGGCGAAGGCGGGATGCGCCTGCACGATTGGGCCTTCGCAACGAGCACCTGGCGCGAGCAGCATGGGCTGGAGGGCGGTCAGCACAGCATCGACGCCGAGGTTGCCGAGCAGGTGATGCAAGGCGTCGGCGCCTTCATCATGGGTCGGAAGATGTTCGGCGGCGGTGACGGAGAGTGGGACGAAACCTGGACCGGCTGGTGGGGTGACGATCCGCCGTACCACACGCCGGTGTTCGTGCTGACCCACCACCCGCGCCAGCCGCTGCCGATGCTAGGCGGGACGACGTTCACCTTCGTGACCGACGGAATCGAGGCAGCCCTCGCTCAGGCCCGAGCCGCGGCGGGGACGCTGGACGTCGCGATCGCGGGCGGAGCGCACACGGTGCAGCAGTACCTCGCTGCGGGGCTCCTCGACGAGCTCCATCTCCACATCGTTCCGATCGTCCTCGGCTCGGGCGAGCGGCTGTTCGAAGGGGTCGGAGATCAAACTCTCGAGCCGCTCGAGGTCGTCGCGTCGCCTGCCGCGACCCATGTGAGGTACCGCGTCGTCCGTTAGAGCGTGCGGCCGGCGACGATCCAGGAGGAGCCCTGGCTCGCAATCGGCTCGGTGTCCGAGAGCACCCGCAGCACGGTGATCGACCCTTCTATCGGCTCAGCATCGAGGCGTTCGAGGCACCGCCGCGCCATTCCCTCCGAGACGCCGTAGCCGACACGACCGGCGCGGAAGAGGAAGCCGATCGAGTCGCGGTCGCGGGTGGGGTTGATCGGTGCGCACAGGAGTGCGGCCCGGGGAAGGAGGTCGGAGCCGGCGATCTCGAGGCGGCAGAGCAACTCGCTCCAGTCGGCGGGCAGGTCGGCGAGCGCGGCATCCCAACTCGCGGCAAGCGACGGGGCAGGCTCGACAACAGGTGGAGCTTCCTCTCCGATCTCGCCGCGTTCCAGGATGCACCAAACACGGTCGTCGTCGAGGCGTGCGAAGAGTCGGCGGACGGCCGCTGGAGACGAAGCGCCGGAACGCTGGACGTGGATGACGAGCTTGCTCCCGACCCGTCCGGCGCCTGCCGAGCCGAGGACGGCGGTCGCGCGCGGCAGGTCAGACGGCTGCTCGGTCTCGACGGTCACACGCACGTCCTGCCAGTCGCTGGGGAGCCGAGCCTCGATCGTGCGCCATTGGTCGACGAGCTTCATCCGGAGTCCAGCATAATGACGCCCGTGACTCAGGTAGAGGGAAAGCCGCGCGCCTCCACGGGCACGTTGCCGAAGAAGCGCCTACGGGAGTTGTTCCGCGAGATGCTGCTGATCCGTCGCTTCGAGGAGAAGGTCGAGGAGCGGTTCCGCGCCGGCGACCTGCCCGGCTTCCTGCACGTTGCGATCGGCCAGGAGGCCGTGGCCTGCGGCGTATGCGAGGCGCTCGAGCCGGACGACGTGATCGCGTCGACCCATCGCGCGCACGCGCACACGATCGCGAAGGGCACGCCGGTCAACGCGATCATGGCCGAGATGTACGGCAAGAAAGAGGGCTGCTCGGGCGGGTACGGCGGCTCGATGCACCTCTACGACGTCGCGCGCGGCAACATGGGTGCGAACGCGGTCGTCGGCGGAGGTCTGCCGCAAATCGCCGGTGCGGCGCTGGCGTTCCAGCTGCGCAAGGAATCGCGCGTTGCCGTGGCGTTCTTCGGCGATGGCGCAACGAACACGGGCGCATTTCACGAGTCGATGAACCTCGCGCAGCTCTGGAAGCTGCCCGTCCTCTTCGTCCTCGAGAACAACGGCTGGGCAGAGTCCACGCCAGCGACCCAGCAGCTGCCGCTTGCCGTCGAGGAGATGGCTCAACGCGCGGCGGCGTACGGGATGACGGCGATGGAGGTCGACGGCCAGGACATCGAGGCGGTTGTCGAGGCGACTCGGAGCGCGCGCGACCACGCTGTTTCGGGCCAGGGCCCGGTCTTTCTGAACGTGCGCACCTACCGTTTCACCGGCCACTACGTCGGCGATCCGCAGGTCTATCGCGACAAGTCCGAGGTACGGCAGCTGCGCGAGACGCAGGATCCGATCGAGCTCCTACGCGCGCGTCTCGGCATGACTGGCGAGGAGTTCGAGAAGGTCGATGCCGAGGTCATTGCCGAGGTCGAGGGATCCGTCGAGTTCGCGCAGGCGGGTACGGACCCGGACCCCGCCGACGCGCTCAAGTGGGTCTACGCAGACGGCACGATGGAGCCCGCCTCGAGGGAACACAGTGCCTGAGATCACGTACCGCGAAGCCGTGCGGGACGCGCTCTCGCAGGCGATGCGCGGCGACGAGCGGATCTTCCTCATGGGCGAGGACATCGCCGAGATGGGCGGCTCGATGGGCGTGACCTCCGGCATGGTCGCCGAGTTCGGGCCTGAGCGGATCCGCAACACACCGATCTCGGAGATCGCGATCGTCGGCGCGGGAATCGGCGCTGCGATCCAGGGAATGTTGCCCGTCGTCGAGATCATGTACGAGGACTTCCTCACGATCTCGATGGAGCAGATCGTCAACCAGGCGGCGAAGCACCGGACGATGTCCGGGGGTCAAGTGAAGGTGCCGCTCACGATACGAACGCAGGGTGGCGCGGGCTGGTCGCCGGGCGCGCAGCACGCACAGCAGCTCGAGTCGTGGTTCGTCCACGTGCCGGGGCTGAAGGTCGTCTTCGCCTCGACGCCCGAGGACGTGCGCGGGCTGCTGTGGTCGTCGATCTACGACCCGAACCCCGTCATCTTCTTCGAGCACCGCACCCTGTACCCGATCAAAGGGCAGGTACCGGACGAGCTCGAGCCGATCCCGCTCGGCAAGGCCCGCATCCACCGCGAGGGCACCGATGTGAGCGTCATCGCGACCGGCCGGCTCGTGCACGAGGCGCTACAGGCCGCCGACGAGGCCGAGAAGGACGGCATCTCGGTGGAGGTCGTCGACCCGCGGACACTCTCACCGCTCGACGAGGAGACGATCGTCGGCTCGGTGCGCAAGACGACACGCTGCGTCACCGCGCACGAGGCGGTCGTCCAGGGCGGCTTCGGCGCCGAGCTCGCCGCCGTGATCCAGCACGGTGCCTTCGACTATCTCGACGCGCCGATCGAGCGCGTTGGGGCGCAGTTTGCTCCGCTTGCCTTCGCGCCCGTGATGGAGGACTTCTGCGTGCCACACGCGGCCGACGTCCTCGCAGCGATCCGCCGAACCCTCGCCCGAGCGTAGTGGCGACCGAGGTCAAGCTCCCGCGTCTCGGCCAGGGCATGGAGTCGGGCACGATCGTGCGCTGGCTGAAGAACGAGGGCGAAGCGGTCGCCAAGCGCGAGCCGCTCTACGAACTCGACACCGACAAGGTGACGCAGGAGGTCGAAGCCGAAGCGGACGGCGTGCTCCTCAAGATCGTCGTCGCCGAGGGGGAGGTAGACGTCGGCACGACTGTAGGCGTGATCGGCAAGGAGGGTGAGGAGTTCACGCTAGAGGCCGTCACTGCGCCCGCCTCTGCACCCGCCCCAGCCAGTCCCGCTCCTGAGCCGACAGCCGTAGCCCCAAGTGGCACTGAAACGCAAGGCGAGATCCCGGTTGCGGCGCCGCCCAAGCCAAGTGTTTCTGAAACACAAGGTGACCCCGCGGCCGCCGACGGGCGCGTGAAGGCCTCGCCGCTGGCGCGCCGGATCGCGCGCGAGCGTGGCGTCGACCTCGCTGCGGTGACAGGCACTGGGCCCGATGGGCGCGTGATCGCCGAGGACGTTGAGAGGGCGCCAGTCGGTCCAGCTCCTGCCGTATCCGTCGCGGCACCGAGCGCCGAGGTCGAGATCGTCCAGCTGACGTCGACGCGGAAGACGATCGCGCGACGGCTGACCGAGGCGTGGACAGCTCCCGTTTTCCAGCTCGGCGTCTCGGTCGACATGACCGAAGCTCTCGCGCTTCGCGAGCAACTCGTCGCCCGGCTCGCCGAGGGCGCCACGAAACCGACGGTCAACGACATCCTGACGAAGCTCGCAGCAGCAGCGCTGACCCGTCACAGAGCCGTCAACGCGGTGTTCAGCGGCGACTCGATCCAGCGCTTCCCGCATGCGCAAGTCGCGATCGCCGTTGCTGCGCCGAACGGCCTCGTCGTTCCCGTGATCCGCGATGCAGACGTGCGCACGATCCAGGAAATCGCCGACGTGCGTGCCGACCTGGTCGGCCGCGCGCGGAACGGAAAGCTCACGCTCGCCGATCTCGAAGGCGGCACGTTCACGATCTCGAACCTCGGCATGTTCGGCATCGAGCAGTTCGTCGCGGTGCTCAACCCGCCACAGGTCGCGATTCTCGCGGTCGGTGCGGTGAAGGACACGGCGGTCGTCGTCGACGGCGAAATCGACATCGCGCCCATGCTGCAGCTGACGCTTACGTGCGACCACCGCGCGATCGACGGTGCGGAGGGTGCGGACTTCCTGCGCACTCTCGTCGCGCTCGTCGAGCAGCCGGCGCTCGCGCTCTGATCCGATGGCCGTAGTCCTCCGTACCGGGGGCGCACAGGACCTCCGTTTCCTGCGGGACATGCTCCACCACGCCTACTACTGGCGCGAGCGCAACCCCGGAGCCGGGCCTGGTCCTGTCGCCCTCTACGTGAAGGGGTGGGGGCGGCGCGGGGACACCGCTGTGATCGCGCTGGTCGACGGCTTTCCGGCCGGCGCCGCCTGGTACCGCCTGTTCCGGGCGTCCCAGCCGGGGTTCGGCTTCGTCGACGAGCAGACGCCCGAGCTCGCGGCCGCTGTGGTGCCGAGCGCGCGCGGTCACGGGCTCGGCGGCTCTCTCCTCGACGCGCTGCTGGAGCGGGCACGGGCCGAACAGCACCCGGCCGTCAGTCTCTGTGTCGACAAGGAGAACGCCGGTGCCATCCACGTCTACGAGCAGCACGGGTTTAGTCGGGTGTCTGAGAGCGACGATTCGGTGACGATGGTGGCGGAGCTCGCGTGAGTCTGGAGGCGCGTCCGCAGGCGCTCCATCTCCTCGGCGGATTCATGATCACCCAGGCGATGGGTGCCGTGGCCCGACTCGGTATTGCCGATCTCGTCGCCGAGCAGCCGCGTACCGTTGCGCAGCTCGCCGAGGAGACCGGTGTGGACGTCGGCGGGTTGACCCGCGTGGTGCGTGCACTGGCGAGCGTCGGCGTCTTCGCGACCGAGGACGGCCTCGTTCGGACCACGGCTATCGGAGATCTCCTACGCGCAGGTGCGCCGGGTTCGATCCACGCGCTGGCGATTGCGTTTTCGAGCGAGCACTATGCGGCGTGGGGCGATGCGCACGAGAGCATCCGAACCGGGGAGCCGGCGTTTCCACGCCTGTTCGGCAGCCCGTACTTCGAATGGCTTGGCAGTCATCCTGGAGAGGCCGACGTGTTCAACAGAGCGATGGCCTCGGCTACGGCCGCCAAACACGGTGTGCTCGTCGGGCGCGACTGGGCCGACGTCGAGACCGTCGTCGACGTGGGCGGGGGGACAGGCTCGTTGCTCGGTGCGATTCTCTCCACCCAGCCGCACCTTCATGGTGTGGTCGTCGATCTCCCTCATGCTCGCGCAGGCGCAGAGGCTACGATCGCAGCCGCAGGACTCGAAGACCGCTTCTCGTTCGTCGAAGCGAGTTTTTTCGAGGCCGTTCCCGACGGTGCCGACGTCTACATCCTGTCGCAGATCCTCCACGACTGGAACGATGAGCAGGCGAGGGCGATCCTCCGTGTGTGTCGGGCCGCCTCCCGCCCGGACTCGAGGTTACTGATCGTCGACGCGGTTCTCCGCCCCGGCGACGAGCCGGACTGGGCCAAGGTGATCGACCTCCACATGCTCGTCATGCTCGGTGGCCGCGAACGCTCGGAGGAGGAGTGGCGAAGCCTGCTCGCCGAAGGCGGCTTCACGCTCGATCGCATCGTGCCTGCTGGGCCGGGGACAGTCGTGGAGGCGACGCCGGACCGCGCCGCGTGACTACGATCGATCGGGCGAAGCGACTGAAAGGGTTGAGACCGAATGGAATGTGACGTCGCCGTCCTCGGGGGCGGTCCGGGCGGTTACACGGCGGCGATCCGCGCTGCACAGCTCGGTGCGAAGGTCGTGTGTATCGAGCAGGAGCCCGAACTCGGAGGCACATGCCTCCGGGTCGGCTGCATCCCGACGAAGGCTTGGGTGCAGACCGCGCACGCGCTGCACGATGCGCGCGACACTTTCGCGAAGCTCGGTGCGGTCGTCGGCGAGCCGACGCTCGACTTCGCGGCCGCGAACTCCTGGAAGGACGGCGTCGTCGCGCAGATGACCGGTGGCGTGGCGCAGCTTTTCAAGGCCAACGGCGTGGAGTGGGTCAAGGGCCGTGGGACGTTCACCGGCCCGAGCACGATCGCGGTCGAGGGTTCGGAGGACGTGAGCTTCAAGAGCGCGGTCGTCGCGACGGGCTCGTTCCCGGTTCGGCCGCCGATCCAGGGGCTCGACTCGCCACGCTGCGTGGACTCGACGGGACTCCTCGCCCAGACCGAGGTACCGCGGAGGCTCGTCGTGCTCGGCGGCGGGATCATCGGCTGCGAGTTCGCCTCCATCCTCAACCGTTTCGGCACCGGGGTGACGGTGATCGAGATGCTGCCGGCGCTGATCCCGCAGGAGGACGCGGACGCCGCCAAGGAGCTCGCGAAGGCGTTCGGCAAGCGTGGGATTACGCTGCACCTCGGCAAGCAATGCACGGGCGTCGACGACACGGGGTCGGGGCTTGTAGTCCACTTCGGTGACGGTGAGAGCGTCGAAGCGAACCTCATGCTCGTCGCCGTTGGGCGGGCGGCGCTGGTCGACGGCATCGGCCTCGAGGCGGCGGGTGTCTCCTTCGACCGCAAGGGCATTGCGACAGACGGCCATCGACGCACGAACGTGCCGAACATCTACGCGGTCGGTGACTGCGCCGGCTACTGGCAGCTCGCACACACGGCGTTCCGCGAGGGCGAAGTCGCGGCCGAGAACGCCTGTGGACACGAGGCGACGATCGGCACGCCTGCGGTGCCACGGCCGATCTACACCGACCCCGAGATCGCCGGCGTCGGCCTCACCGAAGCACAGGCAAAGGAGCGCCACGGCGAAGAGAACGTCGCGATCGGGCGCGCCCCGTGGGCTGCCATCGCACGCGCCGTGATGTCAGGTGATACGACGGGCTGGGTGAAGACGATCCACGAGACCACCTACGGCGAGCTGCTCGGGATCGTCATCGTCGGCCCGCACGCCACCGATCTGATCGCGACCGGCGTCGTCGCGCTCGACGCCGAATCGACCATCGAGACCATTGCCGACGGCATCGCGCCGCATCCGACGTACTCCGAGGCGATCAAAGAGGCCGGGCTCGTCGCGCTCGGTCGCGCCATCCACCTACCGCCGAAGCGCCGCTGATGTCGGCTTCCTCGAAACGCAACACCGTCGTCGGAGCTCTCGTCTGGTGGTACGCCAAGCGCATGATCCGGAAGCGAGGCGCGGCCGCGCTTGCCGGTTTGGCGGCGGGTGAAGGGCTCTCGCTGGTTCGGCCCGGCAAGCAACATCGCAGGCGCTGGCTCCTGCTCCTGGGGCTGACGGCCGGCGCCGGTCTCCTGTGGTGGCGGCGCAAGCAGACGAACTCCGTCGAGTTGTGAGCGACGGCGCCCGGTTCGTCCGGCCGTCGCTCGACCAGCTTCCCCCGGGCGATCCCGCCGAGCCGTTCGCGGCCGGAACTGCCCTGCTCGGGCTGAACGAAGGGTTGGACGGCCCGTTTCCGGCCGCGCTCGCCGCCATCGAGCGGGCTGTCCCGAACCTCGGGCGCTACCCGAATCGCGGCTCATACGAGCTTGTCGAGGCGCTCGCTTCGCGCCATGCCGTGCTGCCGTCGCAGGTGTGTGTGGCGGCCGGCGCCGACGCCGTGATCGGGTATGTCTGCCAGGCGGTTCTGCAGCCCGGCGACGAGGTCGTTCTCCCCTGGCCGTCGTTCCCGAGCTTCGTCCGCGATTCGCAGAAACGCGATGGCGTGCCGGTGACGGTCGCGCTCGCGAACAACCAGGTCGACCTCGTTGCGCTGCGTTCTGCGATCACTCCACGCACCCGGATGCTCTTTCTCGCGACCCCGAACAACCCAACCGGTCTGGCTGTGCCACGTGACGAGGTAATCGCCTTCGTCCACGACCTGCCCGGGCACGTCCTGCCCGTGATCGACGAGGCCTACTTCGACTACCTCGATCCTGCAAAGCGGCTCGATTCGATTGAGGATCTCGTCCAGAGCCGGGCGGACGTGCTCGTGCTTCGCACGTTCTCCAAGCTCTACGGGCTGGCGGGCCTCCGCGTCGGCTATGGCGTCGGCCCTGCCGCCGTCGTCGCGGCCATGAGAAAGGTGCAACGTGGCTACGACGTCGGGGCGCTCGCTCAGGTTGCCGCGCTCGCGAGCCTCGACGATGCCGCTGAGGTCGAGCGCCGGCGTGCCGCGAACCGGGACGCGATCCGCGCTCTTACCGCGCTGCTCCAGGCGCGCGGGCTCGAGCCGCTTCCCGGCAGCGTGACGAACTTCGTTCTCGTCGAGGTCGAAACGGACGCCGACGAGGTAGCGGCTGCGCTATTGCGTCACGACGTCGCAGTCCAGTCCGGCACGCCGTTCGGCGCTCCCACGTCGCTCCGGATCGGAGCCGGGTCGAGCGACGAGCTGGCGCGCCTCGATGCTGGGCTTGCCGCGGTGCTACCAGCCCCCTAGCCAAGCCGGAGCCTCCGGTATCCTCGGTCAGCGGGCGCTCGGCGCCCGTCGCCGTATGCGCACAACGCTGAAGAGTCGACTCGGTCGCAGTACCGATCCAAACGGTGCCGAGACCAATGGCAACGGGAGCGGCGTGTTTCCGCCTGCCCCTGCGTCGCCCATCACGATCTATCGCCAGCCCGAGCCGCCGCCGCGTCGGCGCGGCTCGCTGGCGCTGAAGATCCTCGGCTGGGCGGCCGTCGTCCTCGTGATGTGCGTCGCCGGCGTCGGCGGAGGTTACTACCTCTACCTCCACGAGTCGGTCAAGGCGGTGAACGCAAAGTCGATCGCGGTCAAGAAGGCGCGGCGACTCCTCCATATTCCGGTTGCGGGGCAGCCGGCAACGGCGATGGTGATCGGCTACGACCACCGCGTCAGCGATGGCAAGGGCGCTCCGTCGCGTTCCGACACGATCATGCTGATCCGCGCCGATCCCCGGACGAACACGATCGCGCTCATGTCGTTCCCTCGCGACTTGAGGGTCGACATCCACTGCCCCGGCAAGTCGTCGTTCACGTCGAAGATCAATGCGGCGTACGCCTACTGCGGCCCGCAGGGGACGCTCGCGACGGTCAAGGCGCTAACGGGTCTCGACATCAACTACCTGATCACGGTCAACTTCCGTGGCTTCATGCAGATCGTCGACAAGCTCGGCGGCGTCTACATCGACGTCGACCGTCGCTATCTCAACACCCACAGCGGCCCGAGCGGGTATGCGACGATCGATCTCCAGCCTGGGTATCAGCTCCTGAGCGGCGGCAATGCGCTCGACTTCGTGCGCTTCCGGCACACCGACTCCGACCTCTATCGCGTCGCGCGGCAGCAGCTGTTCGTCAAAGCGATGAAGGATCGCGTCGGCTCCTCGATCTCGCTCAAGTTCCTGGCGTTGAAGCTGCCGCAGGTCGTGCACGCGATCACGAGCAATACCGAGGTCGCTCAGGGGGGCGGCAAGAGCATCGGCTTCAGCACAGTTATGTCGTACGCGTTCTTCGCCTACGGCCTGAAGCCGGGTCACGTCTTCCAGACGAAGATCGAAGGGCTCGAGGGCTCCGCCGACCTGACGACTGCACAGCAGAACGTCGACACCGCTGTCCAGGAGTTCATCCACCCGGACGTCCAGTCGCCGAACAAGGCGACAGCCGTCGCGCTTGGCGAGAAGCCAAAGGTGAAGGCGCCCCCGGCGAACCAGACCACCATTACCGTTCTCAACGGGAACGGGGTCGCGGGCTCGGCCTCGACGGCGGGCGCGCTCCTGAGCCGGCGCAGCTACCCGATCTTGACCCCGCCGAGCGGGGTCGCGGCCAACGCTCCTGCGATCGGCGGCACCAAGCAGTTCGGCTTCTTCCGCTCCAAGGTCTACTTCGACCCGAAGCAGCGCGGTGGGCGTCCGGCAGCGCGGCTCGTCGCGAACCTGTTCGGCTCTGCGGATATCGCGCCGGCACCGGGCGCGATCCGCCAGCTCAGCAGCGGCGCCATGCTCGTCGTCGTTGTCGGTCAGACGTTCCACAGCACACTGGCGCCTGCGCCGATCGACCAGACGCCGAAGCGGACACCTGCCGTTGTTCTGCCGGGAACGGGCGGATCCATCGATCTGCTCCGGCCGCTGCAGAGGAAGGTGCCCTTCCGGCTGATGGCCCCGACCGTCGTCGAGAGCTCGTCGTTCGTCGATCACGAGCGTCCGGTGCGGTTCTACTGGATCAACGGGCGCGGTCATGACAAGGCCGTGCGGATCGTCTACCGGCTCGGCGGCGGCAACAAGTACTGGGGGATCGAGGAGACGACCTGGAACAACGCGCCGATCCTGAGCGACCGGAACTTCCACCGCTCGCTCAACGGCCGTCGCTTCGACCTCTACTACAACGGACCGCACCTGCACATGGTCGTCTTGCGACGGGGGGCAGCGAGCTACTGGGTCGTCAACACGCTCCTCGACGAGCTCTCGAATGAGACGATGCTCGCGATCGCCAAGAGCCTGCGCCCCGTCAACCGCATCAAGCAGTAGGTTTCGCGCCCGTGTCCAGAATTGCGGTCTTTGGCGCCGGCTACGTCGGTCTCGTCACCGGGGCGGCGTTCGCGGATCTGGGGCATGAGGTCGTCGTGCGGGACGTGCTCGCTGACCGGATCGAGGCACTCCGCGCCGGCAAGATCCCGATCCACGAGCCGGGGCTCGACGAGCTGCTCCGGCGGGCCGGTAACCGCCTGCGCTTTACGACCGATGTCGCCGAGGCAATCGACGGCGCCGAGTTCGTGTACGTCGCGGTCGGGACGCCGCCGACCTACTCGGGCGACGCAGACCTCTCGGCTGTCTGGACGGTCGTCGACGAGCTGCCGCCCGATACGGGTGACGCCGTCGTCGTGATGAAGAGCACGGTCCCAGTGGGAACCGGCGCGAAGGTGCGCTCGCGGCTCGACGGGCACGGCCTCGGCCACGTCGGGTATGCGTCGAATCCCGAGTTCACGGCCGAGGGCACCGCCGTGCATGACTTCATGCACCCGGATCGGATCGTGATTGGCGCCTTCCGTGAGCAGGACGCCGATGCCGTTGCCGCACTCCACGCCGGAATCGACGCGCCGATCCTCCGTTGTGATGTCGCCTCTGCGGAGATGATCAAGCTGGCAGCGAACGCAGCGCTCATGACCCGAATCTCGTTCATCAACGAAATTGCGAACGTCTGTGAGGCGACCGGCGCCGACGTCGTCAAGGTCGCCGAAGGGGTGGGGCTGGACCACCGCATCGGCAAGAGCTTCCTGCGCGCCGGAATCGGCTACGGCGGATCGTGCTTCCCGAAGGACTCGCTCGCTCTGAAGCAGCTGGCCGCGAACTCCGGCTACCACTTCCAGCTGTTGAACGCCGTCATCGAAGTGAACGAGCTGCAGAAGCGGCGGGTGGTCGCGAAGCTCGAGCGGCATCTCGGCTCGCTGAGCGGCAAGACTGTGGCGCTCCTCGGCCTCGCCTTCAAGGCACACACCGACGACATGCGCGAAGCCCCATCCATTGTTCTTGCCGGTCGCCTTCTGTCGGAAGGCGCGCACGTCCGCGCCTGGGATCCGGTCGCGGACGGCAGCGGGCTCGCCGGTGTCGAGATCGCGGCCACTCCCGAGACTGCGCTGGCGGGAGCCGATGCGGTCGTCATCGTCACCGAGTGGCCGCAGGTCGGCGAGATCGACTGGTCGGCAGCGGGCGCGTCGATGCGACGCGCGGTGCTGATCGACGGTCGCAACATGCTCGACCCGGACAGCTTGCGCGCCGCGGGCTTCACCTACGAAGGCATAGGCCGTGCCGCGTCCGAGGCCGTGAACTGATGGAAGCGATCATCCTCGCGGGCGGCAAGGCCGAGCGGCTCGGCGATGCGAGCCAGGGCAAGCCGAAGGCGCTCGTCCCGATTGCCGGGAAGCCGCTGGCCGCGTATCAGGTTGGACGACTTCGCGGCGTAGGTGTGGAGCGTGTGATTGTGAGTTGTGCCGCGGGCCAGGAGGATCTCTTCCGCAGCGAGCTGGCCGGGCTCGGCTGCGAGATCGTGGCTGCCGGCGAGCCGGAGCGGCTCGGTCGTGGCGGCGGCATCCGCTTCGCCGCACAGCTACGCATCGAGGACGGCGAGTGCTTTGCCCTCAACGGCGACGAACTGCTCGACGTTGATCTCGCGGGCCTGCTGGCGCGACACCGGAAGACCGGCTCCGCTGCGACGATCACCGTGGCGCAGCCATCGTCTCCGTTCGGCGTCGTGGAGGTGACCGACGACGACCTCGTGGTGGGCTTCGGCGAGGGTGGGCGTGTCCCGTACTGGGTGAACTGCGGCGTCTACGTTCTCGGCGCGGAGGCGTTGGCCCGATTCCCCGAACGAGGCGATCACGAGTCTTCGACGTTCCCCGAGCTCGCGAGCGAGGGAAAGCTCGGCGCGTTCCGCCACGACGGTCTGTGGCTGACCGTGAACACCCCCAAGGACCTTCGGACGGCGGAGGATCACGTCACCGAGCATCCGGAATGGCTCGGGCGATGACTGCCAAGTCGCCGTTCTCGTTCGAAGCGCGTCGTGTCGAGAAGCCGTGGGGCTACGAGCTGATCTGGGCCGATACGGAGCGCTACGTCGGCAAGCTGCTCTTCGTCCGTGCCGGACAGGCTTTGAGCCTTCAGTACCACGAGCGAAAGGACGAGGCCTGGCTGATCCAGGGCGGGCGGGCAACGCTCGAGCTCGGCACCGTCGGCGATGCAAGCTCGATGCACACGGTCGAGATCGCCGAAGGCGATGCGTTCCGCTACCGGCCGGGGACGGTGCACCGGATCACCGCACTCGACGACACGACGATCCTCGAGGTTTCGACGCCGGATCTCGACGACGTGGTTCGGCTCGAAGACCGGTACGGCCGGCCCGAGCGCGACGCCTGACCTCACCCGTTTTCCTCAATTGAGGGACGGTTTCTGCCGATAGCGACGCCGTGATGCTGCGTCCGGTGGGATACGCCGCAACGGCGGCTGCCGCAATGGCCCTCTTGGTCGCACCGCTGCTCGTCCGAGGACAGCGGCTGGGCATTCCCGCGCTGACGACCGGCGTTGGATTGGCTGCCGCGATGTGTGTCGTGATCGGGCTGAGGATCCATAGCTCGCTGGAAAGACGGCCGTGGTTGCTCATCAGCTGCGCCGCGGGAGTCATGGGGCTCGGCGGAGCAGTCCGCCTGGTGTACGCAGTGCGCGGCGGTTCCACGCTGCCGTTCTCCGTGCGAGACCTTGTTGCAACTGTGGCGTATCCGATTCTCGGTTTTGCGGTGTTCTCGCTCGCGGGTCGTAGGACCGCGCGGCGAGACTGGGCGGGCGTGATCGACGCCGTGTTGATCACTGTCGGCGCGGGCGTCATGTCCTGGGTCTTCATCGTGACGCCGATCTGGGATCGGAAACTGACGCTGGCGCACGGGATCGCGCTCGCTCACCCGGTCGCGACCGTCGCCTTGATTGCGTTGGCGATCCGGTTCATCGTCACCGACGGGGTCGGCGGACGCTCGTACGTCCTTCTGGCGGGTGGGGCCGCGCTGCTCGTGGCCTCCGACACCCTCGACGCTCTGGGGTCGATCCGCGGCTGGTTCCCCGTCGGGCTCGTGTTCAACTCGTTCGGGCTGCTCGCAGTCGCGCTCATCGGCAGCGCGGCACTCGACCCGAACATGGCCCGACTGACCGAGATGACCGACGATCCAAGGCCAGGCCTTTCACGGCGACGCCTTGCGCTTCTGGCCCTTGCGGTGCCGGTTGCCCCGGCAATCGTTGCGGTCCGCGCTCTCAGCCCGGCGGCACCGACCACACTGCTCGCCGTTCTCGCGGCGATCGGGGTCGGCGCGCTTGCGATTGCACGAACGGTTGCGCTCGTCGCTGGCTATGAACGGGCCTTGCGGTTAGAGCATCTGCTCCGCGAAGGCTCACCCCGGCTGGTCGTCGCGCGAACGCGGGAGGAGATCGCCGCTGTCGCAGCCGAGCTCGCCACGGAGCTCGTCGGCGGTACGCGGGAGGCATTCGTCGACTTCAGCCTCGGGGCTTCTCCACCGAGCGACGTCAAAGACGTGCTCGTTCTCGGTGGCGGAGAGACGGGCAGCTGGCTCCGCGGCGAGTACCGTCAGTCCGGCGTCCTCGGAAGGGTCGGGAGCGCCAGAACACTTGTCTTCCCGATCGTCGTCCGAGGTCGACCTGCCGCGATTCTGCGCGTCGCGGCACGCCGCTCACCGTCGGCGTCCCTCCGTGGCGCGCTCCTGACTCTCGTCACCCAGGTGTCGGCTGCTCTCGAGGGCGCGGACCGGGCTGACGATATTCTCGAACGGCGCAGCGAAGCCAGATTCCGTTCACTGGTCCAGAACTCGAAAGACCTGATCGCCGTGATCGAGCCCGATCTTACGATCCGCTTCGCGACGCCGTCCGCGAGCTCGATGCTCGGCTTCGGCCCGGACGAGTTGGTCGGGACTCGCCTCGATGCTCTGCTCCATCCGGATGAGTACGAGAGAACTACGACGCTTGTCCGGGAGCAGGCGACGATGCCCGGTAGCAGCGAGCTCGAGTTTCAATTGCGGCAGCGGGATGGCACCTGGCGTACCGTCGAAGGCGCGATCGCCAACCTCCGCGACGACCTCTCGGTTCGGGGATTGGTCCTGACCGCGCACGACGTCACCGAACGCCGCATCCTCGAGACCGAGCTCGCCCGGCAGGCGTTCCACGACTCGCTCACCGGACTGCCGAACCGTGCCCTCTTCTCCGACCGCGTTACCCACGCACTCGAGCGCCTCGGTCGCACGACCAGGAGCGTCGCGGTGCTGTTCATCGACGTCGACGACTTCAAGACCGTCAACGACAGCCTCGGCCATTCGACCGGCGACGACCTTCTCGTCGCGCTCGGCGGCCGTCTTCGCGGCTGCCTGCGGGCCGCTGACACAGGAGCACGACTCGGCGGCGACGAGTTCGGCGTCCTGCTCGAGGACGTCAGTGGTGTCGACGCTGCCGTCGAGGTTGCCGAGAGGATCCTCGAGGCGCTTAGCCGACCGGTCGTCCTCAGCAACTCGGAGCTGCTTGTGCGGGCGAGCATCGGCATCGTCATCGGACGTGCTGGGCAGTCCTCGGGCGATCTACTGCGGAATGCCGACGTCGCTATGTACAAGGGGAAGCAGCAAGGCGGCAACCGGTACGAGGTTTTCGAACCGGCGATGCACGCGGCGGCGCTCGCCCGGCTCGAGCTGAAGGCCGACCTCGCGCGGGCGCTACCGAACGGCGAGTTCCACCTCGTGTATCAGCCGATCGTCGAGCTCGGCGACGGCGCGGTCGTCGGTCTCGAGGCGCTGGCGCGCTGGACGCATCCCACGCGTGGCGCGATCTCCCCGGTCGAGTTCATTCCGCTCGCCGAGGAGACGGGGCTGATCCCGGAGATCGGTCGCTGGGCGCTCGGGGAAGCGTGCGAGCAGGCTGTTGCGTGGCAGGCGTCGCTTCCGCCAACCAAGCGCCTCTCGATCAGCGTCAACCTCGCCGGCCGGCAGCTCCAGAGCTCGACGCTCATCGGCGAGGTGACGGAGGTCATCGAACGAACTGGGATCGACCCGCACGACCTGATGCTCGAGATCACGGAGAGCACACTGATGGACGAGGTCGAGCTCGTGGCCACGCGCTTGACCGAGCTGAAGCGTCTCGGCGTCCAGATCGCCGTCGACGACTTCGGAACAGGATTCTCGTCGCTCAGCTACCTGCAGCGCTTCCCGGTCGACGTGTTGAAGATTGCGAAGGAGTTCGTCGACGAGATCACGGCGGAGCAGCGCGACGTGCCGCTGGTGGAGGCCGTGATCAAGATCGCCGGCTCGCTCGATCTGCGTACGGTTGCTGAGGGCATCGAGGGCGAGGAGCAACGCGTGCGCCTGCGAGAGCTCGGCTGCATGCGCGGCCAGGGGTACCTGTTTGCCAAGCCGATGCTGGCCGAGGCCGTGCCCGACCTGCTGCGCGGGCAGCTTCGAGACGTCGCGTAGTACACATTGACACGACTGTGCTAAGTTTTGCCGTGTGCCAGGGATCACCGTCGGAGAAGCAGCGGCGCGCACCGGTTGGTCGGCGCGGATGCTGCGCTACCTCGAGCACGTAGCCCTCGTCGTCCCGGAACGCACTCCTGCTGGATACCGACGTTACGGCACGCGTGAACTGAATCAGCTGCGCGCTCTCGCCGACTTGCGCCAGGTCTTCGGCGTCGAGCTTGTGGAGGTTGCGTTCGCGCTACGACTCCGGCGCGAGCCGGCACTCCGCGCCGCCGTCGACACCTGGCTTGCGGGAACCACGCCGACTGCCGCGCTCGAGTGGGAGCAACGCAAGCATGAGCGGCTGCTTGCAGCCTGAGTTTCTCCAGCCCCTCTCTACACTGGCCGTGCCCTGACACTGACGCAGGAGAAGGAAGGACTTGATGGCAACCACGAAACGCAACGATGTGAAGGATCTGGCTCTCGCGCCCGAGGGTGTCCGCAGGATCGACTGGGCCGACCGGCAGATGCCGGTCCTGCGCGCGATCCGGGAGCGATTCGAGACCGAGCAGCCGCTCGCCGGCTACCGCGTCTCGGCTTGCCTGCATGTGACGACCGAGACCGCGAATCTGATGCGTACGCTGAAGGCAGGCGGCGCCGATGTCGTCCTGTGCGCCTCGAACCCGCTTTCCACGCAGGACGACGTGGCTGCGGCCCTGGTCGACGAGTACGACATCTCGACTTTTGCGATCAAGGGTGAGGACAACGACACCTACTACTCGCACATCGAAGCCGCTGTCGATCATCGACCGCACATCACGATGGACGACGGCGCCGACGTGATCGGCGTCCTCCACTCGCACCGCCGCGAGCAGCTCGGCGACGTGATTGCGGGAACGGAGGAGACAACGACGGGCGTCATCCGGTTGAAGGCACTCGAGCGCGACGGCAAGCTCGGCTTCCCGGTCGTGGCTGTCAACGAGGCACGGACGAAGCACCTCTTCGACAACCGGTACGGCACGGGACAGTCGACGATCGACGGGATCATCCGTGCGACCAACGTCTTGCTCGCCGGCCGGGCGATGGTCGTCGCGGGCTATGGCTGGTGCGGACGAGGCGTCGCGATGCGCGCAAAGGGTATGGGCGCTCATGTGATCGTCACGGAGGTCGATGCGATGAAGGCGATCGAGGCCGTGATGGACGGCTTCCAAGTGATGCCGATGGAGCAGGCGGCACGCGTCGGGGACATTTTCGTGACTGCCACCGGCGACAAGTCGGTGATCGCGAAGCAGCACTTCGAGCTGATGAAGGACGGAGCGATTCTCGCGAACACGGGTCACTTCAATGTGGAGATCGACATCCCGTCGTTGCGAGGGCTGGCCAGCTCGACTCGGCAGGCTCGCGAGTTCGTCGAGGAGTTCACGCTCGCCGACGGGCGACACGTGTACCTGCTGGCGGACGGGCGTCTCGTCAACCTGTCAGCGGCCGAAGGGCATCCTGCGCAGGTAATGGACATGTCGTTCGCGAACCAGGCGCTCTCGGCGGAATGGGTCATCCAGAACGCCGCGTCGCTCGAGCGGACGGTGTACGTCGTGCCCAAGGAGATCGACGACGAGATCGCGCGCCTCAAGCTCGCCACGATGGGCGTCGACATCGACGAGCTCACCGAGGAGCAGGCGAAGTACCTCGCGAGCTGGGACGAGGGAACGTAGGGCGATAGCGCGGGGCCTTGTGTTACAGAAACACAAGGCCCCGCGCTTGTTGCTCATGGGCGATCTCGAGCCCCACCAGATCGTTCGGCTCGAGGACGATGCCGTCGTCGTCCTCGACCAGCGGCGGCTGCCGGAGGAAGTTGTCGAGCTACGTTGCGAGAGCTCAGCGGCTGTCGCGGAGGCGATCCGCACGCTTGCTGTTCGCGGCGCGCCTGCGATCGGCGTGGCTGCGGCGTACGGGCTCGCGCTCGCCGTCGATCGGGGCGAGGATCCCGACACCGCCTACGAGACGCTCGCTTCCTCTCGACCGACGGCGGTCAATCTCCGCTGGGCACTCGACGAGATGCGTCCGGAGCCGACGCGCGAGCGGGCGCGCCGCATTCATGCCGATGAGGTCGAGCGCTGCAAGCGTATGGCGGCCCGCGCCGCCGAGTTGATCGAGCCCGGCTCGCGCGTCCTTACCCACTGCAATGCGGGCGGCCTCGCCACGGGCGGCTACGGCAGCGCAGTTGGCGCGATTCGCAGCGCGTGGGAGCGCGGACTGGTGGAGCGGGTCTGGGTCGACGAGACCCGTCCTCTGCTCCAGGGGTCGCGCCTCACTGCGTGGGAGCTCGCGCGTCTCGGCATTCCACATACGGTGATCGTCGATTCGGCGGCCGCTTCCGTCATGGCCCGTGGTGACGTCGACTGCGTCGTCACCGGTGCTGACCGGATCGCTGCGAATGGCGATACGGCGAACAAGATCGGAACGTATTCCCTCGCCGTCCTCGCCCGCCACCATGGCATCCCGTTCTACGTCGTTGCGCCGACATCGACCCTCGACCCTGCTCTGGCGAGCGGCAGTGAGATCCCGATCGAGGAGCGAGCAGCTGCGGAGATCACCGCTCAGTTCGAGGCGCACAACCCGGCGTTCGACGTCACGCCCGCGGAGTTGATCGACGCGATCGTCACGGAGCAGGGCGCTCATCGCAAGCCCTACCGCGATAGCCTGCCCCGACCATGAAGCTGGTTGTTCTCGCTGCGGGCTACGCGACCCGGCTCTATCCGCTGACCCTCGACCGGCCGAAACCGTTGCTCGAGGTCGCTGGTCGCCCGTTGCTCGATCACCTTCTCGATCGGGTTCTGGCGATCGGCGGAATCGACGAGACGATCGTCGTCACGAACGCGAAGTTCGCGCCGGCGTTCACGGACTGGGCGCAAGAGCGGGTGAATGTCACCGTCGTGAACGACGGGACCACAAACGAGACCGACCGCCTCGGCGCAATCGGCGACATCGGCTTCGTCCTGGACAGGCGGGCGTTGGACGATGATCTCCTAGTCGTTGCCGGCGACAACCTGTTCGGCTCGGACATCACGGACTTCGGACGGCGCGCCGAGGAGGTCGCTGCTCCGCTGCTCGCGGTCTACGACATCGGCGATCTTGCTGAGATGCCGAAGTACAACGAGGTGCAGACCGACGAGGACGGCCGGATCACCTTCTTTGAGGAGAAGCCGGAGAACGCTCAGACGACGCTCGCGGGGATCGCGCTCTACTACTACCCGCGCGAAACGCTGCCGCTGATCCGCACGTATCTCGCCGAGAGGAACAACCCCGATCAGCCCGGCCGTCTTGTCCAGTGGCTCTACCCGAGGACCCCCGTCTATACCTGGCTCGTCCCGGGTGCGTGGTACGACATCGGCTCGCACGAGTCGCTCGCCGAGGCCGACGCGGACTTCTCGCTCGCGTAACTGACGCTGGAGACTGACGCTGGAGACTGACGCTGGAGTGTTGACACACATCTGACACAGTCACGACACGGATTGGTCGTGACGATGTCGGGATGCTGGACATCTTCCTCCCGCGTCGGTGCGCGGTATGCACTCGGCCCGGCTCGGCGCTCTGCGACAGCTGCAGCACGGCATTCGTGCTGCTCGTTCCGCCCGTCTGCGAGCGCTGCGGCTCGCCGGGTGCGTGGCCGGTGCAGCGCTGCGCCGAGTGCTCGGGCCGGCGGCTCGGCTTCGCGACAGCGCGCGGGGCGGTGCTCTACGACGCGCGTGCGAAGACGTTTGTCCGCTCATGGAAGGAGCATGGACGGCGCGATCTCGCGCGGCCGGCCGCGGAGCTCGTTGTGGCGACGATGAAGCGGCTCGAGGCCGACGCCATCACCTTCGTGCCCGGCGATCGCGAACGCGGTCTGAAGCGCGGGCACTCGCCTCCCGAGCGGCTGGCGCACGAGCTCGGGGAGATCTGGGACATCCCAGCGGCTTCGCTCCTCATGCGCCTCAGACCAACGCGCCGGCAGCGTGGTCTCGGTCTCGAAGAGCGGCGGCGTAACGTCGCGGGCGCGTTCGGCGCTGTAGCCGACGTTCCGCGTCGAGTGGTATTGGTCGACGACATCTACACGACGGGGTCGACCGTCAGCGGCTGCGCGATGGCGCTACGGAAGGCTGGCGCGGAGCGGATCGATGTGGTGGCCCTGGCCCGAGCGGCCAGATGAACAGGAGCCCGTGCGGCCAGATGAACAGGATCAGGTAAGCGGCGTGAACGCGGTCGCCGCGGGCCGCCAATGCAGCGTCGGGCCGACGGCCCACGCAAGACCTTTCGGCGAGATCGCCGCGATGATCAGCCCCTTCTTCGGCCCCTGTTGCGGCATGGCAGCGAGCGTGGCGGTGTTGCCCGACGAGAGGCGGATGCCCTTGATCGTGGAGCCGAGGCGGTAGATGACGATGCCGGCGGCGCAGCCGAGGAGCTTCGCCTGCTTCGGGACGGGGAACTGGGTCGGCGGGTTCGTGCTCGTGTCGACGATCAGCCCGGGGGCTTGGCCGACAACGGCAGTCTTCATCAGGCACTCGTCTGTAGCACCCGACGACGTGCCCGTGACGATGACCTTCCCGGATCCGTCGACGATCGCTGCACTGCCGTCGGCCGCGATCACGCCTGTGACGCCGGGGTAGCCGGGTGTGTCACCCGACGCGAGGACGGCGCACAGGCGAGGGGGCAATCTGCTTCCAGGCGGTGCTGCCGTTCGCGCGTAGCGCGGTGACCTTCGTGCCGACGGCGTAGGCGATGATGCCTGCGCCCGCTCGACCGATGACGACCGGGTCGGGAGCGGAGGAGTCGACGCCGAGCACCGTCGCGAGCGCTTTCGGCACGGGGGATGTCGTCGTCGCCGTCCACACCGTCCAGTCACGCAAGTTGCCGCCGACGTTCGTCGCCCACACGAGACGGTTGCCGACGAGCGACGGCCCGCGAATGCCTCCGGGAGCCTGGCAGATGACCTTCTTGCCGAAGCGCGTGACCTTGTTCGAGGCGGTGTTCCAAAGCTCCGCATGGAAACAGTCAGTCGTGCTCTCGTCGAGCGTTGCCGCAACGAACGTCCCGGCCGCCGCGACCCCGAGGATCGACGCGCCACGTGTCGCCGACTTTTCTCCTGACGTCGCCGCCGAGACCGCCACGACGATCAGGCCGGCGGTTGCGAGGAGCGCGGCAAAGGCGGCTATCCGTCGCATCGAGCGGAGGGTATGCACGGACTGTGAAGAATGAGTCAGCAGCCGGACGCGTGCCGGTACCCTTGATCCCATGGCAGGAGACGACCTCAGTGGCCGCTTCGAGAAGCTCCTGCGCGTTGGCGAGGGGCGGCGCGTCAAGCGCGTTCAGGAGCAGGCCGTACACATTGCGACGCTCGAGCCGGAGTTCCAGAAGCTCTCGGACGCCGACCTGCGGGCGAAGACGGTCGAGTTCCGGCAGCGGCTCGAGAACGGCGAGACGTTGGAGGAGCTGCTGTTCGACGTGTTCGCCGCGGTGCGCGAGGCGCGCTGGCGCGAGTCGCAGCAGCGCATGTTCGATGTCCAGATGATGGGCGGGATCGTCCTCCACGAGGGCGACATCGCGGAGATGAAGACGGGTGAGGGCAAGACTTTCGTCGCGAGCCTCGCGCTGTCGCTGAACGCGCTCGCGGACACCGGTGTCCACCTCGTCACGGTCAACGACTACCTCGCCAAGCGCGACGCCGAATGGAACCGCGGCGTCTACGAGCGCCTCGGGCTTACGGTCAGCTCGATCCAGGCGATGATGCCGTTCGACGAACGGCGCGTCGCCTACGACGCCGACATCACGTACGGCACGAACTCCGAGTTCGGCTTCGACTACCTGCGCGACAACATGGCCACCTCGCTCGAGGGTGTCGTCCAGCGAAGCCATGCCTATGCGATCGTCGACGAGGTCGACTCGATCCTCATCGACGAGGCGCGCACGCCGCTGATCATCTCGGGTGAGCCCGAGACCGCAGCCAAGACGTACTACGACTTCGCACGCGTGGTGCGCGAGCTCGAGGGCGTGCCGACGAACCGCAAGGTGCTAAAGGGCGAGGACGAGACCGAGCTCTCGGGCGCCGACTACACCTTCGACGAGAAGCACAAGACGGTCTCGCCGGCGCAGAAGGCGATCGAGCGCGTCGAGCAGATGCTCGGCATCGACAACCTCTACGACCCGCGCAACGTCCAGCTCGTGAACCACCTCAACCAGGCCCTGAAAGCGCAGGCGCTCTATAAGCTCGACGTCGACTACCTGATCGACGAGGGCGAGGTGAAGATCGTCGACGAGTTCACCGGCCGCGTCATGGAAGGGCGCCGCTGGAGCGAAGGGCTCCATCAGGCGATCGAGGCCAAGGAGGGCGTGGACATCCGCGAGGAGAACGTCACGCTCGCGACGATCACCCTGCAGAACTACTTCCGCCTCTACGAGAAGCTCGGCGGCATGACCGGCACGGCGAAGACGGAGGAGAAGGAGTTCGTCGAGATCTACAACCTGCACGTCGTCGAGATCCCGACGAACGTCGCGGTTGCGCGTCTCGACGAGAACGACCTCATCTTCAAGTCGATCGAGGCGAAGTTCGACGCTGTCCTCGGCGACCTCGTGGAACGGCACAAGAAGGGCCAGCCGGTGCTCGTCGGCACGATCGCCGTCGAGACCTCCGAGTACATCAGCGAGCTGCTCACGCGAAACGGTGTCCCGCACACCGTGTTGAACGCGAAGGAGCACGAGCGCGAGAGCGAGATCATCAAGGACGCCGGTCAGCCGGGCGCCGTCACGATTGCGACGAACATGGCCGGTCGCGGCGTCGACATCAAGCTCGGCGAAGGCGTGATCGAGCGCGGGGGCCTCTACGTGCTCGCGACGGAACGGCATGAGGCACGCCGGATCGACAACCAGCTCCGCGGCCGCTCCGGCCGCCAGGGCGACCCCGGCGAGACGCGCTTCTACCTCTCGGCGCAGGACGATCTCGTGCGCCTGTTCGCCGGTGACCGGATCCACTCGATCATGGAGCGGTTCAAGATCCCGGACGACCAGCCGATCGAGGCGTCGATCCTCTCCCGCCAGATCGAGAGCGCACAGAAGAAGGTCGAGGAGCAAAACTTCGTCGCGCGCAAGAACGTCCTCAAGTACGACGACGTGATGAACTCGCAACGGCTCGTGATCTATGAGCAGCGCCGCCACGTGCTCAACGGCGACGATCTCTCCGAGGAGATCAACGAGTGGATCCGCGAGGTCATCGCGGTGAACGTCGCTGCCTTCACCGAGTCCGACACCGTCGAAGAGTGGGATCTCGAAGGGCTCGTCGCTCAGATGAACGCTCTCTACGGCAGCGACATCACGCTCGACGAGCTCCGTGAGGAGGTCGAGATCACGCCTGACGCGCTTACGGCCGAGTTCACCGAGGACGCGCTCGAGACATACTCCGAGCGCGTCGAGAGCTTCGGCTCGAACCCCGAAACCGGCGCTCCGCTGATGCGCGAGATCGAGCGCTTCGTCGTCCTCCAGGTCGTCGACACGCGCTGGCGTGAGCACCTCGAGTCGATGGACTACCTGCGCGAGGGCATCCACCTCCGCGCGATGGCGCAGAAGGATCCGCTCGTCGAGTACCGCGGGGAGGGTCATGCGTTGTTCGACGAGCTCGGCAAGCTGATCCGTGAGGAGGTCGTACTGACGCTCTTCCACGTCGAGCTGGCACCCGAGGATGCGGCACGGCTGCAGCCGGTCGAAGCGCCGAGCCATCTGGAGTACGCGCACGAGACTTCCCTCGGCGCCGATTCGATCGCCGCTGCGGGAGCACTCGGCGGAGCGGCAACGGCTATTGCCGAGCAGCCAGTCCAGCGCCAGGTCATGAACGACCACCGGGACGTCGGCCGGAACGATCCGTGCTGGTGCGGCAGCGGCAAGAAGTTCAAGCGCTGCCACGGCGCCTGACCGCCCTGCCGCGGTGACGGCGCTCGACGACTCACTCGCGACTGCATATCTCGAACGGCTCGGCGTCGATGCGCAACGCAACGAAGTCGATGCCGCGATGCTGGCTGCGCTCCAGCGCGCGCATGTCGCGGCCGTCCCGTACGAGAACATCGACATCGTGCGGGGTGCGCCACCGCCGATCGACGGCGCATCGTGCGTGCGCCGCATCCTCGCTGGGCGTGGCGGCTACTGCTACCACCTGAACGGCGGCTTCTCCGCGCTGCTCGAGTGGCTCGGCGTCGACTTGACCCGCCATCTCGCAGGCGTCCAGGGCCGAAGTGCGCCGGAGCCGCTAGGCCCGAACGGCAACCATCTCCGCCTCACGGTCGAGGTCGGCGGTGCGCGTTGGCTCGTGGATGCGGGCCTCGGCGACGGGCCGTCCGAGCCGCTCCCTCTTGCTGCCGGCGCATACGAGCGGGACGGGTTCGCGTTCGGGCTCGAGCCCTCACCGCTTGCCGGCGGAGGTTGGCGGCTCGAGCACGACCCGCATGGCTCGTGGCTGCTCTTCGACATGGCGGCAGCGCCCGCGAAGGCCACAGACTTCGCGGCCATGCACACGAAGCTGTCGACCGACCCCGAGTCGGGCTTTGTCAGAACCCGTGGCCGTGATGCGTCGCTCGGGGACGGTCGTCGACATTCTCCGCGGCTGCGTTCTTTCTGAGCGAGACGAGACGGGCGAGCGCGTTCGCGACATCGACACCGCCAGCGAGTGGTGGGGAATCGTCATCGAAGGTTTCGGTCTCGCCTACGGAGATCTCACGGCGCCTGAGCGCGACGCTCTATGGCGGAACGTGCGTGCCGCGCACGATGCCTGGGAGGCGGCAGGGCGCCCGTGACGTTAGACCCCGCTCATGCCATGTTCGCGGGCCGGCCAGGCGGCGACCACGACCGCAAGGAGGGCGGGGAGGAGGAAGGCGATCTCGGCCGTCCGGCCGTTGCCGAGGATCGACTCGGCGAGCCCGCGCGCGTGCACGACGTTGCCGAGCCATGTCGTGACATGCACGTCGGTCGGTAGAAGCGGCCCGCCGAGCGTTGCCGCGATCATCCAGAACGCAGACAGAGCGCCGGTCGCCAATGTCACGATCGGCCAGCGTCGATACGAGGCCGCCAACGGCAGCGAGAGTAAGGGCAGCAGCGGAACAAGGAAGCGCGGCCCGGGAACGTGGCCGCCGAACGGCAGGTAGTAGGCCGAGTTGTAGACGAGCATCGCGAGCGCGAGGCCACCGACGAGAAGCGCCTCTCGCCTTGCTCCTTCACGCGCCAGCAGCACGAGCCCGCCGATCGCGACGAGCGTCACCGGGGTGAGCAGGAACAGCCCGCGTTCCGAGAGGAGCAGGTCGAGCGCCGCGTGGAGATGCGGATAGGTGAGCCCGAAGAATCCCTGCCCGTTCGCGCCGATCACGTCGTGGCCGCTCGCCCCGAGCTCCTTCACGGCGCTCGAGTAGCCGTTGCGCAGTGGTGAGCCGAACGCCCACGCGTTGTACGCCGCAAGCGGCAGGAGGCCGGCGACGAACCCGCCGACGAAGGTCAGTCCGCGCCGCACGCGCGGTGTGTCGACCATCGCGTACATACCGAGGCAGGCGGCGACGACCGCTGTCGGCAGCTCGACGAAGACCGCGAGGCCCGCGAGAGCGCCGGCGCCGACGAGAAACCGCGGTGACGGCCGCTCCCGCTCCCGCAGCAGCAAGGCAAACGCCGCGAACCCGAAGAGCGCGGAGACGTCGTGCGAGAAGTAGAGCGTCGCGAACGGCAACAGCATCGTGCCGAGACCGAGGAGCAGTGCGACCGGCAATCCTGTCCCGGGGAACTTCCGTTCCGTAACCGAGCGGATCAGGAGCAGCAGCGAGAAGAACGCCGCGACGACGACGAGGTTCACCTGCCAGATCGCTCGCTCGGACACCTGATGCGCTCCCGGCGGCCCTTGCCCGGTCACGTAGGTCGCCGGTACGGCGCCGGCCGCGGCGAAGCCGAGATAGACCGGGACACTGAGAAACGCGAGGCCTGGCGACTTGGCAGCGTAGAAGTGCCCGTCGACGTACGCGATGTCACCGCTCTGGTTCAGGTGGCGGTCGATGCTCGGCGTCCCGTGGACGAGCGATCGTACGAGGGCATAGTGCGCGCCGGCGTTCCACCCGGGAAGCGGCAGCTGGGTTGCAGCCGCGGCGGCCACGAGAGCAATCGCGACGAGCTCCCGAAGACGCGGCACGCCGCAAGTCTAGGCAGCGTCCCCGCTAGCATCTCGTGGTGGCCGAGGAACAACGACTCCCGCTCGACCAGCAGCTCGAGGAGCTCGGGGCCCAGCTTGCCTGGGTCCGTGAGTACCTTTGACCCTGCCAAGCTGACCACCCGCAAAGCCGAGCTGGAAGCACTCATGGGCGAGCCCGGCTTTTGGGACGACCAGAATGCTGCGGCCCGCATCTCGCGCGAGCACGCGCGGGTCTCGCGTCAGCTCGAGACGTACGAGCGCCTGTCCCGCGAACACGAGGACGCCCGCGAGCTCTACGAGCTCGAGCCCGATCTCGGCGACGAGGTCGAGGCGCAGCTGGAGCCGCTTCGTCTCGAGCTCGCCAAGCTGCAGGAGGACGCGCTTTTCAACGGCGAGTACGACGGTGGCGACGCGGTGCTCTCGATCAATGCAGGAACGGGCGGCACCGACGCGCAGGACTGGGCCGAGATGATGCTGCGCATGTACCTCCGCTGGGCCGCCGATCGCGGCTACCAGACCGAGCTGATCGAAGCCAGCCCGGGGGAGGAAGCCGGGATCAAGTCGGCGACCGTGACGGTGAAGGGCGAGAACGCCTACGGCGTGCTGAAGGCCGAGCGCGGCGTCCACAGACTCGTTCGCCTGTCGCCGTTCGACTCCGCACACCGCCGCCACACCGCGTTCGGCCAGGTCGTCGTCGCGCCACTGCTGCCTGACGACGCGGCCGTCGAGATCGACGAGAGCGATCTGCGCATCGACACCTATCGCGCGAGCGGCGCGGGCGGGCAGCATGTCAACAAGACCGACTCCGCCGTTCGCATCACGCACCTCCCGTCGGGCATCGTCGTGCAGTGCCAGAACGAGCGCTCGCAGATGTCCAACAAGCAGACCGCCATGCGCATTCTTCGCTCACGGCTGGCGGAGCTGCAGGAGGAGGAGCGGGAGGCTGAACTCGCCAAGGAACGCGGCGCCGCGCAGGACATCGGCTTTGGAAGTCAAATCCGCTCCTACGTGGTGCATCCGTATCAGATGGTGAAGGACCACCGAACTGATTTCGAGGTCGGGAACATCCAGAGCGTCTTTGACGGCGCGCTCGACGGGTTCATCCGGGCCTACTTGTTACAGAAGGCTGCAAACGACGGAGCCGCGGCCAATGTCGGCTAAACTCGAGTCTCAACCCGAACCGGAGCAGGCCGCCACGACAGTATCGAAGTGGCAAGCTTCATCTCTAGATCCGGTGCAGGAAGACGCTTTCACCATGGACGAGTCCCCAACTGCAGTCGCCGTGACCGACGAGCGCCCGATGCCCGAAGGCCTCTCCGACGCGGCGGCCATGGCATCGCAGGCGGCGTCGGCGATGATCGTGTTCGAGGACGTGCGCAAGATCTACGAACCGCACGTGGTCGCGCTCGACGGCGTCTCGTTCACGATCGACAAGGGCGAGTTCGTCTTCGTCGTCGGTGCATCCGGCTCCGGCAAGTCGACGATGATCCGCCTCCTGCTCAAGGAGCTGGAGCCGACCTCCGGCCGCATCATCGTCGGGGGGCGCGACCTCGGTCGACTCAAACATTCGAAGGTGCCGCTCCTGCGCCGCAACGTGGGCTGCGTCTTCCAGGACTTCAAGCTGCTGCCTAACCGCACGACAGCCGAGAACGTCGCCTATGCGCTCAAGGTGCAGGGCGAGTCGAACAACGAGATCCGCCGCAAGGTGCCCGACGTGCTCAACCTCGTGGGGCTCGCACACAAGATGAACTCGAAGCCCGACGAGCTCTCGGGCGGCGAGCAGCAGCGCGTCTCGATCGCGCGGGCAGTCGTGAACCATCCGCCGCTCCTGATCTGCGACGAGCCGACCGGGAACCTCGATCCGGACACGTCAGTCGGGATCATGCAGCTCCTCTACACGATCAACCGCACAGGCACGACGATCCTCATGGTCACGCACGACCGCGAGATGGTCGACAAGATGCGCCGTCGCGTGATCGCCCTCGACCAGGGCAAGCTGATGCGCGACGAGCGACGCGGAGGCTACGAGTCAGAGTGAGCCGCTTACGCCTTGTCATCTCCGAGTCGTTCCACTCGATGCGCGCAAACCTCTCGACCACGATCGCGGCGACGATGACCGTTCTGATCGGGATGTTCCTGCTCGGGCTGTTCATCGCCCTCGGGACGTGGGTTATCTCGTGGTCGGATCACGTCAAGTCGCAGCTCGACGTGAAGGTCTACTTCACCGAGCGCGTGACGCCGAAGCAGGTCAACGCGGTCAGGGTGTACCTCGCGAACGAGCAGATCGCCGGCGCGGTGAAGTCGTACAGGTTCATCTCCAAGGCGGAGGCGCTGCGACTCATGCGCAAGACCAATCCGGATCTCGTCAACGGCGTCCCGTCGAACCCGCTGCCGGACGCGTACACGGTGACCCCGGAGCGTGCCGAAGACGTGAAAACGGTCGCCTCCGGCATCCGCTCGCGGCACTTCGCAGGCGTCGACGAGGTGCAGGACGGTAAGAAGACTTCCAAGCAGATCCTCCGGGTTGCGCGGGTGATCGAGCTCGTGTTCCTCATCGCGGTGATCGTCTTGCTGGCGTCGTCGATCTTGCTGATAGCGAACACGATCAGGCTCTCGATCTTCTCGCGGCGTCGGGAGATCGAGGTGATGAAGCTCGTCGGTGCGACGAACTGGTTCGTCCGTGGCCCGTTCATGCTCGAGGGGCTGTTCTGCGGTGTCGGCGGTGCGCTCGCGGCTGTTGTCCTGTTGTTGCTCGGCAAGGAAGTTGCGCTGCCCGCCATCCTCCATCACGTGGACAGCTCGTCCAACGTGCAAGCGCTCGGGTTCGGGCTCAACGCGGTGATCCTGCTCGGCGTCGGGTTGCTCGTTGGCGCGCTCGGCTCCGGCATGACGATGCGTCGCTTCCTTCGCGTCTAGCGCCGCCGCGGCAACGCGGAGTGTTTCCCGGCACGAACGCGTGCGGTTGACGTATCCGTGCCTGTCACGTGACGGGCACGGATACGAGACTATGACCTGTTCTCGACGAGCTTCGCCACGGGTCGTCGCTACGGTGGAGCGATGCCGGGACGGAGGAGTGGACGTGGCCGTGCGAAGCGGCCGAGCCGCTCGGAGCGGCACGCCCGCGCGACCGCGGCTGGCGGTCGCGCTGCCGTGCGCGCGGCCGAGCGCGGCATCGAGATCGTCCTCCCACAGCGCCGTGCCCAGCCAGACAGTGTCGTCGCGCACCTCGGCCCGACGAACTCCGGCAAGACGTACCAGGCGCTCGAGTTCCTGAAGGAACAGGGGAGAGGCGTCTACGCGGGGCCGCTACGGATGCTCGCGCAGGAGGCGCACCGCCGGCTCGCGGCCGAGATCGGCGAGGAGCACGTCGGCCTCGTCACGGGCGAGGAGCGGGTCAACGAGAACGCGCCGATCATCTGCTGCACGGTCGAGATGGCGCCGTCGTCGGGCGAAGTGCTCGTGCTCGACGAGGTGCAGTGGGCCGACGATGACGAGCGTGGTTCGGCCTGGACGCGGCTTCTGCTCGCCGGTGACTACCGCCATATCCTGCTTCTCGGGGCGCTGGACGCGGAGCCGCTCGTCCGGCGCGCGTTTCCGGAGGTCGAGATCAAGGTTTTCGAACGGAAGCTGCCGCTCGAGTTCGTGGGTGAGCGCGCGCTGCGCGGGGTCGCGCCGGGAACCGTGCTTGTCGCGTTCAGCCGCAAGGCGGTGCTGGCGCTCGCCGGCGAGGCGAATCGGCTGCGGCCAGGGAAGATCGCCGTGCTGTACGGCGCGATGCCGCTCGCGTCGCGCCGCGAGGAGATCGACCGCTTTCTCTCGGGCGCTGCAGAGGTGTGCGTCGCGACCGACGTTCTGGGTCACGGCGTGAATCTCCCGTGCGAGACGTTGCTGTTCGCCGAGACGACGAAGTTCGACGGGCAGGAGCGCCGCGATCTCCTGCCATGGGAGCTTGCGCAGATCGCCGGTCGGGCCGGGCGCTTCGGCCTCGTCGATCGCGGGCATGTCGGTGTGCTCACGGGAGTCGCGTGGGCCAACGCCGATCCTGGTCTGGTCGAGTCGGCTCTCGAGCCGCACGTCGAGCTTCCGAGTGGGGCTCGCGGCTACCGGATCGTCGACGAGGCACGGATTCGCCCGCGGCTCGACGACCTCGGCGTCACCGATCCACGTCATCTGGACGCTGCGCTCGCGGCGTGGCATCGGGTAGCCACAAGAGAGTGGGCATACGAGAGCTGGCTCGCCGTCGAGTCGCTGTCACCGATCCGCGGTCGCCTGGCAGCGGTGCAACGTCGCCTGCGCGAACGGAGCCGGCGGCTGTCGCTCGAGGACACGTGGAAGCTGATCAACGCGCCGATCGACGAGGACAACGCGGAGTTGTTGGCCACCTTGGCGCTCGCGATTGCCGGAGACTCGGCTCAGCGGTCGCTTCTCGCGTTCCTCCTCGATCCGGCCCGGCTGCGTGACTCGTCGCTCGAGGAAGCCGAGCAGGCCGGGCGGGTCGCAGCGATCCTGCGCTGGTTCGCGCTCCAGTATCCAGGAGTCGGCGGTGTCACGATCGAGGGGGCTGCCGCACTCGAGACGGCCGCTGCCGCACGCGTCGTCGCTCGACTGCGCGTCGAGGTGAGCGATCCCACGGTCGGCCGGTGTCGCTCGTGTGGCAAGACGTGCGCGCCGTGGTTCCCGCTCTGCGACCGCTGCTTCGGGCGCACGCGCTGACGATGGCCGAGCGAGTGCTCACGACGCGGGAGTTGAACCGCGCCCTGCTGGCGCGCCAAAACCTGCTCACTCGGTCGCGCCGGCGGCTCGTGGAGACGCTCGAGCAGGTCGGCGGCTTGCAGGCGCAGTACGCTCCGTCGGCGTACATCGGGTTGTGGTCGCGCTCGGAGGGATTTGCGCTGCGCGACCTGACCCGAGCGCTCGAGCAGCGGCGCGCAGTGCAGGCGACGCTGATGCGTTCGACGATCCACATCGTCTCTGCGCGCGACTTCTGGCCGCTCAGGGACGGCATGTGCCGCGCGCGGTGCGAGTGGTGGACGCGAACGCATGGTCGAAACGTTGCGCCCGCCGATCTCGCCTGCGCCGCCGACGCCGTCCGCGAGGCGCTTGGCAACGGGGTGCTCCGGCGCGATCAGCTCGTCGACATCTGCCGGGAGTTCGATCCGGACAGCGGCACGACCGTATGGAACGGGCTGCCGGTCGAACTGGTTCGCGTTCCACCATCCGGGACGTGGGAGCGACGCCGGGCCGACCTGTTCGCGAACGCCGAGACGTGGGTCAGACAGCCGCGCGCAGGCGAGGAGGCCGGCCTCCGGCATCTTCTGAGCCGCTACCTGGCGGGCTTCGGCCCTGCACGACTCAACGATGCAGCGAACTGGGCCGGGGTCCCAGTCTCACTGCTTTCTGCCGCTGCCGAGCATCTACAGCTGCGGCTGTTTCGAGACACGGAAGGGAGGAAGCTCGTCGATCTGCCGCGCTCGCCTCTTCCCGCGGGCGACATGCCGTCCCCCGTTCGGTTTCTGCCGACGTGGGACGCAACGTTGCTCGTCCACGCGCGGCGGACGCTGATCCTGCCGGAGGAGTTCCGCGCGACGATATTCACGACCAAGAACCCGCACTCACTCTCAACCTTCCTTGTCGACGGCGCCGTCGCGGGGATCTGGCGCATCGAGCGCGCAGCGACCCGCGCGACACTCATGCTCGAGCCGTTCCATCGCCTTCCGACGTCGGCAGTGCTGGAGCTCCAGGACGAAGGGCAGGGTCTGCTCAGGCTCGTCGAGCCCGATGCCGTGTCGTACGCCGTGCGGGCCGGGAAGCCCGCTTCCTAGACTGAGATCATGGCCAAGCCGACCGGAACCAAGCCGATCGCCGAGAACCGCCGCGCGCGGTACGACTACGAGCTGCTCGAGCGGTTCGAGGCCGGCATCGTTCTGACCGGCACGGAGGTCAAGTCGCTGCGCGCCGGCCAGGTGCAGCTGGCGCACGCGTACGGCGAGGTGCGCGGCGGCGAGGTGTGGCTCGTAGGGGCATCGATCGCCGAGTACAGCCAGGGCAACGTCGCGAACCACGCGCCCGAACGCGATCGCAAGCTGCTCTTGCACGCCCGCGAGATCGAGTCGCTCCATGGCCAGGTGCGGGAGAAAGGGCACACGATCGTGCCGACACGGCTCTACTTCAAGAACGGCAGGATCAAGGTCGAGCTGGCTGTAGCTCGCGGCAAGGTGCGCATCGACAAGCGACGCGACATCGCCAAGCGCGACGCGACACGGCAGATCGACCGCGAGCTGAAGAGCCGCCGCCGCTGAGCCCGCGGGCTGACCTGGTCAGCCCGCGAGCGGCCCGCGGACCTTGATGAACCCGGGCTCGATCTGGTAGCCGTGCCGCTCGTTGAGCCGGCGGATCGGCTCGTTTCGCTCCTCGTTGAACGTCTTCAGGAACGCGAAGCCGTTGTCCTTCGCCCAGGCGATCTCGGCGCGTTTGGAGGCAGCCGGCGACACCCCGACCGCGCGCCGCTCGCAGCACCGCGGTGAGGTCGTGCCAGGCGACATCGCGGGCGCCGGGCTGGATCGAGAGCTTCGCCCAGCCGACAACTTCGCCCGCGAGCAGCGCGACAAACGTCGCTTCGGGCCGGTCGCTCGCGCCCTGCATGTCGTTCGCTAGCCAGTCCTGGAACGGCCAGATCTCCTCATCGCCCTGGCCCGGGATGTCCGGCGTAGCTTCGCGGCAGACCTCGTACATCGCGCGGGCGAGCTCGGGTCGCTCGGCGAATGTCACGATCTCGACGCCGGAGGGCGGGTCGACAGCAGGCGAGGCGAGTTCGGCGAGGCTCAAGGCGAGGATCGAGTCGCGCCCCACCTCGACGAAGCCGCGGCGCGAAGCCCACGCCAGGCTCGCCTCGTCGCTGTCGCCGACAGTCCCGGTCGCTTCGGTACAGCCGCGCTCTGTGAGCCACGCGTCGAGTCGCGTGAGCACAGCAGCCCCAACTCCGGCACCTCGGGCCGCTGGCAAGACGACGACGTTCGCGCGCCCAACAGCGGGAGGCGAATGCCAGCCGACAACGCCGAGGCCCGCACCGAGAACCTCGCCGTCGCGTCGCGCGAGCAGCCAGACCATGTCGTCGGCCTGGCGCCTCCCGTCCCTCAGCCCCTCGACCGAGTCGGGATCGTTCGGCCACACTGCGTTGCGGACAGCGACGAACTGCTCCAGCTCGCTCACGCCGATCTCGACGACTTCCACCGCGAGACCGTAGCTTTCCGCGCGAGCCGGCGAGTGGGCTCGCCGCGTCCCCTAGGACAGAACCCTACTAGGGCGAGGGAACAGTCTCGAGGATCTCGTCGAGGACAGCCTGCGGTGTCGAGCCGCTGACGATCAGGCGGTGGCGGAGGACGAACGGGGCGACCGCGCGAATGTCAGCTGCCGTCACAGTGTCGCGGCCGGAGATGCGGGCGTGCGCCTTCGACGCGGCGATGACGTGGATCGCCGCACGAGAGCTGGCCCCGAGCGCGACCTGCGGCAGCTCGCGGGTGCGGCGGACGAGGGCCACGACGTAGCGGAGGATCGGCTCCGGGGTCACCGTCGAGTCGATCTCCGTGCGCGCCTTGTCGAGTCCCGCGACGCCGAGCAGCGGCCGGATCTCGCCGAGCATGTCGGGCGCGATGCCGAGGTGCGGCAATGTGAGCATCTCGACTTCGCTCTCGTCGTCGCAGTAATCGAGCGCGATCTTGAACAGGAAACGGTCGAGCTGCGACTCGGGCAGCGGGTAGATGCCTTCGTGTTCGAACGGGTTCTGGGTGGCGATCACGAGGAACGGGTCCGGGAGCCTGTGCTGGCGCCCGTCGACTGTGACGTGGCGCTCCTGCATCGCTTCGAGCATCGCGGCCTGCGTCCGCGGCGGCGTCCGGTTGACCTCGTCTGCGAGAACGACGTTCGCGAAGATCGGGCCGGGGAGGAAGACGTTCTCGCCATGCTTCGTCACCATCTGGCCGATGATGTGGGTCGGCGTCGTGTCCGGGGTGAACTGGATCCGTTTGAACGACGAGCCGAGGACATGGGCCATCGCACGCGAGAGAAGCGTCTTCGCGCTTCCCGGAGGCCCTTCGATGAGGACGTGCCCGTGGGCGAGCGCCGCGACGAGCAGCAGCTCGACCGCTTCATCCTGACCGACGACGACTTTCCGCACCTCGGCCTTCGCGGCGTCGCGCAGGCCTTGCAGGTTCTCGTAGCGCGCCTCGTGCGCACGAGAACGCAGAACGCTCATCGTGTCGTGAGTTACCTCCACCACGCCTCCCGTCGGATACCTCTCTCCGTTAGACGATAGCGCCCTGCACGGCGGATACAACCCCTTGCACCGAGATCGGGCCGCGAGATGGGCCACGGCGAGCGTGTGGCCGCTATCGTGCGGAGACACACATACGGGGGCGTCCAGGTTTCGACGTGGTCGGTTCTCCGGCAGAGTTGCGAGCCGAGGTCGCCGGTTGGCCTCGTAAATCCACCGGCACAACGCAAGTGCGAAGAACGATCTCGCACTCGCCGCCTAGTAACAACTAGGTAGCGACGTCCCGCCGAGCACGGCCCGAGGCCCGGGTCGGGGCGCCAACAATCGGGCTCTGCGCAGAGGGAGAGCCAATCGCCCAAAGCGCGAGATTTCAGGATGGCTAGCCCGTCGGTAGGTCGTTCGCGAACCGGCCGCCGGGCGAATCCAAAGCGCGGACTACGCTCGTAGACGCCCTGTCGGTGCGACCGCGGACGCGGGTTCGATTCCCGCCGCCTCCATGCCGCCAAAGGGAACCCAGAAGGCTTCCCCTTCGGGTTCTCACGTGCGGGGAACGCGGACGACCTGGCACCGGTTCTACAGCGTGGCGTGGATCTCCCTGAGGCCGTCGAGGATCAGGTCGAGTCCGAACTCGAAGGCGCTCACCTCTCGGTGGGGGCCGTCTGTCAGGTGCTGCTGGGCATGCTCGTAGAGATGCGGGTAGACGTCGGGGCTGATCATCCGCGAGAACCGCTCGACGAGATCCGACATCTCGGCCGGCGTGTAGGTGTGACTCGAATGCCAGAATGAGAAGCCCAAGATGTACCCGTCGAGGACGTGGTAGGCGTGGTAGGTCGTCTCGGCGGAGAAGCCCGCGTCGCGTAGCGCGCCGAGCAGAGAGTCCATGGCGCCGAGCCGGGCGGGGCGCACGTGATCGGGCGACATCAGCAGGGCGCACGCCCAGGAGTGCCGGCGGAGCGCCTCGTAGACCGAGACGGCGCTCTTCCGGATCGCTACGTCCCAGGCCTCCCCGGCCGCGGGCTGCTTGGTCTCGTCGAGGACCAGATCGAGGATGCCGTCGAGGAGGTCGTCCTTGTTGGACACGTGGTTGTACAAGGACATGGCCTCGAACCCGAGCGTCTGGCCGAGCTTGCGCATCGTGACGGACTCGATCCCGCCCTTGTCGGCGAGGTCGAGCGCCGCCCGCAGGATCCGCTCGCGGCTGAGGGGGATGCGGGGCTGGTTGTTGACGGCCATTTGACTGATCTTACGTTGTACGTTATCTTACGACGTAAGCTTACGTTGTATGGGCGCTGTTGTCCGCGAGTTCACGCTTTGAGGACGAGGAGACAATGACGGCAGCAGACCAAGTGGGAACGATGAAGGCGGTCGTTCACACCAGGTACGGTTCACCCGACGTCTTGGAGCTCCGGGAGGTCGAGAAGCCGGACGTCGCCGACGACGACGTGCTCGTGCGCGTCCGTGCAGCGTCCGTCAACCCGGCGGATTGGTACGGCATTACGGGCAGGCCGTGGCTCGCACGCCCGATGATGGGGCTGCGCAAGCCCAAGTCCCCGGATGTCGCCGCCGATTTCGCGGGAACGGTCGAGGCAGTCGGCAGGGACGTCATGCAGGTCCGACCGGGGGACGAGGTGTTCGGCCGGAGCGGGACGTTCGCCGAGTACGTGTGCGTTCCCGAGGATCGAATCGTGCAAAAACCCGCAGCCGTGACGTTCGAGCAGGCGGCCGCCGTGCCGCTCGCCGCGGTCACGGCGCTCCAGGCCCTGCGCGACAAGGGCCGGGTCGAGCCTGGGCACAAGGTCCTGGTCAACGGCGCGTCGGGAGGGGTAGGCACCTTCGCGGTGCAGATCGCCAAGGCGCTCGGAGCGGAGGTGACCGCGGTGTGCAGCACGAGGAACGTCGACCTCGTGCGCTCGCTCGGCGCCGACCACGTGATCGACTACACCCGCGAGGACTTCACGCGGGCCGACCAGCGGTACGACCTGCTGCTCGACATCGCCGGGAGCAGGTCATGGCGCGAGGTCAGGCGCGTCCTTCACCCGCAGGCGACCCTCGTCATCATCGGAGCAGCGAAGGGGACCCGACTGCTTGGGCCGCTGACTCACATGGCCATGGTCAAACTGGCGTCGGTGCGGAGCAGCCGGAAGGTCGTCTTCTTCGTGGCGAAGATCGTCAAGGCTGATCTCGAGGTCGTCCGGGAGCTGCTCGAGTCCCGGCAGGTCACTCCCGTCGTGGAGAGACGGTACGAGCTGAGCGAGACGGCCGACGCGTTCCGGCACCTGGGGGAAGGACACGCACAAGGAAAGCTCGTCATCGCCATGTGATGTTCCGGTGCTGCGTCGCGGATCGCGGGTTAGTAGCGTTGCCCTCGTGCCTGGTCGCGAGGAACACTGCCGATGGTGACCGCCGACGAGATCGCCGGCGTCGCGATCTTCGCCGAGCTCGGTGCGCCTGAGTGCGAGCGGCTGTCCCGCGCGGCGGCCGACATCACGCTCCAGCCGGGGGAGTACGCGGTGCACGAGGGCGGCGAGCGGGCGCTCTTTGCGGTGCTCGAGGGGCGCATCGAGGCGGTTAAGCACGACGAGGGCATCGAGCGCGTTGTCGGCGAGAGACGTCCCGGCGAGGTCTTCGGGGAAGTGCCGATCACGCTTGGGACGGTGTTCCCGGTCGGGTTCCGCGCCGCCGAGACGTCGCGGATCATGCGCCTCGAGCCCTCTGAGTACTACGCCGTCGTCGCTGTGGCGCCGGACGTCGGGCAAGTGGTCGGCGGGCTTGCCGCCAACCGGATCAGCGGCCCGGGCGGGCTGCAGGGTCTCGCCGCAACCGCGCCGCGGCCGCGCGCTTTCGTCATCGGGCATCGCTGGGACGCCGCCTGCACCGAGCTAAGAACCTATTCCGATAGGGGCTCCCAGTCGGTTGCACGCCAGGTGATCAGGGCGCAGGCGAGGTGGAGCATTGCGAGGTAGGTGTCGGCGCGTTTCTCCCAGCGGGTGAGGATGCGGCGGAAGCGATTCAGCCAGGAGTGGGTGCGCTCGACGACCCAGCGGCGGGCTCGGAAGCCAGCCTCGTGTTTGAGTGCCCGTGCTTCCTCGCCACGACCACGGATGTGGGCGGTGAAGGCAAACTCGGCGGCGAGCTCGCGTACCTCGTTGTAGTCGTAGCCGCGGTCGAGGCAGAGGCCGTGTGGTGCCTCTGGGGTCGGCTCGGGCCGCTCGATCGGAATCGACTCGATCGTCTCGCGCGCGAGCTTGAAGTCGTTCAGGTTCGCGCCCGCCAGGCAGATCCCGACCGGGACGCCCTTGCCCTCGCAGAGAAGCGATCGTTTCGCCCCTTTTTAGCTCTGTCAGTGGGATTCGGGCCGGTCAGCTCGCCACCTAACGGTGCCTTGCCGAGTGCGCCGTCCATCGCCAACCACTCCCACTCGATCCCGTGCTTGGCGTTGTAGGCGAGCAACCCTTGCCGCCACAACTCGAGAAACACGCCCGCCTCGACCCACTCGCGGAAGCGCCGATACGCCGACGAGCACGAGCAGATACCGGTCGCGTTGAGCGCGTTCCACTGCATCCCCGTGCGCAGCACCAAGAGAATCGCGTTCATCGCTTCCCGGTCTGGTACCCGCGGCCGATGACAGCCCAACGGATGCGAGGGCCGCTCCGGCAACAGCGGCTCCATCCGCGCCCACACCCCGTCCGGGACCCGCCAACCATCGTCTCTGACCACCAAACCCATCACGCCTCCCTCGTTGATCTCAGCAACGAGGTCAGACTTCGCTAACGCGGGCCGGGTCCCTGCCTACCGGAATAGGCTCTAAGGCGCTTTCTCACCCGCAACCAGATCACGTTCCGATGGCTCGACCTCGAGGCGCCCGAGACGGCCGAGGTGTGGTGGGGGCCGCTACCGGACGAGGGCGACTACCCGGCGATTCGCGTGGTCAACGGCAAGACCGTCGTCAAGCCGCAGCTGCGCCGCGTCGCCGAGCTGCTCGACATCGCGACCGAGCCCGAGGCCGCGGAGTACGACACGGTGATCGTCGGCGCCGGCCCGGCCGGCCTCGCGGCCGCGGTGTACGGCGCCTCCGAGGGTCTGAGCACGATCGTCGTCGAGAGGGAGGCGCCGGGCGGCCAGGCCGGCACGTCGTCGCGGATCGAGAACTACCTCGGCTTCCCGTCGGGCGTCTCCGGCGACGAGCTGTCGAGCCGCGCCCTGCAGCAGGCACGCAGGCTCGGCGCGGAGATTCTTGTCACACGCGAGATCACGCGGATCGACGCGGCGAAGCGCCTCGTCCACCTCGACGGCGGCGACGTTCTCCGCGCGCGGACGGTCATCCTCGCGTGCGGCGTATCGTGGCGGCGGCTGGCGGTCGACGGGTTCGAGCGCCTTGCCGGGAAAGGCATCTCGTACGGCGCGGCGCGGAGTGAGGCGCCGAACGGGCACGGCCTCGACGTCCACATCGTCGGCGCCGGGAACTCTGCCGGGCAGGCGGCGATGTTCTTCTCGGCCCACGCGCGTAGCGTGAGCGTCCTCTGCCGCGGCGACGGGCTCGAGAAGAGCATGTCGCGCTACCTGATCGACCAGCTTGCGACGCGGTCGAATGTCCGCGTGCTGTCACGAAGCGAGGTCTCGGCAGCGCACGGCGACGTCTCACTCGAGGCGATCGATGTCTACGACGCCGCAAGCGGCGAGACCACTCGTCTCGAGTCGGGCGGCCTGTTCATCTTCATCGGCGCCGACGCCGAGACGGGCTGGCTGCCGGCCGAGATCGCGCTCGACCGCCGCGGCTTCGTGCTCACCGGCACCGACGTGCGCGAGGCCGGACGCTGGGAGCTCGACCGCGACCCGTACCTGCTCGAGACGAGCGTCCCGGGCATCTTCGCGTGCGGCGACGTGCGCCTCGGCCCGGTGAAGCGCGTCGCCGCCGCCGTTGGAGAGGGCAGCATGGCGATCGCGTTCGTCCATCAGTTCTTGCAGAACGCCTAAGCCTGGACCCAGGCTATTCGGGCCTCGTCTCGCTCCTCGGGAACGCTGCTATCGGCGAACCACGTGATGGCGGAGATGTGGTCGCCCTCGAGGGTCAGCACAAATAGTGAGAACGCGCGCGCGATGTCGGTCTCGGGCACCGGGAGGTAGCAGCCGAACGCCGGCTGTGTGTTGGCGCGCGTTGGCACCAACCGCAGCGGCGTGCCGTGGCGCTCCTCAGCGCGACGCAGGAACGCGCTGATTGGTTTGCGTCCCTGGTAGGCGTGTGGGAGGGGCGGCATCGTGAGCCACGCGTCGTCGGTCAGGAGGGAGACCATTCCGTCGATGTCGCCGGTCTCGACCGTTTCGGCGAAGCGGCCGACGATGTCGCGCTCGAGCTTGGAGTTCGGGAGCGGCGCTCGTTCGCGTCCGGCGGCCGGCATGCGGGATTCGCGGTCGTTTTCCCGCGGCTCAATTCAGGCAGACCGTGATCTTGGCGCCGGGCGTATCATGGGTTATGTCAACCAAGGGAGACAGACGTGTCCGCTCTAGTTACCCCTAGCGAAACCCTCTCCGAGCGCGTTGACAGGTTGGTGGGTTCTCGTGGTGACTCGTGGCCGCCTCTGCACACGAGCGCGCCACCCGCCGCGATCGCGGGGATCATCGAGCACATCGACGGTCTCGAAGAAGCAATCCGCGAGATGGCGCAGGAGGTAGAGAGGCTCACGGCCGAGAACGACAGGCTCGAAGCGCAGGCGATGGACGACTAGCCTCGAAGCGCTCGTCCGGGTTCCGGCCTAGACAGCTGTGGGAACATATGTTCGTGGCTGCCGTGCCCACGATCCTGCACGCTGACGCGGATTCGTTCTTCGCGTCGGTCGAGCAGCGTGACGATCGGCGGCTTCGCGGGCGGCCCGTGATCGTCGGCGCGGACGTCGTCCTCGCGGCCAGTTACGAGGCGAAGGCGTATGGCGTGCGCACGGCGATGAGCGGCGGACGGGCGCGGCGGCTGTGCCCGCAGGCGGTCGTCGTCCCGCCGCGCTTCTCCGCCTACTCCGAGGCGAGCCAGGCGATGTTCCGCGTCTTCGACGACGCGTCGCCGCTCGTCGAGCCGATGTCGATCGACGAGGCGTTCCTCGACGTGCGCGGGATGGAACGGATCGCGGGCACACCGACCGAGATCGCGATCAGGCTGCGGCGCGCTGTCCTAGAGCACGTCGGCTTGCCTGTGACCGTCGGCGTCGCGCGCACGAAGTTCCTCGCCAAGGTCGCGAGTGGGGTCGCAAAGCCGGACGGCCTCCTCGTCGTCCCGGCCGGGATGGAGCTCGAGTTCCTGCACCCGCTGCCTGTCGAGCGGCTCTGGGGCGTTGGTGCGGTGACTGCCGCGAAGCTCCATGCCTGCGGAATCACGCGCGTCGCCCAGGTCGCGGAGCTGCACGAGACCGCGCTCGTGACGCTCCTCGGCCGCGCGACGGGCAGGCATCTGCACGCGCTCGCGCACAACCGCGACCCGCGCATCGTGCGCACAGGCACGCGCCGAGGGTCGATCGGCTCCCAGCGTGCGCTCGGGAGGCGCCGCAGGTCGCTGGAGGAGCTCGACGCGATCCTCGTCGGGCTCGTCGACCGGGTTAGCTCCCGCATGCGGAAGGCGCGAAGGGTGGGACGGACGGTCGTACTGCGCTTGCGCTTCGATGACTTCTCACGCGCAACACGTTCGACCACGCTCCCACACCCGACGGCCGAGACGCAGGCGATCCTCGACGCGCTCCGGTCTCTCCTCGTCGCAGCGACGCCGACCATCGAGGAGCGCGGGCTGACGCTGATCGGCGTCGCGTTGGCGAACCTCGACGACGGCCGTGCGATCCAGCTCTCGCTACCGCTCGACAGCTACGCCGGCGGGTCGCTCGATGCGGCGCTCGACGAGGTGCGCGAGCGCTTCGGTGCGAGGGCGGTGATGCGAGCGGTGCTTCTCGGACGGGACGAGGGCTGGAGCCCGCCGCTGCTACCGGACTAACCGGGTCGCACTAGACGGCGATCACCACGAACGGCACCTCGACGACGTCGGCTCGGCCGGGGACATGGAGGCCGACGCGGAAGACTCCTCCGGGCAATGGTGTCAGCCAGCTCTCTGCTCCCGTGGCGCTGACCGCGGCGCTCGGCGCCGCGTTTCCCGGGAAACGGACTTCGTACACGCCGACCGAGATCCGTCGCACCTCGGTTGGGCCGCCGGCGCAGTTGAACGTCCGCGAGAAGAGGGCCTTGCTGCTCGAGAACTGATCCGGGATGTTGGCCATCCCTCTCCCAGACTCGCCTGTCACTGCGGCGATGCCGCGTACCGCGCCGTTCGCGCACCGCGCTTGCGGTCGAACGGCGTCGGATATCGCCACGGCGGAGCCTCCTAGCGCGAAGAACAGCGCGACGCCCGCGATGACTGTCGCGGGACTAGGACGGAAGCGCATCTCAACCTCCTCGGCCGGCGTGAAAGTGGTTCGCGCATTGTGGATGCGGAGCCGGCCGGTACCAAGGCACCGGGCGACCCCGTGGAAGCGGCTACCGACTGCGCTTGCGGTTTACGGGCTTGGGCGTCGGCTGGACACCCGGCTTGATGCCCTTCTCGACGAGGCGACGCTGCTGTCTGTTCGTCGGCTCGGGCATCGGTGTCTCGGCACCGACGGCTTCGAGGTAGACACGCCGCTCTGCCGGGGTGAGAAGCGACAACATCCGCTGTGCCTGCTCCGGTGTCTTAGGCGTCCCGAACGCTTCGATCTTCTGCACGGCGCGGTGCAGCTCGGGATTGTCGCGTTCGAGCTTCGCCATACTCGCCTTCTTCAGCCCCCGACCGATCAGCGGCACCTTCGCGAGCCCGGTGGCGATGGGCCGCATGTACTTGCCACCGCGGAACCTGCCGAGCACGGCGAACGTCACGAGAATCAGCAGCAACGACCCGAGGATGATCACCGGGATGAGGACGAAAATGCTCACGATTCAACGCATCCTAGCCACTGCGATGGCTAGGACCATCCTGTCCAAAGGGCGAGCTGCCCGGCCAACAGGGTAGGATCGTGCAGTCCATGAGGGTCGTCCTACTCCTCGCGGCTATTTTGGCTGCGCTCGTTGTCGGCTCGGGGGCGTCAGCATCGCGGCAGTCAGCCCCGTGGGCTGCGTACCTCGCGCCGGTGAGTGCCTGCCCTGCCGGTGATGGCCGGACGTCGGCCCAAACCCAGCAACGCGAGATGGCGTGCCTGATCAACTGGATGCGCCGCCGGATTGGTGCGCGGCAGCTTTCGTGGTCGTCGCGTCTCGCGTACGTCGCGGACGCGAAGGCGCACGTCGTCATCCAGTGCGGCGACTTCTCGCACTATCCCTGCGGCAGCCGTTGGCCGACGGCTGCAGCGACGGCCAAGCGTGCCTGGAACGTGTGGGGCGAGAACCTCTATGTCGGCAATCTCTGGCTGCGCACGCCGCGGGCGGCGATGCTCGCGTGGCTGGAGTCGCCTGAGCATCGTCTCATCCTGTTCGGTCGAGCGTGGACACGCCTTGGCGTCAGCGTTCAGCCGGCAGGTGCGCTTGCCGGTGGCAGCGACATGTCGCTCTGGGTGCTCGAAGTCGCCGGCCGCCGGTAGGGGCGAGGCTTGCCTCGCCCTCGGGCGGGAAGGGCGACCCAAGGGTCGCCCCTACTTACCCCCGGAACGACGGGAGCGAGAGGCTTCCCCGTGCAGTCACCGCCGCGAGGGTGAGGGCTGCTAGCACGACGCAGACGAGATAGGCAGCGCCATTGCCGGTCGCACCGGCGACCGCTCCTGCGAGAGGCGCGCCCGCAACCTGCCCGGCTGCCCAGGCGCCGTTCATGACGCCGAACGCGAAACCCTGCGTGAGCCCGTTGTGCTCGGCCCGATCGGAGACCAGCGCGATGCCCGGTGTGAAGAGCGTGCTGAAAGCGATCGATGTGAGCACGACGAAGACCACGACGAGCGTCGACCGACTCACCGCGAGCGCCAGCCCGGCAGCGATGCTCGCGGTGAGGGAGATGCGGATCGGGAAGAGCTTGCCGCGCCGGTCGGAGATCCTCCCGAGGAGCGGGTTGAGCGCCGCCTCGAGGACGCCGGTGACGAGGAACACGGCGGCGATCGCGAAGCCGCCGTAGCCCTGTCCCGAAAGAGCGAGCGGCGCCAGCAGGTACAGCGTGCCGAAGAAGAACGACGGCAGGGTGTTCAACCAGAGGCCGAGGACGAAGCCTGGGTCACGGAGCGCGCGGCGGAAAGCACCGGGCACGACGATTTCTGCCGGGACGCTCGGGCCGACAATTGCGGCGCCGGTAAGCCCGAGCGCGACGACT
This sequence comes from Gaiellales bacterium, assembly GCA_038230035.1. GTDB lineage: Bacteria > Actinomycetota > Thermoleophilia > Gaiellales > Gaiellaceae > Gaiella. The sequence continues at coordinate 63,665 of JBBRNX010000018.1, forward strand.
CCGACGATCACGAACGACGTGCGGATCCCGATCGCCTCGGCCGTCGCACCGAACGTGGGGCCGAGGATCGCTCCGAGCACGGCGAAGCCGAACACCGTCCCAAGGAGCTGCCCGCGACGCTCTCGCGGTGCGCCGACCGTCAGCCAGGCCAGGGCGCCGGCCCAGGTTGTGGTGCTCGAGAAACCCTGGACGAAGCGGGCAATCGCGATCGCCGTCGGGTCATGTGCGAGTGCGAACGCAAAGCTCGAGCCGGCGAGGAGTAGCAGGCCGAGGACGACAGCCGTCCTGGCGCCGAACCGTCCCGCGAGGATCCCGGTCGGGATCGCCCCTGCGAGAACACCCGCTCCGAATGCGCCGACGAGCAGTCCCGCCCGGAATGTCGAGAGGTGGTAGTCGTCGACGTACCCGGGGACGAGCGGAGTGATGACCCCGTACAGGATCGCGTCGACGAAGATGATCAGGCAGACGAAGGCGACCGTGCGACGCATCGGCCCGAGAATATGCGGCTGCGATCGATCCGCGGCGGACCAAAGAAAATGCACCGAGTCGGTCTCGCCTTCGTCCGGACTTCCGACTGACCGCCGCCGAAGCGACTGCCGATCGGAACTCCATCAACCTCTGGCGTTCCGTGCTCGGTGCAAAAGGGAACCTAGAGATCGACCAGGACCGAGTCAAGACCGCCGAACACCCGAAAGGTGCAATTTGCGGACGTTGCCCAAAGAGACAGCCGAGCCGAAGGGCGATTCACTCGCCCGTAGGCCCATACCCAACCGGAGAACAGCTTCAACCAAGAGAGGGAGGGGGTCAGGTCGCGGGAACCGCAGGTTCCCCCGCACCCAGCGCAGTCGCCCGCGAATGAAGCGAATGCCGCCCACAGCAAAATACACCGAGCCGGCTTCGCCTTTCGCTCCGGCTCTCCGACTGACCTCGCCCTTGCGGGTGATGCCTATCGGTGAGCCTTTACTTGGGCGCAACCAACTCGGTGCAATCGCCAATCTAGGGCGTGCGTCTGGCGCGGTCAAGGGCTCCCGATACGACCTTGCCGCAATTTGCGAACTTTTCTTTCTGCGCAGCAGAACTTGCGCTGTTCGCTGTGTGTTCTAGAAAGGACGGGACCAGCAATTCGCCGAGCCGGGAACGCTTTCGTCCACCACCCCGGTTGACCATCCGCTTCCGCGTAGTGCCTCCCGGTGAGGCTTCAACCTACTCGCGCCCCGTGCTCGGCGCAGGAGGGAATCTATGCTGCGGGACGGATCTGAATCAAGGGCTGCGGCTCAGGATTCGGGCGCAAATTGCGAATGTCTGGAGGTGGCATGGCCCAATCAGGCGGCACGGTGGACAGCAGGCATGTGGTCGTGACCGGCGCGGGAACCGGGATCGGCCTCGCCGTTGCGCGGCGGCTCTCGAGGGACGGTGCGAGCGTGACGCTCCTCGCTCGTGACGAGGAGCGGCTCAGCGCTGGCGCGGCCTCGCTGCCTGGCCCGACCCATGTCGTGGCGTGCGACATCCGGGAGCGAAAGGCGGTCGACCGCGCCTTCGACCGAGCGGTCGCCGAGCTCGGTCCGGTCCACGCGCTTGTCGCTGCCGCCGGGATCGGCGGGCCGAACGAGCCGGGGAAGGCCGACCGGTTCGACGATCTCGTCGGGACGAACCTCGTGGGGACGTACTCGTGCGTCCAGGCCGCGCTGCGGCATCTCGCATCCGGCCCGGTCGCGCGGCACGTCGTCGTCATCTCGTCGATCCTCGCCCGCATCGGCGTGCCTGGGTACACGGGTTACTCGGCGTCGAAGGCCGGGCTCCTGGGCCTCGTCCGGTCACTGGCGGCGGAGCTCGGCTCGGACAACGTCCAGGTGAACGCGATCTGCCCGGGCTGGGTCGACACGGACATGGCCTGGGACGGGCTCGATCGTCTCAACGGCACCCGCGAAGAGGCGTATCGCGAGGCGATGGAGGCGGTGCCGCTCGGCCGGATGTCGCAGCCGGACGACATTGCCGGGACCGTGGCCTGGCTGCTTTCGGCCGACGCGCGCGGTGTCACAGGCCAGGCGATCGACCAGAACGGCGGCGCCTCGATGGGCTAGGTCGCCTCCGGTCGGCCAAAAAACCCCCGCTCTCGCGCAATTTTTGCTCTATCCACCCGCTTGACTTGGATTTGCCCACGGCGTATCTTCGCGCCTCAATCAGACAGTCCACGGCTGCGGCTCGAGTTGCAGCAAGTGGGGGGCAGGTAAATCCGAAGGGAGTCGCGGGTGGAACCGACTGGAACGTTGAGCGCCGACGAGCAAAGACTCGCCGAGCTCGGGTACAAGCAGGAGCTAGAGCGCTCGTGGAGCGGCTTTACGAACTTCGCGATTTCGTTCTCGATCATCTCGATCCTCGCCGGCTGCTTCACGAGCTTCGGCACGGCGTGGTTCTACGGTGGACCGATTGCCGCGTCGTGGGGCTGGCCGATCGTGGCTGCCTTGATCCTGATCATGGGCCTCTGCATGTCGGAGATCGTGTCGGCCTTCCCGACTGCCGGCGGCATCTACTACTGGGCTTCGAAGCTGGGTGGCCCGGCGTGGGGTTGGTTCACCGGCTGGTTCAACCTCATCGGCCTGATCGGGGTCGTAGCATCGGTCGACTACGCGGCTGCGCAGTTCCTCTCGATCACGATCTCGCTGTTCGACTCGAACTGGGATGCGCTTAACCTCAAGCGGGTGTTCGTCATCTACCTGTGCCTCCTCGCGCTGCACACGGTCCTGAACATCTTCCCGAGCCACATCCTCGCCTACTGGAACAACACCTCCGCGTACTGGCACATCATCGGCCCCGCGGTGATCGTGGCGATCCTCATCTTCGTTCCAGACCATCACCAGAGCGCCTCGTTCGTCTTCACGCACACGACCAACGGGTCGGGCTTCTTCCGTGGTGCCACACACGGTGCGGGCTGGCTCTTCTACGTCCTCCCGTTCGGGGCGCTGCTGCTCACGCAGTACACGATCACCGGGTACGACGCGTGCGCCCATCTCTCGGAGGAGACAAAAGAGGCCGGAATGGCGGCAGCAAAGGGCGTCTGGCGCGCGATCTTCTATTCGGCGATCGGCGGCTGGATTCTCCTCCTCTGCTTCCTCTTTGCAGCGACAAACGTCGACGCGATCAACAAGAACCCGTTCGGCTACATCGTGATCGCGGTCTTCCAGACGTCTCTGGGCCTGACGGCGTTCAAGATCGTGATGATCATCTCGACCGTAGGCCAGATCTTCTGTGCCGGCTCCGGGATGACGTCGGCGTCCCGAATGACGTACGCCTTCAGCCGCGACCATGCCATTCCGGGGTGGCAACTCTGGTCGAAGGTGACCGCATCGAGGGCGCCGCGGAATGCGACGATGTTCATTGCCGTCACCTGCGCGATCGTCGCGATTCCCGCACTCAAGGGCAACTCCGCCAACGCGCCGATCGCGTTTTTCGCTCTGACCGCAATCACCGTGATCGGGCTCTATATCGCCTACATTATCCCGATCTTCTTGCGCTGGCGGATGGGCGATGCCTTCGTGCCGGGTCCTTGGACGCTCGGCAACAAGTACAAGTGGATGGCCCCGATCGCGATCGTCGAGGTGATCGCGGCATGCGTCTACTTCAGCCTGCCGTTCGGGCCACCAGGTATTCCTGGAAAGAAGGGGTTCGCCTGGGACAACGGCTACGTGCAGTACGCGCCTGTGCTAGTCGCCACGGTGATGCTGTTCGTCGGGATCTGGTGGTTGGTCTCGGCCCACAACTGGTTCAAGGGGCCGATCCGCAGTGTCGACCTGCCCGATGCGCCGGCGGCACCGGCCGCGACGTAGGAACACCTCTCGTGAGGGGCGGGCCGAGTGCCCGCCCCTCGTTTCTCCGAGACGGTCTAGGATCGCGCGATGCTGACTCTCGAAGATCTCCGCAGCGCGGTCGGAACGGGCGAACTCGACACGGTCGTCGTAGCGTTCACCGACATGCAGGGCCGCCTGATGGGGAAGCGTCTGCACGCGGAGTTCTTCGTCGAGGAGATGGAGGCCGGGCACTCAGTCGAGGGATGCAACTACCTGCTCGCGCTCGACATGGAGATGGATCCGCAGCCCGGCTACTCGATCGCGAGCTGGGAGCAGGGCTACGGCGACTTCGACATGGCGCCCGACCTCTCGACCATGCGGCGAATCCCGTGGCTGGAGGGTACGGCGCTCGTTCTCTGCGACGTGCTCTGGCACGACGGGAGGCCGGTCGCGCCTTCGCCGCGGCAGGTGCTGCGCGGCCAGATGGAGCGGGCGGCGGCACTCGGCTACGTGCCGATGATGGGCTCCGAGCTCGAGTTCTATCTCCTGCGGGAGACCTACGAGCAGGCGCACGACCAGCGCTACGAAGATCTCACGCCATCGGTGCCGTACATCCTCGACTACCACATCCTCGCGACCACCTACGACGAGCCGTTCCTGCGCCAGATCCGCAACAGCATGCAGGCAGCGGGGATGAAGGTCGAGACCTCGAAGGGCGAGGCGTGGCCGGGGCAGCAGGAAATCAACTTCAAATTCGCCGACGCGCTGACGATGGCCGACAACCACGTCATCTACAAGAACGGCGCGAAGGAGCTCGCGCACCTGAACGGCTGTTCGATCACCTTTATGGCGAAGCCGTTCGAGCACTGGATCGGCAACTCGTGCCACATCCACTCGTCCCTCTGGCAGAACGAGAAGCCCGCGTTCGCGAAGAACGAGCCGCTGTTCGGCCGTTGGCTTGCCGGGCAGATCGCGTGCTTCGAGGAGCTGGCGGTCTTCCTCGCACCGACGATCAACTCCTACAAGCGCTTCGCAGCCGGGAGTTGGGCGCCGACGACGCTCGCGTGGGGGAACGACAACCGGACCTGCGGCTTCCGCGTGGTCGGGCACGGGCCGTCGCGACGAGCCGAAACGCGGATCCCGGGTGGCGACGCGAACCCGTACCTCGCGTTCGCGGCGGTGATCGCGGCGGGCTTGTACGGAATCGAGAACAAGCTGCGTCTGCCGAAGGGACTCGAAGGAAACGCGTACGAGTCGGACGCGAAGCGGTTCCCGTCGTCGCTGCGCGAGGCGATCACGGCGCTCGACTCCGGGACGATGGCGCGGGCCGCGTTCGGCGACCAGGTGGTCGACCACTACCTCAACTACGCGCGCGTCGAGCAGGGGCTCTACGACAAGTTCGTGACCGACTGGGAGCGGCAGCGCTACTTCGAGCGCGGGTAGCCGCTCGCCGTTCGGCATAGTTGGGGGATGAGCGGCCGGCCGATCATCGGGATCACCTCGTACGCGCAGCCCGCAAAATGGGCAGCGTGGGAGTTGCCTGCGGCGCTCGTCCCTCTGATGTATGTCGACGCAGTGACGAAGGCGGGCGGTCGCGCGCTCCTCGTCCCGCCTGCCGACGATGCGATCGGCGAGACGCTCGACGTGCTCGACGGGGTGGTTTTCTCGGGCGGGGCTGACGTCGATCCGGCGAGCTACGGCGCCGAACGCGGGGCCGAGACCGACGAGCCACAGGTTCACCGCGATCGTGGCGAGATGGCGCTCCTGTCGGCCGCGCTCGAGCGCGACATGCCGACGCTCGCGATCTGCCGCGGCTTTCAGATCCTCAACGTCGTTCGTGGCGGCGATCTTGTGCAGCACCTACCCGCTGAGACCGGCGACGAGCGGCACCGCGAGGTCAAGGGCGTTTTCTCGGAGCATCCGGTCGAGGTGAAGGGCGGGACGCGGCTCGGCACGATCCTCGGCGAGCGTCCGCCTGCCGTGAAGTCGAGCCACCACCAGGGAATCGGCAACGTGGGCGAGGGGCTCGTCGAGACGGCGTGGGCCGAGGACGGGACGCTCGAGGGCCTAGAGGATCCGGCGAAGCGATTCGCGGTCGGGGTGCTCTGGCATCCGGAGGCGGGCGAGGATCAGCGGCTGTTCGACGCCCTGGTCGACGAGGCGCGACGGTACCGCGCCGAGCGCGTGACCTAGGCGGGAGACCCCGTCGGGGCCGGGAGAGGAGTGGGCGACGATGGCGGAGTCGCGTCGGGCGACCCGCATGCGCGCACGATCGTGCTTGCGGAAATCCCGCCGGTCAGATGAACGCACACAGCTGCCGCACTCCGCGCGTCGTGAGCTGTCACGGCCCAGTATCCGGCACCTGTTGGATCCTTCGCGACGCGAAACTCCATGCGCCCGAGTTGAAAGCCCGGGATCCGGGTGTCGGGAGCTTGCACAAACTCGCGCACGGCGTCGGCGGCCTCTTGTTGTGCGGCGCCCGCCTTCGGTGAGACCGGCGTGCTCGGGCTGCGAGCCGCCGGTACCGCAACCGGCAAGGAGGGCGACAGTGAGCGAGGCGACTGCGGCACTACGCACCGTTTGCCACCGGGCACTCCCCGATTGAGTAGCCGTAGGTCTCCCGAAGCGGGGTCTGCTTTGCGAGCCACACCCACATACAGATATCGGTCGGGGCCCCGTCGAGTGTCGTGAACCCGATTCGCCATGCCTGGCGTCCGTCGCCGGGCAGATGATCGGCGGTGCCTTCGCCGATGAGCAATTTCTTCCGATAGGCGATGCTCGTCGGGTCGATCTCCTCGTCGGAGATCGCCCCACGAGCCTCTGCTGCTGCGTCGTATTCAGCGGTTCCTGCCCAGCTGCTCGGTTGCCCCGGGCCACCGCCCCCGCAACCGGAGACCAACGCCGCTGCCGCCGTAGCGCCCGCCGCGAGGGTGGTGATCCGGCGCACAGGCGTGATTCTCGTCCCTCGTGTGCTCTGATCGCAAGAGCAAGACCGGGCAGGGTGTCGAAAACCGTCCATCGCGTTCGTCGTAGCATCGAATGCACACAGCGAGAGGGAGGAATCGAATGGCGAATCCGGTGGTTCACTTCGAAGTTGTCGGCAAGGACGGGCCGGCGCTCACGAGCTTCTACGAGGAGCTCTTCGGCTGGAAGACGAGCGCCGTCGAGGGAATGGGCTACTCGCTCGTCGAGAAGGAAGGCGATGGGATCGCCGGCGGCATCGGCACGAGCCAGGACGGCTCGAGCCACGTCACGTTCTACGTGTCGGTCGACGACCCACAGGCGGCGCTCGACAAGGCTGAGTCGCTCGGCGGCAAGACGGTGATGCCGGTGATGACCATTCCCGACATGGTCACGCTCGCGCTGTTCGCGGATCCGGAGGGTCACGTGATCGGGGTCGTCGCGAGCCAGCAGCCTGGCTCGGACGCCTAGCGGCACTCGACGGGGTCGGCGGCTTCAGCGCGCCGCCGGCCCCGCGATCCGTGCTTGAATCGTGCCCATGGCGCTGACCGTCCTCAACCCGGCCACCGAGCAGCCGATCGCCGAACTCCAGCAGGCCGGGGTCGAAGAGACCGACGCCGCCGTCGCCCGGGCGCGTGACGCGTACCCCACGTGGCGAGCGGTCGCCCCGACTGACCGGGCGTGCCTTCTGCGCCGCCTCGCGACCCTGGTCGAGGAGCACCACGAGGAGCTGTCGCAGATCGAGTCGCAGAACGTCGGCAAGCCGATCTCCGGCTCGCGCGGCGAGATCGGCATGGTCGCCCAGGTCTTCCATTTCTACGCCGGCGCGATCGACAAGCACTACGGCGAAACGATCCCGGTCGCCAATGGCATCGCTGCGACCTTCCGCGAGCCGCTCGGCGTCGTCGGCCTGATCACCCCCTGGAACTTCCCGCTCAACATCGCGAGCTGGAAGCTAGGCCCTGCATTGGCGTGTGGCAACACGGTCGTCCTCAAGCCTGCCGAGCTGACCCCGCTCTCGGCGCTCCGTCTCGCCGAGCTCGCACTCGACGCCGGCATTCCGGAAGGCGTCCTCAACGTGCTCGTCGGCAAGGGATCGGTCGTCGGCCAGCGCCTGATCGAGCATCCGGACGTCGCAAAGATTGGCTTCACAGGCTCTACCGAAGTCGGTCAGCTCGTAATGGCAGGCGCCGCCGCGACGATCAAGCGCGTCACCCTCGAGCTCGGTGGCAAGTCGGCAAACGTCATCTTCGCGGACGCCGATCTCGAGAAGGCCGCCGCCAGCGCGCCGTATTCGGTCTTCGACAATGCGGGCCAGGACTGTTGTGCGCGAAGCAGGATTCTCGTCGAGCGCTCCGCGTACGACCGCTTCGTCGGTTCACTGATCGACGCGACGCGCGGCGTCAAGGTGGGCGATCCGCTGGAGGACGCGACCGAGATGGGTCCGCTCATCTCGGCTGCCCACCGCGAGACCGTGGCGTCATTCGTGGACGACGAGCCGCTCTTCCGCGGCGACGTCCCAGACGGCGCTGGTTTCTGGTTCCCGTGCACTCTGGTCGAAGCGACGAACGACGATCGCGTTGCCCGCGAGGAGGTCTTCGGCCCGGTTGCCGCAGTGATCCCCTTCGACGACGAAGCCGACGCGATCCGCATTGCAAACGACACGCCGTACGGCCTCTCCGGCTCGATCTGGACGCGCGACGGCGCCCGCGCACTACGCGTCGCGCGAGCGCTCGATGCCGGCGTTCTGAGCGTCAACTCGAACTCGTCGGTCCGCGTTTCGACGCCGTTCGGCGGCTTCAAGCAGTCCGGTTTCGGCCGCGAGCTCGGCATGCACGCGCTCCAGAGCTACTCGGAAGTCAAGAGCGTCTACATCTCCACGGAGGGCTGAAACCGTGAGCGGTCGCCTCGAAGGAAAGGTCTGCGTCATCACCGGAGCCGGCGGCGGGATGGGCCGCGAGGCCGCGGTCGTCTTCACCGGCGAGGGCGCCAAGGTCTGCGCCGCCGACGTCAACCTTGCGCTCGCCGAGGAGACGGTCGCCCTGTGTTCCCCCGACAGCGCCTTTGCGATCGGCACCAACGTGGCGTCGGAAGAGGATGTCAAGGCGATGTACGCGGCCACCGCAGAGCGCTTCGGCGGCATCGACGTCCTGTACAACAACGCCGGCATCTCTCCCGCAGACGACGACTCGATCCTCGTCACCGAGGCCGACGCGTGGGATCGAGTGCAGGACGTGAACACGAAGGGCGTCTACTTCTGCTGCAAGCACGGCATCCCGTATCTGCTCGAGCGCGGCGGCGGCTCGGTGATCAACGTCGCGTCGTTCGTCGCGATCCTCGGCGCGGCAACGTCGCAGATCTCGTACTCGGCGTCGAAGGGCGCGGTGCTCTCGATGAGCCGCGAGCTCGCCGTGCAATTTGCTCGTCAAGGAGTTCGCGTCAACTCGCTCTGCCCAGGCCCGGTCGAGACGCCGCTCCTCCTTCGGATCTTCGGCGACGACCCGGCCGCGCTCGAGCGGCGCCGGATCCACTGGCCGATGGGCCGGCTCGCGAAGCCGCGTGAGGTCGTGAACGGGGCGCTGTTCCTCGCGAGCGACGAGTCGTCGTACGTCAACGGCACATCGTTCCTCGTCGACGGCGGGTTGACCGCCGCCTACGTCACGCCGGAATAGAACACCTGAAGACGATCTGGCAGCAGGCTGGCCGTGCCGATCGGGCGCGTCTCGTCGGCGCGTGCGCGATCGTGCTCCTGCTCGTTGTCGGGCTGGAGGTACAGAAGCATCGCGAGGGGCGACGCAAGCCCGACCGACACACCATCGTGATCTCGGCGCGCAGCCCCGAGTTTCAGCTGATGACGATTCAGCTCCGTCACAGCCCGGGCCAGGCGAACCCGACGCTCAGGAAGTTCGCGTCGACCCTCGACATTCTCGAGGCCGACTGTCCTTCGAACACGAGACGAGCGCTTGGCGATCTGACGATCAAGAGTCTCCGGGAGCTTCGGCGCGCCGCCGGGATCGCTGCTACGCCGAACGAGATCCTGGGCGGAGTTCTCGGTACCCCGGACATGGGCTCACGCGCGGAGTGCTCGGGTTTCTTCGACAGCTACGTCGCGCGGCGTCGCGGAAGCTAGACGCCGACGACTTGCACGAGCCAGCGGCGGTCGCGCTCGCGGTCGAGCTCGAGGAACAGAACGCGCTGCCAGGTGCCGAGGCACAGGTCGCCGCCTCGTACGGGAATCGACTCGCCGGCCGGCCCGAGCAGCATCGACATGCAGTGCGAGTGGCCGTTCCCGTTCTCCATAGCCTCCCGGGAGATGTTCTCGGTGCGGCGATCCCAGTCGTCGTGCGCGTAGTAGTGCTCGGTCGGGACGAGGCGCTTGAGCATCACGGCGAAGTCCTCGAGGAAGCCGTTCTCCCATTCGTTGACACGCACCGAGCAGGTCGTGTGCGGCGAGTAGACACAGCAGATGCCGTTCCGAACACCGCTCTCACGGATGGCGGCTTGCACGTCGTGGGTGATGTCCGTGACGGTGAGCCCGCCCGGCGTACGGAGCTGGACCTCCTGCTGGAACGTCTTCACGCCCGACATTGTGTCAATCTCGCGCAGCCCCACGACGACCGAACGGTACCTGTCGCAGCCGCCGTAGCCTCCAGTAGGCTCGGTCGAGGCGGGCCCGTAGCTCAGCTGGTTAGAGCAGCCGACTCATAATCGGTAGGTCCCTGGTTCGAGTCCAGGCGGGCCCATGAAGCGGTACATCGTGGAAGATCTGCAAACCGCTTGACCAAGCTATTATCGTCTTTTTCAAGCGGTAAACAGCCTGTTGCGCGTCTTGCCCGGACGTGTCACAAAGTACCGCACAAGCTCATGCGGTGGTTACCCCGGTGGTTACCTCGAATCGGCCCTTCAGCTACGGCGGGAATCGTCCCTTTGAAGACCAAGACGGTGTCCGTCTTTCTCATGCTGAAGCGCCTGCCCAAGCAGTACCCAGCAGAGCTCGAATCCTTCTCGTCGGTAGCCGAGTAGGGGGGCATAAGAACATGCGTTCGTGGGGGCGGTCGCGCATCCGAGTGTGAGATTCGAGCGGGCGCTGATCGCGCGCGGTGTGGTGCTCGCGGAGGCGACAGCGAAGGAGCTCGCCGCGATCGGGCCGCTGTCCCTCAACGAGGCTCTCGGTCTCGTCGCGCTGTACGCGTCCGAGGGTGATGGGAAGGCAGAGCGTGCGGCGCTCCGTTGGCTCCGGCGTCTGCTCGACGAGCGGACGCTGGCGCTCAGTGAAGTGCGGGCCGCGGCCGACTGGCTCGAGCAGCTCGCCGGCCCCGAAGCTGACCTCGCTCTAGGCTCGCTTTCCTCGCTCATCCACCGCTAGGTAGAAAAGGCGATCCCGTGGCGCACGCGCTCGACGATCAGGTACGCGCCGTCAACGACGATCATCTGCCCCGGCGTAAGTGGCGCTTCCGACCTGTGGATTTTCGCGATCGGGCGCCCGTTCGCCGCGTACTCGATGCGGTACACGACGGGTTCGTCGTCGACGCTCGCCGACACTTTGGTCAGCCGCTCTCGCGGACGGCGATGGGTGCCCGGTTGTCAGCAAAAGCATAGCCCGTCTAGCGGCCACTGCCGCGTTGACTTCGCGGAGGAGATGCGAGAGCATGTCCGCCTTGCGGCATGGCTTAGCCAGTCTTTCGCCGCGATCATCGGGAGAGATAGGGGGAGTGCGACATGCGGTGTTCAGGTAGTCGGCATGGACGGCGACGAGGTGCGTTGGTGGCGCTCGGCGCGGGACTCGCAGCCGGAATGCTCTTGATTGCGGCAGGATCCGCCCTCGCGGCGGGGACGCTCGATCAGAGTAACTCGTCGACCGTAGACGGCGGAGCCGGGTTCGGTGGCGCTTTCGCGGTCGGCCAGACCTTCACGGCTGGCCTGACAGGCTCGCTGGACACCGTTCAGGTCGGCCTCTGCAAGGTCAGCGCCCCCGGCGACCTGGTCGCAACGATCGAGGGGACCTACACGGATGCTCTGGCTAACCCTCCCGTGCAGTTGCCCGACAATTCCAATGTTCTAGCGACGCAGGCAGTACTGGCAAGTTCGATAAATGCTCCATGCGCTTTCTTAGGCGACTCGAGCACCGTGACCATTCCCTTTGATAACCCGGCGGCGATCCAAGCCGGAACGACGTACACGCTCGTACTCAGCTCGCCTGGCTCAACCGGCAGCAATGGTTACAGCTGGGGCCTCACGGCCGACACTTA
>JBBRNX010000019.1:0-65870 GCA_038230035.1 Gaiellales bacterium
GGCCTCCGCTTGGGCGGCCAGCGACCCGAAGCCGGCAAGCAGCGCGTCGGCGAGGCCGGGCTCGTCGCCGCGGTGCAACTCGCTGACAGCGAAGTCGAGCCTCACGTCCGCGGTGAGCAGACCGAGTGCCGAGAGCGTGCCAGGATGCGGCGGCACGATCACGGTATCGATCGACAGCCTGCGCGCGAGCTCTGCGGCGTGCAGCGGCCCTGCTCCGCCGAAGGCCACGAGGGCGAAGTCACGGGGATCGTCGCCTCGACTCCGCAGGGCGACTCGAACCGCCCCTTCCATTGCCGCGTTCACGACCTCGACCACTCCCGCCGCCGTGGCGTCGACCCTCATTCCGAGGTCCGTGGCGAGCGGCGCGATGGCGCGCTCAGCCAGGTCGGCGTTCAGCCCGAGTCGGCCCGCGAGCGGAAACTGCTCGGTGAGGCGTCCGAGCAGAAGCTGGCAATCGGTCACGGTGGGCGCCGTGCCGCCCCGTCCGTAGCAGGCGGGTCCCGGCTCCGAGCCGGCGCTCTCGGGCCCTACGCGGAGCGCGCCGCCGGGATCGACCGCGGCAATCGAGCCGCCGCCGGCTCCGATTGAGTGGACGTGGACGGCGGGCAGGCGCATTGGCAGCTCGCCAATCGTGAGCTCACTCGACATCCGAGGCTCGAAGTCGCTGATGATCGTGACGTCGGCGCTCGTGCCGCCCATGTCGAAGCAGATCAGGTCGCCGCGGCCGATCGTCTGGCCGAGCCTACGGCAGGCGACGACGCCCGCGACAGGGCCGGAAAGCGCCAGCGTGACCGGACGGGCTCGCGCTGCCGCGGGGGTGAGAGCGCCGCCATTCGACTGCGTGACGAAGAGCGACGCCGTGCTGCCGGCTGTGGCGAGACCTGTCTCGAGCCGGGTCAGATAGCGGTCGATAAGGGGCATCAACGCGGCGTTCATGACGGTCGTCGAGGTGCGTTCGTACTCTCGCAGCTCTCGTGAGAGGTCGGCCGAGCAACAGACGAACCAGCCGTTCCTCGCTCGGAGCCGCGCGGCCACTTCCTCCTCGTGGGTGGGGTTGCGGTAGGAGTGCAGGAAGACGACAGCAACGGCCTCGACCTTCGCATCTTCGAGCTGCTGGATCACGGATTCCGCGCTTAGTTGGTCGACCGCCTGGATCACCGCACCGGATGCGTCGACCCGCTCGCGCACCTCGAACCTGAGTTCGCGCGAGACGAGCGGGCCGGGATATTCGAGGAAGGGGTCGTATAGTTCGCTGCGCCAGTGCCGCCCGATCTCGAGCACGTCGCGGAACCCCTCGGTCGTTACGAGGGCGGTCGATGCCATGCGCCGCTCGATGATCGCGTTGGTCGCGAGCGTCGTCCCATGGAGCAGCAGACGCAGCTCGGAGGGAACCACGCCGATCTCCGCCGCGAGGGTTTCGAGCCCGTGGACGAACCCGGCGGCGGGATCGCTGCGCGAGGACAGGACCTTGAGGTGGTGGAGCGCTCCGCTTCGCGCGTCGACCGCCACGACGTCGGTGAACGTGCCGCCGATGTCGACACCGACATACCAGGTGGCGCTCATGACTTCGGTCCTGCCGCAACCAGTGGGTAGTCCGTCCTCGCGGCGGCGGCAGTTACCTTCCCCGTAAGAAGGTCGTGGGCGAGTGCCGCGGGATCCCGTTCAGAGGGCGGGCCGAGCCCACCGCCGCCCTGCGTGAGGACGGTCACCCGGTCGCCCTTCTGCAGCCGGTAGCCGCCCGACTTGCCCGGAAGCTCGACGGTCTCGCCGTCTCGCTCGACGAGAACTCTCGCCGGCGCGCCGGGGCCGCCGCCGTTCAGACCGGGAGGCGGGAACTTGACGTGGTCGAACTGGGTCGAGAGCTCGCAGTCGATCAATACCTCGAAGGAGCGCTCGGCGCCGAGCCCGCCACGGAAACGGCCGGCGCCGCCCGAATCCACCCGCAGCGCGTACGTGAGCACTCGCAACGGAAACTCGTTCTCGACGAGCTCGATCGGGTTGTTGGCGAGGTTGTGCACTCCGGCCGAGAGGCAGTCAGGCCCGTCGAGCCCGTCCCGTGCTCCCCAGCCCCCGACCTCGATCTCGAACTGCACGTTCGCACGGCCAGAGTCGTCGTACGCCGAGAGGATGTAGACGTTGGAGTTCCCGTAATACGGGGCTATCGCGCGGTCCGGCAGGGCCTTGCCGAGCGCCGACATGACTACAGTCGCCACCCGGTGCGTGAAGACGTTGCGGCCGACGACAGGCGCCGGCGAGCGCGGATTGAGGACGGTGCCCTCAGGCGCAATCACCTCGATCGGCAGGTAGCTCCCGTGGTTCGGCGCGATTCCCGGGTCGAGGATCGCAGTCACCGCGTAGTACACGGCCGACTCGGTCGAGGCGATCGGGCAGTTGATCGGGCCGCGCGTCTGCGTCGCCGTGCCTGTGAAATCGACGTGAAGTGTGTCGCCGCGGCGTTCGACGGCGACGCGTACGAGCAACTCGTTGTCGTCGAGTCCGTCGCCGTCGACGACGTCCTCCGCTTCGTAGACGCCCGCCGGGACCAGCGCGATCGCTGACCGCATCCGCCGCTCAGAGCTCGCGATCAGCTCGCGAGTCGCTGCCGCGACAGTCTCGGTGCCGTAGTGGCGCGCGAGACGGACGACCTCCCCGGCGCCGATCGAGAGCGCTGCGATCTGCGCGCGCAGATCGCTGACCGTCTTCTGGGGTACGCGGATGTTGGCCTCGAACAATGGGAAGAAGACCTCGTTCGTCATGCCCGCGGCGACGATCCGCGACGGGGGGATCCGAAACCCCTCCTGGTAGATCTCGGTCGCATCCGCGCCGTAGCTTGCTGCCCCTCGCCCGCCGACGTCGAGATGGTGGCCGAGCGTGCCCGTGATGGCGATCGCCTTGCCGTCAACATGGACGGCCGCGAAGGTCTGGATATCCGGTAGATGCTGGCCGCCGGAGTAGGGATCGTTCGTGGCGTAGACGTCGCCCTCGCGCCAGTCGCATAGCGGAAACCGCACGAGCATTGTGCGCAGCGCGCGCGTCATCGAGTTGAGGTGCATCGGGATCCGGGTCGACTGCGCGACGATGCCGCCGTCGAGATCGAAGACCGCCGTCGAGTAGTCGAGCATCTCCCGAATCACCTGCGAATGGGCAGAACGCTCGATCGATGTCGCCATCTGCTCGGCGGCTGCGACGAGACCGTGGCGGATCACTTCAAGTGTGACCGGGTCGACGGTGGCCGCCTCTGGCTTCGAGACGTCCGCGCCAACCCCGACCGTCATCGGGGGCTCCGTCCGAGCACGCTCGCGTCCATTCGGCGAACATACCACGTGCTGTCGACTGGATACAGTCAGGATCTCAGGTACCCATCTCCGACAATGTCCCTGAGCGCACAAGCTTCAACAGCGGCTCAAGGTCGGCCGGCGTCTTCTCCGTCAAACGAGCGCGAACGGCCGAGTGCACGGCTGACGTGCCGGAACCCAGCGATGCGGGAGCGCGAAGGTCGACGGCCTGCGTGGCGACCGCGAGCTCGATCGCGGCGACACGTTCGCCAAGGATGACCATCTCATTGAGCCGCCGAGCTGCGAGCGGCGCCATCGTCATGCGATCCTCGATTCCCTCCGCAATGCTCGTCGTCGAGAGCTCGTACGAGACGGGCGCCGCGAGCAGACGAGCCTCGGCGGTGATCGCCGCGGCGGCGTACGAGTACTGGGGAAACACCGTCGTCGCGAAGTCCTGGCGATCCGACAGACCGTCCGGGAGCCCGGACGTTGGCGCCTGCATGAGCTTGACGAGCCGCTCACACGCCGACGTGATCACGGGGGCGAGCGCCAGCCGCAGGAAGTCGAGTGCGGTGGCGAGGATTAGCGGGTCGAAGCTCCCGACCGAGACGATGACGCCCTCGTCAGCAACGATGAGCGGATTCTCCTGGGATGCGTTCAGCTCGATTGCGAGTTGCTTCTGACCGTAGGCGAGCGCTTCGCGCGCCGCGGCGTGCACCTGCGGCATGCAGCGGAAGCTCAGCGGATCCTGGAGATTGCGCGCAGTACCCTCGAGCCAGAGAGAGCTTCCGGCCAGCAACCCGGTGAGGCGGGCTACTGTGTCGTGCAAGCCGGGATAGGGCCGTACTTGCACGGCTGCTGGGTGAAGGATGCTGACGTTCCCCGCGAACGCCTCGAGGTCCAAGGCGCCAGCGACGTCGTAGGTATCGAGGAGTCGCTCGAGGTCGTGGATCGCCAGCGTTGCCAGCGCTGTCGAGAAAGCGTTGTTGTCGACGAGTGAGACGGCCTCCTTCGCGTCTAGTTCGAAATCGTCGAGGATCCCGTATGCGAGCTCTGCCATCGGTGCCAGATCGGCCATCCCGATGGAGCCGTAGGTTCTAACGGTCGGGATGGCTCCGTCGTTGAGCGTTGCCACGAGACGGGTTACAAGAGCCGGTCGGACGCCAGCGGTTCCCTTGGCGAAGCCGTTCACGAGACGCACGATGGTGGCTCGGACGACGTCTTCGGCCGCGGGCGCGCCTTGGCCGACCATGTCCGTCTCGATCATCAGGCGATTGTGTTCCGCCTGTTCCTCCGGGCCGATCCTGTGACGCTTGCGCGCCGCGACGCCTGTTGTCAGGCCATACGCTGGCGCACCGGTCGAGATGACGTTTTCGACGACTGCGCGCGCCGTCGTCATCTGTTCCAAGGCGTCCGGATGAAGCTCGACTCGCTCGCGGTCTCGCGCGACACGCACGACTTCGGCCGCCGTCAAGGCGTTCCCGTTCAGTACGACGGTCATCGATGAACGATCCTCCTTCTGATGATGGACGTGAGCCTGGTGACGACGACCCGGCGCGACAAGAGCTGGTCACTCTTCCGCAGTAGGTGTGCACAGTATCCATGTGGAACGCGCGTGAGTACGCGACGATCGCCGTCATGACCGCGTTCGGCGGCTACCTGCTCGACACGTCGAGCCGGCCGACGCTGCTGCTCGTCCTGGTGGCGGCGCTCCTCGCAGGCGCTGCCGTCTCGGCGGTGGCGGTGCTCAGGCGACCTGTCTACGCTCCCTGCACGACATGAGGGCGATCGTCTTTACCGGAGCGGGTGGCAACGAGGTGGTGCAGCTTGTCGAACGCCCCGACCCCGTCGCCACGGGCGACGACGTGGTGCTCGCGGTGCGCTACGCCGCCCTCAACGGTGCCGATCTCTCCCAGCGAGCCGGTCGCTACCCTGCGCCGCCGGGCTCGCCGCCCGACATTCCTGGAATCGAAGCCGCCGGAACAGTCGTCGCCTGCGGTCCGACGGCCAGGCGCTTCCAGGTCGGCGACCGGGTGTTCGGGATCGTAGGCGGTGGCGGTCTTGCCGACCGGGTGCTCGTGCACGAGCGTCACGTCGCTCCCGTCCCCGACAACCTCGACGATCCTGGCGCAGCGGCGGTACCCGAGGTGTTCGTGACGGCGCACGACGCGATCGTCACCCAAGCCGGGCTCAAGCTCGGCGAGCTGCTCGTCGTGAGCGGGGCAAACGGCGGCGTCGGCACGGCCGCGATCCAGATCGGAGCCACTGCCGGTGCGCGGGTGCTCGCGACGGTGCGCTCCGTGGAGGTGAGAGGACAGGTCGCCGAGCTCGGCGCCGAGGTGATCGACCCGGAGGATCTCGTCCAGCGAGCCGAGGCGCTCGGCGGCGCCGATGTCGTGTGCGAGCTCGTCGGCGCGCCGAACCTCGACGGAGACTTCGATGCGCTCGCGGTCAAGGGCCGGATCGTCGTCGTCGGCACGGGCGCGGGCGACGAGGCCCAGCTCGCGCTGCGCAAGCTGATGGGGAAACGAGCCCGACTCATGGGAACGGTGCTGCGCGCGCGGCCGCTCGAGGAGAAAGCCGTGGCTGTCCAGGCGTTCGCCCGGGAGGTCCTGCCACACCTCGCCTCGGGGCGAATGGTGCCGCGGGTCGATCGCGTATTCCCCGCCGAGGAAGCAGCAGCCGCCTTCGACCGGATGGCGGGGCCGGGCAAGCTCGGCAAGGTGCTGCTCGACTTCGGGGCCTGATGTGGCGCAGGTCGCCTTCATCGCGCACTGCCTCCTGAACCAGAACGCGAAGACCGTCGGCGGCGCGAAGCGCCCGGCGATGTGGGAGCCGGTGATCGACCTGCTGAACGAGCGCGGCTGGACGATACGCCAGATGCCGTGCCCCGAGCTCGCGTTCATGGGCACGCGGCGTTTCTGGGGCGTGAAGGAGCAATTCGACACGCCGCTCTACCGCGCCCACTGCCGGCGAATCGCGAAGCTCGTCGCGTCGGTGATGGAGCCGCACGTCGAGGCTGGCGACGACGTCGTGCTGATCGGCCTCGACTCGAGCCCCACCATGGGCGCCGGCTACTTCGTCTCGGCGCCGCACTGGGCCGGAGAGCCGAACGTCGGCGAGCACCGGTCGACCCACGTGCCGGGCGACGGCATCTTCGTGGAGGAGCTCGAAGCCGAGCTCGCCGCCAGAGACCTGCCGATGCCGCGGCGGACCGGCATCCGCCACTGGTTCCCCGACTACGACCCCGAAGAGGAGCGCGAACGGCTTGTCGCGCTCCTGGAAGGAGGCGACACGCCATGATGGAGGCACCGGCACTGGAGCTCCCGTTCGACTCGATCGACGCCGACATCCCCTGGGAGCCGGGGCGTCACGTCGAGATAACCGAACCCGAGTCCGTCACCCTCCTCGAGGAATGGGGGCTCGAGGCGGCCGGCCCGAATGCTCTGTCGCCGGTTGCGATCACGTCGCCGTTCCGGTTTCTGTCCGATGAAGGCGTCGCGACGCTGCACGCCATCTGCAGCGAGCTCGAGCGCTACGCGGTCGGCGATGAACGCATCCCGAAGAAGCGGCGTGGCGCCGTCTACCGCTCCGCTTTCCTGCGCGGCATGGTGTCCGACCCGACGATCCTCGCGTTCCTGAGCGGACTCGCGCAGGCGCCGCTCGAGCCGCATCCTGTCTCGCACCACTCCGTCCACATCAACTACGCGCCCGAGGATCTGTCGTTGAACGTCGATCAGTGGCACCGCGACGCCGTAGGGTTCGACTATGTGCTGATGGCGAGCGACCCGCGCCCCATGAAGGGCGGCCGCTTCGAGTACTTCGCGGGATCGGTCGAGGAGGGCCGCGCGCTGCTCGAGTCCGGAGCGGCCCTGCCGTCGGAGAAAGTGCGCTCCCCCGAGTTCCCGGGGCCGGGCTGGGCCGTCCTCCAGCAAGGGCATCGGGTGCTGCACCGGGCGTGCAGGCTGGACGAGCGCTTCCCCAGGATCACGGTCGTCGACTCTTTCTGGGTTCCGGTGCCAGGCCGAGACGATCCGACCGACCTTGCGACGCTGCTTCACATCGACGGCCGTGACATCGCGCTCGTCGAGTGGAGCCGCTACCAGGCGCTCGTCGCCGCCCGCAAGCTGGAGCACTTCGCCGAGACGAAGACCGACTTTGCACACCGGCCCGGCGAGCTGCAGGATGAGCTGCGCGCGGTCGCCGCACTCCTCGAACGGGCCGCCGACGCGTTCGAGACAGCCGATGACGGCAGGCTGATCTCGTTCGGCGCCGGCTCGTGACCGTCCAACCAGAGGTTGGCAAATGAGTGTCGACCCCCGGTCGCGGAAGGTCGCAGTGGTCGCCGACTCGCTCCTCGGCGAGAGGATGGACGAGCTGCGGGAGGCAGGCTACGGGGTGATCCAGCTGCCACCCGCAGAGCTCGACGACGGAACCGCGTTGGACTGGATCGAGCTGGCAGCGGAACAGATCGCCGAGTATCTGCGGACGGACTACGAGGTCGTGCTCGTCGACGACGGCCGCTCGCGAGCCGCGATCGACGGAGCGCTGGCAACGCTCGGCGCCGGGCCGCTGTCGGACCTCGGCTAGGTTCGACGCGTGGGCTCCGGGGCCTTACGACGCCTTGCGGCGGTCCATCAACTGCGCGACGCGCTCCTCGAGCAGACGAGTCCGCTCGTCGTAGCGTTCGCGCTCGAGGCGACGCTCCTCAGGCGTCCTCGTCGTCCTCTTCCTCTTCTTGCTCGCCATTGGTCAATGCCTCCGCGATCCGTGCAACGTCTCGTCTGATGTCGAAGAGCGCAAGCAGCACCAGCGCCGCGTTGTCGTACTCCTCGTCCACGTAGTCAGCGTGCCTGCCACCTTTCTTGCCGTCAAGATGGCCTGACGAGGCATGCCCATCAGTACGCCATCCAGCCGCCGTCGACGAGCAGGTTGATGCCGCTCACGTAGCCCGCGTCGTCGGAGGCGAGGAAGAGCGCCGCTCCCGCCACGTCGTCGGGGCGACCGAGGCGGTGGAAGGGGGTTCGAGAGTGCGAGTACTCGAGCAGTTCGGGGCGCGCGCCGTCGGGGTTCCGGTGAGGATCTTCCCTGGCGCGACCGCATTCACGAGCACGCCCTCGCGACCGTAGTCGACCGCCAGCTGATGGACGAGGTTCACGACCCCACCCTTGCTCGCGGCGTAGGGCGACGTGCCCCGGGGGCCCGATCATGCCGTGCTGCGACGAGATGACGACGACCCGCCCGCGCACCTCGCCGATCGGATCCTGCGCCAGCATCTCGGCGACGGCGCGCTTACAGCCGAGGAAGACGCCTCGCAGGTTGACGGCCATGATCGCGTCCCAGTCCTCCTCGGTTGTCTCGAGCAGGCTCTTCGAGTGGCGGCCTGCGATGCCCGCGTTGCAGACCTTCACGTCGAGCCGTCCCGAGCGCTCGACCGCTGTCGAAACCAGACGGTCGATGTCGTCCGCGCGCGAGGCGTCGGTTTCGAGGAAGACGCCGCGCTCGCCGAGGAGCGCTTCCGTCGGCTCGCCGCCTCCTTGGCGTCGCGCCGGATGTCGCCGACGACGACAGTCGCACCCTCGTCGGCGAAGCGGAGAGCGATGGCGCGGCCGAGTCCCGACGCTCCGCCGGTGACGACCGCGGTACGACCTGCGAGCCGGCCCGCCATTTGCACAGCCTACGCGGGTAGCATCGCGGCGTGGCGCTCGTGCTCTACGACCACCTCCTTTCGGGCAACGCCGTCAAGGTGCGATTCATGCTCGCTGAGCTCGGCCTCGAGTATGAGCGCGTCGAGGTGCCGATCGACGAGCGCCCACGCCCGGAGTGGTACCGCCGCATCAACCCGGTGGGCGGGATCCCGGCTCTCGCCGACGGCGACCTCGTCTTCGCCGAGTCGAACGCCATCCTGCGCTATCTCGCGTCGCGCGAGGGCCGCGATGACCTTTACCCGTCCGAGCTGGCGGCGCGCGCCCGGGTCGACTGGCTGCTGGACGTCTGGAGCACTCTCGTCCGTCCCGCGCTCTTCCCGCTGGAGCGCGCGGCGGGTCTGTTCGGGGAACGCGATGACGACGCGGCCGAGCAGGCGCGGCCGGCAGCCGAGAGTGCGTTCGACGCCGTCGAGCAGCTCGTCGCGCAGAACGGCACGATGACCGGCAGCTTCACGATCGCCGACGTGTGCGCCGCGCCGACGCTCTTCCGCAGCGCGAACCTGCCGCTCCCGGTCGACTTCTCACGCTGGCCGAGGCTCCAGCTCGTGCGGGAGACCGTCACCGCCCGGCCGGGGTTCGTCGCAGCGGGCGCAGTCCGGTAGACCCGGCCGCAGCTGTGCGAGACTCGGCGCCGATGCGGATCGTCGAGCTGCGCACGTTTGTCGTGGGGAACCCGCCGCCGCACTTCGGCGGTCGCTACTTCGTCTTCCTCCAGCTTGTCACGGACGACGGGATCGTCGGCGTCGGCGAGGTGTACGGCGCGACGTTCGCGCCGCACACCGTGGAGCGGATGATCGAGGACGTCTTCGCCCGCCACGTCGAGGGAGCCGACCCGACCCGGATCGAGCTCCTGTGGCGCAACGTCTACGGGCGTGGCTATTCAGGGCGGCCCGACATCTCGCTCGTCAGCGTGCTGAGCGGGATCGAGCTGGCGTGTTGGGACATTCTCGGCAAGTCGGTCGGGCGGCCGGTGTACGACCTCCTGGGCGGCCGGGTGCGCGAGCGGCTCCGCGCGTACACATACCTGTACCCGGAGCCGGGGGACGCCGTCGACGTCTATCTCGATCCCGACCTCGCGGCCGAGCGCGCGGTGGCGTACGTTGCCCGCGGCTTCACGGCCGTGAAGTTCGACCCGGCGGGGTCGTACTCGACGCTCGATCCTCGCCAGCCGAGCCTCGAAGCGCTTGCTCGCTCCGAGGCGTATGTGCGTGCTGTGCGTGACGCAGTCGGGCCACGGTGCGACCTTCTGTTCGGCACTCACGGGCAGTTCACGCCGGCTGGAGCTGTGCGGCTCGCGCAGCGACTGGAGCCGTACGACCCGCTCTGGTTCGAGGAGCCGACGCCTCCCGAGTCGCCCGAACAGATGGCATGTGTGGCGCGCGCGACGTCGATTCCGATCGCGACCGGCGAGCGGCTGACGACGAAACACGAGTTCGCCCGTGTCCTCGCGACGGGAGCCGCGTCGATCCTGCAGCCCAACCTCGGCCGGGTCGGCGGGCTGCTCGAGGCGAAGAAGATTGCGGGGATGGCCGAGGCGCACTACGCCCAGATCGCGCCTCACCTCTACAGCGGGCCGATCCTCGGGGCAGCGAACATCCAGCTCGCGGCGTGCATCCCGAACTTCCTCCTGCTCGAGGGGATCCTCGACTGGGGCGGTTTCCACGCAGAGCTCCTGAAGGCGCCGATCCGGTGGGAAGAGGGCTACGTGATTCCCTCCGAAGCGCCTGGTCTCGGTGTCGAGCTGGACGAGGAGGTCGCGCTGGCCCATCCGTACGAGGGCGACGACTTGCACCTGACGCCCGTGTACGGTCCGGTCGACGAGCCGTGACCCGTTCACTGGGGCTGGGTTTCGTCGGGCTCGGCAACCTCGGCGTGCATCTGGCGGCCAGCCTGGCTCGCGCCGGCTATGAGCTCACCGTCCACGACCTTGACCGTGAGCGGGGGAGAGCGCTCGTCGCCGGCGGGGCAGCCTGGGGAGACACCCCGCGTCACGTGGCAAGCGTGAGCGATGCCGTATTGACGTGCCTCCCGTCGCCTGTGGCAGTCGCCGCTGTTGTGGAGGGCGAGAACGGCCTGCTCGCAGGGTTCCGGCATGGCTCCACCTGGATCGACATGAGCACGAGCGACCGGCGTGAGACCGCACGCCTTGCTGGACTGGCTGCTGCGAAGGGTGTCGCGACGCTGGAGGCGCCCGTCACCGGCGGTGTCCACCTCGCGGCGTCCGGCGAGATCACGGTCATCGCGGGCGGGGAGCGGGCGGTGTTCGACGCGCACAGGTCGGTGCTCGAGTCGATCGGCCGGCAGGTCTTCTACGTCGGGCCGCTCGGCTCGGCGAGCGCCTTGAAGGTGATTACGAACATGCTCGCGTTCGTTCATCTCGTCGCGAGCGGCGAGGCGCTGATGCTCGCGAAGCGCGCCGGTATCGATCTGGCGCAGACGTTCGACGTGATCCGGGCGAGCTCTGGCACGAGCTTCGTCTTCGAGACCGAGGGGCAGCTAATCCTGAACGGCAGCTACGACATCGGCTTCACACTCGATCTGGCGCTCAAGGATCTCGGCTTCGCAAGCGAGCTGGGCGAGGACTACGGTGTACCGCTCGAGTTGGCCGCGCTCGTCGAGCGCACATTCGAGCAAGCGCGTGAGGTGTACGGCGGCGACGCGTGGTCGACCGCGGTCGTTAGGTTGCTCGAGGATGCGGTCGGCACCGACCTGCGCGCTTCCGGCTTTCCGGCGCGGCTCACGGCATAGCTCGTACGCTACGGGCGATGGCCGCGGCGTCCGACTTCACGCTTCCGACGATCGCTGGCCCGCCTCTCGCGCTGCGCGACATGCTGGCCGAAGGGCCTGTGGTGCTCGTCTTCGCGCATGCCGACTGCCCGACCTCGGTTCTCGCACTCAGGCGCGTCGCGGCTGCGGGCGAGGGAGCGCGCGTGGTCGGCGTGCTGGAGGACTCCCCCGAGGACGCGGCCCGGGTTGCCCGACGGACGGGCTTCCCCTACCCGGTGCTCGCGCAGCCGGAGCCCTACGACGTGTCGCGCGCCTTTGCCATCGAGACGGTGCCGACCGCCGTCCTGGTGCAGCCGGATGGCTCCGTCGCCGACACCGTCGTGGGCTGGGACGCGGCCGGGTACGAGCGCCTGCTCGGGGTCGCCCTCGACGGGGAGCCGCGCCTCAAGCCGGGCTGCATGGCGCGCTGGACGTTCGACTGGCACGCGGGTGGGCTCGATGAGCTTGACGACATGTTCGAGCGCGGCTGGTCGGATGGCCTGCCGGTCGTGCCGCCGACGTCCGATCGGGTCGAGGCGATGCTCGGAGGACGTGATCCGGCGCGCTCGCTCGGCGCCGTGCCGCCTGCCCACGGCGAGGCGACGTTCGAACGGGTTGCAGCCTGTGCCGTGCTCGCCGGCTGCCGCCCTCATTACTTCCCTGTCGTGGTGGCAGCGGTCGAGGCCGCGCTCGACCCGGCGTTCAACGCCCACGGGATAGCCGTGACGACGCAGCCGGCCGGCCCGATCGTCGTCGTCAACGGCCCGGCGCGCGAGCGGATCGGCCTCAACGCGGGTATGGGTGCGCTCGGGCCAGGCACCCGCGCGAACGCCACGATCGGCCGCGCGCTTCGCCTCGTCCTGACGCTCACCGGCGGAGCCCGAGCGGGCGGGCTCGACCGGGCCACTCTCGGGCATCCAGGCAAGCTGACGTGCTGCTTCGCCGAGAACGAGGAGGCGAGCCCGTGGCAGCCGCTTCATGTCGAGCGGGGCTTCGGGTCCGAAACCTCGACGGTGACACTGGTTGCCGGCGACGCCCCGCTCTCGATCTCCGACCATCGCAGCCGCACACCGGAGGAGCTCGCCGCGACGCTCGCGTGGGCTGCAGCCGGCCAGTGGAGCCCGTTCTGGTGGCCGATGGACGACACGTCGCTCTACGTCATCTGCCCGGAGCACGCCGCGCTCTTCGCGGCCGCCGGCTGGAGCAAGGAGCGAGTGCGCGAGGCGATGTTCGAGGCGGTGCAGCGCCCGGCCGAAGAGCTTCGCCGCGGCGAGACGACGCCGCTCGTCAAGGAGAGCCCGTACGGGACGATGGTCCGCAAGTGGACGAGCCCGGAGCGGATCGTGATCGTCGTCGCGGGCGGCGAGGCGGGGCGCTTCTCAGCTGTCTTCGGCCCGTGCAACGGCATGCAGGCCCAGGTCGTCACGAAGGAGGTGCGATGGAGTACGTGAGCCCGATCGACGAGCGGACCAGCGCGCCGGTTCCGTTCGCAGTGCGGCCGCCGGCGTTGACCGGGAAGCGCGTCGTGCTGCTCGACATCACGAAGGCTCGCGGCGCGGAGTTCCTCGATCGCCTCGAGGAGCTGCTGATCGCGCGTGGCGCGGAGACGTTCCGGATCTCGAAGGAGCTCTTCTCGAAGCCGGCCTCGACGGAGGTGATCGAGGCAGTCGCCTTTCACGGCGACCTGGCAGTCGAAGGGCTCGCAGACTGAGGGTCGTGCGTGTCGTGCAGTGTGCACGACGTGATCAGGCTCGAGCAGCGAGGCATTCCGACCGCCGCCGTCGGCACGCTGCCGTTTGTCGACGAAGCGCTCGAGCAGGCGCGTGTTCTCGGTCTGCCCGACTATCGCATGGTGCTGCTCCCGCACCCGATCCAGCTGCTCACGACCGCCGAGGTGCACGCGCTCGCAGACAGCGCGTTCGAGCAGATCGTGTCGCGGCTTGTCGCATGAGCGCCCTCCGGATCAACGGTGGGCGTGTCGTCACGCCGGACGGGACGCGGGAAGCCGACATCGTCGTTTCGGATGGCGTGATCGCCGCTGTCGGGCCGCCGTCTGGCGGGGGCGATCTCGACGCGCGCGGCTGCTTCGTCCTCCCCGGCGGCGTCGATCCGCACACGCATCTCCTGGTCGACCTCGCACGGGGACGCGGAGTCTCGACCGTACCGTCACCGCCCTGGACGCGGTCGTGCCGCGGCTGCAGGCGGAGGGGCTCCTTTGACTGACGGCTGTGATCTCGAGATCGTCGGCGGGCGCGTTATCGATCCAGCTCGAGGTGTCGACGAGATCGGCACGGTCGCGATCAGCGGGGGGCACGTCGTTCCTTGTGTTTCTGAAACACAAGGCCCGCCGGCCCAGCGCACGATCGACGCGACCGGCCTGATCGTCGTCCCGGGTCTGATCGACCTCCACACGCATGTGTACTGGGGCGTCTCCCACTACGGCGTCGATGCCGACACGTACTGCCTGGACCGCGGCGTGACGACCGCGGTTGACGTGGATCCGCCGGCGCCCAGACGTTCCCCGGCTTCCGCCGCTACGTCATCGACCGCGCGAGCACCCGGGTGCTCGCCTTCGTTCATGTGGCGGTGGAAGGGATGATCTCACCGCTGGTCGGCGAGCTCGAGGACGTTCGTTGGGCCTCCGCCGAGCAGGCTGTCGCCTGTGCGAGAGAGCATCCGGACGTCGTCGTCGGGGTGAAGATCCGGCTCGGGTATCAGATGGTCGGCCCGAATCCCGAGCCGTCGCTGGTGATCGCGCGGCGCGCGGCCGACGAGCTCGGGCTGCCGCTGATGGTGCACGTCATCGACATGCGCCGGCCGATCGGCTGGCTTCTGCCGTCGATGCACGAGGGGGACATCGTCACGCACTGCTTCCACGGCAGCGATGGCGGCGGCATCCTCGACGGCAACGGACGAATCCTCTCCGAGGTGATCGAGGCGCGTGAGCGCGGCGTTCTCTTCGACATCGGCCATGGCATCGGCAGCTTCACCTGGCGGGTCGCGCGGGCAGCGCTCGAGCAGGCTTTCCCGCCCGACACGATCTCGAGCGACATACACACCCACAACATCGCCGGGCCGGTTTTCGATCAGCCGACGACGCTCTCGAAGCTGCTCCACCTCGGGATGACGCTCCCGGAGGTCGTCCGGGCGACAACAGTCGCGCCTGCTGCAGCCGTGCGCCGCGCAGACGAGCTCGGCTCGCTTGCGCCAGGACGGGAAGCGGACGTCACCGTGCTGGAACTCGCGCACGGTGCCCGGACGCTGACCGACGGCGAGACGAGGAGCAAGACCGCGGCGACGTGGCTCGAACCGCGGTTCGTCGTGCGCGCAGGGACGGCTTTCGAGCTTTAGCTCACTCCGGTTCGAACTCTTAGGCGAGCTACGCGGCGCCGAGCAGCTCGTCGGCGTAGGTCATCGAGATCCGTTGCATGACGCCGTTAGTGTCGGGCTCGTAGTGGCCCATCCGCCAGAGCGCAGGCGAGTAGACGTGCACCGAGGTCGCCGGCTCGTCGCCTTCGTTCCGGACGCCGTGGATGTACGTCGCGGAGAAGTCGAAGCAGCTACCTGCGTCGTGGCGGCGGGTCTGCTCGCGGATCCAGCCGTCCTCCTGGCGCTGGAAGAAGTCCTCCCAC
Source organism: Gaiellales bacterium (assembly GCA_038230035.1). Taxonomy (GTDB): domain Bacteria; phylum Actinomycetota; class Thermoleophilia; order Gaiellales; family Gaiellaceae; genus Gaiella. Next base: position 15,382 of record JBBRNX010000019.1, read on the forward strand.
AACGTTCCCTCGCACACGCACACAGCACCGCTCGACCGGTCGTGGTCGTGGTACCCCGTGTCTTGGCGGTGCATCCAGCAGATCAGCCAGACATCGACGCTCGGGTCGCGGTAGAGCTGGTGGTAGACGCGCTCGGCCTGGTCGTGCCGCACGAGCGGGCGCCAGAGCCCTTCCTCCTCGCTGAGCGCGACCGCAAGCTCGGTGAGCTCCGGCCGGTCGAGCTCGTGGTCGGCCTCGAGTCGTTCCCTGAGCCAGGTCGAGATGTCTGTCATCGCAGGAAGGAGGTTGGGTTGTCGATAGTCAGGAGTTTCTCCACGGCTTCACCAAAACCTCTCACGGCTCGCAAAGTCTGAGCCGGATCCACCACGGGCCGGTCGCTGCCGTACAGGAGATGGCTGACGCCGAACGTCTCAGCGCAGAGCTCGATCGAGCGCCTGGCATACGTGGCGACATCGAAGAAGACATTGGCGTCGAGCGCCGCACGTGTCGCCGGCCCGCGCTGGCCGAGGCGCTCGAGCTGGAACGGCGCACCTCCGGCGAGGATCGCGAACGCGACCCGCAGCGACGGCCACCTTCCTCGCCCCTCGGCGAGCCAACGGAAGTACGCGACATGCATCTGCGCCGTGTAGTCGACGACGGCCGTCCACCACGTCGGTACGCGCCCTGTCTTCGCCACTGCGCCCGGGTGAACGAAGAGCGGCGACGAGTGGCGTTCGAGCTCGTCCAGCAGCGGTGCAATCGAGTCGAGGTCGGCGAAGAGGTTGCCGTCGATCGACGTCCCGGCGAATCCGGGCACGTAGCGGTTCGGTGCGAACGCGAGCAGCCGGCCCTCGCTTGCAGCGACTATGTCACGGGCGCCTTCGACCCAGGCGAGCTCCAGCTCGTCCTGCTCGTCGCGTGGGAGCTCGCTCGTACCCAACGTCTTCTGGAGCGAGATCACGGCGGAATCGATCCCGTCCACGTCGAGCAACTCGAGCCGTCCGGCAAGGTCGTCGCGAAGCGGGTCGATCATGAACCGGCCCTCGTGGAGGACGAGCACGTCCTTGTCCAGGAACGGCGGGGCATGACGGGCTCGGAGCGCGGCGACGAACGGCTCGGGCCAGAGGTGCTGGTGGATGTCGATCGACGGCATCAGAGGTCGATGAGGCGTCCGCCGCGAACCAGTTCGACGAGCGGCTCGAGATCCTGCGGTACCGGCTCTCCTTCCCGCTGCTCCGGGATCACGCTGCGGACGAGCCGATGTGCTTTGGCCGTGCCCTTACCGAGCGGCGTGCGGCCCCGCAGATCCGTAGCCTCCGCGGCGACGGTCAGCTCGATCGCGACGATGCCTGCTCCGAGCTCGAGCATCTCGGCGAGCCGGCGGGCGCCGAGCGGGGCCATCGTCATGCGGTCTTCGATCCCCTCTGCCTGCGTCGTGCTGACGATGTGAAACGAGACGGGAGCCGCTAGTAGGCGGGCTTCCGCTGCCAGCGCCTGGACGGCGACACCGAACTCGGCCAGGCCGTCCTCGGCTAGGCCCGCTCTGGCTGCAAGTCCCTCCGGGAGGCCTGATAGTGGCCGCTGGAGGAGCTTCACCGCGCGCTCACAGGCCGCCGTGAGCACGGGTGCGAGCGCGATCCGCACGAGGTCGAGCGCCGAGGCCAGGGGAAGCATGTCGAAGTTCCCGCCGGAGACGATTCGCTCGTCGTCCCCGGCGACGACGAGAGGGTTCCCCTGATGCGCGTTCAGCTCGACCGAGAGCTGATCGGTGGCGAACCGCACGGCATCGCGAGCCGCACCGTGTACCTGCGGCAGGCAGCGGAAAGACAGCGGGTCCTGAAGATTGCGAGCTGCGCCCGCCGCCCACAAGAAGCTCCCTCCGAGAACGTCGCGCATGCGCTCGAGCGCTATGCGGAGGCCGTCGTAGGGGCGGGCATCGGCAAGCGCCGGATCGAGCAAGTCGAGGTTGGCGGCGAATGCCTCGAGGTCGAGCGCGCCGACGACATCGAGTGTGTCGAGGAAGGTCCTTGCGTCAGCTAGCGCCAGGGCCGCGTGGGCGGTGGAGACGGCGTTGTGGTTGACCACCGCGATGCCCTCTCCGGCCGACAGGGCGAAGTCGCCGAGCGCGTCGTGGGCGAGGTCGGCGTTCGCCGAGAGGTCCGCGATGCCGATCGAACCGCGCGATCGAACGCGCAGCGGAACGTCGGCGTTGAGCGCGGCCACGAGCGCCTGCGCCAGCTCGGGTCGAGCGCCGGGCTCACCGCTTGCGAGATGGTTCGCGAGCCGGAGGAGCGCCCCGCGGGCGACATCGGCCGCGAGTGCGGGGCCTTGCCCGACCCGGTGGTTGAGAACGAGCAGCCGGTTGTGCTCGTCGATCGCCGACGCCTCTATCGAGGCGTTCTTCTTCGCGCCGACCCCGGTGGTCAGCCCGTAGACGCTGTCCCCGCGGGCCAGCGAGCGATCGACGACCCCGCGCGTTGCCTGCATCCGCTGCGCAGCCTCGTCGGTGAGTTCGACCCTCGCACCATGACGCGCAACCTGGACGAGCTCGTCGAGGGTGAGCCGGCTCCCGGTAAGCCGGACCGGGCTACCGCTCGAGCGTTGCAGAGGTCGTCACTTTCGCCGGTGTTGTGGCGACGAAGTTCGCCCTCATGCCGAACGAGCCGACCTTGCAGAGCGACCCCGAGCAATCGTGGTCGGTCGTGAGGTTGAACGCGCAAGCGGCGCCCGAGCGTCCGGAGCAGAAAGCGCCGCTCCACTTGCCGAGCTTCCAGCCGGCTGCCGGCCGCGCCGCGAGCCGTACGCGGGAATCCTTCGGGAAGAAGGCGCGGCACGTGCCGGGACAGGAGATCCCGCGAGGAACGCTCGTCACCTTCCCGTGACCGATGACCACGATCGAGAGGACGCGTGGAATCGGGCGAGTCGATGCGTTGGAGACGATCCCACCGCAGGCGACGACGGTCGTGAGGAGGAGTGCGAGCGTCAACCGTCCAGCCTTCATATGCGCATCGTCACATATCGCAACGACCTTCGCTGGCGGTTCGTCGACCCGTGAACTAGATTGGGCGGTCGTGAAACGGCGGACATTGACCTTGGGGCTCGTGGCGATCGTGCTCGTTGCGCTGCCGGCGATCGCGCTCGGAAGCGCCGCCCGCACGACGACGAACTCGCAGTCCTACCCTGACTCCACCGGCGAGGACCCGACCGCGCCCGACATCACGAGCATCGGCGTCTCCAACGACGACACCGGCCTGATCACCTTCCAGATCAACGTGGCGAACCGTCCCGCGCTCACGCCGGACATGCTCTTTCTCATCTTTCTCGACACTGACAAGAACGCGTCGACCGGAGATCCGCAGACCTTCGGAGCCGATTACGCGATTCAGTTGGATCGCACCGGAGTTGCACTCTTCAGTTGGAACGGGAGCGACTACGTCGGTGCCTCGTCGCAGTCGTCGCTTGTCTACTCGTACGCCGCCGGCGGTCCCGCGATCAAGGTCAATGCTCTTGACCTGAACCGGTCGAAGAGCCTCAACTTTGCCGTGATCGCGGCTTCCGGGATCACGGTTGACTCAAGCGGAAACGACGACTTCACGAACATCCACACTGACATCGCGCCAGACAGTGGTCACGGCACATTCGCGTACGACGTTCGAGCCAGCGTGACGCTCAGCGTCGGTGCTTTCACGACGTCGCCGACGCCGGCAAAGGCGGGCAAGCCCTTCTCCGCCGGCCTCGCCGTGACCGAGAGCGACACGAATGCGGGTATCGACTCCGGGACGATCACCTGCTCTGCGCGGATCGCCGCCAAGGTCCTCCCGGTTAAGGCACGCCGGCTCGTCAACGGCATCGCCGTGTGTGTCTGGTCGATCCCCAAGACCGCACGCGGCAAGACGATCCGCGGTTCGATCGGTGTCTCGACGCAGGGCGCGCAGGCGGCTCGCGCGTTCGCTGCGACGATTCGCTAGCCAGAGCGGGCGCTAGCCCGGGGGCAGACTCAGCGGCCGACGATCTGGCCGTCGAGCGTGCCGCCGACCTTGTCGCCCGAGAGGCCGAGGAGCCCGTGTGCCGCTCCTGCGCCTCCGACGGTGACGGTTCCGTCGAACTGCAGCGGCGGGCCGAACTTGACGAAGCGAACCTTTCCGCTCAGCTCGACTCCCGGCATGACGCTGTAGCGGACGAGGGTGAACGTCCGGGGTGCCGTCGCGACGAGTCGGCCGCTGTAGAGGCCGGGGACGCCGTTCTCGCCACCGAAGGTCATGAGCCAGATTCCCTCGGCCTCGCGGATCGTCTTCGCGGCGAGCGCGAGCGTCTGAGCGGCGTTGGCGGCTCTCGTCGGCTTCGTCGTGCGGACGGGGGCGAAGGCGGGGACGGTGTTCAGGTATGGGCCTGCCTTCGGGCACTGGTTCACGACCGCGGTGCCGAGTATCCACGCCCGGACGTTGCGGGCCGCGCAGAAGGAGGGGTCGGCAGTGACAGTGCTGTGCCCGACACCGGGCACCACGAGCACCCGTCCCTGCGGGAACAGCGCAGCAACAGCTTGTGCGCTGGCAGTCGGCGTCCGCATGTCGAAGCCACCGCTCACGGCCAGCATCGGGACATTCGGCAGCGCCCCGGTTCCGTAGGTCACGCCGCCGGACGGGCTTGGCCACGAGAGACAGAACTCCGCGTTCCCGAGCTTCGCGGCCCAGCTGCCGAAGGGTCCGAAGGATCCTGCCGGCAGTGCGGCGATCGCGGACTTGACGAGTGCCGGCCGGTCGGCGACAGGTGTGTTGGCCTGCCAGGGGAACGGGCCGTCGTGGCAGGAGGTCGCCGCGAAGAGCGCCGAGCTGAGATCTTCCGGCGCCTCGGCCGCCCCTGCGCTGTCGAACTCGAAGATCCGAAGCAGCGGGCGAAGGTCCCCGAGACGCGCTTCGTGGAGGACGGCCGGCATCACGGCGGCGAGGCCGGGGTTCAGGTCAGCATCGACGATCATCCCGAGCAGGTCCTCGCCGGCGATCCGCTCGGTCCGCGTCGTCCCGTTGACTTGCAGCACCTTGCCGGTTACCGGGGTTGCCTCGAGCTTGTTCGCGACCGCGGCGACGTCACCGACGAGATCCGAGGTCGCAGCCTGGCAGGCACCGCCGCCGCAGAACGTGGAGAGCGTCGCCGGCATTGCGCGCAGCACGTTCGAGAAGAACGGGTCGGGCAGGTCCGTCGGTAGGACCGAGTCGAGCAGGAGGCGGTCGACGCGATCCGGGTGCAGGTACGCGTACGCCAGGGCGAGCTTCGTTCCGTACGAGACGCCCCAGAGCCCGACCTTGTCGGCGCCGATCGAGGCGCGAACGGCTTCCAGATCCTCGGCGTGCTCGACCGTCCCGTAGAACGCCCGTGTCGGGCCGAGCGCGTCGGCGCAGGCCGCCACCGCCGCCTGCTCGGCCGCAGAGGTGAACGGGCCTTCGACACTCGGGCAGCGCAGAAGCCCGGAGGCTCCGGTTCCGCGGTCGTCGTAGGCGACGACCGTGTAGCCGGGGAAGAGGAAGCGGTAGAAGTCGGCGCTGTCGGGGCTCGAGAGGCCGAAAGCGCGTGCCGAGCCTTGCCCTGGCCCGCCTGCGATGAGGAAGATCACGCCCTTCGGGACGCCGAGCGCAGGTAGCCGCTCGACGTGCAGCGAAATCGTTCCTGGCACGACGCCTGTGCGGTCGAGCGGGACGACGACCTGGGAGCAGAGGAGTCCGGGCGTCTGCCCGCACGGTGTCTCGGTTGCGAGCGCTTTGGCCGAGCTCGGGCGCAGCGCGGGGGAGACGAGCTCGCGCAGCGTGGCGGCGCGGTCGGGATGCTGCAACGTGCGGAGACGCGTGACGAGGCCACCCGCTTGGTCGGCACGGACGGTGGTCGTGGCCGAGTTGTGGCTGCGTAGCGCAACGTTCCGGGCGGCAGTCGCGCTGCCGGCGTGAGCCGCGGTCGTTGCAAGAAGTGCCGCAACAAGGGGGAAGGCCAGCAGAACGGCTACGCGCTTCGCAGTCATCGTGGTGGCTCCCGCTAGTGGCCGTCTCATCCGCCAGGATCGCATCCGCAAGAGTGTAGCCACGACTAGCCGGACGACTTCTTGCGCCAACTCGTGAGGTCGAAGGCCTCGTTCAGCCTGTGCAGCACCAGGCGGGCGATCATGTCGCCTCCGGCAGGTTCGAAGTGGACTCCGTCGGGCGAGCGGACGAGCACCTCGTTGCCGCTCGTGTTCGGCAGGTACTGGGCGAAGCCGCCCGTGTCGCTCGCGAATGTCGCGTACGTGTCGACGTAGGCCACCTGCCTGGCGCGCTTGCGCGCCTCGGACTCGACGATCGCGTTGATCGTGTCGAAGCGCTGGGTCTGGGCCTCGTTACGCGTGATCGGCAGGCCGATCCAGACGAGGAATGCGTGCCCGCGCGTCACCGTGTCCATGATCCCGCCGACGCGACGCCGGTACTCGGCCGTCCAGGACGGGGTGCCGAAGCCATCGATCCCCACGCCCTTCGGGAGACCGGTCATATAGCCGTGGTCGTCGTTGCCGCCGAAGTCGAGGATCACCGCGTTCGGCTTCAGCGTGCGCAGCACCTCGGCGACGCGGCTGAACCAGTTGAAGGCGTCGGGCCTTTCGAGCCCGGTTGCGACGCGGCCGTCGGGGCTCCCGCCGACCGGCCGGATCGCGCGGCCGGCTGCTCGGACGATCGCCAGGCCGGGCACGATCACAAGCGAGTCACCGGCGATCCACAAGCGCAGCCGCTTCGACGGTCCAAATGCGAGCTTCGGTAACGGCTTCGCTCCGACCGGAGTCGGCCCGCTCACGACCGGCTTCGGCGGGGTCGGGATCACGATTGCCGTGTCGATCCGATCTTCGCCGCTACGGCCGAGAGCCGACTGCAGCCCCTTGCGCGGGCGGTCGAGCAGGAGCGCGTGGCTGACGCTTGCGAGCGGGCCGGTGAGCGCGAGTGCGATGTCGCGCTCGGTTCCTGCGCGCTGGTTGTACGCGGCCTTGTGTAGGCCCGGCGCATTCAGCACGGTGCCGAGCGCGAGGGCGAGCACGGCGATGACGAGCGCATGCCCGGCCGTCAGCGTGCGACGGCCGTCGTCGGTCGTCCGCCTCCGTGGTCGGCGTGGCCGGTGGTCGAGGTGGGCGTCGTCTGTCGTCACTCAGAAGCGAAAGTAGATGAACGGCGCGACACCTTCCGGCCCCATGACACTCGTGCACATCAGCCCGAGCGCCAGCACGCCGGCCTGCGCGACGACCGGGAGCCGCGCGAAGCGATCCATCAAGTCACGCGGCACACGGGCGGGAAGGTACTGGGACGCGATGCCGACGACGATGGCGAGGACGATCGTCCACGTCACGAGCGGGGCAGGGTCGCCCCAGCGCGAGACGAGGCCGACGAGCAGGTCCTTTGCCGTGCCGAACGAATCGGCGCGGAAGAAGATCCAGGCGAAGCAGACGAGATGGAAGGTGACGAGCCGCGCTCGCCAGAGGGCGAAACCTGCAGGGGTCGCTGTGTTCGCATCGCGCCGGTAGCGCCCGGCCGCGAGCCCGAGCCCGTGCAGCCCGCCCCAGGCAACGAACGTCCAGCCGGCGCCGTGCCACAGCCCGCCGATCAGCATCGTCGCGAGCAGGTTGCGGTACGTCGCGAGCTCGCCTTTGCGGCTGCCGCCGAATGGGATGTAGACGTAGTCGCGCAGCCAGCGCGAGAGGGTCATGTGCCAGCGGCGCCAGAAGTCCTGGATCGAGACGGCCGCGTACGGGGAATCGAAGTTCTGCGGGAAGCGGAAGCCGAGGAGCAGCGCGAGCCCGATCGCCATGTCGGTGTAGCCGCTGAAGTCGGCGTAGATCTGGACGGCGTACGCGTACACCGCGACCAGGATCTCGAGTGACGAGTGCTGTCCCGGGGCGCCGAAGACGTCGTCGACGATCGACGAGGCGAGGAAGTTCGCGATCACGACCTTCTTGAAAAGGCCGGTTCCGATCAGGTAGAAGGCGCGGCTCGTGTCGACGCTGCGCGGGTCGCGCGGGGTCTCCATCTGTGGGAGGAGTTCAGCTGGTCGAACAATGGGGCCGGCCACGAGATGCGGGAAAAAGGAGAGATAGGCCGCGAACCGCGCGAGGCTGACGGGCTCGAAGTCGCCGCGGTAGGTATCGACGACGTAGCTGATCGCCATGAATGTGTAGAAGGACAGTCCGACCGGCAGGATCAGCGTCCGCAAGCCGAGCGGCATGCTCAGGCCGAGGGTGGACAGGAGGTTGTCGCCCGAGTTGACGAAGAAGTCGTAGTACTTGAAGTAGCCGAGCGCCCCCACGTTCCCCGCGAGGGCGACGATCAGCAGCAGCTTCCTCTGCGACGCGACGCTGGTGCGGTGGATCGCCGCGGCGAGCGTATGGTTCCAGAGCGTCGAGCCCGCGAGGAGGAAGACGAAGCGCCAGTCCCACCAGCTGTAGAAGACGTAGCTGGCGACGATGATGAACACGCGCCACCGGTGCGGTTTTGGCATCGTGAGCCACGAGAGCGGCAGCACGAGCAGGAAGAAGATCGCGAAGGTGGCGGTCGGGAAGAGCACAGCGTGGGACCGCGGCCAGTGGAGGCGTCAGCTGCCGGGTCGACGTTCGGCTGTTGTCTCAGCGTCCGACGTGTCCGAATCCGACAGTGGGAGCTTTGCGATCGTCGTCTGCTGCTCGGCCGGTTCGGCTCCCTCGGCGGCGACCGGGCGTGCGATCAGGGTGTGCTCGACTGGTGGTGTGAACCACGTCGGATCGGCGCGAGCAGCTTCGGGCTCTGGCTGAGAGACTCGAACCGGCGTCTCGAACAGGATCCGGTGGCGGAGTCGGTCTCCGCGGGAGCCCGCCCATTCCGCGAGGACAACGATCGCCCAGGCGCCTCCCATGACCGCGGCTATGACCAACGGCCGGAGGTGTGCCAGCCCGGCGAGGACCGCGGCGATGGCCAGAAATGCGAGCTCGAGCGGGAGTCGAGGAAGCCGGACGGGTTGCCTTCGCGGAGCTTCGAGCGACGAGATCCAGCTGAAGCTCGCGGTGGGTAATGACGGCTCGTCCCAGCCGCTGCCCTCTTCCCGCGGCAGCGGTGCACTCTCGAGCCGGCGGACGTCGGCCTGCAGCGACGAGACCTGCGTAGCGAGCGCACGCAGCTCGCGGGCGACGTCGTCGTCGGCGGTTGTACTGCCGTGGCTCGTCGCGTCGAGATCCGCCACTAGCTTGCCGGCGGGTTGTCGTCGGAGCCGTGCATGAGGTCGATCGCCTCCTGCGCCCGCTCGTGGACGCGGGCCCGCCGCTCGTCCAGCGATGCCGGTGTTTCGCTGTCGGCACCCGAGCTCGGATCCGCCGCGCGTGTCTCGTCGAGCTTTTGCCGCAATTCGTCTGCCGGGTCGGGCGACGGGACGCGCTGCGTCGCGGTTTGGGGCGCCGCACCCTTCTGCGGTGAGCGTCGCCGCAGTAGCGCTGCGATCCCGGCCAGACCGGCAAGCCAGGTAAGAGCCCGTTTCACGGGGCGATCCTACCCCGCTGCCGCAGCTATGAGCAGCTTGTCGCTAAACTCCTGCGGCTTCCTGTCTCGCTTCGTCTCGCCTGTTCCCGGGCGCGACCTGCCGGCGAGACCGACTCAGACCGAAGGAACGAGAAACGAGGGAACGTGATCGACTACGAAATCTTGCTCATGCTGGACCCCGAGCTCTCGGAGGAGCAGCAGGGCGCGGTGATCGCTCGCACGCGCGAGCTGATCGAGAAAGACGGCGGCAGCATCGCCCGTCACGACGCTTGGGGAAGGCGGAAGCTCGCCTACGAGATCGACAAGAAGGGTGAGGGCACCTACCACCTGCTGCTGTTCAGCTGCACTGCGGAGACGCTCGACGAGGTCTCCCGTGTGCTCAAGATCGACGACACGGTGATGCGCCACATGGCCACCCGCCGACCGCACGGTGTGCCGGTCGAGAGCACCGGCCCGCCCCCGCCGATCGAGCCAGCGCCCACCCGGCCAGCGCCGCGCGAGCCAGTAGCCGTGGCCGCGCCTGCGAGCGACAATGTCGCCGACGATCCCGTCGTCGCGTCAGAGCCCGAGGAGGCTGCGGAGGCGACGGTGGACGAGCCCGCGACAACCGCAGAGCCTGCGGAGGAATCCGTGGAGGAACCCCGCGGAAGTATCCGCGGAGGAAAAGGAGTAGCGAATGGCCGGTGACATCAATCGCGTGACGCTTGTGGGGCGCCTGACCCGTGATCCGGAGCTCCAGGCGCTCCCTTCCGGAACAGCGGTCCTACGCCTCGGTCTTGCGGTGAACGGCCGCCAGCAGGATTCGGGCGGCAACTGGGTCGACAAGCCCAACTTCTTCGACGTCAAGGTGTTCGGCAACCAGGCGGAGATGCTTTCGCAGCATCTTGCGAAGGGTCGGCGCATCGGCGTCGACGGTCGTCTCGACTGGTCGTCCTGGGAGCAGGATGGCAATAAGCGCTCGAAGGTCGAAGTGATCGCGCAGAGCGTCCAGTTCCTCGACAGCCGCGGCGACGGCGAGGGCGGGGCTGGCGGAGGCGGCTCGTACCTGCCGCCCCAAACCGGTAGCAGCGGGGGTCAGAGCGGCGGCAGCGACGCCGATTTCCCCTCGACACCCGCCGACGACGACATCCCGTTTTAGGAGAGCGCATGGCACAGAAAACACAGACTCCGCGGAAGCGGCTCGGCCCGGGCTCCGCCCCGGGGAGACGCAAGAGCTGCCACTTCTGCAAGGACAAGGTCACGGACGTCGACTACAAGAATGTCGGCCAGCTCCGGCGCTACATCTCGGAGAAGGGCAAGATCCGCAATCGCCGCATCACCGGCGCGTGCCGCAAGCACCAGCGCATGGTGGCGGTGGCGGTGAAGCGGGCCCGCGAGATGGCGTTGCTGCCGTACGTGTCGGGGTAGGCGATGGAGATCATCCTGCTCCAAGACGTCGAGAAGCTCGGCCTCCGCGGCGAGGTCGTGGACGTGAAACGCGGCTACGCGCGGAACTTTCTGCTGCCCCGGCGGCTCGCCGAGGTCGCAACCGCGGGTCGTGTCGCCGAGTTGCGGAAGATCGAGTCGCAGCGCGCACGGCACGAGGCCCGTACGACCGAGCAGGCGAGCGAGATCGCCGAGCTGCTCGGCAAGACGGTGCTTCGGTTCGAGGTGAAGGCCGGTCCTACCGGTGCGCTCTTCGGCTCCGTGACGCCGACGGACATCGCCGACGAGCTCTGGCGGACGCGCAAGGTGCGCGTCGACCGTCGCAAGATCGGGATCGACACGATCAAGCGGATCGGCCGCTACACCGTGCCGATCGACGTCTTCGACGGCGTCGTCGCCGAAGTGAAGACACTCGTGGTGCCCGAGGGCGGCGAGTTGCCACCCGAGGAAGAGCTTGCGGCGCTCGAGGCGGCAGAAGCGGCAGAGGCCGCGGAGGCGGCGGCGACAGCTGCTGCTGCCGAGCAGGCGTTGGCAGACGTCGAGTACTTGGACGACGAGCCGGTCCCGGCAGCTGAGCCGGCCGATGCCGACGAGCTCGCTCCGGCCGAAGACCCCGTCTAGGAATCGCTCAACACGGCTCTCCACAGGGGTGTGGAGAGCCGTGCGAACTTCGCGCTCCTAGCGGACATTCCCGGCAGGCAACGCGGCCGCCTGTGTGGACAGACGTGTGCGGTCCTGTGGGCTAGCACCGCCGCCGGTGTGGATACACTGCGAACACATGTTCTGTTCCCCCTGCTCACGGCTTCGCAGTTCTCCCCAGGCTGCTGATTCGGGCAGCGGCTGCACGGATCTTGTCGATCGCGTTGAATCGGGAGCCACATGTCCGTAACGGCCAGATGTCTGTAACAGCGCCATGTCTGTAACAGCAAACGGGCGTGACACCGACCCGGCCAGGGGTCTGGTCCAGCCGCACAACCTGGAGGCCGAGGAGTCGGTGCTCGGTGCGATGCTGCTCTCGGCGAAGGCCGCCGAGACCGCGGCGGAGTTGCTCGGCCCGTCGGATTTCTACCGCCCGAGCCATGGCACGATCTTCGCCGCGTCTCGTGAGCTGCTGCAGAAGGGCGAGCCGGTCGACGCGATCACGCTCGTCGATCTGCTCGAGCAGCGGAACGAGCTGGAGCGCGCGGGCGGGAGGGAGCGGATCCACGAGCTCGTCGCGCTCGTCCCTGCCGCGTCGAACGTCGCCTACCACGCGCAGATCGTCAAGGAGATGGCGACGCTGCGCGGGATCATCTCGGCCGGCGAAGACATCTCGCGACTCGGCTGGGAGCGTCCGGGTGAGATCGCCGACATCGTCGACCGCGCCGAGCAGCGCATCTTCGAGCTCGCGCAGCAGCGGGTCACGAGCGACTTCGCGCACATCGAGGAGCTGCTCAAGGAGAGCTTCGAGCGGATCACGAAGCTGTACGAGGCGGGCGTCGACATCACGGGCGTCGCGTCGGGCTTCCGCGAGCTCGACAAGCTGACCTCCGGCTTTCAGCCCGGCAACCTGATCATCCTGGCCGCCCGGCCGTCGATGGGGAAGTCGGCGCTCGCGCTCTGCACCGCAACGAACCTCGGCGTGCGCTACCAGACGCCGGTCGCGCTGTTCACGCTCGAAATGTCGAAGTCCGAGGTGACGCAGCGGATGATGTGCAGCGAGGCGAAGGTCGAGTCGCAGCGGCTCCGCTCGGGCCGGCTCGCCGCCGACGACTGGACCCGCCTGACGGCGGCGTGCGACAAGTTGATGAAAGCGCCGATCTACGTCGACGACACCGGCTCGATCACGATGATGGAGCTTCGCTCGAAGGCACGCCGACTCAAGTCGCGTGAGCCGAAGCTCGGCCTGATCGTCGTCGACTACCTCCAGTTGATGACGTCAGGCGGCACCACGGAGAACCGTGTGCAGGAAGTGTCGCAGATCTCGCGCCAACTGAAGGTGCTCGCTCGCGACCTCGACGTGCCGATCCTCGCGCTCTCGCAGCTCTCGCGCGCGGTCGAGCAGCGACAGGACAAGCGGCCGATCCTCTCCGACCTGCGCGAGTCCGGCTCGATCGAGCAGGACGCCGACCTCGTCTTCTTCGTCTACCGCGACGAGTACTACAACGGCGAAGAGTCCGAATCGCAGGGCCTCGCCGAAGTGATCCTCGCCAAGCACAGGAACGGCCCGACCGACGCGATCAAGCTCAGCTTTCTGAAGCGGTACGCGAAGTTCGCAGATCTCGCGGCCTCGTAGGGGCGAGATTCGGCTCGCCCTGCTCGAGGGTTGAGAGCAGCACCCTTAGGACGTCGGCAAAGGCGGAGCGTTGGGCGGCAGGTAGGGCCGCCAGAAGGCGCTCTTCGTTTGCGATGTGCGCTTCGACCGCTTGGTCGACGAGGTGGCGCCCAGCCGTCGTGAGCTCGACTATGACACCTCGCCGGTCAGCCGGATCTGCCAGCCGCCGCACGAGCGCTGCCCGTTCGAGTCGGTCGAGGCGCTTTGTCATGCCGCCGCTCGAGACCATCGAAGAAGCGGACAGCGCCGTCGGGTTGAGCCGGAACGGCGCACCAGCCCTGCGGAGCGTCGCCAGCACGTCGAAGTCGGCGCTCGAGAGGCCGAATGCCTCGAAGACCGGGGCAACCCGCTGCTCGACGAGCTGCGCGGCCCGCGAGATCCGGCCGAGAACGCCCATCGGAGACGCATCGAGATCAGGTCGCTCGCGGCCCCACTGCTCAAGGATCCGATCGACTGCGTCCGAAGGCACCACCCGGGCAAGAGTACCTCTCGTAGAAGTATCTTGACAAGAAGCAAACTTGGAAGTATCTTTCTAGGAAGTAATAATCCCCGACCGCGAGACGAGACACTCATGTATCCCCACGTGAAGCAGTTCGAGACGATCCGACGCGAGGCGGATGCTGCGTTGCAACTCGCTGGCGAGCGTCGCGCGGTCGCGCAACCGCGTCTCGCTCCAGCGGGAGGGCGTCGGGCGGCCCGCCGCGTATGGCTGCTCACTCGCCGTCCGTCGGTCACCTGAACCGACGCTTCCAGGCGCTGTGCAACACTGCGCCGCGTGCCGGCGCTCACACAAATCCCGTTGCTGAGACTTGGCATCGCGACGTGAAGGTCACGCTGCTTCTCGCCGATGCTGCCGAGGCGGTCAACGGCAAGCTCTACATCCTCGGCGGGGGCTGGTCCGTGATGGGGCCGGATCCGGCGCCGATGGCGATCGCGATCAAGATCGAGGTGCCGTGGGATCAGGGCAACGACGTCCACAAGCTGCAGCTGCGGCTCGTCGACGCCGACGGCCAGCCGGTTCTCGCCGAGAGCGAGGACAGTGACGAGGTGCCGGTCGTCCTCGACGCCGACTTCGAAACCGGCCGGCCCGCGGGGATGAAGCCGGGGACGCCGCTCGACCTGACGATGGCCGTGACGCTCGGGCCGCTCCCTCTCGCCTCCGGCTCGCGCTACGAATGGCGGCTCACGATCGACGGCAAGGAAGACGACGAATGGCGTGTTGCGTTCTCTACCCGTGCGGCGAACGCTTGAGGCTCGTACGGGTCGTCCGTCGAAACGCCAGTTCGCAAGTCGACGCTGAAATCAGCGCTGCCGCCATCGGGTCGCTCGGTCCCGCGCAACAGCAGTCGGTCGCGTTCGATGCCGACGATATCGATGTCATCCCAGCCAAATCTCGTCTTCCAGACCTGACCGTTCTCGCCATAGGCCGCGACGCCCGCATACGTCGTAAAGACCACGAGTCCTAGAGCAGGGACTGGACGGACATCTTGGATCAAAGGCCAGGAGTCGATGGCGAACCAATCGTCTGGAGCGTCGGTGCGAACGACTACGGCATCGAACCCGTGAAGAACGCACAGAGAGCGTCCACCTGGCCAGCTGAGTACCCGTGATTTGTAGTTGCTGCCGCCAAAGACGGCGATCCACGGCTCGCCGTCGTTCGGTGCCACCGCGAGGATCGGGCCGTTGTTCAGCTCCTGCTGTTCATGGACGGGATGAGCGCCGGGGTAACCGAACCTTCGATATGCCCAGGTCTCGTCGGATCCGGTCGAGCACATCAATCCTGTACAGAGCCTCGAACGGATACTCAACGACGAAGGACACATCGCTAGCATCGGCGACAAGCCGCTTGAGCTGCAACACTGGGGCACGTGCCTGCGACAGTGATCGTCGGTGCGCAGTGGGGCGATGAAGGCAAAGGGAAGATCGTCGACCTGCTCGCCGCTGAGTCCGACCTCGTCTGCCGTTACCAGGGCGGGCCGAACGCCGGGCACACGATCGTCGTCGGCGAGGAGGTCTACAAGATCCGCTCCATCCCCTCCGGGATCATCCAGGGGAAGCCGAGCGCGATCGGCGGCGGCTGCGTCATCGACCTCGACGTCCTGATCTCCGAGCTCGACGACCTGCGGGCGCGCGGGCTCCCGATCGACGGGCTCGTCTACGTTTCCGGCAACGCACACGTGATCATGCCGTGGCACGTCGCGATCGACCACGCGCGCGAGCGCTACCTGGGCAAGCTCCAGATCGGCACCACCCGCCGCGGCATCGGGCCGGCGTACGCCGACAAGGCGACGCGGATTGGCATTCGCGTCCAGGATCTGCTCGACGCAAAGATCCTGCGCGAGAAGCTCGAGCTCGCCGTCGCAGAGAAGAACGTGTGGCTCGAGCGCGTGTACGAGCTGGAGCCGTTCGACCTCGAGCAGGTTCTCGCGACCTGCCTCGCGCACGCGGAACGGATCAAGCCATGGATCGCCGACACGTCGCTGCTCGTCCATCGCGCTCTGCTTGCGGGTGAGCGCGTGCTGTTCGAAGGCGGTCAGGCGACGCTGCTCGACCTCGACCACGGGACGTACCCGTTCGTCACGTCCTCGAACCCGATCGCCGCAGGTGCCGCCGTCAGCTTCGGCATCGGCCCGAACCGGATCGACGAGGTGCTCGGCGTCGCCAAGGCGTACGTCACGCGCGTCGGCGAAGGCCCGTTCCCGAGCGAGCTGCCGGCAGAGGAGCAGGCGCACCTGCGCGAGCTCGGCGGTGAGTTCGGCACCGTCACCGGACGCGAGCGCCGGTGCGGCTGGCTCGACCTCGTCGCGCTCCGCTACGCGGTGCGGTTGAACGGGATGACGTCGCTGGCGCTGACGAAGCTCGACGTCCTCTCGACGTTCGCCGAGATCCCGGTGTGCGTTCGCTACGCGCTGCCGGACGGGTCGGAGACCGAAGAGTTCCCGGCGCACCAGTCGGACTTCCACCACTGCCGGCCGGTGTTCGAGACGCTCCCCGGCTGGGACACGGCGCTCGACGGGCCGGAGCTTCCAGTCGCAGCGCGAGACTACGTTCGCTTCGTGGAGGAGGCGCTCGACGTGCCGATCACCCTCGTCGGCACGGGCCAGTCCCGCGCGAGCGTGCTCGCCTTCTCCTGATCGCGAATCAGACGGTGCCGCGGACGAACCAGGCTCGGGCGGTCATGTGGATCGGGCCTACGGGCGAGTCGAGCTGACGGAAGCACTCTGCGCGTAGTGCTTCGCGTCGAGGTGGATCGAGCGACACGCAGTAGGAGCCGCCCGGCCCGACCCCGAGTGTGAACGGCTCCCAGAAGTCGTCGAAGCCCGCGTAGCTCCTGCGCACGACGAGCTCGCCGGTCTCCACGTCTGCGAGACCGACGTCGCGCCAAAGTTGGCCGAGCTCGTCCTCGCCGCAGAACGGCATCACGCGACCCTCGTGCGGAGCTGCAGGATCGACGGCGACTGCCGCGTCCCAGAAGACGCGGAGCATCGTCATGCCGTCGCGGTAGTCCCACGTGCACGCGGCGACCGTGCCACCGGGCCGGGTCACTCTGCGCATCTCGCCGACGCCTGTATGCGCGTCCGACATGAAGTTGACGACGAGCTGGCAGAGCGCCGCGTCGAATGTCCCGTCTTCGAACGGGAGCGTCTCGGCGCCGCCGACCCGGACGTCGGCGCCCGGCACCGCAGCCGCGCACGCGGCGACCGATGGCTCCGACGGATCGACGGCTGCGACGCGATCAACTCCGAGCTGCCGCGCCAACTCTGATGTGAGGGCGCCGGTGCCGCAGCCGACGTCGAGCGCGCGATCGCCCGGTTCGATGCCGGCCGCAACGACGACGAGCTCGCGCGCGAGCGGTCGCGACCAGAGCCCCATATAGCGCTCGTACGCGTCCGCCGGCATGTTGAACATCCCGGTGCCATCGCTCATGCGACCGATGTTCGCGGGACGAGATCGGCACGTCAACTTCCCCGTAGGATCGACGTGTGAAGGTGCTCCTGGTCGGGTCGGGCGGGCGCGAGCACGCGCTCGCTTGGAAACTTGCCCAGTCGCCGCTGCTCACAGCCCTTCATGCTGCTCCAGGCAATCCTGGGATCGCCGGACTCGGAGTCTGCCACCCGGTCAGGGCGGACGATCCGGAGGCGTTGCTCGACCTCGCGAGTGCGCTCGGAATCGGTCTTGCGGTCATCGGCCCCGAGGTGCCGCTCGTTGCCGGTGTTGCAGACGAGCTGCGCCGTGGCGGGATCCCGGTTTTCGGTCCGAGTGCGGGAGCGGCAGCGATCGAAGGGTCGAAGGCGTTCGCGAAAGACGTGATGCAGGCGGCAGGTGTGCCAACGGCTGCGACGTTGGCGATTGCCCGACCGCCGTGTGTCGTGAAGGCCGACGGGCTTGCTGCCGGCAAGGGGGTCGCGGTGTGCCGCACGCAGGCCGAGCTCGATGCCGGCCTCGCAGCGGTTTCCGCGTTCGGCGGCCCGCTGGTGATCGAGGAGCTCCTCGAAGGCCCGGAGGTTTCGCTCCTCGCGCTCTGCGACGGGCGCGATGCCGTTCCGCTTGCTGTTGCCCGCGACTACAAGCGCGCCTACGACGGTGACGAGGGGCCGAACACGGGTGGCATGGGGACATTCGCGCCCGTCGACGGCTTCGACGATGGTGCGGTCGAGGAACTGCTCGCTCTGGTCCACCGGCCCGTGCTCGCCGAGCTCGCGCAGCGCGACACGCCGTTCATCGGCTGCCTCTTCGCCGGTGTGATGCTCGCGGCCGATGGGCCGAAGGTGCTCGAGTACAACTGCCGGTTCGGCGATCCCGAGACACAGTCGATCGTCCCTCTCGTCGGAGGCGATCTCTTGGAGGCGCTGGCAGCGGCCACGGCCGGCGAGCTCACCGGCGTCTCGATCTGCTCGCAGGGCGCTGCTGTGACCGTCGTGCTGGCGGCCGGCGACTATCCGGCGGCCGGGAACGTCGGCTCGCCGATCGAAGGCATAGCAGCGGCCGAGGAGGCGGGTGCGCTCGTCTTCCACGCTGGGACGGCTTTGCGTGGCGGACAGCTCGTCACCAACGGTGGACGCGTGCTCGGTGTCGTCGGGCGCGGCGACTCGCTGACGGACGCAAGGAAGGCTGCGTACGCAGGCGCCGCCCTGATCTCGTTCGAGGGGATGCGCTACCGCACCGACGTTGCGAGCTAGAACCGGCGACCGTCGGGCCGGCCACTACAATCGATGCAGTGATTGCCCGCTACTCCCGCCCCGCGATGGCCGAGATCTGGTCGGACGAGGCGAGGCTCGGGCGCTGGCTCGATGTCGAGCTTGCCGCGCTCGACGCCTGGGTCGCCGTCGGTGTGGTACAGGCCGACGCAGCAGCCGCGATTCGGGACGCTGCGGTCGCTCCGTCGCCTGCGCGGGTCGCCGAGATCGAACGCGAGACGAACCACGACGTCGCCGCCTTCGTCGATGCCGTTGCTGAGACACTCGGACCGGAGGGGCGCTGGTTCCATTACGGCCTCACGTCGTCGGACGTCCTCGATACGGCACTGTCACTCGCGATCCTGGACGCTGGGCGGCTCGTTCTCGCCGGGCTCGACCGCGCGTTCGAGGTCGTCGCCCGACGCGCCGAGGAGCATCGAGCGACCGTCACGATCGGACGCACGCACGGTGTCCATGCCGAGCCAACGACCTTTGGACTGAAGCTCGCGGGTTGGGCGTTCGGGCTCGACCGCGACCGCGCGCGGGTCTCGCGGGCGCTCGAAGGGCTGCGCGTTGGCAAGCTTTCCGGCGCGGTCGGCACGTACTCGGCGACGAGCCCCGAGGTCGAGCGCCTCGCCTGCGAGCAGCTCGGCCTCGAGCCGGCGCCGAGCTCGACCCAGATCCTCCAGCGCGATCGGCACGCCGAGCTGCTGTCCGCGCTGGCGCTCGTCGCATCTTCGCTCGATCGATTCGCAACCGAGATCCGGCATCTCGCTCGCACCGAGGTTCGCGAGGTCGAAGAGCCGTTCGGCCGCGGCCAGAAGGGCTCCTCGGCGATGCCGCACAAACGGAACCCGATCACCGCGGAGCGCATCTGCGGGCTCGCGCGCGTCGTGCGGGCGAACGCGCACGTCGGGCTCGAGAACGTTGCCCTGTGGCACGAGCGCGACATCTCGCACTCCTCCGCTGAGCGGGTCGTGCTGCCCGACTCGTTCCTCGCAGTCGACTACATGCTCGACCGGTTCGCATGGCTCGTTGACGGGCTGGTCGTCCGCGCCGAGCGGATGTGCTCGAACGTGGAGTCGAGCGGTGGGCTCTACTTCAGCCAGCGGCTACTGCTCGGGCTCGTCGAATCCGGGCTGTCGCGCGACGAGGCCTACCGCCTGGTGCAGCGTCACGCGATGCGCGCCTGGGACGAAGGCTTGGATTTCCGCGAGCTCGTACGCGGCGACACGGAGCTCGCCGGGCGGTTCGACCTCGCCGCGGTGTTCGATCCTGCCACTTTCACACGCCACGCCGATGTCGTCTTCGAGCGTCTAGCCGCGCTAGTCGCCGCGCGCCATGACGCGGTGCATGTCTAGCGCTCCGACGCACCTGGCGAGTGGGAAGGTGCGCGAGATCTACGCGCTCGCGGACGAGCGGTTGCTGCTCGTCGCGTCGGACCGGATCTCGACCTTCGATGTCGTGTTGCCGACGCCGATCCCCGACAAGGGCCGCGTTCTCGCCGGGCTCTCTGCATTCTGGTTCGCCCGGACGAACGAGATCGTGCCGAATCACCTCCTCGATCTTCGGCCCGACGGCCGGTCGATCGAGTGCCGGCGGCTCGAGATGCTGCCGGTGGAGATGGTCGTTCGCGGGTATCTCGCCGGCTCCGGATGGAGGGACTACCTCGCGAGTGGCGCGGTCTGCGGCCACTCGCTTCCCGCTGGGCTGGAGGAATCGGTGACGTTGCCCGCGCCGATAGTCACGCCGGCGACGAAGGCGGCAAGCGGCCACGACCTGAACATCTCCGAGGACGAGGCGGCCGAGCTCTGCGGCGCGGCGCCCTACACGGCTGCACGGGATGCTGCGCTTGCGTTGTACGCGTTCGCCGCCGAGCACGCGATGGCGCGCGGGATCATCGTCGCCGACACGAAGTTCGAGTTCGGGGTCGACTCTTCCGGGCGGGTTGTCCTGGCCGACGAGGCGCTCACACCGGACTCGTCACGTTTCTGGCCGGCGGACGAATACGCAGTTGGGCGCACGCAGCCATCCTTCGACAAGCAGTTCGTCCGCGACTGGTGCGAGACGACCGGCTGGGACAAGACCGACCCAGGGCCGGAGCTCCCCGACGACGTCGTCGCCGGCACGCGTGCGCGGTACGTCGAGGCGTTCGAGCGGCTCACTGGGATCGAGTTCGGCGCCTATCTCGCCGACCCACAACTGGCGCTGGACAATGGTGCTCCGATGACGGGCGCGAGATGAGGGCAACCGTGCTCGTCCGCCCGAAGGTCGGAATCCTCGATCCGCAAGGAGAGGCCGTCCAGGCGTCACTGCGCACGCTCGGCTTCGGGGTGTCAAACGCGCGCGTAGGCCGGATCGTCGACCTCGAGCTCGACGCGGCCGACGTGCCGTCGGCCCGGGCCGAGGTGGAGCGCATGTGTGCCGAGCTGCTCGCGAACCCGTTGATCGAGAGCGTTGAGATTCAGGTGGAGGGCGCATGACCACCTCCGCCTTCTCACCGCAGAAAGTGCTTCGCACCTCCCGGGGACCCCGACCCCTCATTCCCACCGCTCACGGGCCAGAGGTCGGCAAATGAGCGACGCGCGACCGGTCGTCGCGGTCATCCAGTTCCCAGGCTCGAACGACGACAGGGATGCCATCCTCGCGCTCGAGGAGTTGGGTGCGGACGCTCGTCTCGTCTGGCACGCCGAGTTGGAGCTGCCCGCGGGGACCGGTGCCGTCGTTCTCCCGGGCGGGTTCTCGTACGGCGACTACCTGCGCTGCGGCGCGATCGCGCGGTTCGCGCCGGTCATGGAGTCGGTGCGCGAGTTTGCTGCCGCAGGTGGCCCGGTGCTCGGCATTTGCAACGGCTTCCAGATCCTCTGCGAGGCCGGGCTCCTGCCGGGAGTCCTCCGCGCGAACCGCCAGCTCGAGTTCCTCTGCGCAGACGTCACGGTGACGATCGAGAGCACCGCGAACGTTTTCACGGGGGGAAGCGAAGTGGGTGACGAGCTCGTTATTCCCGTGAAGCACGGGGAGGGGAACTGGTTTGGCGACACGGCGCTCGTCGCCGAGCTGGAGTCACGAGGCCAGATCGTCCTCCGCTACACCGAGGACGTGAACGGGTCGCTCGGCCGCATCGCCGGCGTCGCAAACGAGGCCGGCAACGTCATGGGATTGATGCCGCATCCCGAGCACGCCGTCGATCCCCTGCTCGGGCCGGTCGGCGGGCGGCCGATCCTCGAAGGTCTCGTCGCTGCTGCTAGCGCCTGGTCTCTGATCGCTGCTTTGTAGGAAACGAGGCCTTGAGTCGCCAGGACGCGCTGTGCACGCACCGACGACAGCTCATTCTGATTCGGGTTCTAGCCCAGAAGCGCCTCCTTCAGGCCGGGCGTCTTCGCGAGCCCCTTCCGTAGCTTGTCGAGGTCGTTCGTCCGCAACGTCACCGGCCCGCACCGCGCGGTGCCGTCGGTCGTGTAGGCGAAGCGCACGAGCCGTTCGCCTTTCGGCGTCTCGAGGAGCTGGACGAGCGACGCAAAGCGCCGCTCGCCCACGCGTTGGGGGAGGCTGAGCTCCTCGATCACCGCCGCCGAGCCCCAGGGTGTTGCTGCCTTCGCCATTCCGCCAACCTAACGCGGAAACCGTGACGTGTCTGTGCCAGCTGTGTGTCGAAAGTCAGAGGGTTTCGACGAGCCGGAAGCGCTCGCACACGACCAGCGTGTCGTCGTCGACCACGACCGGCAGGTCGCCGAGGATCTCGGCGAGCTGCTGGCTCTCGAAGAAACGAACGTGCGCTGCGCGCCACTCTGCGACTGTCTCGAACCCCTCGCCTTCTTCGATCGCGAAGGCGAGGTCGACGTCACCCATCCGTCTGACGACGACCTCTGTCGTCTCGATTGCGGCAACCGCATGCCCGTCCGAGTCGGCGACGAGCGATCGCTCACCGACCGTTGCCAGCGCTTGGCCGGTTCGGACGTACTCCTCGTAGAGCCCCGTCGTGGACGTCTTGGCGCCCGACAGGATCGCCGCAACGAGCGCGTCAGGGAGCGCCCCGGGAAAGCCGAACTCGCTGACGGGAAGATCGTCGAACACGCGGGCATCGTAGGGTGCGGGCGCCGCAACTCGTCCAGCGCCTGCCGTCGTTCTTCGACTTCGCTGCGTCTCGTACGGGATAGGGCCGAGGCGGGCTAGCGGTTCAGGTCGCACCACTTGGCTGCGAAGGTGCCGTTGTAGCCGTAGACCTTCCCGTCCCCGTACGCGCGGGTCGGGACTTTGAATGTGCCGCGCCAGATGCCACCCGGGTAGGTGTCGACGCTCGTGAACGTGAGCTGTGCGCCGCTCTTCAAACCGGCGATATGTGTTGGCCTACGCGGATCTCGGAAGACGGTCAGAAACGCGACCTGTGCTTCGGGCATCAGCCACCCGACGTGTACGCGCGGGTTGTCGGTGACATGCACCTGGATCAGGTTGCCCGGCTTCGTGATGACGCTCCGCAATGTCCCGCAGGTGACGCGCTTGCGCCACAACAGGTAGAGCGTGAGGCTGTTGAACCTCCTGTCCCATGCGACGACTGCGGCGCGTGTGGTGTACGCCTTCCCCGCGACGAAGCCGCCGCCGGAGGTTGCCAGGATGCTTGCGCCCATGCGTACGCGTGGAAACGCGTTTTGCAGGTGTGCGTACGCGGGCAGGGCGGCAACCACGAGCACGATGAACGCTGCGAGGACCACCCTTCTCACGACCGACATCACTACGACTTCTCGTCCGAGAATGAGGAGTTCGGGTTCCCTCGATCGAGTAGTAGAACTTGCTGCCGCCAAGGTACTAGTGTCGCGAGCGGGGGTCTTCAGGGGAAAACCCGCAGCGTTAAGGAGGACCACTCGTGAGGAAACGATTTGGCGTCGCACTGGCGGCGCTCGTTGCCGTGTTCTTGTTGACCGTCCCGACCGCGTTCGGCGGCGTTCCAGTGACGAAGACTCTCAACTTCCCGCTGAACGGCAGCTCGTCGACGAACATCTTCGATCTAGGGCCATACGTGTGCTGTGAGTTCCACGTAAACGTCTTCGGGGCGGACATCGGCGGCGACATCTCGGCCGAGCTCCTCCTCGACATGGGAACGACGCTGAGCGCGCCGACACACAGCGACCTGACCTTCACGGACACGAACCTTCGGCAGGGAAAGACGCTCGACCTGACCAACACCTACGCACGCGACTCCGGCGGCAAGCTCGACGTCAGCTACACCGCTACGGCCCACCTACAGGCCTACGGCTTCACGGTCGACCCGTCGAAGACCGAGAGCGACACTCTCAACTGCAGCGTGCCGCTGATGACCGAGAGCTGCTCGCACACCAAGGCCATCGGGCTCTACGACCTCACGATCCTCGAGCTTGTGGTGGGCCGTGTCAACGTGAATTTCTCGCTGCCGATCACGACCACGGCTGATCTGAACGGGCCGGGCGTCTCGAGCAATCGGACGATGTCGATCACCGACATCCCGATTTTCGGGCCTGGCTCGTTGACCTTCACGTCCGACCCCTTCGTCCAGCCGGAGACCAAGTTCCTCAGCTGCTCGCTGCCGGCGAACCAGACCATCAACTATGCAATGGACACGGCGACGAGCCCCGTGGCCGGGAGCGTGCAAGAGAACCTCAATCTCGCCGTCTCCGTCGTGGGCAGCCCCGACATCGGTCCTGACTTCACAGTCGCGGGCCCATTCAATCTCATCCCCGGCGGCATCAACCTGCCATCGAAGGCGATCAACCCGATCAACCTCTCTGCCCCGGGCCAGAACGTCGACCTCGGGACGTTGCTCCCGAACAACGTCGCGCCGACCGTCGCGATGGGGACGATCCCGACCGACGGGAAAGAGGGGTCGCCGATTCAGCTCAGCGTCATTGGCACAGGCCCAGGCGGGAGCCTCAGTCCCTGTGGCGACGACGGCCTCGACATCCACTGGTCCTTCGACGACGGCGGGTCGGCTTACGGCAAGACCGTCAACCATGCGTGGGCGGACAACTTCCTCGGCTCGCCGCCGCACACGGGCCAGGTCGTCATCACCGACCCGACAGGTCTCAAGACGACCAAGAACTTCTCGGTTCCGGTCGCCAACGTCAACCCGACGGTTGGCGCGGGTCCGGCCAAGACCGCCTACTGGGGAACTCCGGTGTTGTTCCACGGCAACGGTGCAGACGCCGGATCCGTCGACAACGGGATCCTGCTCTACTCGTGGGACTTCGGCGACCCGGACTCGGCCATTGGCGGTGCGGGTCAGGATGTCTCGCACACCTATGCGAAGCCGGGTGCGCGGACAGCAATGGTCATCGTGACCGACAATGACGGCGCGACGGGGACATCGACCGTCGCCGTCAGCGTGATCCAGCGCGGATCGACGACCGGCTACACCGGTGCCACGACGTTCGTCGTGACCGACGCCGGGACGTTCCGAGCGGCTCTCAGCGACAACCTGACTGCGGGGCCGATCGCGGGCCGCACTGTCGGCTTCTACGAAGGTGCGACCTTGCTCGCAAGCGGAATCACCGACAACGGTGGTGTCGCGACAGCGAGCTACACGTTCCCGTTGGGAACGGTGGGCTCGCACACGATCACGGCGAAGTTCGCCGGTGACTCGCTCTACACAGCGAGCGACTCGGGCGGCACGTCGGTGAACGTCACCAAGAACACCTCGGTGCTCACCTACACCGGTGTGCTCGTCTCGTCGCCGTCCAAGGCGGTCACGTTGACGGCGAAGCTCACCGACGACCTGGGGCGGCCCTTGAGCGGGAAGCAGGTTTTCTTCACGCTTGGCTCGCAGGGCTGCAACGGGTTCACGATCGCCAACGGGACGGTCACTTGCACGATCAGCAAGCTGACCCAGAACCCGGGTAAGTACCCGTTCACCGTCAACTTCGGCGGGGATGTCAGCTACACGGCCGCCGGCGTGAACGCGGTGTTCACGATCGGCAAGTAGCGGCACGAGATCGGGAACGTGTCGAGGGGCGCCGAAAGCGGCGCCCCTCGACAAAGCCGATCCCCTGTTCGCGACCGTCCGGTTCGCTAGTGCTCGATCAGCTCGATGCGGTAGTTGTCGGGGTCGCGGACGAAGCAGAGGAGCGAGCCGCCCTCGCGGATCGTGTACGGCGGCCGCTCCGGCTCGATCCCCTGCGCAGCGAGCCGCGCCAGGGTCTCCGTCATGTTCTCTACCGTGAGCGCGATGTGACCGTAGGCGGTGCCGAGTTCATAGGAATCGACGCCGAAGTTGTAGGTCAGCTCGAGCTCGGGGCCGGGCTTGCCGGGGACGCCGAGGAAGTAGTTCATCGCTTCCTCGCGGATCGGCAGCTCGCGGCGCTTCTCGAGGCCGAGAGCCTCGTAGAAGGCGATCGACCGCTCGGGGTCGGTGATGCGGTAACAGGTGTGTACGAGCTCCATTCGATGCCCAACTCCCATCATCTGTCGGTTCAGTGCAGCGGACAGCATGCCGATTGGCAACGCGGCTTCGCATGGTCTAGGTGGTCAGGCGGTCTTGAGTGTCTTGATGTAGGCGGCGAGCGCCTGCAGGTCGGGATCGGAGATGATTCCACCCCAGTGCGGCATGCTTACGATCGGCTGGCGGCCGAGCACGCTCCCGCTGCGGATGAAATCGGTGATCTTCTTGTCGGTGTTGAACTGCTTGAAGAAGTCGGCGCCAGAGAGCGGCGGGATCGTCTTGTCTGGCGACTGAGGGTTCGGGACGCCGCCGAGGCCGTTCGGCCCGTGGCAGTTGATGCAGCCGTACTTGACGTACAGCGCGGCCCCCGCCACATCGGCGCCCTGCCCTTGCGGGATCGCCACTGCAACCGCATCCGGCACAGCGGGTAGCCCCGCACGGATGTAGGCGACGAGATCGTCGACCTGGCGGGACGAGATCACGTTGCCCCATACCGGCATGAACGGCTTGGCCGGGTTTGCGGATACTCCCATGCCGTGGTCGATCACCGAGCGCAGCTGGGCGGACGTCAGTTGCGCCCCGATCTGTGTCAGCGCAGGGACATCCGAGGAGACGCCGCCCGCACCGCTCATGCCATGGCATTGGGCGCATGCGAACACGACGAAGTCGTGCGCGCCGGCGGCGATGTGGGGGTCGATCGTCTTGACGGCCGTCACGTCGACCGCCTTGACGGTTGCGCCCTTCGTCTCTCGGCCGACGTAGAAGCCGATCACGGCCAAGCCTGCGGCGAACGTCAAGGCGACAAGGAGCGTGACCGCAGCGACAACCTCCGTACTCCATGGGCGCCGTTTCATTCCTGGTTTATCCCACCGTCGGAAGCACTTTGCAACATGCAATCTACTGCTCTGGCCTCGGTCGCAGCGGCTTCTGCGAAGATCGCGCTATGGAGCTCGCGCCGTTCCGGATCGAGCACTACTACGGGCTCCACGAGTTCACCGCGGCATTCATGCTCTCTTCGAGCGACGCCGAGACCGTGAAGGTCGGCGACCTGCTGGCACTCGAGCCGGGTTCGGTCAACCTTTTGACTGCGCAGCGACTCGGCTACACGGAGTCCCCGGGCGCGCCGACTCTGCGTACTGCACTTGCCTCGATTTACGAGACCTGTGACGCGGACGACGTGCTCGTGGTCTCCTCGGCCGAGGAGGGGATCTTCGCCGCCTACCACGCGCTGCTCCGGGCCGGCGATCACGTTGTGGTCGAGACGCCGTGCTACGAATCCGCGCTCGAGGTCGCCCGCTCGACCGGCGCCGAGGTCACAGAGTGGCATCGCAACTACGGCGATGGTTGGGCGCATGACCTCGACGAGCTAGAGCGCATCGTGCGGCCGAACACGCGCCTCGTCTACGTCAACACGCCGCACAACCCGACCGGCACGCTGATGCCGCGCTCTGTGCTCGACCGTGTCGTCGAGCTGTGCGCCGAGCGGGACGCCTGGCTCTTCTGCGACGAGGTCTACCGCGAACTCGAGCACGATCCTGGCGACCGTCTGCCCGCCGCATGCGATCTGTACGAGCGCGCGATCTCGCTCGCCTCGATGTCGAAGACCTATGGCCTGCCGGGGCTGCGGCTCGGCTGGCTTGCCTCGCGCGACCGGGCAGCGCTCGAGCGCGTGCTCGAGTTCAAGTACTACACGACCATCTGCTCGAGCGCCCCCAGCGAGCTCCTCAGCGAGATCGCCATCCGTCACCGCGACGTGCTCGCCGAGCGGAACCGTCAGATCGCGCTCACGAACCTACCGCTGCTCGACGCCTTCTTCGAGCGCCACGACCAGACGTTCTCCTGGACGCGGCCAACGGCATCGCCGATCGGCTTCCCACGGGTCGAAGGGCTCGGCGACGTCAACGCGTTCTGCGAGCGCCTGGTGACCGAGACGGGCGTTCTCCTCCTGCCGGGCTCGGTGTACGACGAGCCGGACCACGTGCGGTTCGGCTACGGGCGGGCGAACATGCCCGAAGCGCTCAACCGGCTCGAAGCCTGGCTCGACGCCGCCCGATGACGCACTTCATCACCAACTACGGCCTGCCGCTGTTGTTCCTCGTCGTGCTGCTCGAGTCGTTCGGGATCCCGCTCCCAGGCGAGACTGCGCTGATCGCTTTCGGCGTGCTCGCCTCGCAAGGGCACTACTCGATCGTGACGGTGATCGTCATCGCGTCGGCTGCTGCGATCATCGGCGACAACCTCGGCTACTGGCTGATCGGCCGTTGGGGAGGACGCGCTCTCTTCCGCCGTTGGAAGTGGCTGAACGCCTATGCCGACCGCGTGCTGCCACGTGCGGAGCGTCTCATGGAACGCCACGGCGGCAAGACGGTCTTCTTCGGGCGGTTCATCTCGGTGCTCCGCTACACGGTCGCCTGGATCGCCGGGCTCGCGCGGATGAACCCGTGGAAGTTCCTGCTCTGGAACGCAGCCGGCGGCATCGCGTGGGCGACAGGTGTCGGGCTGCTTGCCTACTACGCAGGCGGCGCGGCGGCCGACGCAATCCAGCGCTACGGGCTCTTCGCCGCGCTCGGCGTAGGAGTGGTCCTGATCGTCGTCGTCTTCGTCGTCCGCAGGGCGGAGCACCGCTTCGAGGGCGACTAGCTCACTTCGCGGGAGCGACGCGGAGCGGCCGACGCAGGACGCCGGAGCCGAGCGCGACGCCGAGCAGGATTAGCGCGAGCCCGGCGATTGCGATCGCCTGCACGTGCTCGTCGAGGATGAGCGCTCCGTACACGAGCGCGAAGCCGGGCATCAGGTAGGTGACGAGGCTGAGTTTCCGGGCGCCGTACAGGGCGAGAATCCGGAAGAGGACGAGTTGCGCGGCGGCGGTACCCGCGAGGCCGAGTGCGACAACCGAAGCGAGAGCGCCGCGCGTGGGCATTTCCGTGGGGAGCTGGAGAAGAGCCGGCGGCAAAAGCATCAGGAACCCGGCGATCATCGAACCCGTCGCGAGCACCGGCCCGGAGGTGCCTCGCACACGGAGCTGGCCGTAAATTCCGGCAGTGGCGTACGACACCGAGGCGAGGACGATCGCGAGTATTCCAGCGACCGCCGCCAAGCCTCCCCGCGGGTGGACGCTCGCGAGGACTACGACGCCGGCAAGGCCGATGAAGACGCCGGCGACCCGCGCCGGCCCGATCCGCTCGTGCGGGAGGAAGCGCAGCCCGATCAGCAGCGAGCACAGCGGCACGGTGGCCTGCGCGATGGCGGCCACACCCGAGTCGATGTGCGTCTCGCCCCAGGCGACGAGCCAGAACGGGATCGCGGCGTTCACTGCGCCGAGGACGAGGGCTTGTCGCCACGCAGCGCGCAAGTCGGCGAGCATCGCCTGCCGACCGGAAGTGACAGTGAGGTAAACGACGAGCGTCACGGCGGCGATGAGTGTTCTTGACGCCATGAGCGCAGCAGGGCTGAACCCGCCGTCGACACCGACCTTGATGAAGAGGTACGACGCGCCCCACGCCGCGGCAAGCGCGAGCAGCAGCGGCGCGTAACGGTTCATCGCCCGAGGCTACCCGCGGGCGCGTCTGCTGCCGAAGGCGAGCCCGGTCGCCAATCCAGTAGCAAGAGTGGTGCCGCCGAGGATCAGCCCCAGACCGACGATTGCTCTGCCGCTGACATGCTCGTCGAGGGCGACGGCGCCGTAGACCAGTGCAAACGCCGGCACGAGGTAGGTGACGAGGATCGCCTTCGATGCACCGGCCCCCTGGATGAGGGCGAAGTAGAGGAGATAGGCAAGGCCAGAGCCGAGCGCACCGAGGACGACGACGGCTGCGAGCGGCTTCCAGCTCGGCAGCTCACCCGGGAGCTGCGCAATGCCGAACGGCGCGATCAGGACGGTCGCCGCGCCCAGCTGACCGATCGAGACCTGTAGCGGCGGGATGTCTCGGGTGACGCGGCCGGCGAAGAGCACGGAGAACGCGTAGCAGAGCGCGACGCCGATGACGGCGAGTGCGCCGACGAGTCCGCCTCCGTGCTGGACGCCGAGGAGGAGCGCGACACCGACGAATCCGACCCCCACTCCGGCGAGCTGGGAGCGGCTACCGCGCTGCGTCGGGTCGATCCGCCGGGCGAGCAGGATTGTGAAGATCGGCGCCGCCGCCTGGATCACCGCGGTCAGCCCGGAGTCGATTCGCTGCTCGGCGAAGCCGAGCAGCCAGAACGGCAGTGCGTTGTTGAACAGCCCGAGGATCGCCACAGCCCCGAGGCGCGTGCGGAGAGGAGTGAGGCCTCCACGAAATGCCGCGAGCGGCAGAAGTACGGCGGTGCCGATCAGGAGCCGGCCGAGGACGACGACCGACGGCGAAAGCGCACGGAGTCCGACCTTGATGAACAGGAACGACGACCCCCAGATGGCGGAGAGGGTGACAAGCAGGATCAGGTTGCGGCGACTCATGCGCTCCTGACGCTAACGGTCGAGCCCCCGGGCTCGTGAGGTCGCCTCTACGGCAGTGCCCTCGGGTGCAGCGTCTACACTCGACCGCGTCGACACTGTGACCCTTAGCGCAGTCGCGGAACAACCGCTCCATCGTTCGCTCGGCCTCACGGACGGGGAGTTCGACCGAATCCACGAGCTGTTGGAGCGTGACGCGAACCCGTTCGAGTTGGCGCTGTTCTCGGTGCTCTGGTCGGAGCACTGCGGCTACAAGCACTCGGCGCTGCTGCTACGCCGCCTACCGAGCACCGGCGAACGTGTGCTCCAAGGGCCGGGCGAGAACGCCGGAGTGCTCGACCTTGGAGACGGCCTCGCTGTGGCGTTCAAGGTGGAGAGCCACAACCACCCTTCGGCCGTTGAGCCGTTCCAGGGTGCGGCAACCGGGGTCGGAGGGATCCTGCGCGACATCTCGGCGATGGGTGCGCGGCCGGTGGCGCTGTTGGACGGCCTACGGTTCGGTGCGCCGGATCCCCACTTCTCGCGCGCGGTCGGTGGCGTCGGCCACTACGGCAACTGCGTTGGCGTGCCGAACGTCGGCGGCGAGACCGTGTTCGACGAGAGCTACCGCGGCAACTGCCTCGTCAACGCGATGTGCGTCGGTCTGCTCCCGTCCGAGCGCCTGACGACGGCGAAGGCGACCGTGGCCGGCGCGCTCGTCGTTCTCTATGGCGCGACCACCGGCCGCGACGGGATCGGCGGCGCCTCCGTGCTGGCGAGTCAGGAACTCGGTGAAGGTGCCTCCGAGAAGCGTCCGTCCATCCAGGTCGGCGACCCGTTTACCGGCAAGAAGCTGATCGAGGTGTCGCTCGAGCTCGTCGAGCGCGGACTGGTCGAGTCGCTGCAGGACTGCGGCGCCGCCGGTCTCGCCTCGTCACTCGCGGAAATGGCGTCCGAGTACGGCATCGACGTGCACCTCGACCGGGTGCCGCTGCGGGAGGTGGGGATGGAGCCGTGGGAGGTGATGATCTCCGAGTCGCAGGAGCGGATGGTTGCGATCGTGCGCGCCGAGCGGCTCGCGGAGGTCGAGGAGGTGTGCGAGCGTTGGCAGCTCCATCACGCCACGATCGGCTCGGTCACCGAGACCGGTGATCTCTGTGCGTATTGGGACCACGAGGTCGTCGGCTCGGTGCCGGCGCGGTTCCTGACCGACGACTGCCCTCGCTACGTCGTAGAGCGGGAGCCGCGGCAGGCACCGGCGGAGGTTCCCATCACGGGTGCACCGGCTACGGGCGATGCGCTGGTCGAGCTGCTCGGCTCCGATCCGCTCCGCTCGCGCCGGTTCGTCTATCGCCGCTACGACCAGCTCGTCCAGTCGCGCACGGTGCGCCGGCCGGGGCTCGACGCGGCGGTGCTGCGCCTGCGTCCGTCGTATCGCGGCCTTGCGCTCTCGCTCGACGGGCAGGGCAGGATGGGGCGCCTCGATCCGTTCACGGGCGGTGCGCTCGCGGTTCTGGAGTCGGCGCGGAACGTCGCCTGTGCCGGTGGTGAGCCGATTGGCTTCACCGACTGCCTCAACTTCGGCAACCCCGAGAAGCCCGAGGTCGGCTGGGAGCTCAGCGAGGCGATCGAAGGTCTGGCGCAGGCGTGCGAGGCGCTCGGCGTGCCGATCGTGTCGGGCAATGTCTCGCTCTACAACGACACGGATGGCCGTTCGATCGACCCGACCCCCGTCGTTGGCTGCGTCGGGCTCCTTCCCGACGTGCGTCGCGTGCCCGGCGCGTGGCGCGAGGGCGATGTGATCCTGCTCGCGTCTGCCGGGTCGGTGTCGCTGGCGGGCTCCGAGTACCAGGCGCGGTTCGGCGAGATCAGCGGTCGCCCGGGGGCGCTCGACTTCGCGGCCGAGGCTGCGCTCGTGGAGTGGCTCTGGCGCATCGCACGGCGGGCTTCCTTGGCGCACGACGTGGCCGAAGGCGGCCTCGCGGTCGCCCTCGCCGAAGCAGCGATCCACTCGGGGATCGGCGCCGAGCTCGACCTGTCGAGCGACACGCTGACGTTGTTCGGTGAGGGCGGGGGCCAGGCGATCGTTGCAGTGCCGGCGGATCAAGTCGAGGTCGATCCGACGGGCTCCTCGGTCGGCGTGCGGCGGATCGGCGTGGTCGGCGGCTCGGAGATCCTGGGTCAGCCGGTCGCCGATCTCCGGCGCGTCTGGGAAGCTGACGTCTGATGTGCGGCGTCTTCGGCATCCGCTCGGACGACCGCGACGTCGCGCGGCTCGCCTACTTCGGCCTCTACGCGTTGCAGCATCGCGGCCAGGAGTCGGCGGGTATCGCCGTTTCGAACGCCGGCCGGCTGACCGTGCTGCGGGACATGGGGCTCGTCGCGCACGTCTTCAGCGAGCAGCAGCTGCAGGCGCTGCCGGGCGATGTCGCGATCGGGCACACGCGCTACTCGACGACGGGGTCGGCGCTGTGGGCGAACGCGCAGCCGGTCGTCCACCATGGCCGCGAGCGGCGTGTGGCGCTCGGTCATAACGGGAACCTGACGAACGCCGCCGAGCTGCGTGAGGAGCTCGTCGCCGACGGCATCCGCTTCTCGTCGTCATCCGATACCGAGGTGATTGCAGCATTCCTGGCGCTCGAAGCGGGGCCGCTGCCGGAAGCCGTCGCGAAGACGATGGCGCGGCTCGAGGGCGCGTACTCCGTCGCAGCGCTTGCCGGCGACACGCTTGTCGCGTTCCGCGATCCGCACGGCATTCGCCCGCTCGAGCTCGGCCGCATCGGCGACGACTGGGTCGTCGCGTCGGAGTCTTGCGCTTTCGATCTGATCGGGGCGAGGTGGGAGCGGGAGGTGCGGCCCGGCGAGGTGGTCTGGGTCGAGGGCCAGGAGCTCCACAGTGCGCAGGCGTTGCCGGAGGGCCGCGGTGCCCTGTGCATCTTCGAGCACGTCTACTTCGCGCGGCCTGACTCGCGGCTGGCCGGGACCGAGGTGCACGGCTCGCGTGTCCGGATGGGCCAGCGTCTCGCCGAGGAGGCGCCTGTCGAGGCCGATCTCGTGATGCCGATCCCGGATTCGGGCACACCGGCCGCCATCGGCTTCGCGAAGGCGTCGGGGATTCCGTACGAGGAGGGGCTGATCAAGAATCGCTACGTGGGGCGGACCTTCATCCAGCCGGACCAGGCCTTGCGCGAACAGGGGATCCGGATGAAGTTCAACCCGCTCGACGAGATCGCGGGGCGCCGGATCGTGATCGTCGACGACTCGATCGTGCGGGGGAACACGATGCGGGCGCTCGTCGTGATGCTGTTCGATTCCGGTGCGGCCGAGGTGCATGTGCGGGTGTCGTCGCCGCCGGTCGTCTCGCCGTGCTTCTACGGCATCGACATGGCCGACGAGGGTCAGCTCGCCGCCGCCCATCGTTCGGCCGAGGAGATGTGCGCGCACGTCGGTGCGACCTCGCTGCACTACCTCTCGCTCGATGGGATGCAGTGGGCGACACGGCTGCCGGAGGGCTCCGTCTGCCGCGCGTGTTTCACGCGCGACTACCCGACGCGCGTGCCTGCCGAGCGCAATCTGGCGAAGATGCGCTTCGAGCCCGCGCCCGCGTAGGGCCGCCGGCCCGGGCTCACTCGAAGGTGACGACCAGCCTCGTGATCAGCCCGTCGCGGACGCTCAGGCGGAGCTCACCGGCCTTCTGACCGGCGTCGCGGCGCCAGGCGTACGGCCCCACGATTGCTTCGCCCTCCACCTGGGATCCCTCAAGGAGGTCGATTTCGTCGTCGGGAGGTTGCTCACGGTACGCACGGGCGATGGCCGCCTTGCCTTCGAACGGGCCGACGGGCACACCGACGAACTCGAGTGCGGCATCCTCCGTGAAGTGCGCGAGCATCGAGCTGAAATCGCCGGAGCGCACGCCTTCGTTGAAGCGCTCCACATGATCGTGGAGGAGCGACGTATCGGTCATCCCAGGAGCTCCCGCCAGCGGCCGTAGCGCACAGCTCGCCGAACAGCGCGCTCATCCAGGCCTCGCTCGAGTAGCTCCTGGCGTGCCTCGCTCTCCTGCGCCATACGCAGGAACAGCCAGGCGATTGCGACCAGCGTGAGCAGCGAGTCGTAGAGCAGCATCACTCCGCCCGCTAGCTGCTGATCCGCGAGCGGCGAGATCCCGTAGTGCGATCCGCCGCTCTTGTACGGCTCGTAGAACGGCGCGTTGGCCCACACGAGCACGTTTGCGAAGATCATGCCGACGCTCCGCACGACCAGGATGTAGCCGAGCTTCGCGCCGGTGCCGAACCACTCGGGCGCTGGCAGGGTCTCGAAGACGGGCAGCCACATGATCGTCCCGGCGGTCAGGAGCGAGAGGTGGAACACCATGTGGACGATGGCGTGGTGCTCGGCCGCGTCGAACATGCCCGGCAGGAACCAGACGCCGAGGTTGAGCGCCCAAATCGGCAGCGCGACGTACGGCGTCGCGAGTGCGCGCAGGCGGTTCACAGGCAGCCGGCCGAGCAGCGGCTGAAGCAGCGGGCCGGTCGTCCCGGCGAGCAGACACATCGGGATGATGTCGCCGAGCAGCAGGTGCTGGGTGACGTGGAGTGTCAAGAGGTCGTCCTCGCCTACGGCGTCGATCGGCGACGCGATCACGAGCACCATCAGCGCGATGCCGGTCGCGAAGATCGCGATGCGCCAACCAGGCACGGGTTGGCCGCGTCGCGCGAGCGTTCGAGCCCTCTGCGCATAGGCGACCGCGAGGACGGCGGTCACGACGAAGGTCGCCGGCTCGAGCGTCCACGAAGTGAGAAGCGACGCGCCGATCACGGTCTCACTCTAGCCCCGAAGGCCGTAGACTCGACCGCGGTGGCAGAGGAGCAGACTTACGCCGCTGCGGGTGTCTCGCTTGCGACGGCCGACGCGATCGTGGAGCGGTTGCGCGCAGCCGTTGCATCCACTGCGACTCCCGCCGTTGCCGGCGTATTCGGATCCTTTGCAGGTCTTTTCGCGATCGATGAACTGCGGTTGCTCGCCGCGTCTACCGACTCGGTCGGCTCCAAGCTCGTGCTCGGAAGACGTGCGGGTCGGCTGCGCTGGTGCGGCGCCGATCTCGCGGCCCACTGCATCAACGACGTGCTGACGACGGGCGCGGAGCCGCTGTTCTTCCTCGACTATGTCGCCGCCAACACGATCGACGCGGAGCAGGTCGTCGAACTGGTCGAAGGCGCGTCCGACGTGTGTCGTGCGGCCGGGTGCGCGATTCTCGGCGGCGAGACCGCCGAGCTGCCCGGGATCTACCGCGAGGACGAGATCGAGTTCTGCGGCACCTGCGTCGGCGTCGTCGAGCGCGACCGGCTGATCGACGGCTCGCGGATCGAGGCGGGCGATGTCGTGGTCGGCTTTGCCTCGTCCGGAATCCATGCAAACGGCTTCTCGCTCGTGCGCAGGCTCGTCGGCGACGAGGAGTTCGACGCCGATCTGCTGCTGCCACCGACGCGGCTTTATCTCGACGACGTGCGTGCGCTGCGGTCGCGCGCCGACGTGCGTGGCCTCGCCCACATCACCGGCGGCGGGATCACGGGGAACCTTGCGCGGGTACTGCCGGACGGTCTCGGCGCCGTGCTCGAGCCGGCGGGGTGGGAGCGGCCGCCCGTCTTCGCCTGGCTCTCGGAGCAGGGCGTGGCCGAGGAAGAGCTACGCCGTGTGTTCAACATCGGGATCGGCTACTGCGCTGTGGTGCCGGCTGCGGATGTTCGCATGGACGATGTCGTGATCGGCAAGGTCGAGCCTGGGGAAGGCGTCCGGTGGGTCGACTGATCGGTGTGCTCGTCTCGGGGACGGGGACAAATCTGCAGGCGCTGATCGACGCTGGCCTCCCGATCGCTGCTGTTGCCTCGAATCTGCCCGACGTTCCGGCGCTCGAGCGGGCCGAGCGCGCCGGCATCCCGACGGCGGTTTTCGACGCGGCGGAGCACGAGAGCCGCGAGGCGCGGGACGCCGCACTTGCTCGTTGGCTCGACGGACATGCGGTAGACCTCGTCGTCCTCGCGGGGTACATGCACCTCCTCCGACGCCCGTTCCTCGACCGCTACGGGGGCGCGATCGTCAACACGCACTCCGCGCCACTGCCGGAGTTCCCCGGAGCACACCCGATCGAAGACGTTCTCGCTGCCGGG
Source organism: Gaiellales bacterium (assembly GCA_038230035.1). Lineage (GTDB taxonomy): Bacteria > Actinomycetota > Thermoleophilia > Gaiellales > Gaiellaceae > Gaiella. The sequence goes on from JBBRNX010000019.1 coordinate 51,760, forward strand.
GTCGCGGAGACCGCTGCAACCGTTCACTGGGTCGACGAAGGCATGGACACCGGCCCGGTGATCGCGGCCGAGCCTGTTCCTGTGCTGCCCGGGGACACGGTCAAGACGCTGCGCGGGCGCGTCCAAGCCGTCGAGCATTGGCTACTACCGAAGGTTGTACGAGAGCTGGTCGAGGCGTGAGAGCGCTTCTCTCCGTCTACGACAAGACCGGGATCGCCACGTTCGCCCGCGGCCTCGACGAGCTCGGTTTCGAGTTGGTCGCGAGCGGCGGCACGGCAGCACACCTCGAGGCCGAGAGGCTCGTTGTCACCCGGGTCGATGACCTGACCGGATTCGGCGAGATGCTCGGACACCGGGTCGTCACGCTCCACCCGGCGATCCACGCCGGCATCCTCGCGCGCCGCGGCTTCGACGACGATCTGGCCGATCTCGCGAAGCACGGCATCGAGACCTTCGACATCGTCTGCGTCAACCTGTACCCGTTCGAGCTCGACCTCAGCGAGGAGCAGGCGATCGAGCTGATCGACATCGGCGGCCCGGCGATGCTCCGCGCCGCGGCGAAGAACTACTCGTGGGTCAACGCGCTCTGCCGGCCTGAGGACTACGACGAGGTTCTGCGAGAGCTGCGGAGCCGTGGTGGCGAGACGAGCCTAGAAACTCGTCACCGTCTGGCCGCCACGGCCTTCCACGTCACGGCCGCGTACGACGCCATGGTCGCCCGCTGGTTTGCTGAGGGCGGTGGCGGTCTCCTGCAGCCTGACCTGCGGGAGAGTTTCGTCGTGGCGTTCGACAAGGCGCTCGACCTCGCATACGGCGAGAACCCGCACCAGGCGGCGGCGTACTACACCGAGCGAGGCGCGCCAACGCATCTGCTCTCCGGCGTCGAGCAGCGCCACGGCAAGGCGTTGTCGTTCAACAACCTCAACGACCTTGCGGCGGCGCGGCGGCTGGCGGACGCTCTCGCCGATCAGCCTGCCTGCGTCATCGTCAAGCACGCGAATCCGTGCGGTGTCGGGGTCGCGGACACGATCGAGGAGGCGTATACGAAGGCGCTTGCAGCCGACCCGGTCTCGGCCTACGGCGGGGTCGTCGTGCTGACCCGCGGAGTATCAGCGGCGCTCGGGGAGCTCCTCGGCGAACAGTTCGTCGAAGTGCTGATGGCGCCTGGGTACGACGACGAGGGGCTCGACGCACTCTCCCGCAAGCCGGGGACGCGCGTCCTCCAGCATGTCGAGCCGCCGCCCGGTTGGTCCGACGACGAGTTCGACTACAAACGGGTCAGAGGAGGACTCCTCGTCCAAGAGCCCGACGTGACAGCCGACGAGCGCGACGCCATGAGGGTCGCCTGCGGCGCGGTCGACGAGTCACGCTGGGAGGACCTGCTGTTCGCATGGACCGTCGTGCGGCACGTCACCTCGAACGCGATCGTGATCGCTCGCAATGGGCAGACACTCGGGATCGGCGGCGGGCAGGTGAGCCGGGTCGACGCCGTGCGACTCGCGGTCGAGAAGGCGCGCGAGCACGCGCACTCGCTGGTCGGGGCGACGCTCGCTTCCGACGCGTTCTTCCCGTTCGCTGACGGCATCCAACTCGCGCTGGCAGCTGGTGTCGATGCCGTGATCCAACCGGGCGGCTCGAAGCGCGACGCCGAGGTGATCGCCGCGGTCGAGGCGGCCGGCGCCGCGATGGTCTTCACCGGCCGGCGCCACTTCCGACACTAGGGGCTTACTCGCGGCCCGCCGCGAGGCGTCGGTGGAAGAGCGCCTGGGCGTCGGCGACTGCGAGAGTTCGGCCCGCGTCGAGCTCGCGGCGCAGGTCGAGGAGAAGCGCAGCGACCTCTGGCCGGCTATCGAGGTCGGCCTCGATGCGACTCAACACGCAACCGTGCTCCCAGAACGCGCAGGACTCTCCGGGGCAACGATCGGCGTGACCTTCGGCGATCAACTCGATCGTGCAGAGAGGGCTATGGCTGTCGATGGTCATGCCGCGATCCTCCCGCGGCGCTGGCTTGCCGTCATCCGGCTGCGCCCGTAACGGGGCTGCGGAAAGGTACCGAGATCTGTTTCCACAGGCAGCTGCGTGCCCGATGAGTACGCTTGCGGCGCGATGCCGCGCGACTTCCCCAGCGTTCTCGAGCTCGTCGGCCATACGCCGATCGTCCGCCTTGATCGACTGTCGCGCGACGTCCCGGGCCAGCTGCTCGCAAAGCTCGAGTACCTGAACCCGGGCGGCTCGGTGAAGGACCGCATCGGCATGGCCATGATCGAGGCAGCCGAGCGCGACGGCAGGCTCCAGCCCGGGGGCACGATCGTCGAACCGACCTCGGGCAACACGGGGGTCGGCCTCGCGATGGCGGCCGCGCTCAAGGGTTACCGCTGCATCTTCGTGATGCCGGACAAGATGAGCCAGGAGAAGATCGCGATGCTTCGCGCGTACGGCGCCGAAGTCGTGATCACGCCGACCGCCGTCGAACCCGACTCGCCCGAGAGCTACTACTCGGTCTCGGATCGCCTCGCCGAGGAGATCCCGGGCGGCTTCAAGCCCGACCAGTACTCGAACCCATCGAACCCAGAGGCGCACTACCGCGTCACGGGGCCGGAGCTGTGGGAGCAGACCGGCGGTGAGATCGACGCGATCGTCATCTCGGTCGGCACGGGCGGCACGATCTCCGGGGTAGGCCGCTTCTTCAAGGAGCAAGGCTCGGCCGCGCTGATCGTCGGCGCCGATCCAGAAGGGTCGGTCTACACCGCCGACGACTCGCATCCATTGCACCCGTATCTCGTAGAAGGGATCGGCAAGGACACCTGGCCGAAGACGATGGATCCGTCGGTGGTCGACGAGTGGGTGCGCGTGTCCGATCGCGACTCGTTCGTGACCGCGCGGCGGCTCGCGCGCGAGGAGGGCCTCCTCGTCGGCGGCTCCTCAGGCACCACCGCGTGGGCTGGGATGGAGATCGCGCGACGCCTCGGCGCTGATTCCCGCGTTCTTCTCATGTTTCCGGACTCAGGCCGCTCGTACCTCTCGAAGTTCTACGACGACAACTGGATGCTCCAGTACGGCTTCCTCGAGCGCCGCACACCGCCGCCCACGGTGTCCGAGGTGCTCCGGTTCAAGCGCGGCGAGGCGCACGAGCTACCCGAGCTCGTCACGATCGAGTCGAGCCAAAAGGTCGGCGCAGCGATCGACCTCATGCAGCGCTACTCGATCTCGCAGCTGCCGGTCATCCGCCACGAGCCTGTCGCCGCGATGACAGACATCGTCGGCTCGATCCAGGAGCGGAGCCTGCTCGACCGTGTGTTCAAGAATCCCGACGCGCTCAACGACACCGTCGCCGTCGCGATGCAGCCGCCTCTTGCAACGGTTGACGCGGCCGCGTCGCTCGATGATGTGTTCTCGGACCTGTCCGGACCGAGCGCCGCCGTCGTTGTCGGCATCGCAGGGAAGCACACCGCGATTCTCACCCGCTCCGACTTGCTCGAGTTTCTCTCCTACCGGCGCACCCAGGTGGAGTAGGACGAGGGCGGTTGAGAGACGAGGGCGAGGCAAGCCTCGCCCCTACGATGGTCCTGTCCGATTCCCGCTAGTCATTGCCGGCATGATGAGGTCGTGAGCACGAACCGCCTCGACTTCGACTCCTGCTACCGCGCGCTCGAGAGCCGCGACGCACGCTTCGACGGGGTGTTCGTCGTCGGCGTGCGGACAACGCGGATCTACTGCCGCCCGAGCTGTCCAACGCCGACGCATCCCAGGCGCCAGAATGTCACCTTCTACAGGACGGCCGCCGCCGCCCAGCGCGCTGGCCTCCGTGCGTGCAAGCGGTGCCGCCCGGATGCTGTTGCGGGCTCACCAGAGTGGGACGCGCGTGGCGATCTCGTCGGCAGAGCGATGCGGCTGCTCAGCGATGCGGTGGTCGATCGCGAGGGGGTTCCCGGCCTCGCCCGGCGCCTGGCGGTCAGCGAGCGTCATCTCAACCGGCTGCTCGTCGAGGAGCTTGGTGCGCCAGCGCTCGCACTCGCCCGGGCGCAGAGGGGGCAGACGGCTCGTGTCCTGATCGAGACGACTGACCTTCCGTTCCGGGAGATCGCCTTCGCTGCCGGGTTCGGCAGCGTGAGGCAGTTCAACGACACGATCCGCGAGGTTTTCGCGGTGACGCCGAGCGAGCTCCGCCGGGCGCGACGCAATGGCGACCATCGAGAGCCGGGTCACCTGAGGCTGCGTCTGCCTGTGCGTGCTCCATTCGACGGCGCCGGAGTCGTCGCCTGGCTCGGCGCACGCGCTGTCGCAGGAGTCGAGTCGGTGGCAGACGGCGTCTACCGGCGTGTCTTGCTACTCCCCGGAGGAGTGGGCGTCGTCTCGCTCGAGCCCATCGACGAGCACGTCGTCGCCACGTTCCGATTGCGGACGATGGCCGATCTTGCGGCCGCTGTTTCCCGGAGCCGGCGGCTGCTCGACCTCGACGCCGACCCGACCGCGGTTGCGGGAGTGCTGAGCAACGACCCGATACTCGGCAGTCTCGTCGCGGCCAACCCGGGGCGACGCGTTCCCGGGTCGGTCGACGGGCCCGAGAGCTCGTTCCGGGCTGTGCTCGGGCAGCAGATCTCGGTCGCAGGCGCGCGCACGATCGCGACGCGCCTGGCGGTCGCGTTCGGCGTCCCGCTCGGCGAGCCGGACGGCGGCCTGAGTCACGCGTTCCCGAGCGCGGAAGCGTTTGCGGACGCGGACCTCTCAGGCTTCGGGCTGACCGGAGCGAGGCAGCGGACAGTCGGTGAGCTCGCGCGGCGGGTCGCCTCAGGCTCGATCGTGCTCGATCCCGGCGCAGATCGTGACGAAGCGCGGCGCCAGCTGCTCGACGTCCCGGGCATCGGGCCGTGGACCGGCAGCTACATCGCGCTACGCGCGCTCGGCGACCCTGATGTCTTACCCGCCGAGGATCTCGGCGTGCTCAGGGCAGCTGCGCAGCTTGGGTTGCCGTCGTCGCCGAAGGAGCTCGCGGCACACGCCGAGCGCTGGCGGCCGTGGCGCTCCTACGCCACGCACCATCTCTGGGCGGCCGACGCCGCGTGAGCGAACAGCTCTCGATCTCGTCGCCGATCGGCTTTCTCACCTTGGTCGCGTCCGAGCGCGGCCTATGCGCGGTCGACTGGGGCTCCACCGAGAAGCGAGCCCCAGGTAATCCGATCCTCGCGGATGCTGCCAGGCAGCTTCACGAGTATTTCGCCGGAACCAGGATCGTCTTCGACCTGGCGCTCGATCTCCGCGGCACCCCGTTCCAGCTCCGGGCCTGGAACGCGCTCGCCGAGATCCCCTATGGCACGACCGTCAGCTACGGCGAACAGGCCTATCGCCTCGGTGTTCCCCGCGCGGTGCGGGCAATCGGCGCCGCGAACGGCAGCAACCCGCTACCGATCGTGCTGCCCTGCCATCGAGTGATCGGGGCAAACGGCGCGCTGACGGGCTATGGCGGCGGGCTCGACCTGAAGCGCTGGCTCCTCGCGCACGAGCGCGGAGAGGTAGGGTGACTCATATGGGACTCTTAGACAAGATCTTGGGCAGGACGAAAGACGCGGCACGGGAGATCGGCGAACAGGCCGCCCCGCTCGCCGAGAAGGCTGGTGCTGCGGTGGGTGGAGCTGTTGACAAGGCCGAGGAGCGGTCGCAGATCACGCCGATGACATGAAGGGCGCAGTCGACAAGGCAACGGATTTCGTCGACGACAAGACCGGCGGCAGGATCACCGGGGCGCTCGACAAGGTCGACAGCGCGACCGGCCACGCGGTCGACGCGGTCGCCGGACCCGCGGACCATCCCGCCGAGCCGGCCGTCGAGGCACCTCCAGAAGAGCCAACCACGCCGTAACCCTTCTCGAAGCTCCTCGACTCGCTACTCGAGTTCAGGATCGCAGCGCACGGAGGCGAGCGCTTGGTCGGGTTGTGCCCCTGTCCGAGCAGCTCTCGACTCGCGGCTCACCGTCACGATCACCGCGCCCACGATCAGGACGGCGCCGACAGCGGTGAACGCCGTTGGCCGCTCGCCGAGGATTGCGGCTCCAAGAACGACTGCCACGAGCGGGTTCACGTACTGGTGCGTCACCACCTGCGAGATCGGCGCGACCCGCAGTAGCCAGGCGTACGCAGTGAAACCGATCATCGAGCCGGCGACCGCGAGATAGGCCCAGGCGGCGATCGGCCCTGGCTGCAGCGCGTCGCGTGTGACGTCGCTCCACTCGCCGAGCGCCGAACCGAGGATCAGCAGTACCAGTCCGCCGGCGAGCATCTCGATCACCGTCGCGACGAACGGATCCCGGGGAAGCGTCAGCCGGTGCGAGATGAACGAGCCGCGCGACCAGCTGAGCGACGCGGCCAGCATGATCAGGAGCCCGACCGCGGACGAGCCACCGCCGAAGCCTCCTGGGACGACGATCAGCGCGAGTCCGAGTAGCCCGACGCACGCTGCAACGGCCGTCCCGCGTTGCACGCGGTCACCTGCGAGCGTCCGCCAGACGACGACCTGGAGCGGCACCGATCCGGCGATCATCGCTGCGACACCCGAGTCGATGCGCTGTTCGGCGACGTGCACCATCCCGACGCCTGCCCCGAGCAGCATGATCCCGAGCGCGCTCGCGCCGATCGCCTCCTGCCGCGTCACGCGGAGCGGGCGTCGCAGAACTGCGAGGACGAGGGCGAGCAGCGCGGCCGCGACGAGGAATCGCGTTCCGGCCGTGAGCACCGGAGGCTGCGTCCGAACCGCGAGCTTGATTCCGACGTACGTCGAGCCCCAGACGACGTACACGATCGCGAGCGCCGCCCAGATCTCTGCGCGCCGAGGTTGCGTCACCTCCGGCCGATGAAGCTCGCCGCGTGGCCGCGGGCGTTCGCGGCCCGCAACTCGTCCTCGTCGAGTGCGCCGATACGTGCGAGCAGGTCGAGTTCGTCGCGCAGATGCGTTCGCATCATCTCCGGCCCGTCGGTTGCAATCGTGAACGGAACACCGTGTTCCACGAACGCCCTGAAGGTGCGTCGTATTTCGTCCTCGTTTCGGAGCGCCTTCGTCAGGAGGTTGGAGGTCGGGCAGATCTCGAGCACGATCCCAGCGTCTCGCAACCGGCGCATCAGACCAGGATCGGACGCGGCGAGGATCCCGTGCCCGATCCGGTCCGGGCGGAGGTGCTCGACGACGTCTGCGATCTCCTCGCGGCCGGTCGCACCCTCCTCGCCGACGTGGATCGTGACGCCTAGCCCGGCTGCTCGAGCCCTGTCGACCATGGGTGCGATCTGTGCATAGTCGTAGCGCTCACCACCAGGCCGTGGACCCGCGATGTCGACACCGACGACACCCCGGTCCGACCAGCGCACCGCCTTCTCGACGATGATCTCGTTCTGCCGCGCGTCGAAGGTGCGATCCATCATCAGAATCAGCCCAGCGCGCACCTGCGGGTACTCGAGGCGCGCGCGGTCGAGGCCGCGAACGGCCGCGAGGATGATGTGATCGAGGTCGCGCTCGCCCCCGCGGTTGCGCTTCATCGGGTTGAAGCGAAGCTCGAGCGTTGTGATGCCCTGTGAGCGGTACGCGCCGCCGATCGCGTCGTGTACGGAGCGCTCGACCGCCAGCGGCGACGACTGGATCAGCTCCGTCCAGTGGTAGATCGCGTCCAGTGCGTCGAGGTTCTCAACGCCGCGCGGATCCGAGACCGTGACGAGCCGGTCGAACTCCCAGTAGTCCTTCACCGGCAGCGCGATTCCCTGCTCGTGCGCCAGGCTCCACAAAATCTCCGAGGCGACCGAGCCGCCGAGGTGCGTGTGCAGCTCGGCGAGCCCTTCGTCCGCGAGGATCGCCCCGCTAGGCATCGGTCGCAGCGCGGATGAACGACCGCAGGTCGCGAACGACAGCCGGGTCGATCGTGTGCGGCACGGCCGTCTCGTGGTAGAGGACGGCTGCGCCGGCAGTCTCGAGAATCTCGCGGGCGTCACGGCCGAAATCGACGGGGATGACAGGGTCGAGCGAGCCGTGTGCGATTGCGACCGGGTAGCCGTCGAGTCCGTCGAGATCCATCGTGAACCCCTCGACGCGGGGGAAGAATCCGGAGAGCGCAATGATCGCCGCCGAGCGTGGTCGACCACCGCCGAGACCGAGCGCGTAGCTCATCACCGCGCCCTGCGAGAAGCCACCGAGAACAACCCGCTCGATCGGAACCGGGAGTGCGTCGAGAAACGCCGAGACCTGCGCGAACGTCGCCAGGAAGGTCGTGGCGTTGGGCGTCGGGAGACCGCCTAGTGCGTACCAGTGTGCGCCGCCGGCCGGCAGCGACAGCGGCCCGCGCGGCGTCACGCCGAGGAGGCGCCGCTCCGGATCGAGCGCGTCGAGCAGCGGGAAGAGATCGTGCTCGTCGGCGCCGCGGCCGTGAAACAGGACAAGCGCACCCTCCGGCTCGGCCGCCGCTGCGGGCCGGGTCAGATGAACGAGCGGCGCTGTGTTCTCGTCTGGATCGTCGTCTGGCACCGGCGTCGCTACCGCGTCGCCCAATCCGCACGGGGATCAGGCAGAGGAGTCAGCGCCGGCTCGACCTGGTCTCGGAGATGCTCGAACGCCGGCGGCAAGATCAGCCGCTCTCCGAGATGCTCGGGATCCTCGTCGACCGAGAAGCCCGGACCGAGCGTCGCCAGCTCGAACAGCACGCCGCTCGGCTCGCGGAAGTAGATCGACTTGAACCAGAAGCGGTCGATGATCGGGCTTGGGTGGAGTCCGGCGCCAGTGACCGCTTTCCACCAGGCCTCCTGCTCCTCGGTCTGTGTTGCGAATGCGACATGGTGCACCGTGCCCGCGCCGCCGCTACCTCGATCGGCCGGTGGTGCGTCGTAGGCGTAGAGCCCGCCGCGCGTCGCGCCGCGCACCTCCCAGGCGCCGTCGCCGACCGAAACGAAGCCGAGTGTCGACTCGAGAGCGGCTTGGCTTCGTTCCGGTGACGACGCGAAAGCGCGAACGCTGTCGAATCCCTGGAACGCGACCTCGGCCGGAATCTCAGGGTGCTCGGCGGCAAGCGGCGCGTCGGATGTCTCGCGGACGACGAGCTCGAGTTGGAGCCCTTCAGGGTCGGCGAAGCCGAGGCGTCCATCCTCGCGGCGTGTCGCGACGTCCTTGTCGGCGAGACGCCGCTCCCAGAAGTCGAGCGCCGCGTCGGACGCGACACGCCACGTGATCGTGTGCACCATCCCGTCACCGGCCCGTCCGCGCCTTGCGCCCGGGTACTCGAAGAACGTGATGTCCGCGCCGGGCGAGCCCTGCTCGTCGGCGTAGAAGAGGTGGTAGACGCTCGGGTCGTCCTGGTTGACGGTCTTCTTGACCATCCGCAACCCAAGAGTTCCGGCGTAGAACCTGACGTTTCCCGGTGCATCGCCGGTGATGCACGTCACGTGGTGGATCCCATTCAGGCGCATCTCGACCTCCTCTCCTCGTCTGCGGCGGCTCGACGGCAGAGTACGGGACAGCGCCGCCCAGCCGCCACGCTCCCCGACCTGTCTTCCTGGGTCATGGCCGGTACGGCATAGTCCCGCCTGTGAAGGTAGGCATCGTGGTGCCGTTCTCGTGGTCGTTCTGGGGAGCGGTGAACGAGCACGCCGAGTTGCAGGCTGCGGCGCTCGAGGCGCTTGGCGCCGACGTGCGTCTGATCATGGGCAACGATCCGCCCGGCCAGTTCACGCGCGTTCTGCACCCGCGGGTCGGGCGGCACGGCGAGCTGCCCGACAACGTGATCCCGGTCGGCCGGTCGGTAATCGTGCCGGCGAACGGCTCGCTGCCGAACATCGTCCTAAGTCCGCGCACGCACCTGCGCATCAAGCGCGTGCTCGAGCGTGAGAAGTTCGACGTGCTCCATCTCCACGAACCAATGACGCCGGCGATCTGCGTCTCGACGCTCTCGTTCGCGCGCACGCCGATCGTCGCCACGCACCACGCATCGGGGGATCTCGGCTGGATGCGCGGCGGTATGCACGTGTGGGGTTTCCTCATGCAGCGGATCGACCATCGCATCGCGGTCTCCGAGCAGGCGAAGGCGTCTGCGGCGCGATGGCTGCCCGGCGAGTACGAGGTGATCCCGAACGGCGTGTTGATTCCCGACCACGCCGACCCCGGCGGGCGCGATCACGCGGTCGTCTTCGCGGGCCGGCACGAGACGCGGAAAGGGTTGCAGGTGCTGTTGCGCGCGTGGCCGGAGATCCGGCGCCGGACGGGAGCCGAGCTGCGGATCGCCGGCGCGGACCCGCTCGCGGTACGGCTCTTGCTCACGCGACTGCGTCTTCCCGACGACGGCATCGACATCCGCGGCTTCCTCTCGCAGGACGATCTCACCGATCTCTTTCGCTCGTCGAAGGCGCTGATCGCACCGTCGATCGGAGGCGAGAGCTTCGGGATGGTGCTCACCCGCGCGTTCGGGTGCGCGCTCCCCGTCGTTGCTTCCGACATCTCCGGGTACCGCGATGTGATGACGCCGGAAACGTCTGTTGCCGTTCGGCCGGAGGAGCCGCAAATGCTCGCCGACGCCGTCGTCGCGCTCCTCGACGACGAGCCACATCGGGCTGCTATGGGTGCGGCGGGCCGCACTCTCGCGGTCGAGCGCTACGGCTGGCTGGATATCGCCCGCCGTCTGCTCGGGATCTACGAAGCGCTCGCAGCGGGCGAGCTGCTGCAGCCGCCGATGAGGCTGTCGGCGTGATAGCCATGCGCGCGCTCACGCACCGACTGTGGTTCCGCGCCCTCATAGCCGCGCTCCTGATCGCAGGAATGGTCACGCTCTTCGTCCGGCGAGGCCCGGACTGGAACCTCGTCTACCACGCCTTCGACTTCGTCGTCTGGCGCTGGATCGTGCTCGCAGTCGTGATCAACCTGCTGTCGGTCATCGCCCGCTCGATCGCGTGGGATCTCGTCGTCCGGCAAGCCTTGCCGCAACCTCATCCCAGTCGCCGCTTGGTCTTCTCTGCGTTCTGCGTCGGCCTGCTCGGGAACGCCGCGCTACCGGCGAGGGCCGGCGAGCTCGCGCGCGTCGCGGTGCTGAGGCGTCGGCTGCCACACGGATCCGGGACGACGGCGCTGCTTCTCGGCACGGTCTTCGCGCACCGCCTGTTCGATCTCTTTCCCGTCGTGTTGCTGATCCTCTACACGCTGCTGACGGCGAAGATCCCCCACTGGGCGATCACGGCGATCGCGCTCTTCATCGGCATCGGCTTCGCGCTCCTCTGCTTCGCGATCGTGACGGCTCGCCGCCAGCACACGCATGTGCGCCACGAGAGGGACGGCGTGCGCCGGGTGCTTGCGATGGCGCAGCGGGGACTCTGGGTGCTGAAACGGCCCTCCGCAGCGGCCGGCGCGTCGCTCTTCCAGCTGACCGGCTGGGTGCTGCAGCTCCTGGCCGTGTACACCGTGATGCGCGCGTTCGATTTCGGCACGCTTCCGTCCGCCGCGCTCGTCCTGCTCCTGATGAACGTGGCGACGATCTTCCCGCTCTGGCCGGGAAACGTCGGCCTGATGCAGGCGGCGATCGCGCTGCCGCTCGTCTCCTACGGTGTCGACTACGGGACGGGCTTCGCCTTCGGGTTGGCTCTGCAGGCGGTGGAGATGTCTATCGGCGTCGGCCTCGGGCTAGCGTTCCTGGCCCGTGAAGGAATCTCGTTTGCCGGCTTGCGTGGCATCCAGGACGACAGCGATGAAGACGACGACTCTGGCGAGTCCGCCATGGCCGAGAGTGAACCGACCCCGGTCGGCTCCGCTCGCTAGTGCTTCACGACTGGCGCGCTTGGGTGCCGCGCACGAGCTGCGCGAGCGACTCGAGCAACGACCATGCCATCTCCGGGTGCTCCTCGACAATCGGGCGGAAGCTCCAGATCGGCAGCAGGTAGCAGTGGGCCGGCCCGATAGCTTTCACCGTTGCGCTACGCGCCGACTTGTCGATCAGCGCCATCTCGCCGAACGCCTGACCAGGCCCGAGCTTCGAGACCTCCGCGCCCTGCACCGACACGCTGACCTCGCCACTTTCGATCACGACGAACGTTCTCCCGGCTTCGCCCTCGGCTGCGATCACCTCGCCGTCGGCGAACGTCTTCTCGAAGAACTCGCCGGCGAGTCGCTGCAGGAAGGTGTCGTCCAGCCGGGAGAAGAGAGGGACACCGCGGATCAGGTCGAGCGAAGGAGTAGGCATCGGCGCATTCTATGCCGCTCCCGCCTCGGTTGTCAGGTCGGCGCGCAGGTCGCCGAGGCGCCTCGCGATGATCGCATCGGCCGCTGTCGTGCTCGCCGCATGGCCGGTCACCGCGCCGAGGAAGTCGCCACGTTCGAGCGCCCGCAGCAGCACGTCGGTCCGTGCGGTCACCGTCGCCGTCCGTGGCACATCGCGCAGCAGCGCGATCTCGCCGAACGACGAGCCAGGTCCAAGGACGTTGCCCTCGACCTCGACCTCCCCGTCCTCGATCACGTAGAAGCGGTCGCCCCTATCTCCAGTTCGGATGATCACCTCGCCGGCCTGGAAGCGAACCTCGATCAGCGAGCGCGCGAGCCGGTCTAGTGCTGATGGCGGCAGCGGTGCGAGGATTTCGATGCCGCGCAGCAAATCGACGTGCGCAGGCTCGGGCGCGTCGAGCTTCGTCAGCAACGGCCAGGTTGCAACGGCCAGAGCCGGCAGGAACGCACCGGTCACGAGCAGTGCGGTTCGGGCGCCGAACGCATGAATCAGTGCCGGTGCGAGCGCGGCGCCGACCCCGAGCGACCCGAGTAGCAGCCCCTGGACGAGCCCGAGCACGCGGCCGAGAACCTCGTCCGGAACGATCCGCTGGAGCAGGGTGATCGCAGAGATGTCGACCAGTGAGTTCCCGATCCCGAGAATGGCGAGACCGACGATCGCCGGAGCGAGGCGCGGCCAGGCGGCGATAGCGAGGAACGGCGCGCCGAACAGCGCGAGACCGAGGGCGAGATCGGCCGCGAGACGTCGGCGTGCAGCGAGCGCGACCGCGACGCCGCCTCCGACCAACCCGCCCGCGCCGATCGCCGCCTCGAGCGTCCCGACCGTCTTCGCGTTGCCGCTCAGGAGCTCTAGCGCGGTGACGACGACGAAGACTCCCAGCGCTCCGGCCACGAGTGTTTGGCCGGAGTAGAGCGTCACGAGGAGTCGGACGTCGCGGCTTTGCCTCACTATCCGGAAGCCCGCGAGCGCGCCGTCGTTCGTCGGCTGCTGCTCCTCCTCGACGGACGGCTTCTGTGTCGAGATCGGCTCGACGGCCCGGATTCCGACGACAAGCAACGCTGACCAGACGAAGCTGACGGCGTTCAGCGCGAAGACCGTTTCGGCGTTTGTGGCCGCCAGCAGGAAGCCACCGATCGCCGGACCGATGAAGTAGCCGACGCTCTCGAACGTGCTCGACGTGACGTTCGCCGCGGTCAGGTCGGACGGCGTTCGCGCGAGCGTCGGTAGGAGCGCAGCCTGTGCGGGGCGGAATGGGGTCCCCGCGATGGACGAGACGGTGATGATCGCGTAGACGACCCACGCTTGTCCGCCGAACCCGATGGTCACTGCTATGACACCCATCAGCAGCGCACGGGTGACATCTGCCCCGACCATGACCAGCCGTCGCGGGAAGCGGTCGGCAAGTGTCGCAGTGAAGGGTGCTGCGAGTGCCGCCGGGATCATCTGCAACACGCCGACGAGCGCCACCGCTCCCGCGCCGCCGTGCGCGTAGGCGTAGACCGCGAGCGCGACGTAGTAGGCGCCGCTGCCGAGAATCGAGCCGAGCCAGGCCAGTTGGAGCCGTCGCATGTCCGCATTCCGGAACGTCTCGAGCAGCGGTCGCGCCCGCTCGACAACCTGGCCGTTGAATCCGCGCATCGCACGAGCTTCCCATATCTGTTGGAATGACTTCCGCAACACGTTTCAGTGATCGGGAAGATTTCCGAGCAGTTGCGCGTCTAGTGGTCGAGCGGTACAGAAGCCGCACAGTTTTCAGCCGACGAGAGGAGCACGAAATGTCTGACGAGCGTGAGCAGAACAAGCCAGGTGAGCCGGACTTCCAGCTTCACCAGAACAAGCCAGGCGAGATGAGCCAGAACAAGCCAGGCGAGGCCAGCCAGAACAAGCC
>JBBRNX010000020.1:0-55542 GCA_038230035.1 Gaiellales bacterium
CTCGCCTACCACTCACATCGACAGCGCAACCAAGCGCTGCCACACTGGCTCCACCACTACAACCGGACAAGACCACACAGCTCGCTCGGAGACCGACCCCCGATCAGCCGCGTTCACAACGTCTGTGGGTAGGACACCTAGCTAGTCGCGTACGCGCCGCCTGCTCCTTCGAAGCTCTTCCAGCCGTTCAGCAGATGCGCGAACCTCACGACCGGGACAGGCGGTGCTGCGATCACCGTCATCCGTATGCCGAGTTGATCTGCTCAGTCGGTCGCGCGATCGGCGCTGCTGGGGCTAGCCCAGTTGGTCGTGCTCGACGGCCGAACCTGTTTCCACACCGGTTTCTAGGTCCGCGTCGTCGTGCTGCTCTTCGCCTGCGAGCGACTCTTTGAATCCGCGCATGCCGTGCCCGAGCGAGCGACCGATCTCCGGCAACCGCTTCGCCCCGAACAGTACGACGGCAGCTACTAGCAGCAAGACGAGCTTCGAGGGACTTTCGAGACCCGTGAACATGCGCCCGACTATAGCGCGGCCTAGTCACCGTTACCGTGAACGAGGCGGGTGGTATCGCGTTCGGGTTCAAGACATTCCTGAACTGTGTGACGTGACCCCGTTTTTCGGTCCACTGGTTATGAGTGTGCGGGTTGGTGGGGAGCATGCCAGTCGCGGGCGAACGCTGCCGGGGTTTGGTAGCCGAGGGATTGGTGGGGCCGGTAGTGGTTGTACTCGCGTCGCCAGTCTTCGATCAGGATCTGGGCTTCGTAGAGGCTGTTGAAGGACTCCAGCTCGAGGAGCTCGCGGCGGAGGTGGCCGTTGAAAGACTCGACGTAGGGGTTTTGCCAGGGTGCGCCGGGCTCGATGTAGTTGAGGCTGGTGCCGGCGTAGCGGCACCACTCTTTCAGTGTCTCGGCGACGAGCCCGGGTCCGTTGTCGCAACGAATGTGGCTCACTGCTCGCCCTCTGGTCTCGACCAGGCGCTCGAGGACGCTGATCGTCTGGTCGGCGTTGATCGAGCGGGCCGCGTGGCAGGCGAGGGCCTCGCGTGTGTACTCGTCGGTGATGTTGAGGATCTTGATCGGCCGGCCGTCGGCGGTGGCGTCGAAGAGGTAGTCGAGTGCCCACACCTGATCGGGACGGCAGGCGGTGAGCGTGCCCGGCGTGCGAGGGGCCTTCTTGCGCCGGCGCTTCCGCTGCGGGACGTGCAACCCTTCCTCACGCCACAGGCGCTGCACCCGCCTGCGGTTGCACCGCCAACCCTCTCGCTGCAAAAGGACGCGCACGCGCCGGTAGCCGTAGCGGGGATGACGACGGGCGAGCAGGTGCAGCCGCTTGCGCAGGAGCGCCTCGTCTGGCGCCCGCACAACACGGTGGCGCTGCGATGAGCGGTGCTGGCGGGCTGTGCGACAGGCCCGCCGTTGGGACACCCCGAAGCTGGCTTGCAGGTGCCCGACGGCCCTGCGTCGCCGCTCCGGGGTCAGAAGTTTCCCCGCGCCACCTCCCTCAGCATGTCCAGGTCAAGCGCCTGCTCGCCCACGATCCGCTTCAAGCGCCCGTTCTCTTTCTCCAGCGCCTTCAACCGGACAACATCCTCGGGGCGCATCGCCTTGTACTGCACCCGCCAGCGCTGATACGTCTGCACAGAGATCTCGAGTTGACGGCAGACCAAGCCCAGATCAGCCCCTTCGGCCAGCATCCGGTCCGCTTCCCGCAACTTCCGCACCACCTGCTCCGGCGTATGCCGTTTCCGCTTCATCAGAGCCACCTCCCGCCCCGAACGGGGCTGTCGGCATCCTCATAACAGGCGGACCGGTTTCAGGGGGTCAGGTCAAGTACCTCCTCGTCACTGGTTCGGTTGACTACCGCGACACCCCCGGGTGCAGCGCTGAGATCGTCGGGGTTAACCTTTAGCAAGCGGCGGAGAAAGCCGAGGGTCCTCTTGCGGATCCAATACTCGCTTACGCGTCCATCGTCTTCGATCAGCACGTCCTTGATCGTTCCCAACCGATGGCCATGACTGCTTAACGCTTCGCGCCCGAGGAAAGTGACGCGTCCAGCCAAGAGATCTAGGGCCATCTCATCATGGGCTGCTAGCCGCAACGAGCTAAGCGCTTCAAGCGCGATCGTATCGCTCTCAAACGACTTGACCGAACGAGCGCGCGCAACAACGGTCAGCTCGCGAACGTGACTGGGGACCATCACTATCACCGCGACCCGATGCTGATCGGGATCGATCAAGATGGAATGAGGCCGCCCCAACGTCCGGCCCTCCGCAATCGCGACCACGTCACGGTCCACCAACTTGCTGAGCCTCACCGCCACGACTGCCCTCCAATCGACCCGAGCCCAATCGACCCGAACGAAGAGAATCCTCCGGGATCGAGAGCAGCGCCGTCAAGTCCAAGTCTTGTTGCCGAATCGGCGTTCTCTCAGGCGTGCAACGGCAGTCGGGCGTCTTCCAGGTTACGATCAGGGTTACCGACGCGCTGGGTGAGCCGCTGAATTTGCTGTCGCGGTCACGGATCAGGAAGCGCATGCCCTGGTCGGCGAAGTCAAGGCCGAGGTCGCGCGCCTGCTGTGTGACCCAGGCGCCGGTGGGGTTGGTCGTGCAGCTGGCGCGGCAGACGCGCCGGCTGGCGTGCGCGATGAAGAACAACACGTAGTAGCGGCGCATAGTCACAGTCTCGACGGTGAAGAAGTCGCAGGCGACGATGCTCGACGCTTGCGCGCGCAGGAACTCGCACCAGCCCGCCCCTACCCGACGCAGTGCCGGCTCGAGGCCGCTTTGCCGAGAAGGCGGCGGACGCTCGTCGGCGACACCCGACGGCCGAGTTTGCCCAACTCACCGCAGATCCGCCGATGGCCCCAGCGCGGATTCTCGCGCGCCAGCCGCAACACCAGCTCCCGAACCTCCGTCGACAGCTGCGGCCGTCCGCGCCGACCGGCAGGCTGCCGCCACTACCGGCGGCGCACAAGCGCCTGATGCCAACGCATCGACGAGATCGACGGGCGGATGATCCGGATCGGCGACCACTGGCTCGCCGACTTCGCCTCCTGCAACTACCTCGGGTTCGACCTCGATCCGACGATCATCGCCGCGATCCCCGAGTACGTCCGCCGCTGGGGAACGCACCCGAGCTGGTCACGCCTGCTCGGCAGCCCCGTCCTCTACGAGCGCATCGAGGACCGCCTCACCGAGCTGCTCGGCTGCGAAGACACGCTCATCCTGCCCACGATCACATTGATCCACATGTCGGTGATCCCGATCCTCGCCGGAAGCGGCACCATCTTCGTCGAGAACCGGGCACACAAGACGATCTACGACGGCTGCCAGCTTGCGAAGGCTCACGGGGCGAAGCTGGTCAGGTTCCAGACCGACGACGTCGCAGGTCTTGAGCGGTTGCTCGGCGCAGACCACTCGCGACAGCGGCTGATCTGCATCGACGGCGTCAACAGCATGACCGGCAACATCGCCGACCTCCCTGCGCTCGCCGAAGTCGCGCGCCGCCATGATGCCCTGCTGTACGTCGACGACGCCCACGGCTTCGGCGTCATCGGCGAACGAGCCGCACACGAGCCGAACCCCTACGGCCTGCGGGGCAACAGCATCGTGCGACACGTCGGCGAGTCGTACGACCGGATCGTGCTCGTCGGCGGCTTCTCCAAGGCGTACTCGTCGCTCGCTGCCTTCATCGCCTGCCCCACGGAGCTGAAGCGGCTCCTCAAGACGGCCGCCCCGCCATATCTCTACTCGGGCCCATCCCCCGTCGCATCGCTCGCGACCGTGCTCGCCGGCTTCGACGTCAACGACGAACGTGGGGACGCGCTGCGCACCGATCTGTGGCGCAAGACGAGCCAGGTGATCGACTGCCTCGACCGACTGGGCGTTCACACCCCGAACCGCTCGGGGCTACCGCTGATCGAGGTGCCGCTGGCGCGCCACGAAGACATCGACGAGGTGGGGCGCTTCCTCTTCGCGGAGGGCATCTACGTGACGCTTGCCGCCTATCCGCTGGTGCCCAAGAGCGAGGTCGGCTTCCGGATCCAGCTCACCAGCGCAAACGCCCAGGCAGAGATCGAGCAGCTCATCGACGTGCTCGGCAAGGTCGCCGACCGCTTCGATTTCCAGCCGGCGCGCGCAGCGGAGCGCGCCGCGTGAACCCTCTCGCCATCGCCGTCCGCTCCAAGACGGTTTCCGACACCCACGTGGGAATCGGCCGCAGCTGGCGCGCGCACATCTGGCTCTGGTACCTCGGAGTCACAGGTGTCCTCACGGCCCTCTACCTCTTCGCACCGAGTATCGCGGGCAATAGGCCGCTCATCAACGTCCTCGGGCTCTCCTCGTCGATCGCGATCGTCGTCGGGATCCGCCTCCACCGGCCGAGGGCCGTCGCCGCCTGGTGGCTCTTCGCGCTCGGCCAGTTCCTCTTCGTCGCCGGCGATTTCTACACGTACTCGTTCCCGAAGCTGTTCGGGATCACGGTTGGCTTTCCATCCCCCGGTGACGCGCTCTACCTGATGGTCTACCCCGCGCTGATGGGCGGGCTGCTGATTCTCATCCGCCGGCGCAGTCCGCACTTCGACCGGCCGACCGTCATCGACTCGCTGATCCTGACGATCGGCGTTGGTCTCCTCTCGTGGGTCTTCCTGATCGCCCCGAACATCCACTCGAACGAGCTCACCGGACTCGCCAAGGCTGTCTCTTCCGCCTATCCACTCGGAGATCTCCTGCTCCTCGCGGCAGCAATTCGACTTGCGGTTGCCGCGGGCAAACGCGCGCCTGCCTTCTACTTCCTTGTCGGCAGCATCGTCTGTCTCTTCGCGACCGACTCGGCATACGCGTACGCCCTGCTGATCGGAACCTACAACCACCAACTCAGCTACGACGCCGGCTGGATCGTCTACTACCTCTTCTGGGGCGCGGCTGCGCTCCACCCGTCGATGCGGACGCTCGAGGAGCCGGCCCATGACACGCGCACCCGCCTGACGCAGCTCCGGCTGGCACTGCTCGGCGGCGCCTGCCTGATTGCGCCGGGAATCCGCTTCGTCCAAGCTTTCGGCAAGAGCGACGAGCTCGTCGTCATCATCGCGGCCGCCGTCCTCTTCCTCCTCGTCGTTACCCGCATGGCCGGTCTCGTCCGCCAGGAGGAGCGCGCAGCATCACGCGAGCTGGCGCTCAGGCATGCCGGCCTCGAGCTGGTCGCAGCCGCAGGCCGCGAACAGGTGCATGCTGCATCGATCTTCGCCGTGCGTGACCTCGTCGGGTTCGACGCAGAGGTGCAGATCACGCAAACCACGGACGACGGCGCGCTCGTCGTTGCCTCGACGGCATTCGCCGCCAGGTCGCAGCTTGACCGCGAGCTAGGCGAATGGCTGTCCCAAGCTGGTGCATCGGCCCTGAACACGCGTGTCGCTGACGTTCCCGCGGCTGTGCGGGATCCGCTCCGGCTTCGCGAGGAGGACGCAGTGCTGGTCCTGCCGCTCATGGGTCGTGACGAGATGCGCGGCCAGCTCGTAGTCTCCTCGCCCGAGCTGATCCCGGGTGACCTCGTCGGGTCCCTCGAAGCACTTGCCGCCCAGATCTCGCTTGCGGTCGACGGTGCGTCTCTGGCCGAGGACCTCCACCGACGTCGCAGCGAAGCCCGCTTCCGCTCACTCGTAGCCCATTCCAGCGACCTGATCACAGTTCTCGATGCCGAGGGCATCGTCAAGTACCAGAGCCCGTCGATCGAACGTGTCCTCGGCTACACGACCGACGAGATCGAAGGCACGCATTTCGACAACCTGCTCAGCGCGACCGACACACCGCGTCTCGCACAGGTGCTCACCGGGATCGGTCAGGGCAACCTGGACGCCCACAAGATCGAATGTTCACTTAAGCATCGCGACGGCCGCTGGCTTCAGTTCGAGGTCCAGCACACGGACCTGCTCCACGACGAGCACGTTCAGGGGATCGTGCTCAATGCGCGCGATGTCAGCGAGCGGAAGGCCTTCGAGAACCAGCTCGCGCACCAGGCGTTCCACGACCCGGTCACGAACCTCCCGAACCGCGCGCTTTTCTCCGACCGCCTCCAACACGCGCTGACGCGCTCACAGCGTACGGAATCGATCGTGGCCGTGATGTTCATCGATCTCGACGACTTCAAGACGGTCAACGACAGCCTCGGTCACCCAGCCGGAGACACCGTCCTGCAAGAGATTGCAAAGCGCCTTACGGACACGATCCGACCGACCGACACCGTGGCGCGCTTCGGCGGCGATGAGTTCGCTGTCCTCCTCGACGGGGTGGCAGACAGCCAGGATGCCGCGGACGCCGCGGTCCGGATCATCCGCTCGCTCGAACGCCAGATCGAGGTGGACGGCAAGCAGGTCTTCCCGCGCTGCAGCGTCGGTATCTGCCTCGCCCGGCCGGGTACGGCACCGAGCGACGCCGAAGAGCTGCTCCGCAACTCGGACGTCGCGATGTACATGGCCAAGCGCGACAACAAGGGCAGTTACCGGGTGTTCGAGCCGACAATGCACGAGCGTGTTCTCGAACGGCTCGAGCTTCGCTCCGACCTCCACCACGCCGTCAAGTCGAACGAGCTCGAGGTGCACTACTAGCCGGTCGTGCGCCTGAACAAGAACGACATCTACGGCGTCGAGGCGCTCCTCCGCTGGAACCATCCGACACGCGGGATCATGCTGCCCGACCAGTTCATCCCACTGGCCGAGGAGACAGGGCTCATCATCCCAATCGGCCGCTGGGTGCTCAACGTCGCCTGTCGCGATGGCGCGGTCATCCACAAGCACTTCCCGGAGGCGGAGAAACCCTTGACGATCAGCGTCAACCTCTCCGTCCGCCAGTTGCAGTCGGACACGATCGTCGCCGACGTACAACAGGCGCTCGACTCGAGCGAGCTGCCGCCGGAGTGTCTGGTACTCGAGATCACGGAGTCGGTGATGCTCGCCGACACCGACCTTGCAGTGCGGCGGCTCCAGGAGCTGAAGGAGCTCGGAGTGCGCCTCGCAATGGACGATTTCGGGACCGGCTACTCGTCGCTCAGCTACCTCGGCAGGTTCCCGGTGGACATCCTGAAGATGGATCGCTCGTTCCTCGCCTCGCGCAACAACGACGCTCTCGCAGCTGCGATCATCGCTCTCGGCGAGAACCTGACGCTCGAGGTCGTTGCCGAAGGGATCGAGCAGCCGGAGCAGGCGCTGTGGCTGCAGGACGTCGGGTGCGAGCTCGGTCAGGGATTCCATTTCGCGAGGCCCATGACCGACGGCGATCTGCTCGAGTTCCTGGTCGCCGGCGAGCAGGCGGGCTGGGATCAGCTCGGCAAGCCCAAGTACGATGCTGCATAGCCACGAGGCGCTCGACCGAGCCGGCGGCGTCTCCAGAGCCCACCTTTTCTCCCCGCTCCGGCATCGCGACTTCCGTGTGCTCTGGGCGGGAATGGCCGTGTCGCTCGTTGGCGACGGCATCTTCCTCGTCGCGATTGCGTGGGAGGCGTACACGCTCTGGAACGCACCTGCGGCACTCGCCATTGTCGGCATCGGGATGACCATCCCGACCGTTCTCTTCCTCCTGCCGGGCGGTGTTGTCAGCGATCGGCTCGACCGGCGCACGGTGATGCTGTGTGCAGACGGGCTCCGCGGCCTCGCAGTCGCTGCGCTCGCGGCTCTCGCGTTCGCCTCCGTGCTGCGCCTCTGGGAGCTCGTGGCTCTCGTCGGGATCTACGGCATCGGGACGGCGTTCTTCACTCCTGCGTTCGATGCGATCGTCCCGGATCTGCTGCCCGCCGAGGACCTGGCCGCTGCGAATGCCCTCGACCAGTTCGTCCGTCCTATCGCCTTTCGTCTTGCGGGCCCGGCAATCGGCGGAGGGCTCGTTGCGCTCGGCGCCGGAGTCGCGTTCGCGATCGACGCGCTGTCGTTCGGGGTGTCGGGGATCGCGGTGCTGCTGATGCGTCGGGCCGACCAGCCTTGGCGAGAGACACCGACGCCGGCGGTCACCGCGATGGTCGAGGGGCTGCGCTTCGTTCGGCACCGTGTTTGGCTCTGGGGGACGCTCGTTTCGGCCGCAGTTGCGTATCTCATCTTCCTCGGGCCCACCGAGGTGCTTCTGCCGTACGTGGTGAAGAACGAGCTCCACGGCTCGGCCGGGATTCTCGGGCTGGTGTTCGCTGCCGGGGGCTTGGGGGCGATCCTGTCGGCTGTCGTGCTCGGGCAGCGTCGCCATCCGCGGCGCGACGTGACCGTGATGTACGTCACTTGGACGATCGCGACGCTTGCCGTCGCCGGCTACGGGCTCGCGACCGCCGCCTGGCAGCTGATGATCGCCTGCTTCCTCTTCAACGGGCTGGAGACCGCCGGCACGATCGTCTGGGCGACGATGAAGCAGCGCCATGTGCCGGCGTCGATGCTCGGCAGGGTCTCGAGCCTCGACTGGTTGATCTCGATCGGCCTGCTCCCCCTGTCGTTCGCCCTCACCGCGCCGGTCGCCGGCCTCTTCGGAGTTCGGGCGACGCTCATCGGCGCGGGCCTCATCGGCGGCGCGATCACATTCGCTGCGCTGTTCCTCCCGGGCATGCGGGAGATCGAAGGGCAGCCCGCGAACGCACTCGGACGCTCGACCGATCCTGATTTCGCAGTCGTCGCCTAGAAAATCTCGGGGCACCAGGGCGCGGCAGGCGTCGCGAATAGCGCATCGGCTCTGGCGATCCCGCCACGGGTTAGCTCCTCCACCCGCTCAGCCGCGGCAAGCTCGCGGAGCGAGAACCCTCCGAGGAATGCCGAGCCAAGCGCCTGCACGTCGAGCCGCACGTCCGGCCGCCGGCGGGAGCGTCGAGCGCCACCGCCGTCGATCGTCCACGTGCCGAGGTTATCGGGGAAGAGCGGGTCGCTCGTGACCTCGAGCGTCACACGCCCGTCGCTCGCATAGGAGCGCGCGGCAAGCGCCGCCCCGACATCGACGAGCCTGAGCCAGAGGCCGTCCCAGAGCCGACCTCGCAACTCGTTGATCCGCGCAGTCAGCAGAAGGAGGGGGTGATCGAGAGGGAGCAAGCGGGTTTCGACCTCGTCGGTCCAGTCGATCTCGAGCAGGAAGCGCCAGATCTCCCGCGTCGCCCGGGCGTCGACACCGAGTGCGTCCTGCACGACGATCTTCTTGTTCCAGTTCGAACCGGAGCCATCGACCCTGATCCGGTAGATGGCGTACCCCGCCGGCTTGCCGTCAAGCTCGAGCAAGGCTCGATTCAACGGTCCTGCCCCACGCCGCCGCTCCGGCGAGTCGTCGAGCGTGCGCACTTCCCACCAGGCCCGTGGGCGCCCGAGAAAGCCGACCGTACGCTTGCCGATGCGGTTGTAGAGCTGTGGCAGCAGCCGGAGCGCCTCGTCGTGGTCGAGCATCCGGACCTTCCCCTCACGCGCGGGCAGATCGCCGCGGAGGCCGGCGGTTTGTCGTTTCGCCTCGACGATGAGCCCGACCGAGGCAAGCCCGTAGCCGTATCGGCCGTAGATCGTCTCCTCCGACGCCCAGAGGGCGGCGATCGGCTCGCCGCGCTCGCGCACATCTCGAAGCTGGGCTCCCATCAGCCGCGTGAGCAGCCCGCGCCGGCGATGCGACGGCAGGACGCCGACCACAGTCACTCCCGCACAGGTCAATGGCCCGCCGGGGATGGTCAACTCGAGGGGCATTACGCCGGCGCCGGCGACGATGGCGTCGTCGTCGAACACACAGTGCAGACGATCCGATGGGAGCAACCGCGAGAAGCGTTCGGCATCGTCCACGGTCGGTTCCCAGCCGAAGTAATGGCCGATGACCGAGAAAGCCTTCCGGTGCTCGTCCAGATCGCGGGCGGTACGGACACGGAACGCCATCAGGCGATCCTAGTCTCGAAACTGCAGCGAGACCGTCAGCGCGCGAAGGCAAGCGTCACCCACACGGAGCGGTGCGACGACGGGCCGAAGCCGGCGCGCGTCCGGCGGTCCGTGACCGTGAGATCGCGCGAGTAGAGCAGCTGATCGATCGGGACGCCGAAGAAACCCAGCGACGCGGGCCAGCTTGCCTGCAAGCCAAAGCCGTCAGACGAGCTCGACAGCCGCGCGTCGTGCTCCACGTCGTGCAGCGCGGCCGACCACGGCACGGCGTTGAGGTCGCCCAGTACCACGGCCGGTCCGTGCTGCGCCCGCGCCCACGTCGCCGCTGCCGTCAACTCCGTGTCTCGCGCGCTCTCCCGCGCAGGACTCCACGGCGAGGTCGTGTGCAGAGCTAGAACATGAATCACGCGTCCTGCGAATGGAACATCGAACGCAACCGACGGTATCGGCAAGCCATCGAGGCAGGGGACGCTGGAGCGTCACAGGCAGCCGCGACAGGACGACGACCCGCTCGCCGGCGGGTCCTGGTGGACGATAGGCGCGGTAGCCGACGATCTCGTTCCCGAGGTAACTCGCAGGCCTCAGGTCGGGCTCCAGCACCACGAAGACGTCGGGCTGACGTAAGCGCACCGCAGCACGGAGCGCCGATATGTCGCCCGGCAGACCACGCATGTTCACATGACCGATCTCGAACCGCGCGGTTCCGACCGGCGGAACGTGATGTCCGAAGTACACGCGTTCGACTGCTGCGGCATTCGCGGCGACCGCGACAACAGCAAGTGCGACGACCACCCATCCACGCAGAGCCGCAGCGACCAAGCCGCCGACGAGGACAGCAATGGCTATCTGAACCCGGAAGCTCGCCAGCAGATCGCCAAGCCATGTCCGCCCCGCGACAAACGGCAGCAGGGACACTCCCACCAACACAACCGATAGGCCTCGCCCTGCGACCTTCACGCGCGAGCGCTACCTCGTGCTCTCCAGGTCATCCGGACGCCGCCGCATCTCCTCAAGGGATCTTCTCCAACGGTGCGTACTCGAGCATCAGCTTCCGCTCGCTGCCGTCGTCCGCGAAGCGCACGGTGACGACGCCTCCGGGCTCCATCTTCGTCACGACACCCTCGCCAAGGGAGCCGTGGCGCACCGAGTCGCCTGTCTGCAGCGACGGCATGTCACGGCTCTCGCGCATTGGCGCGGCAACTCGCGGCGAGGCGTACGACTGCCACGACGAAGGTCGCAGCCGCTCCCGCACGACGGCATCCGGCAGCTCGTCGAGGAAGCGGGAACCGAGGTTGTACTCCCGCCGTCCGTACAGGGAGCGCGCCATCGCATGGGTCAGCGTCAGCCTCTCCATGGCGCGCGTCATGCCGACGTACGCAAGCCGCCGCTCCTCCTCGATCCCCTGTTCCTCGATCGAGCGGGAGTGCGGGAAGATCCCCTCCTCCATCCCGATCATGAAGACGGCGCGGAATTCGAGGCCTTTCGCGTTGTGGAGCGTCATCAGCGTGACCATGCCGCGGTCGTCCTCGATCCCATCCTGGTCCGAGACGAGCGAGATCGACTGCAGGAACTCGGACAGAACTGGATTCTCGGACTGCTCGCGGTACTCGCGGGCGACGCCGACGAGCTCCTGCAGGTTCTCGATCCGACCGCGCGCCTCGATCGTGCGCTCGGCTTCGTACGCCTCGATCGTGCCGCTCCGCTGCAGCACCGCCTCCACAAGCTCGTCGACCGGCAGCTCCTGCGCTGCGGCCATCAGCGACTCCATCGTCGTGCGGAAACCGCGCAGCGCCTTGACCGCGGCAGTGCCGACACCAGCGGCCTCCGGATCGGCAATCGATTCCCACAGCGAGCCGCCGACCGTGTCTGCGTGCGTGACGAGCCGCTGCAGCGACGTATCGCCGATCCCGCGCCGCGGCCGGTTCGCAATCCGCAACAGCGCTACCGCGTCGGCAGGGTTGTCGAGGACGGACAGGTACGCGACTGCATCCTTGATCTCGGCGCGCTCGTAGAAGCGTGGGCCCCCGATCACCTGATACGGGATGTCCTGGCGGACGAGCACGTCCTCCAGGACGCGCGATTGCGCGTTCGTGCGGTAGAAGACCGCCGTCTCGTTAGCCGACGTCCCCTCCTCCACGAGCCGCGCGATCTCGGCCGCGACGAACCGCGCCTCGGCGTGCTCATCCTCGACCTCGATCACCTGCACCGGATCGCCCTCGCCGAGATCCGAGAAGAGTCGCTTCGGCTTCCGCTCGCGGTTGTTCTCGATCAGCGAGTTCGCCGCGCCGAGAATCGCGTTCGTCGAGCGGTAGTTCTGCTCGAGCGCAATGGTGGTCGCCCCTGGGAAGTCGCGCTCGAAGTCCATGATGTTGGAGATGTCGGCGCCACGGAACGCATAGATCGACTGGTCCGGATCGCCGACGGCGAACACGTTCTGGTGCTCTGCGGCAAGCAGCTGCAGGAGCCTGTACTGAGCGTGGTTCGTGTCCTGGTACTCGTCGACGAGGATGTAGCGGAACGCCTTCTGCCAATGCTCACGCGCTTCCGGGAACCGCTCCAGGATCTCCACGACGAGCAGTAGAAGGTCGTCGAAGTCGACAGCGTTCGAGCCGAAGAGCTTCCGCTGGTACAGCTCGTACACCTCTGCGACCGTCTGATCGTAGAACGACGAGACACGCGCCATGTAGGCGTCCGGGCCGAGGAGCTGGTTCTTCGCGTTCGAGATCTGGGAGTGGATGCCCCGCGGCGTGAACCGCTTCGGATCGCGGTCAAGCTCTGCCAGACAGGCCTTCACGACTCGGATCTGGTCGGCCTGGTCGTAGATCGTGAAGTTGGAGCGGTAGCCGAGCCTCGGCGCTTCGGCCCGCAAAATCCGTCCGCAGGCGGCGTGGAAGGTGAGGATCCAGATCGCCCGGACGGTTCGGCCGAGCATTCCCTCCAGCCGGTCGCGCATCTCCCCAGCGGCCTTGTTCGTGAACGTGATGGCGAGAATCTCGTTCGGCCTGACACCGCATGCGCGCACGAGATGCGCGACCCGGTGTGTGAGGACACGCGTCTTCCCGGAACCTGCTCCGGCAACCGCGAGCAGCGGCCCTTCCGTGTGGAGAACGGCCTCACGCTGCGGCTCGTTCAGCGACGCAAGGTGCTCGACCGAGTCCACAGAGGTCACTCATCGATGCTAGCGGTCGAATCCGCGGGTACCGGCTGTTGCCAGATTGTTGACGCGACGCATATGCAAGAGCACAATCCCGCGGGGGCCGATGGGCCCGGGCCCTCTGCGGCTCCCGGGCCCGCGGCTGCCTTTCTCCTCCTACGATGCGGCGAATGACGCCAGCCCTGTCCTTGCATGCCTGGTTGCGGTACGACGCGATCCTTCGTCAGCTGAGACGAGCGACCGATGTTCGTTCGATCCTCGAGATCGGAGCCGGCCAGGGAGCGGTCGGCGTCATGCTCGCACGTCGGTATTCGTACACCGGCCTCGAACCGGATGCGGCATCGTTCGCGGTCGCGAAGTTGCGCTTCGACACCGCCGCTGTGCAGCGGATGGTGAACGGCGATTTCCGCGCGCTGGCCACGGACGACGCCTTCGATCTGGTCTGCGCGTTCGAGGTGCTCGAGCACATCGAGGACGACGCGGGAGCGGTTGCAGAATGGGTCGAGCGGATCCGCCCCGGTGGCTGGCTTCTGCTCAGCGTCCCTGCAGGGCGCGAGCGGATGGGTGCGGCCGATCTGAAGGCCGGGCATTTCCGCCGCTATGACCGCGATGACCTCGTCTCGCTCCTTGCCGCGGCCGGTCTCACCGACAGCTCGGTTGTCACCTACGGTTTTCCGGTCGGCTACATGCTGGAAGCTGGTCGCAACATTCTTGCGCGCCGGCCTGAGATGACGGCGTCGATGTCCGACCGCACAGCCGCTAGTGGACGGTGGCTCCAGCCGCCGGACTGGGCGGCACCCGCGACGTGGGCTCTCGCCTTGCCTATGCGAGCGCTACAACGCCCGTTCGGCGGTGGCCTCCTGGGCACCGGCCTCGTCGTCCTCGCACGACGCCCGTGCTCCGTCGCGTCGTAGCCCGAGTGGGCGCCCGAGCACGCGGAAGCAGACGAGCAACACCGCAAACTCTCCCACTGCGCCCGCCGGTCCGGCGAACGGACCGACCGCCGCAGCAAGAACGAATCCGACGAGGACCGCGAAGCGCCAGGGGTGAGACGGAAAGTCATGGCGGCGGACGACAGGCATCTGGAACAGCAGGGCGAGGTCGTCGAACACATCGTCCGCTCGGCCCTCAACCGGGACGACTGGCCGCGCGGCTCGTCGAGTCGCAAGGCCGACGACAAGGAGAGGAGGGATGAGCACGGCGCAGGCAACGACAACGCCGACCAGCCACCAGCCCGCGATGATCCGGCGTTGATCGATCGCGAACAGGCCTAGCGACACGAGCGTGAGAATCCCAGCCGTCGAGGCCACCGCCGCGCGCGCCCGCTGCATCCGAAGCTCCGCCGCCGCCAGCGTGTCTCGGTTCCGCATGCGCACGACGCGCAGCAGAGCCAGCACACCCGAGACAAAGGCGATCTGTGGAAGGAATACGATGCCTGCGGAGGCGAGCAAGCCCAGGCCCGGCACTCTTCCGCCCGACTGATCGAGCTGCGAGCCGCTCGGGAAGCTGAGGTAGAGCGCGGCGTACGCGAGTCCAACCGGGGCGAGAACGAAGAACGTTGCGTATGCGGCCGATCTGGTTCGACTGGTGGCGACCTCAGCCGCGACGAGTCCCGCCAGTTCTCGCGGCGAGCCGAACGTACGAACCGCTTCTTCCTCGCCGACACGGGCAACCGTCTCCTCCAGATGATCTCGCGCTTCGGCGAGCATGCGATGGTAACCGGCGCCACGAACGCCAAGGTCGTCGAGCGCGGCGCCGAGCTGCTCGAGAATCGCATCGATCACGCGATCGCCACCTGCATCGCCGTCACGTACCCGTCCCAGGCCGTGCGCTGACGACCGAGCTCCGCCTGACCCTTCGGCGTGAGCCGGTAGACGCGCCGCTTTCGCGTCCCGGTCGCCTCCACCCACGACGAGTCGAGAAGACCGCGGCGCTCGAGCCGGTAGAGCGCCGGATACACGGTCCCTTCGGCGAGATCGAACACGCCTTCACTGCGCTCTCGAACGGTCTCGAGGATCGCATAGCCGTGAGCAGGGCCGGCCTCGAGCGCGGCCAGGAGGAGTAGGTCGACGTGCCCTTTCAAGACGTCTCCCGCCGATACCTTGCTCCGCACGGTCTCGAGCGTATACCTCGTGCTACTAGGTGTCAAGGCGCCGGCAGGCCCGGTATCGTCGCCGCCGTGATTCGCGAGCCCACGACCGACGACGCGGAGCAGATCGCCGCCCTCCAGGAGACGATCTATCCCGAGTTCGTCCGCTCGGTAGCGGCTGTGCGCTACTACCTGGAGCTCAAACCGCCGGGATCGCACATGCGCCGATGGTGCGCCGAGGCAGGCGGCGAGCTGATCGGCCTGGCGAGCGCCAGCTTGAATGTCCAGACCAGCGAGAAGGGAGTCGCGTGGATCGACGTCATCGTCGACCCCTCACAGCGAGCTCGCGGAATCGGTGGCGCGCTCTACGAGCTCGCCGAGCGCCACACCCGCGACGTCGGCGCCCGCCGGATCCTCGCCGAGTCGCGCGCGGACGACGCGAGCGTCGCCTTCGCGCAGTCGCGCGCGTACGAGCAAATCGCCTCGCACGACCTGTTGCGCCTCGATCCCCGCACCGTGCAGCCCGTGCCGCTGCGGCCAGGTGTCGAGGTGCTGTCGTTCGCCGCCTTCGTCGATGACCCGACGCCGCTCCACCGTGTCGATGCGGCGGCGACGCTCGACGAGCCCGGCGGTGTCACCTGGGACGCGATCACTTACGAGCACTGGCTGGCGGACTACTGGAACAGCCCGAGCGTCGATCGCGACGCGAGCATGGCTGCGCTCGTCGACGGGGAGGTCGCGAGCATCACGTGGCTCCGTTCCGATCACGCGAGCGGACGGGCGACAAACGCCGGAACGGGCACGCATCCCGACCACCGAGGCCGCGGGCTGGCAACAGTGGCCAAGCGTGCCTCGCTCGTCCGCGCAGCAGAGCTCGGGATCAGCGCGGTCTACACCGGCAACGACGCGACGAACGCGCCGATGCAGGCGATCAACCGCAAGCTCGGCTACCAACCGTTCTCGACGGAGATCGCCTGGGAGAAGTCGCTGACCCCGGCTACCAGCGAACCGTGAGCGTGGTGACTTCCTTCGGCCCGGACACCCGCACGATCCGCCAGGTGTACGTGCCCGCGGGCAAGGCCTCGTACGACGCCTTGCAGTAGTACGAGCCGGCTGCTCCGTCACACGCGTAGGTCTTCGTGTCGATCAGCGCTGCACCTTTCGGGGCGTGCTTGCCGAGGAGGAAGAGCTGCGTCCGGCCGATCGTCTGCACGCGCAGGAGCACCTTGAAGGCAGTTGGGCGGTACGTCTTGACCGTGAGCGAGACGGGCTTGCCGACGCTCACGGAATCGTTGTACGTCACGTTCGCTGCAGCCATCGCCACTGAGGCGACGACCAGTGCGGCAACGACGACGGCGGCAACGACGGCTGACACGATCGCACGTTTTCTCATGCCGGAGACGCTACCCCTGGCGGCGGACCGTGTCACTCCCCCATTCGGCCGTCAGTGGAGTGGAAACGGCTTCCCTGCGAGTGCCGGTGCCACCTCCGAGGTCACCCACACCGGCGTGGTCCCGTAGCGAACTGAGTAGCGGTAGCTCCCGTCGGGTCGGCGGAGCCGCGACAGATAGTGCCATGTGATGGCAGAGGGCTTCTGACCGGCGCCGATCAGCGCCTGAACGGCCCAAGCCGTCGACTGCGCGTCCGAGTCACGGCCCGAAGTCAGGCCGTAGCCGCCGTCGGGGTTGCGGAAGCCTCGCAGCGCAGCCAGACCGCGCGTTATGGGCCGACCCGAGACGCCGGCGGCGCGAAGCGCTTCGATCGCAGCCGCGGTGTCGTTCGAGTCCGGCGCGCCGCGCCGTGTCCACGACCACCCACCGTTCCGCGCCTGGTTCCTCAGGAGATCCTGGATCAGCGCAGTCGGCGCCGGCTCGCCCGCCGCGCGGAGTGCGAGGACCGTCCAGATCTCCTCGTTGACGAGACCACCGGCGCGAACGGCGCGCAGCCTCGTCAGCAACGCCTCGGGTCGGTCGCCGAGAGCGATCCGCGCGAGCGTGGCAAGCGCGATATCCGTGGTCTGCTGCGAGTCGACCTCATGCTTGCGAAGGTAGTCGAGAGCTCTTGCGCGCGCGTCCCCACCCACACGCGCAGCGACGAGCCCGAGCGCCGCCCAGGCGGTGAGGGATACGTCGGGTTGCCGGCCGGCTTCGGCGAAGCCACCGTCCGGCTGCTGCACCCCGGCGAGATAGGCACCAGCCGCCTGTAGGGGTGCAGGCGGTGTCGCACTCGCCGCGCTGCCGGCAAGTGCGAGCGCCGTCAGGGCGACGAGCAGCCTCATGCCCATACGATCTCGGTTCGCGAGCGCCGCTCGTGACGTTCGAGGACGCGGCGAAGCTCGGGCCCGGCGACGAGCGCGAGGACGAGGTTGCCCGCGGCGTGGGCGACGTTGAATGCGAATCCCTGCCCGAGAACGGTCACGAGCGCGACCGTCGTGTGCGGGTAGAAGGTGAACCACTGCCACAGATCCAACGTGGTCCCGAACGCGAAGCCGAGCAGGAGGCAGAACACTGCGAACGACAGCCGTCGTCGGAGCAGCGGCCGTAGGAGCCCAGCGAGGACGCCGCAGCCTCCCCAGGCGAGCATCTGCCACGGCGTGTAGGGCCCTTGGCCGAGGAAGAAATTCGAGGCTAGGGCGGCGAGTGCGCCTACAGCGAAGCCCCGGCGGGGGCCAAGCGCCACCCCCGCCGCCGCGACCATGACGGTCACCGGCTGGACGTCGGGAAGCGGCGCGAAGAGGACCCGTCCTGCGGCCGCTAGCCCGCCGAGCGTCGCGACGAGCGTCAGATCGCGGGCCGAGCTGGTTCCGCCTTCGAGCCACGCGAAACCGCCGATGACGAGCGCGACAGCGGCCAGAAGCGTCGCGACGCCGCCCTGCGCCGGGTCGAGTGCGACAAGCGCAGCCGCCGCGAGTGCAAGCAAGGCCGCGACGGAGCCGATCCGAGCCATAGCCGATCTAGCGGCCAGCTCGCACCTCCTCGACAGCTCCGAGGCCGATCCTCCGGTGGGCTGCGAACGACCGGTCATGTGTCGCCACGAGCACCGCCCGGCCAGCGGCTGCATAGGCGGTGAGCCACGCCGCCAGCTCGGCCTTCCGATCCGGGTCGAGCCCGCGCGTCGGCTCGTCGAGCACGAGGACATCCGGTTCCGAGACCGCGACCGCGGCAACGCCCAGTCGCTCACGCTCGCCGCTCGAGAGATCGCGCGGATGACGGTCGTAGGCGAACGAGAGGCCGAACCTGTCGAGCGCCGCCCGCGCCCGCGCTTCGTCGCCGCCTACTCCGAGCGCCACCTCCGCGAGCACGGTCTCCTTGGCGAGATAGCGACCGGGATCCTGGGTGAGGTACGCAACCCGCCCATGTCGTCTGACCGAGCCACGGGAAGGCTCGAGCAAGCCACTCGCTAGCTTCGCAAGCGTTGTCTTCCCGGAGCCGTTTGCGCCCTCGAGGGCTACCACCTCACCGCGTCGAAGCTCGAGATCGACGCCGTCGACAGCCGGCGGGCCGCCCTGGTAGGCGAAGGTGACGCCGTTGAGCTCCAGCAACATGGCAGTCTCCGGCCGCTCCTCTTCCACTGCCACGTCCGGCTCGAACCCAGAACTGGCGTACCGCGGCCGATGCTCGGCAAGCCACTCTTCGGCCTCCGCTCGCGGCGCATCGAGTCGGAGCCGTCCGTCTTCGAGGAACAGGACACGGTCGGCCT
Source organism: Gaiellales bacterium (assembly GCA_038230035.1). GTDB lineage: Bacteria > Actinomycetota > Thermoleophilia > Gaiellales > Gaiellaceae > Gaiella. The sequence continues at coordinate 18,804 of JBBRNX010000020.1, forward strand.
GCGCCAGGGCGCGGCCGACGCGCTGCTCGGACAGCACGATGGTCGCGCCGAGCGCATCGACGGCGTCGAAGAACGCAGCGGCGCCGTCGGGGTCGAGTTGGGATGTCGGCTCGTCGAGCAGCAGCAGCTGCGGCTCGAGCGCCAGAGCAGCCGCCAGGCAGACGCGCTGGAGCTCGCCGCCTGACAACTCGACCGTGCGTCTCTCGGCGAGGTGCGAGGCTCCGACCGCTTCGAGCGCCCGCTCGACCCGCGGCCAGATGGCGCCTGGCTCGACGCCGATGTTCTCCAGCCCGAACGCGACCTCGTTCATGGCGAGGGTCATCACGACCTGGTCTTCCGGATCCTGGAACACGGTGGCCACGGTGCCCGCCATCTCGGCGGGTCGAGCCCGGCGGGTGTCGAGTCCGGCGACAACCACTCGGCCCTCGAAGCGGCCACCGTGGAAGTGAGGCACAAGACCCGAGAGCGCCCGTAGGAGTGTCGACTTTCCGGAACCCGACGGGCCGAGCAACGCCACGCGCTCGCCGGGTTCGAGCTGCAGCGAGATATCGCGCAGGCCAGCGACAGCCCCGGGATAGGAGAAGGACAGGCGCTCGACGACAGCTAGAGCCACGTCAACGCCACCACCACGAGGGCCGCCGAGCCGACGAGGGCGAGCCAGTCCGCACGTGCCCAAGGAGGTTGCGGGGCACGCGTCGCGCCGGCGCGGCCGAACCCGCGCGACTCCATCGCCTCGGCAAGATTCGTCGCCCGCTCGAGCGAGCCGGCCACAAGCGGCGAGAGGAGCAGCGCGTAGCCCCGAACTCCACCGATCTCGACACCGCGGCCGCGCACCGCCTCGACGAGCCCAACGGCGTCGCGCTGAAGCGAGGGCACGAGTCGCGTCGCAAGCGCGACGGCAAGCGCCGAACGACGCGCCGCCCTCGCGCCGGAGACGAGCCTGTCGTGATCGAGTAGGAGCCCGTATACCGCAAATGCAAGGGCAAGAGCCGTCAGGCGCAAGCCATTCAGCGCAGCCTGTTGCAGCTCGTCGGTCGTGATGTCCAGAGTGCCGACGACCGGGATGGTCGGGCCTTCCCACAGGAGCGTCCCGCCTCCGGCCGTGTTGAAGAGCGGGGAGAGGAGAAAGACGCTGAGCCCTGCGCTCAACGCACCGTAGAGGTACGGCCAGCGACGGTGGCGCGGCGCTCGCAGTGTCAGCGCGAACAGCCCCGCAGCAAGAACCCCGATCGCCCAGAGACGGTCGATCAGGAGCGCCGAAGTCCCGATCGCACCGAGCGAGAGCGCTGCCGGGCCTGGGCTGAACGGACCGGGGCTGAAGCGCAGTCGCGGCACGCGCTTCACGGGACGGCGAACCTCCGCGCGTAGGCGCCCCGCAGGAGCTTGGAGACATCACCGGAGAACGTGAGCACGACTGGCGCCTGCGGCCCGCTGCCCGGCGAGCGGAGCGCCGCAGCCAAGCGGGTCGAGCCGCGTTCGAGAACGAAGAGGCTCGCATCGTGCGGAACCGGTACTCCCAACGCCGCCACCGAGGAGGCGTGCAGACGTCGGGCGATCCTCTGTGCGGCGGGTTGCAGCCCCGGCGCGAAGCGCACCGCCACCGCCCGAACATGCCCTGCGTAGCCGTGGAAGAAGGGCTCCGGGAAGGCGCCCGCGACGACCTCCAAGTCCGCGTCGTGCGTCCAGTCCCGGTAGTCCCACCACGCGATGTCGCCCGCGCGAAGCCGGTACTCGGCCGCGCTCGAGTCGCCGGCGAGGCCGTTGACGAACCAGAACCAGTCGTGTCTCTTCGAGACATCGCCACTCACGCCGTCGATCGACTGGACGAAGCGGCCACCGTACCGCGTGTCAACCTTGGCTTTGGCACGAAGCGCCCGCAGGAGCGTTTGCCCGGCCGGCACCGACGTACTCAGAATCAACTTCGAACCGCGATCCTCGGTGATCCAGAGCCTCGCCGTGCCGGAGTCGCCGCCCCCCACCCCACCGCAGCCCGCAACTGCGAGAGCGGCGAGGAGGAGTGCGGCAACCCGGCGCGCGTTCACTTCGCGCTGTTCGAGCGCACCGTGCCGAACGAGTACGCCCGCACGAGACCTCGGTGCTTGCCGACACAGCCGACGGCGCCGCCCGTGGCAGCCTGCGTTTTGACGCGGCGACCATCTACGTGCAGGACGACACCCTTGGCGGGTACGAGCTTGCCGGCATCATCGAACGCTTCGACCTTGTAGCAGTTGACAGACTGTCCGTCCGCTGCCAGCTCGAGCGTCGGCGGCCCGCCGTTCGGACCGAACGCCGCGTAGTACCAGAGCACGGCGTCGCCGTCCTTGAGCTGCACCTGGTCGGCTCCGACCGGTGGCGAGACGCCGTTCACCTTGAACACCCAGCCGGCGTTCCCAGAGCCCGCGTACTTGCCGACTTGCGAGACATAGTCGCCGAAGGACGACGTCGTGATGCCGTAGTAGAACTCGCCGAGCGTGCTGGCGACGTCGAGCGCCTGCAGCGCATTCGTCGCGTCGATCGTGACCGGCTTCGAGCCGAAGATGGACTGCGTCTTCCCTTCGACCCGGATCGTGACCTGCGCGGCCATGGCCGCACCCGTCAAGACGAACGCAGCGACAAGGGTCGCTGGAAGAACGAGAGAGCGTCGAGCCATCGAATCCTCCCATCCGCGAGGGGTTCGGTATGTCGGGGGCTCGGCAGGTCTTCTGACTCGGGGCTCCCTCCCCCACCGCCTTCCCGGTCTCTCGACCAGTGGCACATCGGTGGTTGAGCAACTCCCCTCACAGCGGCGGGACCGTCCCGGACTTGCACCGGGTTCCCTGACCGTGCTCCCGTGAGCCGGGCGAGCTTATCATCGGACGGTGACGCCGCCTGCAGCACTCGCAATCGATCTCGACGGTGCGCTCGGTGACACCCGCAGACTGTGGGACGACTGGCTCGCTGGAGCCGGCCGCGTGCTCGGAGTCGACTCTGCCCTGCTGCCGACCGACCGAGGTGCGGCAGCGACGTTGCTCGACAGCAGCGGCGCCGGCAACTGGCGGACGCTGCTCGAGCGCTACGCCGAGGATCGAGCGCCTGTGTACCTTCGGCCGGCCGCCGACGCGAGCGCCGCTCTTCGCTTGCTCGCGGCAGCAGGCAAACGGTTGGGCGTCTTCACCGACGGGCCGATCGAGCTGGCGCAGATCGCCCTTGCGCAACTTGGCGCAGCCCGACGCATCGACGCTCTCGAGACCGGCACGGGCGCGCTCGAACGGCTACTCGACACGCTCGGTCCCGGCGCCATCGTCGTCCGGACACGCGAGGAGTTGCGCGAAGCGTAGGAGCGACCCTTGGGTCGCCTTCTTCGGGCGAGGGCGAGGCGAGCCTCGCCCCTACGTGTCCTTCCTACAGACGTTGTGAACCGTCGAGCGCCCGCACGTAGCGCGCCGCCGACTCGCGAATCACGGCTTTCGCATTCGTCGAGATGACCCGACCCCACCACGCGCCCCAGATCCGGTCGAACTCCCACGGCTCGAGCTCCGCGACGATCCGCTCCACCTCAGGCGCCGGCAGCGGCAACATGTTCGGGTAGCTCCACATGAACGTGACCGAGCGACGATGCGCGATGACCTGGACGATGTCGCCCGACAGCAGGGCTCCACGTCCGCCCGCGCCCGCAGGCCAGTGCAAGACGGTGCCGCCGGCAAAGTGCCCGCCGAGCCGCAGCAGGGTCAAGCCGCCGGGCAGGTCGTAGGCATCCCCGTCCCAGTGCTCGACGAGCGGGTCGGGCCGGAGAACCCATTCCCGATCGTCGGCATGCAGCAGGATCGGAATCCCGCCCAGCGCGCGGCTCCACTCGAGCATCCCGGAGTAGTAGTGCGGATGCGAGATCGCAATCGCCGTTGCGCCACCGCGCCGCGCGACGTCGGCGACGGCGTCGTCGGTAGACAGCGGCACCATGTCCCACAACACGTTGCCTGCCGGCGTCTCGACGAGCAACGCGCGCTGGCCAATCGCGAACTCGGGCTCGACCCCCACCCCGACTAGACCGGGCTCCTCCTCCCGCACCTCGGCCCGATGGTCGCCTGCGAGCTCCGCAAGAGACGTCCACTGCTGCCCGGTCACGGGGACCCACTGGCGCTCGTCCTCGCAGATCGGGCAGGTTTCGGGTGGGATCTCTGCGGCCGGGAAGACCGCGCCGCAGGTTGCACAGACCGGCGTCACGCAGCGAGGCGGTAGACGACGCCTTCGAGCGACACGAGGTAGAGCTCGCCGGCCGCGTCCTGGCCGAACGACGAGGGCTGGGAGACCTTGAACGGCTCGCGACGCACCCGGGAGACCTTCCCGCGCCGCACGGTCAGGCTCCAGATGGTGCCGCTGCAGTAGTCCCCGTAGAAGTAGCGTCCCGCAGCGGTAGGAACAGCCTTGCCGCGGTACACGTAGCCGCCGGTCACCGAGCAGCCGAGGCTGTGGGAGTACTGGGCGATTGGTCCGGTGAGACGCCCCGGCCCGAGCGTCCCCGCCTGATATGTCGTCGTGCCTTCGTACACCCGCCAGCCGAAGTTGAGGAGCCGCGTCGTGCCGGCTCGCATGTAGTCGATCTCCTCGATCGCATTCTGGCCGACATCGCCGATGTAGAGATCGCCGTTCGCGCGATCGAACGAGAACCGCCACGGGTTGCGCAACCCGAGCGCGGCCATCGTCACCTTGTCTCCGTTGCGCACGTCGATGCGCAGCAGCTTGCCGAGCTGGGAATCCGGGTTCTGCGCCCGGTTCTCGGGATCGCCGCCTGAACCGCCGTCCCCCATCCCCACGTACAGCAGCCGATCCGGTCCGACGGCCAGCATCCCGCCGTTGTGGTTCGAGTACGGCTGCTTCACGAATAACAGACGCCTGAGACTGCCCACGGTCGCGCTGCCGTCGGCGCCCTGGATCGATGCGACGTTCGTGTCACCCTGCTTGTCCGTGTAGTCGACGTAGAACCGGTGGTTCGTCGCGTACCCCGGGTCGAAGGCGAGGCCGAACAGCCCCTGCTCGTTCCCCTCCGAGCCTACGAGCGAACGGATGTCCAGGAACGGCGCGTCACGAAGCTTCCCGCGCTCGAGGATCCGGATCAGACCAGCCTGCTCCACGATGTAGAGCCTGTTCGGCTCCCCGGGCGCGACTGTTACGAAGACCGGACGCTGGAGGCCTGAGACAACTTGCTCGAGCCGCAAAGCCGAGGGGCGCTTCGGCGCGGCGCAGGCCCCGGTGACGATCGCCGCAAACGCCAGGCAGACGAGGAGGAAACGCGCCGACGACCGCACGGCTTATGTCCCGATCAGCACGCGCCGCAGCTCGTCTTCTTTGCCCGGCTGCAGGATCGCCAGCAGCTGGTCACCCGGCCCGAGCACCGTCGAGCCGACGGCGATCGCCGCCTGACCGTTGCGCATCACCGAGATCAGCCGCGAGCCTTCAGGCAGCTTGAGCTCCGAGATGGTCTTCCCGGCGGACGGCGAGTCGATCTCCACCTGCACCTCCACGACCTCTAGCCCTTCACGGCGTAGCTCGAGGAGACGGATGAGCCCGTGCTCGGGAACCTCGTGCTCGACGAGACCGAGCAACCCCGAGGTGGCACAGACCGTCTGCGTGATGCCGAGCAGGTCGAAGTGCTGCTGGTTCCGCGGATCGTTCACGCGTGCGACCACCTTCGGGACGCCGTAGCCCTCCTTCGCTAGCTGGCTGATGACGAGGTTGTCCTCGTCGTCGCCGGTGACCGCGAGGACGAGATCCGGCGGACGCGCGATGCCGGCACGCTCGAGGACGCCGATCTCGGTCGCATCGCCGATCAGCGCGACGTGGCCGAACTCGGCCTCGAGCTGGCCGAAGCGATCGCGGTCCTGCTCGACGAGCGTCACCTCGTGGCCCATGTCGAGCAGCGAGCGCGTGACGCTCTTCCCCACTTTCCCGCCGCCCGCGATGATGACGTACACCTAGTTCGCCACCGTTTAGCCCTCAACCGTGCTCGGTGAGAGGAAGCTCGTGTCGCAGGAGCGCACAGCGTCGGTCATGACGGATACGGCGGTCTGCGTCGGGCAGACCGTGCGCATGCCGCGTTTCGCGTAGAAGTCGGCGCGCTTCGGGTCGAGGACCCGAACGACGACGCAGCCGATCCCGTACTTCTTCTGCACGACCTGGCCGATCACGATGTTCGTGTTGTCACCGTCCGTCGAGACGACGACCGCGTCGGCATCCTCGATCCCAGCCTCGTGGAGCACCTCGATGTCCATGCCGTGACCGACGACGAACCGTCCGCCCCAGCCGCTGCCGAGCCGCATCAGCGCCTCTTCCTTCTCGTCGAGGCACGTGACGTCCCAGCCCTCCGCCGACAGTTGCAGCGCGACGTTCGAGCCGACACGCCCACAGCCGATGACAACCGCCTTCATGGAGTGAGCGTAGATGAAGCCGACGGGGTCACGACGTGCCGACATCCTCGAATACACCCTCCGGGAACGCGACCACGAGAACTTCGCACGGCGCATGGCGCAGGACGTGATCCACGGTCGGGGAGAAGAACCTGGATTGCCGCCGCCAGCGCGGTGACGAGCCCAGCACGATCAGATCGACATCGCGACGTTCCGCCTCGTCGATGATGGCGTGGCCAATCGACCTCGCGCGTACCGTCTCGACCTCGACGTCGACGCCGTTGTCCTCGCCGAGCGCCTTCGCCTCATCGAGTGAGCGTCGTGCTCGCTCGGCGACATCCTCGGGCAGCGGGCCTTCGAGCGGGAAGGCGCGTGGTACGCGGACGACGAACAGTGCCTCGATCGTCGCATGCCGCTCCTTGGCGATCGCAACTGCTGTCGCGACCATTTCCTCACCGATGTCACCGAGCTTCATGGGCACGAGCAGCCGCTTGAATGCGGCGCCGGGAGGCAGTTCGGAGATCGGGTCGACGTCCGCGAGCAGGCCGACCTCCTCCTGCCGTCGGACGAGGAGGTAGACGACGATGCCGCCGGCGAGCCACGCAGGCCCCGCATACCTGGCGCCGACATGGGTGATCATCGCGAGGATCCAGACCGCGAGCGTCAGTGGCGCGCCGATCAGCGCCGGCAGTGGGAGCAGCGTCCCGCGCACCCTGATCTCGGGTCTGGCGCGAAACGGGCGGACGAGATCGGGTTCGCGAACGCGGAGCCGGACGACGGCGAGCTGCGCCGCCGTGAACGCGAGCAGGACGCCGAACGAGTAGGTGCTGGCCAGGAAGGTGGTCTCGTTCGTCGCGAGCGAGCCGGCGAGCGTCACGATCGCAATGGCGACCAGGGCGGTGACGACGATCCCTTCACGAGAGACGAGCGTGCGCCGATCGAGTCTCCCGAACGCCCGCGGCAGCTGTCCGTGCGCGCCCATCGAGTGGAGCAGCCGCGTGCACCCGGACATCGAGGTCGTCGCCGCAGCGAGCAGAATCAGCGCACCCGAGAGCCCGACGGCGACCCGCAGGATGTCAACGACACCGGCTGCAAGGTGCCCGTGCAAGGCGGCGACGATGCCGACGAGCGGTGCTCTCAGCCACTCCTCGCCGAGCGCCGACGTCCCGTGAGGAGCCGGATAGGCGGTCACACCGACGATGGCGATCAACACCGTGATGACGACCACCAGGCCGATGGCCGAGAACAACGAGCGCGGCAGTGTCGTTCCCGGCTCACGCGTCTCCTCGGCCAGGTTCGCAACGGTCTCGAGCCCGGTGTACGCGAGCATCGCGAGCGGCAGCGCGTAGGCGATGTCGTGCCAGCTCTGCCCGGACGAGAAGTGGAATCCCGCCGTGAGGACATCAGCGGAGAACAGGAATACGAAGCCGAGCACGACGAGGAGCCCCTGGACCACGAGATCGAGCACTGCGATCACGATCGCGCCGCTGTGCAGGCGCGAGTGTCGCGTCAGCCGGATGATCGCGATCGCCGCGATCACGAGGGAGGCGACGACGACGTCCCACGGGCCGCGCCGCAGCCACGGGACACCGAGAGCCCAGCTCAGGTACTGCGGCAGGAACAACGTCGACAGTGCCACGACGATCAGGTAGTCGAGGAGGAGCGCCCAGCCGGTGACGAAACCGAACAGGTCGTTGAAGCCGCGACGGACGAACGTCGCTGCACCGCCGGTCTCCGGAATCGCGGTCGTCCCTTCCGCGTAGGAGAGCGAGACGACGAGGAACAGCACGCCGGTCGCAAGCAGGACTAGCGGGGTCAATCCCAGCGCGCTCGCCGCAACGATCCCGAGCGCGAAGTACACCGACGAGCCGATCTCGCCGTACGCAACCGCGAACAGCGACGGCGCGTCGAGCACGCGCTCGAACCCGCTGAGCTTGCGCGCCATTACCGAGGGCGCTTCCGCTCGACGGTGAGGCGCGCAACGCCGAGCGCGACGAAAAGCCCCCCGGAGACGAAGCCGATGACCCCGCCGCCGTGCACGGCCGTCACGACGAGCAACGCCGCGCCGAGGCAGATGACGACGACGCAGAAGACGAGGACGGCTCGGTGGTAAAGCTTCATGGGCCGACCTTTGGCCCATGAACGTGGGGATGGGGGTTCGGGGGGAACCGGGAGGTTTCCCCCGCCTGGCAGAAGAAGAAGGGGGCATGGGGGGGAAACATGGTGTCCCTCACGACCGAGCTGTAGGCGAGGTGGTTCACGCTGCGTCGTCCGTGCGGCGTGGCTCGGCGTCGGAGACCCGCGCTGCCGCGACCATCACTCGACATGGCGCGTGCTTCAGGACGTAGTCGACCGTGCGCCCGAACACCGCCGCGCTCGTCGTCGACAGCGTCTTGCGCGGCGATCCGAGAACGATGATCTCGGTTCCGCGACGCGCTGCCTCCTCCACGATCGCGTCGCCGGCGCTACGCGCACGGACGAGTCGATCGACGACGCGGACGCCGTATGAGTCGCCGACCGCAATCGCTTCGTCGAGCTCGTGGTTGGCGCGTGCCTCTTCGTTCGGCATGTCGACGCCGAGGGGAAGGTCGAGCGGTACCTCGAGGACGTTCAGCGCGACGATCCGAGCTCTGCGCTCGGCGGCGAGGCTGCACGCGACGTCGAGCGCATCGTCGGACGCTTGCCCACCGACGATCGGCACAAGGAGGCGACGGTACTCGAGTGCAAGCGCAGGGCCGAACGCCGCAGGCGCACGCACGGTCTTCGTCAACGGCTCACCGACGTACCGGCGGCGGTAGACGACGTAGAAGACGAGGCCGACGGCGAGCCAACCGAGCCCCACCCAGCGCGTCGTCGGATTCTGCTCGAGGATGACAAGGAACGAGATCCCCGTGGCGAGCCCTCCGAAGATGGCGAACAACGGCCAGTCGACGCCGCGGTAGCGAAGGTTCGGCCGCGCGCGGAAGAGCTGCTCCTCGCCGGCAACCGCTTTCATCCGCAGGCGGACGATCGACGCGTGGGCGACCGTGAACGAGAGCGTCGCACCGAACGAGTAGAGCGTGCCGACGAAGTTCACGTTGCCGGGGAGGATCACGATGATCGGCGCGATCCCGGCGAAGAGCAGGAGCGACAGCCACGGCGTCTTGAACTTCGGATGCAGCCGCCGGAAGATCTCCGGCAGCTGGCGGTGGCTCGCCATCGAGTACGTGATCCGCGAGGCGCCAATCACGCCTGCGTTCGTCGCGATGAAGAGGATCGTCGCGGCGAGAATCCCGACGTAGATCTGGAGCGCCTGGTGGAAGCCTCCGGAGATGCCGAGGTTGTCGACGATGCCGAGCACCGGGTCGTTCGCGAATCCACCTTTCTCCGGCGGTAGCGCGAGCAGCGTCGTCGTCTTGCCGTCGATCTGCTTCACGGGCAGCGCAGACAGCGCGATCAGCGGCAGCGTGAAGTAGATCGCGAACACCGCGCCCGCCACGAGCTTGTAGGCGTTCGGCACGCTGCGCGACGGCTCGCGCGCCTCCTCGGCCAGGTTGGAGACGGTCTCCACCCCCGTATAGGCCAGCATCGCGATCGGGATCGAAATCGCCAGGTGCCCCCACGTCGGCGCAGTGCCCCAGTGGATGTTCGACGTCAGGATGTGCGGGCTGAAGACGAGTGCGAAACCGAGCCCTACGAGCAGAATCTGCGTTGCGAAGTCGACGACCGCGAGGATGATCGAGAGCTTTGCCGCCTCCTGCACCCCGACGGTGTTGAGAATCACAAGGATCACGATCACGATCGCGCCGCCGACGATGTCCCACGGGTTCTGCTTCAGCGGCTCCCAGAAGATCGAGAGGTAGTGCGGCACGAAGAACGCCGACGTCGAGACCGTGACGATGTAGACGAGCATCTGCGCCCACGCCGCGCCGAAGGAGACAAGCTCGTTGAAGCCGTGCCGCGCGAAGCTCGACGAGCCGCCGGCCTCCGGGTAGCGCACCGTGCCCTCGGCGTACGTCGCGGCGGTCGCGGCGAAGATCACGCCCGCGATGACGAAGACGAGCGGCGTCAGCCCGAGGGCGTAGACCGCTGTGAGGCCGAGCGCGTAGTAGATCGAGGAGCCGACGTTGCCGTAGGCGGTAGCGAAGAGCGCGGGCGTACCGAGTACGCGCTCGAGCTCAACCTGCCGCCTGCGTCTACTCGGCACGCGCGGGAGTGTAGATAGCTAGCGGGTCGCGGGCCGCGAGCTGCGCAGGTGAGGCGTCGGACGGCGTCGCGCCCGACCTGAGCGGGCGCGACCCAAGGCGATTGCGTACGCCCCCGAGTTCCCGAGCAGAAAAGCGAGAGCGGCCCAAACCGGGCCTGCCGCCTCAGGCGGCAGGCCCGATCAGAACGCGAAGCGGTGCTTCGGGAACCGATCCACGGCTAGCGGAGCTAGCCGTGGATCGAGGCGATCAGCGGAATGATCAGGATCGCGACGATGTTCGCGATCTTGATCATCGGGTTGATGGCCGGGCCGGCCGTGTCCTTGTACGGGTCCCCGACCGTATCGCCGGTGACGGCCGCAGCATGTGCCTCGGAGCCCTTGCCGCCGTAGGCGCCGTCCTCGATCAGCTTCTTGCCGTTGTCCCAGGCCCCGCCACCGGAGGTCATGGCGATTGCGAGGAACAGGCCGGTGACGATGGTGCCGATCAGCAGCCCGCCGAGCATCTTCGGACTGAGGACGCCGACAATGATCGGAATCGCGATCGGAATCGCGGCCGGCGCGAGCATCCCCTTGATCGCCGACGAGGTCACGATGCCGACGGCACGCGAGTAGTCGGGCCGCGACGTCCCTTCCATGATGCCCGGGTCCTCCCGGAACTGGCGGCGCACCTCCTGCACCACCTCACCGCCGACACGGCCGACAGCCGTCATCGCGAGCGAGGCGAACAGGAACGGCATCATCCCGCCGATGAAGAGGCCCGCGATCACGTACGGGTCGCTCAACGTGAAGTTCGTGTCGAGCCCTTTGTCGCCGAGGCCGCGGGTGTACTCGTCGAAGAGGATCAGCGCCGCGAGACCGGCGGAGCCGATCGCGTAGCCCTTCGTCACGGCCTTCGTGGTGTTGCCGACCGCGTCGAGCGGGTCGGTCACGCCGCGTACCGACTCAGGCATGTCCGCCATCTCTGCGATGCCGCCCGCGTTGTCGGTGACCGGGCCGTACGCATCGAGCGCGACGATCAGACCGCACATCGAGAGCTGCGCCATGACCGCGACGCCGATGCCGTACAGGTTGCTGCCCGCGATCTCGTAGGCCGCGATGACGCCGCCCGCGATCACGATCACCGGAGCAGCGGTTGCCTGCATCCCGTACGCGAGGCCGGCGATGATGTTCGTCGCGTGGCCGGTCTGGGACGCTTCGGCGATCTTCTTCACCGGCAGCCAGCGGCTGCCCGTGTAGTACTCGGTGATCGCGACGAGCAGGAACGTGACGCCGAGCCCGACGAGCGCCGAGCCGTACAGCTGCCAGAACGAGAACTTGCCTCCGTCGAACGCCTTCGTCACAGGGATGAAGCCGATTGCAGACAGGAGCGTGGCGATGATCACGCTCCTGTAGAGGGCATTGATGATCCCGTTCGGCCCCTTGCCGACGCGCGCGAAAAACGTGCCGACGACCGATGCGAGGATCGAGATGCCGCCCAAAGCGAGCGGGTACAGCCACAGCTTCGCGTCCGGGTAGTTGATCCCGAGCAGCATCACGGCCACGGCCGTGACGGCGTAGGTCTCGAACAGGTCAGCGGCCATGCCGGCGCAGTCGCCGACGTTGTCGCCTACGTTGTCGGCGATGACAGCCGGGTTGCGCGGATCGTCCTCCGGGATCCCCGCCTCGATCTTGCCGACGAGGTCGGCGCCGACGTCGGCGGCCTTCGTGAAGATGCCGCCGCCGAGTCGCGCGAAGACCGAGATCAGTGAGCCGCCGAACGCGAGCCCGATGAGGTCGTCGACCGCGGAGGCAGGACTGTTGTTCAGGCCGCCGGTGAGGAACCAGTAGTAGCCGGCGACGCCGAACAACCCGAGGCCGACCACGAGGAGGCCCGTCACGGAGCCGGCGCGGAACGCAACCTTGAAGGCCGGGGCGACACCTTCGCGGGCCGCCTCGGCGGTGCGCGTGTTCGAGCGTACGGCGACGTTCATCCCGATGAAGCCGGCCGCCGACGAAAGAAGGGCGCCGATCAGGAAGCCGAACGCCGTGCCCCAGCCGAGCTGGTGGTAGAAGCCGAGGATCAGGAACGGCGCAATCGCGACGATCGCGATTGCCTTGTACTGCTTCCGCAGATACGCGGCCGCACCCTCCTGAACGGCCGCGGAGATCTCCCGCATCCGCTCGTTCCCGGCCGGCTGCTTCAGCAACCAGTAGGTCAGCCAGAGTCCGTACACAACCGCGACGCCTGCGCAGACGAGCGCAAACAGCACGGGATGATCATGAAAAAAGTCCACTCAACCCTCCGAGATCAGTCCTGGTCCGTCACAAAGCGAGCGCCGACATCGGTCGGCGCGACGATTATGTATCAAACGCGAGCCTCTGACCGGCTCCCAACCACTCCTCCCCGGAAGCCTTGTACGCACATCGCATGACATTCCAGCCACAACGGACCGCGCTTCGGACGACGCTGATACTCGGCGGCGCGGTCGCTCTCGCGAAGGCACTCGTGACGGTGCCCCTCATGAGTCGCTACGGCTGGCATCGCGACGAGCTCTACTTCTTGCAGGGCGCGAAGCACCCCGCGCTGGGCTATGTCGACTTTCCGCCGGTCACCGCCTGGGTCGGCTGGGTGATCCACCCGATCTTCGGCGATTCGCTCATTGCCTTGCGAGCGACGGGTCTCGTCGCGGCCGGGGTGACGATCGTCCTGGTCGCAGTCATCGCCCGAGAGTTGGGGGGTGGCCGCGCCTCGCAGTTCGGCGCCGCGGCAGGCTGGGCGCTGACACCGTTCGTCCTCGGCTCCGGCAGTCTCTTCCACCCGACCTGGTTCGATGCGCTCGCCTGGGTCGGGTTCCTTACGATCGCCGTGCGACTCGTCGTCCGTCGCGAGCCCCGGCTCTGGCTCCCACTGGGCATCGTCGCGGGCATCGGCTTCGAGGCGAAGTACACGATCCTGTTCCTCGTCGCTGCGTTGGCGGCAGGTCTCGTCACCGCACCGGATCGGCAACAGCTCCTCACGCGCGGACCATGGCTCGGCCTCGCGGGCGCCTTCGTGGTCGCGGCACCGAACCTCGCGTGGCAGGTGCAGCACGGCTGGCCGAGCGTCCACTTCTTCTCGAGCCAGAGCTCAAAGACCGCGAGCGATACGCCGCCGCTAGCGTACGTCGCCGAGCAGGTGCTCTTCCTGGGAGCGATGTTCGTGGTCGCGGTGATTGGTGTCATCTGGCTCTGGCGACGCCCTCTACTTCGCGCGCTCGCCTGCATTCCCGTCGCGACAATGCTGATCGTCCTGCTGGAGCGCGGGCGCGGCTACTACCCGATCCCGGCCGATGCCCTACCGATTGCGGCGGGTGCAATCGCGCTCGAGGCGTGGGTCAGCCGTCGCCGGCAACTCCTTGTCGGCATCCTCGTGGCTTTGCAGCTCCTCGCGGCCGTCGCGGTCGGTCAGGTCGTGCTGCCGATCCGGAGCACGTCCTCCATGGTCTCATCCGGGATATGGAAGAACAGCTACTACAAGGACGAGATCGGCTGGCCGGAGCTCGCCTCGGCGACCGCCCGCGCCTGGCGCTCGCTCACACCGGCTGAACGTCAGGATGGCGTCGTCCTGACGGCGAACTACGGCGAGGCCGGCGCGATCGCCCATTTCGGGCCCGTGCTCGGCCTTCCGACGCCGCTGAGCGGGCACCTGAGCTGGCAGTACTGGCGTCCGCGAAGGCTGCCGCAGCGGTTCGCTCTCACGATCGGCTTCGACTCCCGCGACCTCGCGATGCTGTGCTCACGCTCGCGACGGCTCGCGACGATCGACAACCGCTGGCATCTCGACAACGAGGAACGTGGGCGCACGATCGACGCGTGCATGCTCCGGCGTCCGCTCGGCGTGCTCTGGAAGCCGCTGATCGCCCGCGACGATCTGTGACGTCAGCCGACCGCGCGTTCGGCGACGGTCGCGGCGATCTGCTCGGCGTAGATCTCGGCGAGTGTCGCGCCTTCCTCGGCGCGGGCGATCTGGCGCTCGGCGGCGTTCCGCTCAGGGATTGCGAGGTACGGCGCCGCACCGATCTCCTCGGCAAGGGGTTGCACCCACTCGATCAGCCGCTCGAGCCGTGCGCGGGCCGGAACGACGTCGCCGCGGTCGAGGTCGATCAGCTCGCCCGACAGACCGTGGCGGATCGCGCGCCACATGTTCTCCTCGATCAGGCGATGCGGATGGAGCGCGATCGGCTCGCCCTCGTCGTAGGCTCGCGCGAGACGCGCTGCGAGCGACATCGCGAGCGCGGCGAGAGCCTGCGACTCGGCAAGCTCGGGCTGGGCATCGCAGATCCGGATTTCGACGGTCGGGAAGTTCAGGTGCGGTCGGACGCTCCACCAGAGCTGCGTGTGCTCGGTGATCGAACGGGTGTCGTAGAGAAAGCGGACGTAGCGTTCGAAGCCGTCCCAGCCGTCGTAGGCATCAGGAACGCCGCAGCGGGGGAAGAAGCGCGTGAAGATCTGAGTCCGGGTCGAATGCAGGCCCGTGACGACGTTCTCGACGAACGGCGAACTCGCCGAAAGAGCGAGCAACTCGGGCAGGAACGCGCGTAACCCGTTGCAGACGGCGATCGCGCGGTCGGCACCGCGGATGCCGACATGGACGTGCAGACCGAAGGTGTTGTTGCGCCAGACGACGTAGCGGAGCAACTCGTCGTTGCGCCTGTAGTGGGGCGTGTCGATGATCCGCTGGTCCTTCCAGTCGGCCCATGGGTGCGTCCCCGTGGCGCCCAGCGTCAGACCGAGCGGCCGGACGAGCGCGAGAAGCTGTGCGCGGCGCTCCGCCATCTTCGCGGGGATCTCCGCGAAGCTCTCGCAGCGCCCCGTCTTCACCTCGGCTTCGGAGGCGATCAGCTCGCCGACGAGATCTGGCTCGACCGCCGTGCCGACAGCCGCCGCCTGGAGATCCTCGAAGCGGTTCACGAGGTCGAGGGTCGCGGGATCGAGCAGCGCGAACTCCTCCTCGACGGCCACGGTGAAGTCGGTGCCCGCCTCGAACTGGTCGCGGGCGAACTCGACCTGCTCCTCGGGGCTCAAGCGCTGAGCGTCGCCCATGGGCGCACTATCGTAGTTGAAGCTTTACGCTCCTAGGTCGATGCGAGTTCGAGCAGGCGTTGCGAGACTCCGGCCCAGCTCCACCGCTCGACTGCCGTCGCTCTCGCAGCCCGCGACAGCTCGGCACGCTCGGCAGCAGGCAGTCCGAGTAGGCGCCGGATCTTCGACCCGAGGTCGGCGCTGTCACCGGTCTCGAAGCCCGCGAGATCACGCAGGTTTGGCGGATACGCGGCCTCCAGACCGAGCGCGATCTCCGCAAGGCCCGAATGACGCGCGACGAGCGGTGGCGAACCGGCCGCAGCAGCCTCTGCGGCGACCATCCCGAACGCCTCGGGAAAGATCGACGGGACGACGGTGACGTCCGCAAGCGCCAGCAGGTGCACGAGGTGACGATGCTCGAGCGGGCCGGTGAAGAGCGTGCGCGGCGGAGCGAGCGACTCCAGCTCGGATCGGTAGTCGCCGAAGCCGACGACAACCGTGCGTACGTCGACCTGCCGCATGGCCTCGAACAGAACGTGGACGCCCTTGTTCTGGAGCAGCTTTCCGAAATAGACGACCGTCGGCTCGTCGCCGGCGAGGAACTCGGCGAGACGGTCGGCGTTCCCTTCGTCGGGTAGGCGCTCGTTCTCGTTCGCAGGATTCGGCGCGTCTCGACTGGCCTCGGCCAGCAGGCCGGCGAGCGCTTCCGCGCGCGGCCTGGGACGCCAGTCGTCGACGTCGACCCCAGGCGGAACCTCGTGAACGCGATCGACGTGGCCGCAGACGTCCTCGAGCACGTCACGGATGTGTGCAGAGCCGACAAAGATGGCAGCCGCGTTCGCAAGCGCGTCTCTTCCCCATGCCCCGAGCTCCGGCCGTCCGCGCATCGAGTATTCGAGCTCCGAGCCGTGTGCCTTGACGGCGTAGCGCCCGCCCGCCGCCGCGCCGACCGCGCCGCCGAGCAGAACGTGGTTGCAGAACACGAGGTCTGCCGGCAGCTCTGACCGGATCGCGGCGGCGTTCGCCTCCACCCAGGCGTCGAGCTCGGCGCGCGAGCAGTCCTGCAGGAGCTTCACCTCGTAGCCCTCGTAGCGGTCGAGCACGAAGACGGGCAGCAGTCCGCCGACATCCGGTCGGACAACACGTGCCGAGCCGACGTCGAAAAGCTCCGGACGCGACTCCTGACAGAGGACGACGACCTCGTGGCCCGCCCTGCTCCATTCCCTCGCCAGAGCACGGGTGTAGACGTTCGACCCGGTCCCGCCGAGCAGGTAGCCGTGCCAGAGGACGATCTTCATCGCCGCATCGTGCCCAGTCACCCGGCTGGTCACCCGGTTGGTCACCCGGCTGGTCGCCCGGCTGCGCCGTACACGTGACGGACGCTGGCGTGAGAATGGCCGTTCGCATCGCCGACCTAACCAAGGAGCCACAGTGTCACTCCCACCCGACCGACCGCCCCTGCCACCGTTCGACGAGTCCTCGGCCCGCCAGAAGGTGATGGCCGCCGAGGCCGCGTGGAACACGCGCGATCCCGAACGCGTCGCTGCCGCCTACACGATCGATTCGCAGTGGCGCAACCGCGACGAGTTCCTCGTCGGGCGCGACGAAATCACGGCGTTCCTACGACGCAAGTGGGACAAGGAGCTCGACTACGTCCTGCGCAAGGATCTGTGGGCCTTTGGCGACGACCGCATCGCTGTCCGCTTCCAGTACGAGTGGCACGACGCCCGCGGACAGTGGTATCGCTCGTACGGCAACGAGTTGTGGGAGTTCGACGCTCACGGGTTCATGCGCCGTCGGGAGGCGAGCATCAACGACGTCGCGATCGACGAGAACGAGCGGCGGATCTTCGGCCCCCGCTCCGAGGGCGACCAGAGCGGAATCCCATTGCAATGAGCCCCTGGCGACGGTCACTCCCCGCGGGAGTAGACTCCGCCCCGATATGACGACGGCATTCATCCGTGGCCGTTCGGCGCTCCTCAGCGGGTGCGTCCGGACAGCACGCACTTCGCAGTAGCAGGCTCGCAGCCGCGCTCGTCCACGAGGCCGACGTCCGGCCCCGCGACCTTGTTGTCGAGATCGGGGCCGGTGCCGGTGCGATCACGCGGGCTCTCGTCGAAGCCGGCGCGGACGTCGTCGCGTTGGAACGTGACACGCGGCTCGTCGCCGAGCTCAGATGCTTACCGGCGCTACGCCACGCCCGGATCGTCGAAGCCGATGTGCTCGGCTGGCGCTGGCCCACCACCGAGTTCTCGGTCGTGGCAAATCTGCCGTTCGTCAACTCGGGGGCGATACTCGAGCACCTGCTCGGCGATCCGTCCACACCCCTTCGCCAGGCGGACGTCATCGTGCAATGGGAGCTCGGTATCAAGCAAGCCGCCGTGTGGCCGTCGACGTTGAAGAGCACGTTGTGGCGCGCCTCGTACGACGTCATTCTCGTCCGTCGGCTGGCACGCACCGCTTTCTCGCCGACGCCGAGCGTCGACGCGGCTCTGATCCGCGCCAGGCGCCGTCCGACGCCGCTCGTCCCGGTCGCCGAGCTCGCTGACTACAAGCGCTTCCTCATAGAGGCCTTCGCGGGAAGCGGCCCTCGAGGGCGGCTGAGTTCACGTCTCTCCCGCATCGACGTCAAGCGCCTCGCCCCTGTCCTCGGCTTCGACCCTGGAGCTCGACCGCGCGATCTCGACGCGCGCCAGTGGGCAGCGCTACATGCCTATGCCCGGCGAGGGCGACCCAAGGGGCGCGACTACGCGAGGTGGAAGTAGAGCGCGTAGAGCAGCTCGACGGCGGGGTTCGACGCATGCACCTGGACGTCCCCCGGCACCGTTAGGAGCGCCTGCGAGTAGTTGAACACGATCTTCACCCCGGCGCGCACGACTGAGTCGGCCGCTGCCTGGCCCGATTCCGCCGGAACCGCGAGGACGCCGACGATGATGTTCCGCTCGCGGCAGATCGTCTCGAGCTCGGAGAGCGGGCTGATCGCGATCCGGCCGATCGACTGGCCGACCTTCGCATCGTCGTTGTCGAAGATGGCTGCGATTGTGATCCCGTGCTCGGCGAAGATCGGCGAGCCGGCGATCGCCTCGCCAAGCCGTCCGGCGCCGACGAGCGCGATGTTGTGCTGCCCCTGTGTCCGGAGGATCTTGCGGATCTCGGCCAGCAGCGAGTCGATCGAATAGCCGACGCCGCGCTTGCCGAACTTGCCAAAACCCGAGAGATCACGCCGGATCTGGGTCGCGTTGATGTTCGTGTACTCGGCGATCTCCTGCGAGGAAATGCGGTCCTTGCCCATCTTCTTCGCCTGGGTCAGCACCTGCAGGTAGCGGCTCAGCCGCGCTGCAACACCCACCGTCAACCGATCCGCCAAGACCTCTCCCTTGCTCTCCCGCCGGGCACGACCCGGCAGATTGTGCCTACCGGCACCCGAGTGCCGGAGGCGGAACCGACGCCACGACGGAACTAGCGGACGAGAGCCGCGCGAAGCGCGTCAGGCGTGACGAAGAACGTGAACGCCGCCTCGCCGTCGATCTCGATCACCGGCAGGCGCTCGCGGTAGCGCGTCTCGAGATCGGGATCTCCGCCGATGTCGACCAGCTCGAGGTCGAAGTCGAGCTCGGTGCGAACGTCCTCCACCACCTCGAGCGCGCGCACGCATAGATGGCACCCCTCGGCGTGGAACACCGTGACGCGCCTGCCCACAGCGATTGGTCTACGGGTAGAGGCCGCGCGTCGTCGACGCCTCGGCCACCCGCCGCACGGCGAGGCCGTAAGCGGCGATGCGCATGCTCGTGCCGTGCGTCTCGCGCGTCTGCCAGGTCTCCTCGAACGCCCGCACCACGATGTCGTTCAGTTTGGCGTTGACCTCGTACTCCTTCCAGAAGTACTCCTGGAGGCCTTGCACCCATTCGAAGTACGAGACGACGACACCGCCTGCGTTGACGAGCACGTCGGGCAGGACGAGCACGCCGTTGCTTTCGAGAATCTCGTCGCCACCCGGGGTGACCGGGCCATTCGCGCCCTCGGCCACGATCTTCGCGCGGATCCGGCCGGCGTTCTCTTCGTTCACGACCTGCTCGAGCGCGCATGGTGCGAAGACGTCGCAGTCGAACTCGACGAGCTCGTCCTGGGTTATCTCCTCCGTCCCGGGCAGGCCCCTGAGCACCCCGTGCTCCGCCTTGTGGGCGATCGCAGCACGCACGTCGATCCCGTACGGGTTCGCGACGCCTCCAGTCGAGTCGGAGAGCGCGACGGTCCGGACACCCTCCTCGGCGGCGAGGCGTGCGAGGTTGGAGCCGACGTTGCCGAACCCCTGGACCGCGATGCGCGTGCCGTCGAGCCGGCCGCCCTGCTTCTGGATCGCGGTGCGGATGCAATACAGAGCACCGCGTGCTGTCGCTTCCGTCCGCCCGACTGAGCCCCCGATCGCCAGCGGCTTCCCAGTGACGACCCCGAGCACCGAATGGCCCATGTTCATCGAGTACGTGTCGAAGATCCACGCCATGATCTGCGAGTCGGTGCCGACGTCGGGCGCCGGGATGTCCTTCTCGGGCCCGATCTCGTTGATGATCTCGCTGGTATAGCGGCGCGTCATTCGCTCCAGCTCGACCTTCGAGAGCAGCTTCGGATCGACGACGATGCCGCCCTTCGCGCCTCCGAACGGGAGCCCCATCAGCGCGCATTTCCACGTCATCGCCATGGCAAGCGCTTTGATCTCGTCGCGCGTGACGGCCGGGTGGTAGCGAATGCCGCCCTTCGACGGGCCGCGCGCGACGTTGTGCGTGACGCGGTAGCCGTCGAAGACCTTGATCGTCCCGTCGTCCATCAGAACGGGGACGGCGACCTCGACGCACTTCTTGACGCCGGCGAGGATCGCGATCAGGTCGCGGTCGAGGCCGAAAACGTCGCCGACATGTCGCAGCTGTGCTCGGGCCAGCTCGAGCGGGTTCTCACGGAGATGCGATGCGGGCGCCTTCGTCGCGGTCATCGCACCGTGCTCGACGTCGTCACGGGCGCCGAGTATACGCACCGCTAGCGGATGCGAAACGGGACGTCTGCCGAGTCCAGTGGGCCGCCACCGACCGGGGTCGCGACGACGCGGACACTGTACGAGCCTGGCCGCAACGGGCGGCCCTTCGCATCCCGGCCCGTGATGCCGAATCGGTAGCGGCCGGGAAGGACGTCGCGCAGCGTCACGAGGGTCCCGAGTGGCCGACCGTCGCCGCGGAGCAACTCGATCGCCAGCGTCGTCAGCGGTAGCAGCTGTGGCTGTCCCACCGTCCCGTCGACACGTCCGGCGCTGACGTCGAGCAGCGACGGGTTGACGTCCGAAGGAACGAACGTCGTCTGGGAAAGCCGAACACCGGCGAGCAGCGGCCGGCCTTTGACGGGTACGGCGATCGCCCACGGCACGCGGAAGGCCTGCGCGAACTGCGGTATGACGCGAATCGCGCCCGACAGGACGCCTGGAGCGGCCGGTGGCAACGGCACGACCGCGAGGACACCGACTACCTCGGAGGCGCCCGGCGCGAGAACGACATGCGTCTCGGTCAACGTCACATTGGCTCCCGAGCCGGCGTCGGCGGGATCAAGCGTGATGTCGAGCCGGCGCCGCGAGACGTTTCTCAGGGTCAGGGGAGCGCCGACCTGCGCGCCTTTGGCAAATGCGGAGCCGAGGGTGAGGGTCGACGGCTCGGCGACGAGCTCTGTCGACGCCGCCATAGCGACATCGACGATGCCTGCGGCGCCACGATCGACTCCTTGCGCGCGGTCACCACCCTGAACGAGCGCCGCTTTAAGCGCCCTCGCATCGAGGTCGGGACGCGCCTGTGCGAGCAGTGCGGCCGCGCCGGCGGCAATGGCCGCAGACACACTCGACCCGCTCACGGTCGCGTAGCGCGGTGAGCCGTCCTCTCGCTGGCCTGCATCCGAGGTCTCCAGATCCACGCCCGAGGCGAGAAGCTCCGGCTTCGGCCGGCCATCGAACGCGAGGCCGGCCGATGTGAACAGTGCAGCTGCTCCGTACGCGGCGTTCGCTCTGAAGGACGCCGCACCAACCGAGAGCGCAAGCGGGCGACCGCCTGCGAGCAGTCGGCGGGCGCGTGCCGCCGCACCGGACGGGACGCCGATGACCGGGACGGCGACCGTCTGGTCGCTGCCGAACCCTCCGGGTGGCACCGGCCCGTCGACGAGCACGGCCGCCGCTCCCGCCGCGATGACCTGCCGCACGTCGGTCGGACTCGTTGCCCCGCGCGGTAGGAGAACGGCCTTGCCTGCGACGGTCGAGAAGCCGTTCCGGTCGAAGAAGGTCGCTTGGCGTGCACCGACCGCGACCACGTCGGTCGTCTGTCTGCCGGCCGGCGGGGTTGTTCCACCGAGCTCCTCTTCACCCGAGAGGAGGACGTCGAGCCCGCTGGCGAGGAACACGTGAGCTGACGGGCTCCGCAGCCGCCGGTCGACAGACCCGACGGTGAGAGCGTCAGGCGCGCCCCCCGGGCCGCTGATCGTGCCAAAGGACGGGCCAGCAGAGCCATCGTTCCCTGAGGGGCTTACGACCAGCGTGTCCAGGATGCTGGCACCGGCTGCGGCAAGCGCCAGAGGGCCGTCGGTGAACGCCGCGTCGGGCTCGACGACACCGACGAGCGCGATCCGGGCCGCATCGTGCGCGTCGCCGTTCCCGTCCGGATCGACCGACGCCTCGATGCCGGCGAGAAGCTGGTCGCTGCGTCCATATACCGCCACACCGCCTGTCGCGTCCGGCTGCCAGCCTGCAACACGGATCGGCAGGATCGACGCCCTCGGGGCGACTCCGCGGAGGCCGTCGGGACCGCCGGAGCCGGCGACCAGTCCGGCAAGCTGCGTCGCGTGCGCCTCGAGCTGCTCGGGTGCCAGCGGATTCGCAGCCGCAACCGCGCCCGCTGTTGGGTCGAGAATGTCGATACCGGGCAGAAGACGCGCTTGGATGAACGGCTGCGAGACGTCCACGCCCGTGTCGAGCAACGCGACGACCACGCCGCGGCCACCGAAGCCGGGCAGCGTTGCGCCCGTCTGGGTCCCGGCCTGCTCGGCGAGGCTTGCCGAGCTTGTCGCAGGCACCGTGGCTGGGTACGCGGCATGGACGGCGAACACACCAGCGACATCTTTGTCCCGCTCGAGGACGCCCATCGCGCGGGCGTCGAGCGACGCCGAGAAGCCGTTCAGCACTCGGACGTAGCTCTCTTCCGGTGTGATCGGGGCACCTTCGAGCGAGAGCCGGTTCAGCACCGCACGTTGGGCGGCCTGCGCCTCGCGGGTCCACGCACGCTCATCGGCTTCCGTTGCAGATCCGCCGGCTAGCTCGACGCGATCGGCCAGCGACGGCAGTTTGAGCACGACGATCTGGCGGTTTCCGAGCTGCGGCGCCGGCCGGGCGCCGAGCAGACCCTGCCAGCCGGCCGCCCCCGTCGGCGGAGCGGATGGGCTCCCGCCTGAGCCGCTTCCCGCGGCCGCGAGCGCGGCTACAACAGCAACTCCAGCGAGAGCAAGGACGTCAGCGACGCGACGCATACACATCCAGATCGAGGTAGCGAGGGTACGTGAGCGGCTCGACGAAGCGCGCGGCCGAAGCGATCATCGCGGCGTTGTCGGTGCAGTAGGCAAGCGGCGCGAACACCGCGTCCGGCAGCGCGGCGCGCAGGCTCGAGTTCGCCGCGACACCGCCGACCACTGCGACCGTGTCGAGCCCGGTCTGTTGCATCGCATCGGCTACACGCCGGCTGAGCGCAGTCACGATCGCATGCTGGTACGAGGCGGCCAGATCGGCGCGGCGCGCATCGAGCTCTGGTTGGCTGAGCCCTCGCACCGCGTACAGCAACGCGGTCTTCAGACCGGAGAACGAGAAGTCGAGGCCGGCCAGCTTCGCGACCGGGAACGAGAACGCCGCCGAGTCTCCCTCCCGCGCGAGCCGGTCGATCGCCGCACCGCCCGGGTAGGCGAGTCCGAGGAGTCGGGCTCCTTTGTCGAACGCTTCGCCCGCAGCGTCGTCGAGCGTGGTGCCGAGGAGCTCGCTCGACCCGCGTTCTCGTACGGCCAGCAGCTGGGTATGGCCGCCGCTCGCGAGCAGGCAGATGAAGGGCGGCTCGATCTCGGTCGAGTCGAGATACAGCGAGGCGACATGCCCGTCGAGATGGTCGACGGCGACGAGCGGGAGCTTGCGCGACCACGCCAGTGCCTTGGCGGCCGACACTCCGACGAGCAGCGCACCGACGAGGCCTGGCCCCTGCGTGACAGCGACGGCGTCAAGATCATCGAGCGACACCGTTGCGCGGTCGAGGGCCTCGCGCACGACCGGCCCAACGAGCTCGAGGTGACGGCGCGACGCAATCTCGGGCACCACACCTCCGTAGCGGGCGTGCAACTCGGCCTGTGACGCCACGACCGACGCGCGCACCTCGCCGTCCGCCGTCACGAGTGCGGCGGCGGTCTCGTCACACGATGTCTCGATCCCGAGGATCATGCGAGCTCGTCCCCCAGCGGGCCTTTCCACATGACCAGCGCGTCCTCGCGATTGTCGGTGTAGTAGCTGCGCCGGACACCTTTGGCCGTGAAACCGAGGCGCTCGTACAAACGGATCGCGGTCGCATTCGAGACCCGAACCTCGAGCGTGTAGCCGCGGCTTCCGTCGTCAGCCGTCAGCTCGAACAGCCGCTGCATGAGGGACGTCCCGAGTCCCGCACTGCGGTGTTCCGGCGCGATGGCGAGGTTCATCACATGCCAAGCATCTACGTAGCGGGAGACGACCAGGAAGCCGGCGAGCTCAGCTCGGTCGTCGAAGGCGCCGATGAGGAGCGACCCCGGCTTCGCGAGCTCGCCGAGGAACATCGATCGCGACCAGGGCGCCGGGTAAGAGGCGCGCTCTATGCGTTCGACCGCGTCGAGGTCGGCCGCTCCGAGGAGACGGAACTCGGCGCTCATGTCTGCATCTCCACTGCGTCGGGTGCGCGCACGTAGAGCGGTTGGATCTCGTCAGCGGCGCCGAACCCGGTCGCAAGTAGAGCATGGAAGCGAGCACGCACCTGGTGGCGCTCGTCATCTGCCGGTGGAACGAGCAAACCGCCATCTTCGAGCACGTTGCGATAGCGGAGCGCGCCGTCACCGACACACGTCGTCCCCGGCTCGAATGGCAACGCATCGGGCTTCGCGGCGATTGGCCCAGGGATGAAGACCTCGCCGCGGCGCGCGTCGATCACCGGAATCGCGCCGTCGGCGCCTGCGGCGAGGGCCGCGAGCGTCGAGACGCCGGCAGCAGGCAGGTCACGCGCGAGCGCCAGGCCGCGGGCAACGGCAAGGCCAATCCGCGTGCCGGTGAAGCTGCCGGGACCGATGCCGACGGCAAGCCGATCGATATCAGCGGGATGCGCGCCCGCCTGTCGCAGCAACGCGTCGACGTCCTGCAGCAGAGTCACAGCGCGCGAGAAGCGCTCGCCGAGCACCTCGCCATCGTCGACGAGCGCGCTCGCCGCAACGTCGGTCGCCGTGTCGAACGCCAGGATGAGCACCTACAGGTCTTCTAGCAGGGCTGCTTCGGTCGCGTCGAGCCTGACCCTTCGACAGGCCTCGTCGACGTGTTCGAGCTCCACAGTTACGCGTGCCGTCGGCAGCACAGCGCTTCCGGCTTCGGGCCATTCGACGAAGACGATCGCCTCCTCGAAGTACGGCTCGAGGTCGCCCCACTCGGCAGGCGAGACACCGGTGAACCGGTACAGGTCGAGGTGACTCACGTCGACGCTGCCCCGGTAGCGGTGGCCGATCGTGAACGTCGGGCTCGTCACGGGCTCGGTGATCCCGAGCGCCCGACACGCACCGCGCACGAATGTCGTCTTCCCGGTGCCGAGCTCGCCCCGCAACGTCACCACGTCGCCGACCTCGAGCCGGGCGGCGAGCCGTGCGGCGAGAGCCTCGGTCTCAGAAGCCGAGGAAGAGATCACCTCGACCACATCAAGCCCCTTGGGCGGGGCCGAACAGCGTCAGAACAGGCCGAGCTGGACTGGCTCCAGCTCGGTCACAGCAGTTGGGATCGGCTCCTCTTCGACGCTCATTACCGCGACCGGCGCCGCAGCGGGCAGCGCAGCCTCGGCCCGGCCGATCAGCGTCGGGATGCGGGCGAAGTCCTCCGAGAGCACCTTCAGCATCGACGGTGTGTACAGAGCAGCCGCCGGATGGTAGAGCGGGTACAGGAGCACGCGGCTCGGGCCGAGCATCACCTCCTGCTCATGCCCGTGCACGCGGGTGATTCCCAGTGGCTTGCCGGAGAGGAGCTTGGTCGCGAAGTTGCCGAGCGTCGCGACGAGCTTCGGCTGGATCAACTCGATCTGGCGGAAGAGATGCGACTCGCAGGATGCAATCTCCTCGGGTAGTGGATCGCGGTTCTGCGGCGGTCTGCATTTCAAGACGTTCGCGATGTAGATGTCCGAGCGCTCGAGCCCGATCTCGGCGAGGAGCTTGTCGAGCAGCTTCCCCGCCTGGCCAACGAAGGGGATCCCCTGCTGATCCTCGTGGAAGCCGGGCGCCTCGCCGACGAACATCAGGTCGGCATTCGGATTCCCGACGCCGAAGACGACCTGCGTGCGGCCGGCCGACAGCGCGCAGCGCACGCAGCCGGCGGTCTCGTCCGCATACGCCCGGAGTGCACCTGCCCGTTCGACATCGCCGCTCACGACGGCAAGTCTAGGACGCCCCGCGGACAGCTGCGTCGAGCCGACTGGCATGCTTCAGCTGTGCCCGAACCCTCCTCGCCGAGCATCGGCGGCGACCTGCGAGCGCTTCTCGCCGCATTCGAGGCTCCGGCTCCGTCGCCGGCAGGAGGGACTGCGGCCGCCGTGGTCGCTGCGATGGCTGCCAGTCTGGTCGTGATGGTCGCGCGCGAATCCGCGGAGTGGCAAGACGGTTCGACCGTGGCAGACGATGCCGCGATGCTGCGTGATCGTCTGCTCACGCTCGGCGAGGACGATGTGCGGGCGTTTGCGGCCGTCCTCACGGCGTCCCGAGCGTCCGACGACGGTGCTCGTGCGGAAGCCCTCACCCGCGCGGCCGAAGTACCGCTCGAGATCGCTGAGCGCGCGGCGGATGTCGTCGAGCTCGCGACACGGGCGGCAGACGAGGGGAAGCGCCCGCTGCGAGCGGATGCAGAGGCGGCTGCGATTCTCGCCGCGGCTGCGACTCGGGCAGCGACCGTGCTCGTCCGTGTGAACGTCTCGGCGATGTCACACAACGGAGATCCGACGGTGAACGCACGGCTCGAGGCAGGCGCCGCGACGGCGGAGGACCGCGTCGCAGCTGCAGGCAGATAGCTCTCGGACCGGCGTCGTACACTCACGGCCGTGAGCAGCTTCTACCACGAAGGCAGCAGAAGGTTGCAGGAGCAGTTCGACACCGTTCGCCTCGCCGACCGGATCGACGAGCGCAAGGTGCGCGACACGATCGACGACGACGACCATGCGTTCATCGAGACCGCGGACATGTTCTTCCTGGCGACGGCCGATGCGGAGGGCTATCCGCAGTGCTCGTACAAGGGCGGCGAGCCCGGCTTCGTCCGGGTGCTCGACGAGCGGACGATCGCGTTCCCGAGCTGGGACGGAAACGGGATGTACCTCTCGACCGGGAACGTCCTCGTCAATCCACATGTTGGCCTGCTCTTCATCGACTTCGAGCGGCGGCGGCGCCTACGCCTCAACGGCGTGGCGTCGATCGACGAGTCCGACCCGCTGCTCGAGGCGTATCCGGAGACGCAGCTCGTCGTTCGCGTCCGGGCGACGGAGGTCTTTCCCAACTGCCCGCGCTACATCCACCAGTATCGGCTCGTCGAGCGCTCACGTTTCACTCCGCACGAAGACTGTGCGACACCGGCGCCGTCGTGGAAGACGAGCGACTGGGCGCGGGACGCGCTTCCGGTAGGCGACCCAGCGCTGAACCCCGACGTCGAGATCGTCTAGGGACATCGGCTCTCGTCGAAGCCGTGCTCAGGCTGGCGGTCGTATTCGGTTTGGTCGAAGTGACCCTGCGACTCGGCGACGAGCCCGTCAGCGCCGAGCGTTCACTCCTCGAAGCCGCCGATCCGCACGCGGTTCCCGGTTCCGCCCGGCCCGGTGTTCGTGCCCGACGAGCGTCCAGTGGTTACTCGGCGGCGCCGTCCAGAACGACGAGCTTGTCTAGCAGGACGCGCATGTCCGGGAAGGCCGTCCTTGACGACCGGCAGCCTCCGTGATCGCGGCTCGCCCGACCGCCGGCCCGCCACCGTTGATCGTGAGCGAGCCGTCGGGTGCGTAGTGTTCGGCTACCCGCGCCGGCGTCTGGCTGCACCAGGCCTCGGTATAGCTCTCGGCGAGCTCGCGCAAGCGATCTGGGTCGCTCGTCACGCTCTATGCGGCCGCTGGCGGATCCGGTCGCACGATGACCGTGTCGGCGATCGGGATGATCTCGGTGACCGGCAGGTCGGCGCGCGAGGCGTGCTCACGGATCTTGTCCGGGCTCGACGCTTCGTAGATGCACACGGTCCCGAGCTGCCCCGAATCCTCTGCGAGCACGTAGCTACGGATCCAGCGGATGTCGTCGGACATCTCGTTGTCACCTACGTCGGACGAGCGTGCAGCCGCCTCCTCCAGGTCGCCTCCCGTACGCCAGCCTTCGCGGCGGATGATCGCGTAGAGCGCCATGCCGACTCCTTTCTGGCGGTCGTCCGCCGTTTGGATGGAAGCATCACAACGCGTGGCACAGCAGAAGTCAATGCGTCGCGGCGGCTGTACGTTTGCCTCGTGCCGCGCGCGCTCATCGTCGGCGGAACGGGCCTGATCGGCCGCGCCATCGCCCGTCGACTGCTCGTGAGCGGTTGGACCGTCGACCTCACCGGCCGTGACCCTAACCACCTCGCACCCGATATCGCCGCGGCCGGAGGAAGATTCGTCACAGCAGCACGCGACGACGGAGATCAGCTTGCCGCGGCTCTCGGCGACGGTGCCGACCTGCTCGTCGACTGCATCTGCTACACCGCCGCCGACGCGGCGCGGCTGGTGCCGCTTGCGCGAGCGGCCGGCTCGACCGTGATGGTCTCGAGCAAGGCTGTGTACGTCGACGGGAACGGCAACCATCCCAACTCGGATATCGCCCCGCGGTTCGACGGCCCGATCCGCGAGACGCAGCCGACGATGGCGCCTAGCCACGCCGACCACAACACGCGCGAGGGCTACGGAGCGAACAAGGTCGCCGCCGAGCAGGTTCTTCTCGACAGTGGTCTTCCCGTTACGGTGCTCAGGCCGTCGAAGGTCCATGGCGAGGGCGCGCTGAAGCCGAACGAGTGGGTCTTCGTCAAGCGGGTGCTCGACCGTCGACCCGCTGTCTTCCTCGCCCGACGGGGTGCCGCCGTCGATCACACGTCGGCTGCCGCGAACATCGCGACGCTGGTCGAGATGGTCGCGGCGAAGCCGGGTCGGCGGACCCTCAACAGCGCCGATCCCGACGCCTTGAGCGCACTGGAGATCTCGCGGGTCATCGCGCGCCACCTCGGCCACGTCTGGAACGAGGTGCTCCTCGATGAGGACGCCGACGAGTCGCTGGGGCGAGTTCCCTGGCAGGCCCCACACCCGATCGTGCTCGACATGACGGCGGCGGCCGAGCTCGGCTACACGCCTGCCGGCGACTACGCGGCAACGGTCACGGACGAGATCGACTGGCTCGTCCGCGTCTCTGCGACCGGCTCGGTCGCCGACCTCGTGCCCGGCTTCGACGCCGCGTACTTCGAGCCGATGCTGGACTACGCCGCCGAGGACCGCTACCTCGCGACGGCTCAGGGCTGACCGCGCGACGACCGCTCGACTAGGGGAGCCGCCAGAACTCGCGGACGAGCCCGAGCCGATCCAGAATCGCCTGGTTCTGCTCGCGCGTATGAGGTTGCCACTCGGGTAGGAGGCGGTCACTCCACCAGGCGTGTGCGAGCTCATTGAGCTTGCCGACGGGGATCGTCGCTCCGGGCGCTCGCCCGCCGAGCCACCGGCTGATGTGCTCCTCCGACCGGAAGAGATTCATTGTGCTTCAGGTGAAGACGATGTCGTCCCACCAGCGGGCGGCGGGAACCAGGCAGTGGAACAGGAGGCTCTCGTCGTCGGGCCGCTGGTCGCGCACCTCGACGTTCAGGGCTGCACCGCAATCAGGGCATGACGTCTCGATCCGACCGTCTGTGTGCAATGCGGCGCAGATCCCAAATGCGTCCCAGGCGCAGTTCGCGTACCACCACCGACTCTTCGCCAGCACCCGATGCGCGGTCGGAACGGCCGAGAACGGGTTCGCCATCCGGATCTCGGCGGTGGCAGGGTCCAGGACGAGCGCGTGCTGCTCGTGCAAGCGTTGCCAGCCACCCACGACATCCGCAGGCGACAGGCCGTCGGAGTCCGCGACCTCGATCGCCGTCGGCGCACGCCCAAGCTCGACGAAAAGGCTGTAGGTCGACGATCTCAGTTGGAGGTCGTGCTCATCCACCGGCGATACCTTCCCACACGGAGCTCACTAGGATCGGCCAGTGCTACGAGTTGTGATCCTTGGCGCAGGCTTCGGAGGTCTCGAGCTCGCGACCGGACTTTCGGAGGCGCTCGGCGACTCGATCGACGTCACGCTGATCGACAAGAGCGACGGCTTCTTTTTCGGTTTCTCGAAGCTCGACCTGATGTTCGGGCGCGCGACCCGGGACGGGCTTCATCTTCCGTATCGCGACATCGCGAAGCCGGGTGTGAGTTTCCTGCGGGAGACGGTGACGGCGATCGATCCCGAGGCGCGACGCGTCACGACCGACGCCGGTGTCCACGAGGCGGATGTCCTAGTTGTTGCACTGGGCGCCGACTACGACTTCGACGCGACGCCCGGGCTGGTCGAGGCCGGGAACGAGTTCTATTCGGTAGCCGGCGCCGAGCGGCTTGCCGAAGTGCTGCCCACGTTCTCGCGCGGTCGCGCGATCATCGGCGTCTGCGACGCGCCGTTCAAGTGTCCGCCGGCGCCGAGCGAGGCCGCCCTGCTGCTTCATGACTACCTGTTGGCACGCGGCGTTCGCGATGCCTGCGAGATCTCGATCGTCATCCCGTTCAAGACGCCAGTGCCGCCGTCGCCAGATACCTCCGAGGCACTCGTGGCGGCGTTCGAGGAGCGTGGGATCGAGTTCGTCCCCGAGCGTCGTGTCGCGTCTCTCGACGCCGCCCGGAGCGTCGCAGTGCTCGACGACGGCAGCGAGATGCCGTTCGACGTGTTGCTCGGCGTCCCCAAGCACCGTGCTCCCGACGTCGTCATCGCGAGCGGCATGGCCGAGGGGGGCTACGTACCCGTCGATTCGAGGACGCTTCAGACGCGGTTCCCCGGTGTGTACGCCGTCGGAGACGTCGCCGCGATCGGCGTCCCGAAAGCAGGCGTCTTTGCCGAGGGAGCTGCGCGGATCGTCGCCGCGTCGCTGATCGCGACGCTTCGTGGTGGCGAGCAGCCCGCCGCCTATGGCGGGATCGGCTCCTGCTACGTCGAGTTCGGCGCGGGCCGCGTGGGCCGCGTCGACGTCGACTTCCTCTCGGGGCCGAAGCCCACCGGCGTCTTCCGCGAGCCGTCCACCGCCCTGGTGACCGAGAAGCACGAGTTCGGCTCTACCCGGAGCGCCCGCTGGTTCGGACGCTGAGCTACACAGCGTCAGCGCGCTCCCAGAGTGCGAGAAGAGCGTCGCCTAGACGTCCAGGCTCGATCCGATGCGGAGGGTCGAAGTGGTGACGCTCCGGAAACGTCTCGACGGTGAAATCGGAGAAGATCGTCGCCAAGCGCTCGGCCATCAGTCCGTAGTACTCGGGATTGCTGAGGCCGCCGAGTGCGAAGTAGACGGGCCGGTCGAACGCCCGCAGCGCTTCGATGTCGAGATCGCCGCTGTCGAACGCGGCGATGAAGGCGCGCACTCCCACCGGGCGCTTCGCCATCCACGGTGGAGGAGGCCCATCGGGTGGTGACGGCGGCTCGACGCCGGCAGCGAGCTGCAGCCGCAAGAACGCTGACATGAACTGATCCGGAGGCAGTGAGTTGAGCGCGCGCAAGCGCCGGATCACCCCTTCCTCCGCGGTCGTCCGCTCGTTCCCCGCCCACGCGGGTTCGAGTAGCGCAAGGCTCAGCAGCCGCGAGCCGTGCACTGCTGCAAACGCAAGGGACGACGCCCCGCCGCCCGAGTAGCCAACGAGATGGAAACGCTCGAAACCGCGGCAGTCGGCTTCCCGCAGGATCCCTGCCACCTCGGTGTCGAGTCCATAGTCCTGCGGCGGCTGTTCGCCCGCGTACACCTCGAGGTCCTTCGCGACCGCGTCGACGCGCTCGCCGAGCACGTGGAGCAACGCCGCGTATGCGGCTTCGGCGGGCAGCACCGCTCCTGGCAGAAGCATGACCGCGTGTCGGGTCGACATGGCCTCGACCCTACTCTGGAGCGCCTAGCCGGCTCAAGACCCATTCTGGCCCGCCGACGTCAATCGGTAGCTTGTCGCGGTGCTGTTCTCGCCGGAGCTCCACGAGCCGCTGGCCGGCAGACATTGGAGTGCGGAACGGGCTCGAGACGCGATCCGCGCGATCGTCGGCGACACCGAGGCAGCGTTCGACGACGGCTGGCCCGCCCATCCCGATGACGGCGAGGCCGAGACGATGCGCTTCCGCACGGTCTACCTCGGCGGGGCCGGCGTGGTCGATGCCCTGCGGAGACTCGCGCCTGTCGTCGAGAGCCGGCGCGGCTATGTCCCCTATCTGGAGCGATCCCTCGAGGTGCTCGCCGATTCCCCGGACTTCCCCGACGACGACTCGGCTCAGAGCCTGTGGATGGGCGAGACAGGCATCCGGCTCGTGCTGCAGCGCCTCTCACCGTCGGCTGAGAACCTGAATCGACTCGAACAGCTGATCGCGGCGAACGTCGAGGACGAGCGGCGCGAAGTGATGTGGGGCAGCCCAGGAACGATGCTCGCTGC
Source organism: Gaiellales bacterium (assembly GCA_038230035.1). Classification (GTDB taxonomy): domain Bacteria; phylum Actinomycetota; class Thermoleophilia; order Gaiellales; family Gaiellaceae; genus Gaiella. The sequence continues at coordinate 51,395 of JBBRNX010000020.1, forward strand.
ACGCGCTCTGTACGACGCGACCGGCGAGTCGCGCTGGCTCGAGCTGTGGCGGCGCAGCGCAGACTGGCTGCGAAGCGAATGGGACGCGGAGACGAACGTCTGGACGCAGCACCTGTACGGCAGCGAGGTGCACTACTTGGGACCGGCGCACGGCTTTGCCGGCTGCGTCCTCGCGCTCTCCGCAGAGCCCGACGCTGATCTGCGGCGCCGCACCGGCGTCGTCGCGCGTCGCGAGGCGATCGTGGAGGACGGGATGGCGAACTGGCCACCGATAGCGTCGTCGCCCCTCGTGCATGCGCGGACGGGCGAGATCCGTACGCAGTGGTGCCACGGCGCGCCCGGCATGGTCACGTCGCTGCTAGACCTGCTGGACGAGGACCTGGCGCTCGCCGGCGGCGAGCTGACGTGGCGAGCCGGCCCGCTGGCCAAAGGCGCGAACCTCTGTCACGGCACCGCCGGCAACGGCTACGCCTTCCTCGCTCTCTTCGCACGGACGGCCGACGAGCTGTGGCTGACGCGCGCACGCGAGTTCGCGATGCACGCGATCCACCAGGTCGAGCAAGCGAGGGCGAGCTACGGGCGCGGCCGGTACACGCTGTGGACCGGCGATCCCGGGACAGCGCTCTACCTCGCACACTGCCTCGAGGGCAGCGGCGGGTTACCGCTTCCGTAGCTGCGCCGACTCAGTCCAAGAGCTGGTCGAGTCCGCGAACCAGTCCGACCCTGCCGGGCACGGCCCGGATTGCAAGCAGCGTTCCGGCAACGTATGGCGCTGGTGTCTCGCCGGCGTCGTGGCGGATCGACAGCCTCTCGCCTTCGGCGGCGAAGACGATCTCGGTCGAGACGACGAAGCTGGGCAGGCGAAGCGAATGCACCTGTGTACCCGCCACGGTCGCTCCGCGTGCCTCGCGTGCGCCCATGATCTCGTCGATCGGGACACCGAGTGCCGGAGGTCGCACGGCGTCGAGGCGCTCGGCCAGCTCCCGGGCGGTGCCGCTCGGCGCATCCGACTTGCCCGCGCTCGCATAGTCGATGACCTCCCAGGCGCCCAAGTGCCGGGCGGCTCCCATTGCGGACCGAAGAAGCAGAGCAGCCGTCAGCGAGAAGTTCCCGGCCGCGATGACCCCAACCTGCCTGCCCCGCGCGAGGGCGTCGATTTCGTCGTAGTCCACCGCCGAGAGCCCGCTCGAGCCGACCACCACGTTGACGCAGCGCTCGACCGCCGCGAGGACGTTCTCCCGGACAGCCGCGGCGTGGGTGTAGTCGACGAGTACGTCCGCGCCAACGGCATCGAGCGCCTCGGCTACCGACGAGAAGCTCGCTGGATCCGAGCGAGAGACGCCTGCGACGAGCTCCAGGTCGTCTGCCGCCTCGACCGCTGCGGCGACCGGACGACCTGTCCAGCCGGTGATCCCAGCGACGCAGACGCGAATCATGCGCGAGTCAGACATCAGGGCGACCTTAGACGACACGGGCCGTCGCGGCGATGATTCTGGAGCTGCTCGAAGGTCTACATTGCGGCACCATAGGGAGCGACGAGAGGAGCGAGTCCATGCGCATCGTGATCGCCGAGTTCATGAGCCTGGACGGCGTCGTGCAGGCGCCGGGCGGGCCGGAGGAGGACACCGACGGCGGCTTCGCCCACGGCGGCTGGTCGCATCCGTTCTTCGATCCCGAGGTCATGGGCGGCGCCATCGGCGAGGGGATGGCCAAGACCAGCGCACTGCTGTTCGGACGCCGCACCTGGCAGACGATGGCCGCGGCGTGGCCCGGGCGGGCGGGCGACCCGTTCGCCGACCAGATGAACGCCATCCGGAAGTACGTCGTGTCCGCGACGCTCGGCGACGACGATCTGACGTGGAACAACTCCACGCGCATCCCTGGCGACCAGGCCATTGACCGCATCCGCGAGCTGCACGAGATCGACGGGGGCGACCTGATGGTGATGGGAAGCCCGACGCTCGTGCGCGCCCTCCTACGCGAGGGCTTGGTCGACGAGCTACGCCTCATGCTCGAGCCGGTGATCCTCGGCGGCGGCAAGACGATCTTCCCCGACGACGGCACGCTGCGCACACTCGAGCTCGTCTCGACGACCACGAGTGCGACAGGTGTCCACGTGTGCACCTACAGGCCGCTCGCCGGGCCGTAGATCGAAACCTCGCCAGCGCTGCTGTTTGGACCAGGACGCCGCATGCCGATAGGTGTGCGATTGAATTGCGGTGGCTCCCTCAATCGATGCTTGAAGCACAGCTGCGGTCTAGGCTTCTGTGGCTCGCTCTCGCACTGAGTGCCGTCGCGACGCTTTGGGGCTTGCTTCGAAGTCCGTCGAGTGTGCTGGTGGCGCTTCCGGGGATCGCCCTCTCCGTGTTGTTGTTTAGAGATCGCCGCCTTGCGTCGAAGCGCGCCAGCTCGCAGGAGATGGAGGCGCCAGTTCGATCGTCACCTGCTGCGCCGCCGCAGTTCGAGGGCGGGATCCACGAGCTGCTTGTTTCGGCACGGAGGCTGTTCCAAGCGGACTACGTCGAGATCCTCGTTCTTCCGCAGAAGCAGGATGGACCTGTGCATCGGAATGTCAGCAGCCGTCAGGGCGAAAGCTTGATGCTCGCCGAGCCACTGGTGGAGACGGACGAGCTCGCTCTCGAGGCGATTCGCCGTAGCGGGCGGCAGCCGGTCGTGGTGACAGGCGATGCCGCAGATCCTGACCTCCTGCGCGTTCTGGAAGCACGTGGCCTGCGTAACGGGATCATCGGCATTCTCATGGCGTCGCGTGGCGACCTCGGTATCGCGCTGGTGGGAGACCTCGCCGCTGAGGCAGGAGAACTGGGAGCGGCAGATTCGACTGTCTTCGCGACGTTTTGCGGCCACGCCAGCGTTGTGTTGGAGATTGCCTGGCTGGGGCAGTCGCTTGCGGAGTTGACGGAGATGAAGGAGCGGCTGCATCACCAGGCCTTCCACGACGCGCTCACGGGCCTCCCCAACCGCGTTCTCTTCAGCGAACGCGTCGCTGCGGCTCTCGATCGCTCACGCTCGGCGGGGTCCGACTATGGACCGACTGTTCTGCTGCTCGACCTGGACAACTTCAAGATCGTCAACGACACGTGGGGCCACGCGGCAGGGGACGACCTCCTGGTCGCGGTGGCCGATCGCCTGCGCCTTGCTATCCGGCCGACGGACTTGCCGGCCCGGCTCGGCGGCGACGAGTTCGCGGTCTTGCTCGACGACATATCACCCGGAGTGGGTGCGGCGGCGGCCGAGCGTATCTCGCTGATCTTCACGGAGCCGTTCCATGTCCACGACCGTTCGGTCGTGATGCGCCCGAGCGTTGGGATCGCCACGGCCGAACGCAACATCTCGGCCGAGCAGTTGCTGCGCAACGCCGACGAAGCGATGTACGAGGCGAAGGCGGACGAGGTACGGCACGTCGCCTCCTACGAGCCGGAGAGCCATGCGGCTACGCGCCGCCGTGGCGCGTTCAGTTCGAGCTCGACGACGCGCTCGAACGCCACCAGATCGAACTACGCTTCCAGCCCGTCGTGTCGCTCGAGGATGGGTCAATCCAGGCGTTCGAGTCACTCGTCCGGTGGGCTCACCCGACGTACGGTCTGATGCCGCCGGGAGAATTCCTGCCGATCGCAGACAACCGTCAGTTGGCGATGATCGGCAAGCTTGTGGTGCGGGAGGCGTGCCGGCACGCGTTCCTGTGGCAGGACACAAGCGGCGCCGGACGGCCGATTGGCGTCTGGATCAACCTCTCGGCCGTCGATCTCACCAGCGAGACGCTCGTCGAAGACGTCAATCGTCACATCTCCCTGTCGAAGCTCGATCCGGGACTCGTCACGCTCGAGATCACCGAGACGAGCGTGATTGTCGGCCAGGAGGCCGCGATCGAGAACGTGCGGGCACTTCGCGCGGCAGGAGTACGTATTGCTATCGACGACTTCGGAACTGGCTACTCATCGCTCAGCCGGCTCGGGGAGTTCCCGCTCGACATGCTCAAGATCCCGATGCCGTTCGTTGATCGCCTCAGCGGCGAGCAGGCGGATCAACGGCTCGTCGACAGCATCATCCGGCTCGCCAGCTCACTCGGGCTCGGCGTCGTCGCCGAAGGTGTCGAGCGTGAACTGCAAGCTGAGACGCTGCGCAGCCTC
>JBBRNX010000021.1:0-54582 GCA_038230035.1 Gaiellales bacterium
CGGGCTCGCCTACCACTCACATCGACAGCGCAACCAAGCGCTGCCACACTGGCTCCACCACTACAACCGGACAAGACCACACAGCTCGCTCGGAGACCGACCCCCGATCAGCCGCGTTCACAACGTCTGTGGGTAGGACATCTAGTCCCAGGGGGGTGGGTTATGCACCCAGCGGCCGCCGACCATCGTGGCGACGACCTCGATCTCGCTCAGCTCCTCGGGTGGCGTCGTCATCGGGTCGCGGTTGAGCACGACGAGGTCGGCGAGGTGGCCCGGAACGAGCGTGCCGCGGCGGCGCTCGTCGCCCGCGAGCCAGGCGGAGTTGACGGTCGAGGCGATGAGTGTCTGCTCGACGGTCAGCGTCTCGTCGGGGTGCCAGGCACCGCGTTCGTCGATCGTCCGCGTCACGCCCGCGCGGATGCCGGCGAGCGGATCGAGCTCCTCGACCGGCGCATCCGAGCCGTTTACGACGACCGCGCCGGAGTCCCACAACGAGCGGAACGCGTAGGCGCCGGCGGTCTTCTCGCCCCAATAGCGATCGGCGAGATCACGATCGGACGGGGCGTGCGAGAACTGGACGGAACAGGCGATGCCGAGTTTGGCGAAACGGGGGATGTCCTCCGGTGCGAGGCACTGGCAGTGCTCGATGCGATGCCGTAGACCGAGCGGCTGCCACACGCTGCGCGTCTCCTCGAACGCGTCGAGGGCCGCTCGGTTCGCGGCGTCGCCGATCGCGTGCACGGCTACCGGCCACCCGGCTGCGGCGCCCGCGCGGATGGTCTCGGCGAGCTCCTCTCCCGACGTGATCCGCACCCCGGAGCCGTCGAGCATCCACGCCGTCTGTGACCCGAGCGTCCCGTCCATGAAGCACTTGAGGTAGCCAAGGCGGAGGAAGTCGTCGCCGATGCCGGCGCGCATGCCGAGCTCGGCGAGCGCCGAGACGCGATCGGCAGGCAGCGACTGGAACACCCGTATGCTCAGCCCCTCCTGCGCGTGGATACGGCCGAAGATCGACGCTGCGCCGAGCCAGCCGTCCTTGTCGTGCACCGCTGCGATCCCGCGGCTGTGCGCCACGCGGATCCCGGCGCGCGTCGCCTCCACCCATTCCTCCTGCGGGATCTGAACGAAGCGCTCGCGGAAACGCCACGCGGATTCCTCGCGCAGGATCCCCGTCGGTTCACCGGCCGCGTCTCGCTCGACGACGCCGCCCGGTACCTGCAGCTCGCCGCCGGCTAAGGCGAGCGCGGCCGAGTTCAGCCAGAGCGAGTGGTAGTCCTTCGCCCAGAGCGCGGCCGGCGTCGACCCCGTGACCTCGTCGAGCGCCTCCTTCGTCGGAGGCGCCTCCCAGGTTGCATCGCGCCAGCCGGTGCCGCGGATCCACGATCCGCCGGCGTCGTGCTGCCGGACGCGGTCGAGTGCTTCCGCGAGGCTCGCAACCCCGTCGAGGCGCACATCGGTTTGCGAGAGCGCCCAGGTCGGGAAGTGCACGTGCGAATCCGTGAACGCGGGGAGGACGCAGCGTCCGCGAAGGTCGACGTGGTCAGGTGTCGGCAGTGCGGTTTCGTGCGTTCCCACGCCGCCTGCGACCAGCGGCCCGGCGACCGCGAGCGCAGCGGTCGTCGGCAGCGACGGGTCCATCGTCCGGATCACGCCGTTCGTCAGGAACACGGCGAGACTCTATTCGCCCGCCCGTCGGCGGCGCCGTCTAGCCTCCCGGTTGTGCTTGTCTGTCCGAGCTGTGGTGCTGCCAATCGCGACGGCGCGCGGTTCTGCGACGTCTGCGGCTCCGAGCTCGCCGGTCTGCCGGCTGCCCGCGAGCAGCGCAAGACCGTAACGGTGCTCTTTTGTGATGTGACCGGTTCGACCGCCCTCGGCGAGCGGCTCGATCCGGAGAGTCTGCGGCATGTGCTCGCTCGCTACTTCGACATGGCGCGTGAGGCGGTGGAGCGGCACGGCGGCACGGTGGAGAAGTTCATCGGCGACGCGGTGATGGCCGTGTTCGGGGTGCCCGTGGTGCACGAGGACGACGCACTGCGTTGTGCCCGAGCGGCCGTCGAGATCCGTGACGCTCTCGGCCCGCTGAACGTCGAGTTGGGACGCGACTACGGTACGACGCTCGAGCTGCGGATCGGGGTGACGACAGGCGAGGTGGTGGCAGGCACGGAGGAGCGGCTCGCGACCGGAGATGCCGTGAACGTGGCTGCGCGCCTCGAGCAGGCAGCGGCGCCGGGCGAGATTCTGATCGGCGAGACCACGCTGCAGCTGGTGCGAGCCGCGGCCGAGGTCGAGGCTGTCGAGCCGCTCGAGCTTCATGGCAAGAGCGAGGCGGTTCGGGCGTTCCGGCTCCTTTCCGTTCGAGAGGGGGTCGGATCTGTGACGCGGAACCTCGAAGCACCGATGGTCGGTCGCGCCGACGAGCTCGACCTGCTGCGACGGGCGTGGGAGCGGACGACGAACGAGCGCTCGTGTCACCTGTTCACCGTGCTTGGCCCGGCAGGGGTCGGCAAGTCGCGTCTGGCCGCCGAGTTCCTCGACTCGCTCGGAGATGCGGCGGTCGTGCGTGGCCGCTGTCTGCCGTACGGAGAGGGAATCACCTACTGGCCGGTGGTCGAGGTGCTGAAGCAGATCCTCGGCCCCGACTCGGCGACTATCGGTGGCTACGGGCTCGAGGCCCGGGCGGGGTTCGCGATCCGGTCCGTTCTTGGGGATGAGAGCGTCGGCGCTTCAGCTGAGGAGATTGCGTGGGCCGTCCGCAAGCTGCTCGAGACGGTCGCGGAGGAGCGGCCCCTCGTTTGCGTCTTCGACGACGTCCACTGGGGCGAGGAGACCTTTCTCGACCTTGTGGAGCACATCGCCGACCTCTCACGCGACGCGCCGATTTTGCTCCTCTGCATGGGCCGGCCGGAGCTGCTCGATCGACGGTCGGGCTGGGGCGGCGGCAAGCTCAACGCGACCGCCGTACTCCTCGAACCGCTCTCTGCTGACCAGACCGACGAGCTGATCGAGCGGCTGGTGCTCGACGAGACGCTCGACGACGCACTACGCGGGCGGATCCGTGAGGCTGCCGAAGGGAATCCTCTGTTCGTCGAGGAGATGGTGGCGATGCTCGACGGCGCGGACGGCGGAAAGGTTGTCGTGCCGCCGACCATCCATGCGCTCCTTGCTGCTCGACTGGATCAGCTCGACTCGGCCGACCGCGGCGTGCTGGAGCGCGGATCGGTGGAGGGTCGGATCTTCCATCGTGGCGTGGTTCAGGTGCTCGGACCCGACGAGGAGCACGTCATGTCGCGGCTCACGACGCTCGTGCGGAAGGAGCTTGTCCGTCCCGATCGCACCCAGATTCCCGGGGACGACGCTTTTCGCTTCCGTCATCTGCTGATCCGCGACGCCGCCTACGAGGGTCTACCGAAGGCAACCCGTGCTGAACTGCATGAGCGTTTCGCGTCGTGGCTCGAAGCGTACGACGGGGATCTTGTCGAGAGGGACGAGATTCTCGGCTATCACCTCGAGCAGGCCTACCGGTTCCGCGCGGAGCTCGGCCCACTCGACGCCGCCGGACGAACGCTCGGCGAGCGCGCCGGTGAGCGGCTCGCCGTCGCGGGACGAAGGGCACACAACCGCGGTGACACGAGCGCGGCGATCGCGATGCTCGAGCGCGCCTGGTCGTTGCTTCCGCCGGAGCCGGTGGACGTCTATCTCGGACTTGATCTTGCAGACGCGCTGTTCGAAGGCGGCCGACTCGGCGATGCGGTCTCGCTCGCGGCGGTTATCGCCGAGCGTGCTGCGGCCGCAGGCGACACGTTGGGCGAATGGGCCGCGCGGCTGGACGGTGCTCGACTCGGGGGCAACATTGATCCGTCGTTCACGGCGCAGCGGATCCTCGAGCTTGTCGCCGCCGCCCGTGACGACCTCTCGAGCAGCGGAGATGATCGTGCGCTCGCCGTAGCGACGGCCGCGGAGATGTGGGCGGCGAATTGCCTGTTTCAGCCTGAATTGGTCAAGGACGCTGCTGGCCGCTTGGTCGAGATCGCTCGTCGAGCGGGGGATGTTCAGCGCGAGACAACCGGATTGATGTGGCTGATGTTCGCGTCGTTCTACGGTCCGACGCCGGTCGGGGAAGCGCTTCGGATGCTCGAGGATCAGCCCGACCTCGACCAGGTCATCCCGCTCCGCCGCAGCATCCGCGCTCACTTGCTTGCGATGCTCGGGCGGTTCGACGAGGCGCGCCTCCTCTCAACGGCGGAACGAGCCCACTTCGCCGAGCTCGGAGCGGTGGTCAACGAGGCAAATGCGCTGCACCACCGCAGCACGATCGAGATGCTTGCGGGCGAACCCGCTGCGGCCGAGCGGTTTCTCCGCGACGGGTGTGACCGTCTGGCTGCGGTCGGCGAGCGAGGGTATCTCTCGACATACGTCGCCTTGCTGGGCGAGGCTCTCTACGCTCTCGGCCGCCTCGACGAGGCCGAAGAGTGCGCCTCGAGGAGCGAGGAGCTAGGAGCGAGTGACGACGTTGCGACGCAGATGGTCTGGCGGCAACTCCGGGCGAAGGTGCGAGCGCGACGTGGTGCGCACGCGCTTGCCATCGACCTCGCGTCCGAGGCAGTCGCACTCGGTAGCGAGACGAGCGCCCTCGAGAATCTGGCGGATGCTATCTGCGATCTCGCCGAGGTCTTCGAGCTCGCGGGCAGACGTGAGGAGGCCGTGACAGAGCTGGAGCGAGCAGTCGTGCTCCACGAGCGCAAGGGGAACCTCGTCATGGCCATCCGCATTCGGGAGCGGCTGACCGTGTTGCGCGGCACGGCCTAGCGGGCTCGGGAGTAGATGTCTAGCACGCCGGTCTGGCTGTGGTCGTTCGAGTTCCCCTCCGGCAGGACGATACGGCCGCCGACGATGATCGGGCTGTTCCAGTGACCCGAACCGGCGGGGAGGGTCGCGAGCACCCGGCCCGATCGAGGGTCGTACGCGCGAAGCGCCCCACCGGGGTCGTACACGTAGAGGACGTTGCCCGCGAACACCGGGCTCGTACCGCCGTTGCCGTTCTCCCAGACCTTTTGCAGGGTTCGGCCCGCGCGACGGAACGCACCCGTGCCCGAGCCGGTGGCCACGAAGAGCCAGGTCGTCGAGCCGTCGTGCCAGACGGCGGGTGCGGTAAAGACATCTGTCGCCCCGGGCACCGTCAGTGTCTGCAGCTCGCCGCCGACGGTTGTGCCGGCCGAGCGAGCCTTGCCGTTCAGAAGCGAAAGATCGAGCAGGCGGATCAGTCCGTCCTTCCCGGCCTGCGCTGCAAATCCGCCGCCGAGAACGACAGGCGACGTGCTCCCGAGATCGGTGTCGTTGCGCTCGAGTTCCGCCTGGTTGGTCGGAGTCCAGTTCTGGAGGAGTCGCGAGCCGTTCGGGGAGAGCTCGAGGCCGCTGTCGCCCCAGTTCGTCTTCCCGTTCCAAGGCCCGTTGCCGGTGGCGACGAGGAGGTTCCCGCTGCCTGGCTCGACGACCGCACCGGCGCGTCCCCAGATCGCCGAGTCGCTGGCCGCACACGTGCTCGGCTTGATCAGCGTGTGACGGTCGCTGCAGAGCGAGTTGAAGACGCCGACGATGCGCCCGGTTGCCGCGGCGATCGTCACGACATGGCCCTGATACGGCGGCGCGTCGCCGATGTAGCCACCCGTGGTGACCAGGACGAGCCCGCGTGAGAAGTTCAGGGCCGAGGCGATCTTCTCGCGCTTCGGGTCGAGCGTCACTCTGACCGGCCAGCGGCCGCCGACCTGCCGGCCCGTTGCCACCGAGAGCTTGTGTACGAGCCCGTCGGGGCTCGCCGCGTACACGAAGCGGCGGTTCGGATCGGCGACCGGGGTCGCGGTCGTGAACTGCACGCTTCCCGCCCAGCCCGCGATATCGCGCGGCACGAAACGCCACAACACGGCGCCGCTCGCCGCGTCGAGGGCGAGCGTCTTTCCGTAGGTCGTCGTGACGAACAGCGCGTCATGGCGCGCTCCACGGACGAGGGCGCCCCGGAGGTAGATCGCCGACGAGTCGACCGTACCGTCGATCGTGATCTGCCGGCGCTTCAGGCTCGGAACGCTGCCGGCGCCGATCCCTACCGGCGCCGCGTTCCCGCGAGCCGCGTCATATCCGAATCGCGTCCAGTCTCCAGCCGGCGCGACAGCCGACCGTCCCGCGGTCGTCGCCCCTACTGCGATCAGCGCGCAGAGCGCTGCAGGCACTGACAGGCGGCGCAGCGTCCGACGCATCGCGCGGGCTAGCCGGTCCTGACGATCGTGTAGGTCTTGCGGATCGTCTCGGTCACGTTCCAGACGCCCGACCAGCCATCCGGGCAGAACATCACGACACCCGGCCGCAGCTCGGTGACGCCGTTTGCGTCGGTGATCGTTCCTGCCCCGGCGACGAAGTGCATCGACTCGTAGACGCCAATCTTCTCGCCGTGGAAGGAGCCAGGCGTGACCTGCCAGATGCCGATCTCGACCTTGCCGTCGTCATGGATCACATGCCACGACTCGTAGGGCTCGCCGCCTGTTGCCGTCGGAACCGCCTGGCCCGAGGCGAGTTCAGCAGTGAGGACATCGTCGATCGCCATCGTCTCGACCCTATCCAACCCGACGCGCTCCGGGCTACCCTGGCTGCCAGATGATCGTTCCTCGGGCACCACTCCTCGTTGTGGCTGTGCTGATCGTTGCCGTCGCGACGGCGGGCTCCGCATCGGCACGGCGACCCGCCACGCCGGCCGAGCGGACGGCGATCGTACGCGGAATTCCGAAGAGCTACCGGGTCTGGATCGCGAAGGCACCTGCCGGGTGCGTCGCGCTGGTCGTCAGGCTCTCGGCAAACGGTCGGTTTGCTCAGGTGACTCCGAGGTTCTCGACTCGGTCTGTTTGCCTCCGCTACGCAAGCAACGGGTTCTTCCTGCTGAAGCGTTCGACGGCGGGTTGGAAGACGATCTACAACGGCTCTGATCCGCCGTTGTGCTCGCTCGGCGTCCCACGTGATCTGAGCGCGTGCCGCTAGCGTTCCCGAGTTACTTCCGCTTGGCGCTCGCCGGTTGCAGCGACGATGTGTCGACCACCTCGAACGCGGAACCCTTGACCTGGCCCAGCGTCGACAGATCGTTGTTGTCCCAGCGCGAGTCGGGTGCACCGGAGATGAACCGGTTCGAGCCGTTGTCCGCAACCATCATCCCGTAGGTCTTGAGGGCCTGGAGAACGACCCGTGCCTGTGGCGGGAAACCCGAGATGTCGAAGCTTGCCTTCAACCGGACGCGGAGCCCCATCGGCGGCAGCGATGTGCTTGTCAGCGAGCTTGCAGCGTGGCGTGCAGGCCACACGTAGGTGTTGCGCGTCCGGCTGACGGTGAACCGAAGCGCGTGGGTGATCCGTCCGCGTTCGACCTCCTCGTAGCGAGCGAGTCCGGGGAGGATTGGCAGTCCGGCAGCATCGGCTGAGGTCCAGCCGGCCGGGCGCAACGCGTTCGAGCGCAGATTCCAGATCGCGCCTGAGCCGGCGGTCCAGCTGCCGCCGATCTTCTGCAGCGCATAGAGCTCGTACAGGCGGCAGAGCCTCGGTTCGAGGAGGATCGCGTGGCGGTCGCTCCCGCCTTCGATCTTGACGTTGGACGGGATCGGGTACGGGCCGGCGTCGCTCTCGTCGGCGTAGTCGAAGGTGACGGGGGAGGGCGGCGTCCCCGCGGGAACCGTGGTGACGGGGATACCGATCGGGCTTCCGTTCCAGAGGCCGGAGCCGAAGTCCGGGTGGAGCCCGGTGCCGGCTCCGATCGACGAGACGATCGTCGCCGAGTTCGCCGCCACCGGCAGCGAGTCGACGGGCTCGTTCCACGGGTTGTCGGCCGGGAAGACCGTGCAGCGGATGCCGAGCGGCTTGCTCGGCGCGGATGCCTGTCCCTTCGTGAGTTGAGCCTGCGCCGCGCCGGCTCCGACCAGGACGCAGGCCACGAGGACGATGAGGCGGCGCACCTGACTACCGTCGGCCCTGGCGTGGAGGGTTACGACCCTCGTTCGGGTCAAACTGCCTCAGGCTGGGACGGTCGCGGCCGGGTAGCGCGCGCGGATCGTGTCGATGAACGCCGCGAGCTGGTCGGCGATCGCCGGGCTCTCGATCTCGAGCACGTTCTCTGCGTTCTTCTCACCCGAGCGCGACAGGTTGAAGCTGCCGACGAAGACGATGTCGTCGGCCACGACGCACTTCGCGTGCATGAAGTTGTGCACTCCGCCGCTCGGCGACCACGGTATCGATGGCTTGCCGGAGAACGACAGCTTCTGGAGCACCGTCTGGAGGAGCGGGATCTTCCAGCCGCTGACGCCGTTGTCGCGCCACTGGTGGAACACCTCGGTGACCTGGGTCTGGTCGACGACCCCGGCGACGTCGCAGGTGTGCGCAGCCGCGATCTCGGCCATCGTCGCGAGGATCGGACCCGAGGTGAGCACGGGCGAGGCGATCCGGATCCGACGGCGGGACTGCGCGAGCCGCTTCGCGATCCGGTGGGACAGATCGTCGCCGTGGCCGGGTGTGAACCACGGCTGGATCGTGAGGCCGTCGACGGTGGCGGGGCGCGGGTCGACTTTGCCCGACGTCTCCACGATGCCGGTGTTCCAGAGCTGCTCGAAGTCGAGCGTGAACGCGTACGCGAGCTCTGTCGAGCCGACGCGGACGACGACGTTCTCCTGCCGCGTCCACGAGTCGTTCGTCCAGTTGAGCGAGCCCGTCCAGACTGCCGATCCGTCCCGGATCACGTACTTGTGGTGCATCAGGTCGGGGACGCCGGCGATGCCGCGGCTCTCGACCGCGAGCGAGGAGATGTCCTCCGGCTGAGTGGTCGGCGGTGGAGGGACGGGGATCGGCCCTGGGTGATCGACGTTGTAGGCGATTCTCACAACGACCCCTCGGGCCTTGGCGTTGACGATCGCCGCGTGCACGATCGTCTCGGCCTCGTCGTCGAGGCGCAGGTCGTACATTGCGAGGTCGAGGGTCTTCGTCGCGCCGTCGATGAACGCGGCGGCTTGCTTGGCAATGTCCGTGGCTGTCTGGCCGCCGTCGGTGAGGGTCTCGACCTCGAGCACTAGTGGGCTTTGGCCGCGCGCAGCTCGGCCTTGTGCGCCCGCTTCTTCGCCTGGTAGTCGGCGAGCGCCTCGGGCGAATCGACGCCGCCGAGGCATGGGTGGGCCGGGACGAGCGGATCGGCGACTGCGACACCGAAACGGAGCGCGAGGACAGAGCCGAGCGCGGTGATCTTCATCGGACCGAAACCCGGGAGCGCGCCGATCCGCTTCTTCAGATCGGCGGTGTCCTTCGCCTTCGACCAGAGCTGCGAGGCGTCGCCGTCGTACTCGTCGGCGACGTGGGCGGCGAGCTCCTGGACGCGCGCCGCCATCGAGCTGGGGAAGCGGTGGATCGCCGGACGCTCGCGGAAGATCTCCAGGAGGCGGTCCGGGTCCGTTGCCGCGATCGTCTTTGCACCGAGGGTGCCGAGGCGCTGCTGGAGCTTGAGCGGTCCGGCGAACGCGCTCTGCACCGTCACCTGCTGGTCGAGCGCGAACCCGATCAGGAGCGCCAGCGGGTCGGCCGCGATAAGCGCGTCGGCCGCCGGGTCGCCGGTGAAGTGGAGCGCTGTGGGCGGCTTCGGCACCCCTCGATCGTACTCCGTCTTCCCTGAACGCTGCGACTGTGACGTCGTACACTCGGGCCGTGATTCGGAAGACCGTGACTCTCGTCTTCTGCGACGTGACGGGCTCGACGGCGCTCGGCGAAGCGCTCGATGCCGAGACCGTCCGTGGGATCATGTCGCGGTTCTTCGCCACGGCGCGCACCGTCCTCGAGCGGCATGGCGGAACGGTGGAGAAATTCGTCGGTGATGCGGTCATGGCCGCGTTCGGCATCCCGGTCGTCCACGAGGACGATGCGCTGCGTGCGGTTCGGGCGGCGATCGAGCTGCGTGGTGCCCTGATCGCTCTCAATGCGGAGCTCCAGCGCGACTTCGGGGTCCGGATCGCGGTTCGCACCGGCGTCAACACCGGCGAGGTGGTTGCCGGTGATCCGTCGCTCGGGCAGGACTTTGCGACCGGCGAGGCGGTCGTGCTCGCACAGCGACTGGAAAGCGCGGCCGACTCCGACGAGATCCTGCTCGGGGACGCGACGTACCGGATCGTGCGGAACGCGGTCACAGTCGAGCGGTTGGCGCCCGTCGAGGTCAAGGGGCGCGCGGCACCGGTCGGCGCGTGGCGGTTGCTCGACGTCGAAGAGGTAGCTGGCCGGCGTCTCGATACCCCTCTCGTCGGTCGTGTCGCCGAGCTCGAGCTGCTAGTCGAAGCCTTCGGTGAAGCGGTCGCCGAGCGGCGCTGCAAGCTCGTCACCGTCATCGGCGATGCGGGGGTCGGGAAGTCGCGGCTCGTCGCAGAGCTCGTCGCAGAGGTCGAGGACGAGGCGCTCGTCCTGCAGGGGCGGTGTTTGCCGTATGGACGCGGGATCACGTACTGGCCTCTCGTGGAGATCGTGCGGACGGCCGCGGGCATCGCGCCGGAGGACGGAGCCGGAGCCGCGCGGGAGAAGATCGCCGCACTGCTCGAGGGCGACCCGGATGCGGATCTCGTCGCGGAGCGGGTCGCCGATGCCGCCGGTCTGGGCGAGAGCGGGGCACGAAGCGAGGAGCTGTCGTGGGCTGCTCGGCGCCTGCTCGAGGTGGTCGCGCGACGGCGGCCGCTGCTCGTTGTGATCGACGACGTCCAATGGGGAGAGGAGACGCTGCTCGACCTCGTCGACTATCTCGCCGGCTGGACACGGGACGCGCCGATCCTCATCTGCTGTCTCGCCCGCCCGGACCTCCGCGACGTACGGCCGCTGTGGCGTGACGCGATCGTGGTCGAGCTCGAGCCGCTCGTCGGCGACGAGGTACGGCGGCTCATCGCCAACGCGCTCGGCTCGGTAGACGATCTCGCCACGGATGAGATCGTGCGCCTCGCGGAAGGCAACCCGTTGTTCGCCGAGGAGATCGCGCGGATGCTCGTCGATGACGAGTCGCTGGTGCAGTCCGGCGGCAGCTGGCGCCTCGCCCGAGATGTGGCTCGACTACGGCTGCCGGCGACGATCCAGTCGGTGCTCGCGGCGCGCCTCGACCGGCTGCCGGTTGGCGAGCTCGCAGTCCTGCAACGCGCGGCGGTGATCGGCCAGGAGTTCTGGTGGGGCGCCGTGACCGATCTCTGCCCGGAGGACGAGCGGCCGCTGGTCGCGGGTTGGCTCCACGCGCTCGTGCGTCGACAGCTGATCCGGCCGCATACGAGCGCGCTCGCCGGAGAGGACAACTTCCGTTTCGGGCACATCCTCGTCCGGGACACGGCGTACGAATCGATCCCGAAGCGGCAGCGGGCCGACCTGCACGAACGTCTTGCGGAGTGGATCGAATCGCGGGCGGCGGACAGCCAGCAGAGCTACGACGAGATCCTCGGCTACCACCTCGAGCAGGCGTTCCGCTATCGCGTCGAGCTCTCGCCTGTCGACGATGCGGCGAGAGCCGTGGCAGTGCGCGGCGGCGCCTGGCTCGCCGTGGTGGGCCGGCGGGCGCTCGCGCGGAGCGACGTTCCCGCCGCGGTCAGCCTGCTCGAGCGGGCGGTTTCCCTACTGGACGGTGGTGGAGTCGATCGCACCGACGTCATGGTCGACCTAGGCAGGGCGCTGCGCGATCGCGGTGACCTGCAGGAGGCCGACGCCCAGCTCGCCTCGGCGATCGAGACTGCCGAGGCCGCCGGAGATCTACTCCTAGCCGAGCGAGCCCGCGTCGAGCGGTCCGACCTCCGTCTCAACCTCGACGCCGGGACCGACCTCGAGGGTGTGCTCGCGCTCGCGGAACGGGCAATCGCGATGTTCGAGCAGGCCGGAGACGAGCAGGGGCTCGCCCGCGCGTTGCGGCTCGTGGCCGACGTGCACTGGGCGCGCTGCCGGCTAGCGGCGCGGAAGGAGGTGCTCGAGCGGGCTCTCGTGCACGCGAGGCGGGCCGGAGATCCACGTGAGGTCCGTGAGATCTCGGTCGGGCTCTGCGGCGTCGCCCTGTTCGGGCCCATGCCGGTGGAGGAAGGGATCACCTACTGCCGGCGGATCCTCGAGCAGGCGGCCGACGATCTGCGCCTGCAGGCGTTCGTCCAGAACGACCTTGCCGTGCTGGTCGCCTCGCAGGGAGGATTCGATGACGCCCGAGCCTTGCTCGCACGCGCACGGACCCTCTTCGACGAGCTCGGCGTCGGCCCGCGACCGGGGGCGATGTACACCGCTCTCGTCGAGCTGCTCGCCGACGAGCCGGCCGCGGCGGAGCACGAGTTGCGCATCAGCTACGAGGAGCTCGAGCGACGCGGCGAGCGCTCCTGGCTGTCGACGACGGCGGCGCTTCTCGCTCGTGCGCTCTTCGAGCAGGGCCGGCTCGAAGAGGCCGAGCGGTACATCGTCGTCAGCGAAGAGTCCACGGCCCGAGAGGACGTCGCGACGCAGGTGATCTGGCGGTCGACGCGGTCGCGAATCCTCGCGCAACAGGGGGATCCGGAACCGGCCTTGGAGCTCGCGCACGAGGCTGTCGAGCTCGCAGGCGAGACGGACTGGCTCGAGCTGCACGCGGGGGCGCTCGTCGATCTCGCGGCGGTGCTCGCCGCCCGCGGAGACCCGGAGGACGCCGAACCGCATCTGAGACGGGCCATCTCGCTCTACGAGCAAAAGGGGAACGTCGTTTCGGTTGAGAGGGCTCGGACGCACCTCGACCTGCTGTCAGGGCTTGACGTTCGACCGCCGACGCGTTAGACCCGCACCTACACCACTGCGGAGAGGAGCCGGTGATGCCGGTCGATTACAGCCAGGTCAAGCCCGACGATGTGCGGAGATTCCTCGACGATGCGGCTAAGGACTCGGAGGTGCGGGCGAACCTCGTCAATCTGCCGCCTACCGGGCTCCGGAAGCTGTTGAAGGGATACAACGTCGTCGTCAGCGGGAGTGAGAAACTTCCGGCTCCCCCGAGGAGGATCCCGACACGAGCCCAGTGCACGGAACTGATCGGGATCTTCGGGTTGGATGACGAGTTCGCGGAGGCGATGTATTCACGGGCGAGCTCGTCGCTCGCGCCGCTGATCATGGTGATCGGTCACGCCATGCCGCTTCATGCGACGGTTGATAGCGAGGTCGCAGCTGCGGGCTAGGCGGACGGTCTACGTCTTCGTCCACGGTCTCGACACGTCCGTCCCCGACCTCGAGGCGTTCTTCCGTGGCGAGGTGCACGTGGTATCCCAGCACCAGCTCTATGCGATCTCGTTGCTCCGTGGCGAGGAGTATCCGGTCACGCGGGAGGAGCTCGACCTCGCCTTCTCGATACCGTCGAACGACTGGGTCGAGGTCGCGGAGGACGACCTCGACGCGGCGCTCGAGCTAGGGCGCAAGGGTGTGCTCCTCCTCGACGCAGAAGACGAGGAGCTCGCCGGGTTGCGAGCCCGCGACGAGGTGCTCGGCGCCTCTGGCTGGAACCTCTATGGCGCGCTCCATTACCTGATGACGAAGTGGAGCGCCGTTGACCTGCGCGCTACTCCCGACGAGGGTGAGTTTCCGCCTATCACCGAGCAGACGATCGCCGACTTCGTCACGTTGCGCGGACAGCCCCCGGAACCGTTCCATGCGCTAGAGCAACCGCTCGCGGTGCAGGAGCTGCCACTGGTCAAGGGCGAGGGGGGCCTCTACGACGCACTATCCGCCAGGAAGACGACACGCGGCTTCGACCGCACTCGGCGCATGACGTCCGAGGAGCTCGCGCTCGTGCTCTACGAGGTGTGGGGCTGCCACGGCACCGTCCCCGTGTCGGGTGACATCTTCTGCCTCAAGCGGACGAGCCCGTCCGGAGGCTGCATGCATCCGATCGAGGTGTACCCGCTCGTGTCGGGCGTCGACGGGGTCGAGCCTGGCCTCTACCACTACAACGGGCGGGATCACACACTCGAGCTGATGGAACTGCTCGAGGAGAAGGAGGTGATGGCTCTTGCCGCTGACTTCACCTGCGGCCAGAACTACTTCGGGTCGGCGCACGTCAGCTTCGTCATGACCGCCCGCTTCACCCGCAACTTCTGGAAGTACCCGAAGCAGCAGAAGGCCTACCCGGTGATCCTGATGGACGCTGCGCACCTGAGCCAGACGCACTATCTCGTTGCCACCGAGCTCGGACTGGGCGCCTACGTGACGGTCGCTATCAACGCGCTCGACATCGAGCAGCGCCTCGGGCTCGACGGCGTCCTAGAGGGTCCAGTGGCGATGGCCGGCTGCGGAAAGCGGCGTCCGACCGGCTCACCGTTCGAGCCGAGCTTCGCGCCGTATGTCCCGCGCGAGACACGGCTCTAGCCACGTGTTACTCCGCGGTGATTCCCCAGGGCGAGCCAAATGGACGCTCAACGATCGAGTGCTGCGACGACTGCGGCGACATTCGCCTGCCAGATTTCCTCGGGCACGGGCGGGAGGATGTCGTCCCAGATGGCAGCGAAGCTGCCGATCAGCTGTGGGATGCGGGCTGGTCGTGCGATGAACCACCAGTGCAGGTGCTCGCCGCCGTCACCCCAGCGACACACATGGACGCGCCCGATCTCGCCGATCGAGCGGATCGCGCGCTCGATTCGCGCGAGCTGGAGGCCGAGGTCGGCGGCGAGCTCGTCGGACAGGTCGCCCGGCTCGGCGAAATGTGTTCGCGGCTCGAGCAGCATCACGACCGGCAGGCCCGCTGGCTTGCTGAACGAGCGGAGCCGCCAGGCGTCGGTCGTCCAGACGTACTCGCTGTCGGGCGCGTCGCAGGAGTGACAGTCGACGGCGCCAGCGCCGTGGCGTGGCTCCTCCTGGTCAACCGGCGGTCGCAGTGCGCGGGGCCGCATGTCGCCGTCGAACGGGAACGTGTCCCACTCCTCCACGGGCGGCATCCGTAACCCGCCGGCGACTCGTGCGAACATCTCTTCGGGAGTCTCCGGCACGTGACGATCGTAGTGCTAGCGTCGCCTCGTGGAGTGGCCTGCGTCGTTCTATGCCGTCCGCGGCGGCGAGGGTTGCGGCATGTGCGCCGACGGCAGGCCCGACGAGACGGCCTGGGGCGTGCGGATCTTCGTGGGGGACGTCTCCGACGCGTACCTCCAGCGGACCGCGATCCAGCGCGGCTACACGATCGTGATCTGGCGAGGCCGTCACGTTGCGGAGCCGACCGAGCTCGACGAAGACGAAGCAGGCATGTACTGGCGGGAGCTGCTGCAGGTCGGTCGGGCGCTCGAGCGGCACTTCGACCCGGTGAAGCTGAACTACAACCTGCTCGGCAACTCGCTCCCGCACCTGCACACGCACGTGCTCCCGCGCTACGCGGACGACCCGCGGCCGGGCTGGCCGTTCCCGTTCCCCGACGACGACCCGCCTGGGTTCGCGCCCGACGAGCTGGCGTCGGACGTCCTCGCGCTGCGCCGACTTCTCGCGGGGTAGTCGCGAGCTACGCTGGGTCGACGACGGCACGGACTGATCCCCTCACGAACTTCTCGACCCCTACCCGCGCCTGGTTCGAGCGGGCGTTCGAGGGGTCGACTCCTGCGCAAGCGAAGGCGTGGCCGGCGATCGCGACCGGCGCGCACGTGCTCGTGCAGGCGCCGACGGGCTCCGGAAAGACGCTCGCCGCCTTCCTCGTCGGCATCGACCGGCTGACCGCCGAGCCCGGCGCGGGGCTGCGGCTGCTCTACGTCTCGCCGTTGAAGGCGCTGAACTACGACATCGAGCGGAACCTTCGGGGGCCGCTCGCCGGTCTCCGCTCGGAGCTGACGGTTGCCGTTCGCACCGGCGACACGCCGCAGCGCGAGCGAGCGCAGATGCTCCGCAAGCCGCCGGACATCCTCATCACGACCCCGGAGTCGCTCTATCTTCTCCTCACCTCGCAGGGGCGGGAGATGCTGCGCAGCGTCGAGACGCTGATCCTCGACGAAGTACACGCGGTGGCCGGCACGAAGCGAGGGGCGCACCTCGCGTTGAGCGTCGAGCGGCTGGAGCGGCTGGTCGAGAAGCCCATGCAGCGGATCGCGCTCTCGGCGACACAGCGGCCGCTCGAGGAGATCGGCCGCTTCGTCTCGGGTGGGCGCCCGATCGAGCTCGTCGACGCCGGCACACGGAAGGAGCTCGACCTCCAGGTCGTGGTTCCAGTGGATGACATGCGCGAGCTGCCGAGCACTGGCGGGCTCACGGTGCCGGTACTGGCCGACGGCGTCGAGATGGGGCCTGGCGTCGAGGTCGCGAGCCGCTCGATCTGGCCGTCGATCTACCCGGCACTGCTCGAGCTCGTGCGCGAGCACCGCTCGACGATCATCTTCGTCAACAACCGGCGTCTGGCTGAACGTCTTGCGCTCAGGATCAACGAACTCGCCGGCGAGAGCGTGGCCCGCGCCCACCATGGCTCGCTCGCGCGGGAGCAACGGACCGAGATCGAGGAGTTGCTGAAGCGCGGCGAGATCCCGTGCCTCGTCGCAACCTCCTCGCTCGAGCTTGGCATCGACATGGGCGCCGTCGACCTCGTGATCCAGGTCGAGAGCCCGAAGTCTGTTGCGCGTGGTCTGCAACGGATCGGCCGTGCCGGCCACGACCTCGGCTCCGTCTCGAAAGGCCGCATCTTCCCGAAGTTCCGAGCCGATCTGCTGGAGTCGGCGGTCGTGGCGAAGGCGATGCGCGAGGGGGCGATCGAGGAGACGCAGATCCCGCGCAATCCCCTCGACGTCCTTGCCCAGCAGATCGTCGCAATCTGCGCCGAGGACGAGATCGCCGTCGACGACCTGCACGAGCTGGTGATCCGGGCCTATCCCTTCGCCGACCTCTCGCGGGCACAGCTCGAGAACGTGCTCGACATGCTCTCGGGCCGGTATCCGTCGGACGAGTTCGCCGAGCTGAGGCCGCGGATTGTCTGGGACCGAACCGCCGGCACGATTCGAGGGCGTGACGGCGTGCGCCGGATCGCCGTTACGAACGGCGGCACGATCCCCGACCGGGGGCTGTTCGGCGTTTTCCAGGTCACTGACGCTGGAGGCGGGGGTGGGCGCGTCGGCGAGCTGGACGAGGAGATGGTCTACGAGGCGCGGGAGGGGCAGACGTTCCTCCTCGGCGCGTCGACCTGGCGGATCGCCGAGATCACGCGCGACCGCGTCCTCGTCACTCCTGCGCCCGGTGTGCCCGGCGCCGTTCCGTTCTGGAAAGGAGAGGGCATCGGGCGTCCGTACGAGCTCGGAGAGAAGATCGGCCGCGCGTCGCGTGAGCTGGTCGGTCTTTCAGACAAGAAGGCGGCCGAACGGCTCGGCGGCGAGTACCACCTCGACGAGCGCGCAGCGCGCAACCTGATGACCTTCCTGCGCGAGCAGGCTGCTGCGACCGGCGTCATCCCGTCCGACCGCACGATCGTCGTCGAGCGCTTTCGCGACGAGATCGGTGACTGGCGCGTCTGCATCCTCACGCCGTTCGGTGCGCGGGTACACGCGCCATGGGCGATGGCGCTCGCCGCGCGACTTCGCGACTCGCTCGGGCTCGAGGCACAGTCGATCTGGTCGGACGACGGGATCGCCCTACATCTTCCCGACGCTGACACGCCACCATTGTTCGCCGATCTACTCATCGGCCCGGAAGAGATCGAGGACCTCGTCGTGCAGGAGGTCGGCCAAACTGCGCTTTTCGGGGCGCGCTTCCGCGAGAACGCAGCCCGCGCGTTACTGATCCCGCGCCGCCGCCCCGGCCAGCGGACCCCACTCTGGCAGCAGCGGCTGAAGGCACAGTCGCTCCTACAGGTCGCGCGCCGCTACGGCTCATTCCCGATCGTGCTCGAGACCTACCGCGAGTGCCTCCAGGACGTGTTCGACCTGCCCGCGCTGAAGAGGATCCTGCACGGGCTGCAGACGCGCGAGTTCGATCTCGTCGAGGTCGAGACGCCGTCCGCGTCGCCGTTCGCCTCGTCGCTCCTCTTCGACTACATCGCGACCTACATGTACGAGGACGACACTCCGTCCGCCGAGCGGCGGGCGCAGGCGCTGTCGCTCGACCGTGACCTGCTGCGGGAGCTGCTCGGGCAGGAGGAGCTGCGCGATCTGCTCGACCCGGCGGCGCTCGAGGAGGTCGAGGCGTCGCTCCGACCGCGGCCGCGGAACGCCGACGAGCTTGCCGACTTGCTGCGTCGGGTTGGTGATCTTGCTCCCGAGGAGGCTGACGCGGGTTTCGCCGAGACGCTGATTCGCGAGCGGCGCGCGTTGCGGGTTCGACTGACTGCGGGGGAGCGGCTGATCGCCGCGGAGGACGCAGGCCGCTACCGGGACGCGTTCGGTGTCATGCCGCCGGGCGGGCTGCCGGAGGCGTTCTTGCAGCCGGTCGATGAGGCGCTCGTCTCGGTCCTGCTCCGGTTCGCGCGCTCGCGCGGGCCGTTCACGACCGGGGAGGTCGTGACGCGCTATGGCCTCGAACCGCCGGTCGCCGAGGCGCTTCTCGGCGGGTTGGAGCGCGACGACAAGCTCGTCCGAGGCGAGCTTCGGCCCGGCGGTACCGAGCGCGAGTGGTGCGACCCGGACGTCCTGCGGCGGCTGCGCCGGGCATCGCTTGCGGCTCTACGGCGTGAGGTGGAGCCGACCGAGCAGCTTGCGCTCGGCCGCTTCCTGCCTGCGTGGCACGGCATCGGCCGGCGCGCGACGCTGCGGGAGGCGCTCGTGCCGCTGCAGGGGCTTGCCCTGCCGGTTTCGCTGTGGGAGAGCGACGTTCTCCCTCGGCGGGTTCCCGGCTACCAGCCTTCGCAGCTCGACGCGCTCTGCGCGACCGGCGAGGTCGTGTGGGTCGGCGCCGGGCTCGACCGCGTCGCTGTCTATTTCCGCGAGGACGCAGATGTGCTCGGTGCTCCTGCGGCCGCGTTGGCGGTCGAAAGCGACGTTGCGTCGGCCGTGCTGGTGGCGCTGTCTCGCGAAGCCATGTTTTGGAGCGACCTGCTGCTCGCGACCGGGTTGGAGCCGGATGCGGTGCTCCCCGCGCTTTGGGAGCTTGTGTGGGCGGGCGAGGTGACGAACGACTCTTGGACGCCGTTACGGGCCGCGCGGCGCTACGGCGCACCGACCCGAGAGCGGCAACCGCGCCGTTTCTCCCGCACGCGTGGTGCCCAGGCGACCGCGACGCAGGGGCGCTGGTCGCTCGCATCGCGGCTGTTCGCGGGCACGCCGGATCGCCGTGCGCTGGCCGAGCTGCTCCTCGAACGGCAGGGAATCGTCACCCGCGACGGCGTGAGAGGCGAGGGAATCCCTGGCGGCTACGGCGCTGTGTACGGCGAGCTGAAGGCGCTCGAGACCGTCGGTATCTGCCGTCGTGGCTACTTCGTCGAAGGTCTCGGCGGCGCGCAGTTCGCGCTCCCGGGCGCGGTGGAGCGGCTGCGCGAGTTGCGGGCGCAAGAGGAGCCGGAGGCACTCGTTCTGGCTGCGGCCGATCCGGCTCAGCCATACGGCGCCGTTCTCCCATGGCCGAAGCGGTCGGGCGCGCGGGCGGCGCGAGTTGCCGGCGCACAGGTCGTCCTGCTCAACGGCGAGGCGGCGCTGTACGTCGAACGCGGCGGGCGCTCGCTGGTACCTCTCCGCGAGCCGGAAGGCGAGTGGCTTCGGGTGGCGCTCGCGGAGCTTGTCTCCTACGTTCGCGCGGGTGGAGCGAAGCGGCTGGCGGTCGAGCGCTTCGACGGCGAGCCGGTCTCGGAGAGCATTGCCATGCCGTTGCTCGTGGAGGCCGGCTTCCTCGCCGGCCCGCGTCGCGCCGTTCTCCGTCCTTAAGCCAGTCGCCCGAGGACGATGCCGAACAACGCATGTCGGAACGTCGCCTGCGCGAAGCCCCGTCCGCTGCCGGCGAGCGGCGGCAGGTCGGGCTCGCCGCGGGCCGGATGGAAACGGTCGGCGAGGAACGTCAGCGGGTAGAGAACGACGTGCTCGACCAGCGCGAACACCAGCGCGTTGCGGCGCCGCGAGCCTCCGACCCGGCGGTCGACCTCCCGGAAGACGAGTCCGGCGACGGCGCCGTTCGCGGCGTGCAGCCCGAGCCCGAGGGGACGCCAGAAGCGGCCACGAGTGACAGCCTTGCCGAGCAGCGCGACGTCCGAGTAGGGGAAGCGGAAGAGCCGCCGGTCGAGCGGCTCGGCGAGCGCCCAGACGGCCGCGGCAGCGGCCCCGGCGACCGCGGCGTGTCCGCGTGAGAGCTCTCTCGGATCGGCGGCCACGACTTCCTAGACTAGAGGCGTGCCCGAGGGTGACGTCCTTCACCGAGCCGCTGCCTCGCTCCAGGTACTGGTGGGAGAACGCGTCGAGGCCGAGACACCGCACCCCCGCGCCGCCGCGACCGGGGTCGCAGCCGCGATCGACGGGCGCGTTCTTGAGTCCGTCGAGGCTGTCGGGAAGAACCTCCTCCTCCGCTTCGAGGGCGGCGTCACGCTGCGCAGCCATCTGCGCATGAGCGGCCGCTGGCGCATCGAGCCACGGAGCGCACCGCGCACCGGGAAACCCTGGCTCGTGCTGCGCGGCAACGAGTGGGAGGCGGTCCAGTGGAACGGGCCTGTGCTTGCGCTAGACGCGAGCCGCACACGCGGGCTTGGCCCAGACCTCCTCGGCCACGGGATCGAGACCACAGCGCTCGTCGCGCGTCTCCGTCGCATCGATCCGCGGTGCCTGCTCGGCGAGGCGCTCCTCGACCAGCGCGTGATCTCCGGGATCGGGAACATCTGGATGAATGAATCGCTCTGGCAGGGCCGGCTCTCGCCGTGGCTCACGGTCGCGGGCGCGAAGGACGAAGAGCTCGAGCTTGCGCTCGGCTGGGCGCAGCAGATGATGCGCGCGTCCGTCGACGGGACCCGCTCGCTGCGCTCTGTCTACCGCCGTGCGGGGCGACCGTGCCCTCGCTGTGGTGCGACGATCCTCTCGCGCGGCCTGGGTGACGCGAACCGCACCGCATACTGGTGTGGACGCTGCCAGCGCGGCCCCGACCCCGCCTGAGGCTGCGGTAGGTTGGTCGCATGGCTGCTGCGATCGAGGTCGACGGTCTCACGCGGAGCTATCGCACCCGCAAGGGCTTCCTCAAACCGACGGCGACGGTGGTCGAAGCGCTGCGCGGCGTCAGCTTCACGGTCGAGCCTGGTGAGCTGTTCGGGCTGCTCGGGCCGAACGGCGCGGGGAAAACGACGACGATCAAGATCCTGACGACGCTGCTGCTGCCCTCGGCCGGGTCGGCGCGCGTCCTCGGCTACGACGTCGCGCGTCAGGCGAAGGAGATCAGAGGCCGGATCGGCTACGTCTTCGGCGGCGATCGCGGTCTGTACGACCGGCTCTCCGCCTACGACAACCTCCGGTACTTCGCCGACCTCTACAAGGTGCCGAGCGCGGTGCGAAAGCAGCGGATCGACTCGTCGCTCGAACTCGTCGGACTCAAAGGGCGCGAAGGCGAGAGGGTCGAGACGTACTCGCGCGGCATGCGCCAGCGGCTCCACATCGCGCGCGGTGTCCTGCACGACCCCGAGATTCTCTTCCTCGACGAGCCGACGATCTCCTCGACGAGCCGACGATCGGCCTCGATCCCGTCGGCGCGCGGGAGTTGCGCGACATGATCGACGGGCTGCGCCGCGCCGGCAAGACAATCCTCCTGACGACGCACTATATGTTCGAGGCTGACGTGCTCTGCGACCGGATCGCGGTCATCGCCGGCGGTGTATTCGTGGCGACCGGCACGCCGCAGGATCTGAAGGCATCCGTCGCCAACCAGACCATCGTCGAGATCGAGACGTTCGGCATCGCGCCGGAGACCGTCGACCGGCTGCGCGCGATTCCCGGGGTAACAGGTGTCGGGATGGAGACGCGCGACCAGGCGCAGGTGCTGCTCGTCAGCGCAGCGCACGGAGCGGAGCTCGTGCAGCCGCTGCTGAAGGAGCTCGAAGGCTCGACCGTCGGCAGGGTCGTCACGCGCGAGCCGACTCTGGAGGACGCGTACGTCGAGCTCGTGCGGTCGGCGTGATCCAGGCGGTTCTCACCGGCATGCGGTTGCATGTGAAGCAGTTCTCGCGGAACGCCTTCGACCTCAGCGGCGTCGTTCTCTGGCCGATCCTCTACGCGTCGATCGCCTACTACCTGCTCGATGCGAAGCACGATCCGCGAGTCCTACTCAGCGCGTCGCTCGGAGCCGCCGTGATGCTGATGTGGTCGCTCGTCGTCATCGGGTCGAGCGGTGCACTCGAGCAGCAAAGGTGGCAGGGGACGCTCGAGCTCGTCGTCGCCGCACCTGTCTCCCTGACCACCGTGGTCGCACCGATCACGATCGCGAGTGGCGCTTTCGGCGCGTACTCGCTCGTCGCGACGCTCGCCTGGGGGCGGATCTTCTTCCACGTGCCGCTCGGGATCCACCACCCGCTCGCGTTCGCGGTCGCCATTCCCCTCTGCGTGCTGGCAATCGGGATGCTCGGCTTGATCATGGCGGCCACATTCGTCCTCTATCGCGCCTCTTTCGCGCTCGGCATCGCCACGCAGTACCCGATGTGGATCGCCACCGGCCTGCTCGTCCCGCTCTCGATCCTCCCCGCCTGGGTCGGTCCTGTCTCCTGGTTCCTCGCTCCGACCTGGGGGTTCCGCGCGATCCAGGGGTCGACGCTCGGCGGTACTCCATGGCCCGACATCGGCATGTGCCTGGTCCTGAGCGCTGTCTATTTCTGCCTCGGCTCGGCCGGCCTACGTGCTTTCGAAGGCGTCGCTCGCGCGAGAGGGACGCTGAAGCTGACATGAACTCGCTCCGTGTCCTCTTCATCGGCGGGCTCACGAGCTACCGTGCGCTCTTCAACTGGATCAGCCCCTGGGTGTTCGTCCCGCAGGTTCTCGGCTATCCGATCTTCGAGATCCTGTTCTTCGCGTACCTCGGCCGCTACGCAGGTGTCCAGTCCGACCAGTTCTTCCTGATCGGGAACGCGTTCCTTGCAATCGCTGTCACCGGGATGTTCGGGATGGGCCACGCGGTCGCCGGGAAACGCCGATCGCAGACGCTCGCGAGCCTGCTCGCATCGCCGGCCAGCCGGATCGCCGTGTTCCTCGGCCGGGCGCTCCCGTCGATCGTCACCGGCGTCTTCGTCTCCGGGATCTCGTTTGCGATCTGCTCCCTCGTTCTCGGAGTGCATACGCCGCCGTCGGCGCTGGCCGGGATCGCCGTCGTCGCGCTCGTCTCGTCGTTCGGCTGCACGTCGCTCGGGCTGTGCCTCGGCGCCCTCGGGTTGCGGGGGCGCAACGTCAGCCTGTTCGCCGACTGCATCGGCGCGCCTGCATGCTGCTCGTGACGGGCGCGAACGTGCCGCTCGGGCGCTTGCCGGGCTGGATCCAGGCGATCAGCTCGGGCATCCCGCTGACGCGTGGCATCGAGGCGGCGCGCGACATCGCGAACGGCGCGAGCCTCGGCGACGTCTCGCACCTGCTCGCCGGCGAGGCGGCGATCGGCGCGGTCTACCTCGTCGTGGGCTTTGGGATGCTCCGGCTGTTCGAGTACCAGGGCCGGCGTACGGCAACACTCGAGACGTTCTGAGGTGCCAGCCGGCCGGGGCCGTCACAGCGAGCGCGCTCACGGGGACGCTCGCTGCGACGTAGCCGCATCCGGCTGCGCTACTTCGACTTCCCTTTGCCCTTGCCGTTCCCGTTCCCGCTCGGCTGAGTCGTGCTGCCCGAGGAACTGCTGCCCGAGGAGCTGCCGCCCGACGAGCTGCTGCCTTTCTGGCCCTTCTTGCCGCTCTTGCCCTGGGTGCCCTTCGTGCCGTTCGTGCCCTTGGTTCCCTTGGTGCCCTTGGTGCCCTTGGTGCCCTTGGTGCCCTGGGCGCCAGACTGCCCGCTCTTCGTGCCCGCGGACGCTGCCTGACACGGACCCGCGGTGTCGCCGTGGCGTTGGTGTGCCGGCCAGGCGTTGACCGAGACCGTGATCGTGACCTTGTTCTTGTGGCAGATCGTGATCTTCTTGCCGTACTGATACTGGGCAAGATTGATCACGCCGTGGGCGAGACCGATCCCGCCGAACGATGCGAATGCGGCGACGGCGACGATCGTCACGACGATGGTCACCATCACTCTGCTGCTACGGCTGCTCGCAGTGTGGTCTCTCATCCGACCTCCTCGGAGTTGCCTCACCATGGAAGACGCCCCCTCTCGATGAGCCCTGCGCCGGAGCCGGCTAGGAAGACGGCAGGGTCGGAGCAGAGCGGTATGCCCTTGTCGTCGGAGCTGCGCACGCCGGTCACGCCACTCGTCCGAGGGGTTCGCCTCCCTCGATCTGGTGATCGTCGTCAGGGGAGCTCGACGAGCTCGGGCGCGAGCGGGTTCAGCGCTCTTGCGCGTTGCAATGCCTCGGCACGGTCCGGGCCGGCCGAGACGATGGCGAGGTCGTACCATGCGATCCAGCTCGCGGGATTGCGGTCGAGAGACCTGCGGATGCTCGTGCGGGCGGGCGCATCGTGACGCATTGCGCTTTCCGCCTCCCCGAGCACGAGCCACGGTTGCGCCCCCCAGGGCTGCCACGTCCGCGCGTGTCGTGCGCTGATCGCGGCCTTGGGCGCGTCGCCGCGTTCGATCGCATGCTGAGCGGTGTCGAGGGCTCGGTTGCCGACGTTCGCGACGAGACCGGCTGCGAGCAGCGGCACGATGCAGATCAACCAGGCCACCCGCCTTCGGCCGGAAGCGGGGCTCTGCTCAGCCTCGCGCCGAGCCCGCACGAGGACGGCGGAGCCACAGGCGAGGGCGGCAAGCGTGACGGCCGGGATCTGCCAGTCCCAGTCGAGCCCGGCGTGAATGAGCCACGCCACGTAGGCGGCTCCCGCTGCGGCTGCCAGTGGATCTCGTCGACAGCGATACAGCGCGACGAGTGGTGCGCTGAGCGCAAGCAGCAAGAAGGCGAGGCCGACGGGTCCGAGCTCGGCCAAAGTTTCGAGGTAGAGGCTGTGAGCG
Source organism: Gaiellales bacterium (assembly GCA_038230035.1). Taxonomy (GTDB): domain Bacteria; phylum Actinomycetota; class Thermoleophilia; order Gaiellales; family Gaiellaceae; genus Gaiella. Next base: position 24,986 of record JBBRNX010000021.1, read on the forward strand.
TTCCGGGCGTCGTTTGCGACCGGCCGCTCCTGTAGCCACCAGCGTTCGAAGCTACCGCCTCCTTCGCCGAGCAACGGCTGCCGTTCCACCATGCGTGCAGCGACCCGCCAGTAGGCTGTGCGTCCACTGCCGGAGAGGCTGAGCACCCGTCGATCGATGTTGCTGCCGGTCGCGGGCGGCGGTTGGCGAAGCCGATCGAGGGAGTGCTCGACGAGCCGCGCAGGCCCGGCGGCGAGGACGAGCGCAACCGCCAGCACAATGCCGAGGCCGCAAACGCCGACTGCCCACCGCAGGAGGTGCGACGCGAGCCTGCCTGTGAGCGCACCGCCGGTCGCGGCGAGGATCGCGAGTGCCACGAGTTCGTAGGCAAGCGTGCGTCCCGCCGACCGTTCGGCGAGGACGACAGCGGCCAGCGGCCAGGGGCCTACGAGCAGCAGCCCGCCGATCACGTCCCCGGAGCGCGTGATCGTGACGAACACGACGGCACCGACGGCGGCCACGAGGAGCGAGCCCCGGCTCAGTGTCAGATAGAGAACGGCCGCGAGCGGCACGAGCGCGGCGGCGCAGGGTGCTCGGATACCGGTGCCGACGCCGGTCAACGCGAGCGCAAGCGCGAGGACAAGGCCGATCGCGGCGAGGGCGCCGAGTGCGTTCGCGTAGCCGATCGGTTCGACCAACCTCGAACCCGAGAGCGGATCCGCCGGGTTGCCCGTCCGGCCTTCGACCAGTCGTGTCTCGAGGGCGTAGAGCCCGACCGCGGTGATGCCGGCCGTCAGGCCGACGAGCATCGCCTGCACGCGCGCTCGTGAGAGTCCAAGGAGCACCGCGGCGAAGCCAGCGACGTAGACGAGCGTCAGTTCGGTGGCCAATACCGGCTGATCGGCTCCCGGCGACCACGCCGTCGACAGGAGCGTCCAGATCGCCAGCCCGACGAGTCCGCCGAGCGCCGTTGCCTCCAGGCGCATGACCGCCGGCCGCTCGGCAAGCAGCACGGCCGCGACTGCGATCAGCCCGAGCACGAGGAGCTCGATGCCCCATTCCGACGGGTAGTAGCCGCCGCTCTCGAACGCGAGGGCAGCCGGTATGGCACCCGCCGCGAGAGCGGTCGCGCTCCGTGCAAGCATCGGCCAACGATACGGCGGGTGGGCGCGGTCACATGATCCCCCGATCGCGTCCGGCGAGGAAACCACCTGCCCGCCGCGTATGTGGAGGCGTGTCCGTGCGCGCGCCGCAGCTGCAGCTCGTCTTGCGAGGCTTTGTCCTCGGTGCGTTCGCGTTCCTGCTACGCGAGCTCGAGGACGCGGGGGAGGGATTGCCGTTCGCGTTCGACGAGCACGGGCAGAAGGACGGGCCGGCGCTTTATGAGTACCGGCCGCTCGTGCGCGGCTTTGTCGACGAGCGCGCCGCCCGGCTCCGGGGCCGCGACGATGCGCTGATCGCGCTCGACGAGCTGCGTCGCGAGCCGGCCGCGGCGATCTTCGCGCGAGCGCATGCTGGGCCGAAGCCGTCCGAGGACGAGGCACTCTTCCGCACCATCCTGCTCGGGCTCCTGAACTCGACCGCGGAAGCGTGTGGCGGGTTTGACTGGGACGACGCCGCCTTCGATCGTGCATACGCGACGCTCGAGAGCTCATTGTTCGGCGAGCACCGCGCGTACCGCGCGGTGGCTCCCCTGGTTGGGATTTCGGTTGTGACGCAGCTCGAGCTCGTGCCGGGTCTGCGCCTACGCGCGTTTGCGGAAGGCGAGCTGGCACGCCACTGGCCCGAAGCGTCGAGCTTGTTGCCACGCGACTTCGGCCGCGAGGCGGACCGCTACTGCGTGCTCGAGCTTCGCGCAAACCTGATGGCGGGAGAAGACGCGCCGGACGTCGCCGCCGAGATTGCCGACGCGGTTTCCGCGATCCGCCTCGCAACGGCCGCTCCTCTGGCTGCAGGCCCGGTGATCTTCGAGACGCTGGACGGTCGCCCGTTCGGTATCCGACCCGTGCTGCCGATCGCTGCAACGCAGCCTCCCGGCGAAGCCGACCGGCTCGACACGTTCCGGGGAGCGCTGGCCGGTGAGCTGCTGCTCGCGCTGGGTCGGGCCGATGCGGATACGGCGCTCGCGGAGGCGCTCGACCGTTGGGAGCTCTCGCTGTTCCAGAACGAGCCGTTCCGGGGTGAGCAGTTGCGGGGCGCGCTCGCGGCCTTGCTAGGCGAGACATGGCCGCTGCGGACACCTGTCCTCGTCGAGACTGACGGAGTCAAGCGCGAGGCTCTGCACGCCTACCTCGGGGTGCTGGCTACGCACGGCGAGGTGAGCGCGACGGCGGTCGACGCCGTGAGGCGCGCGCTCGTCGAGGGACTCAGGCACGGCTCACGCGAGGAGCTGCTCCGCGAGCTGGATCGCGACCTGCTCGGAGTCGGCTCGCGGCACACGCTACGCGCCGCCGTCTAGTCTCAGGAGATCACCCCCAAGATCCTCCTTACCGGTGCTACCGGGTATGTCGGTGGGCGCTTGCTTCACGCACTCGAGCTGCGCGGCGAGAACGTCCGTTGCCTCGCCCGCCGCCCCGAATACCTCTCGTCGCGCGTCAGCCCCGGAACGGAGGTTGTCGCTGGCGACGTTCTCCGCCCCAAAACACTCCCGCAGGCGTTCGACGGGATCCACACGGCGTACTACCTCGTCCACTCGATGGCGTCGCAAGGCGACTTCGAAGCCGCCGACAGGGAGGCGGCTCGAGTATTCGCAGCTGCTGCTCTCGAAGCCGGCGTCGAGAAGATCGTCTACCTCGGCGGTCTCGGCACCGAGGGACTCTCCGATCACCTCGCCTCGCGGCAGGAAGTGGGCGAGATCCTCCGCGCCTCGGGCGTGCCGACGATCGAGTTCCGCGCCTCGATCGTGATCGGCTCCGGCAGCGCGTCGTTCGAGATGATCCGCGCGCTCGTCGAGAAGCTGCCCGTGATGGTGACTCCGCGCTGGGTACGAACGCGCGCGCAGCCGATCGCCGTCGAGGACCTTGTGGCGTACCTTGTGGCTGCGCTCGACTACACGCCGTCAAATGGGGAGATTTACGAGATCGGCGGCGCGGACACGGTCTCGTACCTCGAGCTGATGCACGAGTACGCGCGCCAGCGTGGCCTGCGCCGGCGCATGATCCCCGTGCCCATCCTGACCCCCAGGCTCTCGAGTCTCTGGCTGAGACTCGTCACGCCGGCTCACGCCGGAGTCGGGAGGCAGCTCGTCGACTCGCTGCGCAACGAGACCGTCGTCCACGACCCGCGTGCCGTCGACGTGTTTCCGGTTGCCCCGCGCGGTTCCGGAGACGCTATCGCTCGCGCGCTTACGAACGAAGACCACGAGATTGCGCGAACGAGGTGGTCGGACTCCGCAGTGCGCCGGGAAGGGCCGAGTTATGGAGGTGTGCGGCGCGGGTCGCGGCTCGTCGACACTCGCTCGCTCTGGGTTCCCCACGCGCCGGACGTCGCGTTCGCGCCCGTTCAGCGCATCGGCGGCGCACAGGGATGGTACGCAGGCAGGCTGCTCTGGCGCTTGCGGGGAGTTCTCGACGTCGCGGTCGGTGGGCCGGGGCTGCGGCGCGGACGGCGCCATCCGGTGCGGCTGACCGCCGGCGACACGATCGACTTCTGGCGCGTGGAGGAGTTCCGTCAAAACACGCTGTTGCGGCTGGTAGCGGAGATGCGTGTGCCCGGACGGGCGTGGCTCCAGTTCGAGGTGAAGCCCGAGGCCGGCGGCTCACTCGTCACGCAGACGGCGGTGTTCGACCCGTCGGGTCTCTTCGGGCTCGGTTACTGGTACGCGCTCTGGCCGCTGCATCGCTTCATCTTCGGCGGGATGCTGCGCGGGATCGGCGCGGCCATGTCGCCCGCGTAGTCGTACCGCCGCGGAATATCGGCACGAAATCGGCACAGACACGTGACAGCTTCGGCACTACCGTCGGTTGAGTGGACGAGGCGACCGGCGTATTGGAACGGCTGGCGACGATCGAGGCGCTCGATCGGGCAGGCGCTCCCGCAGCGGAGCTGCTCGATCATCTCCGCTTGCTCGTGGCCGAGGCGGAGACCTGGGCGAGGGCGGAGGGAGGTGAGGCTGGGGAGGAGGCCGTGTCGCACTTGCGGTCGGCGCTTGCGCTCGATCCCGCAGCTGACATGATCGCCGTGTGAGCCGGGACGGAGGAGTGAGCCACTGGGACGAGGTCGACGCGGTCAAACGCGAGCGCGGCCACATCTCGGCGACCTGGCGCTCACTGACCGGCGAGAGCTCGGTGATGGCCGGCGTTCAGCGGATCGAGATCGACCCTGGCATGTGGGCGACGCCGCTCCACCTGGAGAACTCGGAGGAGGAGATCTTCTACGTCCTCGGCGGCTCCGGTATCTCGCTGCAGTGGGACGGTGACACGACGGAGGCCTTCGAGGTCGAGGCCGGCGACTGTCTGGTCCATCTGGCTTCCGAGTACGCCCACACGCTCCAGGCCGGACCAGACGGGCTCGATGTCCTCGCCTTCGGCGAACGGCACTACCCGGTGGGCTCGGCGTACCTCCCGCGGGCGGGTGTCTCGTGGGGGCTCGGCGCCTGGACGCGGGTCGGCGATCCGGAGGATCACCCCTGGAAGCGGGAGGCCGAGGCCGGTGCGCCCGATGTCCCCGAGGTCTCGCCCCGACCTGCGCGGATCGTCAACGTGTCGGCGGTCGAGCCGGAGCCGTGGGCGAGGACGACGGTTCGCTCGAGCTGGGTGAACCTCACCGAGACAGCTGTCTCCGAGCGGACGGGGATCAGCCTGGTCATCGCCGAGCCGGGCGCCTACATGGCGCCGCCGCACTGTCACTCGGCCGAGGAGGAGATCTTTGTCGTCCTGGAAGGTGAAGGCGAGCTCGAGCTCTGGCCGAGCGCTCGCCGAGGCGGAGACCTCGAGACCTACCCGCTACGGCCGGGCTGCGCTGTGGCGCGCCCGGCCGGTACGGGACGCCCACATGGGATCCGCGCCGGGCAAGCCGGGATCACCGTGCTCGCGTACGGCACTCGCGATCCGAACGACATCTCCTACTACCCGCGTTCCCGAAAGATCAGCCTGCGCGGCGTGGGCGTGATCGGCCGGCTCGAGCAACTCGACTACCACGACGGCGAAGAATGACTGCGACCAAACGTGGTCATTCTTGAAGGAAACCCTCGGACCGTCTTGAACGTCAGGCACCATGGGCTTGATGCGTCTGCTGCCGCGACCGCACGATCGGTCCGAACCCGAACCAGCCGAACCCGAGGCGGTCGTCGAACCTACGGCTGATCCGATGCCCGCGCCGACCGTGTCCGAGACGCCCGCAGCGGCGACTGAGAAGTCCACGGACCTCCGGATCCTCGTGTTCGCGAACCAGAAGGGCGGCGTCGCGAAGACCACGACGACGCTCAACCTCGGTGTCGCGTTCGCCGAGATGGGCCAGCGCGTTCTGCTCGTCGACCTCGATCCGCAGGGCAACCTGACGATGAGCCAGGGCCTGAACCCCGACTCGATCGAGCGGTCGATGTTCGACGTGCTCGTCCACAAGGTCCCGCTCTCCGACATCATCCACAAGCGCGAGGTCGATCTCGCGGTGTCGTCGATCGATCTCGCCGGCGCCGAGCTTGCCCTGGCGGCGATGATCGGTCGGGAGCGTGCCCTCGAGAAGGCATTCGTCGAGGTGCGCGACTCCTACGACGTCATCCTCGTCGACACGCCGCCGTCGCTCGGTCTCCTCACGATCAACGCGTTCGTCGCTGCGACAGGCGTGATCGTGCCTGTGCAGTGCGAGTACCTCTCGCTGCGGGGTCTCGTCCAGCTCGAGAACACGCTGGCGATGGTGCGCGAGAACCTCAACCCACGCGTCGCAGTCGAGGGGATCGTCGCCACGATGTTCGACGGCCGAACACTGCACGCGCGCGAGGCGATCGAGATCCTCGAGGAGAACTTCGGCGAGCTCCTCTACAAGACGCGCATCCGCAAGACGGTTCGCTACGCAGAAGCGCCCGTGAAGGGCCTTTCGGTGTTGAAGTACGACCCGACCGGATCCGCCGCCGAGGGGTACCGCGACCTGGCGAAGGAGATTCGGAATAAGGAAACGGCCCGCCAGAAGGACGCAGGCGATGGCACGTAAGCGGGCAAGCATGCGCGAAGGGCCGCTCGCAGAGCTCTTCCGCGCGACCGAGGCCGCGCAGCGCTCAGGCGGCGACGGTGCCCCGACCGACACACCGTCGACCGAGCCGGCCCCGGTCGCTCGCGGCGAGGCTGCGCTCGAGGCCACCGTCGAGCACGTCTACGACTTCAACGATGAGACGGTCCTGATTCCAGTACCTGCGGCACCGACGCAGCCGGAGCCCGCTGTCGAGCCCGAACCAGAGCCGGTCGTCGCAGTCGAGCCTGCTCCCCCGCCACCGCCAGCGCCAGCGCCAGTCGCTGCACCGCGCGAGCGCCCGTACGAGCCGCCGGCAAGCCGCTTCCTCCAGCCGATGCCGGGCTCGGCGCCGCGCCTCGAGATCTCGCAGCATGCGGATGTCACCTCGTATCTCGCCGTGATCCGCGTCGTCGGCGTCGGCGGCGCCGGCCTGAATGCCGTCAACCAGATGATGGATGCGGGTATCGCGCAGGTCGACTTCGTCGCGGTCAACACCGATGCGCAGCAACTCGCATTGTGCGATGCGCCAGTGAAGATCCACATCGGCCAGGAGATCACCCAGGGGCTCGGCTCAGGCGCCGACCCCGAAACGGGCCGCCGGGCCGCAGAGGAGAGCTACGACGAGGTGAAGCAGGCGCTCCGCGGGGCCGACATGGTCTTCGTCACCGCCGGCGAAGGCGGCGGCACGGGCACAGGTGCCGCACCGGTGATCGCCAAGATCGCACGCGAGGTCGGCGCGCTGACGGTCGGGATCGTCACGACACCCTTCAAATTCGAAGGGACACGCAGGCGGCAGTCGGCCGACGTGGGTGTCGAGGCGCTACGCGCCGCCTGCGACACGACGATCGTGATCCCGAACGACCGGCTGCTCGAGGTGCTCGATCGCTCGACGTCGATGCTCGACGCTTTCCGCATCGCCGACGACGTCCTCCGCCAGGGAGTGCAGGGGATTTGCGACCTGATCACGATGCCAGGCCTCATCAACCTCGACTTTGCCGACGTGCGGACGGTGATGTCGAATGCCGGCTCTGCGCTGATGGGCATCGGCTACTCGGAGAGCGACAACCGTGCGCGCGAGGCAGCCGAGCGCGCGCTTCGCTCGCCTCTGATCGACACCGAGATCGTCGGCGCCAAAGGCATCCTGCTCTCGATCGCGGGCGGCGAGGATCTCACGCTGCTCGAGGTCCACGAGGCCGCCGAGGTCGTGCGACAAGCGGCGATGGACGAGACGAACATCATCTTCGGTGCGACGGTCGACGAACGGCTGAACGGCCAGGTCTGGGTCACCGTCGTCGCCACGGGTCTCGGCGGCGGTGGGCGGCGCAGGACGATCGTGCCGAGCTTCGCGGAAGCAGACGAGCGGCCCCGCACGCGGACGACGAGCTCTTCCGGCGGCGACTCGGAGCTGCCGAGCTTCCTCCGCCAGTAGCGCCGGTATTACGCTCATCTCCGTGAGAGGAGCGATCGCCGCGGGACATCCGCTGACGGCCGAGGCTGGGGCGGGCGTCCTTGCGGCCGGCGGGAACGCGGTGGACGCCTGTATCGCCGCTGCGTTCGTTTCGTTTGTTACCGAAGGGCCGCTCACCGGGCCAACGGGCGGCGGCTTCTTCCTGATCCATGAGCCTGGCGCTGCGACGACCCTGCTCGATTGCTTCTTCGCCGTCCCCGAGAAGACGCTCGGCGCGATGGAGGAGGTCGTGATCGACTTCTCCGACGCGGGAACGCAGACGTTCCACATAGGAGCTGGGAGCGTCGCCGTGCCGGGCCTTGTCCACGGCCTTGCCGAGGCGCACCGCCGTCACGGCTCATGGTCGTGGAGCTCGTTGCTCGAACCGGCGATCATGCTGGCGCGAGAGGGTTTCGTGCGCGACGAGGCTCGCGCATTCCTGCACGGGATCCTCGTCCCGATTCTCCTTCGGAGTGATGGCGGCCGGCGCGTGTACGGTGACCCGGAACGGGTGGTGACAGCGGAGCTCGAGGCGACGCTCGTGAGCATCCGCGACTGCGCGACGGTTGCCGTCACCGAGCTGCTTCCCGAGTACGCAGGCGATCTCGAGCGCTACGACGTCATCGAACGGCGCCCGCTCGAGATCGACCTGGACGGCCGGAAGGTATTCGCCACACCATGGCCGTCGCGAGGCGGACGGATCGTGCTCGACACCTTGGAGCTGTTCGCCGCCACGCCCACCGCCACCCCTGCCACCACGGGCCGGAGCCTTCACGATGAGGCGCGCGCGATCGGTCTCGCGTATGGCGCGTCTGCGAAGGGGCTCCTGACTGGTACGACGCACGTCTCGGTGATCGACCACGCCGGGAGAGCCGCTGGGCTGTCGATGACGCTCGGATCCGGTTCAGGGGTCTTCCGTGGCGGATCGCAACTCAACAACATGCTCGGCGAGCTCGATGTGATCGGTCCGGACGTGCGCTCCCCGGGCGAGCGACTGCCGAGCATGATGACGCCGACTCTCGTGCTCGACGGTAACGTGCCGCGACTTGTACTCGGCAGCGCGGGCTCCGTACGACTCGCGGGCGCGATTGCCCAGGTTGCTTGGCGTGTTTTGAAAGGCGAGCCCGTCGAGGAGGCGCTTGATGCGCCCCGGGTTCATACCGACGGCCGGATGGTGCACGTGGAGGGCGGCTGGGCAGAGGAAGCAGTCGACGGATTAGCCGCGAGCGGCGCGTGGGACGTCGTGCGGTGGAGCGGCCGCAATCTCTTCTTCGGCGGGGTGTCAGCCGTCGAGACGAGAGCCGACGGATCCCTTGCCGCCGCGGGCGACCCGCGGCGCGGCGGCCGTGGGATGGTCGTCGCTTGACCCGTATCCGGGAGGCCGAGCCGAGCGACGCAGGAGCACTGTGTGCGCTCTCCGCGGCGATCGGCGCGGAGCCCGGTGCCTGGCTCTTGACGACGGAGATGTGGCGCAGCGTCTCGGACGAACGGCGCTATCTGCGCTCGGTGCGCCGCCATCCCGATGCAGCCGTCTACGTCATCGTCGACGGCGAGGTGATCGTCGGGCGCCTGTCGCTCGCCCGGGACCCGCACCCGGCGAGCCACCACGTCGCCGACCTCGGCCTGATGGTCGCCTCGAGCCATCGCCGCCGCGGCCTAGGACGCGCGCTTCTCGACCAGGCGGTCGCGTGGGCGCGCGCCGCAGATGTCCACAAGCTGGAGCTGCACGTTTTCCCGTGGAACGAGCCGGCGATCGCGCTCTACGAGTCGTTCGGCTTCGTCCGAGAAGGACTCCGCTTCGCCCACTATCTCCGGGACGGCGCAGAGGTCGATGCGATCCTCATGGCGTATCGCGTTCCCTAGCCGAGCTCGCGCGGCAGGACGAGGGCCGTGATGGTTGCGCATTCCGGCGCGAGGTCCGCCCAGCTCCGATCCGTCTCCAACGTCACGAGCGCCCCGGTCGGGAACTTCTCGGCGATCCGCTCTTTCTCCGGCGACGGCCGCGCAAGTATCTGGCAAAGGTTGCCAAGGCCCGGGTTGTGCGCGACGAGCATGACGTCGCGAACGTCAACCGGGATACGCCCGAGGCGCTGCAGAAGCTGGTCGGCGGACGCCGCGTACAGGCTGTCGGCGATCACAATCCGAGGCGAGTCGAGCACACCTTCCACCTTCGCGAGCGTCTCGCGTGCCCGCAACGCGCTCGAACAGAGGACGAGCTCGGGCCGGACATCGTGCGCCTCGATCCACATAGCCATCCGCGCCGCGGCCTTCTCTCCTCGCGGCGCGAGCGGCCGCTCGTGGTCGCTCAGAGTCGCATCGTCCCAGCTCGACTTCGCATGCCGGAGCAGGTGAATTCGCTTCACGACCGCGCCTCCCCCATACGTCGGATCGTATGCCGTACTCTCGCCCGGTGATAGTCAGCGAGTCGTTCGTAGTCGCCGATTGGACCGATCCGGGAACGCATCCCCGCCGACCGATCGCGGGACTCCACCTCCATCGATCCGACGACGAGGCGTGGATCGTCCTCGAGGGACGGCTCGGCTTCCTTGTTGGGGACGAGGAGCGGGAGGTCGCCGCCGGCGAGTCGCTGCTCGTGCCGCGCGGAACGCCACACTCGTACTGGAACCCGGCAACCGACCCTGCGCGCTACATCCTCGTCATGACCCCGCGGATCCACCAGCTGATCGAGGCGCTCCATACCGGTGACCGCAGCGATTTCGGAGCGATCTTCGAGGAGCACGACTCCGAGTTGCTCGCCTGAGCTCTACGACAGGTAGCGCTCCCAGCCGTCGCTTTCCGCGACGCGTTTGATCGTCTCATTGCGGCGTACGAGAAACCGTCGTAGATGCGGTAGGAGCGCGAGCCTGTCGAAGAGTGGCAGCATTGCGACTTCGAACGCGTCGACCATGAGCGTCCCTTCGCGGCGAGTCTCGAAGCGGTGGTCGTGACGCATGGAGCGAAACGGTCCATTGGTCATCTCGTCGCGGAACGACCGCGGCCGATCCATCGAGGTGATCGCCACGGATAGTCGTCTGCGGAGACCGAAGTGACGGGCTTCCCACGTGACCTCGTCTCCAGCCTCGAAGAGACCCGTCTCGCGTCCGCTGACGACTCGTTCGCCAGTTTTCGCTGCCGACTCGAGATGGAGCCGGACACTGAGCGACAGATCGAAGCAGCGTTCCTGAGGCGCGCCGATGTAGGTCTCCAAGCGGATCAGGCCCATGACCCGAGTATGAATCAGGCGATGTCCTCAAGCCCGATCGCCTGGTGAGACTTGGCACAGAGTTGGCACGAACTCGTCTCGGCTTGTGTGGCTCACTGTCTCCATGACCGAGCGAGTGCTTCCACGCGGCGATCGCTCGCCGACGGTTCGGCAGGTCTTCGCGCTCGCGGCAGCCCTGTGCGAGCGGATCGGCGAGCCGTTTCCCGACCGACAGGACGACATGTCGGATCTCATCGAACGGCTCCGCCGCGAGATCGGCCATCCAGCGCCTCGTCTCGCCGACACGCCCCGTCGGCGCCCGAAGAGCGTCCACTGACGAATCGAGCCGCGCCAGCCCCGCCGGCTGGCGGCAGTGCTGTTGCCGTATTGGACGACAGAGCGCGGCCGTGCTCGAGCATGTCCGCCGGAGGCGGTTGTACGATGGCCCTCCCGTGCCAGCCCCAGCCCCGTTCGTCCACCTGCACGTCCATTCCGAGTATTCGATCCTCGACGGGGCGTGCAGGATCCCGGCACTTGCGGCCAAGGCGGCGGCGCTCGACATGCCGGCCGTCTCGCTCACCGACCACGGCTCGCTCGCCGGGACGATCGACCTCTACAAAGCCGCGCGCGCCCAGGGAGTGAAGCCGATCATCGGCTGCGAGGTCTACGTCGTCGACGACCGCCTCAAGCAGCACAAGGGCCACGCGCACCTCACGCTTTTGTCGGAGACGAACGAGGGCTACGCGAACCTGATCAAGCTTTGCTCGCTCGGCTACCTCGAGGGCTACTACTATCGTCCGCGCGTCGACTGGGAGCTGCTCGAGCGCTATGCGCCAGGGCTGATAGCGCTCTCCGGCTGTCTTTCGGGCCGCGTCTCTCGGGCTCTCACCGAAAGCCGTGCGGGTGATGCCGAGATGGAGCTCGACAGGCTGGAGCAGATCTTCGGGCGCGACCAGGTCTATGTCGAGCTGCAGAACGCCGGGCTCGAGGTGCAGCAGCCGCTGATCCCGCAGCTCGTCGAGCTCGCCGCGAAGCGGCACCTGCCGCTGGTCGCGACGGGCGACGTCCACTACCTCGACGCGACCGACGCCTATAGCCACGAGGCGCTGCTCTGCATCCAGTCCGGCGACTCGCTGAAGAATCCGCAGCACTGGAAGTTCGACACGAACGAGTTCTATTTCAAGACACCGGCCGAGATGGCTCTCGACTTCCCGGGTCACGAGGACGCGATGCGCCGCTCGCTGGAGATCGCGGAGCGCTGCAACGTCGAGATCGAGCTCGACCGCGTGCTACTGCCGAAATTCCCGACGCCCGAGAATCGCGACGCGTTCGACTACCTCGTCGAGCTGTGCGAGAAAGGGCTCGAGCGGCGCTACGACAAGGTGACGCCGGAGCTGACGGAGCGGCTCCAGTTCGAGCTGAAGACGATTCGCGAGATGGGCTTCGCCGACTATTTCCTGATCGTCGCGGACTTCATCGGTTTCGCGAAAGGGAACGGAGTTTCCGTCGGGCCTGGCCGTGGCTCGGCGGCGGGATCGCTGGCCGCCTATGCGCTTGCGATCACCGACATCGACCCGATGCGCTACGGGCTGCTCTTCGAGCGCTTCCTCAACCCGGCTCGCAAGGACATGCCTGACATGGACATCGACTTTGCGGTCGAGGGTCGGGAGCGCGTCATCAACTATGTGGCCGAGAAGTACGGCCGCGACCGCGTCGCCCAGATCATCACCTTCTCCACGATGGCTGCGCGCGCCGCGATTCGCGACGCCGGTCGCGTGCTCGAGATCCCCTACGGCACCGTCGACCGCATCGCGAAGCTCGTCCCCGAAGGCCCGGGCCAGACGCTCGAGGACGGCCTGAAGCCGGGCGCCGAGTTGCGCCAGGCCTACGACACAGATCCGGTTGCGAAGGAGATCGTCGATCTCGCGAAGCCGCTCGAGGGTCTCACGCGCGCCGACTCGATCCACGCCGCCGGCGTCGTGATCGGGGCCGAGCCGTTGATCGACGTCATCCCGCTGCAGCAGAAGGGCGCCGACGCCGAGCTCGTCACCCAGTTCTCGATGAAGAACGTCGAGGCGCTCGGCCTGCTGAAGATCGACTTCCTCGGGCTGCGCAACCTCGACGTGATCGACAAGGCGGTCGCGCTGATCGGCCACGGGCTCGACATCGCGACGATCCCGATGGATGACAAGAAGACGTACGCGATGCTCGCGCGCGGCGAGGCGACCGGTGTCTTCCAGTTCGAGTCGTCGGGCATGCGGGAGGCGCTGCGCCAGGTGAAGCCGACGGAGTTCGAGGATCTGATCGCGCTTGTCGCCCTCTACCGGCCGGGGCCGATGCAGTACATCCCGAGCTACGCCGCGCGCAAGAACGGCCGCGAGGCGATCACGTACATCGACGAGCGCCTGAAGCCGATCACGAGCGACTCGTACGGCATCTGCATCTACCAGGAGCAGTACATGCAGATCGCGAAGCAGATCGCCGGCTTCTCGCCTGCCGAGGCCGAGACGTTGCGGCGGGCAATCGGCAAGAAGATCCACGAGCTGATGGCGTCGCTGAAGGGCAAGTTCCTGGCCGGTTGCGCCGAGCACGGCTTCACTCCGGCCGTCGCCGACCAGCTGTGGAAGGACATGGAGTCCTCGCAGGACTACTCCTTCAACAAGGCGCACTCCGCCTGCTATGCGCTGATCGCCTACCGCACCGCCTGGCTGCGAGCGAACCACCCGTGCGAGTACATGGCCGCGCTCATCTCGTCGGTGATGAACACGAAGGACCGCGTGCCGTACTACGTGAACGCGTGCGACGAAATCGGCATCGAGGTGCTGCCGCCGGACGTCAACTCGTCGGCCGTCGACTTCGCAGTCGTGCAGGAGAAGATCCGCTTCGGGCTCAACGCGGTGAAGAACGTGGGGGAGGCCGCGGCCGAGGCGATCGTGCGCGCACGGGAGGACGGCGGCGAGTTCACATCGATCTGGGAGTTCGCAGAGCGCGTCGACCCGCAGGCGTCGAACAAGCGAGCTGTCGAGTCGCTCGTCAAATGCGGCGCCCTCGACTCGACGGGCGGGAGCCGCCTCGGAATGCTCGCCGTGCTCGAGCAGGCGGTGGCTTACGGTCAGAAGCAGGCGTCCGACCGGCTGCTCGGGCAGGGGTCGATATTCGATCTCGGCCTCGGTGGGGACGACGCGGAGGCGCAGGCCGATACCGCGCCGAAGCACCATCCGCCGATCGCCGTCGCCGAGTTCGAGAAGGCGGAGCTGCTGCGGCTCGAGAAGGAGACGCTGGGTCTCTATGTCTCTGAGCACCCCCTGCACGCGGTCCGCGACCAGCTGCGGCGCAAGACCGACGCGACGCTCGCAGAGCTCGAACGCCGCCGCGATGGCGAGATGGTGACGGTCGGCGGCATCGTCAGCTCGGTCAAGCAGCTGATGTCGAAGAGCGGCCAGCCCTGGGTTGTGCTCACGCTGGACGATCCGACGGGGACGGCCGAGGTGATGGTCTTCAACGCCACGTTCACCACCGCCGGTGACCTGTGCGTGACCGACCGGATCCTGATCATCAAGGGGAAGGTCGACCACAAGCAGCAGGGCGAGACGAAGCTGATCGCGCAGCAGCTGACCGGGTTCGAGGGAGTCGCCGAGCGGCGCGAGGTCAGGTTCCGCCTCGACGCGCGCGACCAGCCTGCCGGCGTGATCCGCGAGCTCGCCCGCCTGGTGAAGGAGTACCCGGGCGAGTCGCCTGTGTTCGTCGCGCTCGAAACCTCGCTGGGCCAGAAGACGTTGGCCCTCGGCTCCGAGTACCGGGTACAGCCAGGCTCGGACTTCTTGGCAGAGGCAAAAGCCCTGCTAGGCGAAGCCGCCGTCGTCTAGCGGGAGCGCCACCCTCTTCCCGTTCGATGGGGCGTTAGTCCCACCACACCTGGAGAATGCGGTGCGGGCCGGATGCATATTCACCGAGCAGCTTGTCTGCCGCGCTCCCTGAGATCCAGGTCACTTCGTCAGCCTCCCAGTGCTGCGCCAATCGCCTGAGTGCTTTGTCGTTGCCGCCGCTACTGAGGATGTAGAGGGTGTCGACGTTCCAGGTGTCGTCTTCGATGTCTCGGAGCGTGATCAACCAATCCTCGCCGTTTCCGCAGCATGTCCGGGTGATCTGGGCCAGGTCTTGCATTCCAATATCGCCTGGCTCCGAGGCGGTACTGGAACCGGTTTCGGCGCAGTAGATTCCGCCGACGAACGAGTGCATCCGCAACGCCATCTCCTGTCGCAGAACTCGCGGTCCTAGGTGGCGAACAGTTTCCAGTGCCCCTCGGAGACGACTTCGACTGTGTCGTCGGTCACTTTGATGGCGGTCTGATCGTCGATCGCATACGCCGGATTTGGGATCCCGGCGGCCCATTGTTCTGCGTTGGCCATGGAATTGTCTGGCAGTTCCTCGTGATCCACGTGCGGAAAGATCGAGAAATCGACGATTCCGAGCGTTCTATCGCCGCCTGTGGGTGGCTTCCAGCCGACGAAGTCCTCCCCGATGCAGGGGGTCATGACCATGCTTCCGGCACTCAGGCCCACCCAGGTTGTCTCGTGCAGTGACGGCAAAAGGTCCGCCAGCCCCGACTGCCGCATCCAGTGGCACAGATACAAGGCATCGCCGCCTGCGACGAGCAGGACGTCAGTCTCTCTGACCAAGGGGATCCATCGTTCTTCGTCGATGCTGGGCAGGGCGGTCAGCTCGAGCACTCCCAAGGACTTCCACCCCAGTTCGCACTTGGGGCAGCGGGGCTCTCGTCCGCTGATGAACTCCCATGCCTTCACCCCAGGCCCGACCCGCGGGTGCCCGTACATCGCGGTGGGAATGCAGAGAGCGCTGGCCTCGGCAATCGGTTTGCCTAGCAGTTCGACCAGCGCATCATGGATGCTCGCGTTCTTGACGCCAGCTGAAGTGAGAAGAAACCTCATATTTCCTCCTGGAGTCAGTACCGCAGGCGAGAACCCCACCTGAGCCTAGACAACCCAAGCCTGATTCCGGGGCGCCGAGGCTCCTACGCCTCCACCTCGCGGAGCACGCCCGTGTCGACGTCGTAGACGAGCCCTCGCACGCGGTCGCGGTGGAGGAGGAACGGTGAGTGCCGGACACGGGCGATCGACTGACGCACGCTCTCGTCCACGTCGGTGAACGATTCGATCGCGAACGACGGAGCAACGCCGGTCGCCTCCTGCAGCTCCGCGCGGAACCCGTCGTCGGTGATCAGTTGCAGCCCGCAGTCGGTGTGGTGGATCAGCAGGACCTCTTCGGTGCCGAGCCGCAGTTGCGAGATGGCGAGCGAGCGGATCACGTCGTCGGTGATCACACCGCCGGCGTTACGCAGGATGTGCGCCTGTCCGTCCTCGAGGCCGAGCGCGGTGAAGACGTCCAGCCGCGAGTCCATGCACGTGACGATCGCCAGGCGAAGTGCTGGGTGTACGTCCAGGTGCCCGCGGTCGTCGCGGGCTGCAACCGCGCGGTTGTTCGCGAGTAGGTCGTCAGTCACGCCCAAGGCGCTACTTGTACTTCACGATCAGGATGGAGGGGTGCGCCCTCGATCCAGGCACACCCCTCGTGTGTACTTCCTACGCGCTCTAGCCAGGCTCCGTGTCTCGCGCCTAGCGCCGAGAACAGAGAGAAGTCAAGCGGGCGCGTTTAGCGATTGCTGAGACCGGTTGGGCGAGGTCTCGAGTGGCTCGACCATCCGGCTGGCGGGGCGCTTCCCCGCCTGCTCACGTGGTCCGGTGGAATCAGCTCCAACTGCAACCTCCTCAGTCGGGGATCCGAATAGGCGCAGTCTAGCGCGGTGCGCGGTGGTGGTGGTGACTTTCGCCACACGCGGCGAACCCCCGGCTGAGCGGTTTCAGGTAGCGGATTGCCCGCTATACTCCATCGCCGCATGGCCAACGACACGATCGAGAAGCCCACCCAAGCCGAAGACGGTGTCTGGGTTCTGAGCCCAGAAGGGGAGCTGATTCCCGACTACGATGCGACCTTCCCGACGATCAACGAGGGCGAGGTCGTGCACGGCACGGTCGTCCGCGTCGACAAGGACGAGGTGC
Organism: Gaiellales bacterium; assembly: GCA_038230035.1. GTDB lineage: Bacteria > Actinomycetota > Thermoleophilia > Gaiellales > Gaiellaceae > Gaiella. The sequence continues at coordinate 41,856 of JBBRNX010000021.1, forward strand.
TCGTCGACATCGGCTACAAGTCCGAAGGCGTCATCCCGGTGGCCGAGCTGTCGATCCGCCGGTCGGTCAACCCGGCCGACGAAGTCTCGGTCGGCGAAGAGATCGACGCGCTCGTCCTCACCAAAGAGGACGCGGAAGGGCGTCTCATTCTGTCGAAGAAGCGTGCGCGCTTCGAGCTCGCCTGGAAGGCGATCGAAGGCGCCGCCGAGAGTGGCGAGCCGGTCAACGGCCGCGTGATCGAGGTCGTCAAGGGCGGCCTGATTCTCGACCTCGGCGTCCGCGGCTTCCTGCCGGCGTCGCTCGTCGACATCCGCCGCGTCCAGGATCTCGACGAGTTCATGGGCAAGGAGCTCCGCTGCAAGGTGATCGAGCTCAACCGCTCACGCAACAACGTCGTCCTCTCACGTCGCGCCGTCCTCGAGGACGAGCGCAAGGAGACCCGCCAGGCGATCCTCGACCGGCTCAACCCGGGCGACGTCGTGGACGGCCAGATCTCGAACATCGTCGACTTCGGCGCGTTCGTCGACCTCGACGGCATGGACGGCCTGATCCACATCTCCGAGCTTTCGTGGTCGCACGTCAACCACCCGTCAGAGATCCTCGAGATCGGCCAGGACGTCAAGGTGAAGGTGCTCGACATCGACCGTGAGCGCCAGCGCATCTCGCTCGGCCTCAAGCAGACGCAGACCGACCCGTGGCAGCAGGTGCTCGACAACTACCACGAGAACGACGTCGTCGAGGGTCGTGTCACGAAGGTCGTCACGTTCGGCGCTTTCGTCGAGATTCTTCCCGGTGTCGAGGGCCTCGTGCACATCTCGGAGCTTGCGCAGCATCATGTCGAGAACCCGCGCGAGGTCGTTGCGCAGGGCGATCCGGTCAACGTGCTGATCCTCGAGATCGACGGCGAGCGGCGGAGGTTGTCGCTCTCGCTGAAGCGGGTCGAGGAGGGCGCGGCACCGCTGCCGCGCGCGGATGGCGCCGAGTCGGTGCACCTCACTCCGAACCTACGGCTTTCGGAGGAGGCGTTCCCGGCTGGGGCTGCGGACGACATCGAAGAGGTCGCGGAAGCCGATGAGGCCACCGACGACGAGGTCGTCGACACGGTCGTGTCGGAGCCCGAGGTTGTCGCCGAGCCGGACGTCGAGCCCGCAGTGGAGACGGAACCTGAGATCGAAGCTGCCGGGCCGGTAGCCGAGGTCGAGTCCGTCGTGGCCGACGACCAGCCAGCTGCCGCGGACGACGAAGTCCCCGCCGCCTAGGACGATGCGGCGGCCGGTCGCGGTCGCGATCACCGGCGGGATCGGCGCCGGCAAGAGCTCCGCGCTCGAAGCGTTCCGCCGCCACGGGGCTGCGACGGTGTCGAGCGACGAGATCGTGCACCACCTTCTGGCCGAGAACGACGATGTGCGCGACGCGCTCATCGAACGACTCGGCTCGCAGGTGCTCGGCGAGAATGGCCGGCCGGATCGGGCGGCGATCGCGCGCATCGTGTTTCGCGATTCCGAGGCGCTGAGCTTCCTCGAAGGCCTACTCCATCCGCTCGTCTCGCGGGAGTACCTGGCTTGGCGCGACCAACTGGCCGCCCTCGATGTGCCACCCGCTGTCTGCGTCACCGAGGTGCCGCTCCTCTACGAGGTCGGCGCCGACGAGCGCTTCGACAAGGTGGTTGTGATCACCGCGCCGCGGCGCCTGCGAGAAGTACGGCGCGACCAGCCGATCGACGAGCGCGAAAGCCGGCTTCTCCCCGACCGGGAGAAGGTCCGTCGCGCCGACTTCCACTACCGGAACGTCGGCGACCTCGATCACCTCGACGCGTGGGTCGCCGGGGTGATGGAACAGTTGACCGCAGCACCGTGAAGCGCCTGCTGCTTCTCGTGGCAGTCGCGGCCGGTCTCGGCGGCGTCGCGCTGTACATCGTCCGCACCGAGCCGCCCTGGTACGAGCGACTCCGCTATCCGCTCCGCTACGAACGAGTCGTCCGCGGCCATGCGCGCAACTATCGGCTGAATCCGGCTTTGCTCGCGGCCGTCATCTACACCGAGAGCAAGTTCGACGCGAATGCGCGCTCCAACGCGGGCGCGATCGGGCTGATGCAGCTGCTACCGGACACCGCGAAGGGAATCGCGCAGCGGACCGGCGGGGCGCGGTTCGTCGTCTCCGACCTCACGAACCCGGAGCTCAACGTCCGCTACGGCGCCTGGTACCTGCGACACCTGCTCGACCGCTACGGCGACGAGCGGACCGCGCTCGCCGCTTACAACGCGGGCCAGGCGAACGTCGATCGCTGGCGGGCTGCGGGCCTCGACATCCAGTTTCGGGAGACGCGCTACTACGTCGACAAGGTCGAGCGGCTCAAGAAGGTGTACGCGAGCGCGTACGGCCTCTAACGCGGCGCCAAGGTGTCTTGCACCAGCGAGAGAACGCTTTCGAGTGGGGGATCGAAACCCGCGGCCACATGGAGCACCAGGCCGTCGAGAATCACCCCGACGTACTGCCCTATTTCCTCCGGCTCCAGGTCGTCGCGCAAGACGCCGGCTTCCTGATCGCGTCGCATCCGGGCAATCAGTTGCTCCTTTCCCGCGGGGCGCTCACGGGCGGCCCACCGCTCACGGAACGTCGGGTCGGTTCGCAGGCGGTGCGCGACGCCGAGGTACACCCCGAGCCAGTCCGGGTCCTCGTCGAGGACAGCGCGGATCGCCGCCTCCAGCCCCTCGTCGATCCACAGTTGATTGATGCGCCAGTTGTCCCGGGTGGCTAGCTCGAGGAAGATGTCCTCCTTCTTCGGGAACCAGTTGAAGATCGCTCCGCGCGAGAGGCCGATCTCGTGCTCGAGCCGCACAACGGTCGCGCCTTCGTAGCCGTGGCGGGCGAAACAACGCCGTGCGCCGGCCAGGATCTGCTCGATCCGCTCGGCTCTCGCCTCTTCGGTGATCTTCGGCACAGCCGAACTTTACAAAACAGTACGTACGTATTACTATCGCCCGCGTGCCGGACGCGCGCCTCGAGGACTACGCCAAGCTGCTCGTCGAAGACTGCATCGACGTGCAGCCGGGCTGGCAGGTTGCCGTTATCGGCAGCTACCTCAGCCGACCGCTCATCGAAGAGATGTTCCGTCAGATCGCGCGCCGCGGCGCCTACGTGATCCCGCGCATTACGTTCGGGGAGGCGTCGGTGGCGTCTCGCACATGGCTGCTCGAGGCTCCGCTCGACCTGCTCTCAGCGCCAGCGCCGATCGACGTGCACCTTCTCGAGACGATGGATGCCCTGGCCGTGATCGACGCGCCCGAGAACACGCGCGACGGCAGTCGGGTACCGCGTGAGCGGCTAGGAGCGATGCAGTCTGCGTACCGGCCGGCGATGGAGCGCATCTTCCGGCACGAGGTGCCGTGGGTCGGCTGTCAGTTCCCGACCGCTGCGCTCGCGCAGGACGCAGGCATGTCGACGGACGACTTCGCGGACTTTCTCTATGGCGCCTGTCTGCTCGACTGGGATGCGGAGCGCGCGCGCATGCGGCGCTACGCGGATCGCTTCGACACTGCCGAGCAGGTGAGAATCGTCGGCGATGGCACCGATGTGACGCTCAGCATCAGCGGACGAACGATGAAGGTCGACGCCGCCGGCGCGAATATCCCCGGTGGCGAGTTCTTCGGCTGTCCGGTCGAGGAGTCCGCGGACGGCGTGATCACGTTCTCCGAGTTCCCGGCGGTCTACGCGGGCCGCGAGATCTCGAACATCCGGCTGCGGTTCGAAGCAGGACGCGTGGTCGAAGCATCGTCCACCTCGAACGAGGCGTACCTCATCGAGACGCTCGACCAGGACGAGGGCGCGCGCGGGCTGGGGGAGCTCGGCATTGGCTGCAACCCGGGGATCACGCGTTACATGAAGAACACGCTCTTCGACGAGAAGATCGACGGCACCGTTCATCTCGCGCTCGGGAACGGCATGCCCGATCTCGGCGGCACGAACGTCTCGGCGATCCACTGGGACATCGTCAAGGATCTCCGGACGCAGGGGTCGCGGATCGAGCTGGACGGCAACGTCGTACAGCAAGACGGTACGTGGCTGATCTAGCGGGTTTGCTTCGGCGCCCGGGGCTCGGCGCGCTGATCGGCGCCGAGATCGTCTCGTCGCTCGGGTCACAGATGACGTTCCTGGCGCTGCCGTGGTTCGTCCTCGCGACGACTGGCTCCGCGACGCGGATGGGCGTCGTCCTTGCCGCAGAGCTCGTGCCCATAGGGCTGCTCGGGATCCCGAGCGGAACCGTGGCCGCGCGGCTCGGGGCACGGCAGACGATGCTGATCTGCGACGTCGCGCGCGTGCCGCTGATGGTCTCGATCCCGCTCCTTCATGCCGCCGGCTGGCTCTCGTTCCCGCTGCTGCTCGCACTCGTGGGGTTGATGGGCTGCTTCATCGCGCCGTACTTCGCGTCGCAGCGCGTGGCGCTTCCCGAGCTTGTGGGAGACGACGAGCAGACGGTCGCACAGGCGAACGCGATCGTCGAAGGCGCGCAGCAGCTCACTCGTCTGCTCGGGCCGGTGACGGCCGGAATCCTGATCGTGGCGATCGGCGCTCCGAGCGTCCTCTACGTCGATGCGGCGACCTTCTTCGCGTCATTCGTCTTGCTCGCTGCCTTCGTCCCGCGCCGGCCGCCGTACGCGCAGGCGGACGAGGGTGGAGGTGTCCTCGGCGGCCTCCGTTACATCCTGCGCGACAGGCTTCTTGGGCCGATGATGGTGATGGTCGTCTTCGGGAACATGGTCTACACGGCGATCTTTGCCTCGCTAATCGTGTTGGCCCATCAGGACTTCGGAGACCGCCCGTGGATCGCCGGTGTGTTCGTCGGCGCCTCGGGGGCCGGGGCGCTGGTCGGCAGCCTTCTGGCAATGAAACTCATCGGCCGCTTCGACCCGCTGAAGCTGTCGAGCGTCGCAATCGTCCTCGACACGCTCCCCCTCTTCTTCCTCGGCTTTCACCTGCCGTGGTGGGGGATCGTCGCCGCGCTCTTCGCCGCAGCCATCGGGCAGCCGATCGTCAACGCGCCGCTGATCTCGATCATGACCACGCGTCCGCCCGAATCGCTCCGTGCGAAGGTGATGACGGCCGTGATCACCTTCGCCACTCTCGCCGGGCCGATCGGGTTGGTGGGCATCGGTCCGTTGCTACAGACGTTCGGCGCGCACCCCGTGTTCGTCGGACTCGCAGGTGGCGCGCTCGGGTCGGCGCTGTATTTCGTGGCCGTCGTCGTCCGCTATCGCGCCTCGACCCCGACGGTCGCAGAGTCGGTCTAACGTGGGTTGGTTGCGCGGCGTGGTGCCGGCACTGCTGCGCGAGAACCTCGAGTTCCGGCGCTTCTTCACCGGTCAGTCCGTCTCGCTCTTCGGCGACCAGATCAGCTTCATCGCGCTGCCGCTCGTCGGCGTGATCGTGCTTCATGCGAGCGCAGCGCAGATGGGCTACCTCACGGCTGCTGGACTTGCACCGAACCTGCTCTTCTCGCTTCACGCCGGAGCCTGGATCGATCGTCGTGGAAAGCGCCGGCAGACGATGCTCGCAGCCGACCTCGGACGGGCCGCGCTTCTCGCAACGACCCCGATCACCTACTGGCTCGACGTGCTCAGCTTCGCGCAGCTCTACGTCGTCGGCTTCCTCGTCGGGACGCTCAGCGTGTTCTTCTTCGTGTCGTACAGTTCGCTGTTCGTCTCGCTCGTCCCGCGCGAGGAGTACGTCGCCGCCGGGTCGCTTCTCAACGGCAGCCGTGCGCTGTCGTTCGTCGGCGGGCCGAGCCTTGGTGGGCTCCTCGTTCAGCTGTTCTCCGCGCCGCTCGCCGTCGGAGTGGATGCATTGTCGTTCGTCGCCTCGGCGTTCACACTGGCGCGCATTTCGCCGGTCGAGTCGCCGATCGAGGACGCAGAGCATGGTCACGTCGGCGGCGGCATCCGTTTCATCCTCGGCTCGCCGGTGATCCGCGCCTCACTCGCCGCAACCACGACGATCAACTTCTTCAACTTCGTGCTCTTTGCGGTCGTGATCCTCTTTGCGAACCGCGAGCTCGGCGTCGGGCCTGGGCTGCTGGGCCTTGTGCTCGGTGCTGGGGCGGTCGGCGGTGTGCTCGGATCCGTTGTGACGGGGAGGATCGTGAAGCGGATCGGCGTCGGCCCGACGCTGATGCTCGGGTGCATCGCCTTCCCGACGCCGCTGCTCTTGATCCCGCTCGCGGCAGGCCCGCGCTGGGTCGTCCTCGGCTGCCTATTCCTCGCCGAGTTCGGCTCGGGCTTCGGTGTGATGCTGCTGGACATCTCCGCCGGCGCGATCAGCGCAGCGCTTGTGCCAGACCGGCTGCGGTCACGCGTCTCCGGTGCCTACATGGTCGTGAACTACGGGGTCCGTCCGCTCGGCGCCTTGTTGGGAGGAGCTCTCGGCAGCTGGATCGGGTTGCGGCCGACGCTGTGGATCGCCTCGGCCGGCGCAATTGCCGGCTTCCTCTGGCTGATTCCCTCACCTGTGCCGCGGCTCCGCGAGTTGCCGGAGATGGACTCCTAGGGAGCTGTCATGTGCGTCCAGAGGTTCGAGAGCATGGTTCGCATCGGCTCTGCCATCACCGAACCGCTGAAGTCGAGCGCCCCAGCGTTGAAGACGCGCGCGCCCGCCGGTGTCTCGTAGTAGGTCATCTCGGCGTTGATGCCGGGGCCGAAGATGTTGAGGATGACCGCGACGATCACGGTTCCTGGCGGCGTGCGCCTCGTCGTCGCGTCGATCTCGATCCCGTAGCCGCCGACGGCGTTGCCGAACGTCGAGCCGTCGGTCAGTCCCGTCCCTTCGAACAACCACGGCACCTTCGTGGCATTCGCGACCGTGAAGGATCCGCGGTGGGAGCCGTTGTCGTTCGCGCGGTACTGCGAGCCGATCAGCGTCGCCTCGGGCCGCTTGAGGTCGCGCCAGAGCTTGACCCGGCGCAGCTCGTTCGGACGCCGGTTGACCTTCCAGAAGAAGCTGTTCGCCGAGAGGAAAACCATCCTGCCGCCGAGGTCGCGGTAGCGCTCCATCACGTCGTACACGTGGCTCGTCTCGTACTCCGTGTGGCCTGGGAAGACGACGAGGTCGTAGAGCTGGCGCAGCCGGTCGCCGGACTCCATCGCGTCGAGATCGTCGTCGCAGATGAAGTCGGGCGTCTTGCCGGCCCAGCTGAGCCAGTGCAGGAACGGCGCGTCGTAGCGATGGAAGCGCGGCGGGACGCCTCGCTCGCGGTAGGGTCGGGTGAGGTCGACGGGCGGATTCCCGCCTGCGTACCACGTGTCGCCGAACCCGTCGCCGTCGGCGTCGTAGAAGTTGTAGGCCTGCCAGGTGTTGGTCGGCATGACGACAACGACCCGGCTTCGGCCGAGCGCGGACGGGCGCACGACGAACGGCGCGAAGCCGTCGCGGCCGTTCGGGGCCGTGAACCGTGCCGCGTAGAGGCCTGACTGCCAGTCGCCTACGCGCACCTTGACCGGCGCCGGCGCGTCGTGGTTCCGGTGCCAAGGCAGCGTCACGAGCTTGTCGACCTGCACGCCGCTGATCGAGTCGTTGCTGAGCGTGTACTCCGCCTCCGGGCCGGAATGCAGGATCTGCAGGGTCAAGCGGAAGGCGTCTGCGAAGACCGAGATCCTGACGAGGTCGCCAGGCGCGTAGCTGCGGCGACTGCACGATGCCTCGATGTTGAGGACGCGCACGACCGGCACCTGCGAGCGGCCGGGGACCAGTGGTCGCGAACCGCCGTAGACGCGAGGCGCCCGCCCGGCTGCTTCGACCGTGAGCCGCATGATGTACGTCCCGACCGGAGTGTCGAGATCGGGCGTCCAGACGATCTCGTTCACGCCGCCGACACATTCCCTCTCCACGGTCGCAATCACAGTCCGCTGGCGCAGCGAGGTTCGGATCACGTCGAGTCGGACGTGGGCCGCGGCGAGGAGCTCGAAGCTGACCACGGCGCTGTCGCGGTTGAGGACGCCCGGGCTGACCGTCGCGAACAGCGGTCGGTCGCCTTCGTAGGGCCGTCCGCCGTTGCCGACCTTGACTCTCGCGAGCCGCGGCGCGAAGCGACGCGCCGCGAGCGCCGAGCCGGGGGCGAGTGCCATCCCGGCGAAAATGCCTGCCATCCCGCCGAGCAAACGCGAGCGGGTGAGGCGCTCCGTCACGCTGAGAGCCTAGCCAGCAGGAGCCTAGCCTCGGATTCCGGTGCAACGCGGCGGCTACGCTTGATCGATGTCTGAGTTCCGGACGACGAGCTCGTATCGCCCGACCGGCGATCAGCCGCGCGCGATCGACGAGCTCGCTGCGTCGCTCGCAGCCGGCAATCGCAACCAGACGCTCCTCGGCGCGACTGCGACGGGCAAGACGGCAACGATGGCGTGGGTGATCGAGAAGCTGCAACGGCCCGCTCTCGTCATCGCGCACAACAAGACGCTTGCCGCTCAGCTCTGCAACGAGTTCCGAGAGTTCTTCCCCGACAACGCGGTCGAGTACTTCGTCTCCTACTACGACTACTACCAGCCCGAGGCGTACGTGCCGCAGGCCGACCTCTACATCGAGAAGGACTCGTCGAGAAACGACGACATCGATCGGCTGCGTCACGCTGCGACGTCGTCGCTGTTGTCCCGGCGCGATGTCGTGATCGTGGCGTCGGTCTCGTGCATCTACGGCCTCGGCTCGCCGGAGGAGTACGCCGAGCGCGTCGTCGTGCTGAACGTGGGGGAGGAGCACGACCGCGACGAGATGCTGCTCCGGCTGATCGACACCCAGTACGTCCGCAACGACACGCTGCTCGGGCGGGGGCGGTTCCGCGTGAAGGGCGACGTGGTCGAGGTGCAGCCCGCGAACGCCGAGACCGCGTACCGCATCTCGATGTTCGGCGACGAGATCGAGCAGATCACGCATTTCGATCCGCTCACCGGCGAGGTGTACGCGAAACTCGACACGCTGACGCTGTTCCCGGCGACGCAGTACGTGGCGTCGAAGCCGACGATCGAAGCGGCGCTCGACGTGATCCGCGACGAGCTAGAGACGCAGGTCGCAGGGTTCGAGGCGGAAGGCCGGATGCTCGAGGCGCACCGCATCCGGCAGCGCACCGAGTACGACCTGGAGATGATGAAGGAGCTCGGCTTCTGCAACGGGATCGAGAACTACTCGCGGATCCTCGAAGGCCGCCAGGCCGGCACGCACCCGTTCACGCTACTCGACTACTTCCCGTCCGACTTTGTCGTCTTCCTCGACGAGTCGCACCAGACCGTGCCGCAGATCGGCGGCATGTACGAGGGCGATCGCTCACGCAAGCAGACGCTCGTCGACTACGGCTTCCGGCTGCCGTCCGCGCTCGACAACCGCCCGCTCCGCTTCGACGAGTTCCTCGAGCACGTGCATCAGATGGTGTTCGTCTCCGCGACCCCGGGCGCCTACGAGCTGCGCAACTCGACGGTGGTGGCCGAGCAGCTGATCCGCCCCACCGGGATCGTCGATCCCGAGGTCGAGATGCGCGCGACGAAGAACCAGATCGACGACCTGCTCGGCGAGATCCGCCGACGCGAAGAGGTCGGCGAGCGCGTCCTCGTCACCACGCTGACGAAGAAGATGTCCGAGGACCTCACCGACTACCTGCTCGAGTCGGGTGTCAAGGCGCGCTACTTGCACTCGGAGATCGACACGCTGGAGCGGATCCAGATCATCCGCGAGCTGCGCCTCGGCGAGTACGACGTGCTCGTCGGCGTCAACCTGCTGCGGGAGGGGCTCGACCTGCCCGAGGTGTCGCTCGTGGCCGTGCTCGACGCGGACAAGGAGGGCTTCCTCCGCGGCAAGACGGCGCTCGTGCAGACGATCGGGCGAGCCGCGCGCCATATCAACGGAAAAGTGCTGCTCTACGGCGACAAGATGACGGAGGCGATCGACGGCGCGCTCGGCGAGACGAACCGGCGGCGCGCGGTTCAGCTCGCGTACAACGAGGAGCACGGGATCACGCCGCTCTCGATCGTCAAGGGCGTCTCCGACATTGCGGACTTCCTGTCGCTCGATTCGCCGACAGTGCCGGGTAGGCGCCGACGCGGCAAGCCGCAGGTCGAAGGACTCTCGCGCGAGGAGCTGGAGAAGCTCGTCATCACGCTCGAGGAGGAGATGTTCGTCGCAGCGGAAGAGCTCCGCTTCGAGTACGCGGCGAAGTTGCGAGACGAGATCAAGGAGCTCCGCCGCGAGCTGACGGCTCTGGCACCCGCACCGAGCGCGTGAACAGCCGCCGGTCGCTGCTTCCGCTTGCAGCGGCGCTGCTCACTGTCGTGTTGTGGGCGTCCGCGTTCGTCGGGATCCGCTCCGCGGGTCACGCCTTCTCGCCTGGCGCGCTTGCGTTCGGGCGGCTGGCAATCGGCAGCGTGATCCTCGGTCTCTTCGTCTTGGCGCGACGGGAGCCGCTTCCCCCGCGAGCGACGCTTCCGGCGATCGCGCTCTGCGGCGTGCTCTGGTTCGGGATGTACAACCTCGCACTCAACGCTGCCGAGCGCCGCGTCGATGCCGGGACGGCGTCGACGCTCGTCAATGTCGGCCCGATCCTGCTCGCGCTTCTCGCTGGGCTCTTCCTCGGAGAGGGCTTTCCGCGGAGACTGCTCATCGGCTGCGGGATCTCGTTCGCCGGCGTCGCCGTGATCGGCTTCGCGACGTCGCAGCACGGGATCTCGACCGTCGGGACGCTGCTCTGCCTCGTCGCAGCGGCCGGATACGCAGGCGGTGTGGTGAGCCAGAAGTTGATCCTGGACCGTGTCTCGGCTCTTCAGACGACGTGGCTGTGCTGCTGCGTAGGCGCGGTCGTCTGCCTGCCGTTCGCGCTGTCGCTGTTGCGGGAGATTCCCGACGCGCCGCACACGAGCGTCGGCTGGGTCGTCTACCTCGGGATCTTCCCGACCGCGGTCGCGTTCACGACCTGGGCCTTCGCGCTCGCGCGCACGCAAGCCGGGCGTCTCGGCTCGCTGACGTACCTCGTGCCGCCGCTCTCGATCCTTTTCGGCTGGGCGCTCCTCGGCGAGACGCCGGTGCTGCTCGCGATTGCGGGCGGTGCGCTGTGCCTCGCCGGCGTCTATGAGACTCGTCGCGCGTAGGCTTCCGTCCATGTGCAGAAACATCAGAACGCTCCACAACTTCGAGCCGCCCGCGACGGACGACGAGGTACACGCGGCCGCCCTCCAGTACGTGCGCAAGATCAGCGGTGCCACGAAGCCGTCGAAGGCGAACGAGGCGGTGTTCCAGCGAGCGGTCGAGGAGATCGCGCACCTCTCGCGCCATCTGCTCGACGATCTCGTCACCGTCGCCCCGCCGCGGGATCGCGAGGTCGAGGCGGCCCGCGCGCGAGCCCGGGCCGCCAAGCGTTTCGGTGGTGTCGCTTCCGCCTGATCCGCTAGCGAGGCAGGGGTTCTGACGGCGCCCGGGAAACCGTCTTCGTCGTGCAACCGCACGCCCTTTCCACGCGTGCCCGTCCGGGAGTTCGCTACTACCGGACCTCCCGCCGCAGCTATGCGCCGGTTTTCGGGTCTGTCGCGCTGCTCGTCGTCGTGCTCGGAGCGGTGAACGTCGCGCTCGTCCGCGACCTCGTCAGTCCGCCCAGCGCCACCCTTGCGCCCGCCACCCGAGCGGCGACGGCCCCACGCCATCGCCTTGTGTTACAGAAACACAAAGTAACGCGGGCGCCGGTGAAGATCGTCGGCGCGATCAACCCGAGCGTTCCCGGGATCACCACCTTCCGCGGGAACCTGACGCGCGATTACTACGGCGTCGGTCCGGTGCCACACGCGGCACCGCAGATCCTCTGGCGCTACCCGCGCGCGGGCGGGATGTGCTCGCTGTCGAGCGACGAGACCGGACGGCACACGTGGTGTGGCGTGGGGTGGACCGGCTAGCCGAACGTGATCCCGAAGCCAAACGGGAGCATCGAGCTGCGCTTCGGTGCGTACGACCGTGCCTACCACTTCCTCAACGCGGCGACCGGCCTCCCAACGCGCCCCGAGCTGATGACCGGTGATCTCGCGAAGGGCTCGGCGACGTCAGACCCGGACGGCTACCCGCTGTACTACGCCGGCTCGCGCGACAACTTCCTCCGCATCGTCGCGCTCGATCGCGGCCGGCCGAAGGTGCTCTGGCAGGTCAACGCGGATACGAGTGTGCCGAAGGTCGTGTGGAACAACGACTGGGACGGCGCGCCGCTCATCGTCGGCGACTACCTGATCGAGGGCGGGGAGAACTCGTGGCTCTATGTCATCCGGCTGCATCGCGGCTACGGCCCTGATGGAAAGGTGCGCGTGCGGCCGCGGTTCGTCGCGCGCGTCCCGAGCTGGGACAAGCGCCTGCTCGCCGCGACGACCGACAGGGCGTTCTCGATCGAGAACTCGGTTTCGTTCCGGAACGGGATCGTCTACTTCGCGAACTCGGCAGGGCTCGTTCAGGGCTGGGACATCCGCGCCATCCTCCACGGCGGCTCGGTCATTCGCCGCGTCTTTCGTTTCTGGACGGGCGACGACACCGACGCCTCCGTCGTCGTCGACAGGCAGGGCTTCCTCTACGTCGCGAGCGAGCTCGAGCTCTTCGACAAGCGCTCCAAGCGGGTCGGCCAGTTGCTGAAGCTCGACCCGGGACGTCCGCAGCATCCGCTCGTCTGGTCGGTCCCCCTTACAGGCATCGGTCGTGGCGGCAAGGGCGGGTCGTGGTCGACACCTGCCCTCGA
>JBBRNX010000022.1:0-52339 GCA_038230035.1 Gaiellales bacterium
AGCGGCGGGGGTGGGATTCGAACCCACGGACGAGTTGCCCCGTCAACGGTTTTCAAGACCGTCCCGTTCGACCGCTCCGGAACCCCGCCTAACGCCAGTTTAGGTGCCGATGACTGTGATTCCTCGTGTCGCGGCGTTGCCGCCGCCGACGTTCAGGGTGATCGTCGCAGCGTAGGTTTTGCCCCGCTTGACGACGACAGGCAGGCGGACACGGATGGTGCAATCGTCGCGGAGCGGGAGCTGTGCCTGGCTGACGCCGATCAGTTGGCCCGCGAGTCGGACGCGCGTCGTTGTCCCCACAGCCGCGCCCGCCGGGTTGTTCGCGCAGAAGTCCCGGAGGTAGACGGTGACGACTGGGCTCGTCCCGCCGCGTGCCGTTACCCGGCCGTTCCTGGCATTGAGCGGGCCAACCGCCTTCGGCCATACGACCTGCGCCGGTTTCGGCGACCCATCCTGGCGGTAGAGGCCGCTCTGCCACACGCTGTCTGGCGAGTCGCGGAACACGAACCAGATGAACATCTGCACGAGTGGGTCTCGCCGCGCCAGCGAAACTGCCTGCGGGAGGTAGTCCGCCTGCTGCTCCTCGGTAACACCGCGCGGCTCGACAGGCCGTGTCTCGTCGCCGTATTCGGTGATCCAGATCGGGATGCTCTGTCGACCGAAATCTGTATCGAGCTCCGATTCGAGCCTGCCGAGCGACGTCAGCGTCACGTTCGGCCAGGCCACGACCTGTGTCGGCGGTCGATTGACGGGGAAGCGATATGGATGCTGTGCCCAGGCGTCGAAGCGCAGCTTCGGGTCGGCTTGGGCGACGAGTTCCGCGAAGAGACCGGGCGCGACCGCGTCGGTGAGGCCAGCGACGTGTTTCTGGCGGCCGTTCGAGGAGGTCTCGCCGATCGCCACCTGCGCCGCCCGGTTCCCTGCCTTGATCCCCGCATACCCTGCAGCTGCGAGACGTGCGTAGATCGCCGGCCCGACGATTCGACCGGCCGGATCGAACTGCGGTCGGAGGAACGTCGCGAGGTTCGACTCGTTCCAGATGCCGAAGAAGCGGACGAACGGGTACCCGGGGAAGCGGCCCGAGTAGCGCGAGGCAAGTGCTTGCGCGAAGTCCTGGAAATCAGCGGTCTTGGTCGGTGCGTACTGAGGTCCGCGACCGCCGTTCGCCCAGGACGGGGTGCCCCAGATCGTCAGCAGCACCTCGAGCCCGCGGGACTGCGCGTTGCGGACGAGCTCGTCCAGATCGTCGAGCTGGTATGCGGGATCAAACGGGTCGGTCGCGTCCGCCGGTCTCGTGCGAACAGACGCGCTCCAGACCACGAGCGTGCGGACGATGGTCGCGCCGCTGCGCGCGGCAAGGTCGAGGCTCGCCTGCCGATCTGCGCCGAAGCGGAAAGTGGGGTCGTCGGTGAAGCCCACCCACATCCGGTCGGCGGCATTCGCGCCGGTCGTCAATGCGACCAGAAGAACCACTGCGAGCGTGAGCGCGCGGGATGATCCCATGGTGGCGCCTTACGGCCGGACGACGGGCGGCGCGCCGTAGCCCGTGAGCACGTCGGGCACCTCGCCCTGGAAGTTCTCCAGGATCGCGAGCAGCGCCCTGTCGGTGACCATCGTCCCGTTCAAAGTGTGCGGGGTGTCGAGACCCGTCTCGCTGCGGTAACGGATGCCGAGCCGCCGCGCCTGGAAGTCGGTCGTGTTGGAGCACGACGTCACCTCGCGGTAGCGCTCCTGGGACGGGAACCACGCCTCGATGTCGATCTTCTTCGCGGCGGGGGCGCCGAGATCTCCAGCCGCGACGTTGACGACGCGGTACGGGAGACCGAGCTTCCCGAGGAACACCTCTTCGAGCTCGACCATCCGTTCGTGCTCGGCGTACGAGTTGCCCGGCTCGGTGAAGACGAACATCTCGACCTTGTTGAACTGGTGGACACGGAACATGCCGCGAGTGTCGCGGCCTGCGGCGCCTGCCTCGCGGCGGAAGCAAGGGGAGAACGCCGCGTAGCGGAGCGGCAACTCGCCGGCCTCGAGGATCTCGCCCAGATGAAACGAGGCCAGGGCCACTTCGGACGTGCCCGTCAGGTAGAGGTCGTCTTCGGCGAGCGCGTAGATGTTCGAGCGCTCGGTCGGGAAGAAGCCGCTGCCGATCATGGCCTGCTCGCGCACGAGAACCGGCGTGAGCATCGGCGTGAACCCGTGCTCGGTGAGGTGGTCGAGTGCGCAGCGGTAGAGCGCGAACGCCAGGAGCGCCGTATCGCCGACGAGGTAGCCGAAGCGGGAGCCCGAGATCCGCGCGGCACGCTCCATTTCGAAGCGGCCGACCTCGGTGTGCTCCTTCGACTCGGCGAGCGCGGGCGGTTCACCGACGCGGCTGACCTCGACGGCGTCGTCCTCGGAGTCGCCGTCCGGCGCGGAGTCGTGCGGCGGGTTCGGGACGGCGAGAAGAAGCGCGTCGCGTTCGGCCTCAGCGGTAGCGAGGCCGTCCTCGGCGACTTTCAGCTCCGCCTTCACGCGTTGCAGCGCGAGGGCTTGCTCCGGCGTCGGCTTGCCCTTCAGCTTGGTCTGGCTGCGCAGCTCGTCGACCCGGGGGACGAGGGCCCGCCAGCGCTCATCGGCAGCGAGGAGCGCGTCGAGCGTCTCCGCAGCGCCCTTCCGGGCGAGCGCGGCGCGGTAGCGGTCGGCGTCGTTGCGGGCAGCCTTGAGGTCGATCATCTCGCGGAGTGTAGGAGCAAGAAGGCTTCCAGGACGGAGGCGACTCCCTCCTCCTCGGGGCCGGGGCAGACCCAGTCGGCCTCGGCCTGCAGCCGAGGGTGGGCGTTCTCGACCGCAACGCCGAACCCGGCTCGCTCGAGCAGCTCGACGTCGTTCTCGCCGTCGCCGAAGGCCACCGTCTGCTCGGGCGAGAAGCCGAGGCGCTCCGCCACGAACGCCAGGCCGGTGCCCTTCGACACTGCAGGGTGGCCGAGCTCCAGGAGGTGGGGCAGCGAGGTCGTGACGAAGAGCCGGCTCCCGAACTCCGCGAGGAGGCCTTCGCGCAGGCGTGCGAGATCTGCGGGCTCGCCGACGGCGACCAGCTTGGTCGGCGGTGCGCTCAGCCAGCCGCGGAGGTCGCCGACTTCCTTCACCGGCAGATGCTGGAACGTCGCATACGCCTCGGAGTACGGGGTGTGGTGGGCGACCACGAGCTCGTCGTCGACGTAGCAGTTCGGTGGGAAGCCGGCGTCTTCCAGGAAGGAGACGGCTTCACGGCCAAGGTCGAGCGGTATGGGCTCGTGGAGGAGGAACGTACCGCTGCCTGGATCGACCACTGCGGCGCCCTGGTAGCAGACGACGGGGTCGGCGATTCCGGCCTGCTGGACGTAAGGCCGCACGGAGCGGAACATCCGCCCGGTGGCGACGATCACGTTGATTCCGGCAGCGCGCGCAGCGGTGATCGCGGCAAGCGTTCGCGGCCGGAGCGGCGCACCGCCTTCGATCAGCGTGCCGTCGAGGTCACACGCGAACGCCTCGACCTCGAGCGGAAAATCGGGTGGGAGCTGAATCAGTGACCGGCGACGGTCGATACGTACTGCGCGACATCAGCGATCTGCTGATCCTCGAGCTGGCCGCCCTTGGCCTTCGAGAACGCCGGCATCACGTTCTTGCCGAGCGACACACGGGTCACCACGAGCTCGAACGGCGGCTTGGCGCCGTCGAGGTTCGGGCCGACGTTTCCTCCTGAACCGGCGTCCTTCAGGGTATGGCAACCTCCACAGCCCGCCGAAGCGAACAGTTGCTTGCCGGCGGTTGCGTCGCCCTTCAGCTTCAGCGCCGGGAGGCTCGCGTCGGGAGACGGGGTCGTCGCAACCGTGCCGACGACCGTCTCGGGAACCGCGCCGACCTTCTTTCCTCCGCCGCATCCGACCGCGACGAGCGCGAGCAGTGCGGCCAGAACTCCGGCGGCTATGGTCAGGCGTCGCATTGGCCGCAGTCTAACCAGCCACCGAGGATGGAGTGCGCGTATAGGGTGCGCCCGTGCTCATCGAGCGGGCGATGCATCCGGTCTGGCTGTCGAATACCTACCTGGTGGCCGACGAGCCCGGCGGGACGGCTGTTTTCGTCGACAGCGGTGGGCCGATCGAGTCCCTGCTGGAGGCTGTCGAGCGGGAGAGCGTCACCGTGACGCACGTCCTCCGGACCCACGGTCACACCGACCACGTTGTTTTCGAGGACGAGCTGCGAGGACGCTTCGGCGTCGAGGTCGTGACGGGCTCGGTGCAGACGGGCGGGCTCGACATTCGCGCGCTCCAGACCCCGGGGCATTCCGACGACGGCGTCTCGTTCGTCGTCAACGACGCGGTGTGCTTCACCGGCGATACGTTGTTTCGTGACGCTGTAGGTGGCGGTGACCCGGCCCGCGTACGCACGTCTGTGATGGACACGCTGATGGCGCTTCCGCCCGAGGTGCGCGTCCTCCCGGGACACACGGACGAGACGACGATCGGCCGTGAATGGGAGCACAACCCGTTCGTGCTCGTCTGGCGCGGAGCGGTCGAAGAGGGCACGGAGCAGGTTCACGTGGCAGGTGAGCCGGCGACGCTCGTCGTCTGGTCGCCCGACTACGACGGCAACGGCAAGGCGTGGGTGCGGTTCGCCGACGGTCGCGATGCAATCGTCGGAGGCTCGCGCGTCGAGCGCGGCTGAGCTCCACCAACCGGCGGTCGATCGCGCCGAAGGCCTCTGAATCGATTGGCACGATGTTGGCACGGTTTGCGCTTGACACGAAACGGTGTCTGACCCCGCCGGCAGGTACCCCTCCTAGCGACATGTCCGAAAGGGACAGTACGGTCCTCGCCCGTGCGCATCCTGGTCGCCCGTTGCGAGGTCGTCTACAGCGGCCGGTTGAACGCCTTTCTGCCCGAGGCGACGAGGCTGCTGCTCGTCAAGTCCGACGGCGCCGTCCTCGTCCACGCTGACGCCGGCGGCTACAAGCCGCTCAACTGGATGACGCCGCCGACGGTGATAGAAGACGACGGTGACACGCTCGTCGTGCGGAAGCGCGCCGGGCGCAGCGAGGATCGGCTCGAGATCCGCCTCCACGAGGTGCTGTCCGACGTCTCGCATGAGATGGGAGAAGCGGCGGGTCTCGAGAAGGACGGGGTGGAGCGCGACCTCCAACTCCTTCTCGCGGAAGCGCCCGAGTCGATCGAGAGCGGCCTTCGACTCGTTAAGCGGGAGTGGCCGACTGCAGTCGGGCCGGTCGATCTGATGTGCCGCGACGAGGACGGCGGCTGGGTTGCCGTGGAGATCAAGCGGATCGGCACGATCGACGCCATCGAGCAACTGACGCGCTATCTCGACTGCATCCGCATCGATCCTGCCCGTTCAGAATGCCGAGGCGTCCTCGTCGCACAGAGGCTCAAGCCACAAGCCGTTGCTCTCGCCGACAGCCGCCGACTCGGGTGCGTCGAGGTCGACCTCGACGTGCTCCGTGGCGTCCGCGAGCCGGAGCTGACGCTGTTCGGCTGACCGGCTGACCGGCTGACCCACTAGGGAATGACTGCCGCCTTGAGGTAGTCGGCGGGCGGATCGGCTAGCAGCGCGGTGACGCCATCGAGGCCGACCCGGTGCGTGATCAGCCGCTCGAACGGGTACGCGCCGCTCGCGAGGAAGGCGAGGGCGGCCCGCACATGCCTCGGTGCATGGTGGAACGCGCCGCGCAAGGTCACCTCTTCGTAGTGGATCCGGTAGGCGTCCACCGGCACACGGGTTTCGGCTGGCAGGCCGCCGAAGGCGAGCACGGTGCCGCCGGGACGAACGAGCTCTAGTGCGGCAGCCCAGGCGTCCTCGGTGCCGGCCGCTTCGATCACGACATCTGCGCCCTGACCGTCGCCGATCTCGGCGCCAAAGGCCGGCGCGAGGGCTCGCCGCCCGGGGCGGTCGCCGACGCCGATCGACCGGCCGCCCGCGTCGGCGACGCAGGCGCAGAGCATCAGCCCGATCGGCCCGAGCCCGAGAATTGCCACCCGGTCGGCCGGAGAGATCTCTGCCCGCTCGACGCCGTGCAGGCAACAAGCGAGAGGCTCGACGAGCGCAGCCACCTCACTCGGAATCGTCGGTGGCACGCGGAGGAGATTCGCTCGCGCGATCCGCGCCGGCACGAGCAGGAACTCGGCGTAGGCGCCGTTGAGGAGCGGGAGGAGGTTCTCACACAGGGTCTGCTGCCCTCGGCCGCAGGCGGCGCACGCTAGGCACGGCGCGGAGTTTGCGGCAACGACGCGCTGCCCGGTCGCGACCTCGATCCCGCAGAACCGTGGCCGAATCGGCTGGGGAGCGGCCCGAGCAGGACGGGATGTCCGCGCGCGAAGGCCTTGGTATCCGTCCCGTCGGTGAGGGCGATCTCGATCTCGACGAGCACGTCGCCATCGTCGAGCGGCTCGGGTTTCGGCACATCTTCGAGCCGGAGATCGCCCGCCCCGTGGAAGACGAGCGCTTTCACGGGACAACACGACCTTCAACGCGTCTCTGCGACGAAGTAGCTCCAAGCCTTCGGCGAAGCATTCGAGCGGCAAGACGGTCGGCCTCGGCAGGTCGAGGGTCGGCAAAAGCGTCGCTGCCTCGCGCATGGCCGCGGGTGTCGCCGAACGGGATCCGAGCACGGTCAGCTCACGCCGGTAGACGAGGTCCCCCGGGATCGGGCCGGGATCGGCGAAACAGACAAGTGTTCCACCTGGCTCGAGCGCCGCGAGAGCCGTCGTGACAGCGCCCGGGGCGCAGATTACAGCGGTGCCTGCCGAGCCGTAGAGCGACCGGCCAGCTCGTCGCGGGTCGCTGTCGGTGACGAAGACGTCGTCGCCGCGTTGCTCCAGCACGGCCGAGAAAAGCCGGCCAATGAACCCGTTTCCGACGATGAGCACACGTCCCGGCGGAACGTGCTCTGCCGCCCGCAGGACGCAGGCAAGTGGCTCGATCGCGCAGGCGGTCGCGTCATCGAGGGAGTCCGGCACGTCGACACTGTCCGCGGCCAGCGCGCGCTCGGCAAAGCCGCCCGGCACGATCGTCTCCTCGGCAAAACGCTCGCACGTCGACTCGTGGCCTGCGAGGCACCGGGGGCACGAGCCGCACGGCGCGTGATGCACGAGCGCGACGCGGCGGTCGTCGCGTGTTCTGGCGACGACCTCGTGCCCGAGTATGCGGCCCGCGAAGGCCGGCAGCAGCTTTTCGAGGTCCGAGCCGCACACGCCGCAGGCGAGGACGCTGACCAGTTCGCCGCCGCTGCATTCAGGCTCGACAACGTCGGCAAGCTCAAGCCCACCTCCTTTACCGACGACGACCGCGCGCACGGGCGTATCGTACGAATGTCGACGCCGGCCGCGCCGAACCCGATGGCTGTGAAGCTCCACCGCTTCAAGTACTAGTGGTGAAGATCGAAGGGCACCCGTTGGTCGGGCAGAGGGCGCTCGAAGGGCAGGGGATCGGCTACTCGATCGTCAAGGCGCCGTGCGTCGCGGTCAAGCGCCGAGCTTGAGCAGCTCACCCGGCGGCGCTTGTAGCTCGTGATCGTTCGAGGACTCTACCGCGGGCAGTGGAAGGAGATGGCAGCCCGGATCTGTGTCGGCAACTGCGCGACGAGCAGGCGATTAGCGGCGACCCCTCGCCGCCCGGCGCCCGTCCTTAAGTAACCGCGTATACCCGTCAACTCATCGCGGGCCATGTTGCGGAACGCCCATTCGCTATCCTGTGAGAAGAATGACAACAGTGGCCGGGCGCTGCGCTAACAGCCCCGGCCGTGGCACAGGAGGTGGAAGCTCCCATGCACAGCGACTCTACTCGGCAGCGACACGGCGGCACAGACCGGCAGGCGCGTGACCATTCTCCTGAGGCGCAGCCGGCCTTCGGCCGCCAGATCGCAAGGCTCGACATCTCCGCACCCGTCGTCCGAGCGGCTGGCGGCAACCTCGGGTTGACGGTCGCGGAGGCCGGTTGCAGGTACATCGAGCACAAAAAAACGATCGGCCTGAAGCGCTCTACGCTGAGCGACTATGAGTCGTTTCTGCGCGTTCACCTGGCGCCGTTCTTCGCCGACCATCGTCTTGAGACAATCGACGTGGAGCTGATCGAGGGCTTCATGGCCGCGAAACGCGCGCAGGGGAGGGCGCGCAAGTCGATAATCAACTACCTCGGCCTGTTGAGCGCGATCTACAACCACGCTTGCCGACGCGGCTGGTGCACCCGTAACCCGGTCGCCGACGTCGAGAAGCCTCGCCACGAGCATCGCGACCCTGATATCCGGTTCCTCAACCTGCCTGAACTGGAAGCGCTCCTCCGGGCTGTCCCAGACACGCCGCTTGGCCAAACGGAACAATTGCTCTACCTCGCAGCGGCGTTGAGCGGCATGCGCCGCGGCGAGCTCCTTGCCCTGCGTTGGACAGACGTCGACTGGCAAGCAGGTTTGCTCCGTGTCCGGCGCACCTACAGCCGCGGTGAATTCGACACGCCCAAGTCCCGGCGCTCCAGCCGCGCGATACCGCTCGCCCGCCGCCTACACGAGGCGCTCTGGCACCACCGACAACAGTCGGTGTATCGGGAGGAGCTCGACCTCGTGTTCTCCCACCCGGCAACCGGGGACGTGCTCGACCCCTCCAAGCTGTACAAGCGCTTCAAGGCCGCCGCCGCCCGGGCTGGCCTCCGGCCGATCCGCTTCCACGATCTGCGTCACACCTTCGGCACCCGGATGGCCGCCGCCGGCGCACCCCTACGCGCCGTCCAGGAATGGATGGGCCACAGCGATTACCGGACGACCAGCCTGTACGCCGACTACGCGCCCGACCTGTCGCACGCCGCCCACTGGGCAGCACGCGCCTTCGACCTGGACGGGTCTGCAGCCGGCCTGTGATGGCGAAGAGTGAAGGGATGGCCGGTCATAACGATGTAGGTTCAGCGGTGACACGTTTCGGTTGTGAGCGAACGCGCAGGCATTGGCGAGCGGCGCCAAGACCTCAGCCGCTACCTGCGCCACGTCCGTGCAGGGGACCGCGGTACTTCCGAACTCTGGGCGGCTCGACTGCGTGAACTCAGGACGGAGATCCTGAACTTCAGCGATGCAGCGCTGGCGCTCCTGCAGGAGATATGCGAGCAGGCACTCCGGGTACCTTCCTCTACATATCCGAGATCACGAGGACACTTATTGCTTCATGCCTGCCGACGGTGAACGCGATTTCGTCTGCGAGACTTGCGGCAACTGTGGAGGGGTTTGTTGATGTTCATTCGCACGCGGTTCCTTCGGGTGATGATGGGCCCCGCTCGACTTGGGATGCTGAAGAGTTGTGCGGGCTCGCACGCGCGGGGGTACCGTGTGTTGTTTGCGACACCCCACGCGCACGTCGACTGGGATCTCATTCCGTTGACAGTCGAGCGCGAGCGCCTGTTCGAGGAGGCGTTTCAGATGGCCTCAGGGGCGGTGTCGGCGTCGGGGCTCGATCTGCGGCGAGGTTTCGAGCTCTTCGCGACCGTGTTACGCGAGTGCTCCGACTTTGCGGCAGTCGCGGCCCCGCACAAACCCGCAGCCGCGCACTCCTGCACAGCGCTTTAGCCTCGCGCGTGTAGAGCTCTCCCAATACTCGAGGATCAGACTGCAACGACCTCGAGTCGACCCCACGCCCCCGACACCAGATATCGAGGAGATCCTAGAAAGGCTCGCAGACCGTCCTGCCGCCGGCTCTGAAGCCCGCATGTACTCAGGGTTAGCATGGCTCAGGGTTAGGGGTTCATCCGCCACCGACTTTTCCTGATGAGGACGAGGGCTCTTAGCACTCCGCCACAAGGCGTCTCGACGATGCGAATCGCCCATCCCTGATTCCACGACTAAGACTCAGACCGAGGGAGAGACCGACTAGATGAGTAGTTCCACGGTTTTGCCCGTTTTGTAGGGACCGGGAGCAGTCAGGTCGAAGTCGGCGGTGCCTATTCGCGCCGTCGACCCGTTGGGAGGGCCACGATGCTCGCCGACCTCGACCTGTTGCTGATTGCGGTGTTCTGCGCCGCCGACGATCTCCTGCCTGGCAAGCCCGGCAACGCCAGGAGGATGCTGACCGACGCGGAGGTCGTCACGCTTTGTGTGGCGCAGTCGATGATGGGGATCCCGTCCGACCCGCGGTTCCTCAAAGTGGCCAGGAAACAGCTCGCGCACTTGTTTCCCCGGATCCCGGGCCGGTCTGGCTTCTCGAAGCGGCGCGACCGGCTGGCCGACACGATCGAGGCGTTGATCGAGGTGTTCGCGTCCGACAGCCCCGGCTTCCACGACGACCTCGTGCTCGTTGACTCGACCCCGGTCGAGTGCGCCCGCAGCATCGAGACGACCAGGCGCAGCCAGCTCGCCGACAGCGCCGATTACGGCTGGTGCGCCAGCCACAGCCGCTACTTCTGGGGGTTCCGCCTCCACTGCCTGTTCGCGCTCGATGGCACCCCGCGCGCCCTCCAACTCACATCGCCCAAAGCGTCCGAGCGCGACGTCTGCCTCGCCATGCTGGAACGCATCCAACGCGACGGCGCTCTCCTCATCGTCGCCGACAAAGGATACGCCGGCCGCGATTTCGAACACGCCGCCGCCGACCTGCACGCAACCATCTGCCGACCCCGCCGCAAAGACGAACCAGGACGAGGGCCGCATCTGGCGCCGATCCGACAGCGGATCGAATCGATCTTCCAGACCTGCAAAGACCTGCTCACCCTCGAACGCCACGGCGCCCGCAGCCTGCACGGCCTCAGAACCCGGATCAGCAGCCGCTTCCTCGCCCTCGCCGCCGCAATCGCCCTCAACCACCGCCTCAACAGACCACCACGCGCGCTCATCGACTACATCGCATGAACCCGTGGAACTACTCATCTAGGGAGAGAGTTGAGTTTGTCCACCGTCCGGCTCAAGCTGTGCTCGCGTCGTGCTCGTCGCTACGTTAGCTCGGCTGGCTTGAAGGAGCCGGAGTTCTTGCACGGCTCGGAGCAAGGAGCGCTGTAGGTGTGCCTCGTAGCGAGAGAGTTTTGAGAGCGCATCAGTTCCCGATACGTCATGGATGAAAGCGTCGGCGAGGGCGACATCGGTGCCAGTGAGCATCGCGCGGGCATCCTTGTTGCGTTGCATTGCTGCCTGATGTGCGGCGGGATCTTGGATCACTGGCTCACCGCGTCCTTGCGAGTCCACTCTCTCCCATTGCTTGTCGACTGAGTCGGGATGTGACACCAGGCTCCTAGCCGCAGCATCGGCTTTTTCAGCGATCTTGCCATACACCTCTCGCATAAAGATTCCCTTCTCAATATTCATGGCCCGGCGCAGCCGCCAGGCATATCCGGCAGCCAGATCCGCCTGCAACGCTTCCAGTTCGCCCACCGGCTGTAACTCGGTGTAGAGGCTCTCTTTCAGGCGAGCGAATTCTGCTTCGTCCTCGTCTGGGAGGACTACGTCCTTCGCGAGGATTCCGTGCTTGAGGGCGTTCAGTCTGGATGCCTCTTTACCCGCGTCCGTACGTGGGCCGGTGGAGCGCGTTGCGTTCGCGCGGTTCGCCTTGTTCTGCGCGTCGCTCGCCATCCCTTCACAGTACCGCCGGCGGAAGGCTCAGTACCGGCCAATCGTATCTCGTATCAAAAGTTACAATATGAATAGTACTGCGAAACGAACCCAATCCAACCCAACCCGGGTCGCCGCCTAATTGCTAGAAACGCGACAGCGCGAAAGGGAGTAATGAGAAACCGCTTGAAACGCGTTACAGGGGGTCGGCCGCAGTCCTGTCGGGTCCTGTGGGGGTCGGGCTGGGCCCTGCGTCCATCCCGTATATCGGCAGTCACTCGAATAGCCTCCCGACCTTACGACGTGCGGTGCGGAGCTAGACACTCCGCACAGACGGTAGAGGGCGGTAGAACGATCAATACGACGGTGCCGAGGCACCGAGGAAACCCCCGCAACCAGCGGCTTTCTTAGCCAAAGCTTCGGAAACGACGTTCTGCTGGCGGGAAACCGGGCCGCTAGCCGTTCGAGACGTGACCCAAGACGGAGCTGATGGCCCATGATCCGGCTACAATGCGCCGTTACGGGGCCATAGCTCAGCTGGGAGAGCGCCTGGATCGCACCCAGGAGGTCGGCGGTTCGAGCCCGCCTGGCTCCATCCGGTTCAAACGTGCGCCGCTTGGTATGAGGCAACCGGTCAGGTATGAACCGTGCACCTGAGACGGTTCCTGGTCGTCAGCGTCCGTTGCCAGGGGTGACCCGAACAACCGCGTGGCAGGTATATCCCCCGGCTCTGTCAGGGGTGCGCCTCCTTCGCCGCCGTCGAGTTCGATGCAATCTTGGCCGGACATACAGCTTCGATGGCGCCACCCCGGCGGCTCGGTCTCTTCGAGCACCCAGGCCCGTCCAGGGTGTCGAGGTGCCGGGGAGGCCGCGCAAGGGCCGGCGTCTCCGGGTGGAAACATCCGGCTGATGGGGCGCTCAGTCGTCGCTGAGTGGCGGTCCGAGCAGTGTCATGTCGTGCTTCTCGAAGATCGCTGCAATGGCCGTCCGGTCGGCCGTGCCGTTCCGGGTCGCCGGGCCGAGCTCTTCGTAGAACTTGTGTCCGCCGCCGGGGGTGTAGACGACGATGACCTCACCCGGCTCGTCGGTCAGGTTGAGGAAGGCGTGGGGCACCTTTGACGGGAGATAGGCGAAGCCTCCTTCCTCGCAGGTGAAGCTGTTCTCGCCGATCTGGATCTTGTAGCGGCCTTTCAGAACGTGCATCGTCTCCTCCTGCTTGTGGTGGACATGCAGAGGCGGGCCACCCTTTGGTGCGACCTCGACGATGAAGTAGTCGAAGGCGCCACCGGTTTCTTCGCCGGTGACCTTGAAGATGAGGTCCCGTCCGGGGCCGGACTGGAGCCGGAGCCCCTCCTCTGGGGCGAGAACGGTGTATGGGAGGGTGGTCATGCTCGTCTCATCTCCTCTGCTGGTTGACGGAGCCGAATCGTTCTCTCGATCCGATATACTTCACACACGCAAATAAAACATAGGAGCTTTACTTCACTGTGTCAAGTAATAACGCCGACCCCGAACGCTGGCTCGACGACCTCCCCGAACCCGACGCGTTCACCGAGGAGGAGTTCCACGCCTGGCGCGGGCTGATCCGCGTGCGGGAAACTGTTACACGCGAGATCGACCGCCGCCTCCAGCAGCACCAAGACCTGTCACTCGCCGACTACGGGGTCCTGATCACCCTCGTCACCGCCCCTCGACTCAGACTGCGCATGAGTGGCGTCGGCGCCCAGCGGATGCTCACCCCGAGCGGAATCACCCGAGTGGTCACACGCCTCGAGGAACGCGGCCTCCTTCGCCGCGAGCCCGACCCCGCGGACGGGCGCGCGACGCTCGCCGCCCTGACGCGACCCGGACTCGAGGCGCTACGCCGCGCACAGGTCGTCCACCACGCGACCGTGCGCGAGCTCTTCCTCGAGCGGCTAACACCGCGGGAACTCGACCGCCTCGCACAGCTCTACGAGAAAGCCCTACCGGGCGTCGTCAGCGCTCCCGTCTGGCCCCCGCCTCCGACGAGCGTAGAGCCATAGCGCACTCGCCTGAACCGTTGATCGCTCCCGATCGCGTCAGTCAAGAGTGCCTCGCTCCTCGGTCCCACGCTGCTCATTCGGGTAGAGGCGCTTCGCCGCCTGTAGACCTACGACCAGAGCTCATCCCAAATGTCGAGGTCTTGGCCGCGGGTATAACGGACTGGTGACCGCGCCCCACTGCACCCATCTCGACGGCGTGATGGTCACCGATCTCCCGGAGCCGCTCCTCGGTTGCGAGGACTGCCTGCGCGACGGCTCGTGGTGGATCCACCTGCGCATGTGCCTCAACTGCGGCAAGGTCGGCTGCTGCGACAGCTCGCCGAACAAGCACGCCACGGCGCATTTCCGTGAGAGCGGACACCCGCTGATCCGTTCCGCCGAGACCGGCGAGGAGTGGTCGTGGTGCTTCCTCGACGAGGTCGCACTCGTCCTCGAGACCAACTAGCCGTCCGCGGCTGCTACGCTGGTTGCAAGTTAGAGCGAGTTCGGTCTGCGCGTCTGCGCCTTCCCAATGCGTTCGTAATCAGTGTGGGGAGGTGTATTTCTATGGCAGAAGGAACCGTTAAGTGGTTCAACGATGCGAAGGGCTTCGGTTTTATCGAGCCCGCCGAGGGGTCGAAGGACCTTTTCGTGCATCACAGCAACATCGCCGGTGAGGGCTTCAAGTCGCTCCCGGAGGGCGCAAAGGTCACGTTCGAGGCCCGCGAGGGCGCGAAGGGACCTGAGGCGACGAACGTCACCGTCGTCTCGTAGCTCGTGACACTGGAGGCCCGTGGCCGCTCAGGCGCCCGGGCCTCCGTGCTTTCCATCAGGTCGACGAAAGGGGAGCGTCATAGCCATCAAGGAAGAGAAGATCGAGATGGAAGGGGAGATCACCGAATCTCTCCGCAACCGGATGTTCCGGCTGACGCTCGACAACGGTCACGAGATGATCGGCTACACCGCGGGACGCATGAAGCGGCACCGCATCCGGATGGGCCCCGGCGATCGTGTGCGGGTCGAGGTGTCGTCGTACGACCTCGACCGCGGCCGGATCGTTTACCGCCTTCGCTGAAGCCATGGGGCCGGCCGGCTCACGGCTTTACCTATTGAAGTAATGCGATACGCTTGTCGCGACGCTGCGGGTGCAGCTGTGACGAGGCGCACCCCGATTCGATAGGAGGAGGAGCACCATGGCTTTGCAGATTGGCGACGTCGCACCGGACTTCGAGGCTGAGACGACCGAGGGACCGATCCGGTTCCACGATTGGATCGGTGACTCGTGGGCGGTGTTGTTCTCCCATCCGAAGGACTTCACCCCTGTGTGCACCACCGAGCTCGGGTACATGGCGAAGATCAAGCCCGATTTCGACCGTCGCAATACCAAGGTCATCGGGCTCTCGGTCGACCCGGTCGACAAGCATGCCGGATGGGCGGCAGACATCGAGGCGACGCAGGGCTATGCCCCGAACTACCCGATGATCGCCGACGTCGACTTCAACGTGTCGAAGCTGTACGGCATGCTCGGCGCCGACGTCTCCGGCGACCCCGCCGACCGGACGGCCGTCGACAACCAGACGGTTCGCAACGTGTTCGTAGTCGGGCCGGACAAGAAGGTGAAGCTGATCCTCGTCTACCCGATGACGACCGGCCGCAACTTCGACGAAGTGCTGCGCGTCATCGACTCGCTGCAGCTGACCGCTAAGCACAAGGTCTCGACACCGGTCAACTGGCAACAGGGGCAAGACGTGATCATCGCCGGCTCCGTCTCGAACGACGACGCCCGCGAGCTGTTCGGAGAGTGGGACGAGCCGCGGCCCTACATCAGGATCGTGCCGCAGCCGAGCTGACCGGGCCTCCGAGAGCAGGCTTGTTACGGCCTGCTCTCGGCCCGCTCACGTCCGCCGATGAGCGCCATGGGACCGCCAACCCCTGCGGATTCGCCGCTGACGATGGAGGACGTCATGTCCTCGCCGTTCCATCGCGACCTGATGACCGCAAAGCTCGCGCCAGGTGAGCCGGCGTTCCTGTTCGAGCTGCCGACGCCTGACGGTGAGATCGTCGACATCGCCGACTTCGTCGATGTGCGGCCCGTCGCGCTCGTCTTCGGCTCGTATACCTGACCGCCGTTCCGCGCCCAGTTGGGCGCGTTGTCCTCGCTGTACCGCCGGTTCCGCGACCGGATCGCATTCTTCGTCGTGTACGTCCGCGAGGCCCACCCGGAGGACGGTTGGGTGCTGGAGAGCAACCGCGCCGACGGGATCCTCGTCGCCGACCCGCGGACGACCGCAGAGCGCGGCGAGGTCGCGGCCGCCTGCAGCACCCGCTTCGAGCTCGATCTGCCGGTGCTGATCGACGGCATCGACGACGAGGTCGGTCGGCGCTACGGAGGCTGGCCGGATCGGCTGTACCTGATCGCGAAAGACGGCACGATCGCCTACCAGAGCGGCGAGGGGCCCTTCGGCTTCAAGGTCGAGGAGCTCGAAGCCGCGATCATCCGTAACGAAGCGAACTGATCGGCGTCGGCTCGCGCCGATCCTCGTCAGATGAACGAGACGTGAACGGAACGCGAGGTTGTAGCGCGTGTCACCTTCAGGAGTCGTTCAGGTTGACCCCGGCAGCCTGACGACGTGCGGTTTCGGTATCCGCGCCGCCGGTCGGTGCTGCTTGGGTTCGTCGCGATACTGGCCGCGGCAGTAGGGGTCGCCTGGTGGTGGCCTACGAGCTCCGCTACGACGACCGTGCCGGCCGTGTCGACCCGCTCCGACGCTCGCCCGATCACGGCCTCACACAGAGCGCGTCGGACGCTGCATCTCGTCGCCTCGCCGACGCGGCCGCTCGTCTCGCCGGTCCAGGACGCCGTCGCGGCGACCGACGCGACCGGTCGTCTGCTCCTGCTCGGCGGCCTCACTGCGGCCGACACGTCGACGGCGGCGGTTGTTGCGATCGGCGCCTCCGGCAGTCGTACGATCGGTCAGCTCCCCGTGGCATTGCACGATGCCGGTGGAGCGCGGTTGGGCGCCGCGGTTTACGTCTTCGGCGGCGGCGACGGCGTACGCCAGCACGACGAGATCATCCGGGTCGATCCTGCAGGCGGCGCTTCGACAGCGGTGGGCCGTTTGCCGGCGCCGAGCTCCGACCAGGCGGCCGCCGCAATCGGGGGCACCGCGTACATCGTCGGCGGCTACACGGGCACCCGCTGGCTCGACACGATTGTGGCCTGGCGACCGGGGGTCCGCGCTCGCGTTGTCGGACACCTCCCTGCGGCGCTGCGGTACGCAGCGGTGACCGTTGTCGCTCGGCGGCTCGTCATTGCCGGCGGATCGAAGGCGGACGGGACGGCAAGCTCGGACGTCTACGAGTTCGATCCCGCTATGAGCCGCGTCGCACGACTCGGGCGGCTGCCGGCACCGGTGACGCATGCTGCGGCCGCAGCCATCGGCAACGTCGCGTATGTGATCGGAGGCAGGAGCGCGCTTGTCGGGACGCCCACCGCCGCGATCCTCTCGATCGACGTTCGCACCGGGCGGGTGAGCGTCGCCGGTCGGTTGCCGCAGGCTTTGAGCGACCTTGCGGCGGCCTCGACATCCGGACGCATCTCCGTTGCGGGGGGACGCGGGCGGTCGGGAACCGTGGCTACGGTGACCAGCCTCGAGCAAGGCACTGCGCGCCGGACGTTGGCTCGCACGGTCCGCACCACCGTTCCGGCGCTCCTCGATCACCGCAACGTCTACGCGGCGGATGCGGCGAACGCCCTTCGCGGCCCCGCGCTGTTGGCTCTGCCCCTGGTCTACGTCCCGAACTCGCAAGACAACACGATCGACGAGATCGACCCGCGCACCTTCAAGATCGTGCGTCACTTCGCCGTCGGCACGCTCCCCCAGCACGTCGTTCCCTCGTACGACCTGAAGACGCTCTACGTGACGAACGACATGGGGAACAGCCTCACGCCGATCGACCCCCGCACCGGCAGGGCAGGCCGGCCGATTCCCGTCGACGATCCGTACAACATGTACTTCACGCCTGACGGGCGCTACGCCATCGTCGTCGCCGAGCGCCTGCATCGCCTCGACTTCCGCGACGCCCACACCTTCCGCCTTCATCGGTCGGTGTCGGTGCCCTGCTCGGGCATCGACCACATGGACTTCTCGGCCGACGGCTCGTATCTGCTGGCGAGCTGCGAGTTCTCTGGTCAGCTCGTAAAAGTCGACGTCCAGCGCGAGCGCGTGGTGGGGACGCTGACCCTCCGCAGTGGAGCAGCTCCGCAGGACGTGAAGCTGTCGCCCGACGGTCGTCTGTTCTACGTCGCCGATCTCGACGGAGGAGTCTGGACGATCGACAGCCGACGGCTGCGGGTCCTGGGCTTCCTCAGGACGGGGCTCGGCACGCACGGCCTGTATCCGAGTCGCGACGCGAAGATTCTCTACGTCACGAACCGCGGCGAGGGATCGGTGTCGCTGATCAACTTCCGAACGAGGCGCGTCGTCGGCAAATGGCACATTCCGGGAGGCGGCAGCCCAGACATGGGCAACGTCTCCGCCGACGGCAAGGTGCTCTGGCTCTCAGGGCGGTGGAGCGGCGTCGTCTACGCGCTCAGCACGAAGGACGGCAGGTTGCTGGCCCGGATTCCGGTTGGACGCGGCCCCCACGGTCTCAGTGTCTGGCCGCAGCCGGGACGCTACTCGCTCGGCCATACCGGCATCCTCCGCTGACCGGTCAGGCGCTCAGGCCATCTTCAGATCGCCCGACGCACCATCCGGCCCATGGAGTCACGTACCACGGCCCTGTCCGGCGTGATCCTCATGGCCGTTGGCGCACTCGCGACCGGGTGCGGCGGAACATCCTCGACGAGCTCCCCGCCTCCCACGACCTCCGCACCGCCTGCCGCAACCAGCGTGCCGCGGACGACGACACCGACTGCGCCCTCGTCCGGGGCGCTCACGCCGGAAGCGCAGGCGACGGCGACGGGAGACGTCCCGGACAACCAAGTGTTCCTCACGTTCTCGAACCAGCGTGCTCGCTACTCGCTCAAATACCCGGAAGGGTGGGCGCGGCAAGGTGCCGGGCAGCTCGTCACATTCCGGGACAAGAACAATCTCGTGCGAATCACGGTCGCGTCCGGGGCCGCACCAACGCTTGCCTCCGTCACGGCGGCCATGAAGCACCTCGTTCGGGCCACGCCGTCGCTGCGCTCTTCCGCGCCGACTGCTGTCGCGCTGCACGGGCTTCCGGCCGTAAAGGTCGTCTATTCGACGCTGAGCGTGCCGAACCCGGTCACCGGGAAGCGTGTCGAGCTGGTCGTCGATCGCTACTACCTCTTCCACGCAGGAACGGTCGCCGTGGTCGACCTCGGCACGCCGAAGGGTGTGGACAACGTCGACGCCTACCGTCTGATGATCGAGAGCTTCCGGTGGAGGTAACGAGCCTCTACCAGGAGCCGGAGCAGGTGGCGCCGGTCGAATGGCCCGCGCTCGAACTGATCGACGTCTTCAAGCTGTTTCGCTCCGGTCCGGTCGAGACGGTTGCCCTCCGCGGGCTCGACATGCGCGTCGAGCGAGGTGAGCTCGTCGCTGTGCTGGGGCGCTCGGGTTCGGGGAAGAGCACGCTCCTGCACCTCGCCGCGGGTCTGGACGAGGCGTCGGCCGGCGAGGTCCGGGCCTTCGGTCAGCCACTCGGCCGGCTCGACGAGCGTCGCCTTGCTTCCTACCGCGCACGAACGGTCGCCCTCGTGTTGCAGAGCGACAACCTGTGGCCAGATCTCACCGCGCGTGAGAACGTTGTCGTCGGCCTGCGGCTCGCCGGGCTTCCCGACGTCGCGAGACGAGCCCACACGGCTCTAGCCATGTTCGGGCTCGAGCGTCGAGCAGAGCACCGTGTCTCCGCCCTGTCCGGAGGCGAGCAACAACGGGTGGCGATCGCCGCGGCGGCGGCGCGTGAGGCGCCGCTCGTGCTCGCCGACGAGCCGACCGGCGAGCTCGACGCCGCGAACGAGCAGATCGTTCTCGGAGCGCTGCGCCGGCTCCGTGCCGAGTGTGGCTCCACCGTCATCGCGGTGACGCACGCCCGTCGCGTCGCCGAAGCGGCCGACCGCGTCGTGAATATCGTCGACGGTCGCGCCGTCTGATCGCGGGGTCGCTGTGCACCTCGTCCTCTCGCTTGCCGGCGGAGCCTTTCAAAGCCTCGCACGGGTCTCCGTCGGGGCGCTCGCCGTTGCTCTGACGCTCCATGTGCTCAAGGTCGCTGCCGAGGCACGCTCGTGGCACACGATCGTCCGCCATGCCTACCCACGGGCGGAGATCACCTTCGGAACCACACTCGGCAGCTTCTCCGGTGCGATCGGGGCGAACGCGATCCTTCCCGCGAGGATCGGCGAGGCTCTCCGACTCGGGATCATGCGCAGGCGTGTCCCGAGCTCGAGCACGACGACGATCGCCACCACGATCGTCCTCGAGAGCGCCGTCGAGATGATCTTCGGGGTCGCAGTCGTGGCAATCGTCCTCGTCGCGGGGCGCTCCCCGGCGACCGCCGGTACCGCGCTTGCCGGGTTGTGGCCACCGAGCGGTCTCACCGTGGGGTTGGGCGTCGCCGGCGCTGCCGTTGCGATCTTGGTGGCTGTGGCGTGCCGGCCGCGGCTCCGGTTGCTAGGCAGGAAGATGGCGCAGGGAGCCTCGATTCTGCGGTCGCCGCGCGTGCTCGTCTGCGGCGTTCTCGGGTGGAAGCTCGTCGCGTGGGCTCTCAGGCTGGCGGCGGTGTACTGCTTCCTCGTCGCGTTCCACCTCCACGCTGGTTTCTGGGCCGTCCTCCTCGTCGTCGCGACCCAGAGCGCAGTGGCGGTGCTCCCGATCTCGCCTGGTAACGCAGGTACGCAGCAAGCGGCGTTCCTCGTCGTGCTGACGGGTACCGGCAGCCTCGGCGCCGTGCTTGGCTTCGGCGTCGGAATGCAAGCGGCGCTGATGATCGTCGATCTCGTAATCGGAGGACTGGCGCTCTGGTTCGTCGCGCCTCGCGCGGGTCTCGCTCGCTTCTTCGGCCGACTCCGCAGGTTCGGTCGCACGTCGCCCTCGGGCGGCCTTCAGGCTGCTCGTCAGGCGATACGGTCGTGACGCAGGCGGCCCCGATCGAGCGTATGGCCGGGCCGGCCGAGCTCTCTGCGTGTCACGGTGTCAGCGTCGTTCACGGCGTCGGGGACGCGGCGGTCGTGGCACTCGACGCCGTCGACGTTGCCTTTGCGGCCGGTGAACGAGTTGCGCTCTGGGGACCGTCAGGATCGGGCAAGACGACGCTGCTCCATGCTCTCGGCGGCCTCGTTCAGCCGACACGGGGGACGGTGGAGTGGAAAGGGACGGCTCTCGCCTCGCTGCAGGCGCGGACGCGTCATGGGCTCGGCGCGCCCGGGATCGCCTGGGTCTTCCAGGGCTCGAATCTGCTGCCCTCGTTCACTGCCTTCGAGAACGTCGCGTTCGCGCGCGCGACCGCGGGGCTGCACGCCGACGTGGCCGGTGACTCGCTCGAGCTCCTCGCCCTCGTCGGGCTCGGACACAAGGCGGACAGCTTGCCGTCGGAGCTTTCCGGTGGTGAATCGCAGCGCGTCGCGATCGCGCGATCGCTCGCACAGAGGCCGGAGATGCTGCTCTGCGACGAGCCGACCGGGCACCTCGACTCCGACACCGCCGAGCGAGTGCTGGCGCTGGTCGACGCCGCGCAGGAGCGATTTGGGTTCACACTCGTTGTTGCGACGCACGATGCGGAGATCGCCGCGGGACTCGACCGCCGCGTCGAGCTGCGCGATGGCGCAATCGTGGAGGACTCGGCGTGACGGTCGCCTTCCGGTTGGCAACTGCGGGGCTCCTGAGGAACGCGCTCCGTACTGGCTTGCGGGTTCTCGTCCTTGCAGTGGCAGTGGCGTTGCTCGGTTCGATGCTGCTGTTCATCGGGAACTCGCTTCGGACGATGACCAGCGAAGCGACGCGCAGCGTGCCGCTCGACTGGCAGGGGCCCGTCGCATCGCAGGCTCGAGCGACCGCCGTCGCGGCCGCGGTCGGCAAGCAGGCAGGCGTGCTGCAAGCCTCGGCGGTTGCGACCGCGCCCTTCTCTTCGGCTGGGCATCTCGCTGCGACGGGCGCGATCAGAACCGGCGCCGGCTCGCTGCTCGCCGTACCAAACGACTACCCCTCGCATCTGACGACGTATCGCTTGCTCCGCGGTGGGCTGAGGCGCGACCACGTGG
The DNA here is from genome assembly GCA_038230035.1 of Gaiellales bacterium. Lineage (GTDB taxonomy): Bacteria > Actinomycetota > Thermoleophilia > Gaiellales > Gaiellaceae > Gaiella. The sequence continues at coordinate 21,770 of JBBRNX010000022.1, forward strand.
TGCTCGACCAGCAGCTGGCCGCGACGCTCCAGGCACGCATCGGCGACACCGTAACGATCACGCCGCGTCCCGGAACGACGCCGCGCACGTTCCGTGTCAGCGGCATCGCGCTCGTGACAGCTCCCGATCTGCTCTTCCAACCGCTGAATCCGCTGGTCGGGCCAGCCCCGGCGCAGCCTCCGGCGCAGATCGCGATCCTGCCGCTCGACACCTTCGCCCGAGCGATCGCTCCCTCGCTGCGGACGCTCGGTGCGACGTCGGTCGGCAGCTCGGCCGTCCCGGGCGCGCAGGACGGCGTGCAGTGGCAAGTGCAGGCTCAGGTCGATCCGGCCGGCCTCGGCTCGACTCCTGGACAGGCGTTGACACGCGCTGGACAAGTCCGGAACCGGATCGAGCGGAACCTGCTCGGCCGCGTGCAGTTCGTCGACAACCTCGCCGGCAACCTCTCGACAGCCGCCGGCGACGCGCTCTACGCACAGACGCTCTACATCATGCTCGCGGTGCCGGGGGCACTCATCGCGCTGGGGCTCGGCTACCTCGCAGCGCTCGGCACGGCGACTCGCGATCGTCGCGATCTCTCGCTCCTTCGCGCTCGCGGCGCGTCGCGGCGTGCGCTGCTCATGCTGGCGGTCGTCGAGAGCCTGTTGCTCGGCGCAGTTGCGGGCGTTCTCGGAGCCGGCCTTGCGTTCGCGTCGACCTCGCTGCTGATCGGCGGTGGGGTCGGCCTCACGGGCGGTCGTGTCGCAACGACGATCCTCGCGTGCACGGTCCTCGCCTTCGGCGGCGCGGCGGCAGCCCGGATCGGTGCGAGCCTTTCGATCTTCAGCGGCAGCATCGTCGAAGGACGGCGGCGGACGCAGCGGATCGGGAAGCCGCTCTGGCAGCGCCTGTACCTCGACGTGCTCGCGCTGGCGGTCAGCGGGCTCATCTACTGGCTCACCGCCCGCACCGGCTTCTCGGCGGTGGTCAATCCGGACTCGAATCCGACGCTCTCGCTCTCCATCTACATGTTCTTCGCACCAGCGCTCCTCTGGCTCGGGGCGACGCTCCTTCTCGTCCGCTTACGGGGCGGCGCGGTCTCCTGGCTCGCGCGTCGCGGCGCCGGGACGCGCCCGACGACGACACCCGGCTTTCTGCTCGCCAGCGCAGGACGTCGCGGCACCGCTGTTAACCGAGGACTTATTCTCGTCGGCCTCCTGCTCGCCTTCGGCGTGAACCTCGGCATCTTCACCGCGACCTACGACCAGCAAGCGCGCGTCGATGCCCAGCTCACGCTGGGAGCCGACGTCGTCGCGACGGCCCCGTCGGGAGTCGTGGCCGGCAAGCACCTCGTGTCGAGGATTGCCGGGATCAGCGGTGTTCGCGCGGTAAGCGCCGTCGACCATTCCTACGCATACGTCGGCCCGGACCTCCAAGACACATACGGAGTCGACGCAGCGACGTTGGCCAAGGCCACGCAGCTGCGGGACTCCTACTTCGTCGGTGCATCGGCCCGCGCGACCATCGACCGGCTGCGAACGACGCCCGACGGCATCCTCGTCTCGAAGGAGACGATCACCGACTACTCATTGCGGATCGGCGACCTGCTGAGACTGCGCGTGCTCGACCACTCCAGCGGCAGATTCCGCGTTGTTCCGTTCCACGTGGTCGGCAGCGTGCAGGAGTTCCCGTCCGCGCCGAAAGACTCGTTCATGGTCGCGAACCTTTCCTACCTCTCGGCAGCAGCCCGCGACGGTGGCCCGAACGTGGTCTTTGCGCGAACCAGCGGCAACCCGGTACGTGTTGCACGCACGGTCGCGGCCGCAACCAGTGCCGACGGCACGTCCGTCCGGAACATCCGCGAGCAGACCCAGCAGACCGTCAGTTCGATCACGACCGTCGACCTGACGGGCATCGCGAAGATCGAGGGCGTCTTCGCCATTCTGCTCGCCGCCGGCGCGATGGGGCTGTTCGTCGCCCTCGGTCTGGGTGAGAGACGGCAGGAGTTCGCCACGATGGCGGCGCTCGGCGCGTCGCTCAGGCAGATCTCGGCGTTCCTCTGGTCGGAGGCGGCGCTGGTGCTCGGAGCCGGAATGGTGATCGCGGTCGGTCTCGGCTGGTTGCTTTCCAAGATGCTGGTCGCGATGCTCCAGCACGTCTTCGATCCGCCGCCCGACGCACTCGCCGTCCCGTGGTCCTTCCTCGGCGTTCTGTTCGGCGCCGCGGCAGCGGCGAGCGTCTTGGCCTGTCTCGTTGCTGCGCGAGGCATCCGGCGGCTCCAGCTTGGGGAGATACTGCGAGAGCAGTGATCGAGCCACGCGTACTCGTCCTCGAGGACGACCAGGAGCTCCGCGGGCTGTTGCTCCGCGCCCTGAGGGAGGAAGGCTTCGACGTCGTCGCGGCCGGGCGCGCGAGCGAGCTTCTCGATCGACTGACTGCGTTCGAGCCGGACGCACTCGTCGTCGATATCGGGCTGCCCGATGCGGACGGCCGGGACGTCGTCCAGGCGCTCCGCGCGCAGGGAGTCGCGGCCCCGATCATCTTTCTCACCGCGCGCGATGCGTTGCCAGATCGCCTCGCCGGCTTCGCGGCGGGCGGCGACGACTATCTCACCAAGCCGTTCGCGTTCGCCGAGCTCGTCGCCCGGCTGCATGCGCTCGTACGTCGCGGTGGCGCCGATCAGGCGACGCAGGTGGGTGACTTCCGGCTCGATCCGGCGACCCATGCGGCGACGTGCGGTGAGTCGAGCGTCGATCTGACGCCGACGGAGTTTCGTATCCTCGCGCGTCTCGCTGCGCAGCCCAGGGAGACCGTCCGGCGCCGCGTCCTCGTGCAGGCAGGGTGGCCGCACGGGGCGATCGTCCATGACAACACGCTCGACGTCTACATCGCCACCCTGCGCCGCAAGCTCCGCGCCGTTCCAGGCGCTCCCGAGATCGCGACAGCCCATGGGATCGGCTACTCCCTGCGATGAGCATGGGTCGCCGGCGTCCCAGGCTCGGCGTCCGCGTGCGGCTCCTGCTCGCTGTGATGGTCGCCGTCGCAATCGCGCTCGGAATCGGCGTCACGGGCTTCAACGTGTTGCTGAGCCATCGTCTCTCGGCGAGTCCCACCGCGCTTGCCCGCGCACAGGCAGAGGTCGAGCTGACGTCTCTCCGGGTCGTCGACGGGAAGCTCGTTGCTCCGGAGGCACCCGACGAGGGCAGGCTTGGCATCCCGGTGTGGGTCTTCTCGGGCACGGACGTGCTGGAGTCGCCGGCGACCTCGCCGAGCATCACCGCGGCCGCCGCCTCACTCGTCGGCGGTCCTGAGCGGTCGATCAGCGTCGGCGACGAGGTACGGCTCTACGCGTTGCCGGTCTCCGACCGCGGCGTTCGCGTCGGCACGGTTGTGGCCGCGGTCTCACTCGACGCCTACACGGAGACCGCCCACTCGGCGCTCCTCGGCTCGCTGGTTTTGGCGGCGCTGCTTCTCGCCGCGATCACGGCGCTCGCGTGGTGGGCGCTTGGTCGGGCGTTCCGGCCTGTGGCGCGGATGACCGCGAGCGCGGCGACCTGGAGCGAGACCGACCTCGACAACCGTTTCGAGCTCGGCGAGCCCTATGACGAGCTGACGCGCCTCGGCGCGACGCTCGACGCCCTGCTCGCGCGCCTTGCCGCGAGCCTTCGCCACGAACAGCTCTTCGCCGCCGAGCTTTCGCACGAATTGCGCACCCCGCTCGCCCGGATCGCGACCGAGGTCGAGCTCGCGCTGAAGCAGGAGCGCACTGGCGACGAGTACCGCGACAGCCTGCTGGCGGTGTCGCGGAGCACGGCGCAGATGGCCCGCACGGTCGATGCGCTGGTTGCCGCCGCGCGTCAGGAGGCGGGGTTCACGCGATCCACGAGTGATGCGCGCGAGGCGGTTGCGCGAGCAGTTGACGAGATCCGGCCGCTCGCAACGGAGCGCGAGGTCGAGATCGCCTTCCAGCCTCCGCGCGCACCCGTCCGTGTAGGTGTCGACGACGAGCTTCTGGCGCAGATCGTGCGGCCGCTTCTCGAGAACGCCGTCCGCTACGGACGTCGGGCCATCGAGCTCGAGCTGACGCTGAACGGCGCGACCGCGCTCCTCGAGATCGCAGACGACGGGCCTGGCGTCCGGAGCGAAGAGTGCGAAACGATCTTCCAACCCGGTGCGCGCGGTAGCGCGGCGGCGAGCAGAGAGCCGGGCGCCGGGCTTGGGCTAGCGCTTGCCCGGCGGCTCGCACAGAGCGCAGGCGGCGGGGTGGAGGCGGTGTCGTCGTCGGCCGGAGGCAGGTTCGTCGTTCGCCTGCCGCTGGCCTGACGGGCGGGCGGCGGGGCGCAAGTCAAGTCACAAGGTCGACGTGTCGATGTGTGACCGTGTCGTTTTCCGCACAAGACGAGCTGCTGCCCGATCGTGAGCCGTTACCCCGCGCTCGCCCCCTGCCATGGCGGGGTGCCGGCCAGGCGGGAGACCGGCGTTCGTGGTGGTCGCCGCGGCGACGCGGGGCGTTGCAGGTTTTCCTGCCGCTCAACTTGATTGCGGCTGCGACCTACCTCGTGTGGTGGCTGCTGCCGGGCCGCGCGGACGTTCTCGCACTGTTCGTCGCGCTGACTGCGGCTGAAGCGCTCGGGATGTTCACGAACAGCGGCGTGTGGGCCGCGCTCTCCAGGTCGACCTTCGCCGCCGCACCGCGCAGCCGTTCGGCATTCACGGTCGACGTGCTGATCCCGACCTTCGGCGAACCGCTCTCTATCCTGCGCGCGACAATCGTGGCCGCGATCGCCCTGGAGCTTCCGCATCGCACGGTCGTCCTCGACGATGCCGGGCGCGGCGATGTCGAGCGTCTGGCGGCGGAGCTGGGCGCCGAGTACGTCGCGCGCACCGAACATACGAGCGCGAAAGCCGGCAACCTGAACCACGCGCTTGGGTGACGTCCGGCGACCTCGTCGTGATCCTCGATGCCGACCATGTCGCCCGGCGCGATTTCCTTGTACGCGTCATCGGCTACTTCGAGGACGACGACGTCGCGATCGTCCAGACGCCGCAGGCGTACCGCAATGCCACCGAGAGCCCTGTCGCGCGGCTCGCCCACGATCAGCAGCTGATCTTCTACGGGCCGGTGCTGCGCGGCCGGAACGGGTCGAACTCCGTGTTTGCCTGCGGCACCAACTGCGTCGTCCGACGCTCGGCGCTCGAGCAGGTTGGCGGCTTCGACGAGTCGAGCGTCGTCGAGGACTTCGCGACGTCGATGAGCATCCACCGTCTCGGCTGGCGCTCCGTCTACTACCCGTACGTGCTCGCCGAAGGGTTGGGACCCACGAACCTCGCCGCCTACTCACGCCAGCAGTTCCGCTGGGCGCGCGGCTCGCTCGAGGCGCTCGTTCGGCTCGAGCCGTTCCGCGGGAGGCTCACTCGCTCGCAGCGGTTCCAGTATCTCTGCTGCACGCTCCATTACCTGACCGGGCTCGCGACCGTCGTCTACGTCCTCCTGCCGCCGCTCTCTTCGTGACGGGCATCGGCGCGCTCTCGCCGCATGCGAACAACTTCGTGCTCGTCTACGGCGCGTACTTCTCGCTCGTGCTGGCGACCCTCGTCGTGGCGTGTCGCGGGCAGCTTCGGCTCGCGCACCTGCAGGCGAACTTCGGCGCGTTCCCGGTCTACGCGGCTGCGGCCCTCGCGACCGCGTTCCGTATCCCCGCCCGTTTCCGCGCGACGAACGTCGCGTCGACGAGCCGCCTGCCGATCCTGATGCTCGTCACGCCGCTCGTCTTCCTCGGCACCGTCGCGAGCATTCCGATCGGCATCACCGAGAGACCCATCGACGCGCGGCTCCTGGCGAACGTCTCGTGGGCTTTCATCAACCTCGCGCTGCTCTGGGGCGTCACCCGCGCAGCGCTCATCGAGCTCGGGCTGCCCCTGCCGTGGCGCGGGGCTCACGATGACGAGACCGACGAGCCGGGCGGCGCTGTCACCTCCTTGGCGGCCGGCTCCGTCGACCTCGCGAGCCGTGATCGCGACGCTTACCTGCCCGAGGAGAGCCCTCTCAACCGACCGTCACGGGCGGGGAAAGCACGTGCCGTTCTGGAGAGCCCGTGGCTCGCGGTCGCCGTCATCACGTCGTTCGGCCTCTGGCTGCGCTTCCTCCTGATCGACGCGCAGGGCCTCTCGCTCGACGAGAACTCGAGCCTGGGCAGGCGCAGCTCAGCGTCACGGACTTGATCCACCAGCTGGCGAGCAACAACGTCCACGTCCCGCTGTATCACGTTCTCCTCCACGGGTGGATCCAGGTCGCGGGGACGTCGGATGTCGCGTTGCGCATCCCGTCGGTCGTGGCGGGAACGATGGCGATCCCGCTGCTTTACCTGCTCGGGCGCCAGCTGTTCAACCCGGCGACGGGTCTCGTGGCGGCCACGCTCGGTGCCTTTTCGCCGGTCTGGGTGTGGCACTCCGACGAGGCGAGGATGTACCCGCTTCTGCTCTGCGTCGGGCTAGCGTCGACCTACGCCCTCCTGCGCGCACTCGAGCGCGGTGGGCTTGCACGCTGGTCGACCTACGCGCTTCTCACCGGTCTGTGCCTCTACACGCACTACTTCGCCGCGCTCCTGCTCCCGGCGCACGCGGTTGCGGCAATGCTCTTCGGAGAGCGAAGCCGGCGTCGCGACTGGCTTCTCGCAGCGTCCGCCGCCGTTGCGCTGTTCACGCCGTGGATCTACCTCATCATCCGCCTTCGTCTGCAGCAACATGGCCTCCATTCGCTGACGAACGGCGCCGTGACGCCCGGTCCGGGCGCAGCGCCGATCGGCATCCTCAGCTCGTTCGCCACGTTCTTGCTCGTCTACTTGACGGGCTACAAGGACAAGGCGCAGATGGCGGTCATCACGCTCGTGACCATCGGTGCCTGGCCGCTCCTGGCGCTCGCTATCGGGCTTGGTGCCCGGGCCCGCGCCTTCCTGAGGACCCGGGCTGCAGTGTTCCTCCTCTTCTGGCTCCTGACGACGGTCGGCGTGATCTTCGTCCTGAACGCTCTGAAGGGCGGCGTGCTGATGCAGCGCTACGCGATCCTCGCCTCGGCGCCGCTGTTCCTGCTCCTCGCCCGCGGGCTTCTCGCCGTCATCCCTCGAGCGTTGACGGCGACGGCGATCACCGCCGTCGTCTTGATGACGCTTTCCGTGAGTGTTGCGCTGGATCGTTCCAACCCGGTCAAGGAGGACTTCCGGACGGCGTCCGACATCATCCTCGACGGTTGGCAGCACGGCGACCGTGTCCTCGCGGCGCCAGGCTACGGCGTCGTGCCGCTACGGCACTACCTTCCCTCGGACGTACCCATCCAGGGCATACCGACGGCGGTGCGCTCGACAACGGACGTCGCATTCGTCGAACCGTCGCAGCCGGTTGAGCAGGCGCGGTCGTCGGCGCTCTGGGTCGTCACGGTCTACCTCGGCAGCCACGACCCGAAGCACGTCGTCCTCGACTCGATCGGCCGTCACGCGCACCTCACCCAGCGCTGGCGCCTGGGCGGCGACTTCGAGCTCCGTCGCTACGAGGTCAGGTCGACGCTTGTGCACACCCGGCTTCGTCCCAGCGGCCCGGGCGCCGGTGAGGCGGTCGTAGCCGCCGCGCGCAGCTTCCGCTAGGCGGCAGTCGACTCGGCGAGGCGGATCGTGCGCGTGCCGGGCTCGAAGCGGTCGAACGACTGCCGCCACTCGATCCCCGGCCAGAAGTAGTCGGCGCGGCCCTCGGCGACGCGGTACGCAGCGGTGTAGAGCGTGCCCATGCCGCGTGCGTAGTCGCGTTGGTAGAGCGGGGGGCGGAGGAACGCGGCGACGAACCCGGCGGCCGTCGTCTCGTCGCGCTCGAGCAGCCGGGTGAGCTCGCGCTCGCGTTCGAGGGTCTGTGTCACCTGCGCGTGCTCGGCCCACTCGACCTCGCGCTGGTGGTTCGTCGCCACGACGGCCGGAGACAGCTCGACCTCGCGATCGGGCGCGAGGAACGCGGTCGTGACATCGCCGGAGCGGTCGACGATCGTGAGCGTGTGCGCAAGGTGGTAGCGGAGGCGGCGCAGCGTGGCGCGGGCCTCCTCCGTTGTCTCGCACGTCTCGAGGAGATAGCGGACGACGAGGGGCACGCCGAACCCTTTGCCCACGATCCTTCTACCACCGAACGCCAGGGATACAGCAAGACCGGCGTCGTTCACGCCGTCGAGGAGCCCCCAGAGGCAGTCGCTCATCCCGATCACCGGACGGTTCCAGCTCGTGTGCAGGATCGCGCCCTCGAGTCGCTCGGGCGCGTAGTCGTAGTTGCGAGCGAGCACCGGTGCGCCGGCACGCCAGACGCCTTGGGAGCAGCCCGAAAGGTACGAGGGTGGCTCCCACATAGCGAGGAAGCGCGCCTCGATGTCACCGCCGTCTGCGATCTCGCAGAGAGCCTCGTAGGTCGGGACGAGCTCCGGCATGTGCTCGCGCAGCGCGCTGGCCGCCGCGACGTACGACGGGCGCGCCGCCTCACCCTCGTGCAAGAACCAGGCGCGGTAGCGCGGCCAGTGCTTCTCGAACAACGCACGCCACTGCGGGCCGGGATCAAGTTCGCTGATCGCCTCGAACGTCAACGCGGTTGTCATCACAGCATCTTGAAGGAGAAGGGCTCGGGCTCGCGGACGGGAGCTGCCGGAGGCGCCGGCGCTGTGACGAATTGCTGCTTGATCCCCGTGATCCAGGTACGCGCGCGATCAGTCAGCTCGTGCTCGTCGGACTGCAGGCGCCCTCGCGAGACCAGGATGCCGATGTCGGCGCCCGGGTAGCGGTAGCCGCCCTCGGCGGCTATGCGCAGGTAGAACGCCTCGTCCTCGTGTTCCACCGTGTGCCAGTCGGTCTCGCGGCGGACGAAGCGGATGCCGCCGCGTGCAGAAGGATCGAGCCGCCAGATGCCGGACGTCGGCGCCTCCGTGATCAGCTCCACCTTGTCGGCCGTGTCTTTGAGCACGAACTGGCTCCACGAGTCGATCGCGCTCGGCTGCGCCCACCCCGCGTTCAGCGCGTCGACGTCGATCTCGTAGTCCACGTCCATGAACTCGAGCAGGTGGAAGAGGAACAGCGGCATATCGCCGTACGCGACCGCGGTCACATTCGTCATCGAGCTGGCGCCCGTGATGCGCGGGTTGAGCTCGCCGAGGTACATCTCGCCGGAGTCCATGTCTGCGAGGAAGTCGAGCTCGAAGTAGCCGCGGTAGCCCTCGCGGCGCAGACGCTCGCCCATGAGCTGCGTGTACCGGCGCGCCTGCCGGCGATGCTCCTCCGAGAGCGCGCCGGCGAAGACGTCGTTGCCGCACCAGCCGCCGCCGTAAGGAGTCAGCTCGGGGAACCCCGTCAACTCCGTCATCAGCGGCCCGACAAGCGTGCCGTGACGTGTGATGACGCCCTCCATCGCCGCCTCGCGGCAGTTGATCCGCTTCATCACCTTCAGCGACTCGCCGGCCAGCTTGTCGGCGTGCGCGTTCCAGTCGGCTTCGGAGGCGATGAAGAACGTCGTCTGGCCGGAGTCGCCGTACGGCGTCTGCACGACGAGGTCGTGGCCGAGGCCGGTACTCGCCGACAGCGCGTGCAGGACGCCGTACGAAGAGGCGTGGCCGAGCACGTTCGGCACCGACGGCACCCCTGCTTCGTTGCCGAGCTCGGTCGTCACGATTTTCGAATCCAGACGGTTGCGGAGCGCCGCAGACGGGAAAGCGACCTCGAGGCCGGCCTCGCGAGCAGACGCCTCCGTCTGCTCGTCGAACATCAGGAAGACCGCCTTGCCTGCGCCACCGTTCGCGGCGATGCGGTCGACGACCTCCTTGTGCCCGAGCAGGTAGTTGCAGATCTCCTCGATCGAATCGAAGGCCGGCGGTGCGACGTGCGTCGGCACGAAGACGTTCGGATGGTGGCCGTCGAACGAGTCGTAGTAGTTGACGTACTCGAGGCGCCGCACCCAGCGGTCGATGCCGAGCAGGTTGAAGGCGGTCGCCGAGACGAAGTAGATCGGCGTCTCGTTCGTGCGGAAGAAACGGCGGATCTCGGAGATGCCGCGCAGCGTCGTCGCGTCGCTCGACTCGCGCGCGAGCTTCTTCGCCGCCTTGGCCGCTTTCTTCTTGTCCTTGTCTTTGCTCATGGAGCCAGGCCGCACCAGTCGCGGATGAAGACGGCGAGTACCTGCGCAGTCTGGACGACCGACGGCCAGAGCACACGCTCGTCGACACCGTGGATCGCTTCGGCATGCGGGCCGAGGCAGACCGCCGGAATGCCGTGCTGGACGAACGCGCGCGCGTCGGTCGTCGCGGTCGTGGCCATCGTCGTTGTTGCAGTTCCGGTAACCCGTTCGTGTGCCGTGGCGAGCGTGCGGACGAGCGACGAATCGCCAGGGACGGTGGTTCCCTCGCACACGAAGCCGTCGTAGCGGACGACCGGTGGGTGCTTGGCGAGGTAGGGGTCGCTTGCTGCGGCTCCGGCAACCGTCGCTTCGATCCGGGCCTGCATCTCCGCCGCGCGCACTCCCGGATAGAGCGCGATCCGGCACGAGAGCGAGCACTCGGCTGCGACGGTCGACGGCCAGTCGCCGCCCTTGATCGTCCCGATGTTCAGGTTGAGCGGGTGGTCGATCTCGTCGTACGGCGGCGGCGGCGACTCGTTCAGCTCTGCTTCGAGCCGGTGCAGTGCAGCGACGATCGGGAAGGCCGCTTCGATCGCGTTCACTCCTTCTCCGGCTTCGCCGACGTGGGCCGGCGTGCCCCCGATGTCGATGTGGAACCAGAGAACGCCTATCTGGGAGGTCGTTATCGCGCCGGGAAACGGCTCGGTGATGACCGCCGCGTCGGGCCGTGACCCGGACCTGACGCTGGATAGCACGCACTGGAGCGCGCCGTTGCCGGTGCATTCCTCCTCGACGACCGACTGCAGCTGCACCGGCGCGACCGGTCGGAGGCCGAGCCCCTGGAGCGCGCGCGCGGCGCCGACGATCGCGACGAGCCCGGCCTTCATGTCGCCGGCTCCGCGTCCGTAGACCCAATCTCCCTCGCGCACTGCTTCGAAGGGCGCTGTGCGCCACAGCCGCTCAGACGCCGGACCGACGACATCGACATGGCCGTTCAGGACAAGTGAGCGCCCGCCCTCGGCGGCCGTCGGCAAATCCGCGACGACGTTCGCCTTGCCAGAGATGTCCCACGAGAACGGCGACGAGAACGGGCTCGCGCGGAGCGCCGCGGCGTCGAGCGGGACGTCGTAGGGGTCGAGGCCGGCGTCGCGGAACGCCTCGCGGATCAACACCTGCCCAGGTTCCTCGTTGCCGAGCGTGGTCGGAGCGGCCACAAGTCGCCGAAGCAACTCCTCCATCGCGCCTTCCTCGGCCGCAACGGCTTCGATCAGCGCGGCGTCGGTGATCTCGGCCGGCGTGTCGCTGCCCCCGAGCATGCGCGGCAGCCTAGAGGATTGAGTCCGGAAGTCGCGCCAACTTCGTGCCGCTTCGTCCACACAGCCGCATGAACGCGACGTTTTCGTGCTCCATGTCCGGAACAGACAACTAGGCGCCTGGTCGCGCCGCGGCTACCTCTCACGTGGCAACCGATCAAGGAGGAACACGTGAAGCATCATCGGCTCGCGGCCATCGGGCTCGGGCTTCTCGCTCTCGTGGCGGCAGGGGCGATTGCCTCGGCGGCGACGGGAGACGGCCAGATTCACGCCTGCAAGATCAAGCGGCACGGCTTCCTGCGCATGATCGACGCCGGCGCGTCGTGCAAGCGCACGGAGACAGCGGTGTCGTGGAACATCCAGGGTGCAGCAGGCCCGGCCGGGCCTGCGGGTCCCACGGGGCCACAGGGGCCGCAAGGGCCGAAGGGCGACCCCGGCGGTATCGCGTCGCTGGCCGCTCTCACCGGCACGCCGTGCACGACGTTCGACGGCGCCGCAGGAACGGTGTCGATCGACACGACGGCAACCGACCTGATCCTGCTGAACTGCGACAGCGGGACCGCACCTCCGCCTCCGCCGGGCGGAGCGAGCCTCGTCATCAACGAGGTCGACTACGACCAGTTGGGTGCCGATTCGGACACCGGTGGCTTCGTCGAGATCAAGAACGTCGGCGACACGGCCGCGACGCTCGACGGGGTTGCGCTCGTCTTCGTCAACGGTGGCGACTCGACCGAGTACTTCCGCTCGAACCTCACGGGAACGCTTGCTCCGGGCGCGTACACGGTGGTAGCGAAGGACGCGCAGAACGGCGCACCGGATGGGCTGGCGTTGATCGACACGACAACGGGCGACCTCCTCGATGCACTCTCATACGAGGGGTCGATTACGGCAGCAGTGATCGGCAGCACGACGTACTCGCTCGTCGAGGGCACTGTTCTGCCGGACACGGTCGCCGACTCGAACACCGTCGACGGCTCTCTGATCCGGAACCCCGACGGCAAGGACACGAACAGCGCGGCCTCCGACTGGGCGTTCACCTCGACGCCGACGCGGGGCGCGGCGAACGTGCTCACGCCCTAGGGAGAGAAAGCGAACAAAGCAGCGCTGGGGACAGGGTCTAGCCTGTCCCCAGCTCCGTCTCCACTGTCCCCAACGCAGTTCCCCCAGCCCCGTCCCCACTGTCCCGCGCTATTCATTTCCTTTGAGGCGCGTGTTCTCGCGGGCCTCGGCGCTGCGGGCCTTCCACTTCCGTTTCTCCTCGGCTTGCAGGCGCTTGTTCTGCCGGCGCTCGAGATGTTGTAGCTCTCGCTCCAGGTTGAGGTAGCTCTCCCAGCGGTCGGCGGCGAGCGTTCCGTCGGCGAGCGCGGCCCGGACCGCGCAACCGGGCTCGCTCTCGTGACGGCAGTCGCTGAAGCGACAGTGCGCGAAGAGGGAGGTCACATCCTCGAACGCCTCTTCCAGCCCGTCGTCTGCGTCCCACAGCTGGAGCTCACGCATGCCCGGCGTGTCGACGATCAGTCCCGCACCCGGGAGGACGATCAGCTCGCGCCGTACCGTCGTGTGGCGACCCCGGCCGTCGGCGCGGATCTCGCGCGTCTCGAGGACGTCCTCACCGACGAGCAAGTTGACGAGCGTCGACTTGCCGACACCCGACGAGCCGATGAACGCACCGGTCACCCCGGCCAGGAGGTACCCGCGAACGCGCTCGACGCCTTCCCCGGTGACGCTCGACACCGGGATGACCGGCACGCCGAACGCGACCGACTCGACGATCGCAACGGCGGGGCCGACGTCGTCGAGGAGGTCGGCCTTCGTGAGAACGAACACCGGCCGTGCTCCGCTTTCCCAGGCGAGCGTGAGGTACCGCTCGAGTCGCCGCAGGTTCAGATCCTCGTTCACGGACGTGACGAGGAAGATCACGTCGACGTTCGCGACGAGAACCTGCTCCTCCGTCGCCTGCCAGGCAGTCTTGCGCGAGACCTTCGTCCGGCGAGGCAGCACCGCGTGAATCGTGCCACCGCTCTCGTCCGATCTAGCCGCGATCGCGACCCAGTCCCCGACAACCGGGAGCTCGGCCGTGGACGTCGCGTCATGCCGGAGCCGACCGGCCGCGTCGACCCTGAGCTCGCCGAGCTCGGTGAGGACGTCCCAGGCGCCGCGGTGCTGAACTGCGACCCGTCCGGGAACGAGCCCGTCGGATCGGTATTGCTCGAACTCTTCGCGCAGCCGATCGTCCCAGCCGAGCGTTGTCAAATCGTCCACTACAGAAGTCTCCTCGATCTCGGGGTCGGTAGAGGTGCTGCGCCCGAGGAGCGGGGAGCTACGAGACCGTCAGAGTCTCGCGGTGCTGCGCGTGCCCCTATCGCTACGACGTGGCGCGACGGTAAGTGGTGTCGGAAACGGATAGGTCATCTCGGTCACACCTCCCAGGTCGCGGGGGACGGCTCGAGTATGCCCAAATCGCTAGGTTCGGGCAATGACGGACGAGGCACCCGCCACTGTCGCGAGCGGAGGGCGGCTGCGAGACGGCATGCGAGTCGGGTTGCCGGTCGCGCTCGGCCCGCTGCTGTTCGGGATCTCGTTCGGTTTACTCGCAAAAGCCTCGGGAATGGGATCTGCCGCGTCACTCGTCTTTTCCGCGACAACGTTCGCCGGATCGGCGCAGTTTGCCGCCGTATCCGTTCTCGGCGCCGGCGGCAGCGCAGTTGCCGCTGTCGTCGCGGCGGTGTTCCTCAATGCGCGCTACGCGCCGATGGGCTTCGCGGCTGCCGGCGTGTTCCGGGGACCATGGTGGAAGCGTCTGCTCGAGGCGCAGCTGGTCGTGGACGAATCGTGGGCGCTCGCGGGCAGAGGCGGTCGCTTTCGCCGCGAAGTGCTGATCGGCGTTGGCCTCCTGCTCTACGTGCTCTGGATCTTCGCCACAGCGATCGGCACTTTTGTCGGCAACCGGCTCGGGAAACCCAGCGACTACGGAGTGGACGCGGCGTTCGCAGCGCTCTTCCTCGGCCTCGCGGCCCCGACGCTTCACGGTCGGCTGCTCGGGTCGCAGCGACACTCGGGGGCATGGTCGTCCTCGTTCTTCTGCCCATCGCGCCCGCCGGAGTGCCGCTCGTTGCAGCGAGTGCCGCGTGCCTTCTGGGGCTACGGAAGTGACCGTCTGGATCGTCGTCACGGTCGTCGGCATCGCAACGGTCTGCCTCAAAGGTTTGGGGCCGGTGCTGCTCGGCGACCGACGGCTCGAAGGCGCGGCGGCCCGCGTCGTCGATCTGCTCGCGCCCGTGATGCTGGCGGCTCTCGTCGTGACGCAGACGGTCGGCGGTGATCGCGCGATCGTGCTCGACGCGAGGCTCGGGGGCGTCGCGGCGGCGGCGGTTGCCCTGCGTCTCAAGGCGCCGCTCGTCCTCGCGATGGCCGTTGTAGCCGCAGTCACCGTTCTGCTTCGGCATCTTTAGAGGCCGTGGCGTACGAAGAGATCATCGAGCGCGTCTGGCCAGGTCGGAAGACGCAGGTCGAGGTGCTCGGTGGCGGCATCACGAACCACAACCTCAAGGTGACGCTCGACGACGGTCGTGCGTTCGTCCTGCGGATCGCGGGGCGCGACACGGATCAGCTCGGGATCGACAGGCTGGTCGAGCATGACGCGTCGCTCGCGGCGTCAGCGGTCGGGATCGGCCCCGAGGTCGTCGACTTCGTTCAGCCCGAGGGGTACCTCGTCACGAGGTTCATCGAAGGGACGATCGTGCCGCTCGAGCAGATGCGCGACGAGCAGACGATCCGCCGGGTTGCAACCTCGCTGCGTGCCGTGCACAAAGGGCCGCCGCTTACCCGGCGGTTCGACTCGTTCCAGATCGTCGAGGACTACAGGACGACCGCGTACTCGAAGGGCGTGACGGTTCCCGAGGGATATGTACGCGCACGGCAGGTGGCCCGCAGGATCGCGGCGGCGCGCGGGCCGGTTCCCGAGCGGCCGTGCCACAACGACCTGCTGAACGCGAACTTCATCGACGACGGAACGCTGATCAGGATCGTCGATTGGGAGTACGCGGGGAACGGCGACGTGTTCTTCGATCTTGCGAACTTCTCGGTCAACAACCAGCTCGATGCCGATGAGCGGCGTCTGCTCCTCAGTGCCTACTTCGGCTCGGTGCGCCCGGCCGACGAGCGAGCGCTCGAGCTGATGCGGTTCATGTCCGACTTCCGGGAGGCGATGTGGGGCGTCGTGCAAACGGCAGTTTCCGCGCTCGACTTCGACTTCCCGAGCTATGCGGACGAGCATTTCGCACGCCTCGATCGGACGGCCGTCGACCCGGCGTTCCAACTGGCGCTGGAGGGTGCTCTCGACGGCGGCTAGTGCGCTACCGCGGGCGGGGCCAGACGAGCGCCGCCGCGCCGATTGCCTCTGCAACGAGGCTGAGCGCTGCGACGACCTTCAGGGATGTCGACATGTGCCGCATGTCACCTCTATCGGCCCGAATCGCGAAATTCGCGAGCCTTTTCTTCACCCTGTACGAGCTACGCGACCCAGGCGAGCCCGTTCCAGAAGGCGCGTACCGTCCCGCGCCGACTGACCTCGAGGTGGAGCGAGTCGGGCTCGATCATGCCAACGGTGAGGAACAGCTCGACGCCACTCGCTTCAACCTGCCGGAACACCTTGGCCGGGCGCTCTGTCGCCGCGCGCAGTTCGATCGTGCCGCCGCAGCAGCTTGCGCGCAACGGCCACACGTAGACCGCACCACCGCGGCTCCGAACGTGCTCCAGCACCTCGGGTGTGGCCACCAGCTCCACGTCCATCGACGGTAGCAAGTTAGGCTCGTCGCTGGTCAGCGGAGGGAGGGTCGCATGAGAGAGCGGGCGAGGGCTGTGGTCATCGGCGGCGGGGTCGGCGGTTGCTCGATCCTGTACTGGCTCGCGCGTCTCGGTTGGGACGATGTCGTGCTCGTGGAGCGGGCCGACCTGACGAGCGGCTCGACGTTCCATTCGGCGGGCCTGGTCGGTCAGCTGCGCGGCTCGCTGAGCCTGACACGGATGATGATGAACTCGGTCGACCTCTATCGAACACTGGAAGCGGAAGTCGGTCTCGAGACGGGTTGGCGCGAGGTCGGCTCGCTGCGGCTCGCGTCGTCGGAGGAGCGGCTCGAGGAGATCTCGCGCCAGGCGGGCTGGGCGAAGACGTTCGGGCTGCCGCTGGAGCTGATCTCGCCTGCGGAGGCGCTGGCCTTGTTCCCGCCGATGACGACCGACGGCGTCCTCGGTGCCGCGTACCTGCCGACCGACGGCTACATCGACCCGAGCCAGCTGACGTTCGCGCTCGCCGAAGGCGCACGACGCCGTGGCGCCGAGGTGAACACGAACACGCGGGTGACCGGGATCCGGGTTCGCCATGGTCGCGTGGAGGCGGTCGAGACCGACAGTGGGGAGATCGAGACCGAGATCGTAATCAACGCCGGCGGCATGTTCGCGAAGGAGATCGGCGCGCTCGCCGGCGTCAGCGTCCCGATCGTGCCGATGGCCCACGAGTACCTGATCACGAAGCCGGCCGGGCTCCCGCTCGAGATGCCGACGATGCGCGACCCGTCGCTGCTCGTCTACTTCCGGCCGGAGTCGGGCGGGCTGATCATGGGAGGCTACGAACGGCACTGCGCACCGTGGTCGCTCGACGGCATCCCGGCCGACTTCAATGGGAAGCTGCTCGAGGAGGATTGGCCGCGCTTCGAGGAGCTGATGGAGTTTGCGCTGCAGCGCGTGCCGTCGCTCGGGGAGATGGAGGTCATCAAGCTGATCAACGGCCCAGAAGCGTTCACACCGGACGGCGAGTTCATCTTGGGGCCTTCCGACGTTCGCGGTTTCTGGGTCGCGGCGGGGTTCTGCGCGCACGGCCTGGCGGGCGCCGGCGGGATGGGCCAGCTCGTCGCCGAGTGGGTCGTCGACGGGACGCCATCCCTCGATGTGTGGCACATGGACTCGCGGCGCTTCGGCGCGGCGTATCGGTCTCGCGACTACACGGTCGCGCGCACGGCGGAGATCTACGAGACGTACTACGACGTCAAATACCCCGGCCACGAGCGTCAAGCAGGTCGGCCGCTGCGGGTCTCGCCTGCGTATGCGCGCCTGCGGGAGCTCGGTGCCTCGTTCGGTGAGAAATCGGGCTGGGAGCGTGCGAACTGGTTCGAGCCGAATGTGGCGTCCGGTGACGAGTCGCTCCGTCCGAGCGGCTGGGCGGGCAAGCACTGGTCGCCTGCGATCGGCGCCGAGCACGTCGCGTGCCGCACGACGGCTGCGCTCTTCGACGAGTCGTCGTTCGCCAAGATCGAGGTGAGCGGGGCAGGCGCGGCCGGGTTCCTCGAGCACCTGTGCGACAACCGTGTCGCGCGGGACGTCGGCGCGATCACCTACACGCAGATGCTGAACGCTAAGGGCGGCATCGAATGCGATTTCACGGTGACGCGGCTCGCCGAGATGCGCTTTCGGATAGTGACTGGAACGGCATTTGCCCAGCACGACCTCGCGTGGATCCGTCAGCACGCGCCGGACGACGGCTCGGTCTACGTCGCCGACGTCACCTCGGCCTATGCCTGCTACGGCCTGTGGGGGCCGGCGGCACGCGAGATACTGCAGCCGCTGACGACGACCGACCTCTCGAACGACACATTCCCGTACATGCGCGGGCAGGAGCTCTCGATCGGTGCTGTTCCGTGTCTTGCGTTGCGCGTCACGTATGTCGGCGAGCTCGGCTGGGAGCTCTACTGCCCGAGTGAGTTCGGCCTCTCGCTGTGGGATGCGGTGTGGGAGGCAGGTCGCGCGCACGGGCTCGTTGCCGGCGGCTACAAGGCAATCGATTCGCTGAGACTCGAGAAGGGCTATCGCGTGTGGGGCGCCGACATCACGCCCGACGAGAACCCGTATCAGGCGGGCCTGGGCTTTGCGGTGAAGTTGGACAAGGAGTTCGTGGGTCGCGAAGCGCTGGTTGCTGCCGGCGACACCCTCGAGTCTCGGCTCTTCTGCTGTCTGACGCTCGCCGATCCCCGCGCGGTCGCGCTCGGGTCGGAGCCGGTCCGCGTAGGCGACGAGCTCGTCGGCAGGGTGACGAGCGGTGGCTACGGTTACACGGTGGAACGGTCGATTGCATATGCCTACCTGCCGGCCGATGCCTCCGAAGCGGGCACCGAGGTCGCTGTCGAGATCTTCGGCGAGTGGGTCGCCGGAGTCGTCGCGGCTGAGCCGCTCTTCGACCCGGCTGGCGAACGGATCCGGTCGTGAGCCCGTTTGCTGCAGAGCGCCGGGCTCGCTTCCGAATGCTGCACGAGCTGGAGCAGCTGTTCGTGATGCCGAACCCGTGGGATGTGGGGTCGGCCCGCCTGCTCGAGGCGGCTGGGTTCGAGGCACTTGCTACGACGAGCGCCGGCTTCGCGTGGTCGATCGGCAAGCTCGACCAAGCTGTGACCCGAGACGAGCTGGTGGCGCACGTCGCGAACCTCGCTGCAGCGACCACCGTGCCTATCAACGTCGACAGCGAGCGCTGCTACCCCGACGATCCGGGCGGCGTCGCCGAGACCGTCGCTTTGCTTGCGTCGGCTGGCGCGGCTGGTTTCTCGATCGAGGACTACAACCCCGCAACGGGAGCAATCGATCCTGTGGAGGTCGCGGCCGAGAGCGTTGCGACGGCAGTCGCCGCGAACCGCGGGCTCAACGAGCCGATGGTGGTGACGGGCCGCGCGGAGAACCACATCCGCGGCGTCGACGACCTCGACGACACGATCGCGCGGCTGATTGCCTACCGCGATGCCGGTGCCGACGCCGTGTACGCGCCGGGTCTCACCGACCTCGACCAGATCGCGGCCGCCGTCGCAGCCGTCGGTATCCCGGTCAACGTTCTGGCGCTCCCCGGCGGGCCGACCGTCGGGCAGCTTGCCTCGGTCGGCGTTCGTCGCGTTTCGGTCGGAAGCTTGCTCGCGTCGGCCGCGTACGGCGCATTGGTCGCGGGCGCAAGCGAGTTGCTCACGGACGGCACGTCGACCTATGCGCGGGCCGGCATCGCGCGCGAGACCTTGACGGCGGCGTTCAGCCAGGCGGGCGAAGCGCAGCAAACGGATCCGTGATCTCGAGCCGGCGGCTGCGGTAGCGGAACACCTGCGCCGGCCGGCCGCCGGCGCGGCCGGGGTCTCGCTGCTCGCCCGTTGCAACGAGCGCGCCGCGGCGGAGGAGCACCCGCTTCAGGTTCGTCGCCGACACGTCGTGGCCGAGTGCGGCGGCGTAGATGTCGCGCAGCTCGGCGAGCGTGAACGTCTCCGGTGCGAGCGCGAAGCCGATCGTCGTATACGAAAGCTTGCCGCGCAACCGGTCGCGTCCTGCAAGAACGATCGTCCCGTGGTCGAAGGCAGTTAGCGGCAAGGCGTCCACAGCGTGCCAACGCGTGTCGTCCGGGATGTCCGGATCCGCATCGCTCGGGACGAGGCCCAGGTAGGCCGTCGCGAGCTCCCAGACGTGGGGGTTCCGCTCCGGCTCGCTCAACGTCTCGAGTTGCTCGAGATGGGCGAGCTCACGGACGTCGACCTTCATCTCGAGGTGGCGGCGGATCGATTCCGCGAGCGTCTCCGACGGCGAGAGCTGGCCGCCCGGTAGCGCCCAGCTGCCCTTGTCGGGAGCCAGCGCTCGCTGCCAGAGGAGCACGTTCAGCACGTCGTCCCGAACCTGGAGAACTACGGCGAGGGCTGCGTGGAGGGGTCTGGTAGACTCGGCGACTGGTTTTCGACTCACAGGCTAAAACTACCTGACACGAGAAAGATCGAGGAGGCAACGGTGTTGAAGAGGTATTCGAGCATGGCGGTCGTGGCGGCGGCAATCGTGCTCGGCGCGATCGCCGGCAGCGCGTCCACGTCGAGCGGCGCGACGAGCAAGGTCTTCAAGGTGGGGTTGAGCGCGGACGAGGGACAACTCAACGACCACGGGTTCAACCAGCTCGCATACGAAGGTCTGCAGAAGGCGGAGCGCGTCCTCGGCGTCCAGGGTCGCGTCGTCCAGGCAGCCTCTGCGGCCGACTACGTGCCGAACATGGCGGCACTCGCCCGCCAGGGATACGACCTCATCATCGGTGTCGGGTTTGCGCAAGGCGATGCGATTGCGGCCGTCGCCAAGCGGTTCCCCAATACGAAGTTCGCGATCGTCGACGTCTCCAACGCCGACCTCAAGGGGAAGCCGAAGAACGTCCAGGGGCTGATCTTCAAGGAACAGGAGGTTGGCTATCTCGTCGGGTACCTCGGTGCGCTCTCGGAGAAGCGTGCGGGCGGCAAGACGATCAGTGCTGTCGGTGGTTTCAAGGAGCCACCGGTCGACCGCTACATCGCCGGTTACATCGCGGGAGCGAAGAAGGCTGTCCCGGGTATCAAGGTCGTCTGGGGCTACTCGCACGACTGGGTCGATCTCGCGAAGTGCAAGGAGCTTGCGTTGACGCAGATCGCACGCGGTTCCGGCGTGGTCTTCCAGGTCGCGGGCGGCTGTGGGCTCGGCGCGCTCAACGCCGCGAAGGAGAAGCGCGTGTGGGGGATCGGCGTCGATGCCGACCAGTCGTTCCTCGGCCCGTATGTTTTGACCAGCGCTCTCAAAGGGGTCGACGCGTCGGTGTTCCTTACCGCCAAGGCGCTTGTGAACGGCTCGTTCAAGGGCGGCGGCGATGCGGTCTTCGGGCTCGACAGAGCGGGAGTGGGGCTCGGCAAGATCAGCCCGAAAGCTTCGAAGGCCGATGTTGCGGCGACCCGCCGGATCATCGCGCAGCTCGCAGCAGGGAAGATCAAGAACATCCCGACCACGGTCGGCGTCTCGCCGTAAGAAACAGCCTCGGGGACAGGGTCCAACCTGTCCCCGACTCAGTTTCAGGGACGAACACGGCGCGTTCGGGCGTTATCCGCCTCGACGTTCCGATCGACTACCAGGAGGTTCACCAGTGGCATCGCTCAGCGAGACGCAGGCTGCGCTCTTTGCAGGGAAGAATTTCGCGGCGCTCGGCACAGTGCGTCCGGACGGGACGGCGCATGTCACTCCCATCTGGGTCGACTACGACGGCGAGCATGTGCTCTGCAACACGACGCGCGGCAACGCCAAGGCGCGCTACATGGCGCTCGAGCCGCGCGTCCCCCTGACAGTTTGGAACGCCGAGAACCCGTACGAGTACGTCGAGGTCGCGGGCACGGCTGAGCTCGTGTCCGAGGGCGCGATCGACAGCATCAACGCGCTCGCGAAGAAGTACATCGACCAGGACACCTATCCCTGGCTTCGACCGGATGAGCAGCGCGTGATCGTGAAAGTGACGCCCACGAAGACGCTCGGGATGAAGTAGGGGCGAGGCTTGCCTCGTCCTCGCGGGCGAAATGAGGGCGACCTCAGGGGTCGCCCCTACGCGGGCGTGAGCTCGAGCATGCCGTGCGGTGAGCCGTAGTCGCGCAGCAGATCGAGGTAGGGCACCGCGTCGAACGCCTCCGGGCCGAGGACGCCGGAGCCGGCCCAGGTCCCGTTTGCGAGCAGCTCGAGCGCGATGACCGGGTTGATCGCGGTCTGCCAGACGACGGCTTGCGAGCCGTATTCGCGCATCGTCCACTCGTTGTCGACGACGTGGTGGAGGTAGGTCTTGCGACGCATGCCGTCCTTGCCGAGCCCCGTGACGAGAGTGCCGGCGCAGGTCTTGCCGACCATTCGGTCGCCGAGCGTCGCCGGGTCGGGCAGCGCTGCCGCGACGACGTCGCGAGGTGACACCTCGACGTCGCGGACACGGATCTTCTTCGTGCTGTCGAGCCCGAGCTTGTGCAGCGTCTCGAGGACGCCGATGAACTCGTCGCCGAGGCCGTACTTGAACGTGACGCGCTTGCAGTCCACCCAGCGAGGCACGAGCAGCACCTCCTCGTGCTCGACGTTGACGCACTCGACCGGGCCGATGCCTTCCGGGAAGTCGAACACCTCCGGCTCGGAGAACGGCTCCGTCGTAAACCAGCCTCGCTCTTTCTCCCAGATCACAGGAGGATTCAGGCACTCCTCGATCGTCGTCCAGATCGAGAACGTCGGCGCGAAGTCGTAGCCCTCGACAACGAGGTTCGCGCCGTCGCGGATCCCCACTTCGTCGATCTCCGAGAACAGGTGGTCGGCCGCGTAGCGCGCGAAGACGTCCGCCGCGCCGGGCTCGATCCCGATGCCGGCGAGCGCCAGCAAGCCAGCATCGCGCCACGCTTCGTCGCGCTCGAACTGGTAGTCGCCGAGCTTGACGCCGACCTCCTCGTACGGCCGCTCCGGGTGCGGCTCGGAGAGCGTCATCGCCATGTCGAGGTAGGTCACGCGCGCGCGAAACGCTGCGTCGAAGATCGGTTTGTTGAAGCGCGGGTCGACCGCGTTGAGCACTGCGTCCGCGCGAGATTCGCGGATCAGCGTCTCGATCGAGCCGATGCTCGACGCGTCGACCGCGGCAGCGGCGAACCGGTCTGGCTCGCCGAGTCGCTCGACGATCGCCTGCGGGCGCGCGGTGTCGAGATCGGCCAGGGTGATCTGCTCGAAGAAGCTCCGCCGCTGGGCGATCGCGGCGAACGCCGAGCCAACTCCGCCCGTTCCGATGACGAGGATGCGCACGCGCCGGTTCTACACCAGCCGAGGGCACCCCGTCGAGTTGGGGCCAGCCGGTCGCCGTCGTGTCATGCACCACCGCGGTTGTTTGGACACCGTGTCCCACTCGCGAGGTGCTTGGACCGGACACCTTGTCCATCGCGTCCCGGGGCTATACGCTCGCCCGGTTCTCCTCACTGACTCGGGGGTCAGACATGAGTGTGTCCGTAGCGAGCTACAAGAACTACATCGGCGGCGACTGGGTCGACTCCGAGAGCGGCGCGACGATGGACGTCTTGAACCCTGCAACCGGCGAGGTGATCGCGCAGGTGCCGAGCTGCACCTCCGAAGACGTGAATCGCGCCGTAGCGGCTGCCAAGAAGGCATTGCCGGACTGGCTCGAGAAGACGCCGAAGGATCGCATGGAGCTCCTCCTGCAGCTCGCGAACGTGATCGAGGAGCACGCCGAAGAGCTCTGGCAGCTCGAGTCGCTGAACGTCGGGAAGCCACACTGGGTGGCCCGCGACGAGCCCGCGATGATGGTCGACAACCTCCGCTTCTTCGCCGGCGCCGCACGCAACCTCGAGGGCAAGGCGGCCGGCGAGTACGTCCAGGGCTACACGTCGATGGTCCGGCGGGAGCCACTCGGCATCGTCGCCGGGATCACGCCGTGGAACTACCCACTGCTGATGGTGATCTGGAAGATGGGGCCTGCGCTTGCCGCCGGCAACGTCCAGATCCTCAAGCCGGCGGAGCAGACACCGCTGACGACGCTCCGCTTCGTCGAGCTGGCGCAGGAAGTGATTCCGCCGGGCGTGCTGCAGGTCGTGACGGGAGACGGCGTGCCTGTCGGCGACACGCTCGTGCGACATCGCGACATCTCGCTCGTATCACTCACCGGGGACGTCAATACCGGCAAGCTGATCGCGAAGAACGCGGCTGACACGGTGAAACGCGTGCACCTCGAGCTCGGCGGCAAGGCGCCGATGGTGGTGCTCGACGACGCCGACCCGGAGGTCGTGGCCGAGGCGATCAAGATCGCCGGCTACTTCAACTCGGGCCAGGACTGCACGGCGGCATCGCGGATCATCGTCAGCGACCGAATCTACGACGACGTCGTGAACCTGTCCGTGAAGGCGGTCGAGTCGCTGAGCGTGGGCGACCCGGCGGCCGGCGACGACACCGAGATGGGGCCGGTCATCTCGCAGGAGCAGCAGGAGCGTGTGCTTGGCTTCCTCGAGCGTGCGGTCGACGCGCGCGGCACGATCGTCACCGGCGGCGGAACCGTCGGCGACCGCGGCTACTTCGTCAAGCCTACGATCGTGGCCGATGTCGCGCAGGACTCGGACATCGTCCAGAACGAAGTCTTCGGGCCTGTCGTCACGATGCAGCGCTTCAAGACGGACGACGAGGCGATCGCGATGGCCAACGACGTCCTTTACGGCCTTGCGTCGTCGGTCTTCTCCGAGAACGTCGGCCGCGCGATGAAGGTTGCCGGCAAGCTCGACTTCGGCTGCGTGTGGATCAACGAGCATCTGTTCCCGCTGACCTCCGAGATGCCACACGGCGGCTTCAAGGAATCCGGCTACGGGAAGGACATGTCCATGTACTCGATGGAGGAGTACACCCGGGTCAAGCACGTCGTGGTCAAGCTCGCATGACGACGGTCGACGTTCCAACACCGACCGGCGGTGTGGAGGACAAGGGCCTCAAGACCGGGGCGCTCGGCTTCGTCTCGAGTGTCGTCATCGGCGTTGCGTCGACCGCACCGGGCTACAGCTTGGCGGCGACACTTGGCTTTGTCACCGCGGTCGCGGGCATCGGCTTCCACGCGCCGATTGTGATGGTGCTCGCGTTCGTCCCGATGTACCTGATCGCGCGCGCTCGCGTTCAAGTACATGAACCAGGCGGATCCGGACTGCGGCACGACGTTCACGTGGGCGGCGCGGGCGTTCGGGCCGATGACGGGTTGGATCGGCGGCTGGGGGGTCATCTACGCCGACGTGCTGGTGATGGCGAGCCTCTCGCAGATCGCCGGCAGCTACACATTCCTCCTCTTCGGAGCGGACGGCTACGCCAACAGCACGTTCTGGGTCGGTGTCGCCGGCGTCGTCTGGATCATCCTGATGAGCGCGATCTGCTACGTCGGGGTCGAGATGTCGGCGCGCACGCAGTACTTCCTGCTGGCGGCCGAGATCATCACCCTGGCAGTCTTCGCCGGCGTCGCCCTGGTCAAGGTCTACACCGGTCATCTTCACGGTGCGGTGCATCCGGCGCTTAGTTGGCTCAACCCATTCGGGATCGGGTCGTTCGGCGCGCTCACCTCCGGGATGCTGCTCGCGATCTTCATCTACTGGGGCTGGGATACCGCGGTCTCAGTGAATGAGGAGACCGCGGATGCGACCCGCACACCGGGTCGAGCTGCAGTCGTCAGCACCTTCCTTCTGCTTGCGATCTACCTCATCGTCTCCTACGCCGCACAAGCGGTTCACGGTGTTGGATTCCTCAACAACAACCAGGACGACGTGCTGAGTGCGCTCGGCAAGGACGTCCTCGGGTCGCCCTGGGACAAGCTTCTGATCATCGCCGTGCTGACATCGGCCTCGGCATCGACTCAGACCACGATCCTGCCGGCAACACGTCAGGCGCTCTCGATGGCCGCGCATGGCGCGTTCCCGAAGCACTTCGGGCGGATCAACACGAAGTACCTGTCGCCCGGTGTCGGGACGATCTGGATGGGCGTGATCTCGATCATCTGCTTCGTCACGCTCAACTCGGTGTCGAGCAACATCCTCGGCGACTCGGTGACGGCGACAGGCTTCGGGATCGCCTTCTACTACGGCCTCACCGGCTTCGCGTGCACCTGGTACTACCGCAAAGAGCTCGGGAAGAGCCTGCACAATCTGATCTACATCGGGCTCGGGCCGCTGCTCGGCGGGTTGATCCTGTTCGTGCTGCTCGGCTACGACGTGTATCAGCAGACCGATCCCGCCAACACAAACGTCGGCACGGCGTGGCTTGGTGTCGGCCCGCCGGTCGCTATCGGTGGCATCGCGCTCGCGCTCGGCATCGTGCTGATGCTCATCCAGCGGGCGGTCGCGCCGGACCCCTATTTCCGCTGGAAGACGGAGACGGCCGATCCGGCAGTCCTCGAAGCTCACTCCAAGGGGTCACATGGCTAACGTCCTCGTTCTCGGCTACGACGCGTCGGAGTCGGCGGTCGCCGTCCATCCCGCTATATTGCCTATTTTGGCAACGCTTGGCTGAGGTTGACGTGGGGCTGCCGAACCGGGTGCGTTCGAGCGAGAGGAGGGTGTCGTTGCGTGAGCCTGAGGCGGGTGTGGCTGGTCCGGTCGGGGTGTGTCCGGTTTGTGGCGGCCGACCGCGGTGGGAGTCGGTGCTCGATGAGGGCGAGGAGCGGTGGCTCGCGGCGTGCCGCTGCGGCCGGATGCGCACGTTCCTGCCCGAGCGGCCGGACCTCGAGCCGGAGGACCCGCTGCGGGCGTTCCTGCTCGGGCCGGGCCGCCCGGTCTTCCCGGCCGCGCCGCCCTGGATCCGCTTGTTCCTTGCGAGCGTCGAGGGCCCGAACCCGGTCAGGTGGCGTTACTGCCACGGTGCGTGCGAGGGCTGCGGCGCCTGCGCAGGCTTCGGCATGCAGGCCTGCCCGCGCCCGGGCACGCTGGCCTTGTGCGCGCTCTGCCTGGCCTGCGGCAATGCGACGGTCGAGTACTCGAAGCCCGCCCGCGGCCTCGTCGAGGCGCCGATCGCCGGACGCGGGTGGGCGCCGCCCTGCCCCGCGGTGCAGCGGTTGCGCGACTGCCTCCACCGCCCGTACTCGCTGCTGCGCGTCGACGGCTGGTGGGTCGCGGCCCGGGACCGATCCGGGGAGGGCGCGTGAGGGTCTGGCTCGACGACGTCCGCGTGCCGTACCCCGACCCGGAGGGGTGGGTCTGGGTGCGCACCCCGGCGGAGGCGATCGAGCTCCTCCAGACCGGAGCGGTCTGCGAGCTGTCGCTCGACCACGACCTCGGGCTGGTCGACGGTGACCGCGAGGTGACCGGCTACGACGTCGTCACCTGGATCGAGCGGAGGGTCGCGCTTGAGGGGTTCGTGCCGCCGGCGACGATCCGCGTCCACTCCTCGAACGTGCCGGCCGCCGAGAGGATGGAGGCCGGCATCGAGGCGATCCGCCGGCTCGGCCGGCGTGACCGGCCGGCCTGAGGCGACGGTGTTCGGTCTCTTCGTCATCGCTCTGCTCCTCTGGGGCGCCTGGTCGCTCTACATCCGCATCCCGCCGGTCAGGCGCGGGCGCGAGGCGAAGGCCGAGGCGCGCGAGAGGGACGAGATCAGGGCGATCGAGGAGTACCGCCCGGCGGGCTACGGCACGCAGGAGGAGCTCGTCTGGCCGATCCGCGGCAACCCTGGCTACTACCTCGACGTCATCCGGCGCGAGGGCCTCTACGAGACCGTCTCGGTGACCCCGGTGGCGCAGGCGAACGCCCCCTACGCGGTCACACACCACGCCCACCTGCGCGCCGTCCCCGTCGGCGGGGCTGAGCCGCGGGAGGCCGCGCGGAAGAAGATCGCTATCGACCGCGAGGACGCCGACCTCCTGCTGGGCCTCTGCGAGCCAGGCTCGACGCTCAAGGAGCCGAGCATCACCGCGGACAACTACCGCCGCTTCGTCGTCGCCCAGGCAGACGCTGAGCGGCAGCGGCGGCTCAAGGGACCGCCGAGGTGAGCCGTCGCGGCGAAAGGGAACGCCCGGGACTCAGTCCCTCTGCTCGAGTCGCGCAGGGCGGGCCCGGTCGGATGTGTTCTTCGGAGCGGTGAGCGCCTCGGCGGCATCGCCTTCAGCGATGAGCAGCCCGAACCACGAGTGCCATCAAAGGGCCAACGTTGGCTCCCGGTCAGATGCCCCGTACTGCCCGGAGTGCGCCGAGCGAGAGTTCGGGGCTGGGAAGTTGGAAGGCCCGCCGGGCGCGGGCCTTCCGCTTGCTCTGCTTCGAGTCAGCGAGGGGACTTCCGCTGCGCCCGTTTCTCTCTACGCGGCGGGCTGTCTTTCAGCGGCTCGCTCGACTGCCTCCGCGAGCTTTGTCTCTGCGGCAAGCGCTGTCATGACTGCCGCCCCTTGATCGCTCTCCAAGTGGAAGAACCTCTCGACCTGGACGCGAGTCTCGTTGAGCGTGGGAGCGTTCTCTTCTGCGCGAATCAACCGTGCGCTCGTCAAGGCCGCGAGGCTGACATCGCTGCCTGCCTTATCCACGAGAGTCTCGCGCCACAGGTCGCTGGAGATCGTACGCCCGAATGTGCTGTTGGTGCCCATTCTCGTCCTCCTTCAAAGGGGCAAGCTGACGCCCGCCCGCTTGGGTAAGGCTTGCCTACAACAGCTTCCGTTGTGAGAGGGTGGGGGCCGCAGGAGAAGCCGCTTCTCCGATTCCCGAAAACTGAGGTCGCACTCCCCGCAACTGAGGATCAAACACCTCGGCCTCAAAAGTACAATGTGAGTACTAGCACAACCGTCCCTCGATCGGGGGAGGCATTCCACATTGTCGGTGAGTAGTAACCCGCAGAACCACCTCGTCCCGCCCCTCGACCTCCGAGATGCTCGGCCCTAGCGCAGCTCGACCTCGACACGCCGGGTCTCTATGTTCCGTCGATGTCCGCAACCGTGCGACGCGGGGGCTTGTAGCTGGGCCGACGAGGGTCTTCTCAAGGCGCGGTATCCGCGCGGAGTCTCGACCGCCGAGAAGCGCCTCCGCTACTACGCCGAGCGGTTCGACACGGTGGCGGTGGACTCGCCGTTTTACGCCCTGCCCGACCCGGACGTGACACGGCGGTGGGCCGAGCGCACTCCCAACGGGTCACGTTCCACGTCAAGGCGAGCGCTGCGATGACCTGGCACGAAGGTGAGCCGACCGACGCCGCGTTCGTAGAGTTCCGTGGCGCGCTGGAGCCGCTGGAACTGTCGAAGGAAGAACTCACACGCGCCCGTGGCCGACTCGACCCGCTTGTAGCGCTGATCGAGTTTCGCCGCGCCCGAGCAGGAGGTGGGGGTTGCGCGGAGAGGGGTCGAAGGCGGTAAGGCTCGCCGCCGCCGTGCAGGCCCCGCTGCGGTCTGTCCGACGGGCGTATCAGGGCATTCCCTGATAGACGTGGCGTGGGATCTAAGTACGGTTGGACGTAGTCAGCGAGTTGAGTCGCGCTCTTGCCCGGAGGAACGGCCCTGTCTTGGGCTTCTCGGGACGCCAGCCCTCTTCGGTTCGCTGCACCACTGTGAGTAGACGGCGACGTCGCCCTAAAAGGGCCGCGCGTCTCGCCATCGCATGGGGGTATGTGGTGCGCTCTCGCGAGTTACCCAAGGGGAGAAACCATGAAGCGTCTCATCATGTTCGCCGCGCTCGTCATGGCGGCGCTCGCAGTCGCAGTTCCTGCCCCCGCGGTCAACACGACGCCAGGCCAGAAGGTCGCGGTAACCAGCACGCTCGATGCGTGTTGTCGCAACTGGAAGCCTTTCCTTCCTGACGAGCGACACGAGCGGTGCTTGCTATACGGGTCCGGTCCCGCGCAGCTAACCGAATCAGTGTGGAGGACAGAGAGGGCGGCGAAAAGCCGCCCTCTCTTCGCGCCAAGCCTTAGCCCCTGCCGAGAAACGACGATTGCTGAGCGCGGGAGACGATCGAGTCGATTCCGACCGAGAGGCGCCTACCCCGGTCTCATCGATAGAGCCGCCCGCAAGGTTAAACACCTCAACCTCGACGGGTCGGAATGTCTCGCTATTTGCGGAGAACCGCCGTGGAACTCGGTTGCCTTCTGCGGCCGACCGGCTCTAGGGTCTGTGTCGCACCGAGTTGGGGCGCCCGAGGTTGAGGGTTTCCGAGTGGCAATCGTTTCGGCGAAGGTCAGTCGGGAGCCGGACGGAGGCGAACCGGCTCGGTGCATTTCCGTTTGCGCTGACACCCGGCGGCAGGCGAGCCGGTCAAGCGACTCGAATACTGTCTCGCCCGGAGTTCCGTGACCTCTGCTTCTCGGCCCGGTCGCGCACGTTGTCGGCGTTCGTACCGAAGAAGAGTTGCTCGGGCCGGAAGCAACCCGGGTTGTCACAGCGATGGAGGACGTGACGAGGGCTGACGAGGTCGAAGCCGAGGAAGACAGAGGCCGCCAGCCGATGGACTGACCTTCGTCGATGCGCGACGGTGATCCGCCCGTAACCCCACCGATCACGCCTGCCCTGCCACTCCCAGCAGCCCGTCTCCGGGTTCACACGCCGCCCCGCGAGAAGGCGGGCTGCGAGAGCTTCGCGCGACATCTCGCTCATAGCCCTTCAGCCTTGCAGAACGGTCTGGTCGCACCGCCCCACCTACCGCCGAGCAACGGACGGATCACCTGGAGGAGCGCTACGCCGGTGGCCTGAGTGAGGTGATCACCGAAGCGACGAGGATGTCCCGTTCGTTGTGGAACTTCGTGACGGCGGTTCCGGTTTGACTGTCAGGCGCTGAGGACGATAGCGGTCTCCTCTGTGTGGGTGGGCTGGGGTGTGTTTGCTTCGAGTTCGTGTTCGATCGCGACGACGAGG
>JBBRNX010000023.1:0-42504 GCA_038230035.1 Gaiellales bacterium
GCTCAGCGCAGCGCGCGGTCGAGCTGTTTCGTAAAGCGGACGCTCGTCCCGATCCCGTCGGCGCCCGATTCGACCTCCAGGTTGTCGGTCACGGACCGGATGATCGAGAGGCCCATGCCCTGCTCGTGCAAAGCGGTCGCCAGCCAGTCGTCAACTGTGGTCGGGTCGAAGCCACCGCCGAGATCGCTGACCTCCACCGACAGCCGGTCGGTCTCGAGGTCGATTCTGAGCGTCATGTCGCCGCCGCCGTCGGCGCCGTACGCATGGCGCACCGCATTCGAGCACGCTTCGGTGATCGCGAGCTTCAAATCCGCGAGGGTCTCCGGATCGAGCCCGGCAGTTTGTGCAACTCCCGACAAGCTGAGTCGCGCGAGCACGAGGTACCGCGCATCGGCGGGGAATCGCAGCTCAATACAACCGGTGTTCATCCTTGGGCTCCCATCTGGTCCTCGAGTCGACCTCGCATTGTCTGCAAGGCCTGGCGGAGCAGCCGCGAGACGTGCATCTGCGAGATGCCCACCTCCGCCGCTATCTGCGACTGGGTGAGGCCTCCGAAGAAGCGGAGCTCGACGATCCGGCGCTCGCGCTCCTCGAGAGCGTCCAGCCCAACATTGACGAGTGCTCCCTCGTCGACGAGGTTGTAGCCGGTCTCCTCCTGAGCCAGCGTGTCGACCAGGCTGCTACCGCCTTCGTCGTCCAGAGGCGCCGAGAGGCTTCGCGCCGTGTAAGCGTTCGACGATTCGAGCGCTTCGAGCACGTCCTCCTCCTCCGCTCCGGCGGCCCGGGCGAGCTCTTCGATCGTCGGCGAACGCCCGAGCTGAGATGTCAGGTCGTCGAGGAGCGAGATCAGCCGTTGGTTGAGCTCCTTGAGCCGGCGTGGGACGTGAAGCGCCCATGCCTTGTCGCGGAAGTGACGACGGATCTCTCCGACGATCGTCGGCACGGCATACGTCGACAACTCAACTCCTCGGTCGAAGTCGAAGCGGTCAATCGCTTTGATCAGGCCGATGGCGCCGACCTGGACGAGATCCTCGACGGACTCGCCACGGCCGGCATAGCGTGCGGCAAGGGCGCGGACGAGCGGGATCATGTCCTCGATCAAGCGGTCACGCGCCCCGGTGTCCCCGTCGCGCTTGTACGCCTCCAGCAGCCGTTTCTGATCGAGCTCGGCCGAAATGATCACGCACCAGCCCGGTTGGGGGTCGGCATCGTCACGGTGAGCTCGATCCAGTCGAACCCCGCCCGGTCGATCGTCCGCGCACGATCGACGAGGGTGCTCGTCACACGTCGACCGTCACCACCGTCGCCGCTTACGAAGGGGCCGACCACGGCCACGAGCTCCTCGCCGCCGACGGACGCATCTAGCTGGACGGTGTCCTGCGCCGGCTCCCGGTGGTCGAGCAGGGAGTCGATCGCCAACTGGAGTTCATCGACGTGATCGAACGAGAGGCCGCAACGGCTGCCGATCCCGCCGACGACGAGTCGAAGAACGCCGCGGAACGGCCGTCCCGCCGGCACTGTGAGCACGACGCGATCCATTGCCCGTACGAGCGCACTCACGCCGACGCCCGCCAGCGAGAGGCGCCGTACCGGACGCGTTCCGCGTCTGTCTCGAGGTTCCTCACAAGCTCGATGTATCCCCGCTCCCGTGTCCGGCCAAACGCTGGTGGCCCACCTCTTGCCACGCATCTCTCGATCTGACATCTTTGCGGCCTCGCGAGGCCCACGCCGACCTTGCCCGATCGACAGCAAGGACGATCAGAAGTGCGTCATACGAGAGCCGTCGTTCGATGAGCCCTGGTGCCGCAGAGATCCGGCGTCAAGTCCGATCGTTCTTTGCCATGCTCGAACGCCGAGATCGCGACGGGCTGGCGAACCTTCTGCACGACGATGTTGTCTTTGCGGCTCGGATCACCGACGGGGCAGTGCTTCACGGGAAGGACAACGTACTCGCGTCGTTCTACGACGATGTTTTCTCGTGGCGGATCTACGAGCCCGCTGCTCGACGCGTCGAGGCGCTTTCAGACACCTTCGCACTCGTCACTGGCCGTGTCCGGTACATGAAGCAGACCGGCGGGCTCGCCGACGTCCCGGTGATCTGGCTGCTCGGCGTTGCCGACGGCCGGCTGACTCATCTGTACGGCGCCTCGTCGCGCGCCGAAGCTCTGGCCCACCTGCCGGCGAACCGCGTCGAACACGAGAAAGGGGATTGATGGGGTCGCGGTCCGGTAGACACCCTCGTATCCGTTCTAGCGAGAAAGCGAGTGACATGGAATCCGAGCTCGAGAACGCGTTGGCCGTAGTCAGCTTCGAGAGGACGCCGCTGCTCGAGGTCAGCGTCAAGGCGGCTGCGATCGATGCGCTCGGCTGGCGGGAGTACGCTCGTCTGCCGCAGCGCTGGATCGTCAGGTACGAGAAGGTCGTTGCCCAGGCCGATGCGCCGCGCGGCGACGAGCTCGAGGCGGTGATGGGGGACTACTGGGTCGATCCGTCCGACATCCCCGCGAGCGATCTTCTGACTAACAGCGAAATGGACTGATCGCGAGAGGGTTAGTCCAGGACGGCGATCACGTGCCGCGTCCACCGAGCGCCGCCGTCGTGTCGACGACGACGCTGCCCGCTGCGGGCAGAAGTTGCTCGAAGCGAAGGATCGGCCACTGGCGTGTCCGGGCGACACGTCGCAGCCGACGGTCGGGATTGATAGCGACCGGCTTCCCGACTGTCTCGAGGAAGGCGAGATCATTGAACGAATCCGAGTATCCCGTCGAACGTGCGAGATCCAACCCGTCACGAGCGGCGAGCTCACCTACGGCATCGGCCTTGTGCGGTCCGTAGCAGGGGCGCAGCGATTTCCCTGTGAAAACACCGTCCACGATCTCGCAGGTCGAGCCGACCGCCCCGTCGAAGCCGAGATCGTCTGCCACGTGCTGCACGACCTCCTGCAAGCTCGCCGAGACGATGTATGTGCGCTCGCCGGCTTCCTTGTGGCGTTCGAGCAGATCGAGCGGTTCGGCGAACATGAGCGGCCGGAGCACATCCTCCATCGCCTCGCCGAGCAGTTCCTGCAATGACGTGACCGGTAGACCGCGAAGAAGCGACATACCTTCGACCGCGGCGCGTCGCGTGCCGTCGATCCCAGGAAGCATGAACACGAGCTGCCAGAGCGTTGCGCGGAGCAGATCGCGCGTTCGCAGCAGGCCTCGTCTCCGGAAACTCGCGGCGAGCGCGACTGGTGTCGGCCGGCTGATCAGCGTACGGTCGAGATCGAAGAACGCCGCCGCCCTCTGAACCTGGCTGATATTCGGGGAGCCCACCGCCGGAAGCATGCGCGGTCAGACCGTTCCCCGGCTGGATCGACTCCGTCGGCGGCGCGCATAGGCTGCATACCGTCGAGCGCGGGCGGATGTCTCTTCCGAATGTCGTGCGACGAACATGCAGGCCGCCGCTACCGGTAGCTCGACGAAGACGGCGAGCACGATTGACAGAACGAGCTCGCCGTTCGTTACCGACGACAGCACGTCGAACCACGCGTCGCAGACGAGGAGCGTCGCGGCAGCTGTCGCGCTGCCCTGGAGCCACGACGAGCGCCGTGCAGCCCCGACGGCCGGGGCCACCAGCATGCCCGCGAGCGCGAGGTCGAACCCCGTCCACGCTAGGCCGTAGTGGTGCGTGCCATGCCGATTCGGCAGGGTCAAGGCGAGGACGATCGTCCAGGGTATGAGACCGACACCGATGACCAGGAACGCCGGCGCGACCCAGCGCGGCACCGGCTGCTCGACACTGGGCTCGGCGGTAGCCGTGGCCGTCTCGCCGACAGCACTCAACGGAAGATAAACCCTGCCACTACGGACAAGGCGACGACGCCCACGCCGAGCCAGAATGTGCCGGCCACCAGCGCTGTCCTTCTGCGGCGCTTCCGCCCTGGCGTGAGAACAGGCATCTGCGAAGGTTTACCCCAAGTCGGCGCATCGGACACACCGCGATTCGATCGAGGCGGGTCCGGCCGGGAGGACGATGAGAGGAAGAAGCTCACGCGTCTTCTTCTTCGGCCTGCTCGCCGCGCTCGCCGGCTTCGACGATGTCACCTTCGCTGAAGAGGATCTGCTCGAGAGCCGCTCGCCACTTTGGTGTCCGCCGGAGCAGGAACTCGAGGTCCATCCCGAAGTGCTTGAACTCCTCTTCCTGGGCGTTCGCCATGATCGCCTTCGCCTGCGCGTCGGGCTCGAGCGCCAACCGCTGTTCGTACCAGCCGATCGCTTCGGCCTCTTCCGTGAGCGACGCGATCATCCGCGCAAAGGTGCGCGTCGCTGCGTCGAGCTCGCCCGGCGGCTCGTGGTACTGGTCGAAACCCATCCGATCGTCTCCTCTGGAGTCGTGTGACGTGGATGTACCCGCGATTCGACGGAACTAACGTGACCTCGAGCCGCCTATGACCAACCGCAGAACACCTGTTCGTACCACGTCGGAACAACGGTGGTAGGGTGATCGCACAAGCATCGCTTGCCTTCGCCCTGACCCCACCGGCCACCGCGCCTGGTAAGCCGGGAGGAGAAGTAGGTATGTCGTCCGCTGGCGAAGCAGGTGCGATTCAGATCGAACAGCATGGTGACGTCGCCGTGCTTCGCCTACTCGGAGAGCATGATCTGGCGACAGTCGCCGAGCTTCGGGAGCAACTCGACGCCCATGCCGCGAGAGGCGAGGGGATCGTTGTCTCGTTGACGGAGACTGCATTTATCGATTCGAGCGTTGTGAACACTCTCTTCCACGCTGACACTCAGTTGCGAGAGCAGGGGCGCCGTCTCAGCCTGCACGTCGCGACAGCGTCGATCGTCCGACGTGTGCTGGATCTGACCGGGCTCTGTGATGCGCTGCCATGCAGCGCATCCTTCGCCGATGCCCTCACGCACTCAGCCCGCGAAGAATCGCCGGCGTGATGCACCAGCATGACTCGATCCCCCTCTCTAGCTCCGCGCCAGGCACTGCACGGCGGTCTTTCGACGGGCTCACAGGCCTGGTCGAGGCGTCGTTACTCGACGACCTGCGGCTGCTGACGTCGGAGATCGTGACGAACGCAGTCCAGCATTCCGGTTGCCCCCAAGGCGACCCGATCACGGTGGACACCGCACTCGGAAAGGACGTCATGCGCATCGAGGTGCTCGACCAGGGCGACGGCGTCGGTTCGCTTCGCCCCCGCTCGAGCTCTCCACCATCCGGGCTCGGTTACGTCAACGTGCTCAGCGATCGCTGGGCGAGCGTGATCGTCAACTCGTTTCAGGTCTGGTTCGAAATCGACGTCACGGAATCGAGCGACGGCCAGTTCAGCCGCACCAGCGCCACTCCGCGGCTCGCGTAACTCGACAGACCCAGTCTGGCGTCCGCACAGGATCTCGAGCCCGCGACTCCCGATCGTCGATCCGCACGGCGCCGGAGCTCGTACCGCGCCGACGCCGCGCGTGTTCCGGCTAGCCGTGTGTGACTTGGAAGGAGACGAGGCGGCGGGTGGAGATGCCGCCGAGGAGGTTCTCGCCTGACTTGCGGGCACGGACGAACATGACGAGGACCTGCTGCTTGGTGCTGACCGGGTAGCCGGCGAGCGCAGTGAACTGCAGGGTCGCCCAGCCGTCGGAGCCGGTGGTCTGCTCGTTGGCGTTCGCGAACATGCCGTAGGGAACGGCGGTCACATAGACGAGCGCGCCTTCGACCGAGCCGCCGCAGGCCGAGATGTGGAAGCGAGCTGTCAGCGTGCGCGTGCTGTAGGTGATGCTGCTCGGGTTGACCTGCGTCTGGTCGATGTTCAGCCGGGCAGGGGGCGAGACGCCTGAGATCGGCACGGTTCCGCCGTTCTTGGCACAGCCGTTCGAGGCCGGCGGTGGCGGGGGTGGTGTGGTCCCGGTGGCGTCCTTGACGACCCCGGTCGCGTTCGAGGCGACCGTCTTGGCGCCGTCGGCGTTCGTGGCGGTCACCCGGACGCGGAGCGTCTTGCCCACATCGCCTTTGCCCGGGATGTAGCTGCGCGTCGTGGCGCCGCTGAGCGCTGCGCAATCACCTGCGTCAGAGGTGCCACCGGACGCCGGGCAGCGCGTCCACTGGAAGTCGTAGGAGGTAGGCGAACCGGTCCACGAGCCCCTGGTTGCCCTGAGCGTCCCGTCCACCACAGGCTTACCGCTGATCTGCGGTTCGCCAGTGTTGGTCGGTGCCGCCTGTGTCTGCGCCGAACCGACACCCGCCAGCGTCGCGAGTCCAACCAGCGACAGCGCCGCAAGGACGATTCCGGTTCGGAGCAACGTGCCGTGTGTGGTCTGTTTCATGGGAAACCCCTCATCGTTGGGCGGCCAACTCGCCGCCATTCGTCAGATGAAGGAGAACTGCCCGTTCTGCGGTGGCCACAAACGTCTCGAACGAGGGATTTGTCGAGTCAGCACGTCTCGGGCGCCTGTGCATCCCGCCGTCGTGGCGGCGGTCTCGTGTTTGCGACAGCTGAATTCGGGTTACGACGGATCCATGAGTGACGCTCTCGTGCGAAACGTCCTGATCGTCAGCACGGTCGAGCACGCCGACGCATGTTCTTCGCGAGCATGTCGGTGACGCCGACACGATCAAGGTGGTGGTGCCAGTTGTCCGGCAGGGGATCCTCGACTGGCTGGCCAACGACCAGCGGGCTTTTGCCCATGCCGAGCGGGTGGCGGAGAAGACGGCCGCGCAGTTGCCCGGCGAGACGGTAGAGGCAGTGGCAGGGGAAGCCGATGTCGAGCTTGCGATCCGAGATGCGCTAGCGACCTTCGCCGCCGACGAGATCGTCATAGCGGTGCGACCGGAAGCCGAAGAAGGGGTCGTCGAAGCGTGGGCGACCTCGGATGCGCCTCAACGCAGCGTCAACGGAGTACCAGTCCGACTCATCGTGGTCTCGGGCTAGCGCAAATCCCCGACGCCTCCATGCACCTCGGCGTCGCGCGGCCCGGGAAGCCGGAATGCGCCCGGCAGGATTCGAACCTGCGACCCGCGGATTAGAAGTCCGCCGCTCTGTCCACTGAGCTACGGGCGCGTGGCCAGAGGGTAGCGCGGCTATCCGAGGTCGACGACGAAGTCCGCGGACGTCGCGACGCGCACGCTCTCGACAGTCGCGTCCTCGAGCAGCTCGGTCAGGTGCAGCACGCCGTCACGGAATCGGAATACCGAAAGCTCGGTGACGATCGCGTCGACCGCCCGCGCGGCGGTCAGCGGATACGAGCATTCAGGTACGACCTTTGGCTCGCCGCTCGAGGACGCCGCGGTCATCGTCACGATCACGCGACGGGCGCCGACAACGAGGTCCATCGCTCCCCCCACACCGAGAACGTCCTTTCCGGGCACGGCCCAGTTCGCGATGTCCCCGGCCCCGCTGACCTGGAGCGCACCGAGCACGGCAACGTCGATATGGCCGCCGCGGATCATGGCGAAGCTCTCCGCGCTGTCGAAGAACGAGGCGCCTGCGAGCGCGGTCACCGGGCGCTTCGCGGCATCGATCAGATCGGGGTCGAGCTCGTCACCGGACGGCTCGGGACCTACTCCGAGTAGGCCGTTCTCGGTGTGCACGTACACGCCTGAGTCGGGCGCGAGGAACGACGGAATCAGGTTCGGAATCCCAATCCCGAGGTTGACGACCTCGCCGGGCCGGAGTTCCAGCGCGGCACGGGCGGCAATCCTCGCTCGCGGGTCAGGGTTCACTTCTCTCCACGAGGTAGTCGACGTAGAGGTGCGGCGTGAGAACCGACTCTGGTTCGAGGGCGCCCACCGGCACGATCTCGCCCGCCTCGGCGATCGTGACCGTGGCCGCGGTCGCCATCAGCGGATTGAAGTTCCGCGCGGTGCGGCGGTACCAGAGGTTCCCGAGCGAATCCGCCCGCGCCGCGTAGACGAGCGCGACATCGGCCCGGATCGGCTCCTCGAGCACGTGCATGACACCGCCGATCGAGCGCTGTTCCTTTCCCTCGGCGAGTGACGTGCCCGCCCCGACCGGTGTGAAGAAACCGGCGATTCCGGCGCCGCCGGCCCGGATCGCCTCGGCGAAGGTTCCCTGCGGCACGAGTGTCGCCTCGATCGCCCCCGCATTGACCGCGGCGACCGCCTCGGGGTTGGAAGTGAAGTACGACGAGATCCCTCGGCGGATCCGTCCCTGCCGCAACAGCCTGCCCAGGCCGCGGCCGGGTTCGCCGATGTTGTTCGAGACGATCGTCAGGTCGGCCGCGTCCGAGTGCTCGACGAGGGCGTCGATCAGCGTCAGCGGCGCGCCGACGAGGCCGAACCCGCCGACCATCACCGTGTCGCCGGATCGGATGTGCGAAACGGCCTCCTCGGCCGAAACGGGTCCGCTCGCCGTCACGCGCTAACGCGCCTTGAGCACGAGCGGCGCGCAGCGGGCACCGGTCTTCTCGAACACAGGCGCACCGGTCGCCGTCTTGGGCGTCACGGTCAGCGTCGTCGCTGTGACCTTGACCTCGGAGTAGGAGAACACGTCGGTCGCCGCGCAGCGCATGCCGATCCCGAGCGGCGGCTGCGGCTTCAGGAACAGCGATGTGACCAGATCGCCGAAGCCGGGCTTGCCGCCGAGCGCCGAGTCGATCTCCTTCGCGTAGGTGTTCGTCGCGACCGGCCCGGT
Source organism: Gaiellales bacterium (assembly GCA_038230035.1). Lineage (GTDB taxonomy): Bacteria > Actinomycetota > Thermoleophilia > Gaiellales > Gaiellaceae > Gaiella. The sequence continues at coordinate 8,636 of JBBRNX010000023.1, forward strand.
GACGACTTCCCAGATTCCGGTGCCGACCGGCCCGCCGGATTCCAGAGTTTGCTTGCGCACCTCGCCTATCAGGTTCGCGTGCGTGTCGGTGGTGAGGAAGACGACGTTCTTGACGCCCGCGAGGTCATTCAGCAGCTTCGTCCGCTCGGCCGCGTAGCCCTCCCAACGGTCGTAGGGCAGTTGGTAGAACTGCTGGATCGGCGTCTCGTTGACGACGACCTTGAACGTCGCGGTCGATGCGCGGATCGCCTTCACGAACAGCGCGTGCTGCCTCGCGCCGAGGAAGGTTCGTGACGGATCGTTGATTGCGGCGACGCATGCGGCCGGTGCGGGCTGTGCGAGCGTCGGGATCAGCGCGGCGAACGCGGCACGCACGGCCGCGGGTGCGGTGGGCGCGAGATCAGGCCCGCCACCGTTGTCGCACTCGCCGCCTGCCGACGCCTTCGCGCTCCGGAACGAGCGCTCGTCGAGGAAGAAGAGCTCGACGTTCTTCCCCCAGCGGAACGTCCGGTAGAGCCCGTTCTGCGGCGAGTAGGTGACCGGCGCGTAGTCGGTGAACGCCTTCACGCCGGCCTGGTAGATCGCGTCGCCCATCTCGGCCTTGCTGAAGTCGTTGATGAACTCGTGGTCGTCCCAGTGGCTGTAGACGCCTGTGGCCGAACGGAACCTGCGGAGGTTCGGCAGAGCGAGGCCAAGCCTGTACTTCGCCCACTTCGCCGGGACGGTCAGCGCCGGCGGCGAGCCACCGATCTCGCTGTCCGAGTAGATCGTGTCGCCGAGGTTGATGTTGAAGTCGTTCTTCTCCCGCGCCATCTGACCGTACGTCTCGAAGTTATTGAACCCCGGCTTGCCGTTCGGGCCCGGGGTTGCGTCGGCGTCGCCGGAGAACGCGAAGCGGACCGTCGCGTTCGCCGTTGGGGCGGGTGCTGTGACGAACCACCCAATCTCACTCAGGTTCCCTTGTGTGAACTGGTACCCGTACCGCGTGCCGGGTCGCAAGCCGTTGATGCGGATCCGAACTGTGAGATCGCTGCCCGCTCGCGCGTGAGCGATGGAGACCAAACCACGACAGAACAGAAGCCCGACGTCGCTCTTCCGTGCGCATCGTGTAGCTCCAAATCGTCCAGCCGGCCAAAACCCCCCGCTGATGACGCCTGCGTGAGGCGCTCGCGTCCAGATGACAACCGAAGTCGCGGTGATCTCCCCCGCATTGACGCCGTAGGCGAACCCAGCCGGCGACGACGCGCGCGCCGCGAGCCCGACCGGTACGGAGGCCACGACCACCGCGATAACGAGCAGAACGCGACGCATCGCTGCGAGCCTACCGCGGCGGCAGGGCATCCGGATGCTCCTGCTCGGCGAGGAAGCGAAAGAACCACAACGTGAACACCGCAAAGAAGACAATCGCCTGCTCGCCGGCCATCGTCACGCCGCCGAGCTGCTGATCAGAGATTGCCGAGAGCCCCCAGAGCCGCTCGGGCGCGTCGCGGTACGTCGCGTACGCGGCGTGCGGGACAAGCGCGAGCACGAGCCCGATCGGCGCCGCGAGCACGAACCCCGCGAAGACGTATATCGCCCGGGCACCAGCTGTCGGCCGCCGCGGCGAGTCCTGGAGGACCGACCACCACATCAGCACACCGGTCACGAGGTAGGTCATGTGCTCGAGGTGGAGCAGCGTGTGCGGCCGCCTTAGCGCCGCGTCGTAAATGAACGGCACGTGCCAGAGGGCGTAGTTCGCGAGCCAGATCGGCAGCGCGACGGCCGGCCGCGTCAGCGCACGCATTGCGGCAGGCGCGGCCAGCGTCGCAGCGAGAACCGGCGGCAGCGAGAGAACGAGCAGCAGCGGCGCCCACTCGGCGAGGACGACGTTCTGCAGCAAATGGACGAGCAGGAGGTAGCGAAGCGCGAGCTCATGCAGCGGCGAAATGCCGAACGCGATCAGGAGGAGCGCGGCCGCCGCAAAGCACGACATGCGCCAGCGGGGCGCGCCAAGCCGCCGCACCGCGAGCACGTACGCGCCGGTGAGCGCAGGCACGAAGACGAGCGTCTCTTCGTTCCACGTCCACGCGTACGGGTGCACACGGCGACGCTACCGCGGAACGACGTGCGAGAGCGTCGCGCCGGCGCTGTTCGCGACCCACGCGCCGCCCGCGCCCACGGCGATCCCGCGCGGCTGCGGCCCCGTCAATGCATGCCCCAGCAGGCGACCGGTCGTGGCGTCGACCCGGATCACCGAGGCGCCGTTGTAGTCGGCGACCCACACCGAGCGGCCATCCGACGCAACGCCCTCCGCGCCGGCGCCACCTCCGAGAGGAATTCGCTTCGCGACGCGCCCCGTCCGCGAGTCGAGGCGCACGAGCGAGCCGTCGAGGAAGACCCCGACCCAGACCCCGTGCCGGTCGACCGAGATCCCCTGCGGCCCCGGACCGACCAAAATCTTCTGCACGACCCTGTTCGTCTTCGGGCTGATCCGGTCGACCTCGCCACCGTCGTAGCTCGTGACCCACACCGACCCGGCTCCGACTGCGAGGTAGCGCGGCTCGGGTCCGACCGTGATCAGCGCGACCTGCCGGTTCGTGCGCGGATCGATGCGCGACACGCTGCCCGACTTGTTCGAGACCCAGAGCGCGCCGGCGCCGAACGCCATCCCCTCCGGCCCAGTCGCGGTGACCTTGATCCGCGCCAACACCTTGCCGCTCGCCGGATCGACTCGGGCGACCGTATTCTCGAGCCAGTTCGCGACCCACACCGAGCCGGCGCCGAACGCAACCCCGATCGGCCCACGCCCGGTCTTGATCCGAGCGCTGACGCTATTCGTTGCAGGATCGACGCGCACGACGCCGCCGAAGTCGAAACTCGCGGTCCAGACCGATCCCGCGCCGAACGTCACACCGATCGGCTGTGGCGGGGTCGGAATCGTCGCTGCCAGGCGAACGGCTCCGGGTGCGGCAACGAGCGCGGTCGAAGCGAAGAGAGCCGCGAGAACGCGCATGCCAGTGGAGACGCACCGCGGCCGTTCCGGTTAGCGCCGACGGGGATGTAGGGTGGCAAGGGTGATCGACGCCAACGGGTTGCGGGAACGCACCGACATCGACACACCAATGCTGAGCGTCTGCAGCGAGCCGGGCTGCACCACGATCGTCTTCGGGCACGGCACGTGCGTCGCTCACGACGCTCCACGGTCGCCGGGTCCGGCGGATCCGGCCGCCCGCATTCGCGGTGGTCGGGTCGACGCGCGCCAGCCTGAGCCGATCGAGTCCTAGGAGCCTCATCCGGACGGCGCGCCTTCGGCCGAAGGCTTGCACCGTAGCCTGGCATACGCCTTTAGATACATAGTTATGAATTGGCGACGCTTTCGGCGACTCTCGCGGCGCTCGGAGGCAAGATGGCAATCATGGAACGTCGACGGATCCGCGTACGAGGTGTTGTCCAAGGCGTCGGATTTCGACCATTCGTCTACGGGCTCGCGCAGCGTCAGAAGCTGGCCGGCTCCGTCCTGAACGACGGCGACGGCGTGCTGATCGAGGCAGAGGGTGCGGCGCCGGCGCTCGACTCGTTCCAGGCACGCCTCCAGAGCGAGGCGCCTCTGCTCGCGCGGATCGAATCGGTCGAGAGCAGGACGATCGCTGTGAGCGGCGACCACGGATTCTCGATCCGTGCGAGCGAGGTCACAGGCCGCAGCGCGCTCATCCCACCGGATATCGCAACCTGCGACGACTGCTTACGCGAACTGTTCGATCCCGCGGATCGGCGCTATCGCTACCCGTTCCTCAACTGCACCCAGTGCGGAGCCTCAACTGCACCCAGTGCGGCCCGCGCTTCACGATCGTCGTCCACACGCCCTACGACCGGCCTAACACGACGATGGCCCGGTTCCCGATGTGCGCGGACTGCCGCCGAGAGTACGAGGATCCGGCGGACAGGCGCTTCCATGCCGAGCCCATCGCGTGCGCCATCTGCGGGCCACGCCTCTCGATGGAGCTTGCCGAGGCGGTCGACATGTTGGGCGACGGCGCGATTCTGGCCGTCAAGGGGCTTGGCGGCTATCACCTGGCCTGCGACGCGGCGAACGAGGAGTCGGTCGCACGGCTCCGCGCCCGGAAGCATCGCGAGGACAAGCCATTCGCACTGATGACCGCCACGCCGGAAGCACTCGTCGACGTGTCGCCCGCGGCGCTCACGCAACTCGAGTCGCGCGAGCGCCCTATCGTGCTGCTGCCACGGCGGGAGGGCGCCGTGGTCGCGGAGTCCGTCGCGCCGGGCTCGCCGTGGCTCGGCGTGATGCTTCCATACACTCCGCTGCACCATCTCCTGATCGCGGACACAGGTCGCACGCTCGTGATGACGAGCGGCAACCGTTCGGACGAGCCGATCGCGCACGACGACGACGAGGCCCGTGAGCGGCTCGGCTCGATCGCCGACGCCTTTCTCGCGCATGACCGACCGATCCACCGCCGTTGCGAGGACTCGGTCGTGCGTGCGCGGTTTCCCATCCGCCGCTCGCGCGGCTTCGCGCCGTCGACCGTGTGGCTGCCGGTCGCGGCAATGCGGCCGCTGATCGCCGTCGGGGCCGAGCTGAAGAGCACGTTCTGCGTGGCGCGAGGCCCCGACGCGTTCGTCTCTCCCCACCTCGGCGACCTCGACACGGAGCTCGCCTATCGCGCTTTCCAGACGGATCTCGATCTGTACCTCGCGATGCTGGGCGTCGCGCCCGACGTGATCGTCCACGACCTCCATCCCGAGTACCTCTCGACGAAATGGGAGATGACGCAGGAGGAAGAGCGCGACGTCGAGCTCGTCGGTGTGCAGCACCACCACGCACATGCAGCGGCGTGTCTCGCCGAGCACGGTCGTGAAGGCCCCGCGCTCGCGCTCGTCTTCGACGGCACCGGTTTCGGCTTGGACGGGACACTGTGGGGCGGGGAGCTGCTCCGCTGCGACCTGCAGTCGTTCGAGCGGATCGCGCACCTAGAGCCGGTTCCGCTCCCGGGAGGCACGGCAGCGATCCGCGAACCGTGGCGGATCGCCGCCGCCTATCTCGAGCTGGCCGGCCGACCCGTCCCGTTCGAGGACTGGGCGATCGTGCGACCGGCCCTGGCCGTCAATGCACCCTTGTCGTCGGGCATGGGTCGCCTCTTCGACGCGGTCGCAGCGCTGCTCGGCGTCCGCGAACACGTGACTTTCGAAGCGCAGGCCGCGATCGAGCTCGAGCAGCTCGCCGGCGGAACAGATGCCGCGCCGTACGCGTGCCGGCTCGACCGGGGAATCGTCTATGGCGCCGACCTCGTGGGCGCGGCCTACGACGGACGACCGCGGTCGGAGGTGGCTGCCGCGTTCCACGAAGGAGTTGCCCTCGCAGCCGTAACGGCCTGCTTGGAAGCGGCCGAGCCACGGACAGTGGTTCTCTCGGGCGGCAGCTTCCAGAACCTCCGCCTGCTGGAGTCGACGACAGCACGGCTCGAGAAGCTCGGCTTCGAGGTCCTCTCGCACCGACTCGTGCCCCCGAACGACGCCGGGATCAGCTACGGGCAGGCCGCCTGCGGAGCCAGCCGGACACATAGCCTCTAGCCGTTCGACCCGCAGAGTACGATGATGTGTCAGCAGGAACGTTTGTCCTCACGAAGCGGAGTCATGACGAACCACGTTGCTGGCGCGGACAAGACCGCGCGCGAGCGAATCCTCGATTCGGCATACGAGTTGTTCTCGCGCGAGGGCATCCGGGCCGTCGGGGTCGACCGTGTGATCGCCGAGTCCGGCGTCGCGAAGATGACGCTCTACCGGAACTTCGCGTCAAAGGACGAGCTCGTCCTCGAGTTCCTCCGCCGCCGCGAGGAGCGGTGGACAAAGGAGTGGCTTCAGGGAGAGGTCGAGCGACGCGCCGCTGATCCGGCCGAGCGGCTCCTCGCGATCTTCGACGTCTTCGACGCGTGGTTCAGGGCGAACGACTTCGAGGGCTGCTCGTTCATCAACGTGCTGCTGGAGTTCGCCGATACGACGAGCCCGGTACGTCAGGCGAGCATCGTCCATCTCGCCACGATCCGCGCGTACCTCCAGGGCCTCGCGACCGAGGCGGGCGCGACCGATCCGGACGATTTCGCGCGCCGTTGGCACATCCTCATGAAGGGCTCGATCGTCGCAGCCGGCGAGGGCGACCAGGATGCCGCTCGTAGAGCCCAGGCGATGGGAAAGCTTCTACTCGCGGATGACCGGGCCAAACGCCACTCGGAGATCTCAACGAGCTAGAGGAGCGGGTGGAGGGAATCGAACCCTCATAATCAGCTTGGAAGGCTGGAGCTCTACCATTGAGCTACACCCGCGTCCGGCACAGGGTAGCCCTCAGCAACAGGCCGCGGCGGCCTCTTCCGTGGGAGTGCAGCAGGAATATGGGCCGTGCGGGTGGTACTCGGCGTCGTCGTCCTCGACGTCCTCGAGCAGGGTGTAAACCTCCCACCGGTTCCCGGCCGGGTCGGTCACCCACACCTTGTCCTGGCGGGCGTAGCAACAGGTCGTGTCGCGCTCGTCGAACATCGCGAGACCCGCCTCGGAGAGCCGGGACGACGACGCGACGACCTCGTCGGTCGACGCCACGCGGATCCCGAGATGCGAGAGCGCGGCCCGCGAGGCCTGCTGGAGCGCGAGGGCGACCGGCGGGTCCGCCAGCTCGAACTTCGCGTAGCCAGGCTTGCTCTTCGCAGGCTCGACGCCCAGAAGCTCACGGTAGAAGGCGACTGCCTCGTCCAGATCCGGTACGTCGAGTGAGAGGTGAAATGTATTGGCCACGACATCCTCCAATCAATATATCGATTACTGTCGATATCGATACTAGTCTATACTCAGCTGCGTGCTCAAGGTGCTACCACTGGTCGAGTGCTGCACGCCGCTGGCGGGCTCGTCCATCACCGACGAGGAAGCTGCGGAGCTGGAGCGCCTGTTCAAGACGCTCGCCGATCGCAACCGGCTCAAGATCCTGAACGTGCTCCTCCGCGCTGGCGGCGCTCCAGTGTGCGTCTGCGAGTTTCAGCCGCTGCTGGACATCTCGCAGCCCACGGTCTCGCATCACCTGAGGCAGCTGACGGATGCCGGCCTGCTCGCGCGGGAGAAGCGCGGCACGTTTGCGTACTTCAGCCTTGCGCCGGGGGCACTCGACCGGATCAGCTCGCTGCTCGCCGAGCCGCCCGCGCTGACCAACGTCGCGTGATCGACCTCCCAGTCGCGCGCGCCTTGGTCGCCGAGCTGATCGGAACCTTCGCGCTCGTATTCGCGGGCGCAGGCGCGATCGTCGTCGACGCGAAGACCGGCGCGCTCGGGCACGTCGGAGTCTCGCTCGTGTTCGGACTCGTGATCATGGTGATGATCTACGCGGTCGGCCACGTCTCCGGCGCCCACTTCAATCCGGCCGTCACGTTCGCCTTTGCACTCTCGCGCCACTTCCCATGGCCTCGTGCGGTCGGCTACTGGACCGCTCAGGTGACGGGCGCCGTGCTTGGGGCTGCTCTGCTGCGGGCGTCTCTCGGCACGGTAGGGCACCTCGGCGCGACGCTCCCCTCGGGCTCGCAAGACCAGTCGCTCCTGTGGGAGGTCGTGCTCACGTTCTTCCTGATGTTCGTGATCATGGCCGTCGCTACCGATACCCGAGCCGTCGGAGAGGCCGCCGCGATCGCGATCGGCGGCACGGTCGGGCTCGATGCACTCTTCGGCGGTCCGATCTCGGGGGCGTCCATGAACCCGGCCCGCTCGCTCGGCCCGGCGCTCGTCTCGGGCAATCTCCACGCGCTCTGGCTGTACCTCGTGGCACCGCCGCTCGGGGCGGCTCTCGGCGCCCTCGCCTACGGTTTCGTCCGCGGTGAGTCCCATGAGACGTAGGCTCGACGGAGGCTCACAGGGAGCGAAGGTGCCGGCTTTGCCGGCGGCGGAGGGGGTATGAGCCGGGTGTTGTTTGTGTGCCTGCACAACGCGGGACGCTCGCAGATGTCCGAGGCACTCTTCGCGCTCGCGGGTAGCCGGCACGAGGCACGATCTGCAGGGACGACCCCCGCTGAGCACGTCCACCCGGAGGTAGTCGAGGCGATGCGCGAGCTCGGCGTCGATCTCTCTACACGCGTGCCGCACACGCTCGACCTCGCTGATGCCGAATGGGCCGATGTCGTCGTGACGATGGGTTGCGGCGATGCCTGCCCATACATCCCCGGCAAGCGCTACATCGACTGGAATCTGCGCGATCCGAAGGGCTTGCCGCGAGACGAGGTGCGCGCGATCCGCGACGAGATCGCCAAGCGGGTCACGGTGCTGGTCGCAGAGCTCGGCTAACGCCCGCTCGCGGAAAAGTGCTGGTAGTCCTTGGTTCCCGTCCAGGAGCCGCCCCAGCCCCAGCCGACCGACGCGAACGCGCGCACGACCGCGTCGCCGGCGTGAATCATCCCGTTCAGCTGGCGCGAGCGATCGAGGTACCGCCGGCTCGCCGAGTGCGAGGTCGTGCCGTCGCTGACGTACGGGTTCTCGAGCGGGTCGAGGTCGATCGCGCGCCCGTAGGCGTGCTCCGACCAGCGCGACATTCCCGCCACGGGACGGCAGTTGAACGCTGATGTGTTGTCAGCCTCGATTGAGCGGTTATGATTCACACGTCTCATCCCTTCTGGCTCTGCGAGGAAAGCGATGGCGTACGACAGTTATATCCGCGTCTCAAAGGTAGGCAACCGAGTGGGCTACAGGTCTCCGGAGGAGCAGAGGAGCATGATCCGGGGAGTCGCCGAACGTGCCGGGGTCGCGCTCGGGCAGGAGGTCGTCGAGGAGGATGTGAGCGGGGCGACAGGTGTCTCGAAACGAGGGCTGGGCCGCTTGCTGGAGCGCGCGGAGCGGGGAGAGTCGGAGGGCATTATTGTGGCTTTCCAGGACCGCCTCTCGCGCGGATCGTTGATCGAGACCGCCCAGGTGTGGGAGCGGCTCGGGGCGGCCAGGGCGAGGCTGCTCACCGGGGATGGGCTCGACTCGGCCGCCCCCGGCCAGGAACTCTTGTTCAACATCCGGGCCGCGATTGCCCGTGACCAGTGGCAGCGGTACCGGGACGGCTGGAGCCGAACAGTGCGAGACCGCGTCGCACGAGGCCTCCACCACTGCGCAAGGGCGCCATTCGGATACCGGTTTGGCGAGGACAAGCGGCTGGAGCGCGATCCAGAGACCGCGACGGTGTTGGAGGAGCTGTTCCGGCGGCGGATTATTGGCGAGTCCCACGCCTCCCTCGCCCGATGGATGAAGGCGGGCGGGCACGAGCTGACGACCCAGGGCGTCCAGAAGATGCTTCGCAATCGCGTCTACCTCGGCGAGGCCCGGTACGGCGACACCGTGACCGAGCAGGCCCACGAGCCCCTCGTGTCGCGGCTGGACTTCGACCGCTCCGGAGCGGCGAAGAACAGAGGCGTCCGATTGAGCAGAACGGGGGTCGCCTCCCGGAGCTCGATTTGCCTCGGCCTTGCCCGCTGCGCGATCTGCGGGAGGCGCCTCGCTTCGTCAGTGGTGAGGGGACGAGTGCATCTGAAGTGTCTGAGCCCTCATCACAAGGCCGTGAACATCACTGGAGCGGCCCTGGATGGGTTCGTGGTCGAACAGGTGCTGACCTGGCAGACCCGCGTCAGAGGGCTGCAATTCGAACGACATAACGACGACCTAGACAAGGCGAGAGCCTCCGCCGAGGCACGTCAATACGACCTAGACCTCTTCCTGGGCAACCTGGAAGCGATCTCAATTCTGGGTCAGGAGCGGTGGAACCAGCAGGCAGCGAGGTACACGGTGGCTGCCGAGGACGCCCGCACTGAACTCTTGGCGCTCGCCAACGATGCTGAAGCCGGCACGACCTGGACCCGTCTCCACGAGCGATGGGAAACCGCCGATACGGACGGGAGGCGCGCCTTATTGGAGCGACTCGTGGAGTCGATCGAAGTCCGCCCGGTCGGCGGGCGACGCGGCGTCCCCGCGTCCGAGCGCGTGGCCGTGATCACACGGGGCAAAGGGCGCCCGCGACGGTGAAGGCGGGCTTGGCTGACTCGGGGGCTGCAAGCGCGCACTAGCCCACCGGCGAGTTCCACGATCCATCTGGGGTCGTGAACGAGAGGCGGACGAGACTCTGCGCTACTCGTACCGGAGCAGTGACATGCTCATGTGGGAGTTGTTCCAAAGACGCGAAGTTCGACTGGGACAGGACGGCGGAAGTGGAACCGCGAGTTCGGGCTCACGGCTCGAGATGAATGACGAGGCCGAGTCCGATCGCCCAGTTCTGAACCCGGGGCACGCCCGGCCAGGCTCCTTCGCCGTCCCACTCGTCCCAGGCCTCGTTGTTCGCGTTGAGCTCGGCGCCGAGCGCGATGATCGCGCTGAGGCCGTCGGCGAGCAGTTCGGATAGCTCGGGCCAGGTCGCCTGCCGCTTCGCCCACTCGGCCGCAGCCTCGGGGGTCTGGAAGCCGTCGGCGCCCTCGCCGGTGGCGGGGTCGTAGTAGAGGCTGCCGCTGTCGGCGATCAGGTGGTAGCGGTCGTCCCGGTAGCTCGGTTCGCCCTGCGTGTCGCGTCCCATCCCGCTATATTGCCTGTTTGGGCAACGGTCGGCTGAGGTTGGCGTGTGGTCGCCGGTGCCGTGCGTTTGAGGAGGGGAGGGTGTCGTTGCGTGAGCACGAGACGGGTACGGCTGGTCCGGTCGGGGCATGTCCGGTTTGTGGTGGCCGTCCGTTGTGGGAGTCGCTGGTGGACGGGGAGGAGGAGCGGTGGTTCGCGGTCTGCCGCTGCGGGCGGCTGCGGGCGTTCCTCCCAGGTCAGCCCGCGCTCGACCCGGAGGACCCGCTGCGCGCGTTCCTGCTCGGGCCGGGCCGGCCGCTCTTCCCGCCGTCCCCGCCGTGGGTGCGCCTGTTCCTGGCGAGCGTCGAGACCGCCAACCCGGTGCGCTGGCGCTACTGCCACGGGCCGTGCCTGGCGTGCGGCGCCCGCGCGGGCTTCGGCATGCAGGCCTGCCCGCGGCCGGGCACGCTAGCCCTGTGTGCGCTCTGCCTGGCCTGCGGGAACGCGACGGTCGAGTACTCGAAGCCCGCCCGCGGCCTGGTCGAGGCGCCGCTCGCCGGACGCGGGTGGGCGCCGCCCTGCCCGGCGGTGCAGCGCCTGCGCGACTGCCTGCACCGCCCCTACATGCAGTTGCGGGTGGACAGCTGGCGCGTCCGCGCCCGGGACGAGGGCGGCGAGAGCCTTTGAGGGTCTGGCTCGACGACCTGCGGGACGCACCGCCGGGCTGGGTGCGCGTGACGACCCCGGAGGAGGCAATCGCGCTCCTGCACACGGGCGAGGTCACCGAGATCAGCCTCGACCACGACCTCGGGCTGATCGACGGTGACCGCGAGCTCACCGGCTACGACGTCGTGCTCTGGCTCGAGCGGAAGGTCGCGCTCGAGGGGTTCGTGCCGCCCGAGACGATCCGCGTCCACTCCTCGAACGTGGTCGCCGCCGAGAGGATGGAGCGCGGGATCGAGGCGATCCGCCGGCTCAGCCGGCGCGACCGGCCCGCCTGAGGCAGCGGTGTTCGGTCTCCTCGTCATCGCGCTCCTCCTCTGGGCCGGCTGGTCGCTCTACACCCGGATCCCGCCGGTCAAGCGCGGGCGCCAGGCCAGGGCCGAGGCGCGGCAGCGGGACGAGATCAGGGCGATCGAGGAGTACCGCCCGGCGGGCTACGGGACGCAGGAGGAGCTCGTCTGGCCGATCGGCCACAACCTCGGCTACTACCTCGACGCCATCCGACGCGACGGGATCTACGAGACCGTCTCGGTCACCCCGGTAGCCCAGGCCAACGCCCCCTACGCGGTCACCCACCACGCCCACCTCCGCGCCGCCGACCTGGGCGGGGCAGAGGCGCGGGAGGCCGCGCGGAAGAAGATCGACATCGACCCCGACGACGCCGACCTCCTGCTGGGCCTCTGCGAGCCCGGCTCGACGCTCGAGGAGCCGAGCATCACCCAGGACAACTACCGCCGCTTCGTCGTCGCCCAAGCGGAGGCCGAGCGCCACCGGCGACTCAGGAGGCCGCCGACGTGAACCCTTCGCGATGACAGGCAACGGCCGCGGCCCGAGGCACAACCGCCCGCGGGCGCACTGAACTCGGAGGGCCCCTGGGGAAGCCGGACGCGCAACCCGCTACGACCGCGGCATGACCCTCCCCGGGTCTCGCTCAAGCAAGGCTTCCGGCGCACGGCTTCGGGAGCGTGCGCGGCCCGTAAGCCGGGCGAAACCGGATGACCCCTCGCGCGCGCGAAGCTAGTGAGTAAAACGGATACAAGGCGCCGCGTCTCCTCCCCGCAGATCTCGAACTCGTCGCCCGCTTCTCAGCGCGAGGGGCTCGGAGAACAGTCGCGCGAGCACCTCTGCCCCGTACAGAACCGGCCCACGGCGCCGACCGGCTTTGCGCTGGGCGTCCCTCGCTCTTTCGCAGCCGTCACGTGCCCTTCGTCTCCCTCCGCCTCGGCTCGGCGCCGAGAAGGAAGACGCGGTCGCCACGCTTCGCCGCGCGCACGGGCCGCCCGGTGTCCCGCGCAGCGTTGCCGAGGCGGATCGCCGCGGCCTTCGGCTCGACTCCGCCCAGGTCGGCGGGCTCCAGCTCCCACGCCGCGTCGCCGCTCGCGAGGAAGGCGTCGAGGAGAGGCAGCCAGTCGCGCCTTGTCGGGATTGTCCCTGGATCGATCGGTTTGGCCACTTGCGCGCTCCCTTCGAGTTACGGACAACTCGCTGAGCCTATCACCGCTTGACGCGAACACGTGTGGCCATGTAGACTTATTAAACCTGTCAACATGTTCACACGAAAGGTGGATTGTCATGGGATCTCTGGTCGACCTCAGCCACGCGGACATCGGGTTCCTGCTGGGCTGCTACAAGATGGGAATCGACCCACGGGAGCTCGGGATCGAGCCGAAAGACTTCGAACTCGAGGAGTGGCCGTGGGAAACGGTTCGCGCCAGGAAGCGCGCGGACGCGGATGTCGGCGCTGCCAAGGGAACCACGGCACGCGGCGCGCGCGCCGGGCGACGCGGATGAGCACGAGGACGCGGTGGCGCCGCGGCGTCGACGAGATCCGGAAGGCGGCGGGAGTCCGTGATTCCTACGCGATCGCGAACTGCGGGTGGGGCTTCGACGTCGTGCGACGCGGTGTGTCGATCGGCTGGGTGGCGATCGGGGACACCCCGCTGCTCCCGCCCGAGCACCGGGAGCCAGGCTTCACGGTCTACCGCGACTCTCAGTCATCTGACGCGCTGGCCCGCAGCGACGACCTCGCCGGCGCGCTCGGCCACATCGTCCCCAAGGCGGCGGCGGCCTGGCTCGCCCGTGGGATCGGCGGCCGCGACATTTTCGAGGTCGCAATGTCGACGATCGAGCTCTCGGATGATCTGGGCGAGGAGGACTGGCGGGCGTTCTGGATGTACGACCCGTACCGCCTGACGCTCACCGGGACGCGCGGCCTGTACGAGATCGCCCTAGAGCCGCTGACTACCGCCGCCCGGATGCTGGACACGATCTTCCAGGTTCAGAACAAGCCGTGGTGCGACCCGACGATGGCCGGCATGCTCCTAGCGGCGCTCGAGGAGCTGCTCGCGCCACAGGCGCTCGTCTGCTCCTTCGGGGTGGAGCGGGGACCGGTCGACGTACGACAGATCATCGGCTCGACTCCGCCGATCACCTAGGGCCATCGGTGCAGTTCGCAGAGTCGCACGGCGAACGACCGGGTAGAGGCGGCGGTCAGATCCCCGCCGCCTCCCCTGTAGTGATTCCAACTGCGATGAGTGCCCGAGCGGCGTTGTCGCTGTTGGCACCGCGCAAGAACGCCGAATAGCTGAGGTAGGAACGTTTTCGTGTCGGCTTGGAGACCGGACACATCAAGATGCCGCGGGCGGGGTACTCCAAGCCCCCCGCCTCGCGGCACGGACGGAGGAGAAATGCAAAAGCAACAGTTGACCGACGCCGATCTGGCGGACGGTCTGAGGGACCTCGCGGCGGCGCTCGATGGCGAGGCCCAGATGGGCGTGGTCGGGTGGTGGCGTGCGGATCGCCTCCTAGAGAGAGCGAAGGCGCGTACCCAGGAGGTGCTCGGCGTTGCCATCGAGGCGCTGGAGACGAAGGACGAGAAGTGGGAGCGGTTCGACAGCGAGATGGAGCGGAACATCGCGCACTGGGGGAACCCGACGAGGGGCATCCGCATCAAGAGGGCGGCGGCGTGACTGTCGCGGCGAGGCTGCGAGGTCCTGAACCCGTGCCCCGACCCGGACTGCCCGCACGAATGGGTCGTCCGGAGGGGCTACGTGGAGCCCGGCGGGGTGCCGACGGCCGAGATCGTGTACGGCGCGTTCCACGGGGACGACCCGGAGCCGGGGGTGGTGGCTTCCGTGCTCGTCACGCGCTGGAGCGAGAACGACCCGGAGACGGGCAAGCCCGTGGCCCGGAAGCAGTCAGCGGTGACGCACCGCAACAAGAGCGGCAGCCAGGTCAACGGCTGGGGCGACCGCTCCAGCGCGCCGCTCTACAACACGCCCGCCGTTCGAGGGGCGCGTCCGGGCCCTCCCGCGCTGCGGGCGGGGGACAATGCGGGCGCCCGGTGCCGCAGGCGATCGCTGACGCGGCTCTTGACGTCAGACGGGAGGGTGATGGATCTCCACGGTCACCCTCGAGATCGCTGCGCGCGCTCGAGCTTTGCGATCCGCGCTTCGGTGTCCCGGTATCGGACGGGATCGGCGAATTCGACCTGGAGGAGGTCGTCGAATGGTGTGTTCGCGAGCCGGTGGGGGTCGATCCCGAAGATCGCTGCTATCTCGAGCACGCGATCGTCGGTGGGCTGTCGCTCGCCGTTCATCAGCATCCACACGTACTGCGTGCTGACGCCGAGGAGCCTCGCCAATTTCGCGCCGGACAGATTGTGGAGCCCTGACAGCCTTGGGAGTGTGTAGGAGAGGTTGCCGGGGTCGGCGTTCACGCGAGTTCCCACCCGTCCTCGCCGGGCTCACCGCAGCTGTCTCGCCGAGAGGCGTCGGCGATCGTGAGCTTGCGAACGCCTGAGGCTCTGCACCACTCGCTCATCGCGCGGCCTATGCGCGCCGTGTCCGCGTCGTTCAAGCCCGGGGCCAGCACCCAGACGTACAGGAAAGCCTCGTCGCCGCTCTGAGCAAGCCAGCCGGCCGTGAACTCGCCGAACCCCGCGTCCGCGAGCTCCGGGTACGTGTCGCGCAGCACCGAGACCAGGTCCTCGTGGTAGTAGAGGTTCTCGCTGCCCTCGCCCTCGCACGGAAGCTCCGCGACGCCTGCCCGGTCGCCGGCCACGACGACCTTGCGATAAGGGTACGACGGGAAGCCTCCGCGCCCAACCGCTGATCTGACGATCTCCACGCACTCGAGACTATCTACGGTGTTGAGAATGTCAACTCGTCTGTGACGAGGGCGAACCGCGGGTCGTCAGTGGGCCGCCTGACAGGTGTCGCTACCGACCGGGCCTGACCCACGGTTGACATTCTCTACAACAGTTGATATCCTTAACTGTAGAAGCTCGGCTGGGGCGTTCGTAGAACGCACCTTCGTCGAGTGTCCCGTACGCAACGCGCGCTCTCCTGTCCGTGCAGCAAGTCTGGCGCAGCAGCGAGGCGGCCGCGTTCAACCTCTCTCGAAAGGAGTGAAGCCATGGTGCTTCTTCGCAGGCTCAGGGTCCGTCGTCTGGTTCTCGCGGGAACTCGGGCAAGGCCGCTATTCGGAATCCCGGGGCGCAAGGGCCGGCCCGTCGTCTACGTCCGTCAAGACATCCCAGCCGACGCTCTCCGCTCGAACGCCTACCGCTGGATGTCAAATCGCAGGTTCGGCGTCGGCGACACCATCACGGGGATCCCCGGCTGGGGGCGCGTCGTGGTGGTGGACGAACCCTTCATGCGCCACGGTGTCGAGCACGTCCCGGTGGAAGCCCGCGCGCCTAGTCGCTTCGGGGCGCGCGCTGACGACCAACCTCACAACAAAAGGAGGAACCGATGAGCACTCACAAGTTCCGCCGCGGCCGTGAGGCGATGCGGGAGGCGGCCGGGGTCTCGTTTGCCCCTGAGCCGTCCGGCGAGACCCCGCTCGACTGCGCGCTGGCGTACGCGGCATCCCTGGGCTGGCCCGTCTTCCCGTGCAAGCGGGACAAGGCGCCGTACACCGGGCAGGGATTCAAGGAGGCGACCACCGACGAGGAGCAGATCAGGCGCTGGTGGGAAAGGTGGCCCGACGCGGGCATCGGCCTAGCTACCGGGAGGGCCAGCGGCGTCTACGTCGTCGACATCGACCCGGGCCACGACGGCATGGCCAGCTGGGAGCTGCTCGAGGGGCGCCACGGCGACGTCACCACGATGGTGAGCAGGACCGGGAGCGGGGGCTGGCACCTGTTTTTCCGCGCGCCCCCGCTCGAGCTGCGAAACACCGGCGGCAGGCTCGGAGCGGGCATCGACACGCGCGGCGACGGCGGCTACGTGATCCTGCCGCCGAGCCCGCACGCCTCCGGCGGCCGCTACGAGTGGCGCCAGTGGCGCCGCCCGCAGCACCTGCCGGCCTGGATCGCCGATGCCGTCCAACAGGCGAAGTCGGAGAGCGTTCGCGCGGAGATCGGCGTCATCCCGGAAGGCACCCGCAACACTACTCTGGCGTCCTACGGCGGAGCGCTGCGCAACGTCGGGGCCGACGAGGAGGCGATCGAGGCCGCCCTGGCGGCAATCAACGACGTCGCCGCCGACCCGCCGCTGCCAGAGCGCGAAGTGAGGGCGATCGCTAAGTCGGTGTCGCGCTACACGCCGGGCCGGGTCGCGGCGGAACGGCGCGATGAGGCCGTCGAGGCCCGGGCGCGGGAGTGGGTCGAGTACAACGGCCTCGAGCTCGCCGAGCTCGAGGACCCGGAGGTGCAGTGGGTCGTGCCGCGGCTCGCCGCCCGCGGGAACGTGACCCTCCTCGCGGGCGAGTGGAAGACGGCCGGGAAGACGACGCTGCTGATCAGCGCCGTCAACGCGGTGCTGCACGGCGGCGAGTTCCTCGGGAAGCCCGTGGAACCGGGCGTCGTCTTCTACCTCTACGAGGGGCCGGCGACGGAGTTCCGGCAGAACGACTTCGCCCGCCAACTTGAGCACGAGAACTTCTGGCTCGTGCCCCAGGACGAGAACGCCGGACGCCAGTGGGCGGAGACGGTCGAGCACGCCACCGCCCGCTGCCTCGAGCTTGGGGCAGCCTGGCTCGTCGTCGACACCAAGACCGCCTGGATGAGCGGGGGCGGTGAGGACGAGAACCAGGCCGGCTTCGCCCGCGCGGCCATGAACGCCTTCATGCCGCTCAAGCTCGAGAACGTCGCGATCACCGTGGCGGCGCACCCGACCAAGGTCGCGGCTAACCTCGCGAAGATGGTCGCCGGCAGCGGCCAGTGGGCCGCGGCCGCCGGCAGGCAGGTCGGCCTCTGGGCGCACAAGGACATCACGGACTCGCGTCGCGAGCTCGAGTCGGTCGGCCGCCAGGGCTCGAGCAACAACTTCCCGCGCGAGGTGATCGACTGGGACCGCGACCGGAACACCTACACGATCCTCGGCCGGGCCTCCGAGGTTCGCGACGAAGAGGCCGAGGAGGACCGCCGCGAGGTACGGGCCGAGAACCTCGACAACCTGCTCGAGCTGCTCGGCCCGGGGCCGTGGACGAAGGCCGACGCCTACAGCGCCGGAAAGGAGACCGGCCTCGGCCAGAAGCGGGTCGACGAGCTCCTACTGCTCGCGGTAGAGCAGGGGAAAGCCTCGGTCGAGGTCGCCGCGCATGGCAGGCACCTCTACACCGTCAGCCCGTAGCCGTGGGCAGCTCCGCAGCTCCGCGCGCCCCCTAGAAGCGGTGCGGAGCTGCGGAACTGGCGGGTCACCCAAAGGACCGCGTGGTGATCTTCAAGGAGAAGGGGATCGACTTCCCGGCGAACTTCCACGTCGGCCGCCTCTACAACGAGGGCCGCATCCAGGAGGCCGTGTCCGAGTGGCGCATCCGCTACGACCCGCCGACCCGCGACGTCACCCTCGCCGAGGAGGACGAGACCGTCGACGACTGGTACGTGAAGGCCGTCGAGGGCGGGCTCAGCACCACGAAGGAGATCGCCGAGGCCAAGGGCGTGGCGCGGAACACCGCGTCGATGGAGCTGAACCGCCTCGCCGCCGAGGGACGGATCGTCAAGGACGACTCCGAGAAGGAAGTCCGGTTCCTGCCCGCCTGATGCGTCTGTCGGGCCGAACCCCCGGGTGGCGCGGGCACCGACACACCGCGACGGGAGCGCCGACCGATCCGTCGGCTGCCGCGCCACCTAGGGGAGCCCGCCGACAGACACACCCCCAGGCAGCACTGTTCCCCACCACGCCAGGGTACGCGGCGCCCGCTCCTCGGAGAAGCCCGGGCCAGCCGGTCACCGGGCCCTGACGGCACAGCCAGGACGGCTCGCCGCGGTCGGACCCGGCCACCAACGCCCCCGGACGCCACGGCGAAGCCGGACGCCCCGCGCCGCCACGGTGCCCCCCGACGCACTCGACAACCCGAGCCGCCCCACCGATCCCCGCGACCCGGCGGCCCGCCACGACCCTCCAGCTACCCGGAACAGGCCGGACGACCCCTCGCGCGCACGCGCGCGAACCCGCCGGTCGCGGGCGGGAGCTCCGCGCCCGATACTGGACGCCTCTCGCTCGAGACTCCGAGATCCGTGCCCTGGGACCGGCTCGCCCCCGCCCGGCATAGAGGTGGGCACTGGGTGCCGTCGCGGCCTAACCAGCGCGGGCGCACGAGGTCGTCGCGGCCGGTGAGTCCCAGGCGCGTGGGCGCGCCATCCCCGCCCGCGAACGGACGGCAGCGACGCCAGGGCGTATGCACCGTCGCGCAGGCGAGGTGCCGCGCTTCCAGAAGGCTTCAGCGCGGAGCCCCCAAGAGGATCGTCGTTGTCGCGCTTAATGACGCTCACCGCGCCTCGCTCTCGCGAAGCTGACTCGGGGCGCGTTGTACGCTGCGAGGAGGTGAAAGTCGGCGAGATGAAGCGGTAGCGGTGCACGAAGTTCGGATCAGATCCGACGGGGCGACGCTTGTCGGCTCGTATTCGCGAGCGGGATCGACTGCGATCGTCGCGGTACACGGCGCCGGTGAAGGTACGCGAGACTGGTATCTGTACCAGCACCTGCACGACGTGTTGCCGCCTGCCGGCATCGGCGTCCTGACGTTCGATCGTCGCGGCGAGGGGGCATCAGCGGGCAACCCGTCGCGCGGCGCGTTCGACGTGCAGGCCGACGACGTCCTGGCGTTTGCGAACGCGATCGACGCCGATCGCGTTGGGTTGTGGGGGATCAGCCAGGGGAGCTGGGTCGCACCGCTTGCCGCGACACGCTCGAAGCGCATTGCGTTCCTTGTCTTGCTCGCATCGACAGGCGTGACGCCGGCGGCACAGATGCGCTACGCGGTTGCCGAGCAGATCCGCCGCGCCGGATTTGGGGCCGAGGCGGCGACTCGTGCGGTCGCGCTACGCGAACAAGCCGAAAGATGGGCTCGCGGCGAGGAAGTCCGCGGCCTGGATGGCGAGCTCGCCGCGGCTGCGCGCGAGCCCTGGTGGAACCTCGCGTACTTGCCTGACGGACTGCCTCCAGAGGACGAGGCGGACTCGGCGAGGCGTGCGATTGCGGAGGAGATGTTCTTCGAGCCGGAGCCGGTCTTCGCGCAGGTCAGGATCCCGGCGCTCCTCCTCTATGGCGACGACGACAGCTGGACGCCCGTCGGGCCGAGCATCGAGGCGTGGCGGCGGGCGAGAGGCGATCAGGTCGAGATCGTTGTCCTGGCGGAGACAGGACACGAGCCGAGGCTGCCGAGCGGCTCAATCTCGCCTGAATACGAACGGAAGCTGACCGACTGGGCTCGCGCCCCGGGTGTGAAGCGCTCGGCGACGGCAAGCATCCCAGGGTCGCCGACTGAGCCCATCGAGAAACCGCCGTGCCGATGACAGCTTCGCGGGTTCGGAATTAGTCGACGAGTCGCTGCTGGTCGAGTCTCTGATCGCCCTGGTGACGGTCTCGTCTTCAGGCGACGGCAGACTCGGTGGAGTGGTCTGTCTGAGGCCATTGCCAGCCTGGCGCTGCCGTGCCGCGTGTGACTCGTCAAGCGGCACGGCGCGACTTCGACCTAGCCATTCGGGAGGGACAGGCCCTCCACAATCGGGGAGCGCGGACGCGGCCTCGCCCGGTCATATTTCGTTCCGCGCCGCCGCGCCCGGTGGGCGCGTGGCCGCCTCTCCTGGCCGTTCCCGCAGGTCGTTGCGGCGATCGGACGAAGAGGAGACTGACCGGGGCGCACGGGGTCACGCGTGTGAAGCGCAGAGCCCGTTGCGGCAGGGATAGCCCACGCCCCGGTCGTCTCGTCGCCCTCTTAGAGGGCGAGCTTGTCGCGACGATCGTTTCTCGCGAGCGCGAGCGTGCCGGCCAGCAGCAGCGCGACGGCGAATCCACCAGCCGCGCCGATCCCGGCGTCCGTCCAGTCGAAGCCCGTGTTCGTCGCGATCACGATCGTCGGCGACGGCACCCTGTGGGCGACGACCGCTGCGTCACGCGTATCCGGCGAGCGCAGGTCGACGACCGGCTGCGTCTCGTGCGCCGTGATCGCCGCGTCGACGGTGTCGGGCGATCGGCCGTCGAAGTGCGCCAGGGTAGCCGCGTCTTTCGTGTCGGGCGACCGGCCGTCGCGGATGCCTGCGCCGGCCGTTGCGGGCAGAACGCCCAACGCAATGACTACAACGACGAGGCTCATCCTGCGGGTGATGCGAACGCTCATGTCTGCTCCTTCTCTCGTCCGACCGCCCTCTGCGGTCTGGCTGCGACCCACGATGGGCGCGGGCGGCCGCGAAACCGCTAATCGCGGCAAACGCGCGGTAAACGCCGCGTGACGGTGCTAGGTTCCATGCGCGATTTCGAGCAGGAGGACGCTGGTGGAGTTCCGCATTCTCGGGGCTGTCGGGGTCGTAGACGGCGATCGTCAGGTCACGCTGGGTGGGATGAAGCAGCGGTCGTTGCTGGCGCTGCTGCTGCTCCACCGGAACGAGCCGGTGTCGACGGATCGGCTGGTGGACGAGTTATGGGGGGAGCGGCCACCCGATACGGCTCACAAGACGGTGCAGGTGTACGTGTCGCAGTTGCGGAAGCTTTTGGGCGATGGCCGGATCGAGACGCACGGGCACTCCTACGTGCTTCGCGTGGGGGAAGGTGAGCTGGATCTGGATCGGTTCGAGGCGCTGGTCGAAGGTGCGCGAGAGGAGGAGCCGCGCAGGGCGTCGGCGAGCCTGCGGGACGCCCTGTCCTTGTTCCGCGGCGAGCCGTTGCAGGATCTCGCCTATGAGCCGTGGGCGCAGGCGGAGATCGCACGCCTGCAGGAGCTTCGGCTCGCTGCGCTGGAGGAGAGGGTGGATGCGGAGCTCGCGCTCGGCCGACACGCTCAGCTCGTGCCCGAGCTCGAGGCGCGGGTACGCGAGCAGCCGTTACGGGAGCGGCTGCGCGCGCAGCTGATGCTGGCCCTGTATCGCTCTGGGCGGCAGGCGGACGCGCTCGAGTCCCACCGGGAGGGTCGCCGAACCCTGGACGAGCGGCTGGGGCTGGAGCCGGGGCCGGAGCTACGCGAGCTGGAGCAGCGGATTCTCCAGCAGGACCCGTCGCTCGCCGCGCCGGCCGCGCCACTCGCCGAGCGCTCGCGCAAGCGGCGCGGCCTGCTGCTCATGGTTGGGGGCGCTGCCCTCCTGCTTGCCGTAGCCGTCGGCGCTGCGGTGGTCGACCTGACGGGCGGCTCGACGGCGTCCGTCATGACTCAGCCGAGCTCGGTCGCCGTTATCGATCCGAGGACGAATCGCGTTGTCGCCGCTATTCCGGTCGGCAATACCCCGTCGGATATCGCTGTTGGCGCGGGCGCGGTCTGGACCTTGAGCGCGAACGAGGAGACGCTCTCGAAGATCGATCCGGTATCGGGAAGGGTCGTCAGGGTCGTCGCGGTCGGCGCGGCGGGCGGGGTGGCGGTCGGTGACGGCTCGGTGTGGGTGACCTCGGGTGCACTCGGCCAGCCCCTGTCGGTGCTCCGGATCGACCCTGATTCCGGCCTCGTCACGCGGGCTATCGCGGTGAGCCCACATGGTGCCGAGCCGCTCCCCGCTTCGAGCATCGCCGTCGGGAGCGGCGGCGTGTGGGCCAGCGGCAGCGGGGTACTCGCGCGGATCGATGGACGATCGGGGCGGGTCGTCGAGCGGCGAGCTGTTTCCTACGACGGCCCGGTCGCTCTCGGCGCCGATGCCGTGTGGGTGGCTGAATCCCTGGGTAGACGACCGGACGCTGTCGGCCGGTTCGACGCACGCCGGCAGCGACCACCGGTAATCATCCCGCTTCCGTTCCACCCTGGCGACCTCGCGTTCGGGAAAGGCTCGGTTTGGGTGGCGAACGCGAGCGGGGACACCGTTTGGCGCGTCGATGCGAGGACGAACACACTTGCGCGCAGCATCTCCGTCGGGAATCTCGCGACGGGCGTGGCGTACGGCCAGGGATCGGTGTGGGTGGCGAGCGGAGACGGAACGGTCTCACGGATAGATCCTCAAAGCGATCGAGTGACGGCGACGATCGACGTGGGCGGGACGCCATTCCGGATCGCCGTTGGAGAAGGACGCGTCTGGGTGACCGTTGACTGACCGCGGCGGCCTTGCCTTTTACAGGCGCCTGATCGCTTAGTCCCTGTCCGTGCGATCTCTCGAAGCTCATGCCCTGGGGCTGGTTGCCGTCGCCGCGCTGAGCGCCGGCTGCAGCGGCTCGCCGCAGGCCAAACCCTTGCCCCGGTCGGTCTGCTCCGACGTCGTCTATCACGGTGACGGCAAGCCGAGGTACCTGATCGTCTCGGATCTTCCCCTCCGTCAGGCGGACTACAGCCAGACGACGAGAGCGATGTCCGACGCGATTCGTTTCGTGCTCTCACGCCGCGGTTTCAAGGCCGGCAAGTACACGATCGGCTACCAGTCCTGCGACGACTCCACCGCCCAAGCAGACCAGTTCACGGTGGAGCGGTGCGTGGCGAACGCGAAGGCGTACGCGGTCGACCGCGACGTGCTCGGAGTGGTAGGCCCCTTCAACTCGGCGTGCGGGGCGGTGGAGATCCCGATCCTCAACCGGACGACCACCGGGCCGCTCGCGCTGATCAGCCCCTCGAACACCGACCCTGGGCTCACCCACGTAGCTTCGGGCACTCCATCCGACGTGCCCGCAAAGTACTACCCCACGGGGGTGCGCAACTTCTTCCGTGTTGCGCCACCAGACGACGCGCAGTTGGCAGCCGCGGCAACACTGTTTCGACGGTTGGGCGCCAAACGACCCTTCGTCTTGAACGACCAGGAATATTACGGGCGGGCTTTCGCGTCGGCTTTCCGTGATCTCGCAACGCGGACGGGCCTCGCGATCGCAGGGTCCGCAGAATGGGACGGGAATGCTCGTCACTATTCGACCCTTGTGCGCAGGATTCGACGGAGTCGGGCCGACGGCGTTTATATCGCCGGTGCATCATTCTTCGGCGGCGCTAGGCTCGTCGCCGACCTGCGCGATGCTCTCGGTCCTCGGGTACCGCTCGTCGCATCCGACGGCTTCGCCGACATCCCGCCCCAGCGGACTGGCTCGATCGATGGGCTCTACGTCGGCACAACCCAACTGGACGTCTCGCTGCTGCCACCGCACGGACAGGAGATCGTCCGTCGTTTTGGCGCCGGACGCCAGCCCGGGTTCGGCGCACCCTATGCCGCCCAGGCAGCAGAGGTGCTCCTCGACGCGATCGCTCGCTCCGACGGCACGCGTCGCTCTGTCGTGAGAGAGGTGTTGGCCACACGTGTGCGGAACGGCATCATCGGCAGCTTCGGCTTCGACCGGAATGGCGACATCGCCCCGAGCAAGGTCACGATCCTCCGCGTCCGGTCGGGGCATCTTCGTGTGAACCGCGTGATCGTCGGTGCGGCTGCGGCTCGCCGAGCAGCCGACTAGCGTTCCTCCATCGTGTCGCACACAGGAACAAGCAGCTGCTGGGATCCGACTCCCAGGCTTCGATCAGCGTGCGCCAGCGTTCCGCGAGAGCATCGAAGCTCTCGCGCGGAGAACAACGCGCCGCTCGCGCTACTCCCGGGCCGACAGCCCGAGGCGGCACCGGCCGTCGGCTCGGATCCGGAGACCCTGCCGTCGGCCGACCACCCGGGCGGGCAAAGGGTTCGCGTTAGACACCGAACAGCCCAAGCCGCCGGGGCTGGAACTCGGCGAACGGCTCCTAACGATGATCGAGGCGGCCGACAGCGAACGGCCCACCGAAGCAGCCGATATCGGGCGCTTGATCCTGGACGAACTGCCGGCCTAAGATGGGTAGGGGAGCCATCTCATAGGGTTGCCGAGGTCCGAGCACAGGGTTCTCGAGCCCTCGCCGGCTTGCCGTCGTTCGCCGCGTCCGGCCGCGACCTCGACCTAGCCAATTGGGAGGGACCGGCCTCCCCAATCGGGTAGAGCGGACGCGGCCCCGCCGGGTCATATTTCGTTCTCGCGCCCTCGCGGCTTCGCGGGCGCGCCTGCTAATGCTCTTCTCGGGGAGGACATGTGAACGGACGGAACGGCTCGAGGCTGGACGCGGACCTGCTGACGGCCGCGGAGGTCGAGCTCCTGATGAGGCAGTGCTCCCGGCGTGCCCCGACCGGGGTGCGCAACCGGGCGCTGCTGGCGGTCCTCTGGCGCTGCGGCCTGCGGCTCGGGGAGGCGCTCGCCCTCGCCCCGAAGGACTTCGACCCGGACTCGGGCACGCTCGTCGTGCAGCGCGGCAAGGGCGGCACGCGCCGCGTGGTGGGCGTCGACGCCGGCACGGCCGCGCTCGTGAGCCGCTGGCTCGAGGTGCGCCTCAAGCGCTGCACGCTTCCGCCCGGTGCCCCGCTCTTCTGCTCGCTCGCCGGCGGGCCGATGGACCAGTCCTACGTCCGCCACATGATCCCGCGGCTCGCCCGCAAGGCGGGCGTCGAGAAGCGCGTGCATGCGCACGGGCTGAGACATGCCTTTGCCGTCGATCTCGTGAAGGAGGGGGCCGATCTGCTCACCGTGCGTGATCTGCTCGGACATTCGTCCGCGGCGACGACCCAGATCTACCTGAGTAGGATCGGGGCCTCAGACGCGGTCGAGTTCGGCCGCCAGCGGCAGTGGGAGGCGGCGTGAGAGGCGTGCCGCCCCCGTCTGGCTCCCCGCGACCCTGAAGCCGTACCATCCATGCGTCCTGCCGGTCCGTCGGAGTTGACTGGCCTGGATCACGATAGGCCGCTGCCCGAGTGGAACCCTCGGCCTGGCGTCGAGCCCGACCTGAGCGGATCGACGTCGTGATCGAGCAGCCCCGGCTGCTCTGGAAGGAGCACCCCGTCAATGCGGCTCGGCCAGCTTCTCGTGAACCTGTGCGACCCCCATCCCAACCGCCTGCTCGATGTCGAGGATCACGTCGTGAGCGAGAGGATCTTCGAGTCGAGGAGAACAGGCGTCTGGCCAGTCGCTAGGGACGACCTGCTGTAAGAATCCCTCGATCAGAAGACTTGCGGGTATCTGGGCGCCAAGATTTGACGCAGCGGTCTCCCTGATGTTGCGGTCGCCCGCTTCTGTGTCGAGCGCGGCCGGGGCACGGCAGCCAGCTCCGCAGTCCCGCAGGCCGGGTACGCCCGCCGCGGAGCTGCGGACCTGACCTGCAACCGTCCGCGAGTGGGCGCCCGCGGCGTGAGGACCCATCGGGCACGGGCGATCGTCCGCCCTCGACGGTCGCCGGTGCGAGTCCGCTTAGTTCCGTTCACCCGTTTCGCGTATGACGACGTTTTGCCTGCTCGTCAGTTTGTTCTGAGGTCCGGTCGCTCGGCGGAGAGCGTTCTAGGTGAGGTCGGCTGGTGGGTGCCACCCAGCGCGGGGGCGGTTTCCGCTCGTGGAGGTTGGAAGGCGGTGCGGTGGCGCGCTCAGGCGAGTGAGTTGAGTGCGAGCGCAAGGGCCTCGTCGACGGTCAGTTTCTGACCTTGTTCCCATGCCTCGGTGAAGGCGGAGTTGTCGAGCTGGGCGTGGATCGCTGCGAGCGTCTCCTCGTTCACGTTCGCGATCCAGGGTTCGCTGACGCCGATCTGTTCGCGCTGAGCCTCGAACCAGGAGAGGAGGCGTGCGGCCGCTCCTGCTTTTCCGGCGATCTGGGCGAAGGCGTTGGCGTTGCGAGAGAGGCTCTGCGCGATCGCCTGCGGCGAGCCGAGTTCGCGAGCGGCGAGAAGGTTCTGCTTGCCGAGGGAGGCGGCGTCTTCGACTCGGCCTTGCTCGAATGCGATCATCGCGAGCGAACCCAGCGTCGCTGCCTCCGTCTCCTTGAAGCCGAGTGCTTGGGCCTGCGCCAGGTTCGATTCGTGTAGTGCGCGGGCCTGCTCGAGGTCGCCACGGCTGGCGTATGTGAACGCGAGCGTGCGGGTCGCCGCGACCGTGGACTGCTCGTCGCCGGCCTGGCGGAAGAGGGCGAGGGATTCCTCGGCGAGCTGCTGCGCCCGATCGAGTTCTTCTTCCTCGATTGCGGCCACGCAGAGCACTTTGAGGTCGTCTGCGGCGCCCCGCGGGTCGTCAAGGCGGCGATGAAGCTCGAGCGCCTGCTCGGCGATCGACTTTGCTGCCGGAACGTCTCCGCTCCCGTACGCCATGAAGGCTGCCCCGGTGAGGGCTCTGGCGCGGGCCGCTGTCGGGCGCTTCTTGGCTTGGAGCGCGCGCTCGAGACGGCGCCGGCCCTCAGTGACGTGCCCTCCGTAGTACCAGAAGTCCATCAGGGCTCCTGCCAGTTGCTGGACAAGCTCGTCCTCGCCGGCGGCCGAGAGGTGATCGAGGGCTGTGCGGAGGTTGTCGTGCTCCAGCTCCAGCAGCCCGATCCATTCGGCGGAATAGACTCGTGTCTGAGGCGCGGCCTCTTCGCCGAGCGCGAGGAAGTGTTCCGCGTGGCGGCGCTGCAACTTCTCCGCCTCACCGGAGTCCTCGAGCCTTTCGACTGCGTACTCGCGGATTGTCTCGAGCATCCAGAAGCGGTCGCCCTCGCGGACGCGAACCAGGCTCTTGTCGACGAGCGACTCGAGGATGTCGAGCTCGGCGCCGCAGACTGCTTCGGCTGTTTTGAGCGTGCAGCCGCCGACAAAGACGGCGAGTCGCGCGAAGAGCTGTTGCTCGTCGGCGTTCAGCAGCTCGTGGCTCCACTCGATCGTCGCCCGCAGCGTCTGCTGGCGCGGGTCGACTCCGCGGCCGGCCTTGAGCAGATCGAGCCGTTGCGAGAGCCGCTCGACGAGCTGCTCGGGCGAGAGGACTCGTACCCGTGCTGCTGCGAGTTCGAGAGCGAGTGGCAGGTTCTCAAGCCGCGCACATAGTTCCGGCACCATGTCGCTCGCGACGAAGCTCGGCAGTGCCGAACGCGCCCGGGCGAGGAACAGTTCCGTCCCGTCTTGCGGCTCGAGCGGCGGTACCGGGTAGGCCTGCTCGCCGGGGACGCGAAGCAGCTCGCGGCTCGTCACGAGCAGGTGGAGGTTGGGGCAGGAAGCGAGTAGCTCGGAGAGGCGGGGGGCTGCATCGACGACGTGCTCGAAGTTGTCGAACAGCAGCAACAGCGACTTGTCGGTGAGGTGCTCGGCCAGGCCGTCCTTGGCTCCGAGCGCCTGCCCCGCCGTCGCCAGCACGAGCTCGGGGTCGCGCAGCGTCGCCAGCGGCACCCAGAAGATCCCGTCCGGGTAGCGCTCTGCAGCCTCCGCGGCAGCCTGCAGACCAAGCCGCGTCTTGCCCGTCCCGCCCGGCCCCGTTAGCGTCAAGAGGCGGACGTCCTCCAGCAGCCCGCGCACCTCGGCTAGCTCCTGCTCGCGACCCAGGAACGGCGTCGCCGGAATCGGCAAGTTCGTCCGGTACAGACTCTTCAGCGGCGGAAAGTCTTTGCCGCCGAGCTGGTAGATCCGCTCCGGCGCCGAGAGATCCTTCAGCCGGTGCTCGCCCAGATCACGCAGGCCGTCCGTGCCGAGCAGCGCCGCGGCCGAGGACGACACCAGCACCTGGCCGCCGTGCCCGCTCGCAGCGATACGCGCGGCACGATGAACGTCAACGCCGACGTACCCCCCATCCGTCAGAAGCGGGGTCCCAGTATGGATCCCGACCCGTACGCGAATCCGCCCCACAGCCAATCCCTTCACCGCGTCAGCCGCCGCACACAGCGCACCCGGCGCGGTCGGGAAAGCAACGAAGAACGCGTCCCCCTGCGTATCCACCTCAACCCCGCCATGAGCGCCGAAGGCCTGGCGAAAGATCTGGCGATGGTCCGCCAGCGCCTGTGCGTACACCTCGGCCCCCAGCTCGTGCAACAGCTTCGTCGACCCCTCCACGTCAGTGAACAGGAAGGTGACGGTTCCGGAAGGGAGCGGGCGCTGCACGGGCCGTCATGATGCCCCATAACAACGTCCACACCGAGCTACGGGAGCGTCGACGGTAGCCGGATAGGGCGGCGGGTTGGAGACTCGCGCCGGCGGATGAACCCTACGCCAGTCCGCCGATTTCTACTCCGGCGCGGGCTGGCTCTCATCTCGTGCCCGTGGTTGAACTGATAGTGGCCTGGTGCCACAGCCGCGGCTGACACGTTCGATCGTGCAACCGTGTCGGCGGGCCAGCTTGTGCAGACGGTCCCTGACGGTGTTCCAAGAAGTCCCCGCCACTCACGAAGAAGTCAGCTCCGCAGTCCCGCAGGCCGGGTAAGCACGCTGCGGAGCTGCGGACCTGACCTGCAACCGTCCGCGGCGGGGCGCCGCTCTCCGTCGTCCGCGACGCGCTCGGCCAAGCGAGCGTCGCCACCACCCGGGTCTACCTCAGCCGGGTCGGCGCCCACGAGGCGGTCGAGGCGATGCGCGGCCGCGAGTGGGCGCCCGCGGTGTGGGAGCCCATCGGGCCGGGGCGATCGTCAACTCTCGACGGTCGCCGGTTCGGGTCCGCTCAGTTCCATTGGTCGTTGCGCTCATTGCAGCTTTTGCCTGCTCAACAGCTGGTTCTGATGTCCGGTCGCTTGGCGAGGGGATGTTCTACCGAGCGACTCCTCACTTGCGACCTGGATGTCTTTCAGGCTCGTGGGTAGCTCGGGGACTCGTGTACTGGCCGACCGAGCGCGGGATTCGCCTTAGCGAGGCCCGCCGCGTCGTGGTCGTCGAGGAATTGGGATCCGTTTCAAGCTGGTGCGGCCGGGAATCGTCCTGCGCGACCGCTCTAGGCACGGGCGGTCCGCGCAGGGTTGATTTCTTCGGGTTAGCTGACTTCTGGTGTCCAGCCGAAGAAGGGGCCGGAATACAACCCGCCTTTCCGACACGCTCCGGCGAGTGCGTGTGGGCTGTTGTAGCGGTTGCCGGAGAGGCACTTGTAGCCTGCCGGGCCTTTGAGGATTCTGTCTCCGTTTCCGCCCTGTTGTTTAATCAAGGCTGGGATCAGTTTCAGCGCCCGCGCACAGTTGAAGCCTTGGGTTTCGATGATGTAACGGTTGCCGCTCTTGCCGTTGATGTTCCAGCGCATGTTGGTCAGCGACGTGCATTGGGTGAAGAGGGTTGTCTGAGCCGATCTTTCGCTCGAAGCAGCCGCGCCGGCGACTGCCACGAGGGATAGGGCGAAAGCGAGGCAGGCGAAGCTCATGGCATAGAGACTCTTGTGGACCTTGGGCTGGCGACGGTCGTTGGTATTCATCTGATCTCCTAACTCGATGAATTCGTTGTGGCGACGCCAAGAAGGGTTCGCCCGTGTCGCGCGGCGCAGATGGGCACGCCGCGCGACACCGTTCCGTTCTCGCGGGACGACTTGTGTTTGTTGGGACCGCGGCGGTTTGCTAGCGGGCTTTCGGTGACCAGAGGAAGTGCGCGCCGGCTTTGTTGCCGCAGAATCCGGCGGCGGCAGCCGGTCGCATGCCGACGACGCGTCCTGTGGCGGCGCAGTTGAAGCCGTTCGCGCCGGTGAGCGTTTGGGCACCGACTACGCCGGCGCGTGGTCTTTGGCGCGTCAGCCGGGGCACGGACTTCAGGGCGGCGGCGCAGGCTGTCGCTGAGGATCCGAAGGCGTTGTAGCGGTCTCCGGACTTCCCTTTGTAGGTCCAGGTTGCGCCGCTGACACTGCCGCACGGCTTCCCGAGCCCCGGCGGGAATCCGGCGGCGTTCGTTGCGGCTGGCACTAGGCTGGTCGCCAGGGCGAGCGGTAGCGCGACCGCAAGAGAGACGAGAACCATTCGTGCCGAGCGTCTTCCAGTGTGTTCCGAGGTCATCTCATGCTCCTTTGTCGTGTTGCGGTCGGCGCTTGCCGGCCGGGGCTGTTCGAGTTGGAGAGCCGTTCTCGTGGCCCACAGTTACTTCTTTGTCTTGGGGAGCCATTCGAAGATGCCGCCCTTGCTTGTCGTGCACTGCCCGAGCTTCGCCAGCGCGGTGTAATTCCCGATCGCAGAGCAGTGCCAGCCGGCCGGCACGGGCTTGAGGTCGAATGACGCGCGGTCGCGCGTCCATTTCGGCATGAACTTGATGCCGGTCGCGCAGGACGCGCCGTTGACGCCGAGCACCGTGTAGGAGGTTCCCTTCTGCCCCTCGTACCTCCAGGGTGCGCCTTTCGCGACACCACTACAGCTGGTGCTGGCCGCTTGCTGTTTGGCGAACGCAGAGGTGGTGACGGCGAAGGACGCCACGAGCCCCACCACGATCACCAATGCCGCGTCGAGAGTCCTGCGACGTGCCCTTGATGCTGCCTCACTGGAACGGTTCACCGAAGCTCCTTTGAAGAGGTTGCCGGGTGGCGGTTGCCTGCCCGGGAAACTGCCACGGACGAGCTAACGCGGATCGAGGCGCACGACTTCGAGGATCCGCTCGGACGGGA
Organism: Gaiellales bacterium; assembly: GCA_038230035.1. Lineage (GTDB taxonomy): Bacteria > Actinomycetota > Thermoleophilia > Gaiellales > Gaiellaceae > Gaiella. Next base: position 39,577 of record JBBRNX010000023.1, read on the forward strand.
TCCCGGCCCGCCGGTTGACTTCGGAGGCGATCTCGATCGACGAGGCCTCGAACAGACACAGTGCTATCTCGTCCGTCGGGATGAGAATGGAGCCGATGTAGCGGGCCAGCCGGCCCTCCGAGCTGATCGCTCGAGCCGACTGCCGCACGCTCTCTCCGGCCTCGGCCACCTGTTGGGTGGTCACGCCCGGCCAGAAGCACTCGGCCATGAAGCTGATCACGACGGGGTGCCATCGGTTCGATCGATTCGCACCCCACCGACGGTAGGAGCAGCGACCCTCTGGCGCAGCGGGTGTTTCCCTACATAACCCGTCTCCGCGCTACGGCGCTCGTTCTACGGGGGCGGCGTGATACCCGCAGGGGGGTTGGCGGCGATGTGTGCGCCGAGCTCGGCCCGCGATCGGATTCCGAGCTTTCGGTAGGCGCGAGCGAGGCTCGACTCGACCGTCTTCGGGCTGATGAAGAGCGCAGCCGCCACTTCGCGGTTGGTCAGCCCGCTGGCTGCCAGTTCGGCGACGCGCTGCTCAGCCTGAGTCAGAGCCATACGGCTCGTCGGCCGGCCGCCCAGTGGTCGTAGCTCGCCTCGCGTCCGTTCGGCCCAGAGCACCGCGCCTAGATCATCGAAGATGGCGAGCGCCTGCTGGAGCGACTCCTGGCCACGGCGCCGCTCGTTCCGGCGGCGCTGCAGGAGACCGAGGACAAGCAGCGTCCGCGCACGCTCGAAGGGCATCGGCAACCGCTCGTGCTCGCGGAGCGCATCCCCGAGCGAGCGCTCGGCAGCATCGAGGTCACCGTGAGCCGCGAGCAGGAGCCCACGGCAGCGCGCTCCCGTAGCCAGCGACCAGGGGATGGGGCTGGCTCGGCCCCGCTCCTCGAACTTCGCGAGCATCACCTCGGCCCGGTCGAGCTGACCAGTGCCGATCAGGGCCTCTACCAGGTCGGCATGGACTCTGTAAACGCCGGGTTCATAGATGCCGAAGCTCTCCGCGGCCTCGACCGCAGCGGACAGGTGTCGCGCGGCGCTCGCGAGGTTCCCGAGCGAGAGCTCGAGGAAGCCGAGAACGCGCAGATACAAAGGAGCCCATATCGGGTTCACCTCGAGGGAATCGAGCCGCGTGTCGACCGTACTGCGGGCGCGCTCGACGTTGCCGAGGTGAGCATCGACGAGAGCGCGTACAGCCGGCGGCCCGCCGAAGCTTTGTCCTGCCTGCTCCGCAAGCTCGTAGCTCTGTTCGGCGTAATCTGCCGCCTGCGACCAGTTGCCACTCCAGCATTCGAGCTGGGCGAGGTGCATCAGCTCATTCGGAAGCGAGCTTTCGTCCCCCTCCTGGATCGACTGCGACAACGCTTCCTCGAGCCTCGCGCGGGAGCCGGCGAAGTCGTCCACGTACTTCAGCCACTGGCCGAGCTGGCCTCCGACCCGGGATCGGTGAATGCTCTGAGCAGCCCGAGCCTCGGCTTCGAACGCCCGCTCGATCACAGCGGCCGGCAGGCCCCGACCGAGCACCACGTTCGCGCGGGCGCTGCCCAACAGCGCGTCGACGAGAGCATCCGGATCCGCATCGTCGCCTTCAGCGTCCAAAAGCTCGAGCGCAGCCCTTGCATGCCGCTCCGAGCGACCAGCATCGAAATCGCAGAAGACGGCCAGCTCCGCATGACACGTCGCCTCCATCGAGCCCTCCCTCGAGGCCGCTGCCAGGGCTTGCTCGCACCGCGCCACCGCGAGCTCAGAGCCTTCCCCCCAGTACTCAAGCCCCGCAAGGTCGAGCAAAGCCCTGGCCTGCAGCCGACCCGGGCGGCCCGCGACATCGAGCACGACCCTGCGTGCGCGCTCCGCGTCACCAGCCTCGACCAGGTATTGGGCGAGCTCGAGCTGGCGCTGATCGTGGGCAGCCGCCTCGCCTTCCGGAGTCAGTCGAACCGAGAGCTCGGCAAGCTCGACGGCGGCTTCAGGGGCACCGCGTCGCCGAACCTCACGGGCAGCATCAGCGAGAGTGAGAGCCACCGCACCGTCAGGCTCTTCGGCACAGAGAGCAAGGTGCCGCGCGCGCTGCTCCGTGCTCGTGGCCAGCTCAGCAAGCCGCCGGTGCGCCCGCTGCCGTTCCTCGCCCGAGATCGCCGCGTAGATCGCCGAGGCGAACAACGGGTGCCTGAACCTGATGGCCTCGCCGTCGACCACGACGATGCCTGCCGCCTCAGCGCGTGCAAGCCGCGCGAGCATCAAATCCGACGAGACCCGCACCGTGCGTCGCAACGCACCGACCGTGGGACTCGGCATCGCTACCGCGAAGAGAAGCGCCTCGCGAGTCGTTCGCGGCAGCCTCCCCAGCCTGCCTGCGACGAGCACGCGGACGTCGTCCGAGACGGGGAGCGCCTCCCCCGCCACCGGAGCGCCCGACCGCATGAGCGACGAGGCGAGCTCGAGCGCAAAGAATGGATTGCCGCCCGTCGTAGCGTGAATCCGGAGCAGCGCGGCCCGGCTGAACGCGCCGCCGAGCCGCATCTTGATCAGCTGATGCAGAGCTCCGGCGCTCAGCGCACCGACCCGGATGCGCTCGAGCCGCGAAGCCGTCAACGAGCGATCGAGACCGAACGGCGCCGAGCCGTCGATCGACGTACGCACCGAGAGAAGGAAGCCGACGGCGCGCCCATCGAGTCTCCGGGCAGCAAATTCGAGCACTTGCGCCGACGGACGGTCAACCCACTGGACATCGTCGACAGCGACGACGAGCGGCGCCGACTCGGCCAACTGGCCCAGCAACGACACCGTGGCGGTCGCCACAGCGCGCTTACCGATCCCAGCCTCACCCTCGAGCACACAGGCAGCCAGACCCTCTCGCAGCGAGCCGACGAACCGGGCGAGACGCTGCAGCTCCTTCTCCCGACCCAGCACAAAGTCGGGCATCACTCGAGAGCCTGAGCTCGTGCC
>JBBRNX010000024.1:0-38824 GCA_038230035.1 Gaiellales bacterium
ACCAGGGTATCTAATCCTGTTCGCTCCCCACGCTTTCGCGTCTCAGCGTCAGTACCGTCCCAGAGAGCCGCCTTCGCCACGGGTGTTCTTCCTGATATCTGCGCATTCCACCGCTACACCAGGAATTCCACTCTCCTCTTCCGGACTCTAGCCAGATGGTTTCGGTCGACGTCTGAAGGTTGAGCCTCCAGTTTTCACAACCGACCTACCTGGCCGCCTACACGCTCTTTACGCCCAATAAATCCGGACAACGCTTGCCCCCTACGTATTACCGCGGCTGCTGGCACGTAGTTAGCCGGGGCTTCTTCTGGCGGTACCGTCACCCTCTGGGCTATTAACCCGAGTGGCTTCGTCCCACCTGAAAGAGGTTTACAACCCTAAGGCCTTCTTCCCCCACGCGGCGTCGCTGCGTCAGGCTTTCGCCCATTGCGCAAGATTCCCCACTGCTGCCTCCCGTAGGAGTCTGGGCCGTGTCTCAGTCCCAGTGTGGCTGATCGTCCTCTCAGACCAGCTATGGATCGTCGCCTTGGTGGGCCGTTACCCCGCCAACAAGCTAATCCACCGCGGGCTCATCCTCGGTCAGAGGCCAAAGCTACCTTTTCTCACTCTCCCGAAGGTTCGTGAGGCTATCCAGTATTAATCCGAGTTTCCCCGGGCTATCCCGGAACCGAGGGCAGATTACCCACGTGTTACTCACCCGTTCGCCGCTGTCCCCAGGACCGAAGTCCTGGTTCTCGCTCGACTTGCATGTGTTAAGCGCGCCGCCAGCGTTCGTCCTGAGCCAGGATCAAACTCTCCGTGAAGAACTTGTCGCCGATGCTAGGCATCGGCAAACGTTTTGTCTTCCCGAGATGAGCTTGAGCTCAAATATTGCCCTGTCACCCGTGACAAGCACGAATGCCAAACACGAATGAACAGAGCGACGGGAATGCCTCCCAGACGTGCCGAAGCACGACGGAGAGGTCTCGTCGTTAAACGCACGCTGTTGAGTTTTCAAAGACCGCGCCGGCGAGAGAAACCGACAAACAAAAAGCCTCCGACTCGCGCCAGAGGCCTACGTGAGATTCGGTACGAGGTCGTATCCGATTCGCTCGAAGGCTCTCCAGTGTCGAGGTGCAGACTCCACACCGTCCTTGCGGACAGCCCGGGGATAGTAGCAGACCCGCCACGAGAGTCAAGAGATGGCTTGACTATGCCCTTTTCGGGGCCGAAACGAAGCGAACGAACCGTCGCTTGCCGGCCTGCACGACAGCGCCTTCGAGCATCTCCCGCGGAACGTCCAGGTCGGCGACGACGGCACCGTCGACCTTCAACCCGCCCTGGGCGATCAGCCGTCGCGCCTCACTCGTCGAAAGCCCGAACGCGGTTGCCAAGACAGCCGGTAGGTGCAACGGATCTCCTGACGTCAGAGGGGCTTCTGGAATCTCGTAGGGTGCACCGCCTTCCCTTACGACTCGCGTGAAGTGCGCCTCGGCCGCGGCAGCCGCCTCGTCTCCGTGGGACCGGGTGACGATGAAGCGCGCAAGGTCGAGCTTTGCCTCCATGGGCTCCCCGGCCGGCACCTCGCGCTCGGCGACTAGGCGGTACCACTCTCCGAGTTGCTCATCCGGGATCCGCATCGTTCGGCCGAACTGCTCCTCTGGCTGCGCCGCTAGCGGGATGTTGTTGCCGACGGACGAGCTCATCTTTGCTCCGTCCCAGGAGAGCAGCAGCGGTGTTGTGAGGACGACCTGCGGCTCGATCCCGTACGACTCCATGACGGTGCGACCGGCAAGCAGGTTGTAGAGCTGATCGGTCCCGCCGAGCTCGACATCGGCTTCCACCGCGACCGAGTCGTATGCCTGCATGAGTGGATACAGCAGCTCCGAGACCGACACCGGATGGCCGGCAGCTACGCGTTTGGCGAAGTCGTCACGCTCGAGAAGTTGCGCGACGGTCAGCGTCCGCGTCAGACGAACGACGTCCGCAAAGGTCAGCGTCGAGAGCCACTCGCCGTTGAACCGCACCTCTGTGCGCGCCGGGTCGATGATCTGGAACGCCTGCTCGACGTACGTCTTCGCATTACGGTCGATCTCGTCGTCCGACAGGATCGGTCGTTCCGCCGAGCGCCCCGACGGATCGCCGATCCGGGTCGTGTAGTCGCCGACGATCAGCACGCCGACATGGCCTTCGTCCTGGAAGGCGCGCATCCGCTGCAACGGGATCGCGCGGCCGACGTGGATGTCCGGCGACGTGACGTCGATACCGAGCTTGACGCGCAACGGACGGCCCAGGTTCAGCTTGGCTTCGAGCCCACGATCCGGGAACAGATGGACCGCGTTCCGCGTCAGACGGTCGATCGCGGACTCGCTCACGAGACTCCTACCCTCGTGACGTTCTCACGGCTGACTTTCGTCGCGTCCTGGCACCCCATGAGGTGCAGCGCAACCTCGAGCTCGTCGCGAAGAAGCTCGAGCACCGCGCGCGCCCCTGCTTCTCCACCTGCGGCGAGGCCCCACAATGGCGCGCGCCCCACAAGGACCGCCTTCGCACCGAGTGCGAGGGCGAGGGCGATGTCGGCGCCCCGGCGGATCCCGCCGTCCACGAGCAGCTCGACGCGGTCGCCGACCGCGTCAGCGATCGCCGGCAACGCCTCGATAGTCGGAGCGACGAGATCGAGCTGGCGTCCCCCGTGGTTCGAGACGACGACACCCGCAGCACCGTGCTCGGCAGCGAGAACCGCGTCGTCCGGATCGAGCACGCCCTTCACGACGACGGGAGCCGCCAGAGAGGAGCACAGCTGCTCGAGGTAGTGCCAGTCCACCGTCGGGTCGACCGGGACCGACCCGTGATCGCTGAGTCCGCGCTCCCTGGCGAAGACGACCATCGGCAGATCGTCCTCCGGGAACTCCCACGCCACGCGCCGCTCGCGATCGCGAGAGCCGACGACCGGCAAGTCGACGGTGAGGAAGATCCCCGTAAACCCCGCATCGAGTGCCATCGCAATGATTTCGCCGGTAACACCGCGATCCCGGTACACGTACACCTGGAGAAATCGCGGAAGCGTGGGTGCAGCCGCTGCGACGGCTGCGGGGCTCGTCGTCGCGAACGTCGAGAGACACATTCCCGCCCCGACCGCGGCGGCCGCGCGGGCCATCCCCTCCTCCCCGTCCTCGTGCGCGCGACGGAGATACGCAACGGGCGCAACCAGTAGCGGCACCGCTAGCTCGTGACCTAGAAGTGTGACCACGGTGGAGACGGATTCGATCCCGCAGAGCACTCGCTGGCGCAGGCGATAGTTGCCGTACGCGGTCACGTTCTCGCGCAACGTCCGTTCCGCTCCGGCGCCTCCGGCGAAGTACTCACGCCAGTGTGGATCGAGGCGCTCCGCGGCCAGCTCCTCGAGGTCGGTCAAGGTGATGATCGGCTCGGCCACCCCCGGCAGCCTAGAGGCTCGAGGCGACGATCACGCCCTCGTTGGTCGTCCGGGGCCGTTGCTAGCCTCGCCCGAGTGCGGGAGGCCCCCCGATTCCAGGCCTATCGCGGCACTGAGCCGCCGCGTTTCGCCAACCGGATCGAGCTCGAGTGCGCCAAGCTGCTCGATTTCTACGGCGTCCCATGGGAGTACGAGCCACACTCGTTCATCCTCGAGTGCGACGCGGACGGCCGTGTGACGAGCGCGTTCACGCCCGACTTCTACCTCCCCGAGCAGAACTTGTATGTGGAGGTCACCGTGATGAAGCAGTCACTTGTGACGCGGAAGAACCGGAAGCTCAGGCAGCTTCGCGAGCTGTACCCGGACGTCAAGGTCAAGCTCTTCTACCGGCGCGACTTCGAGCGACTGGCACTCCGATACCAGCTGAAACTCGCCTCATAGAGCCGGCCGATGTCGGTGTTGTCGGGGATGTGTACCTCTCCCGAGAGGAGATCGGCGCGCGCGTGGTCGAGCTCGGCCGTGCGATCGAGGACGACTATGCCGGCCTAGAACCGCTCCTCGTCGCGCCGCTCAAGTCGAGCGCCGTCTTTCTCGTCGACCTTTCGCGTGCCCTTTCACTGCCGCACACGATCGATCTGATCGAGCTTGCGTCGTACAGCGGCGGGCAACGCGGCGGTGTACGACTGCTCAAGGATCTTGACGGCCCGATCGCCGGCCGCCACGTGCTGATCGTCGAAGACGTCGTCGACACCGGGCTGACACTCCATTTCCTCTCACGCACGTTGCGACTTCGCGCGCCCGCGAGCGTGGCCGCGGTGACGCTCCTCGACCGACCGTACCGTCGGCTTGTCGACGATCTACCTCTTCGGTACGTCGGCTTCACGGTGCCCGACGAGCTGTTCGCGGGATATGGCCTCGGCCTCGACGAGCACTGGCGCGCCTTCCCCGACCTCCGCTACGTCTCGGCCGTCGCCTTGCCCGCGGCTGCTGCAGACGCAGCCTGAGCCACCGGCTCGATCGCGCGCAAGGCCTGGGCAGCCTCGCGTCTGAGTGGGCCGACAAGCGTCCGGTAGTCCTCGTCTGAGACCTTTCCAGTCCGGTGATCGAACTCGAGCTCCTTCAGGGTCGCGAGAGCACGGTCTCGAACCTCGATCAGCTCGAGTTGTCGGCGGCCGCTCGCATCCGTTTCCTCGATCAGATCCGACGTCGCCGAAGGCTCCCGTAGAAATGGGAACGCGACCGCAATCACACACGCGACTGTGAGCGCGGCGACAAGGACGAGCGCAGCAGTCATCGAGTCGGAACTGTGCCCAGAGCGACCTCTGCATAGCGCGCTGCTAGCCGCCGCTCTTCACGGGCATCCGGCCACAGCGTGATCAGCGACCCGAGGAGGAAGATCAACCCGGCGAGCCAGATCAGGTTCACGAGCGGCTTGACGAGCACCCGAAAGTAGACCGTCCCGTTCCCGTACACGGTCTCCGCGATCACGAAGACGTCCTCGCCCGTAAGGTAATTCGTATGGATCCCGACCTCGTTCGAGATCTGCCCGGCAGGTTCCGTGTACGCGTTCTTCCCCGACTTGACCGTGCCGACGAGGTGAGACCCGCGCCTGATGTCGAGCACTGCGCGGACCTCTGTGGCGTTGGGGTTGCTCGACCGCTCGAGCGCGCGATACGTGACGGTGTACGGGCCGACACCAAGCGACTGACCGCGCGCGAGCTTCTTGTCCGTCACATGCTGGTAGGCGCTCGACCCGGCAATGCCGATCGCCAGTAGGACGATCGCGGCGTGGACGATGTAGCCGCCGTAGCGGCGGCGGTTCCGCGCGATCAGCGACGAAAAGGCCTGCGGCCAGGGCTCGCTCGAGAGCGCGCGACGGGCACGTGTTCCACGCACGAACTCGAGCCCAATCGTGCCGAGCACGAACGCCGAGAAGGTGTACGCGATCAAGCCCGGCGTTGACGAGCCCGCGCCGAAGGCGATCAGAACGACGCCGGCCGTAACGGCAAGGCCAGCTGGCCAGGCGAACGTCTTGCCGAGTCCCTTGAGCGAAGCACGGCGCCAGGCGATCAGCGGCCCGATACCCATCAGCAGCAGCAGTGGCAGGCCGAACGAGCGCAGGAAGAAGTCGTAGTACGGGCGGCCCACGACGCGTGCCTCGCCACTTACCGCCTCGGTGATGATCGGCCAGGTGACGCCCCAGAGGATCGTCAGGCAGAGCGCGACGAGCAGCAGGTTGTTGTAGAGGAACGTCGCCTCACGCGACACGAGGGACTCGAGGCGGGTCTTCGTCCTCAGCAGCGGCAGGCGGTAGAAGATCAGGCCGACCGTGAGCACGACCACGACGACGATGAAGCCCAGGAACCACCCGCCGATCGAGCTCTGCGTGAACGAATGGATGGAGCTGACGACGCCGGATCGGGTCAGGAACGTCCCGAAGAGCGAGAGGCAGAACGCGAGCGAGACGAGGATCACGTTCCAGATCTTCAGCATCCCGCGCTTCTCCTGGATCATCACCGAGTGGAGGTATGCAGTGGCAGCGAGCCACGGCATCAGTGCCGCGTTCTCGACTGGATCCCAGGCGTAGTAGCCGCCCCAGCCGACCTCCTGATAGGCCCAGTGCGCGCCGAGCAGCTGACCGATCCCTAGTGCAGTCCAGGCAATCAGCGTCCAGCGTCGTGTCGCGATGATCCAGCGCTCGTCCGTCTGGCCGGAGAGCAGCGCGCCCATCGCAAACGCGAACGGGATCGTCAGACCGACGTAGCCAAGGTAGAGCAGCGGCGGGTGGGCGACCATGTAGGGGTTCTGCAGGCTCGGATTGAGCCCCGCCCCGTCGAACGGTGCACGCTGCGTCGCGAACGGGCTCGCCACAACGACCAGCATCCACGCGAAGAACGTCGCGACGCCGGCGATCACCGGGACGACCCAGACGACGAGATCGCGTGAGCGACGGTTCAACCAGACGGCGAGCGCGCCGAGCCCAGTGAGCACGAGGAGCCACAGGAGCAGCGATCCCTCTTGGCCTCCCCAGAACGCCGAGACCGCATAGCGCGTGGGAAGCGCGCGACTGGTGTGGGACGCGACGTAGGTGAAAGCGAAATCATGCCGGATCAACGCGACGACGAGCACGACGGACGCGACGACCGTCGAGCCGAAGGCTGCAATCAGGGCATTGCGCGCAGAAACCGCAAGTCGTCGCCGGCGGGTGACGGCCGCTGCGGCTCCCGCAATAAGCGCGTACGCGACGAGGCCGAGCGAGACGACCAAGGCGGCGCGACCGAGCTGCGGCAACCTACGCGCCTTGCGGTTTCGCGGTGTAGCGCGAGGGGCATTTCGTCAGCAGCGAGCCGGGGACACCGACAAATGCGCCGTTCTTCAGCGTTCCGTCGAGCACGACCTCGCGCCCGACCTTGAACTGCTCGGAGACCTCGCCGGTGTAGACGATCGCAACCTGGCTCGCGCCCTTCGCAATGTTACGGTCACGCAACCGGAACCGTAGCCCGGACCCGTGCGCGTCCCCCGTTACCGGTCCGACGACGACACCCGTGAGCGAGACCCGACCCGAATGGCCCGCGAGTTGAGTCGGCTGGATCGAAGGTGTACCACCGCCGCGGATCGACGTGTAGACCAGGAAGACCGCGAGGACCGCGGCGATCGAGAGTGCGATCACCAGCCTGGCAGGTGAGCTCCGGGCCACGCCTGGGAGTCTACGCGCACGGTTGCGGAGATCGCCGGGTCAAGTTCTTACGCTGCGCGGAACTCGGTCACGTTGTCCGCTCTACTCGACCGCCCCGGTTGCCTGACAGGGATCCGATACCCGTGGTCCTCGCACAGCGAGCCAGGTGAGTCCTCGGTGAGCGCGTCGCAGTAGCCCTTTCCGTAGGCCGCACGCATGAAGGCCGACACCACCTCGAGGTTCCACTCGGTGACGTCGGCAGCCTCGCGCCAGAGGTCGGTCAGACGGAGGTCGATGTCGAGCTCGAGAAGATCGATTCGTGTCGGTGCGATCATGCGGAACAGAGTACGAGGGGGTCCGGACGGACTCACTGTCGTCCATTGAGCTCTTAGGATCGACGGATGGTCGCCGTTCTCCTTGCGCTTGCCTCGTCCGTCACCTGGGGTGTCGCCGATTTCGCGGGCGGGATGTTGACGCGGCGCATGCCGCTTGCAGCCGTCACCCTCCTTTCGCAGGCCGCCGGCTTCGTGCTCCTGATCACGATCGTCGCATTCACCCGAAGCCTCGACTGGCACTCTGCGTGGATCGGGGCGATTGGCGGTCTCGGTGGTGGAGCCGGCCTTGCGTTCTTCTACGCAGCACTCGCGCGCGGCACGATTAGCATCGTTTCTCCCATTACGGCCTGCAGCGCGATCGTCCCGGTCGGCCTCGCCATCGGAGCCGGGGAGCGACCGGCAGCGCTCGCGCTCGCCGGCTCGGGAATCGCGCTCGGCGGGGCGATTCTCGCCTCAGTCGACGAGCGGTCGTCGAGCGAACGCGGCCGCAGTGACGCTGTCATCCTTGCCGTGGCGGCAGCGCTAGCGATCGGCGTCTTCATCTACTTCCTCGGCCGCGGCTCCCATGGCGGCTCCGCGCTGTCCACGCTCGTGGGTGCCCGGGTCGGCTCGCTCGCTCTGCTTCTCACGTGGGTGCTTGTGTCTCGTCCCAGCTTGCGGGCCAGCAGGCGGCTCGCGGCGCTCGTCGTCCTCGTCGGCCTGGCGGACGTCTCGGCGAATGCGCTCTTCGCGATCGCGAGCCAGCACGGATTGATCGCAGTCGTTTCGGTACTCGGCTCGCTCTTCGCCGTGGTTACGGTCGTTCTCGCCCACCCCGTCCTGCACGAACGGATCTCTCGCGTCCAGATGATCGGGGTCGCCGTCGCTCTCGTCGGCGTCGCGGTCGTCGCGGCGGCATGATGCTGCAGTGACCGCACGTCTCGGCCCAGGCCGATTGCCCTCCCGCGAGACACCGGAAGAGGCCATCGAGATGCTCGTCGCCGCCGGCTACCGCGCATGCGAGATCGACTTCGAGGGCGGTTTCTGGATGGACTACGCCTTCGCAGAACAACTCGGCGCAGTGGCGCGTGAGGCCGACGTCGCACTGTCTCTGCATGCACCGCTGTTCGGGTTCATGGGCCACCTCGAGCCGTCCGGCCGCAAATGGGCGTCGGCGGTGGGAGCGCTCGATCGGAGCGCCGGCATCGCGGCCGCATGCGGCGCCGCGCCGGTCGTGTTCCATCCGGGCTTCCTGCTCGGCCGCTCCCACGAGGCCGCGCTCGACTCGGTCGTCGAGCAGCTCGGCACCTTGCGAGCCCGACTCGAAGAGAAGAACCGAGCGGTGCCGTTCGGCGTCGAGGTGATGGGCCGCGTACGTGACCTAGGCTCACTCGACGACGTCCTCGAGATCGCCTCGCGCGTCCCTTGGGTCCGCCCCGTGCTCGATTTCGCGCACATGCACGCGACCAGTGACGGCGCCTACCTGGTCGAAGATCTCTTCGCCGCAGCGCTCACACGAGCAGACGCCGTTCTCGAGCCGGGTTCGCCGTTCCACATCCATTTCTCGGACATCGCGTATGCGAACCGGAACGAGACGAAGCATCTGCCCTACGGCGAGGGCACGCTGCGCGCCGAGCCTCTGCGGGACGCACTCGCTCGCTTCGACCGGCCCGCGACGGTGATCTCGGAGTCGCCCGACGACGAGTCGACGCGGGCGATCCTCCACGTCTTGGAGGCTTAAGAGCTCGAACCGAAATGAGGCCTTGTGCCGTCCAGACGCGCTGTGCACGAGCGCTGCCGCGTCCTCAGTCGTCCCAATACGTCTCGTATTGGGCTCCCTGCGTCCTTGCATCGCACGCACTCATCCCGTCCGGACGACGAAGCTCATCCCGGTTCGAGCTCTTAGCCGAAGAAGACAAAGGGTCGCACGAGGTTCGCGTCGATCGCCTCATCCCACACGACGGCCCCTCCCGAATCGACCTCCCCATGGAGACGGGCTGCGAGCGCATCGGCGTCCTCCCGGCTCGCCGTGCCGACGATCAAATGGGTCCAGCGGCGAACGGGCGCGTACCCTTCGTGCTCGAGCTGTTCAGCAAGCTCGGTCGCCTGTGAGTGAGAGCGGCAGGTAACCCTGACCTCCCACGGCGCATAGCCGCCAGCGAGCGCCTCTTCCTCCCACGTCTCCTGCCGGGGTTCGTTGTCCCAGCGCTCCTCGTCGGCGAGCCAGTGCTCGACGCCGCTCTCGACCGCTTCGAGCGCATGGTGTTCGAGCGCATGGTGCTGAAGCTCCGAGCTGATAAGCGAATGGGCTTGATCCGCCTGGCGCTTTGTGTCCGCGTACACGAACAGGTTGTTCTCCTCGCCGGAAACCACGAGATGTTGACCTTCGAGCGCCCTCGCGAGCTCCTCGCCTCCAGGGCTGAGACCATGGCCGAGGTGCTGGGAGAAAATCCCACGCGACTCCTTGTCCTTCAGCACAACACGAACACGCCAGTCGTCAGCCATCGGCTGAGAATATGCGATCGCCAAGGCCGCGTCGTACGATGCGTCTCGTTCCCGGCCCGATGCGTGACGCGGTTCCGTACGATGGAACTGTGCTCGACCCGAAGATCTTCAAGGCCTACGACGTCCGCGGCGTCTACGGAGCAGAGCTCGACGAGGAGGGCGCGTACGCGATCGGCCGGGCGTACGTCGAGCAGTTCGAGCCCCGCTCGATCGCGGTAGGACGCGATACACGTGTGTCGTCGCCGACGATGGCGGCAGCCGTGATCGAGGGCGCCGCCGACGCGGGCACCGATGTCTTCGACCTCGGGCTCGTCGGCACCGAGATGGTCTATTTCGCGGTCGGCGACGGCGGGCTCGAAGGCGGCATCTGCGTCACCGCCTCCCACAACCCGAAGCAGTACACCGGGATGAAGATCGTCCGCCGGGGCGCGTTGCCGGTCGGCGGCGAGTCGGGGTTGCTCGACATCCGTGATCGGGCGCTCGCCGGGTTCGGAGACTCGAAGAGACGCGGCACGGTCAGCGCGCTCGACGTGTGGCCGGGCTTCGTCGAGAAGGTCCTATCGTTCATCGACGTCGATGCGATACGTCCGCTTCGCGTCGTCATCGATGCCGCGAACGGCATGGCCGGCACGATGCTCCCGCCTGTCCTCGCGCGGCTGCCGATCGAAGCGATCACCTGCTACTTCGAGCCGGACGGCACGTTCCCGAACCACGAGCCGAACCCGCTGCTGCCGGAGAACCGCAAGTTCATCGTCGAGAAGACCCGCACCGAAGGCGCCGACCTCGGGGTGGCGTACGACGGTGATGCCGACCGCTGTTTCTTCGTCGACGACAAGGGCGAGTTCGTTCCCGGCGACTTCGTCACTGCACTGCTTGCGCAGGCCGTTCTCGCGAAGGAGCCGGGTGGCAAGATCTTGTACGACGTGAGAGCGAGCTGGGCCGTGCCGCGGGTCATCGAAGAGGCCGGCGGCATCCCGCTGATGAGCCGCGTGGGTCATGCCTTCATCAAACAGCGCATTCGCCAGGAAGGCGCCCTTTTCGGCGGGGAGGTTTCGGCGCACTACTACTTCCGCGACTTCACGCAGGCCGACACCGGCGTCGTCCCGTTCCTGGTCATGCTCGAGCTGCTTTCGCGGAGTGACCAGAAGCTCTCGGAGCTGCTCGCACCGTTCTTCGCGAAGTACTTCCTCACCGGCGAGATCAACACCCCTGTCGCCGACGTTCCACTCAAGCTGCAGGAGCTCAAAGAGCGCTACGCGGCGCTCGGCGGGCGGATCTCGCATCTCGACGGTCTCTCCGTGGAGTTCGACGACTGGCATTTCAACGTCCGTCCGTCGAACACGGAGCCGCTTCTGCGGCTGAATCTCGAGGCGCTCTCGGAGGGCGAGATGGAGGCGCGGCGGGACGAGGTGCTGGCGATCATCCGGTCGTGACCGCCGATCCCCTCGAGTTCGGCCGCGTCACCGATCGCCGACCACCGTTCAAGTACTCCGCGCTCAATCGCGTCTGGTTCTCGGACACCGACGCGCAAGGCGTTGTCTACTACGGCCGCTACCTCCCGTACTTCGACCATGCACGAACCGAGTACCACCGGCATCTCGGCTCCATCCAGTTGGCTGACGCAGAGTTCGTGATGCGGGCCTCGTCGGTCGAGTACCACGCGCCCGCCCGCTTCGACGAGCTGATCGAGGTCTTCGTCCGGCTCGCTCGGATCGGGCGGACGAGCATGACGTACGAGTGCGCCGCGTATCGCGTGGCCGACGACGCGTTGCTGGTCACCGCGACCCAGACGATGGTGCTCGTCGACCGCGCGCAGCGGCGCCCGACGGCAATTCCCGACGACCTTCGTAACCAGCTGCGAGCGTTCGAGGGTGAGGATCTCGTCGAATGAGTGCCGGTGCGCTGAACGCAGTCGATCGGGTTGTCGGCGAAGGAGGCGACGCAGACGACGTGCTTCGGGCGGTCGTCGAGGCGCTGGCCGCAGAGCCCGAGATCGCGTGGGTTGGCGTTCATTTCCTCGACGATGGTGGGCTCGTGCTCGGGCCGTCGGCCGGCTCACCCGACGAGGCCAAACGGTTTGTCGCCCCGATTGCCTACCGCGGCGATCCGGTCGGTGAGCTAGTCGTCGACGGCGTGGTAGACGAGGCATCGCTTGCGCAGGTCGCAGCGCGGCTCTCGGAATACGTCTTGCTCGGCTGGGACACCGACGGAAACACCTGGGAGCCATAAGTTCAGATGTGACCGCTGCGCGCCCGTCCGTCCTGAAACGTCCGGGCGCCGCAACGGTTCCCCTCTCCCCTCTCAAAGGTTGTAATCACCCTTCTGGGGACGGCAATCCCTCGTCCGAGTGACGCCTCCCTCTCATGAGCTACCCCATCACCTGGCCGCGGCGCGTGAGTCGATAGGCTCGGGGAGTGGACGAGCAGTGGCAGAGCGTGCGGCTCGACGAGATCGAGTCGATCCCGATCACCGGGGCAGGCGTCAACTGGCGCCCGTTGCGGCGCACGCTCGGAGTCGAGGCGTTCGGCCTCAACTCGTATGTCGCCATGGCAGCCGGAGACCACGTCGTCGAGGAGCACTCGGAGTCGCAACTCCGGCACGAGGAGGTCTACGTCGTCCTGACAGGCCATGCAACGTTCTCGCTGGCCGGCGAGGTGCTCGACGCGCCGGCAGGGACGGTTGTCTTCATCCGTGACCCAGATGTACGACGCAGTGCCGTCGCTGTCGAGGCCGGGACGTCGGTGCTCGCGATCGGCGGGAAGGCAGGCGAGCCGTACTCGGCCTCAGCGTGGGAGTGGTACTTCTACGCCGAGCGCTTCCGCCCGACCGAGGATTGGGCCGACGGTGTCGCGTTCCTCGAGGAAGGCGCCGAGAGGTACCCCGACCACGCCGGCATGCTGTACTCGCTCGCGTGCTTCGAGGCCTTGGCCGGTCGACACGATGAGGCGCTCGGGCATCTCCGGCGCGCAGGCGAGCTCGAGCCGCGAACCCTCGACTGGGCCGCGAAGGACGACGACCTCGCCCCGATCCGCGACCTGCCCGGCTACCCGACAGTCTTGTAGGTCGCCCTAGCCCTCGCGACCGGAGGCGAGGCAAGCCTCGCCCCTACCCGTTCGGCGTCATGCGGTAGGCGTCGAACACGCCTTCGAGATTGCGGAGCGCGTTGAGCAGCGCGCGCAGATCCTTCACGTCGCCGAGCTCCGCCGTGTACCAGTTGCGTGCCATGCCATCCTCGACCGTGCCGCCATACGACACGATGTTCGCCCCGTTCTCCGAGAAGGTGAGCCCGACATCGCCGAGCAGACGCGCTCTGTCCCACGCCTCGACGGCGATCTGCACACGGAAGCTCGTCGTCGCACCACCGTCCCATTCCACGGGCGTGAACCGCTCCGGGTTACGCATCAGCGCCCTGACGTTGGGGCAGTCGCTGCGGTGGATCGTGATGCCGCGACCAAGCGAGATGTAGCCGGAGATCGCATCGCCCGGTACCGGGGTGCAGCACTTCGCCACGCGGACGAGCACATCCTCCACACCAGGCACGACGATTCCGACGGTCTCACCCGCGACCGTCGAGCGGGACTTCGAGGGCTTGAGCGTGACCGCAGGTTCCTCGACGACCTGTTCCGTCTTCAGGCGCTGCAGGACCTTGTTCACGATCTGCCCGGTGCCGAGCTTGCCCGAGCCGAGCGCGATGTAGAAGTCGTCAGCCTTCTTGAACCCGGTGTCGCGGATCACCTGCGCGAGAACACTGGACCCCTGGAGCTTCCGGTACGGCAGGCTTTGCGCCTTGAGCGCCTGGTCGAGCGCTTCACGGCCCTTGTGCTCGAGCTCCTCGCGCGTCTCGCGCTGGTACCACTGACGGATCTTGTTGCGGGCCCGTGAGGACGCTGCAAGGCCCAGCCAGTCACGCGACGGCCCGCGCCCCGTCTTCGACGTCAGGATCTCGACGAAGTCGCCGTTCTTCAACTTGTAGTGCAGCGGCACGATGCGGCCGTTCACTTTCGCGCCGACGGTCTTGTGGCCGACGTCGGTGTGCACTGCGTAGGCGAAGTCGATCGGTGTCGCGCCGGCCGGCAACGTCTTCACAGCGCCCTTCGGCGTGAAGACGTAGACCTCGTCGTCGAAGAGGTCGGTGCGCAGCGTCTGCATGTACTCCGCGGCGTCCTGGTCGTCGCCCTGCCAGTCCATGAGCGACTTGACCCAGACGACCCATTCGTCCTCACCCTTCGTACCCTTGCCGCGTTTGTACAGCCAGTGTGCGGCGACGCCGAACTCGGCCTCCTCGTGCATCTCGCGTGTACGCAACTGGATCTCGAGCGGCGTGCCGGACGGGCCGATCACCGTCGTGTGCAGCGAGCGGTAGCGGTTGAGCTTGGGCATCGCAACGAAGTCCTTGAACCGGCCCGGCATCGGCTTCCAGAGCGAGTGGATCAGGCCGAGCGCGCCGTAGCAGTCGCGCGTCCCTTCCTCCCCCGCGCGCTCGACAATCACGCGCATGGCGGTCAGGTCGTAGATCTCGTTGAACTCCCGACCCTTCTTGGCCATCTTGTCGTAGATCGAGTAGAAGTGCTTCGCGCGGCCGGCGATGTCGGCGGGGATGTCGGCCTTCTCGAGCTCGGTGCGGAGCGTCTCGGCGGCCTTCTCCACCTGTGCCTCGCGGTCGGCGCGCCGGTCGGCGACCATCGCCTTGATCTCGGCGAACTTGCGCGGATGCAGAACCTGGAACGAGAGGTCTTCGAGCTCCCACTTCAGGTGGTGGATGCCGAGCCGATGCGCGAGCGGCGCGTACACCTCGAGCGCCTCCTTCGCCTTCTGCACCTGCTTCTGCTTGCCGAGGTACTCGATCGTGCGCAGGTTGTGGAGACGGTCGGCGAGCTTGATCAGGATGACGCGCACGTCCTGCGCCATCGCGACGATCATCTTGCGGTAGTTCTCGGCCTCCGACTGCTCGCGGCTCTGGAACGTGGTGCGCGTGAGCTTGGTGACGCCTTCGACGAGATGGGCGATGTCGGGGCCGAACTCGTTGCGGACGTCGTCCAGCTCGGCGCTCGTGTCCTCGACGACGTCATGGAGGAGCGCGGCCGCGATGGTCTGCTCGTCGAGATGGAGCTGCGCGCAGATCTGCGCGACCGCGAGCGGGTGGTGGATGAACTCCTCACCCGACCGGCGAAGCTGGCCGCGGTGGTGGAGCTCGGCGAAGTCGAACGCGCGGCGGATCAACCCCCGGTCGACGCCCGGGTTGTACGCCTCCACGACCGAGATCAGCTCGTGGACGAGGCTTTCGTGGTGCCGTTCGGTGTCGACGACTGCCATAGGGTCAGTGTACTCGGGAGGTACTTTGTAGAGGATCGGCGGCTACCGGGGCGAACGTGAGCTTCCGTGTTGCTGCGCCGCCTCCTGTTCGCTCTCCGAATGCGTCGGATGGCACGCGTTTTGGTCTCTCTCGACCAGACCGCCGGACACCACCGCTGAGAACCTCTAACGGAGAGCTAGCCGCCGCGGGCGAACCAGGTGCCGCCGGGGCCGATGTAGCTTGGCCCTTCGCCCCACGCGACCACGTTCGTTCCCGTCGAGGTGACGTCGAGGTCGAAGTAGTCGCCGTACGGGAAGCCGTAGCCGGACGCCGTCTTGTAGGGCGCACCGCCCGTCGCGTCGGATAGCCGGATCTGCGGCGCCCAGGTGCTGCCGCCGTTCGTCGTCTGGCGGTACCACGTGTTCCATGCTCCGGCGCCGTTGCGATCGTCCTGCCAGGCGATACGGAAGTCTCCGGCGCTTGACCCGGCATCGATCACCGGGAAGCCGGCGTTGCCTGCGTTCTGGGCGACCTCCTGGCGCGCGCCAAACGTGGTGCCATTGTCCGCCGAGCTGCGGACGTAGAGATCCTGCGGTGCTCGAGCGACGCCGTTCGCGGTATACAGGACGAGCACCTTGCCGGTAGCGTCGACGGCGACGTTTGCCTGCGCGCCGAAGAAGTCCGGGATGCAGCTGCGGGCAGTGCACGGCACCTGCTCCTGACTCGTGTCGATCGCAATCGTCGTCCAGCTCGTCCCGCCGTTCGTCGAGCGGAGGAGAGAGAGCTGGATCGGCCCGGTCGCGTTCTGGTTCTCGGCGCTCTCGGCGAAAAGCACACTGCCGTTCGGGGCGATCGACCCGCCTTCTGCGAACCAGTAGAGCCCGTCGGTGTTGGTCTTGACGCTCGCGAACGTCGCGCCACCGTCGTGGGACGTGCTCACGTAGCTGTCGCTCGCGTTCCAGGCGACGAACACATCCTGCCCCGACGAGGAGACGAGCAGGATCGGCTTGTCGCTAAACGTGAGCGTGGACGGGCTGACCCGAACCGGTACCGACCAGGTCGCCCCATGGTCTGTCGACTTGGCGAGGACGACTCCGGGGTTGTAGTCGTTGAGCCACGCCATGAACACCGTCCCGTTCGCGGCTACGGCGAGCTCCGGGTCGTTCTGCGCTTTGACGCCCTTGCAGGCGCACACGAAGCGGTCCAGTCCCCATGTCGCCCCGCCGTCGCTCGAGCTGCGCACGATGATCGCCGTGCGTGGGCAGGAGTTGCACGCCTTCGGCCCGCCATAGCGCGTCGTTGCCTCGTAGATCCACGACGAGCCCGGCGCTGCAGCGACGGATGGCTCCCAGTCGTTGTTCGTTGTGCTCCAGACCTGCTCCGACGTCCAACCCGCGGCAGCCGCGGTGCGAACCACCTTCGTCGGGCGAACCGGCGCAACGGCCGCGAGCCGTGCTGCGGCGGCCTGTTCCTCGAGCGCATCCTTGGCCTCGGCCTTGCCGCCGCGTCCCTCGACCTCGCCCCTCGAATGCGTGAGCAGAATCGCTCCAGCACCGCCGACGACCGCAACGGCCACTACGAGCCCCGCAGCGACACCTCGCCTGCTCAACGTTGCCACGGGCCTATCCTCGCTCCGCACCGCGGTCGCGTCAATCTGCCGGACGAGAGGTTCGCTACGCCGCAGCCGGGAGCGCGTCGGCCAACTCGGCGTGTGCGAGGAGCAAGCGGAACGTCTCTGACTCGAGCAGCTCGCGTCGGACCCCTTCGCCGAGTCCCAGCTCGCCGAAGATGGAGCGCGCCTCGGGCGTCCACGCTGTCTCTCCTTCACGCCAGAGCCCGGCGAGCCAGTCGCGCAGCTCGTCGTAGCGATCAGGGGCGTCGAAGACGCGGCGCACGACGAGTTGCGGCGCGACAGTGCCGTTCCAACGGTTCTCTTTCAGCCGGAAGGCGAGGTCGTAGCGGGTCGCGCCGCGCAGCCGCTCGACCTGCGGCCCCATGCCGAAGGCAATCGCCGACCCGCCGTCTCGGCCGTGCTGCCGCACGCGAAAGCGGAGATGCTTGCCCTCGCCGACCGTCGACGGCTCAACCGCCTCGCAGCTGGCCACGAGCAGCGTGACATCCGGGTTGCCGAGTCCGAACGGCGCGAGGCGATCGAGCTCCTGTGCGAGGTCGAGCGTCAGGGCCGATGCGGGCACGATGGCGTCGATCGTCGTCGTCTGCCGCATGTCCTCCGCCGCGAGCACCTGGTCTGCATGCGCCCCGAACGCGTCGGAGAACGCATCGAGCTGATCACGTCTGATCGAAAGGCCCGCAGCTGCGCGATGCCCGCCGAACCGCTCGAGGAGCGACGAGCACGCCGCAAGCGCACCGTGCAGATCAAACGCCGAAACCGACCGCCCTGAGCCTTTCCACGTCTCCCCCGCTCCTGCGATGAGCACAATGGGGCGATTGAACCGTTCGACGAGCCGCGAGGCCACGATCCCGATGACGCCTTCGTGCCAGTCGTCGCTCCAGAGGACGTACCCACGGCGTGCGCGCCGTTCCTCGGGCCACTCTTCGACCTGCCTGATCGCGCTGCGGAGGATCTTGTCCTCGACCGCCTGGCGGTCTCGGTTGAGTCCTTCGAGCTCGTCGGCGAGCGCCGCCGCCACCTCCTTGTCATCGGTCAAGACGAGCTCGAGCGCGAGATCGGGGCGACCGAGCCGCCCCGCGGCGTTGATGCGCGGCGCGAGCCTGAAGCCGACCGCTGTCGCGTCGATAGCAGCGCCATCGACGCGGGCGGACTTCAACAACGCGACGAGACCAGGTCGACGTGTCTGCGAAAGCGCTCTCAAGCCGGCCGTCGCAAGCGCCCGATTCTCGTCGACGAGCGGCACGACGTCGGCGATCGTCGCGAGCGCGACGAGATCGAGGTTCCGCGCCAGCGCCGGGTGCCCGGTGCCGAGCAACGCCTGCGCGAGCTTGAAGACGACCCCTGTGCCACAGAGATCGGGGAACGGGTACTCGGACGGTCGCGTCGCCACGATCGGGCAGTCCGGCAGCGCGTCGCCGGGACGGTGGTGGTCGGTGACGATGACGTCGAGGCCGACAGACTTCGCCGCAGCCACTTCCTCGACAGCGGTGATCCCGCAGTCGACGGTAATCAGGAGGTCCACTCCATCGGCTGCCAGACGCTCGACCGTCTCGCGGGATACGCCGTACCCCTCCTCGAACCGGCTCGGGAGATGCCAACCGACGTCGGCGCCAAGCTCGCGCAGCGTCAGAACCGCGAGCGCCGTAGCGCAGACGCCGTCGACGTCGTAGTCGCCGTGGATGCAGATCCGCTCGCCACGCTCGATCGCGAGGCTGATACGCGCGACCGCCGCAGCCATGTCGCCCAACAGGAGAGGATCGTGCGAGACACCCTCGCCGTGGAGAAAGGCGGCGGCTTCACTCGCGTCGCCGTAGCCGCGGCGGACGAGGATGCTTGCGGTGATCTCGCTGATGCCGAGCTTGCTCGCAAGGGAGCGCGCCTCGTCGTAGGCGCACGGGCGAATCGTCCAGCGTCCCTCGTTCATCGCCTAGTCGAGGGTACGGCCCACGCCGGACGATACGGCCGTGATCACCTAGTGGCGAGGCTTGCCTCGCCCTCGGGCGACCCAAGGGTCGCCTCTACCCGGCGCCAGTTACGTCTTGCGGCTTTGGTCGCGGCCGCGAAACGACTCGAGCGCGATCTTGACCCAGAGCAGCACAAGCCCGACGGTCGCGCCGACGACGAGAACGGCGATCGGCGCGTAGAACGCCATCTGCTCGAGCGAGTACTTCGTGACCCACGTTCCGAGCAGCCAGATCGCAACCACGATGAAGGCCATCGGGATGATCAGGCGGCGATTCACGGTCCCGAGGGTACCCTTCCGACAGTGCCTAATGACGTCAACTACGAGTCTGGCGAGGACTACGTCGTCGAGTTCCTCGGGTACCGGTTCGGCTTCAACGCCCTCGACTTCGAGGAGCGGGTCACCGCCGCCGCCGTCCGACTCGGGTTGATCGAGTCGAACGACCTGGACGAGGAGGAGATTGGCGATCTGGTCGAGATCGCCGCAGACGGGCAGATCGTGGAAGCCCGCTCCGGGCTCGGCCGCTACCTCGTCCGCCACTGGGAACGGTTGGCGCTCGTCGGCGAGGAGTCGCTCGTCTACTGGTTGCGCAAGCTCGTGTTCCGCAGCGCCTGGCTCGACCACCGGGTGAAGGAAGGGCTGCTCGAGGTCTCCTGGGACGAGGCGCTCGCCGACTTCGGCTACGCCGAGCCACGCGGTGGCCGAGCGCTCCTCGAGCTCGCCCCCGTGCCGAGCTGGCACGAGCTCCAGTTCCGCCGCTGACTTCCGCGTATGTCCCGTGAAGCCGTTAGAGATAGCCGTGTCAGCTTGTCGGCGGCTGAACGCGCGCGGCGTACTGGACGTTGCCAAACGCCCATGTGGATGCGAGCCACGCACTCACTTCACGCCAGAGCGACGCGTCCAGCTCAGCGTGGCTCTCACGGACCCAGGAGAGCGCACGGGCGTCATAGTCGCTGTCGGGGACTGGGTAGATGTAGACGCTGCCAATGACGTCGCGGCTCGCCTGGTCGAGCACCGTGTAGGTGAACCCCGTCCGGTTGCGGAAGTCGTCGGCATGGCGCCGTAGGTCTGCTCGGTCCTCGTCCAGGGTCATCTCACCCGGCCAACTCCCGGGGGCGACCGATGAGTCTTCGTTGCCATGTCGGTCTCAATCAGGATGCAGCTGGAGCGGGCCGCGACGAGCACGACGCTCACACCCGCGACCATAGGAGTCTCATGAAGCTTCTTCTCACGTCCGCCGGCATCAAGAACCCGAGCATCCACGGCGCCCTTGTCGATCTCCTGGAGAAACCGATCGCCGAGTGCAGCGCCCTCTGCATCCCGACCGCGGCGTACGGCCACCCTCTGCAACCTCGAGTGGGTTGGCGGTTCATCAGCGGAAACTCCGAGCAACCCATGACCGAGCTCGGTTGAAAGTCCGTGGGTGTGCTGGAGCTCAGCGCGCTCCCCAGCATCGACCGGCAGAACTGGGTCCCCCTGGTACAGGAGACCGACGTCCTGCTGGCGGGTGGCGGCGACGCCCTGTACCTGTCTCACTGGATGCGGCAGTCGGGGCTGGCGGATCTCCTGCCATCTCTGCGCGAGACGACCTGGATGGGATTCAGCGCCGGGAGCATGGCGCTGACGCCGAGGATCGGTCAGGATTTCGTCTTCTGGAAGCCACCGTCGGGTGGCGACGATGCGCTGGGAGTCGTCGATTTCTCGATTTTCCCCCACGTGGATCACGTCGATCTGCCGGAGAACACGATGGCTGCAGCAGAACTATGGGCGGCTGGAATCCCGAATCCGGCGTACGCGATCGACGACGAGACGGCCATCAAAGTCGTCGACGGCACGGTCGAGATCATCTCCGAGGGGCACTGGAAGCTGTTCAGCCCCAGCCCGGAAGCGCAGGAAACGACGTAAGACAAGCCGCTCGGTTGCCGCCGCCGACCTGCGTTGCACGAACAATTAGGCTCGCTGATGTGACTGAGCCCGAGCTGAAAGCGACCATGGAGGCTTACTCCGTCGATGCTGTCGAGTTCGCACGGAAGCATTTCGGCTACGAACTCGACTATTCACTCGAGAGCATCAGACAACTGGAGCTCATGCTCGATCGCTTCCACAACGATCTGCCGAAAGGGCTACGAGGGTGGTTCAAGCGCGGGCTCTCCGAAAAGCAGATCTCAACGTGGGCGAAAGTCTTCGGCGGATATCTCGGCGAGACGATGCGCCGTCAGTTAGGTGGAACGTGGATCATCGGCAACGAGGAGCCGTTTGACAGAGTTGTTTGTCTCAAGGTCCACACAACAACCTGCGCGCCGCCGCTACGGGCATACAAACGGATGATGAACGGCCCTGAAGACAACGTCTATGACTATGTGATGTACCTAGTCAAAGACCTCGCGAAAGACACGACGTATCCAGCGAACGTCGCGGGCGGCGAGAAGAAGTAGCAGGGGGTTCGCCTGCTCGGGCTCTACTCGCTTGGTGACGCGAAGCCGAGTTGCTGTTCGGGCTCGGCTTTGCCGATGCGGAGCTCGCGGATCGCGCCCAGCGGGACGATTAGCTCTTCCGGCTCGCCCTCGTGGCAGTGCGGGCAGAGGGTCACGAAGCCGAAGCCGGGCTCGGCCGAGATCGTGGCCAGACGATGCAGGCCGCCGTCCATCAGCTCGACGCTGACCATGGCCTCGTCCAGGCCGTGGGTCTCCTTGAACGCCTCGATCCGGCGGTGGATCCGCGAAACCAGCTCCTCGAGCGGGCCGGCCATCCCGGGAACCCAGAGCTGCGACATCAGAACAGGCTTCCGTCGTCCCGAAGCGCGCCGATGTGCGCGCGGCCGTGCTCGGTCACGATGCGGCCCCTTGGCGTTCGCTGGAGAAATCCGAGCTGCAGGAGGTACGGCTCGTAGACGTCCTCGATCGTGTCGGGTTCCTCGCCGAGCGCAACCGCGAGCGTCGAAAGACCCACAGGCCCACCCGAGAACTTGTGCACGACAGCGTTCAGCAGCTCCCGATCGGTTCGCTCGAGTCCGAGCTCGTCGACCTCGAGCAGCTCAAGCGCCTCGCGTGCCACTTCGGTTGTAATCTCGCCCGCATGGCGCACCTCCGCCACGTCCCGCACCCGCCTGAGGATCCGGTTCGCGATGCGTGGAGTCCCCCGGGATCGCCGCGCGATCTCGACAGCTGCATCCGGATCGAGTGACACGCCGAGGATGCAAGCAGACCGCGTGACGATCGCCGTCAGCTCACCAGGCTCGTAGTAGCCTAGCCGGAAGGTCATGCCGAAGCGGTCGCGGAGCGGGGTCGTGAGGAGGCCGGTGCGCGTCGTCGCGCCGACGAGCGTGAAATGCGGCAGGTCGAGCGTGAGCGTCCGAGCCGCAGGCCCCTGACCGACGATGATGTCGAGGCGGAAGTCCTCGAGCGCCGGGTACAGGATCTCCTCGATCGCGCGATTCACCCGGTGGATCTCGTCGACAAACAGCACGTCGCGCGGCTCGAGACCGGTGAGGATCGCGGCCATATCTCCCTTGCGCTCCAAAGCTGGCCCGGCAACGGTGCGGATGCCGACACCGAGCTCCTCGCGGATGATCTGCGCGAGGGTCGTCTTGCCGAGCCCTGGCGGGCCGACGAGGAGAACATGGTCGAGCGCCTCGCCGCGTGCCTTCGCTGCGTCCAGTGCAATGCCAAGCTGCTCCTTCACGCGCTCCTGGCCGACGAAGTCGTCGAGGCGCCTCGGGCGGAGGGAGCTCTCGACCTCGAGCTCACCCTCTCCCAGAACCGCTGCGACGAGCGACTCGGTCACGCTGCGCTCCTCAGGGCGAGCCGCACGCGCTCCTCGACCGGCAGGTCGGGATCGATGTGCGCCAGCGCCTGGTCGGCCTCGACGAGCGACCAGCCGAGCTCGACGAGCGCGTCACGGGCAACGAGCTCACCGGCGCCCGTAGCTCCCATCGGGATCGGTTCGCCGGCAGCGGTTGCGAGCTTCTCCTTCAGCTCGAGCACGATCCGCTCCGCGGTCTTCTTGCCGATGCCGGGAATCGCCATGAACCGCGCGTGGTCGCCGAGCGCGATCGCCCGCCGCAGGTCGGCGGCCGGCGATCCCGAGACCACGGCGAGCGCGACCTTGGGGCCGATCCCGTTCACCGTGAGCAGCTGGCCGAACAGCTCGCGCTCGCCGGCGTCCGCGAACCCGTAGAGCTGAAGCGTGTCTTCGCGGACGTGGAGGTACGTCTCGACGGTGATCTCGCCGCCGCCCGCAGCGCGTCGGAGCACTGACGGTGTGGCAGCCACGAGATACCCGACGCCACCAACATCGAGCACGATTCCCTCGCTCGTTGTTGTAACCGGCGTTCCTCGCAATCGCGATATCATCCGACAATCCTCGCAAGAGGAGTAGCCAACGCGTGACAGATTGCAACCGCAAGTGCATCCGCCTCGTGCGAGGTCGCCGGCTCGGCGTCGAGCGCGAGGATCACGCGAACCATCCGCTGCACCTGCCCTTTGTCAGCCCGTCCATAGCCGCAGACGGTCTGCTTCACACGCGCCGGCGCGTACTCGGTGCACTCGATCCCGGCTGACGCGGCGGCCACCAGCGCCGCTCCGCGCGCCTGACCGACGAAGAGCGCGATCCGCGCGTCTGCACCGACGAACGACTCCTCCAGCGCAACGGCGTCAGGTGCGTGCTCGGCCACGAGGACGGCGACGCTGTCGAAGATCACCTTGAGCCGTGCCTCCGGCCGTTCACGGGGCGACGTTCGCCAGCATCCAGAAACCAGCCGCCGGACGCGCCCATCGCTCTCCTGGACCACGGCATAGCCGCACGCCGCCGTCCCCGGGTCGATGCCCAATACCTTCATGAGCCGACTTTCACGAGTAGAGGGTAGGCGTCAGCTCGGATGCCGCTCCGACCCAGCCTTCCGAACGGGGGGTGCGCTTTCCGTCCGACCAGGCCGATACAGACAAACGACTGCAGTCAACAGACGTACGGAGGTTCCCCCACATGCCCCGCCCATCTGATTTTTCGGGCCTTCGCCCGGCTGGTTCCTCGGGCCTTCGCCCGGGTCGTTCCTCGGGACGACGCCCGAGCCCTGCAATGATCGTCGCCTGCATCGCGCTCGGCGTCGCGCTGAGCGGGACCGGCGTCGCCGCCGTGATCGCGACGCTGCCCGCTAACAGTGTCGGTACCACCCAACTCAAGAACAACGCCGTCACGGCCGCGAAGGTTCGGAACGGCTCGCTGACGAAAGCCGACTTCCGGCCCGGCCAGCTGCCGAACGGAATCCCGGGATCGCCCGGCCCATCGGGCCCTCAAGGCCTCAAGGGTGACACCGGGCCGGCCGGGGCACCTGGAATCGTCGGCGACGTCGCGCTGCACTCGGCGTCGGTCAGCGTTCCGGCGTACACGAGCGTCACCGTTTACAGCAACCGCTCGGTGACGGCGAACTGCGACCCCGGCGAGAAGGGGGTCGGCGGCGGCACCAACTGGAGCGGCGAGAGCGACTCCACGCAGCTCGTCACCGTTCTCAGCGCGCCGATCTACGACGCGACCGCCAAGAAGATCACCGGCTGGCGCGCCCGCGGCGGCAACGACACGAACACCGCGCGCAACTTCACTGTCTACGTCCTCTGCACGAAGTAACCACCGCACTATCGCCGGGGCCGGCTCAGCGGCCCCGGCGATAGTGCGACGAATCAGGCGTGGCAGTGCGCCTGAACGTAGGCCGAGATCTTTTGCCCGGCCGCAGCGACCTGCGGCTGACTGATCTCCTTCGAAGCTGCCTGCAGCTTTGCGAGCGTGTCGGCGCTCGGAACTTTCCCCGGCTTGAGATCAACGCCCTTCAACGCCTCCGCGTACTTGGCGAGGGCGTCACCGATGATCTTCAGCTGATCTCGAATCTCCGCCGGCGCCTTGTCGGCGAACGCCTTGAACGCAGCCGCCTCGGAGCCGAGACCGGAAACTCCCGATGCCGCGCTGGCACTGATCGCCTTGGAGAACTCCTGCCCGAAACGCGTGAGGTTGCCGCAGCCCTTGAACGCGCCTGCGCCAGTTCCGCCGGTGGTCGTCGTCGTGGTCTCGTGCGTCGCAGTTGGCGCGGTCGTCGTCACGATCGCGCTGGTGGTCGGGGTGACGGTCACCGGTGCAGGGGAGCTGGACTTGCTGCTGCCGCCGCACCCTGCGGCTGCAAGCGCTGCCGCGAGCAGCACGGTCGCACCTGCCGCATTCCGAACGGCGATTCTTCCCATCGAGCCTGCCTCCTTGAGCCGAGTTGGCGCCGAGCCTAGCGCATCGGTCCGCTAGGAGACGATCGCTTCCAGCACGCTTTCCGGAATGTCGAAATTGGCGAACACGTCCTGGACGTCGTCGTTGTCCTCCAAGCCCTCGACAAGCCGGACGACGGTCTTCGCGACCGATTCGTCTGCGATCTCGACGGTCGTCTTGGGCACCATCGACAGACCCGCCGACTCGATGTCGAAGCCGGCGGCCTCGATCGCCTGGCGGACGGCGGTCAGGCTCTCCGGGGTCGAGTCGACCTGGTAGGTCGAGCCGTCGCGTTCGACGTCGTCGGCGCCGGCGTCCGCCGCAACGAGCACGAGCTCGTCCTCGTCCACGCCGTCCGCGCCGACGAGAACGACGCCACGTCGCTCGAACTGCCAGGCGACCGCACCGGTCGCTCCGAGGTTGCCGCCGTGCTTCGAGAACAGGAACCTGACGTCGGAAGCTGTCCGGTTGCGGTTGTCGGTCAACGCCTCGACGAGGACGGCGACACCCTCTGGCCCGTACCCCTCGTAGATCACCGTCTCGAAGGTCGAGCCGTCCGCGCCCTCGCCTGAGCCTCTCGCGATGGCGCGCTCGATGTTGTCCTTCGGCATCGAGAAGGAGCGCGCTTTCTCCACCGCGTTCTGCAGCGCCAGGTTGCCGGCCGGGTCAGGCCCACCCTCCTTCGCTGCGACGATGATCGCCCGGGACAGCTTGGAGAACAGCTTGCCCCGCTTGACGTCGGCTGCGCCTTTCTTGTGCTTGATGCTCGACCACTTGCTATGCCCTGACACGCGTTCCCTCCCTCGCCAGTTCCAAGAATCGCTCGTGGATCCGCGCGTCGCCGGTCAGCTCCGGGTGGAACGACGCGACGAGGATCCTGCCTTCGCGGGCGAGCACGGCGTGCCCGTCGACTGTTGCCATAACCTCCACGTCGGGACCGGCGTCGCTAATCCAAGGCGCACGGATGAAGACAGCGTGGAACGGCTCATCCTCGCCCGCAATGTCGATATCTGCTTCGAAGCTCGACACCTGGCGACCGAAGGCGTTCCGCTCGACGGCTATGTCGATCAAACCGAGCCGCTCGCGATCGAGCACGATCATCCCGGCGCAGGTTCCGAACACGGCGCCGTCGAAATGCCGGATCGCGTTGTCCAGCCCGTAGAGCCCGGCAAGGCGGAGGATCGTCGTCGACTCGCCGCCGGGTATGACAAGCCCGTCGAGATCTTCGAACTGGTGCGGCAGGCGGACCTCCACGACGTCCGCACCCAGCCGCTCGAGCATCACGGCATGCTCACGGAACGCGCCCTGCAGCGCGAGAACCCCAATCTTCATGCCCGAATCGTACTGGGCGCTATACGAGCTCGGCTGCGCCGTGTCGGCGATGGAGGAGCATGCCGACGAGCGCGAGGAACAAGCCGAGGCAGAGGTAGGCGACTGGGCCTTGCCACGGCGAGTAAGAGACGTCGAGCGTCGTCGTCGAGTCCGCGCCCAATTGAAGCGTGCCGCCCGCAGCCGACGAGGATCCGACTGTCGTGGACGACACGACCCCGCCGCCGCCCACCCCGAAGAGCGGGACGAACGCGGGCGGCGCCGAGTAGTGCCCGGTCGCCGCCACCAGTCCGAGCGCTCCCAGCACCGCGTAGCTCGAGCGGCGTAGCGCTGCCCCGTGTCCGATGTAGACGAGCGCGGCAACGATTATCAGCGCCCACTGGAAGTCGGTCGAATGCCAGAAGAAGAGGAGCGCTCCGCCGATCTGCAGGCCGGCCGCGACGTGCAGCCAGAAGCCGTACGGCCTCCGATCGCCAGTGTCCAGCCGCCGCCCGACGACGTAGAAGACGACGCCGACGAAGAGGGTGACCCACGCGCTCCAGTTGCCCCCGCTCGAGAGGACGTCGGTGACGAAAAACCACGCGGCGCCCGCCGCGATCGCGACGAAGAGCGGGAGGCGGAGGCGCCTCAGTGCGACGAGGGCGGCTAGCAGCACGAGCAGCTCGAGCCCGAGATCGCCCCAGAAGAAACCAGAGAAGGGTCCCGGCTTGCTCGTCAGCCAGTCGAACCAATGGAAGAAGGCGCCGACCATCGCCGCGAACAGGCCGACCGCGACCACGCCGAACAATCCCGCGACGAGCGGGCGCTCCCGCCGGTGGAAGATCCTGGTCAGCCCGACGGCTACGGCGAAAAACAGAACCGACCACCCCGCCCATGCGCCCGATCCGTGCTCGCCGGCGATGACCAACTGCCACTCGAGAGCGGAACTGAGCGCGAGGAGGGCACCCGCATAGATGAGGAAGGACGCGCTGGTCCAGCCTGCCCTGACGACCCTCACGCGTTGACCGTAACTCGGGCGCCGGACGGCGCCCGGTGCTCCGTGCTACCAGCCGCGGACTTCGAGCCGCTCGTCTTCGCGAAGCGAGGCGGATGAGATTCCGACCATCGGTTCGCCGAGACCGGCCGACACGTCGGCGAGAACCTTCGGATCGGCGAAGTGCGTCGTCGCCTCGACGATCGCCCTCGCCCGGCGATCCGGGTCGCCAGACTTGAAGATCCCTGAGCCGACGAAGACGCCGTCCGCGCCGAGTTGCATGCAGAGCGACGCATCGGCCGGAGTCGCGATGCCCCCAGCAGTGAAGGTGACGACGGGCAGACGACCGTTCTCGGCCACCCAACGGACGAGTTCGTGCGGGGCGCGCAGCTCCTTCGCTTCCGCGTAGAGCTCTTCTTCGCGCAGCGAGCCGAGCCGCCGGATGCCGCCGAACACCGAGCGCATGTGCGTCACGGCGTTGACGATGTCGCCGGTTCCAGCCTCGCCCTTGGTACGGATCATCGCGGCACCTTCGGTGATGCGCCGCAGCGCCTCGCCGAGATTGGTGGCGCCGCAGACGAACGGGACGGTGAACTTCCATTTGTCGACGTGATGTTCGACATCGGCGGGCGTCAGCACCTCCGACTCGTCGATGTAGTCGACCTCGAGCGCCTCGAGGATCTGCGCCTCGGCAAAGTGGCCGATGCGGCACTTGGCCATAACCGGAATGGACACGGCCTCCTGGATCTCCCGGATCATCTGCGGGTCGGACATGCGGGCAACGCCGCCGTCCCGCCGGATATCAGCCGGAACGCGCTCGAGCGCCATCACCGCGCAGGCGCCGGCTTCCTCAGCGATTCGCGCCTGTTCGGCGTCGACGACATCCATGATGACGCCGCCTTTGAGCATCTCGGCGAGACCCGTCTTGACGCGCATGGTTCCGTGTTCAGCGCCGTGCTCTGCCATGCGATGAGTGTAGCCACGCCCGACGGCCGCCTGCACGAATACGAGACGGCCGTCGGGTGGAAAACGGGAAGCTAGGAGATGCCGCCCGACGGTTCGTCGGCTGGTGGCGCGGGAGCCGCAGGTGCCTCGGGAGCGGGTGCCTGTGGCGTGGGTGCCTCAGGCGCCGGCGGAGGCGCCGGCGTGCTGGCCCCGGCCGACGAACCACCCGCTGATGCCGTCATCGACGACACCTTGGCCTTGACGTCCGAGAGACTCTCGCCTGCTGCTTGCATGGTCATCCAAGCGCCGGCGACAATCGCGATTGCGAAGAGCAGCCCGAGCCACGCCCATATGGTCCGATCGACGAACGAATCGGCGAAGCCGCCGCCCGGCTTCGACAGCACGCGGATGATGACGAACAGGAGGAGCAGAACCGCGAGACCGGCAGTGACCATCGAGTTGCTGATGCCACCGAGGTTGATGTCGACGCCGGCAATGCGGAGCCCGATCCAGACGAGGATCGCGAGCAGCAGTAGTCCGGCGAGGAAGCCGAGGCCGTGCCACATATTCTCGCCGTAGCTCGTGTGCTTCACCGTGTACCAGTGGAAGAACGAGTCGATGAGAAGGAGTACCGAGGCGCCGAGTGTGACCTGAGCGCCTTTGGAGAGGGTGCGCAGCTTGTCCATTTTGCGAACTTTTCCTTTCCCGATTTGGCCGGACCCTCGAAATCCGGTGCCCGATGTGAGAAACATACGCCTGTTTCGGCGTGACTCCTCTCCCCACGGTCGGTTTGTACTCTCCGGCCCCGAAGTTGCGCCGTCTCGTGGGAGCCCGCTTTGCGGGCTCTCACTCTTCAAGGGCTTGGCCGATGGGCTCCGTGGTAGCGTCGCGGACGTGTCTGAAACGCTCACGATCGTCGACAGCCGAACCGGGCGCGAGTACTCGATTCCGATCGTCGACGGTGCGATCCGCGCGACCGATCTCCGTCAGATCACTGCAGGCGACGACGGCACCGGGCTGCTCTCGTTCGATCCGGCGTACCTGAACACGGCGTCGTGCCGTAGCGCGATCACCTACATCGACGGCGACGCCGGCATCCTCCGCTACCGGGGTTACCCGATCGAGGAGATCGCCGACACAACCTCGTTCCTCGAGACCGCCTATCTGCTGCTGGAGGGCGAGCTGCCGACGGCCGAGGCTCTCCGCCGCTGGGAAGCCGACGTTCGCTCGCACACCTATGTCCACACGAACGTGACGAAGTTCCTCGAGGGCTTCCGCTACGACGCGCACCCGATGGGGATGCTCCTTGGCGCGGTCGGCGCGCTCTCGACGTTCTACCCCGACGCGAAGGACATCTCCGACCCCGAGAACCGTTACCTGCAGCGCGTCAGGCTGATGGCAAAGCTGCCGACGATCGCCGCGTACATCTTCCGGCATTCTCGTGGGCTGCCGTACGTCCTGCCGCGGAACGACCTCGGCTACGTCGGCAACTTCGTCAACATGACCTTCGAGATCGGCGGGCGGCACGAGGCGAACCCCGTGCTGCAGCAGGCGCTCGAGATCCTTCTCATCCTGCACGCCGACCACGAGCAGAACTGCTCGACGAGCGCAGTCCGCGGTGTTGGCTCATCGCACGTCGATCTTTACTCCGCGGTCTCGGCCGGCATCGCCGCGCTCTACGGGCCACTGCACGGCGGGGCGAACGAAGCCGTCCTGACGATGCTCGACGTGATCGGCAACAAGGCCAATGTGCCTGCGTTCATCGAGCAGGTGAAGGCCGGTGACGGTCGCCTGATGGGCTTCGGCCACCGCGTGTACAAGAGCTACGACCCGCGCGCCACGCTGATCAAACAGGTCGCCGACTCGGTCTTCGCCGAGACCGGGCTCAACCCGAAGCTCGAGATCGCGCTCGAGCTGGAGCGGATCGCGCTCGAGGACGAGTACTTCGTCTCACGCAAGCTCTACCCGAACGTCGACTTCTACTCCGGCCTGATCTACCAGGCGATGGGCTATTCGACGGACTACTTCACCGTGCTTTTCGCGCTTGGCCGGCTGCCCGGCTGGATCGCGCAGTGGGAGGAGATGCTCAACGACCCGGAGCAGAAGATCTCCCGCCCACGCCAGATATACGTGGGCGAAGACAAGCGCTCGTTCGTGCCGATGGCCGACCGCTGATCTCGCCCGCGCTTCGCGAGAGTGCTCGCCGGACGAAACGAAATGTGGCGTCAGCCGTATTGAGTGTTCGATGACGACGAAGAGCGACGCTCAGTTGATCCTCGAGGCGAGAACGGACCCTGACGCGTTCGGCGAGTTGTATCGCCGCCATGTCCGGGCCGTCAGTTCGTTCCTCGGTGGACGCGTGCCCGAGCGGGTCGCCGGCGAGCTGACCGCCGAGACGTTCGCGCAAGCCGCCCTTTCGCTCAAGCGTTTCCGCGACGAGGCCGGCGGCTCGGGTTTGCCGTGGCTCTACGGAATCGCTCGCAATCTGCTCCGCACCTACCACGAGCGCGAGCGCATCGAGTCGAGAGCACGACAGCGACTGGGAATGCCCATCCACGCCTATGAGCTCGATCTCGACGAGGCTGACCGGCGTCTCGACGCGGAGCGACTTGCACCGGACATCGGCCTGGCGCTCGACTCGCTGCCGACCTCCCAGCGGCGTGCGCTCGAGCTCCGCGTCGTCGACGAGCTTCCCTACAAGCAGGTCGCACTGTCACTCGGTTGTACCGAGGTCGCCGCCCGCATTCGCGTTGCGCGAGCACTCGGCTCGCTCTCCCGACTCCTGAAAGGAGCTTCATGATGACGACTGATTTCGAGGCACTCGGACACGACCTCCAGCTTGCAGTCGGACGAGCCATCCACATGCGCCAGCGATGGCGCCGTCATACGCGCTTTGCGGCGATCTCAGTCGTGGCTGCGGGCGCTTCCGCAGCGGTGGCGATCGCGAGCGGAATCGGGCCGGACCTCCAGCTCGACCCGACGAAATGGACGATCCTCGGCGGCGGCAACGTCGACTCCGGCCGGGGCGCCTACGTGCACGCAACGAACCGGCAGGACGGGTCGCACTCGACCTTCCTCGTCGAGCACGACTCCGGCCTGCCTGCGTATCAGTCCTTCCTGCTGCACGAGAAGACGCTCGCCGCGGCCGAAACGACCTCTCCGATGCCTGTTCGCGTTGAGAAGGGCGAGCTCTGCACCCCTTCCGCGCTGACGCGGGCCGAGTCGATAGCACTCGTCACACTGCGGTCGGCGTTCGCGCCAGGCACCAACCTCGACGCGACGAGATCGGCCGTCGACGGCGCGCTCGCCTCCGCATTCGCGGCCTCGCCGTGTCGCGGCCTGGAGTATGCAGGCGAGCAGGCTCGGCTCGTCTACGCCGGACGCGAGCCGCAGTCGAAGCTGATGCCGGGAGCCCAGGGATAGCCTTTGCGCCCGACGGAGACCCCCGAGCTGCTTCTTCGCAGCGCGAATCTCGACGACGTCGACCGCATCGCGGCAACGCTCGACGAGTGCACGCGCTTGTACCTCGACCGCCCGTGCACGACCGAGGAGGCGAAGGAGAGGCTCGAGCAAGGGGACGCGGTGATCGCGCTCAGGCCTTCGGGAGATGCGGTCGGCTTCGGTGCCGCATGGCTGGCGGTGCACGACGAGGTACGGCTGTTCGCCCGCGTGCGGCCGTCGGCCAAGGGAGCTGGCGTCGGGAGCGCGTTGCTCGAGTGGCTCGAGCGCCGCGGTGAGGAGCTGGCGCGGGAAGCTTGCCTCAGCAGCGAGGCGGTACTGACGCTTACCCATTGGGCGCGCGACGAGGCCGCTCCGCGGCTGCTCGCAGGCAAGGGTTTCGCACCGGTCCGCTACTTCCTCGAGATGCAGGTGAACCTGCCCGAGGCGAGCCGGCGCGAGCGACCGTGGCCGGAGAGCATCAAGCTGCGGACGTTCTCCGACGGCGTCGACGACACAGAGCTGTTCGCGGCGTTCGGCGACGCATTCGCCGACCACTGGGGCAACGATCAGACCGACGCGGGAGATTGGTGGGAGGAGCTCCGCGACGGTGCGAGCGCCGGCTTCGACCCTTCTCTGTGGTTCCTCGCCTGCGAGCGCCAGACCATCGTCGGCTTTTCGATCTGCCGCGAGCGCGAGGTAGACGGCGAAACGATCGGGTGGATCTCAGTCCTGGGTGTGCGCCCGGCGTGGCGCGGCCGGGGCTTCGACGAACAGCTGCTCGAACACAGCATGAGCATGCTCCACGAACGCGGCCTTCGGCGCGCTGCGCTGAACGTCGATGCCGAGAACGTCACCTCGGCTCTACGGCTCTACACGAAGCTTGGCATGCAGCCGAAACCGTCGTTCACGATCTGGTCGAAGACCATCGCGGAGGAGCGTGCAGACGCGTAGGCTCGGCGATGCCCTGTCCAGGACTGCTCTGACCACGTGATGAAGCCCGAGCGCATGAACGCCTTCACCGACGGCGTGATCGCGATTCTCATCACGATCCTCGTTCTCGAGCTCCGACCGCCCAGCGGGCACCATCTCGCCGACATCCTGGACGAGAAGGGCAAGCTGCTCGCGTATGTCCTGAGCTTCGTGTTCGTCGCGATATACTGGGTGAACCATCACCATCTGTTTCAGATCGTGCATCGCGTCGACGGGCGAACGCTGTGGGCGAACATCCACCTGCTCTTCTGGCTGTCGCTGACGCCGATCGCGACGGCCTGGCTCGGCGAGTCGGGTGTGGAGCCTGGCCCCGTCGCTGCGTACGCAATTCTGTTGCTGGGCTGCGCCGTCGCTTTCACGCTGCTGACACTGTCATTGTTGGCCGTCCATGAGTCGGACTCGCAGCTCGCGCAGGCAATCGGCAGCGATCGCAAGGGCAAGGCCTCGCTCGCGCTCTATCTCGTGGCGCTTGCCCTCTCGTTCGTCGTCCCGTGGGTTTCCATCGCACTCTTCGTCGCCGTGGCGCTCCTCTGGTTCGTCCCGGACCGCCGCGTCGAGCGTGTGATCGGTAGCGGCCGATAACCGGCGAGGCGGTCAGGCTGGGCAGCCGAGCTCGCTACGGACGATCGGGCTGGTCTCGCTGTCTGCCGGACTGCCGAAACGCTCCCGGAACGTGAACGCAAACTGAGTCGGGCCGTGCTCCCCCAGATACGCGAGGCGCGCCTGCGCTTCTTCGACGGTCGGGAGGTGGCCGCTCGGGTTCCACCACAGCGCCATGTGGAGGTCGAGGTGCTCGAACCACTCCTTCCGGCGGCGCATGACCGCGACGTGGTCGGAGCGGTAGACGAACGCCGCGAGATCGTCGGGCGACTCCCAGACGGACATGTTCACGATGATGAGCTCGTCGTCGAACGCGCGGATCGACGTCGCGTTCCCGTCTTCACCCTGTAGGCGCCAGACAAACCCGGGAGCCGAATCGGCGAGGGCGTTGACCTCGTCGAGCCTGGCGACGAACTCGGTGAGCAACGGCGAATCGACGGGCGCCTTGGCCCGGGCGATGTTGATCTGAGCAAGCTGGAAGCCGGAGTCGTCGATCCGGCGAAACTACAGCACGAGCGTCATAGACTCCGACCATGCCGCAGCCCGGGCCACGACCTCAGGTCCGTCTTGCCGAGTTGGTCGCCGCACTCTCGCTCGGCGTCGATCTGGGCTTCGGGCAGCCGATGGAGCACATCCTGCGCCAGACCCTTATCGGGCTCCGGCTGGCGGAGCAGCTTGGCCTCGACGCCGAAACGCGCGCAGTCGTCTATTACACCGCGCTACTCGTCAACGTCGGCTGCCACTCGGACGCCTACGAACAAGCGAAATGGTTCGGTGACGACATTGCCCTGAAATCCGGGAAGTACGACAATCCCATGCGCGGTCTGCGCGCGATCGCGACGGGGATGAAGATGATCGGGGCCGGGAACCCGCCGTTGCGCCGCGTACGGGTCGGGCTCGAGTTTGCCGTGTCGGGGCACCGCGAGGTGGACGACATGATTGCGCAGCACGCGGCGCTCGCCCGCTCGCTCGCGGAGGAGCTCGGACTGCCCGAGGCGGTTCGCGACGCGCTCGGCGCCGCGTACGAGCAATGGGACGGTCGCGGTTGGCCGGGAGAGCTCGCGGGAAACGCGATTCCCATAGCCGCGAGGATCGCCCAGTTCGCGGAGTACGTCGAGGTTGCACACCGGATCGGCGGGGTGGCCGCGGCGAACGCACTGGCCGACGAGCGCGCCGGTACGCAGTTCGATCCGCAGCTGGCCGCGACGCTGCACGCTTGCGCGGTGGAAGTGCTGGGCGGGGCTCGACGGCATCGGAGCTTGGGACGCAGTGATCGAGCAGGAACCGGCCCTTGCCGTCGTCCTCTTAGACGACCAGTTCGACGACGCACTCGAGGCGATCGCCAACTTCATCGACCTGAAGTCGCCGTACACGCTCGGTCACGCGCGTGCAGTAGCCGACCTCGCCGGGGACGCTGCCGTCGGGCTCGAGCTGCCGGAGGACGAGGTGCGGCTGCTCCGTCGAGCAGGCCTCGTGCACGACTTCGGTCGGCTTGGCGTATCGAACGCGATCTGGGACAAGCGCGGGCCGCTCGGAGCCGGCGAGTGGGAGCGCGTGCGCCTCTATCCGTACATCACCGAGCGGATGCTCCACTCCGCGCCGTCCCTCACTGCGCTCGGCGCGATCGCCGTCCAGCATCGCGAGCGCCTCGACGGCTCCGGCTACCCCCGCGGGCTATCGGGCAACGCGATCTCACGTCATGCCAGGATCATCGGCGCCGCCGACGCGTACCGCGCGATGCGCGAGCCTCGGCCGTATCGCCCAGAGCGTTCGCCCGAGGACGCTGCCGCGGAGCTACGGGCCGAGGTCGCGGCGGGCCGGCTCGACGGCGAGGCGGTGGACGCCGTCCTTCGTGCTGCCGGCCACCGGGTGACGCGCCGGCGGGAGTGGCCGGCCGGCCTCACCGCACGCGAGGTCGAGGTACTGCAGCTGCTAACCCGGGGCCTCTCGAACAAGGAGATTGCGGATCAACTCGTGATCTCACGCAAGACAGCGGGAAATCACATCGAACACGTCTACTCCAAGATCGGCGCGTCGAACCGCGCCCGCGCAAGCCTTTTCGCGATGAAGCACGGGTTGCTGGCCGAGGCCTAGCGCGGCAGTCGAGGGTCAATGTGGAGCGTGCTGTGCGAGCATCGCCTCGACGTTCCCCATCATCACTTCCCTCGACTTGGTCAGCTCGTCGGTTGGCTGGAACATCACGACTTCCGAGCCTTCGTAGCTGTGCGGCGTGTGTCCCGGCGGAACGTAGAAGGCATCGCCGCTCTCGTACGTCTCCTCGTGATCCGGGAAACGGAACGTGATCTTGCCGCTCTGGACGTAGCCCCAGTGCGGGCACTGGCAACGATCATCGGGTGCCCCTCGCAACAGCGGCGCGCCGTCCATGTCCCCGAGGAACCGCGTGAAGCTGACTGTGTAGCCGTCGAGCTCCTCGCTCCGGTCATCCACGATCCCCGGCACATGCTGCACGTTCGACGCAGTCGTCTTCGATGTCTTCGGCATTGCACTCCTCCTTGTGTGACGTTCGCCAATCGATCGAGAACGAGCGTAGGCCGAGGCCGACCCCGGGTCATGAGGCATTCGCCCCATCTTTCCGGAGCCTCAGCCGAGAGAGAGTCTCTGCCTCGTTCGCCATCAAAAGAAGCAGTGGCGAACCAACACCGAACTTCAGGCATCGGAGCGATCGAAAAGCACAGCGGCGAAGCCGCGAAGCGGGCGAAGCGGGAATAGGCCCGCTGGACTCGAACCAATGGCTGCGGTCGCCGCTACGTGGCTCCTGTGCGCGCCTAGTGCGATCATCCGCGCGTGAGCCGCCCTCGCCGCTTCTGGATCGGCACCACCATCGGTGCGATCTGCTGGCTCATCGCCGTGTTCACGGTCGGCTACGCCGTTGGCGCGCACGAGACAACGCACTCGATCGCGCACTCCCTGAACGCCGCCACGCCAACGGCGACCGGCAACACCACCACCGTCCCCCTCGTCCTCTACCAGGTCGGCGATTCGTACACCGTACCGGGGGACTACGTGCTTGCCGGTGGCCTCGCCGTGATTGGCGCGGTCGCGCTCATCCTCGCCGCACGATCAGGTCGCCGAGGCCGGTCGGAGAGTCTCTAGCGGCCTCGCACGGTGTCGGCGGCCACGTATGGCTGTGGTCGCCGCTACGTGGCTGGTGTGCACGATCGAGGGCGAAGTTTTGCGTTCAACCGGCGACCTGGAACGATCGTTCCATGACGACCTTGTTATCGACGGAGACACGACAGGAGTACTTCCCGGGCGGAAAGTAAGCCCCGTTGCGGTGCCAGTTATAGACCCGCCGCAGCGTCCAGCGGACACGGGAACTAGACCCCGACCCCGTAGTGATCACTGTGCCCGAAGGGTTGACGATATCGATCCTCGCGGCCGAGCCGACGTGATGGAGCAGGTACACGCTGCAGATGATCACGTCAGTCGCCGCGAGACCCGAACCGCTCTCGTCCCTACTGCATCTCCCCGACCTCCAGGAGCCGATTGCGTCGTTCGCTGTGCACACCGCGAAATCAACGACGTCGCCGGTCGTCCCCACGGTGGTGAAGGGAACGACGGCCCGAGCCGATCCGGCGGAAAATGAGCATGACCAACTCCCCGCCGGGACAGGAAGGTTGGTGCCGACATCCAGCCAGAAATTCGCCCACGTCGCCCCAGGGCGGACGTCAAGTGTCCGCCAGCCATCGATCACCCCGCCGTCATAGACGGCGTGGAAATGAACGGTTGCAGGACGGTCGGAGATCACTCTGGCCGAGCATGTGATGCGGTTTGTCTCCAACGGGTTCGCCCGAGCATCGCTGGTGCATCGCGCCAAGCGTCGGCTGAAGAGCTGGTAGGGGCACACTCGCGCTTGCGTGAGACGGATTGGGGAGCTTGATGTAGCTCGATTCACGGCGGCACGGGAGAAGGACAGTTGTCCCCTCTCGACGGCGAGATCGGACGCATGACCGAGCCCAGGCATCAGCAGGATGGCTACGACGAGGAGGAGAGCCGCGAGGAGTCGCCGCATGCGGCCGGGACTATACTCGCCGCCCGAGCGGGGAGCTTCTCGCTCAGCTACTCCAGCCGGAACGCGAGAACCCACGCTCTCACGTGGGTTCCGCCTTTGGGCCCGCCGCAGGTCCTCGTCGAAGAGATGTACGTACGTGCGGAGGGCAAACCCGGCGTCTGAGTGGCCGAGGAACCGGGCTACCTGCTTCGCGTTCCAGCCCGTCCGGAACAGCTCGGCTTGCGGTTCCAGGCGTACCAGTACGTCGCTCTGCTCGTCAGAAAGCCACAGGCGATCGGTGTCGTCTCAGGCGCCGGCCTCATCACCCCGACGTTCCCGTAGCTGATGTCGTTTAGCCGCGGCAGACAACTGAAGCTGACCTTTGTCGGTGACGCAACCCAGCTGAACCGGACGCTGGGCGCGACCATCGTCGGGGATCGGCTCTAGTGCAGACCGGGCCGAGCATGGAGCCCGGCCCGGTTGCCCTCGAACGTGCTTTCTCGGTGCTTACTTTGTCACTGACGTCGACAGCGACTTCCAGTTGTTGGACGTGTCGGGATCGAACGTGGCTGGCCCGGCATTGTTCGCCGTGCTGTAGACGCTGGCGATGTTGGCGATCGTGCTGCCGACCTTTGCGGTGATCTTGACGCTGACCGCGCTTCCGGCATTACCTCCCTTGGCTAGGTCGCCCAGAGCGCACGTGACGGTGCCGTTCGATGCCGGGTGGTTGCAGGTGCCTTTCGAGGTGGTGGCACCCACGAACTTGGTTCCCGAGGGCACGGGGTCGCTCATCACCACGTTGTGGGCCGTGGATGGGCCAGTATTGGAGACCGTGATCACGTAGCTGATCTGTGTTCCTCGCGCCGCCGAGGCCGGCCCGCTGATGCTGAGCGCAACGTCCGCCTGTGTCGTCCCGGTGCCGCTCAGCGGAACCTGATCGGGACTGCTCGCGGCGTTGCTGGGAATGTTCAGGCTCGCGCTTCGCGACCCCGTTGCAGTCGGCGCGAAGCTGACATCGACGGTGCAGTTGCCCCCAGGGGCCACGCTTGTATTGCTGCAGTTGTCGTTGCCGAGCGTGAAGTCGCCAGCGTTGGTGCCACTCTTAGCGACGGTTCCAATCGCCAATGATTGAGCGCCGCTGCTCGCGGTGTTGGTGATGGTGACCGTCTGCGGCGCGCTAGTCGAGCCGAGCGCCTGGTTGCCGAAGCTCACACTCGAGGGGCTCAACCCAACCTTAGGCGGGGCGGCCGGCGGGGCGCTGACGAACGTCGCGAACGGCGTGTCCGAAAAGAACGGGTCCGTAGGCGCCGGGCAATCCCAACTGCCGTTGGAGGAGCAAAACTGTCCGCCGCTGTAAGTGTCGGCCGTGAGGCCCCAGCTGTAACCATTGCTGCCGGTTGAGCCAGGCGAGCTGAGTACGAGCGTGTACGTCGTTCCGGCTTGGATCGCCGCCGGGTTATCAAAGGGAATGGTCACGGTGCTCGAGTCGCCTAAG
>JBBRNX010000025.1:0-36645 GCA_038230035.1 Gaiellales bacterium
AGTCCTTGCTGTTGTGCTCCGGGCCGAGCGGCTCGAGCACGAACCCAGGCCCGTCCATTCGCCGGGGGACGTCGAAGTCGCGCGAGACGAACGCGTCCACGCGACCGATCGTAGAACGTTCGAGACAAGGCTGTGGCGTGCCACAGCACGCGGGAATGACGCCTGACGGATATCCGGAGGCCGGGCAGACCTTGATCTCAGGTCATCGACAGTCGGGACCTACGCGGTCAATGAAGAGCCTGCTGGAACCGCGGATCGTCGCGTACGGCGGCGAAGTCGTGGTCTCTGCGCGCGTCCTCGCGGAACCGTGGTAACAGCTCGATGGACCGCCGGAGGTGGGCGAATGTGTCGTCGCCGGAGTCGCCCGCGAGCGTTGCGAAGCACGCGTAGTTGTAATGCAAGCCCGCATGGTCCGGCATGTGCTCGAGGGCACCGCGGACCGCATCGACCGCGTCGGCGTACCGCTGTTCCCCGTAGGCGATCATGGAGTCTCTGTGGAACGGCCACGCGTCACCCCAGTCAACCCCCTGATACGCCTCGCCGGGTGTGGCGCCGACAGCGAGGACGGTCGCGTCCCCGGTCGCCTTCCGCCGCGACTCCGGACCGACGAACACGAGTGTTCCTGGCGGCGCCTCGACCGTCTCGCCGTCGACTTCGAAGGTCACCTTCCCGTCGAGCACGATGTACAGCTCCTCCTGGCCAGACCCGGCCTCGTCGTGCTCGTTGATCAGCGTGCCGTCATCGCCGCGCGTGAAGGCGTTGATTCCGAATGCGTGGATCCCGAGGTGCTCACGCACCGGAATGTCTCTGCCGCGCCGCTCGATGTCGTCGATGTGCGCGACTTGCCAGTTCGGCTTGTCGTTCATCCGATCACCTCCGCATAGCCCTGTCGGTGCGAATGCCGATGGTAGCCGCCGTCAAGCACGCGGCCTGACGACACGGTGCGAAGCGACTGCTCGTTCAATACTCTGGTCGCGTAGCGCCTTCGCTGCGGTTTCGACCAAGTCCCAGACGACGGGAGACCTGATGATGCGACGGCTGTTTGCCGCGATGTACGAGCAGGTTGGCAAGGGGTCGGAAGAAGCGGGGATGCGCGAGGAGCGGCGGCAGTTACTCGCCTCGGCGCAGGGTGCGACGATTGAAATCGGGTCCGGCACCGGCCTCAACGTCGCGCACTACCCCGACGCCGTGAAGCGGTTGGTGCTCACCGAGCCCGACCGACACATGCGCGTCCGCCTCGGCCGGCGCATAGAGACGCTCTTCCCGACAGCGGAGGTGGTTGATGCCTTCGCTGAGCGGCTGCCGTTTCCGGATGCAACCTTCGACACCGCAGTCATGACCCTGGTGCTGTGCAGCGTCCCTGACCAACAGGTTGCGCTCGATGAGATCACGCGCGTGTTGAAGCCGGACGGTCGTCTGCTTTTCCTCGAGCATGTCCGTTCCGACGACCCAAAGATCGCGAAATGGCAAGACCGGATCAAACCGGTCTACAAGCGCATCGCGGGCTGCAATCCCAACCGCGAGACGCTGGCGGCGATCCAGCAGTCAGCACTCACCGTCGAATCGGTCAGACACGGCGACGTTCCGAAGGCGCCTAAGTTCGAGCGCCCCATGATCGTCGGCGTAGCACGCCGCTAACAGAGCGGGTGCCGCTTCAGTTCTCAGGAATGTCGGAGCCGAACTGCCATACGTGACCGTCTAGGTCGACGAATGCCGCATTGCGCCGGCCCCAGGGACGGTCGACCGGTCCGTAAACAATCGATACCCCGCGCTCCGAGAGTTTCGTACAGAACGCGTCTGCGTCATCAACGGCAAAGCCCAACTGCACGGTTGTTCCCAAGCGCGGATCGGCGACAGACACTTGCCCGAGCATCTCGCTTTCCGCTTCACCGCGTCTCAGAAGGCGCAGGAACAGGTTGTCGAACTGGAAGATGACCGTGCCGTGTCCCTCATCGACACCGACGACATCGATGATCCGTTCGTAGAACTCCTTCGAACGCAGCGGATCCTCGACGAACAGAGTGATCACGTTCACTGACTTCAACGACTGATTCATCTTCTGCGACCTCCACGCTCGCGGCTCTCCGGTACCAGGAGTAGACCAGGTTCGGAGCCGGCGATCGCGATCAAGTCGGCGACGACTTGACCGAGCGGTCGGCTGGCATCCAGCTCATCCGTGCAGCTCGCTCTGAGCAGCGGCTCGACCCTGGCGAGGTCATCCAAGATCATCGCTCGTTCCAATGGAGTCTTCCCGTAGTCGTTCGTCGTTCTGCGTGCGACCCGGTCAAGGATCACGTCGGCAGGGGCGCTGAGCAGGACGACCGCGTTGAAACGGTCGTAGAACTTCGACTGGTTCCTCACGCACCCTTCAACGAAGAGCGAGCGACCATCATCGGAGTCCAGCAGCCCGGTGATCCTTTCCTCGACCCAGAGCCACTCCCCGCGGTGCAACTCGTGGGAGGACTCAACATACTCGCGATACTCGCGCCAGCCCGGATCACCCGTGTCTACGACGCGATAACCGCGTCGGCCAAGTTCGGCGAGAGCCGACGACTTGCCGGTTCCCGACATCCCAGTCACCAAGAC
Organism: Gaiellales bacterium; assembly: GCA_038230035.1. Lineage (GTDB taxonomy): Bacteria > Actinomycetota > Thermoleophilia > Gaiellales > Gaiellaceae > Gaiella. The sequence goes on from JBBRNX010000025.1 coordinate 2,587, forward strand.
CCTCGACATCGGAACGACGCTACCGAGTGTCAAGCGACGGCGTGGCCGCGTGCCCACTATTCGGAATGTCCCATGAACAGTCTCGTGCCCGGCAGTTGCATTCCTTTTCAGAGCACGCTAGGTTCGCGGCGCATGCCAGAGCGGCGGTCAGTCGGTGTGCGGGTAGCGAGACTTGCTGTTGCGTTGGTCGCGGTTGGTCTCTGGACGTCGACGGCGACGGTCGCGATGGCGAGGCCGACCGGGAACGCGACGCCTCCGCGCGAGATCGGGGGCATCGTTTCGACTCGAGCTGTCGGGCCGATCCCGTTTGGTTCCTCGCTCGCGCGAGTGATCGCCTGGGCCGGCGAACCAGGATTCACGAGCCGCCCGGGCTCCACGGCGAACGACTTTGAGATTCCCCGACACGACGAACAGTCGTACGTGATCAGCTACCAGTGCAAGAACCGAAGACGAGGACGTCCTGCTACACGTTGTTCGGGTTCCGCAACAACAAGCTGACCGCCTTCAAGACCGAGAGTTCCACGTTCGCGTTTCCGAACGGCGTCAAACCGGGGATGACCGACCTCGAGTTCCGAAAGCGAGAGCTGAAACCAAAACACGTCGCCGTGGGATGCGAAGGATTGCGTCGCCTGCCGAGCCCTGCAGGAACGTCTCGCTACGTCAGCCTCGGCCCCACGAGAACCGACTTGTTCCCGTCACGGTGGGGTGTCGTCGCTCTCTATGCGTTCTCGGGCCGTCCAACGTTCACGCTCGTTTTCAAACTAAAGGACGGCGATTTCCTCTGCGGGTGATACCGCGACGAACATCGGACACAGACAGAGCCGCCTGCCCGACTGTGTACTCGCTAGAGGCAGATGTCGTCGGCTCGGATCGGGACTCGGGCTAGCTCTTTGCCGGTTGCATCGCGCACCGCTGCCGCGATTGCTGCGACGGACACGATCGCCGGGGGCTCGCCCACTCCCTTCGCGCCGTACGGGCTGTCCGGCTCCGGGTCCTCGACGAGGTCGACGGCGACCGGCGGCATGTCGAGGGCGGTCGGGATCAGGTAGTCGGTGAAGCTCGCGTTGCCGATCCTGCCGTCGCGGGTCTGGATCTCCTCCATCAGCGCGAGCCCGAGCCCCTGCGCGGTGCCGCCTTCGATCTGGCCGTGGACAGCCTGCGGGTTGATCGCCTTGCCGACATCCTGTGCGGTACCGACCCAGACGACCCGGGTCAGGCCGAGGTCGACGTCGACCTCCACGACGGCGCGCATCGCTGCGACTGCGAGCGCGACGTGCGCCCGCTCGCCCGTGATCTGGCCGGTCTCCGGATCGAGCGGGGTCGTCGGACGGTGATGGTGGACGCGCTCGACGTCGACCTCGCCGCCGCCACGACGCTCCCGCTCCTCGAGCGCTGCGCGGCAGGCGTCGCGCACGGCACCGGACACCATCCACGTGAGACGGGAGGCGGAGGCCGACCCGGCCGAGCCGACCGAAGCGGTCGTGTGCGGCGCGAGCGCGATCTCGTCGGTGCCGAGCTCCGTCCGCGCGACCTGGAGGATCACGTCGGTCACGCCCTGCCCGACCTCGGTCGCGGCGCAATGGATCGTTGCGCTCCCGTCCGCATGGAGCTGGACGCGCGCGGCGCAGGAGTCGTCGAAGCCCTCCGAATAGCAGATGTTCTTGAACCCGACCGCGAAGCCGACCCCGCGCCGCACGCCCTCGCCACGCGTCGTGTTGCCGGCTCCTCCCGGCAGGCGGATCGGGTCGCGCGGAAGCTCCTCCGGCGCTGGTGGGACGAGCGCCGCGGTGCGCCGGATCACCTCGGCCACCGGCAGTGCACCGTCGACGAACTGGCCTGTCGGAAGATGGTCTCCGGGCGCAAGCGCGTTCAGGAGCCGCAGCTCGACCGGGTCGATAGCGAGTGCGGCGGCGAGCTTGTCCATCTGCGCTTCGGACGCGAAGCAGGTCTGCACCGCGCCGAACCCGCGCATCGCACCGCAGGGCGGGTTGTTGGTGTAGACGCTCGTCGACTCGATCAGCGCGTTGTCGACGCGGTATGGCCCGAGCGCGAACGAGGCCGCGTTCGACGTGACGGCGGTCGAGCTCGACGCGTACGCACCGCCGTCGAGCAGGATCCGCATCCGGACGCAGACGACGCGGCCGTCGCGCGTCGCGCGATGCTCGCACCAAATCTTCGCCGGGTGCCGGTGGACATGGCCGGTGAACGACTCCTCGCGGTTGTAGACGAATTTCACCGGCCGGTTCGTGTGCAACGCGAGCAGGGCGCCATGGATCTGCATCGAGAGGTCCTCGCGGCCGCCGAACGCACCGCCGACACCGGCGAGATGGACGCGCACCTGCTCCGGTGGCAGCCCGAGACAAGGTGCGACCTGGTCGCGGTCGACGTGCAGCCACTGCGTCGCGACGTAGATGTCGACGCCGCCCTCCCCGTCCGGAACCGCGAGGCCGGACTCCGGGCCGAGGAAGGCCTGGTCCTGGCTGCCGACCTCGTAGACGCCTTCCACCGTCACGTCGCCCGTGGTGTCAGGGTCGCCGTGGCGGATCACCATGTGCCGCACGACGTTCGGGCGCGGGTCGTCGCGGTAGCCATGGCCCATCGTCGGCCGATCGGGATGGAGCGGCTCCATCTCGGTCGCGCGCTCCGAGTCGGCGACCGGCTCGAGCAGTTCATACGTGACACGGATCGACTCAGCCGCGCGGCGTGCCTGCTCCGGATGCTCGGCAGCCACGACGGCGACCGGCTCGCCGAAGTACCGGACACGGTCGATCGCCAGGACCGGCTGGTCGGAGAACTCGAGGCCGTACGTCTTCCGACCGGGCACGTCCTCGTGGGTCAGCACCGCATGCACGCCCGGCATACCGACCGCCTGTGAGAGGTCGATCTCGACGATGCGCGCGTGCGCGTGCGGGCTGCGCAACGTATGTCCCCAGAGCATGTCCGCGGCGTGCAGGTCGCTTGCGTACGCGAACTCGCCCCTCACTTTCGGCGTGCCGTCGGACCGGCGAACACTCTCGCCGATCCGGCCGAGCCGCGGCCTGGTCTCGGTGGCGCTCACGCGACTGTGCCTGCGGCCAGCCGGACCGCGTCAAAGATCTTCTGGTAGCCGGTGCAGCGGCAGAGGTTGCCGGAGAGGGCCTCGCGGATCTCGTCGTCGGTCGGCGCCGGGCTCCGCTCGAGCAGATCGACCGTCGCGACCACGAGGCCGGGTGTGCAGAAGCCGCACTGCACGGCGCCCGCAGCGACGAACGCCTCCTGCACGCGGTGGAGCCCATCGTCCGAGGCGAGCCCTTCGACCGTCGTCACCGCGTGCCCGTCGGCCTGGGCGGCGAGGACGAGACACGAACAGACAAGGACACCGTCCAACAAGACGGAGCACGAGCCGCACTCGCCCTGCTCGCAGGCGTTCTTCGACCCTGGCAGGTCGAGCCGCTCGCGCAGCGCGTACATCAGGCTCTCGCCGCCCCACACGTCGGTCTTGCGAGGCTCGCCGTTCACGGTAAGCGAGACCCTCACGCGAGACAGCGCTCCAACGCGCGGCCAGCCAACACGCGAAGCGCGTGGCGCCGGTAGGCGGCCGTCCCACGCACGTCGTCGATGGGACTCGCGGCCGCGGCGACCGCATCGGGGAACCGTTCAGCTTCGTCGAGCGGTGCCGTCACCAAGCCGGTCACCGGACCCGCCGAGCCGAACGCGGCGCGAAGCTCACCACGCTCTCGGTCGACCGAGAGCGCGAGCGAGCAGACGGCGATCACCATTGCGTTGCGCGGCCCGACCTTCATGAACGTCTGATGCGCGCCACTCGGCTTGATCCGCACCGAGACGACGAGCTCGTCGGGCTCCAGGGCGTTCCGCTTCGGTCCGACGAGGAAGTCGCCCAGCGGAACGACACGCCGGCCGCGGACGCTCGCGAGCTCGACCTCCGCCGATTCGATCAACAACGGAGGCAGCGCGTCACCGGCCGGCGAGGCGGTGCCCAGATTCCCGCCGAGCGTCCCGCGGTTCCGGATCTGCGGCGAGCCGACGGTTCGGGACGCCTCCGCCAAGGCTGGCAGTGCCGCCGCCAACTCCGGCCGCATCAACTCCGCATACGTGAGCCCCGACCCGAGAACGAGCGTGCCGTTCTCGCGCGAGAAACCGCGCAGCTCTTCGACTTCGTTGAGGTTGATCAAAGCAAGTGGGCGCGAGCGGTCGAAGTTCAGCTCGACGAGCACGTCCGTCCCGCCCTGGACCAAGCGCGCGTCCGGCTGCTCGGCCTTCAGCCGGAGCGCCTCGTCCAGCGAGCGGGGGGTCAGGACATCCACGCCTAGCGCTCCTCGCGCACGTACGGGATGCCGAGCGAGCCCGGTGCGCCGAGTCGCCGCTTCGCGATCCCCGAGGAGACCAGCACGAGCACGACCACGGTCATCACGTAGGGGAGCGCCGAGAAGACCTCCGGCGGGACCTGCGTCAGGATCCCCCGCGCCTGTAGCTGGAACGGCAGCGCTTGGAACGCACCGAAGAAGTACGCGCCGACGAGACACAGATCGGGGCGCCAGAAGGCGAAGATGACGAGCGCGATAGCGATCCAACCAGCTCCTCCGGTGAGGTCGTTCGTCCACTGCGGCGTGATCGCAAGGCTGAAGCATGCACCACCCACACCGGCGAACGCACCGCCGGCAAGGGTATGGGCGTAGCGGTACGCGACCACGTCGATGCCCATCGCATCGGCTGCCTGGGGTGACTCGCCAACGGCGCGAACGTTCAGCCCGGGGCGTGTGCGAGACAGGTAGAGAGCCACGAGAACGACGCAGAGCCACGAGACGTACACGAGCCATGTCTGTCCGAACACGACCGGGCCGACGACAGGAATGTCCTGCAGGCCGAACAGGTTCGCAGCATGGAACGCGTGGTTCGCGGGCACGTCCGCGAGCTTGAGGTCGTTGCCGAGGTAGGACGACAACCCGAGCGCACCCGCGAAGATGGTCAAAGCGAGGCCGGAGACGATCTGGCTCGCGCGGAGGGTTATGACCAGAAACGCGTGGACGAGCGCCAAGAGAGCACCCGCGAGCGCCGCAACGCCAACAGCCAGCGGAAGGACGAGCCCCGACGGGCCTCCGATCTTCTGGACCGCCCAGAAACCCATCGCCGCACCAACCAGCATCATCCCCTCGACGCCGAGGTTCAGCACCCCCGACCGTTCGGCGAGCAGCTCTCCGAGGGCCGCGTAGAGCAGCGGCGTCCCATAGGCGACGGCCGAGGCCAGCACGACCACGAAGATGCCGTTGTTCACGCGGCCGGCTCCGTGCGGGATACGCGCCCAGGACGGAAGAGCCGCACCCGATACCGAACGAGAATCTCCCCACCGAGCACACTGAACAGGAAGATGCCCTGCATCACGCCGACGAGCCCGGACGGAAAGTCGACGCCTTGCAGGGCGAATCCTGCGTTCTTGAGCCCTCCGAGGAGAACAGCGATGACTACAACGGCGAACGGGTTGTAGCGGGCGAGCGCCGCGACCACGATCCCGCTGTAGCCGAAGAGCTGCTGCTGAAGGCTTCGCGGGTCAAGAAGGTGATCGAAGTTTCCAACCTGGGCCGCGCCGCCGAGCCCGGCGATCGCGCCCGAGATGCACATCACGGCCAGGATCTTCCTGCGGGTGCGCATTCCGGCGTAGCGCGCGGCACGTGGCGAATCGGCAATCACCTGAAGCTCGAAACCGAAGCGTGTGTGCTTGTAGAGCACCCAGAGGGCCGTCCCGACAACGGCGGCTATGCCAAGCCCGAGCGGAACCGCGATCCCTCCGGCAATGCCCCCGATCGTCGCGAAGGGCCACGTCGCCGCATCCGGGATCGCTTTCCCCTGTGGGAATACCGCCGCGCTCGGGGAGGTCGTGTCGCGCCAGTACGAGTGGGAGTCGAAGATCAGGTAGTTCAGAACCAGCGCGGCGACGTAGTTGAGCATCAACGACGTGATGATCTCGTTCGTACGGGCGAAGGCTCGCAGCACGCCCGGGATGGCGGCCCACGCGGCACCGGCCGCCGCGCCCGCGACGCACATAGCGGCGATCGTGACCGGCTTCGCGACTCCATCGCCGAGCACGACCGCGATCGCGATCGCACCGATGACGCCGAAGTACAGTTGCCCCTCGGCGCCGATGTTGAACAGGTTCATGCGGAACGCTGCGGCAGCAGCGAGCCCCGTGAACGCGAGCGGCGTCGCAGACACGAGCGTCGCCGACAGCGCGCCGCTGTCGGTGAAAGCGGACTGGAAGAGCTTCGCGAAGGTGTGCGCCGGATTGTGGCCCGTCGCAGCGAGCACGATCGCGATCGTCACGAATGCGAACGCGACCGAGCCGAGAGGCACCACGACGGACAGCCAACGGGGCTGACGGAGCCGCCTCTCGATGCGGACGCTCATCCGGCGTGGCCTCCTGCCATCAGCAGCCCGATCTCCTCGACCGTGGCCACGTCGGCGTCGACCTCACCCGCGATGTGCCCTTCGTAGAGGACGACGATCCGATCGGCCAGCGCGAGGATCTCGTCGAGGTCCTCGCTGATCAGAAGCACGGCAACGTTGAGCTCCGACGCGTCTCGAAGGTACGCATGGACGCTCTCGATCGCACCGACGTCGAGTCCGCGCGTCGGCGCGGCTGCAATCACGACACGAGGCGTCCCCATGAACTCGCGCCCGATCACGACCTTCTGCAGGTTGCCGCCGGAGAGCTGGCGGGCCGGAACGTGCGGCCCCGAGGTATGCACGTCGAACTGCTTGATCAGCCGGGTCGCGCGATCTCCGATCGCGCGCAGTCGCAGCATCGGGCCTCGCGAGTGAGCGTCTTCCCGATACGACTTGAGCACGACGTTCGACGCGATGCTCAGGCTCGGCGCGACACCGGTGTGCAGGCGATCTTCCGGGATATGGGCGACACGAGCGTGAATCGCCGCGCGAGGATCGCCGTTGCGAAGCGCGACGCCGTCGACCCGGACAACGCCGTCGCTCGCGCTGCGCAGCCCGGTGATCGTCTCCGCCAGCTCACGCTGCCCGTTGCCCGCCACACCGGCGATCCCGACGATCTCGCCTCCCCGTACCTCGAGCGAGACGTCCTTCACCGCGGCCACGCCTCGGTCGCCGTCGGCCCACAGACCCTCCACCGAGAGAACGACGTCGCCGACCGTCTGTCGCTGGTGAGGCTTCGAGCCTTCGAGCTCTCGGCCGACCATCAAGGCCGCAAGCGCTCGCGACGACGTCTCACCCACCGGAACCGTCGCGATCGAGCACCCTCGTCTGAGCACGGTCACCCGATCGGCCACCGCCATGACCTCGTGCAGCTTGTGGGAGATGAAGATCACCGTCCGGCCCTCGGCCGCCATCGCCCGCAGAGTGACGAACAGCTCCGACGCCTCCTGCGGCGTCAGCACTGCGGTCGGTTCGTCGAGGATGAGAACCCGAGCCTCGCGATACAACGCTTTGAGAATCTCGACACGCTGCTGCTCGCCGACCGACAGCTGCCAGATCCGCGCGCGAGGGTCGATCGCAAGCCCGTAGCGCTGCCCGAGCTCGGCGACGCGCCGCTCGATCGCCCGCGGGTCGATGCGGAACGAACGCCCCACGTCGCGGTGGTCGCCGAGGATCACGTTCTCGGCAACGGTGAACGGCTCCACGAGACGGAAATGCTGGTGCACCATGCAGATGCCGGCGTCGAGGGCATCGCGAGGCGAGTGGAAAGCAACAGGCTGACCGTGGATCTCCAGCTCGCCTTCGTCCGCGCGGTACAGCCCGGTCAGGATGTTCGAGAGCGTGCTCTTGCCCGCACCGTTCTCGCCAAGCAGCGCGTGCACTTCACCTTCGATCGCGTCGAAGTCGACACGGTCATTTGCGAGCACTCCCGGAAAGCGCTTGGTGATACCGCGGCAGGCCACCGCGGGACGAGGTTCCGTAGACAACGGGACGGGTTGACTCACGGCGCATCCCGATCGCGCGAGTGGGGGAGGCAACGCTCCCCCACTCGGCTAATCGACGGCATCGGTCGTGCTCTCGATCGTTCTGGCTAGCCCTTCGCGCTTCCGATGATGCCCTTCGCCAGCCAGTCGATGGCATAGAGCTGGTTCACGGACAACGTCTTGCCTTTCGGGACGCGGAGCTTCCCGTTCTGGTCATAGAGCGGGCCCGAGAAGACGTGGAAGGTGCCGGCGATCAGCGCCTTCCGCTTGGCCGCGATCAGCGCCTTCGTCTTCGCCGTCACCTTCGGCCCGTACGGTGCCAGGTCAGTGAAGCCGTCCTTGATCTTGCCGTAGTAGAAGCCGGTCTTCCACGTGCCGTTCATCGCCGCCTTGACGCGAGGCACGTAGTAGACGCCCCAGTTGTAGACGGCAGCGGTCAGCCACGACGTCGGCGCGAACTTCCTCGCGTCGGCGTTGTAGCCGACCCACGGAACACCGACGGACTGCGCGTACTGGCCGATCGCCGTCGAATCCACGTTCTGTGCGAGCACGTCCGCTCCGGCGGCCTTGAGCGCCTCGGCTCCCTTCTTGTCCTTCGCCTGATCGATCCAGGAGTTCGTGAAGACGAGCCGTAGCTTGGCCTTCGGGTTCACAGCCTGGGCACCGAGCGCGAACGCGCTGGCGTGCCGGAGAACCTCCGGAATCGGGAAAGCAACGACTTCTCCGATCAGGTTCTTCTTCGTCGCCGCACCGGCAGCCATGCCGGCGAGGTAGATGGAATCCTCGCCTGCCCCGAAATACTCGGCCAGGTTCTTGCCCTGGAGCGTGCCGGTCGCCTGCTCGAAGTAGACGTCCGGATGCTTCTTCGCCTCCGAAGCCATGCACGTCTGGAAACCGAACGAGGTGGCGAAGATGATCTTGTTGCCATCGCGAACGAGGCTCTCGATCACCTGGCACGTCTGCGGGCCCTCAGGAACGAGCTCCTTGTAGGTGGTCTGGACCTTGGACCCGAGCGCCTTCTGAACCGCGAGGCGCCCGTTGTCGTGGGCTTGTGACCAGCCGCCGTCGTTGTGCGGGCCGACGTAGATCCAGGCTGCCTTGAACGCGGCCTGCTTCGAGGCGGTTCCTGTGGCCGCGAGCACGAGCGCCGCGGCAAGCACCAGGAGCACCATTGGGAACAGGGCTCTGGACTTCCTCATGAATCCTCCTGATGGGATCGACGATCTCCGGCGGCGCCGGAGCCGGTAGTGGTGGTGCAGGGTTCGTCCCGCGATGTCTACTCCTTTCTGTTCTCACACGAGCGTCAAGTCAGACTCCAAACGGTCGAGTTCGACAGTGAACTCCGCTCGCAGCCGCCGCTTCTCGTCGTCTGAGAGCCAGGACCCGTCGATGCCGTTCAGCGTCAACTCGCGAACAGTCGTAGGACTCCAGTCCGCGGCCGCAGCCATCTTCGCGTACTCCTCGCCGATGTGCGTGTGGAACATCGACGGGTCGTCCGAGTTGACCATCACGTTCAGACCCCGTGCGACCATCTCTCGAATGGGGTGGGTCGTGTAGTCGTCCGGATCGAAGTAGCAGACCGCTGTCGCGGTCGGGCAGACGGTGAACGTGATCCCCTCGTCCCGACAGCGATCGACGACGGTCTCGTCGCCGAGGATGTGATAGCCGTGGTCGATGCGCTCGCAGCCGAGCACGTCGAGGCAGGTGGTGATGTTCTTCGCCGGAGCGTCCTCGCACGCGTGCGCGGTGAGCCTAAGCCCGCCGTCCTTCGCCAACCGGTAGGCATCGACGAACTGCTCAGGCGGATCGGGCGCCTCGGCGCCGTCCATGCCAAGGCCGATCACCTCATCGGGTCGGTGCGCGAGCACCCGCTCGACCATCTCGCGCGCCTCCGCCGGCGTGTCCTGCCGGTACACATCCGCGATCAGGCGGCACGGAACGCCGAGGTCAGACTCTGCGGCACGGATGCCGTCGACGAGACCGTCGACGACCGTCGCGTACGGAACGCCGCGCTTCGTGTGCAGCGTCGGGTTGAAGAACATCTCGCGGTAGCGGAGGTTGCCGAGCTTCGCGCCGTCCTCGATCGACTCGTACGCGGCACGCGCAAAATCCTCACGGTCGATCAGCGTCGAGGACACCATCGCGAAGATCGTCAAGAACTCGTAGATCGAGTCGTAGTCGTACAGCCGGTCAACGTCCTCGGTGGGTAGTGCAACATCGTGCTTACGGGCAAGATCGGCGAACGTTGCCGGGCGCACGGTGCCCTCGAAATGGCAGTGCAACTCGACTTTCGGTACCCGACGAAGGAACTCGTCGTAGTTCATTCGGCGCAATCCATCGGCTCGGCCGACTATACGACACCTGGGCTGCTGCGCCGCACGAGCAGGGCGGTCGCCTCCGAGACGAGCTCGGGGGCTCGCGAGCGCGCCTCGACCACCGATCCGCCGAGCGCGACGAGGGACGCCACCTCGGCGTCACCGGGCAGCAGGGCAACGACGCCCGGCTCGACCTCGCCGGCGACGACCTTCGCGGGGATGTCGCGCTCGGCCGCAGCGCGCAGCACCTCGCCGACGACCTTCCCCGAGAGGCTCGTCCGGTCGAGCCGGCCTTCGCCCGTGACGACGAGCCCGGCCATGCCGAGCTCCCGGTGAAAGCCGAGCGCATCGGCGACGACGTCGAACCCCGGTCGCAGGGTTGCGCCCAGGGCGGCTAGGCCCCCCGCCAAGCCGCCGGCCGCGCCCGCCCCGCGCAGCTCGCTCACGTCGACCCCGGTTCGTTTCGTGAGCTCGGCGGCGAGGAGCCGGAGACGGTGAGTGAGCACGGTGACCTCCTCGGGACCGGCGCCCTTCTGCGGACCGAAGACTCGTGCCGCATCGACGAACGTCGTGGAGACATCACACGCGACCACGACGGATATGTGCGGACGGCACCAGTCGAGCGCATCGAGTGCGCCGCGACCTCCGTCGACCGTGGCCGAGCCGCCGACGCCGACGATCACCGCCGTCGCTCCCTTCTGCTCCGCGAGTGCGATCAGCTGTCCGGTGCCGTAGGTCGTCGCAGTGAGCGGGTCGTTCTTGCCGGATACGAGCGCGAGGCCGCTCGCCTGCGCCATCTCCACCACCGCGGTGCCGTCCGGAAGCAATCCGAAGCGCGCCACGACAGGCGACCCGTCCGGGCCGGTCACACGCGCTTCGTGCGCCTCGCCGCCGCGGGCCGCAAGAAGAACGTCGAGCGTCCCTTCGCCACCGTCGGCGAGCGGCAGCTCGACGATGTCGGCGATTCCACTCGCACGTAGACCGGCGGCCATTGCGGCTCCCGCCTCCGCCGCGGTCAGCGTGCCCCGGAACTTGTCGGGGCAGACGAGGACGTTCACACCGCGAGCGGCACGATCTCGAAGCGGTCGACGTCGACCAGCCCGCGATCGGTGATCTTCAGCGACGGGATCACGGAGAGCGCGAGAAAGGCGAGCGTGAGGAACGGCGTGGCACCCGACCAGCCGAGCTCGGCCGCCGCCTCGTTGCAGGCGCGACTCTGGGCGATAACGTCGGCGAGCGGCGCGTCCGAGAGCAGCCCCGCTATCGGAAGGGGGCACTGCGCGACGACGCGACCGTCCTCGATCGCGACGATCCCCCCGCCGATCTCGGCGAGATACGAGACCGCGAAGGCGAGATCGTCGTCGGTCATCCCGACCACGACGAGGTTGTGCGCATCGTGTGCAACCGAGGACGCCAACGCACCACGTTTCAGCCCCGAGCCCGCGACGAAGCCGAGCCCGACACGTCCGGTCGCAAGATGGCGCTCGACCACGGCGATCTTCGCCAGATCGTGCTCCGCGCTCGCGACCGCGTGGCCGTCGACGACGACCGGCGGGACGACGAGCGACTCCGTCACCACCTGGTCGGTGACGAGCCCGATCGCCCGTGCTCCTCCCGCGCCGGGCCCGAGGGCCCACGGGATAGCGAAGTCGCTTGCTCGCACCGGCCGGATCCGAACCGTCTGGCGCACCCACTCGGGGATCACAGCCTGCGGAGTCGGCTCCAGCGGGTGACCGCGCTTCAGCACGAGATCCGGAACGAAGCTCTCGAGATCGGGAAGGAGCAGCAGATCGGCCTGGTAGCTCGGAGCGAGCGCACCATGACGCCCGAGCCGGTGCCACTGTGCAGGGTTGAGCGACGCCATCACGAGCGCATCCTCCGGCGCGACCCCGGCCACCACCGCGTCGCGCACCATCCCGTTGATGTGGCCGTTGTCGGCGATGTCCTCAGGATCGCGATCGTCGGTGCAGAACGCGATGCGCGAAGGGCCGTACTCGCGCACGAGCGGCAGCAACGCCTGGAGGTTGCGCGCCATCGACGCCTCCCGGATCAGCAACCACATGCCGGCCCGCAAACGCTCGCGACCCTCGTCTGTGGTCAGCGCCTCGTGATCGGACGAGATCCCCGCCGAGGCATACGCCTGCAGCTCTTTCCCTAGCAACCCAGGCGCATGGCCGTCAACATGCTCGGAACCTTCCAACGCTAGCTTCTCGAGCTCGCCCGGCAGCCCACCAACGACGCCCGGGAAGTTCATCATCTCGGCGAGCCCGAGCACCCGCCTCCGGCGCATCAACGCCTCGAGATCGTCGGTGGTCAACGCCCGCCGAGGCGACTCGAACGGCGACGCCGGGACGCATGAAGGCGCCATGAAAAAGACCTCGAGCTGCAGGTGCGACGACGCGTCGAGCAGCCAGTGAACGCCATCCGGCCCGAGGACATTGGCTATCTCGTGTGGATCGGCGACGACAGCGGTCGTCCCGAGCGGCAGCACCAGCCGAGCGAACCCATCGACGAGGAGCTTCACCGACTCCAGGTGCATGTGGGCATCGATGAAGCCCGGAACGACGAACCGGCCCGCCGCGTCGATCGTCTCGGCGCCGTCGTAGTGGCCGACCCCGGCGACAACCCCGTCCACGATCGCCACGTCGGCGTCGAGCCATTCCCGCGTGAAGCTGGAGAGAACCCGCCCACCGCGGACGACCGTGTCTGCCGGCTCGTCGCCTCGGGCGACTGCAATCCGGCGCTCGAGTCCGTCCATGCGCGCACGATAGACGGCCTACCGCGGTACGGTGCTCGCCTGGTGCGCACGCTCTACGTGAACGGCTGGATCGTGACCTGCGACGACGCGGGAACGGACCACCCGGCCGGCTGGCTGCTGATCGACGAAGGGGTAATCTCGGCGGTAGGGAGCGGAGCGGAGCCGGCCGCAGAGAAGCGCATCGAGCTGGGTGGCGCGGTTGTCACACCGGGGCTCGTCAACACCCACCATCACCTCTACCAGACCCTCACACGCGCACGAGCGCAGGAGGCCGATCTCTTCAGCTGGCTCCGCGAGCTCTACCCGGTTTGGTCGCGGATCGACGCCGAATCGGAGTACGCCGCAGCGCGCACGGGGCTCGCTGAACTGGCGCTCTCCGGGTGCACGACCGTCTTCGACCACCACTACGTGTTCCCGCCTGGCCGCGACGGGCTGATCGACGCCGAGGTGCAGGCGGCGCGGGAGCTCGGCGTGCGACTGGTCGCATCGCGCGGCTCGATGGATCTCGGCGTCTCGGACGGCGGGCTGCCGCCGGACGAGCTCGTGGAGAAGATCGACGACGTCCTCGCCGAGACCGAGCGGCTCGCCGGCGTCGTGCACGAGTCCGGGTCGGGCGCGCGCATCCAGATCGCGGTCGCGCCGTGTTCGCCGTTCTCGGTGACCACCCGGCTGATGGAGGAGTCCGCCGCACTCGCGCGGCGGCTCGGTCTGCCGCTCCACACGCACTTGGCCGAGACCGCCGAAGAGGGCGCGTACTGCCACCAGCTCTACGGCTGCACGCCGGTTGAGTACCTCGAACGGCTCGGCTGGCTGGCTGAGGACGTGTGGTGCGCGCACTGTGTTCACCTGTCACCTGCGGACGTGGCCCAGTTCGCCGAGTCGGGAACCGGTGTCGCGCACTGCCCGACGTCCAACCTCCGTCTGGGCGCAGGCATCGCGCCGGTGCACGATCTCGTCGCAGCCGGTGTGCGGGTCGGTCTCGGCGTCGACGGGTCGGCGTCGAACGAGCGCAGCGACCTGTTTCTGGAGGTCAAGCAGGCGCTCCTCGTCGCGCGCGGGCGTGGTGGCCCCGACGCGATGACCGCGCGGGAGGCCCTGCGCCTGGGCACCCGTGGCGGGGCGGCGGTGCTGCGACGCGACGACATCGGCTCGCTCGAGCCGGGCAAGTGCGCCGACTTCGCGGTGTGGCGTACCGACGGCCTCCAGCTTGGGGGGGCCGAGGATCTCGTCGCCGCGCTCGTTTTCGCTGGCCCGCATCGCGTCGACCGGCTCGTGGTCGGTGGCGAGGACGTCGTCCGCGGCGGTGCGCTCGTCCGGGCCGACGAAACGGAGATCGCGCAGGCACAGCGGGTCCAGGCGCGAAGATTCCTCCAGTGACCTCACTTTCGACCCACGTTCTCGACACCGCCGCAGGGAAGCCGGCTACCGATGTCGCCGTCGAGCTGCACCGCGGCGACGAGAAGGTCGCTTCGGTATGCACGGACGGCGACGGTCGAGCCCGTCTCGCCGACGACCTCGAGCCCGGCGTGTACCGCCTCGTCTTCCATCCGCCGTCACCCTTCTTCCGCCGCGTCGAGTTCGAGGTGGAGTTAGGTGATGGCCACCACCACGTCCCGCTCCTCGTCTCTCCTTACGGATGCGCGACCTACCGCGGCAGCTGACGGTCGAAGAGCTCGCCGAGCTGTTCGAGGGGCAAACGCGCTTCGTCGAGCGACTCGCCAGGGAGGACGACCCGCTGATGCGCGCACGCACGCTCGTCCACCAGCTCCCGCCCGACGAGAAGCGCGAGGTGCTCGATGCGCACCCCGCGATCGGTCAGCACAAGGGGCTTTCCGCACGATCCGCCGCCGAGCAGGGCTCCGACGATGACCCCGGCGTGCTCGCCGACTTGGCGCGGCTGAACGCCGAGTACGAGGAGCGGCACGGCTTCCGCTTCGTCGTCTTCGTCAACCGCCGTCCGAAGGCCGAGATCCTCGACGTGCTCCGCTCACGCATCAGCCGCCCAACCGAGGAGGAGCTGGAGACCGCGCTCGGCCAGCTCGTCTCGATCGCAGAAGACCGGTGGCGCCGCGGATGATCCACCTCGTCGCGATCGATCCGTACCTGCGCGACTGGCTGAGCTTGCTCCTGCGCTCGCTGCACGTTGTCGCCGCGATCGCCTGGATCGGCGGATCGTTCTACTTCGTCCATCTCGACCAGTCGCTTCGCTTCCCGAAAGACGGCGCCGATCGCGAAGCCGGCGTCGGCGGCGAGCTGTGGGAGGTGCACGGCGGCGGCTTCTACCACGTCCAGAAGTACCGGGTCGCGCCGCACGAAATGCCCGACCACCTCGCGTGGTTCAAGTGGGAGGCGTACGCGACCTGGCTCTCCGGCTTCGCCCTCATCGTGCTTCTTTACTGGCTCGACGCGCGTACGTATCTGATCGACAAAACCGTCGCGGACATCGGCCCGTGGACTGCGGTGGCGATCAGCGCGGGGCTGCTCGGGCTCGCCTGGCTCGTCTACGACGTGCTCTGCCGGCTGCTGAAGGGACGCGAGCTGCTGCTCGGCTTGGCGATCTTCGGCGGCACTGCGCTTGCAGCGTGGGGAAACGGCCAGCTGTTCAGCCCGCGCGCGGCATGGCTGCAGACCGGGGCGATGCTGGGCACGATCATGGCGGCGAGCGTCCTCTTCAACATCATCCCGGTCCACTGGGAGTTGATCCGCGCAAAGGAGGCCGGCCGCGAGCCCGATCCGGCACCCGGCATCGAGGCCAAGCGCCGTTCGGTGCACAACAACTACCTCACGCTGCCGGTGCTCGCAACGATGCTCGCCGGCCACTTCTCGTTCCTGACCGGGCGGCAGCACGCGTGGTTGATCCTGCTCGTGCTGATGATCGTCGGCGCGTGGGTGCGCCACTTCTACAACCTCCGCCACGCCGGGCGGACGCACTGGTGGATGCTCGGTGCGGCGGCCGCGGCGATCACGGTGCTGGCGGTCGTGCTGATCCCTTCCGACGCGAAGACCGCGCCGGCGACGCCCGCTCTTGTCGCGCAAGGGAAGAGGGTCTTCCTGAGCTCCGCGTGCATCACCTGCCACACGCTCGCCGACGCCGGCGCGACCGGAACCGTCGGTCCCAACCTCGACCAGGCGAAGCCGGCGGCATCGCTCGTGGTCGACCGGGTCACGAACGGGCAGGGCGGGATGCCGCCTTTCAAGGGCAAGCTGAGCGAGGCCGAGATCGCGGCGGTCGCCGCGTATGTCTCGACCGTGGCCGGGCGATAGGATCGCCGGCGTGCTGGAGATCACCGCAGGCGGCTTCGAGTTCACCGCTCGCCTCGAGGAAGAGGCAGCGCCGACCACTGTCGCGGTTTTCCGCCGCCTGCTACCGCTCGAGTCGCGGATCATCCACGTCCGCTGGAGCGGCGAGGCCGGCTGGATCCCGTTCGGCGACCTCGACCTCGGCATCGGCCCCGAGAATGCGACGTGCTACCCGACCCCGGGCGAGATCGTCCTCTACCCGGGCGGCGTGAGCGAGACGGAGATCCTGCTCGCCTACGGCTACGTCAACTTCGCGTCGAAAGCCGGCCAGCTGGCGGGGAACCACTTCGCGACGATCGTCTCCGGCAACGAGAAACTCCGCCCGCTCGGCAAGAAGTTCCTCTGGGAAGGCGCGCAGGAGATCTTGTTCCGCGAGGTTTGAACGAGCCGCCGGCGAGCGAGTCAGTCACACCTCCGTGCGCGTCTCCGGAGGACGAAGGCGACCCAGGGTCGCCCCTACGACGCAAGTCGGTCGAGCGCCTCCGTGAGGACGTCGACCGCTAGCGCCACGTCCTCCGGCGTCGAATGCTCGTCCGGCGAGTGGCTGACGCCGCCGTTCTGGGCTCGCACGAAGAGCATGACCGCTGGCACGCCCGCCCGCGCCAGCACACCGGCGTCGTGGCCTGCACCTGACGCAAGCTCGACCAGCGGCAGGCCGCGAGCCTCGAAGGCAGTGCTCAAGGCATCGGCCGGCGCACCGCCAAGCGGCGTCGGCTGAACCGCCCGCGAGCCATCAAGCCCGAGCTCGCCAATGAGCCGCTCGAGGCGCTCTGCATCAGGAGCCCGCGCATCGATCGTGAACGTGACCCTGCCCGGGATGACGTTGATCCCGCCGGGCTCGACCGTCAGCGAGCCGACCGTCGCGACAGCCCCATCGATCGAGCTCGCGATGTCGCGGATGCGAAGAATCTCCCCGGCCGCAGTGACGAGCGCATCGTCGCGCACGTCCATCGGCGTCGTGCCGGCGTGCCCAGCCTGTCCTTCGACAACCCGTTCGCCCCGAACGTAGCCGACGATCGACGTCACAACAGCGAGAGGCGCGCCGAGCAGCGCCAACCGCGGCCCCTGCTCGTGGTGCAGCTCGACCCACGCACCCGGCAACCCGCCACGCGCCACGCGCGCCTGGCTCCCGACACAACCACGTTCCTCCTCGCGGAACGCAACGACCGTCAACGTGCGGCGCCGCCGACCAAGCTGCACGACCGCCTCAAGCGCGCCGAGCACCCCGAGCGGACCGTCGAACCGCCCGCCTTGCGGCACGGAGTCGAGATGCGAGCCCGACCACACCTCCGGCAACCCTGGCTCCTCGCCGAGCACCCGCCCGAAGAGATTTCCGTCCGGGTCCACCTCGACCTCGAGACCCGCCTCCTCCATCCAGCTGCTGACGAGCCGGTGCGCCTCGTTCTCCTCAGGCGAGTAGCCCACACGGTTCGCGCCTCCAGCGCTAGTAGGCCCACCCCCAATGGCGTAGATCGCATCCAGCCGCTCCTCTAGCCGCGACATCCTCAGATCACGCGACGCCGCGGCCGGCGGACGAGCTCGCCGCTGCAGTTTGGGCACTCGTGCATCATCTCCTCGGCACACAGCGCACAGAACGTGCATTCGTAGCTGCAGATCGCAGCCTCCTCAGTCAGCGCCGGCAGCGCCATGCCGCACCGCTCGCACTGCTCCTTCATCTCGAGCGCCATGGCTGAACGCTAGTCGACGAAGTCGATCGTCACCGGCTGCGGGAACGCGCCGATCGCCTCGCCACGCCGAAGAAGCTCGGAAACCGCCATCCGCCCCTCGTCGCCGTAGTCCTCGGTGAGGTCGTTGACGTACATCTCGATGAAGCGGTCGGCGACGGCTGCGTCGATGCCGCGGCCGAATTGAAGCGCGTACTCGAGTGCGTCCGCTCTGTTGTCGAGCCCGCAGCGAATCGCGTCGCGGAGCACGTCGGAGAGACTGCCGAGCCTGTCGGCGCCTACGTCGCGGCGTACCGCGTTCACGCCGAGCGGCAGGGGCAACCCCGTCTCGAGGAGCCACCAGTCGCCAAGGTCGAGCACCTTGTGCAACCCCATGTCGGAGAACGTCAGCTGACCCTCGTGAATCAGCAACCCGACATCGGCGCGGCCCGAGGCGACTTCGTCAGGGATCTGCTCGAACGGCAGCTCCCGGTAGCGGAAGTCCCCGAGCACGAGCCGTAGGACGAGGAACGCGGTCGTCATCGCGCCCGGCACCACGATCTCGAGACCGCGGATCGCATCGACGTCGACCGGCTCGCGCGCGACCACCACCGGGCCGTAGCCCGAGCCGATGCTCGCGCCGTGCGGCAGCAACGCGTAGTCCTCTTGCACGAAGGGATACGCCGCAAGAGACAAGGCGGTGACCTCGAGCCGGCCGGCGCGCGCCCACTGGTTCAGCGTCTGGATGTCGGCAAGCACCTGTTCGAACTCGAAGCCGCGCGTGTCTACGAGGTCCGTCGTCAGCGCCCAGTACATGAACGCGTCGTCGGGGTCGGGGCTGTGTCCGACGCGGATTCGCACGCGGCGGGACGCTAGCAACGCATGCGACGACCGCGGGCAGACAACCGATCGTCTACCCTCGCGAGGTGCCGCGGTCGGGAACTCGAATCACAATGAGCTTCGTCGACGGGGCGTGATGGGTGCGTGCGATGCAAGGAGGCAGGGAGTGTGAATAGCAGAGCTATTCGCGCGACCGAGGAGGCGGCAGCGTGCGTGCACAGCACGTTCCGACGACACAAGGTCTCATTGTGAATCGGGTTCCCAAACTAACCGAAGCGATCCAGGACTACGTGCGCGAGATCTACAAGCTCGGCGACGGCGGCCAGCGCGTCTCGACGACAGCGCTCGCCAGACAGCAAGGCGTATCGGCAGCCTCAGCGAGTGCGATGGTGAAGAAGCTCGCCGCGCTCGGCCTTGCCGAGCACGCGCCGTACCGCGGGGTCTGGCTCACCGAGGACGGCACGCGCGTCGCGCTCGAGGTGATCCGCCACCATCGCCTGCTCGAGCTCTACCTCGCCGAGACACTCGGCATCCCGGTAGACGACGTCCACGCCGAGGCCGACCGGCTCGAGCACGTGATCTCCGAGGAGCTCGAGGCGCGGATCGACCAGGCGCTCGGCTTCCCGACGCACGATCCGCACGGCGACCCGATCCCGACCCCGGACCTCGAGTGGCCTGCCACTCGTTAGTGGGTCGTCAGGTGACGCCGCTGGAGTTCTGGGTCGTCAGAAGCGAGTCAGGCTAGGACGCAGGGAGCGCTCATACCAACAGGTATGGGCGCGACCGAGAACAACGCCTGGCGACGTCTTCTGGCTGGCCAGAAGCCAGCGATCGTCGCCTGACGATCAACTAAACTCGGCGTCGTGTTCAAGAACCTCTTCTCGTTCCTCTTCCAGCGCCCCGCTACCGAGGAGCGCGTCGCGCAATACGTCCTCCGCGAGCACGCACGCGGTCGGGCGTTGGACGAGATCCTCGCCGATCACTACGTCGTGAACCGGCTCGAGACCTCCGAGCAGCGCGCCCGTCTCCTCGACCGGCCGGAGATCGTGCACGCCTTCGGCGCCGACGACATCGCCGCCATGAAGATTGCGTAGACGGTGAAAGCTCTTCCCTGAAAGCCTCCTCGGGAGCGCCGCCGCTAGACTGGTTCGCCCGTAGACTGGGGATCCCCCGGCGCCCGTAGCTCAGGGGATAGAGCGCTGCCCTGCGGAGGCAGAGGTCGCATGTTCGAATCATGCCGGGCGCATGAAGCTAGCCCAGCGGTACGTCGAGAACGCGGAGGCTTTCGTTGCGAAGGCCGCTGACTCCGACCCTTGACCCGGCCCGGAGGCCTTCTACGATTGCGCCGCGTGCCCCTTGAGCACGAACGAGTCAGCTGCGCCTAAGTGCGTCTACTGTGGAAACGATCAACCTGGGACGCTGCGACCGTGGTCGCTGTGGCCGGGTCAATGGCACTGCCGTGACCATCGGAAGCGCCGCGAGAGGGCGCCAGGACTGGAGCTGAGTCCGAGCCGACAGCGAGCGCGAGAGCCTGACTCTCGAATCAGGTCACGCAAGCAAAGCCGGCGCCATACGGGATCTCCGGATCACCCGCATCTTCACGAGAAGTAGCTGCGGCACTCCGTAAAGAGCGAAGCTATCGGGCACAACCGCCTGTCCGAAGCGCGTCACTTACATTTGTACAGTTGCTTGCATTCGTAAAGTGACATTGCTATACATCCGGAAGCGTTACCCATCGTGAGCGGCTGAGGGACCTGGCCCGGTGAAGCCGCCGCAACCGAACCTCTCGGGGTTGTCAGGTGCGAAGTCCAGCTGCGAGCCGCTCATCCCGGGGCGGCGAGCGGGAAGATGGGATGGCGCCAAACCGCCGCTCGGCGGGAGCATCGGAGGCTCCGGGAGACCGGGGCCTCAGTCGTTTTCCGGGCCGACTAGCTCCGAGAGGAACCAGCAAGGTGACCGCCGTAGCCAAGCCGCCGCTCAAGGATCCGCCCTCGCTCGAGCTCGTCCTCAAGCGGAATCCGGTCGAGCGCCTGAAGCGCGAGAAGAGCCCGCTCGGGATGCTCGACGAGCTGCCGGCGCTCATCGCCACCGGCTACGAGGACGTCGCCGAGGAGGACATCGTACGGCTCAAGTGGTGGGGCCTCTACCACGACAAGCCGAAGATCGGCACGTTCATGCTGCGGATCAAGCTGCCCGCCGGGCGCATGACGCCCGAGCAACTCCGCGTCATCGGCGAGCTCTCGACGCGGCACGGGCGCAGCGCCGCCGAGCTCTCGACGCGCCAAAACGTGCAGCTCCACTACCTGAAGCTCTCGTCGCTGCCAACCGTCTTCGCCGAGCTGGATCGTGTGGGCCTGACGAGCCTCGGCGGCTGCGGCGACGCGGTGCGCGCCATCACAGGCTGCCCGGCCGCAGGTGTTTCACACGAGGAGCTGTTCGACACGACACCGCTCCTCGAAATGGCGCACGCCTTCTTCACCGGGCATCCCGAATACTCCGACCTACCGCGCAAGCACAAGATCTCGATCGCAGCGTGCGCCGACCGCTGCAACGCGCCGGAGATCAACTGCATCTCGCTGGTCGGCGTCATCCACGAAGGCGTCGAAGGCTTCGCGGTGCTCGTCGGCGGCGGCTTGTCGTCGGTGCCGCGGATTGCCCGTGACCTCGGCGTCTTCG
This sequence comes from Gaiellales bacterium, assembly GCA_038230035.1. Classification (GTDB taxonomy): domain Bacteria; phylum Actinomycetota; class Thermoleophilia; order Gaiellales; family Gaiellaceae; genus Gaiella. The sequence continues at coordinate 24,062 of JBBRNX010000025.1, forward strand.
TAACAAAGGATCAGGCGATGCCGGTGCTCTGCGCGCTGCTCGACGCCTGGCGCGAGGACCTCCGCTACCGCGTGTCCCGCGTGAAGTCGCGGATGAAGTTCATGGTCGACGACTACGGCCCGGAAGGCGTGCGCGCGGAGGTCGAGCGGCGGCTTGGCTACTCGCTGCCCGACTACACGTTGGCGACGCTCGAGCGCGAGCCGGAGGATCACCTCGGCATCCGGCCGCAGAAGCAGGACGGGCTCGTCTCGCTCGGGATCCCCGTCCACCTCGGCCTTGTCTCGGGCGAGCAGCTGCTTCAGCTCGCTGATCTCGGGGAGAGCGTCGGCTGCGAGTTCCGCGTCACACGGCAGCAGAACCTGATCCTCGTCAACATCTCCGAGGACGCTGTCGAGAGCACTGCAGCAGGCCTCGCCGAGATCGGCCTCCCAATCGACGGCAGCGGGCTGCGCGGCCACTCGATCGCCTGCACCGGCGAGCCGCACTGCAACTTCGCCGTGACCGAGACGAAGACGCGGCTCGACCGCCTCATCCAAGGGCTGGAGGAGCGGTTCGGCAACGACGTCTCCGATCTCCGTCTGCACCTCGACGGCTGCCCGCACGCCTGCGCGCACCACTGGGTCGGCGACATCGGCTTCCAGGGCTCCACCGTGCGCGACGCCGAAGGCAAGCGTCGCGAGGCTTACGACATCTACCTGCGCGGCGCTCTCGGCCCGCAGGCGGCGATCGCCCGCGCCGTCTTCCGCCGCGTCCCGAGCGAGGAGCTCGACCAGCCGGTGACCGCGCTGATCGCCGCCTGGCTCGAGCAGTGCGACGAAGGCGAGAGCTTCCGGTCGTTCACAGACCGCCTGAAAGACGACGAGCTCGGGCTCATCACCGGCCTCGAGCCATCGAGAAACCGACAAGAGGAGATGGCTGCGTGACTGCGATAGAGCTACTGGACGACCTGGAGGCGGGCGAGCTTTCGGTCGAATTCGAAGGACAGGAGCCGCAGGACGTGCTCGCCTGGGCGCTTGACCGCTTCGGCGACACGCTCGCCATCTCGACCGCCTTCCAGGAAGGCGACGTGGCCCTGATCGACATGGCGTATGCAATCGATCCGAGTGTTCGCGTGTTCTCGATCGACACGGGCCGCCTGCCGCAGGAGACGTTCGAGCTGATCGAGCAACTGCGGGAGCGCTACGTCGGGTTGCGCCTCGAACTGCTCTCGCCCGACGCCGGCCAGGCACAGCGCCTCGTCGATCGGCATGGCCCGAACCTCTTCACCCGCTCGGTCGAGCAGCGGTTGCTCTGCTGCAACGTCCGCAAGGTTCAGCCGCTCACGCGCTACCTCGCGGGCGTGGACGCGTGGATCACCGGGTTGCGGCGCGACCAGTGGGCGGGCCGTACAGACATCCGCAAGGTCGAGATCGACCACGACCACGGCGCGATCGTCAAGCTCAACCCGCTCGCAGAGTGGACCGAGGACGAGGTGTGGGACTACATCCGCGAGAACGACGTCCCCGTTCATCCGCTCTACGCGCAGGGCTACACGTCGATCGGCTGCGCGCCCTGCACGCGGCCTGTCGCGGCCGGCGAACCGAAGCGCGCGGGCCGTTGGTGGTGGGAGTCAAACGCACCGAAGGAGTGCGGCATGCACTGCGCGATCGAGACCGGCGGCTTCGAGCACGAGCTGCACGCGATCGTCGGTGAGCAGGCGCATGGCTGAGTCGATCCGTGTGTCGGCGCCCGAGCGCGAGGTCGCGCTGGACGAGGTGCGCGCTGTGTTGGCGAGCGCACGAGATGCGGCGTATCGCGAACGTCTCGAGTCGGTTGCAGTCGCGCTCGAAGCCGGCTCGATCGACGACGCGCAGGCGGAGCAGCTAGAGCCGATCGTCTCGCTCGGCCTCCAGTCGGGGAGGATCCGCAGCGTTTACGGCCCCGGCGGTGAACAGGCGGCGCTGCGGCTCTACCGCAAGCTGCCCGGCGGTCGGGCTGTCCAGGCGAGCGCGACGGAAGTGGGCGAGGCGCTGTCTTCACTTCGTGGCCGGACGCTGGACTCGATCGCGATCCAGCCTGTCGGGCCGGGGGCGTACACCCTCGCGCTCAACGCCGACGGGATCCAGCTTTCCGTACGCCTCGATCGGCAAGGTGCGCGACTCCATTCGGTGGAGGCCTGAGCGATGCCGGACACCTACTACATGGCGTGCCTCGACCTGACGGAACGTAGCGTCCTCGTCGTCGGCGGCGGCCGGATCGCGCTCGAGAAGGTCGACGGCCTGCTTGTGGCGGGAGCGCGCGTCACGGTCGTCGCGCCGCAGATCGTTCCGGAGCTCGCAACACGCGACGTCGAGCTCGCCCGCCGCGAGTACCGCACCGAGGATCTCGACGGGCGCTTCCTTGTCGTCGCGGCCACCTCGACTTCGTCGGTCAACCGCCGCGTGTTCCGTGAAGCCGAGGAGCGGACGCTGCTCTGCAACGTCGCCGACGTGCCGGAGCTCTGCTCGTTCATCCTCCCCGCGGTGCACCGCCAGGGCCCGATCGCCGTCGCCGTCTCGACGGGTGGCGCCTCGCCGGCGCTCGCGCAACGTCTCCGGAACGAGATCGCCGAGATCGTCCGGCCCGAGCACGCCGCCCTAGCCGATCAGCTCCGGGAGCTGCGGCCGTGGGCGAAGTCGCATCTCCCGACGTACGAAGCTCGCCGCGACTACTTCGCTGCACTCGTCGAGGAGGCGCTGGCTTGACTGTCTCCCTCGTCGGCGCCGGCCCTGGAGACCCCGGGCTGATCACCGTTCGCGGGCTCGAGCTCCTGCGTGCGTGCGACGCCATCGTCTACGACCGGCTCGTCGCGCCTCAGCTTGTCGACGAGGCGCCGGCTGGTGCAATCCGGATCTCGCGCGAGCTGCTCGACCAGGACGAGATCAACGACCTACTCGTCGACCTCGGCCGGCAGGGCCTGGACGTCGTCCGCCTCAAGGGCGGCGACCCGTTCGTCTTCGGCCGCGGCGGTGAAGAAGCACTGGCGCTGGCCGAAGCAGGCGTGCCGTTCGAGGTCGTCCCCGGCATCTCGTCGCTCGCGGCGGTACCCGCGGCTGCAGGTATCCCGGTGACACATCGCGGTCTTTCGCAGACGGTGACGCTCTCGACCGCACACGGCGAGGACGGCGAAGAACCCGACTACGACGCACTCGCGGGAACCGGCGGCACACTCGTGCTCTTCATGGGCCTCGGGCGGCTCGCAGAGCTCGCGACCGGGCTGATCGGAGCAGGACTCGACGCCGAAACTCCGGCCGCAGTGGTCAGCCGCGGGACGCTTCCCGATCAGAAGGTCGCGACCGCCGCGTTGTGCGAGATCGCCGACGCGGCCGACGAACTCCGCTCGCCGGCGCTGCTCGTAGTCGGTGAGGTCGTGCAGCTCGCAGACGTGCTCGCCTCCAGCCGGCCGCTCCTCGCAGCCACACGCTGAGGACGAACGAGATGCGCTCCGGCCCGCGGCGAGGCTACCGGTGGACGCCCGAGAACATCGTCTACGCGATCGAGCTCTGGCACCGCCGGCACCTGCGCGCCCCGGCCGTGTCGGACTGGGAGAACGCCGGCGACAACCACCCGACGCGACACACCGTGCAACGCGTCTTCGGCAGCTGGAACTCGGCGATTCGCGCAGCGGGCCTCAAGCCACGCCGCCCGGGTGAGGCGCGCAACCGCTGGGCACGCGCCCGCTGCGAGGTGACCGGGCGCTTCGTGCCCGGGACGCCGACGTCGTCCTAGCCGAGAAGGCGAGCGCTACGTGCGCCGTCGACCAGTAGCTCAGCGTCGTCCGGGACCTCGCGTCTGACGTAGCCGAGCGCGACGACCGTTCCACGATCGGTTCTGACTGCGCTCGTGATCCTTCCGACCACGGCGTCGGCGGCAGTCAGCGGCGCATCGTACGCCGGCAAGGCATCGCCCTCGATCTCGAGTACTCGCAGACCACGATTCGCGTGCCCTCGGTAATGGAGCCGTGCAACCGGTTCCTGCCCTGGGTAGCAGCCCTTCGTGAAGCTAATCGCGCGGTCGTCCAGGCCCGCTTCGGCGGGCAGGACGCGGTCGTCGATCTCACGGCCCATCCGCGGGGTTCGGGCTTCGATCCGCATCAGTTCGAGCGCGTCGTCGTCGATCGGCTCGGCGCCGGCCGGTGGGTCGGCGTCGAGCAACTCGTACGCAGACATGCCATAGTCGAGGGTGGGGATCGCCCTCGGTGGCGCCTCCTCACCGAGGACGAGGGTGGAGCGGTGGGTCTCCGCCTCCAGCTCGACCGTTGCCGCGAAGCGGAAGCGGCGCAACTCGGCGAGCAGCACGTCCGCGAGCCCCGGCTCGGTGAGCAGGAGGAAGTCCTCGTCGCCGCGGCGCCACACGGTCGTCGTCGCGATCACGCGCGCCTTCGCGGTGAGCAGGAGCGCGTCGCACGACTCGCCCGTTCCGAGTGCCTCGATGTCGTTCGAGAGCATCCGCTGGAGATAGGACGCGGCATCAGGGCCGGTCGCCGCCACGAAGGAGCGAGGACGGTCAGCGGTCTGTAACGGACGACTGGTCACCGGAACTAGTGTAGGAGCGATGTTCAGGAGCAAGGCCGAGAAGAAGGTCATCGAGCTGGGCTTCGACCCCGCTCGTCTGCCGCCCGGTCAGTACCTGACCGAGAAATGGCCGGTGCTTCACGCGGGCACGACACCACACGTCGACCTTGCACGGTGGGACTTCAAGGTATGGGGTGAGGTCGACTCGCCGCTGGTTCTGACCTGGGAGCAGCTCTCCGACCTCCCGACCGTGACCGTCACACAGGACATCCACTGTGTGACGCGCTGGAGTCGTTTCGACGCGACGTTCACCGGCGTCCCGTGGTCGACGATCCGCGAGCTCGTCAAACCGCGGCCAAGCGCCCGTTACGCGATCGCCCATGCCGAGCAGGACTACACGGCGAATGTGCCGGCGTCGTTCCTCGACCTCGAAGGCGCGATGCTCGCGACGCACGCCGACGGCGAGCCGCTGACCCTGGAACACGGGTGGCCGATGCGTCTGATCGTCCCCGGGAAGTACTTCTGGAAGAGTGCGAAGTGGCTGCGCGGCATCGAACTGTCCGCCACTGACAAGCCCGGCTTCTGGGAGCGCTACGGCTATCACAACGACGCCGACCCGTTCAAAGAGCAGCGCTACAGCTTCTAGAGAATCCCCCGCACGAGGGATGAGCGGGATCCCGCAGGTGCCGAAACTTGTGGCACCCCCTCCCCCCAAAAGTAGTTCCATCCCCCCCGAAACGGTCGCTCCCCCAGGCGGCCGTTTCATTTGCGCGAGGCGACGCTTCGAGCTGTTTAGTAGGCCAACGTACGAACGTGGGCGAGCCCGACGAGCGTGAGCAGCTCTGCTTCGGAGTAGGCACCGGTGCGGGCTCCGCTGCGCGTGGCAATCCCTGTCACCATGACGTTTCGATCGGTCAGGGCCACGATGGTCAGGTGGCACGATGTTGCGCCCTCGGTAGCACACGTGGCTGCTGCCAGCAGCCCGTTGGAATCGGTCTCGTAGGTGATCCCGTGCGCGGTATCCACCACGATCTTCTTGGCCTTCGGAGCATCCTTGGCTGCGAGAGCCGCGGTTGCCGCCTTGGCGGTACGGAAGACCGTGACGGTCAGGAGCGCGACGTTCTTCGAGCGGTGCGGCTGGATCGCGTAGATGACCAAGCCCACTGCGGGCGGAGGGAACGGCGTCGCCTCGACGTCGACGTTCGACTTGGGATCGGCGAGGAGAAAGGTCGGGAGCCGGGCCTTGGCGAGCTTCTCGTACAGTGCCTGCGGCGTACCCGGCCGAGCGTGCACAGTTGTGCCGTGATGGAGGCGATGCCAGGGCGTCGTGACGACACCGATCGCGACGACGATCCCGACCACGAGTGCCAGGAAGGCCATCCCGGCCGCGAAATCACGTGGGCTGATCCACCAGCGGAGGAACGGCTGATCTGCCGCTCCGTCCGAAAGCAATCGCTCATCTGCCTGGACTGAATCAGGCGGAGCAGACTGACTGCTGTTCGCCGTGGCAGGGGTCGTCGGTCTGCGCGCAAGCGTGAAGGCGTAGACGTAGAAGCCGATCAGGTTCAACACTGGAACGACGAACCAGAATCCCCAGAAGGCCGAGCGGCGCTGCCGGATCGGCACCATGAACGCGAGCCAGATGCCAAAGACCAGCGACAAGGGTGGAAGAAGCAGCCATAGCGACGCCCACGCGCTCGTCTCGATCGATTGCAGAATGACGATCGTCGGACCGACTATCGGAATGAAGGCGAGTCCTGGCGAGCCAACGCCGCGTCGCTCACAGACGATGTAAGCCGGGATGCTCGGCAGCACGACGATCAGCAGGAGGATGATCTCCGCCGGTCCGATGCTCACGCTGCTGCGCCCCCGATCGCTGAGCTACCTGCCACGCTCCTCTCATCATCGTGGAGAAGCGGCAGAACTGCCGAGGAAGATGTCTGCGAAACCGAGTCCGGTCTTTCACGTCCGGCCTGATTCGAGAGTCTGACAATCCTTTCACGAGGACAAGCGGAACCCGCCGGATCGGCTTGCAGGTTCGGGGGAACGAGGAAGGCGTGACCCCGGTTGTAGAAACGGTCGCTCCCCAAGAGCCGGTCTACTGTCGTCGCATCTCTCGAATGACGACGATTGCGCCGCCGACGATCGCAATAGTCACTGCGCACACAGCCGCGATCCACGGTTGTGTAGAACAGCCTCGAGGATGAAGACGAACGGGACGACGACGAATCCGTAGGCTCCGATCCACAACAGCCGTTGGTTGAGGCTCCATCGCCTCCTGCGTCCCGATCTACCGGCTTCCTGGCCCATCCGTTCTCCTGAGTTCAGCGCGATACCACATCCACTCGCCGTACTGTGCCTAGAAGGCATGCCTGAGTGTGAGGACCAAAGGAGAGGGCCGGCTTTCGCCGGCCCTCTCGTCGTGCTGAACCAGTCGGCCTAAGCCGAACGGCTCCTTACATCATCCCGTCCATGCCGCCCATGCCGCCCATGCCGCCGCCACCGCCGGCCGACGCCTTCTCCGGCGCGTCGACGACGATGGCCTCGGTGGTGAGGATGTTCTTCGCGATCGACGCTGCGTTCTGCAGCGCGGAGCGCGTGACCATGGTCGGGTCGATGATGCCGTTCTTGACCATCGGCACGATCTCGCCGGTGTCGACGTTCAGGCCCTCGCCCTTCTTGGCGGAGCGGACCTTGTCGACGATGACCGAGCCCTCGAGCCCGGCGTTGTAGGAGAGCTGCCGCACCGGCTCCTCGAGCGCGCGGAGGATGATGCGGGCACCCGTCGCCTCGTCGCCCTCGAGCGACTCGGCAACAGCCTTCACAGCAGTCGCCGCGTTCAGCAGCGCAACACCGCCGCCCGGCACGATGCCCTCCTCGAGGGCCGCGCGGGTGGCCTGCAGCGCGTCCTCGACGCGGTGCTTCTTCTCCTTCATCTCGGTCTCTGTGGCAGCGCCGACCTTGACCACCGCAACGCCGCCGGAGAGCTTCGCCAGCCGCTCCTGCAGCTTCTCGCGGTCGAAGTCGGAGTCGGTGTTCTCGACCTCCGCCTTCAGCTGCTTGATCCGACCCTTGATGGCCTCGGAGTCACCCGCACCGTCCACGATCGTGGTCGAGTCCTTGTCGACGACGACGCGGCGAGCGTGACCGAGCTGCGAGAGCTTCGTGTTCTCGAGCTTGAGGCCCATCTCCTCGGTGATCACTTCGCCACCGGAGAGAATCGCGATGTCCTCGAGCATGCGCTTGCGGCGATCGCCGAAGCCCGGCGCCTTGACGGCGACGGCCTGGAAGGTGCCGCGCAGCTTGTTCACGACGATGGTCGCGAGGGACTCGCCCTCGACGTCCTCGGCCACGATCAGCAGCGGGCGACCGGCCTGGATGACCTGCTCGAGCACCGGCAGAATGTCCTTGACCGCACCGATCTTCTGATTCGCGATCAGGATGTACGGATCCTCGAGCACGGCTTCCATGCGCTCGGCATCCGTGACCATGTACGGCGAGAGGTAGCCCTTGTCGAACTGCATGCCCTCCGTGAACTCGAGCTCGAGGCCGAGCGTCTGGCCCTCCTCGACGTTCACGACGCCGTCCTTACCGACCTTCTCGATCGCGTCCGCGATGACGTCACCGATCTCGCGCTCGCGCGAGGAGATGGTGGCGACGCGGGCGATGTCTTCCTTGCCGGAGACCTCCGTGGACTGCTTCTTGAGGTCCGCAACGACCGACTCGACGGCCTTCTCGATGCCGCGCTTGAGCGACATCGGGTTGGCGCCAGCGGCAACGTTCTTGAGGCCTTCGCGGACGATGGCCTGGGCGAGCACCGTGGCAGTGGTGGTTCCGTCGCCGGCGACGTCGTTCGTCGAAGTCGCAACCTCACGCACGAGCTGTGCGCCCTGGTTCTCGAACGGATCCTCGACGTCGATCTCGCGTGCAATCGTGACGCCGTCGTTGGTGATGGTGGGTGCGCCGAACTTCTTGTCGAGCACGACGTACCGACCCTTCGGGCCGAGCGTCACCTTGACCGCATCGGCGAGGATGTTCACACCGCGCTCGAGCGCCCGGCGTGCGTCCTCGTTGAACTTCAGCTCCTTGTGAGCCATGGGTTCTCAGTTCCTCCTAGTGATTCAAACGGACAGGACGAGGCAGGCTCGCCCCTAGATGACCTTCGCGAGAACGTCCGATTCACGCAGAATCAGGACTTCGTCCCCGCCGACCTTGATTTCGGTACCGCCGTACTTGGAGAAGATGACCTCGTCACCCTTCTCGACGTCCATCTTGATGTACTTCCCGTCCTCGTCGCGAGAGCCGGGGCCGACCGACAGGACCTTGCCGCGCTGCGGCTTCTCCTGCGCGGTGTCGGGCAGCACGATGCCGCTGGTCGTGGTTTGCTCCTCTTCGAGGACCTCCACGATCAGGCGGTCACCAAGGGGCTGCAGTTTCATGCACGTGCCTCCTCGAGAGACTGTGGTGTAGTGACAATTGGCACTCTCAGCACGAGAGTGCCAGAGCCGACCATAGCACGCGAAGCGTGCAAGCATGCAACTGAAGCGTGACAATGCAGGGGAGGTACGGTGAGGCGCGAGTTTTCGGCAGGCGGCGTGGTCGTGCGCCGCATGGACGGGCGCCAGTGGCTCGCGGCCATCCGGCCGCGGCGCGACCATTCCACCCGAGAGAGCTGGTTGCTGCCGAAGGGGCATGTCGAGCCCGGCGAGAGCGACGCGGAAGCCGCTGTTCGCGAGACGTACGAGGAGACCGGCCTCCGCACCCGGGTCGAGACGAAGCTCGGCGACACACGCTACGTCTACACCTGGGACGGTGAGCGAATCTTCAAGATCGTCTCCTTCTTCCTGCTGCGACCGATCGGCGGGCGCCTGGGCAGTCTCCCGCCAGGGATGGAGATCGAGGTCGCGGAGGCGCGCTGGCTGCCGCTCGACGACGCGCCCCGACTGCTTACCCACGCAGGCGAACGGGAGATGGCCCAGAAGGCGATCGAAGTTGTCGCGCAGCAGGCTCTATAGTTGCCGCCGGTGGCGATGTTCGCGCTCAACTTCTACTCGCCGCTGGTCGCCGACCAGCTACGTAATCAGCGCAAGACTGCAACCATCCGTTTGGGAGACAAGTCCGCGAAGTACAAGAAAGGGATGATCGTCACCGTCCTCGTCGGTGTCCGCTACGGCCAGCGCAAGAAGATCTTCGACGCGGTGATCGACAAGGTCGAGGTGAAACCGCTCGGCGAGCTATCTCCCCGCGAGATCGAGCACGACAACCCGGAGATCCGCCGCGTGGACGAGCTCGCGAAGTGGCTCTCGCAGCTCTACAACCGCGAGGTGACCGAGGACGAGACGGTCACCGTGATCCGCTTCAGCCAGATCGTGGGGACGATGTTTTAGGAGACGCCACCGTCGCGTCTCATTCGACTGCACTCTCAACCCTGATCGCGCCGCGGATCGCGCACGGAACATCGGCCCTCTTGCTTGCCAGGTCGGTGCAGGTGACCTCGATCAAATCGGCAGTCTTCGTGACGTAGACCACGACGAACGCCGACTCGTCGAGCGACGCGGCGCTGATGCTCGGCTTCCAGAGGAAAGCGGGATTGTCGAGCCCGCGAGGCTGGCGCCGCGTGGTGCCAACCTGACCGAGAGCGAGCTCGAGGGCAGCAAACGACTTCCGATCAGGCCGGAGGGTGGCCGCCGTCATGAACTTCTTGCACGCCTCCTTGCTGATCGGGCAGATGTACTTCTTCGCGAACTCCGGGGCCATCCGCCGGCTGTCGAGGTACGGGCCGTACAACACACCCAGCCCGTGCCCCAGCTTGCTTCCCTTCTTGCCTCCGACGTAGGAGCATCCGCGAGTGCTGCCCACGACCGTTCGTCCGATGATGCCTCCGAGCGGCTCGCCCATTGAAAGCTCTGCCTCCTTCAGGGTGAGCAGTTCCTCGCACGCCGGGATTGTGGTCGACCTCTGCTCGCTGCTGGCCGCGGCGGCGGCCACGGCGGCGGCTAGAACACAGCTCAGAATGAACGAGGCGAGAACTCGGGAACGCATGGGTCTCCTCTCCAGCGTCAAGACGACGCCCTGCCTTTGGCCGGCAGGTAGCCGGCCTTTGACGCCGCAAGCGTGAAGCTGCCCTTCTGTCCCGCAGTCAGGGTCGCGACGACCAGGCCCTTGGCATCGGTGGTCTTCGCGCCGCCGGGCAAGCCCGTCACCCTTGCGCCCGCCACCGCGTCGCCGGCGTCGGTGACGTGGACGGTCAGCCGGCCACCCGACGCCGCTGCGCGAAGCGAGAGCTGCGGGAAGACATGGGTCTGGTACGAGCCGTCGTGGGTTGCGCCGTCCACCGTGACATCGGCGAACAGGTCGAGCGGCCCGGCCGAGCCCTCGCCCTCGAAGCGGAACAGCTGCACCGTCTTCGGCGGCGAGGTGAACGTCTGCAGCGGCTCGAAGCTCGAGGTCGACCTGCTCGTCCGGGTCACGAACGTCTGCCGTTCGTTGCCGTAGTAGAGCCACAGGCGGCCGTCGGGCCCAGACGCGACGCCGGCCGTCAGAACTTGAACGCCTTTCGGTACGGGCACCGGCCTCGGCTTGCCGCCGAAACGCAGGAGAAGCACTCGCACCCCGTCCGGAGCGTAGGCGCTGAAGACGCCGCCGCCTGCGCGCGCGGCGATCGTCGGAGCCAGAATCTTGGCCAGCGGCATCTCTTGTGGCGCACCGAGGCTCGGCAAGACACGACGGAAGAAGGCTGTGCCGCTCGATGCGTTGCGATAGGCAACGACGGCGTCGCCGCTGCCACCGTCGACGGCGATCTGGGGAGTCTCGGCCAGCCCGGGCGGCGTGATGTTCTGCGGTTGCGCCGAGGAGTCGACGCCCGCCTGGAAGAGCAACGTCGTCGCCGATCGCCAGGCACTGACGAGCTGACCGCTCTTCAGCAGAGCCGTACTGACTTCGGCGCTCGAGGGGACGGTAATCTGGAAGGCGCCGAAGGCTTTCGCTCCTAGGCTCCAGCCCCCAGGCCCGACCGCCTCGTTGAGGCCGGCGTAGGGATCGTTGGTCGCGAGCACTTTCTGCCCGCTGATCAGGACGTGGACCGAGCCGTCGGGCGCAGCGACGGCCGCGGGGACCTGGACCGAGTCCCACCCGGAGACGACCGCCTGCGGCTTACCGGCAGCTCCCGCGGGCGAGATCGGGGTGTCGAGAATCGACGTGTAAGGGCGCCGAGCGGGTCCCGCCCAGAGAACGTGCAGGACACCGTTCTTCCCTCGAGCGAGGCCTAGGTTCGAGGCGGCGCCGTTGTGCGTGCGTGTGATCTGCGTCCAGCGGCCGGCCTGGCCGGCGCTCGAGGACGCAGCGAGGAGTGCGCTGGCCGCAACCGCCGCGACAGCTCCAGCAGAGATGATGCCCCCTGTTCCGGTTCCCGTCTTCATGAGCTGAGTCCTTTCATGCGGGCCGCTCGACGAAGAGCAGGCCGAGGTGGTGGTCTGTGAGCTCGCCGCTTTGGGAGAGCAGGAAGTTGGAGGTGACATAGCCACGTGCGCCTGCCAGCGCCCCGCGCCCGCCGGTCACCTCGAGCACGGCGGTACCGTGCCTGCGGTGCGGATCCGGGCTTGCACCGAGCGCGCCTCGCGCGCGAAAGGTGATCGCATCGCCGGCGCCGAAGCTGAGCTCGCCCGTCTCGACGAGCGAGCCGTCTTCCCACAGCTCGAGATCTCGGCGGCAGAGAGCAGGGCCGGTTCCAATCCCTTCGAGCGATCCGGCGCCTGCCGAAAGCGCCCGGGTCTCGACCCAGTAACGGCCGCCGCCGAGCTCGACAGCCTCACCTTCGAGCTGGATCGCGAATGCGACCGATCTCATGCAAGGCACGCTAGGAAGCGCCGAGCCGTATCGGTACCGTAGGACTACGGGTCTTGCGGTACGGGTCTTAGGGCCTATCCCGCTTGGGCGAGAGCGGCCCGGGCGGCGTGGGCTTTCTTGAAGGCGATCAGGGCGCTGCCGAGCTGGAGGAGCGCGAGGTGGTTCTCGGGTTTCTTCGACCAGCGGGTCAAGAGCGCCCGGTTTCGG
>JBBRNX010000026.1:0-35999 GCA_038230035.1 Gaiellales bacterium
CTCGACCAGCTCCCACAGCTCGTCCGAGACCTCCCACGGCGTAGACCCGGCCATCGGCACCCCTCCCAAGCTTGACGACAGATGCCGGCGGCTTTCGTCGTCAGGGAACGGGTCCCTTCATTCTGCAATGAGCTCTAAGAAGGATAGGAGTGTCGCTCTCGGGTCGGGTGCGTTACGGACAGCCTCGTAGCGCAGGAGGGCCAGTGAGCCTCCGCCCTGTTCTGTCCAGAAGGCCTCCTCGGGTCGCAGCTGCTGCTGCCTTAGCGCGTCCGGTTCGGGCGCCGTGTACGAGTAATAGGTTGGCTCTAGCACGTTCTGGTCACCGGCCCAGAAGCCGAAAGAGACAACCTCGTGCGTGTACGCCTCCTGGGTGACGGGGTCTGCGTCTGGCAGCGCGGGCGCGCGCCGACCGCCGAAGCGGGTGACGGCGAGGTCGAAGGAGTGCCAGAAGAGATGGACAGGGCTCGTCTTGCCGCAGTACCAGCCGGCGAACTCCTCGAACACGCCGTCCGTCCAGTCGAGGATGCGCCAGAAACGCTCGACCGCATCTCGATCATACGAGGCGTGCTCCCGATCATCAGTGAACAGGATCGTCATTGGTACACCGAAGGGTGTCTCACGGATCGGGACGTCGACTCGGAGTCGCGCCAGGATTGCGTGCAGATTCTCGTCGAACTCGGCTACGGAGAGCCCGTCGACAAGCTCGAACGAATCCGTCGCGCCGCTGTTCGTCCGGGTCACCAGCCGGTGATCGACGAAGTCGAAGTCGATCTCGAACGTCACACCGCTCATCGCGTGCATCCGGCGCGTCGTCAGCCCGCGGACATCGACATAGAGAGGGACGTGCCACCAGTGGTTCCGCGGAGCAGTCGACGCCATCCGTACCTTCCCCACGATCTGCGCCCACAGATGCAGCGTCGTCTTCGTGTCCTCCCAAGCCACTAATGGAAGCTCAGGCAGCTCCGGCCGAGAACCCGTCATCACGCTCATCTCAACTCCTAACCACGGTCGAGGCAAACCTCGGTTCGTCGCCGGCGTACTTCACTCCGGCAACTGCCGGGGCAGCCGCTGCGGCTGTCACCCCAGAGTCTGCCGATGGCCCGACCCGAGGTCCGCCGGAGGCTTCGATCGTGTCGCGTGGGATCAGTGCCCCGTACTAGCCGGTCGCCTGGAACGCTTCGCGCTCACGTGCGGCGGAGGTGAGTTCGTTCACGACTTCGGTGAGTTTCTCGCGGATCTCTTGGTCGATCAGGCGGCCGTCGGCGTCGAAGCGAGTGGCGGCTTGCGCGACGGGTAGTTCGGTGTCGATCACGCGTGCTCCGAGCAGGGCGACGACCTTTTTGAGTTCGGCTTGCGCCCAGACGGCTCCGAACATGCCGGGTGAGGCGCCGATGACTGCGACGGGGAGGTTGCGGAGCGGGTTGGTGGCGACGGGGCGTGAGACCCAGTCGATCGCGTTTTTCAGCTGCCCGGGGATCGACGCGTTGTATTCAGGTGTTGCGAAGAGGACGGCGTCGGCCTGGGCGATCGCGGATCGCAGTCGGGCGACGGCGAATGGTGGCGGGCCGGCCTCGTCGTCTTCGTCGTAGGGTGGGACGGCTTTGAGGCCGTCCCACACCTCGAACTCGACCTCGCCATCAACCAGTGCAGCGGCTGCGTGGAGCAGCTTGGTGTTGAGCGAATCGGCGCGGAGGCTGCCGGAGATGGCGAGGATCTTCATCTAGGCGGACTTGACGAAGAACAGCTCGGCGAGGACGGTAACGTCGTTCGCGAGAGCAGGCTCGCCGCTTGGGAGGGGGTTGTTCCAGCTGACACCGAACTGGGTGCGATCGAGGCGCGTCTCGAGTTTCAGCCCGATCCGCTCGCGGCCGTAGGGGTCGGTCAGGGGGGCCGTGACGGTTCCCCTGACCTCGGCCGCGTGTGTGACGCCCTTGATCGTCAGGTCGCCTTCTACCTTGACCGTCTCGCCGTCGAGGCTGATGTCCTTGGCGGTGAAGCTGATCTGCGGGTAGCGCTCGGCGTCAAAGAAATCGGGCGACTGAAGATGGCCGGCCAGGTTTTCGTCCTTCACATCGACGCTTGCGACCTTGGCCGAGCCTTCGAGACTGACCGCGTCGTCGCCGACAACGAGTGTTGCCTCGATCTCGCGGAATGTGCCTTTGAAAGTGCCGCCCAGGTAGGCGACTTCGAAGCCGACGGCGGAGTGCACCGCGTCAAGGCTCCAGGTGCCGGCCGGGGCAATCGTCAGAGTCTCTGTGCTGCTCATCTGTACCAACTCCTTGCGTTGTGTATAATTGAGTACTCATGCAACGTAGCACGTTACAGTTGAGACCGCAAGCATTCCCTCGATGACACAAACGCAAACCTCACCAGCGAGCTCCGACCGTCGGCAGACAGCCGGCCCTGCCGTGCACGCCTTCACCCGGCTGCTACGCGCCCACGCCAGCACCACCCGCCTACTCAGCGCCGAGCTCCTGGAGCAACACGGTCTCACGATCAACGACTACGAAACCCTGCTCGTGCTCTCCCACGCCGACGGACAGCGACTCAAACGGATCGAACTCTCCCGACAACTGCTCCTCACCCCATCCGGCATCACCCGCATGCTCGAAGGACTCGAAACCGCAGGACTCGTCGAACGACAAGCATGCCCCACCGACCTCCGCATCACCTACGCACACCTCACCGAAACCGGCGCACAACGACTACAAGCCGCCTCCTGCTCACACATTGCTTCAATCAAAACACTGTTCGAGGAACACCTCGACGAAAACGAACTCGCCAGCCTCAGCAAAACACTCGACAAACTGCCCGGCGTAACCGGCACCCACAGCGCCTGCGGCTAGGGCGCCGATTTTAAGCGCTGCCGCGAGCCCTCACGCGGCTCCAGGAGGAACTCGGCGACACGACGCCTGAGCAACGAGATCTGGAGCTAGCCGCCTAAGATCAGCCAAGCCAATCGAGCGGCCGCGGCGACGTGCTCGCGACGCCCCGGCCGCCGACGGCTACCTGGTCTCACACCCTCATCAGCCGGCCACCGACCAACGCCCTTCGACGCCGAGCCGCCTCAGCGAAGCACTTTGACGGCCCGAACGAGCTCCCCAGACGTCGGCGATGGCGCGGCAGGATGGACTGCGGCCCGAACGGGACCATCAGGCGGCAGATGCATCGTCCCCTAGCACCGCGCCGGTGTCCGGGTCGAAGAAGTGAAGATGTTCGTTGTCGACTGCAAGCTCGATTTCGTCGCCGATCACCACGTGGCGGCGTCCGTGGATCGAGGCGCAGAAACGTGCGCGTTGGTCATCGGCGAGTAGCGTTGCCTCGTCGTCGGATCCCGCCTCGACCGCCGCTCGGGTCGCGTAAGTACGCGACCGAGGCGCCGCCTACACAAACGCGACTCAGGGTCCGCACCGATGTGATCGAAGAACTCGGTGGCGTATCCAACCTCATCTTCCCGATCGACGCGCAGCGCGTGGTCACTTGAAGTCGGTCGGACGGATACCGAGGATCAGGCTCCGTTTCTCACCGGCGAGCGGCGAGTGTGCAGGGAGGGGCAATCTGAAGTCCGCAAAGCTCACCTGCCCATCCGCCACCCTGGCTTCGACGAGATTCATCGAAAGGCGGCGACGAAAAGGTTCGCCGGATGCTCGAAGAGAGTCTGCGGTGTGTCGCCGATGACGTTGGGTCACCGCGTTGCGGTGATGAGGGACGGCGTGCTTCAGCAGTGTCGCCTCCACCTGGTCGTGCGTGACGTAGACCGTGGTCACGCCCAGCCGATCGTGAAGTCGCTCGAGCTCCGCACGCATCAACACGCGCAGCTTCGCATCGAGATTCGACAGCGGCTCGTCCATGAGGAACGCCTTCGGCTCACGGACCATCGCGCGACCCATCGCGACGCGCTGGCGCTGTCCCCCAGATAGCGCCGACGGCTTGCGCTCGAGCAGCGTGTCCAGGCCAAGCGTCTTCGAAACGTCGTGCACCCGGGTGCGCCGCTCACTCTTGTCGGTGCGGCGAAGCTTTAGGGCGAAGCCGAGGTTCTCCTCCACGCTCATCTGTGGGTACAGCGCGTAGTTCTGGAACACCATGCCGATGTCGCGCGACCGCGGTTGCATCTCCGTCACGTCGACGTCGCCGATGAAGATCTTCCCCTCCGTCACGTGTTCGAGGCCGGCGATCATTCGCAGCAAGGTCGACTTTCCGCAGCCCGATGGGCCGACGAGCACCATGAACTCTCCGTCCTTGACCGTCATGCTGACCGCATCCACAGCTTTCACGCCGTTCGGGAAGGTCTTGGTCGCCGAATCGAGGCGGATGCCGCCCATAGTCCTTACCGCCCCTTGCTGTCGTCGTCCAGAGAGGGCAAGGATAGAACCGCTTGGGCCAGCCTGTCGAGGCTCGGCCGCGCGCCGACCGTGTCGGCCGCGAGCAGCAGGGCACCGACCACCGGCTCGACCGAGGGATAGACGGGCACAGCTCCGGGAATACGGCCGACTATCGACTCACGCAGGAGCGAAGACCGGTGGCGCAACACGCCCCCGCACATGACGAGCGGAAACTCGGAGCCGGTTTGTGCTGTCCTCTCGGCACAGACGCGAGCGAAGTCGCCGAGCCGCCTCCCCGCAGAGCCGACGATGTCGCTTGCGACGGGATCGCCGGCGTCAGCTTCGTCCAACACCGCGGCTGCGAACAGTGCGCGCGCCGAGGCCGGGACATGGGGCTCTTCGCGTCGCGTGAACGCGTGGAGCAGCTCGACGGGCGAATCTGCGTCGGGCCGCTACTATGATATTAGAGTTTCTTCCCTCTAGACCCCGATGTCAAGCCGCCCCATCCCGCTCAGCTACGTCATCCTCGCCGCGATTGGCGAGCACGGCGCCTCGACCCCGGAACTCGTCGACATGGCAAGCCGCGGCGGCATGTTCTGGACCTCCTCGCCGAGCCAGATCTACGCTGAGCCGAAGCGGCTGTTCGCGCTCGGCTGGGTCACCAGCGAGAAACAGCCCGGCAAGACCCGCCGGCGAACCGTCTACCGCCTGACGGCGGAGGGAAGGGAGGCACTGCGTGAATGGCTGAGCCGCCCGGCCGGGTTCCCCAAGCTTCAGCACGAAGCGTCGATGCGGCTCTTCGCCGGCGACATGATCGAGGACGAAGAGATCCTCGCGAGCCTTCAGGAGCTCCGCGCAGACATCGAGCGGATGTCAGCAGTCGTCGCCAGGAACATCGCCCGCGCCTCCAACCTGCCGCACCGCACCCGATACCTACTACTCCAACAGGACCTCGGACGTCGGCTGCTGCAGGCACACACCGACTGGCTCGACACCGTCGAACGCGAGCTCACAGGCGACCCGGGCGACCCGACGCCCGGACAGGAACCGCCCGTAAAGAGAGGTCCTGTCGCGGTTTTGAAAGACCCGACCAGGACCACCAAATCCTGCAAGCAGGCGTACTAGCTCCATTCGAGACGTTGCTGCTACGGCTCAATTCGGCGCCGACCCGCCCGCGTCGACGCAACCGACCTGATCTCCGACTCGAAGAGCGGTGGTGGCCTTCAACTAGTTAGAAGCCGGCGACGTCCCGGTAGCTAAGCTCCGCGAGCTTCCTGAGCGCCCAGGCGGTTGGCCTGCACGGGTCCTGATTTCAGTTGCGAGTTCTCGTCAATTCTTCCGCTCATGCTCCCAGCTCGCGCTGGCTGACGATTTCCGGCTTGCGGGTTCACGTCCGAGAGTGGGGCTTGGGCGAGACCGTGGTGTTGGTGCACGGTTTGGATGTTTCTGGCACCTATTTCGATCGGCTGGCCCTGCTATTGGCTCAGGATCGGCGGGTGCTTGCGTTGGATCTACCCGGATGGGGTCGGAGCGAGCGACCGACCCGGGCTCTCGACATCGGTGCGGCCGCACAGGTGCTTGCCGGCCTTCTGCTCGCTGATCCTGCGGTGGCCCCGACGGTGGTCGCGAATTCCTTCGGCTGCCAGATTGTCATCGAGTTGGCCCGCATGCAGCCTGACCTCGTGGGACCGATCGCTCTGATCTCGCCGACAGTCGATCCGCACTATCGATCCTGGTCACGGCAATCCGGCACGTTGCTGGTGGACTGGTGCCGTGAACCGCCCGCACTGTGGCCGATCATCGTGCGTGACTACTGGACGATGGAACCTCGGCGGGTCGTCGCGACAGCCCGGTTCGCTCTCGACGACCGGCCAGAGGAGAAGCTGCCCGAGCTCAAATCTCGGGTGCTCGTACTGCGGGGCGACCGCGACGCGCTTACGACTCGTGCGTGGTCAGAGCGTTGCGCGAGCCTCGCGCCCAATGGGTCGTTCGAGCCTGTTGTGGGCGCTGCGCATGCGGCGCACTTTTCACACCCCCAGCGTGTCGCGGAGCTCATCAACACCTTTCTGACGAAACCCGACGGTCGCAGCTCTCGGCCAGGGAACCCGTAAGAAGTTCGCTAGTTCCCGTATGCCGAGAAGGACATTCCGCCGTGTTCGCAGACGGGTGTCGGAGGGGTGATCTTCACGGTTGTAGTCCCGCCGCTGGGCTGGGAGATCCGGATGCGGTAGGCGGTTGGCTCGCACTGTCCGGGCTTCTGTTCGCCGACGCCAGGCACATCAGGTGAGAACCTGGCCGTCGCGTGCGACGACCGACCGGGGCCAAGGGTGACAAGGATCGCGGTGAGCGCACCAGGGAACGCGGCTCGGATGCGCGTCGGCAGTTTCTTGCCCGTCTTCCCAAGCAGCTTCCCCTGCGGGAGCCCGGTGAGCGAGCACGCCTTCGGCGAGACGTTCTCGAGCGTCAACCGGTAGACGACGTTCCCGGCGCCAGCACTCCCGTAGACGGCCTTGAAGCTGCCGGTGAGCTGCGTGCCCTTGCAGAACACGATCGTCGTGTCGCGGCCATGGGCCACCCCCGCCGTGAGCGCGAGGGTTGCCGCTAGAGCGAGGAGCATCCGCACACCTGACATACGCCGCTGTTCGACGGTTCCGTCACACCTCCTCATCGGCCCCGGTGCTGGATTCATCCAAGCGAACCTCGATGAGCCACGATCAGATGCGCTCGAGTGGGGCCGCGACAGCACGCGATCTCATGCGTTGCGACTTCGCCCGCCTTCCCAGCGAGACGGCCCGGCGGCGAACACGGGCTTGATCCTCAGGCGAGAGCTGCCGCCAAAGGCCATATGCACCCAGGGCAAGACCAAACGGCCCCATCCTCGCGAGACGTCCCAAAGCGAATAGCCCAAGGAGCTTCCGAATCATCCCGACTGACTACCCAGCGCACGAGAGGCCAAAACGGCGTCTGCTAACTGCTGCGCCACCCCACGATCGCACCAGCGTCAACACGAGTGGTCGATCGTCGGCTTGTCGGGCCATCGCTTTCCGCGCTATCGTCAGCGGCCGTTGGGACTGAGTCTTCCACTCGCTAGGGCAACGGTATGACCTCCGGCGGCCGTCGCCTGCTCGGCTCGGTCATGGCGACAGGGAGGGCCGCGCAGGTCACTCTCGATCGCCGCCTGGGTGCAGCGGTATCAGCTGCCTTCACTTCCCACCATCGGCGGCGGCTGCGCCGCATAGGCTGGGAACACGCTCTCGACCGGACGAGCGAAGGATGGGCTGGGGGTACCACGCCCCCTCGCGCCGGTTGTCGGCTGGACATCCTGATCGACGGTAGGCAGGCCCTGCCGCGGATCGCTGAGGCCCTGGCGTCGGCGCAATCGCATGTCTATCTCGCTGGTTGGCTCTTCGACCCGAGTTTTGCGCTCGTCAGGGATGTCGACCCGGCCGTGATCCTCCGCAATCTCCTCGCGGAGCTTGCCGAACGCGTCGATGTCCGGGTTCTGGCGTGGGCGGGTGCGCCACTCCCGCTGTTCGAGCCGTCACGCGCGGCCGTCCGAAAGGTACGCGACCAGCTCTGCCGCGACAGCTCGATCCACTGCGCGCTCGACAGTCACGAGCGGCCGCTGCATTGTCATCACGAGAAGACGATCGTCGTGGACGACCGCGTTGCTTTCGTCGGTGGGATCGATCTGACGGCCGAGAACGGAGACCGCTTCGACGACACCGACCATCCCGCCCGAGCGGATGTCGGCTGGCATGACGTCAGCACCCGCATCGAAGGCCCCGCCGTCTCAGATGTCGCCGAACACTTCCGCATGCGATGGCACGAGGTGACCGGAGAGGCCCTCCCCCGTGGCGACGCACCGCCACCGATCGCCAATGGCATCACCGTGCAGGTCGTTCGCACAGTCCCGGAAAAGATCTACGGAGCGCTACCGCGTGGTGACTTCCGGATCCTCGAGTCGTACCTCGCGGCGTTCCGATCCGCACAGAAATTGATCTATATCGAAAACCAATTTCTCTGGTCTCCCGAAGTAGGCGCCGTCCTCCGCGCCAAGCTCGCGCACCCGCCGGCCGACGACTTCCGCCTACTCGTCGTTCTGCCGGCCAAGCCCAACGCAGGCTCCGACGACACCCGAGGGATCCTTGCCGAACTCGTCGAAGCAGACGCCGGGAACGGCCGCTTGCTCGCGTGCACCTTGTACGCCCGCCACGGCAAGCGGCTGGACCCGATCTACGTCCACGCAAAAGTCGCGATCGTCGATGACGCCTGGCTCACCGTCGGCTCCGCCAACCTCAACGAGCACTCACTCTTCAACGACACCGAGATGAACGTCGTCTGCCACGACACAGAACTTGCTCGAGAAACACGGCTGCGACTCTGGTCAGAGCATCTCGAGTTACCCGTCGACGCAGTCGGCGGTGATCCCACGACTGTCATCGACCAGCACTGGAAACCCATCGCTCACGAGCAACTCGAACGCCGATCGCGGAATGAAGCCCTCACCCACCGCCTTGTCAGGCTGCCGCATGTCTCCAGACGGTCCGAGCGGCTACTTGGCCCGCTCCAAGGACTCTTCGTCGACGGTTGAATCGGCTACGACACAGACGGGCTCTGCCCAGTGCGGGGAATGTTCACTAGGCGGGGTTATCGACGTTCGGCGGTGTAGACGAGGAAGTCGCTGTCGGCTGTAGCCGGTTCTCGCTGGTGGTCGCCGTCGACGGCGGTCACGGTGAAGCCTGCGGCCTCGAGGAGGAGCATGAGTTCGGCGTGGAAGTACATGCGCATCGAGAGCGTGTGTACCTCGCTCGCGACGTTGGAGCCGTCGATCCACTTGTCTGCGCGGATCTCCATCAGGACTGTCTGATCGAGCGGGTCGAGGGAGACTGCACGGACGCGCAGCTCACGTTCGCTCCCGTCGGCGGCTGCGACGCGTTCGCCTGGCGGAGGCCACGGTTCGGGAAGCCGGGCTCGACCGTCCTTCGTCCACATGAGCCAGCGCCGGGTCAGCGAGTAGGGCATCTGGTTGTCGAGGAGGAGCCTGCCGCCTGGCTCGAGTGAATCGTGCAGGCGGTGCAGTGCCTGTTTGTCCTGTTCGCGAGTGCTGCCAAGCCCGAACACGCCGCAGGTGACGATCGTTGCGTACCGGCGAGGTGGCGCAAGCTCGTGCAGTGCCTGCACCCACAGGGTAGGAATGAGCCCCTCGCGGTCGGCGAGCTCGCGGCAGCGCGCGACCATATCGGCTGACACGTCGCAGCCATCGACGTCGTACCCCGCACGAAGCCACGGCAGCAGCAGCCTGCCCGACCCGCAGCCCGCATCGAGGGCTGGCTGACCGGTCTCGACAAAGCGGCCGAAGTAGTCGATCTCAGGGCCGGCCGTGTTGAACTCGGCCCACCAATCCGCAACCAACCCGTGGTGCCAAGTCCCGGTTGAATCCACCTTTGCTCCCCTCATCACCGCCGCCGCCGATATGGCTCCGAGCGCGGACTGCTCGGTCACCGGTTCGCGGCTCGCTAGGCCTCTCGCTCCGGCCACGCGTAGCCGATCCAGTTCAGCGCCGCGAGATCGGAGATCGACGGATCGGCCCGCTGGCCGGTGGACAGGGTGACGGGTCGCGCCATCGGGTCATGGTCTCACAGCTGCCTGCCTACTTCGCGTAGACAGTGATCGGCGGGCCGGTCTCGATCACGACCCGGCCGCTCAGCCCGTCGCCGGCCGCTCGGGCGAACGCGCTCCCGAGCAGCTCGCTCGCCGCATGGTGCAGCGCCCTGGCTCCGAGGCCGCTGCGGCCGGCGATATCGAGCAGGACGTCGGCGAGGATCGGATCGACGTCAACCGGTGAGAGCCCGTACTCCCGCGCCAGCGACGTCACCGAGCCTGCCGCTGCCGCCTTCAAGCTCTCGTCGTCGAGGTCGTGGTACACCGCGAACGCGCCGATCCGGCCGACGAGCTCGGGTGGGAAGTCCTCCTCCAGCAGCACCGCACGGCAGATCTCCTGCACCACCCAGCGATCCTCGAGCGGCACACGAAGCAACCGCTGCTGCAGCTCGTCGACGGCGACATTCGTCGTCATCGCGATCAGGGCATGCGGAGCCTCGACCTTCGAGCCGTCGGGAGCAGTCAGCCGACCGGTGTCGAGCAGGTTGAGCAGCACGTCATGGATCAAGTTCGGATGCGCCTTCTCGACCTCGTCGAGAAGCAGGATGCATCCTGGCCGGGCAAGCGCGTCGAGCAACGGGTTCTCCGGGTCGTGGCCGATGTAGCCGGGAGGCGCGCCGAGCAGCCTTGTCAGCTGGATGCGCTCGCTGAGCTCGTTGCAGTCGACCCGGAAGACGTGGGCGCTCGGCTTGCCGAGCGCACTGAGCGCGTCAGGCAGCGCCTCGATCGTCGAGGTCTTCCCGCTGCCCGTCGGCCCGAGGAGCAGCACCGTTCCCGGCCGGGAGGGTGTGCGCTTCGCGAACTGGGTCGCAACGACATGCGCAACGCGCTCGAGTGCCGCAGGTTGGCCGTGCACGACCTCGCCGAGCCGCTCGGCAAGGCTCTCGGCCGACAACGCCGGGCGGGACACTCTTCGCAACGACGGGCGACGCGACGGGGACAGGTCGATCGGCGGCTCGACGTCCAAGGCGGACTGCAGGACCGGCGCGGCGACGGGTTCAGGCACCGGCGGTGGGAGCTCGATCGTGACCTCGATCCCGAGCGCCTCCGCGAGCTCTCCGTGCCAGAACGAGAACATGTCCTCCGGCGTCGGGAAGATCGCGGTGCCGGCTTCGAACAGCGCCCTGAGCCGGAACGACGACGCCGAGAACGTGCACGGGGCAACGTGGACGATCAGTCCTCCGGCGGGAGGAAGCACCGTCCGCAGCCAGCCGCGTGCGGGCCGGCATCCCCGCGGATACGCCGCGTCGGGCCACTCGACGGGCCATTCGAAGAGCGCCTCGAACTCCTCCAGCGACGTGTTGACGAGCCTGAGCAGCGACTCCTCCTCGGTCATCGCTCCGCCTGCGGGGCGGAAGCAAGCTCGCGACCTTACCAGAACATCAGTTCGTGTTCAATCGGACCGCACGATCTCGAGCGAGACCGTCATCGGCACGTTGCCGGCTAAGGCGCGGCAGACCGGGCAGCGCGCCTCAGCCTCCTGCACGACCTTGCGAACGGCGTCTTCCGATGCGCCGCTTCGGATCCGTACGGACAGCGTGCTCGACGCCAGCTCGTGGTCGTGACCGTCATCGTCCCAAGCAAGTCGTGTTGTGACGCTCGTCGCGACCTCGTCGAGCGGGAGGTCTCGCGCCCGGGCCAAGGCGGTGAGTGTGGAGGTGAAGCAGTTCGCGTGAGCTGCGGCGAGCAGCTCCTCAGGATTCGTGCCCCCACCAGGGCCGCCGAGCGAGCTGGGTCGCGGTCGGGGCGGCGAGCGCCCCGCTTTCACCGGATACGGTGCCCGTCCAACCTGACCAGCGAACTGTCGCTCGAGCCTCGAGATGTCCCATCTTGTCCCTTTCTCCTCGGTTTCCAGTGGTTAGAGGTCTCCGCACTGAAGCAGCCTGACGACGCGCTCGACATCGGGTGAGAGTGTCCGGTCTTCGTCGATCGGCGGCACGACTGCAGCCAGGCGCTCGATCGCACGTGCCAGCAAGGAGCCGGCCGGTGGCCCGCCGCGCAGATCGGCTGCCTGTCGCAGCGCAACGAGCGCATAGGCGAGCGCCTGCTCGTGGTTCTCCAGCGCCTGGCCGAGCCGCTCCGCTGCGAGGAATGTGAACGACTGCACGTCCTCCTGGCCGTTCGACGTGTCGAGCGCGTGCACAGAGGCCGGGGCGGCGAGCAGCCGGTTCGCAGCGGCCACTGCGACGACAGCCTTGTGCAGCGACACGGCCCCTGCCTGACGTCCCGGCTCCCGCGCGAGCTGCTCGGGCAGTCCGGAGGAGCGGCTATCGAGAAGCCGATGCAGCTGCTTCTCGACCAGATTCGTCGCGTGCGCAACAGCGACGGTGACCGCCTCCAGCCGGAGGGTCAGGTCGAGCGCGTGGAACCCTCCTGATGGGTAGAGCCCCTCGGGCTCGTCGCCTTCGGCTTCGAGGAAGAGCGGGCTGTCGGTCACCGCGCCCAGCCGACGAGCCGTGACGGCTTCGAGCTCGTCGAGCGCGCGCCGCAGCGCGCCGCACACCTGCGCGACGACGCGGAACGAGACCGGCGGCTGGGCGCCGTCGCCCACCACCGAGCCGAGGAGCGCGCGCAAGCGCTCGCTGACGTGCTGCTCAGCGGCGTCGCCCGAGAGCGCAGCGACACGCTCGGTGTACGGCCTTGCCGTGGCGCCTGTCACGTCGAGCACAAGGGCCGCGACGACGATGGACTGGTCGAGCAGGCGGACGCCAACATCCGCGAGATGGACGCCTAGTGCCGTCGCGAACGGAGAGCCGTTGACGAGCGCGACACCCTCCTTCGGGCCGGGCTCGTACGGGCTGAATCCGGCCCGCTCGAGCGCAGCGGCCGCCGGCAGAATCTCGCCTCGAACCTCCGCACTCCCTTCGCCAATGAGCGTCTGGAAGAGATGCGCGAGCGGCGCGATCTCACCCGCCGCACCGTAGGGGCCGGAAGGGACAACCGGGCTCCAACCTGCGTTCAGCAACTCGACGAGAACGCGGCAGAGGCCGGCGCTCACGCCCGGGAACCCGCTGAGGAAGCCGGTGAGCCGAAGCAGCATCACCCCGCGCACGACCCCCGCCGGCAGCGGCGGCCCGAGCCCCGAGGCGCGAGCGGTCAGCAACGAGCGCTGAAGCGCCACTTGCTCATGCTCGCCGATCGCCACTCCTGCGAGGAAGCCGAGCCCGGTCGTGACGCCGTACGCCGGCGCGCCGGTGGCGAGGTAGCGGAGAAGCGCGTCACGGCGACGCTCGACCTCGGCGAGGAGCTCGGCCGCGACCTCGACCGGCTCGGCTCCGTAGACGATCCGCCGGTACGAGCCCAGATCGAGGTCGTCATAGCGATCGAGCAGCACCATCAGCGGTAGCGCACCGTCGTGCCGACACCGCGCTCGAGAGCGCGCCGATAGAGGAGATCGGCAAGCGCCACGTCGGTCGTGCCGAGCCCGCGGTGCCAGAACAGAATCCGCTCGTCGTCCCGCTCGCGACCAGGCCGAAGACCGGCAACGATTTCGCCCAGCTCTGCGTACAGCGTCTCCTCGGTGAGGAGGCCGGCGCGCACATGCGGCCGGAGCGCGCCGAAGGCGTCGTCGCGCCGGCACTGTGCCCAGTCGTCGACGACGACCTTGTCCATCCTCTCGAGCACGTCGAGTTCGAGGACGCTCTTCGTCCCGTACGGGATCAGCAATGTGCACGAGTCGAGCCACCGCGTTAGCAGCAGCGGCTCGGGCTCGACGAGCCGCGTCGCCTCGACGACGATGTCGGCCCCCACCACCGCCTCCTCGATCGTCTCAGTGACGTGGATCGGCTTGCCGAGCACGGCCTCCAGGCGGGCACCGAACGCCGCGCGTGACTCGGGCCGACGGCTCGTGACACGGATCTCGTCGAAGTCGAACAACCGGTCGAGCAGCTCCACGTTCGAGAAGGCCGTCCCCCGCGCACCGATGTGCGCGAGCACCTTCGAGCCGGGTCGCGCAAGCTCACGTGCTCCGAGCGCCGTAAGCGCACCCGTCCGGCGCTCGGTGATCTCGGTGGCGTCGACGATCGCGCGCGGCACACCGGTGCGAGGGTCGTAGAGGGTGATGAGCGCAAGCTCGGACGGCAGCCCGCGAAGATGGTTGTCGACGAAATCGCCGACGACCTTCACCCCGGTGGTCTCGAGCGGCCACACCGTCGCCCTAAGGACGTTGAAGTGCCCCGGAAAGGTCGGATCGGGAACATGCTGCACGCGCTCGTCGAGTGCAACCTGCCCTTCGCCTTGCGCACGAACGGCATCCTCCACCACCCGCAGCACGTCGTCGGCACGGAGGCCGAGCTCTTCGACGTCGGCGCCGGAGAGAAAGAGGAGGTCGAGTCGACCGGCGTCCATGACACTCCTACCGTATGTCTTTCGCAAGGATCGTTAACGCTCAGGCAAGCCGCTGCGGGGTAGGCTCGAACGCATGGAGCCCAAACTGCAACTCACCGAGGAGGAGTGGCGCGAACGCCTCACGCCAGACCAGTACCGCATCCTCCGCCAGGCCGGCACGGAGCGCCCGTTTGCCGGCACCTACACCGACACCGAGGATCCCGGCGTCTACCGCTGTGCAGGGTGCGGCGCCGAGTTGTTCCGGTCAGATGCGAAGTTCCACTCCGGCTCCGGCTGGCCGAGCTTCGTCGAACCTGCCTCGCTCGCAAGCGTCGAGACGGTGACCGATTCCAGCCATGGAATGGTTCGCACCGAGGTTCGCTGCGCAACGTGTAGCGGCCATCTCGGGCATGTCTTCGACGATGGCCCCGGGCCGACCGGCAAGCGCTTCTGCATCAACTCGTGCGCACTCGACCTCGAACCTACGCCGGAGTAGAGTCGCCCCAACGACACGAGGAGAAGAACGGTGGGGAACTGGACGATCAAGGCGCTCGACGAGATGGACGACGTTCTCGGCGACTACCCGGGCGAGATGTACCTGGCGACGTACGCGATCGGCTGCGAGCAGGTCGCGCTCACACACCGGCGGATGCCGCCGCAGACGGGCGGCAAGGGCGGCTACGGCCACAGTCACAAGACCCAGGAAGAGGTCTACCTCGTACTCTCTGGCACGCTGCAGTTCAAGCTCGACGACGACGTGATCGACGTGCCCGCGCGCACCGCGGTGCGCATCGCCCCGGAGGTCGTCCGCTCCGTCTGGAACGAGGGCCCCGACGACGTGGAGATCGTGATCGCCTCGGTCAAGATCGACGACCCGCGAGCCGACGGCGTCATCGTCCAAGACTTCTGGCCTGTCTAGTTTCGCATGATCCGGGATCTGCTCGCGCAGATTCCGGATCGCGGAAGACAGCCTGCTGGTTTCGCAAGATCTAGGAATCCGCTAACGCGACTTCCTAGATCGCGGGAAGACCCCTGAGGTTGCTACATCAAGCAACGATCGTTAGCCGCGGGGCCAGCCGAGCACGGTGGTGACGGGATCCCGCCAGAGCGCGTGGAACGCCGGGCCGCGCGGCCCGAGCCCGTAGGCAAAGGGTGCGTTCTTCGGGAAGTGGACGTACTGCGTCTCGCCCCAAGCGCCGGCGAAGCTCATCCAGGATGGAGACGACGCTGAAATGGGAACGATCGGCGCGGAGGCGATCATTGTTCCCGCCCCCGTCCGGTCGAGCAACGGAACGCCGTACGCCTTGAAGACCGCGAGCGCGACAGGGGGCCAGCAGCGGCTGGCGAGCAGTGAGCGCCCCACCGTGAAGTAGTTGGCGTGCGAGCCGAGCGCGACGTACACCACCGGCCTCGTCCCGCGTTTGGTCACCTTCGACCAGTCGCGGCGCGCACCGCCGCAATGCCGACTGGTGCCGACGAGAAGCGGCGTCTGCTTCGCGTCTAGGAGCACCGCCACCGCCTCCCAGTCCGCTTCGTGGTCCTGCCAGAACTCGCCTGGCGTGGCGGTCGGGCTGTAGAGATCGAACGCGTAGAACAGCCAGTACTCGAGCGCGATCCTGTTCCCTCGCCGGAGCACAGCCCCGTAAACGGCCGGCTGCTTTGCATGAGCAGCGTCTGCGTTGGCGTAGCAATCGAGAGCGACCGGCCCGTCGATGCTCTTGCACAGGCGCTGGTCGTAGTGGCCCGCGACGAGGTCGGCGTCGGCGAGATAGCCGTCGACCTCCTCGGGCTGGAAGCGCTCGCTCGGGTGGAGAACGAGGATCGGCGCGTAGCGCGCTAGGAGCTGGGCGTTCGTCGGTGACGGTGCCGACGCTGCCCGGCCCGCGAAAACGCAGACAACCGAGGCTGCGACCAGGAGCGACCAGCGCACTCCACGAGCTTATGCCTGTAGTTCGAGATATGCACACGGCCGCCGGTCGAACGGCAGCGGCGATGCGCCGAGCCGTGCGACGACGAGCGGCGCCTCGGACCCGGGAACCTCGACGGAATCGCCGACGACCGGGGCCGCGCCATCGAGCCCGACGAGGCGGTAGCCCTCCGGGGTCGGTGCGAAGGCGAGGAACGATGTGGCGACCGCAACGACCTTGGCGACGTCGGCCACGTCCTCGGCCGGAGCACGATGGGCATCAGCGCCGCGGATGGCGGAACCGAGATGCTCGATCGAGCGTCGCAGTGAGTCGCCGGCCTGGAAGTAGGCGCCTTCGGACTCCGACATGCGAGCGGCGAGCGCCGCCAGACCATCGCGCACCGCACCTTCGACCGCGACGACGCGGGCGTCTTCCTTCTCGGTGTCGGCGGCGATGTGCGATTCGACGCGAGCAAGAGCATCGCGGAGCTCGCGAACGTCCGACCGCTTCGCCTGCGACCGCTCGAGTGCCGCGAAACGCTCGTCCGACAGCCGCTCCCGCTCGGTCGTGCCGGCCTGCAGAGCTTCGAGCGCCGCAGCTTGTGCCGCAGCGAGACCGTCGAGCCGCTCGAGCGCACCACTGTGATCCGTTGCCGCGAGTGCCGCAGCAATGGTCGCCGCGGTCTCGTTCCGTAGCTGCTCGGCGACGTGTGCCACTTGCGCGGCGGAGGCTTCGGTGACGGCAGCCGTCACACCGCGTAGATCGTCGAGCTCGCGGCGCAGCGATTCGACGTCCGCTGTTGCGCGGCCCGAAGCCGACGCAACCTGGCCGTCGAGCGCAGCGAGCCGCTCGTCGAGCGACGCGTAGGCGTCGGTCGCAACAGTCTCCGACGCTTCGAGCCGGGAGTTGAGCGCCTCGGCAACCTGCGCTGCGGTCGGACCGTCATCGCGCAGCTTCTCGATCCGCCGGGCCTGCTTGTCGAGCCGCTCGGCGAGATCGTCCATGCGCGGCGCAAGCCTAGCCGCGGCGGCTTTGTGCTCCTCGAGCGAGCTCTCGATTCCAGCAAGCCGCACGGCAACCGGGGCAACTACGTCGTCGACGAGCGGCGCGATCTCGTCCCGAACCCGCTGCTCGATTCCCTCAGTCTGGGCAACCCGGCCCGCAAGCCACTCGACGTGCGCGCTCTGCCCGGCGGCGCGCTCGTCACGCTCGTGCAAATCCGCTTCGACACGATCCGCGAGTCCCTGCAACTCGTCGCGGACGCCGGCGAGCAGATCAAGACCAGGCCGCTGTTCGAGGCCGGTCTCGACGCGCTCGATGCGCGTGCGGAGATTCTCCGCGACCTGGGCGAGCTCGTGCCGCCACTCGTCGCTCGGAGGCGGAATCGCATCGATGCGCTCGCTCAGCTGGCTGTGCGAGGCACGCAACTCGCCGAGGCTCGGGAGGTCGGCGGCGAGGCCATCGAGGCGCTCGACGAGCTCGCTGAGCTCTGCCTGTTCGGCCCGCGCCGCAAGATCGTGGTCGATCCGGTCGAGCCGCATTCGCACGTTCTCCGGCATGGCGTCGATCCGCGCGACGAGTGCATCGAGCGCCTCGCGCCAGTCCTCGTTCGGAACCGGCAACTCGTCGAGCCGGGTCGCTAGCGCGCGCAGCCCGTCTTGCCACTCATCGTTCGGCGCCGGGGTTGATTCGACGCGCACCGCGAGCTCGGCGAGCATCCGTCGCACGTCGTCGAACTGCTCGACAACCACGCCGCTCTCGGCGCGTTCCGAGAGATCCCCCTCGACGCGATCGAACCGCACCCGCAGGTTCTCAGCAACCTGGCCCAGCTCGACTTTCCACTCGTCCGTCGGCACAGGCAGTCCGTCGATACGTGCCGCGAGATCCGCCAACCCGCCGCGCCACTCCTCGCTCGGCGGCGGGATCGCAGCAACGCGCGATGACAACGACTCCAGCTCTCCACGCAGCTCGTCGACGCCGGTAGGCATGCGTTCGGCAAGCTCGCCTAGCCGCGCACCGAGGTCGGCGACGGCGCCGTCTTCAGCGCGCGCAGCGAGGTCTGCCTCGACGCGATCGAACCGTGCGCGCAGATTCTCGGCGACCTGGCCGAGCTCCGTCTTCCATTCCTCGCTTGGCGGGGGGATTGCAGCGACACGAGACGACAGCGACTCCAACTCTCCACGCAGGCGGTCGAGCTGGCCGACGACCTCGCCGTTGTCGGCACGAGATTCGAGGTCGGCCTCGACACGCTCGAAGCGAGCCCGCAGATTCTCGGCGACCTGACCCAACTCGGCTTTCCACTCGTCGGTCGGGGCGGGGATCGACGCGACACGCGACGACAGCGACTCCAACTCTACGCGGAGCTCGTCGACGCCCGAGGGCATGCGATCGGCTAGCGCAGCTAGTTGCGAGCGAAGCTCTGCGACAGAGCTTTCGCCGGCCGCATTCTGAGCATGGCCGGCAAGATCGGCCTCGACACGCTCGAAGCGCGCGCGCAGATTCTCGGCGACCTGATCCAACTCCGTCTTCCACGCGTCGTCCGGAACCGAGAGCGCGTTCAGGCGCGCATCGAGCGTCGCGATCTCGATCCGCAGCTCCTCGACACCTTCAGCAGGCTGGTTCGTGAGCCCGTCGAGCCGAGACGTGAGCGACGCGACGTCGGCGCGCCAATCGCCGCTCGGCGCAGGAATCGCATCGATGCGCACCGCCAGCGCCGCGATCTCGTCGCGCAGCGCGTCAACCGAATCGTCAGCCGGAGTGGCGGGCGTCTGCTCGATCGTCGTGATGCGCTCACGGAGATCGTCCGCAAGAGACTCGAGCGGCTCGCGCCATGCGTCTGAAGAGACGGGCTGCTCCACGCGAGCTGCGAGGTCGGTCACCGATGCGCGCAGCTCGTCGAGACCCGCGACCGGCTGCGCCAGCTCGGCGAGCCGCGCCTCGAGCGCAGCCTCCTGCTGGGCGATCGTCGCTGCGAGTTGCTCGACACGATCGGGAAGATCGGCCGGCAAGAGATCGCTCGCAGATGAGGCGATCGACTCTGCAAGCTCGTCGACCCGCGTCGCGATGTCAGCGATCTCGGCCTTGCTCGCGTTGTCGACCTCCAACGAGGCGAAACGGTCGGCGGTCGCCTGCTCAGCCGCGCTCAGCCGCTCACCGAGCGACGTTGAAAGCTCATCGAGTGGCTCGCGCCACTCGCGTGTCGTTGTCGCAAGCTGATCGAGTTGCGCGCCGAGCGTTTCGAGACGGGCACGGAGCGCGTCGACCTGGTCGTTCGTCGCACCCGAAGTCGCAGACACGGCAGGCGATACCTCTGGCGTCGGCATGACTGGGGCGGGCGCGGCGGCCTCGGCGGTCGGAAGAGGCGGGATGCCGTTGGAAGCGGAGGGCGGCCGGAGCTTCTGGAAGCTCGCCCACTGGTCGGCGAGGGCACTGGCGAGCTCGAGCCGCGAGAGGTTCCCTTGCCCGACCAGGATCTCGCCGAGGCGGCGACCGCTGTCGCGCTGCTCCACGAGCGCGTGCTCCAGCTCGTCCTCGGACACCATGCCGCGTTCGAGGAAGATCTCGCCGATCGGGCGCTTGGGCGCTGGTTCAGCGTCGGCTTCCGCCGGCGCGCCGCTCCATTCGTCCGAGACGGCCACGAAGTCGCGCTCCTCGGAAGGCGATTCCTGCTGCTCGACGGTTCCCTGTCGCTCGTACTCCGCCCACTGCTCTGCGAGCGCGCTTGCAAGATCGAGGCGGGAGACGCCGAACCGCTCGACGAGGACTTCGCCGAGGCGGTTGCCCGTCCGCTGCTGCTCTTCGAGCGCGACGTCGAGCTGCTCTTGTGTGATCAGGCCTTTTTCGACGAAGAGAGCGCCGATCAGCAGAGCCGGGACAGCTGGACTTTCCACGGCGCTTCTATCGGCAATCCCTCGTTCGAGCTATAGCCCTTAACGGGCGGCTGCAATGCGTCGCTTAGGCAAGCGCCCAAGCGGCCAACGCGTCGACGACGCGCTTCAACCGCAGACCCTCTTCTGTGACGCGGTACTCGACCCGCGGCGGCCTCGCATCGATGACCCAGCGCTCCAGCAGGCCGGCGTCCTCGAGCTCGACCAGACGTTGCGCAAGCGTCGTCGGTGGGATCTCACCGACTGACTGGCGAAACTCGTTGAAGCGCGAGGCGCCCTCGTACGAGGCCCACAGGATCGAGACCGTCCAGCGCCGTTCGAGAAGGCCCGCCGCACGGCGGACCTCCTCGGGAACGGGTGTACAGCTTCTACAGCGAGACATTCGAGACCGACTTCGCCTCGAGTGCCAGATCGAGCACTTCGGCGAGCGACATCACCGGGTGGAACGCGATCTCCTCCCGGACGTTCTCGGGGATGTCGTCGAGGTCGCCGCGGTTCCGCTCCGGGATCACGACATCGGTCAGCCCGGCGGCGTGTGCCGCTAGCACCTTCTGCTTGAGGCCGCCGATCGGCAGGACACGCCCTTGGAGTGTCACCTCGCCCGTCATGCCGACGGTGTGCTTCACCGGCCGGCCGGAGAGGAGCGAGGCGAACGCGGTCGCCATTGTGATGCCGGCGCTCGGCCCGTCCTTCGGGGTGGCGCCTGCCGGCACGTGGATGTGGAACGATCGGTCGTTGAACGTCTCCTCGTCGAGGCCGAACTCTGCCGCTTGCGCGCGCACGGCCGAGAGGGCGATCTGCGCCGACTCCTTCATCACGTCGCCGAGCTGGCCTGTGAGGACGAGTTTCTCGCCGCCCTTCGTGGTCGTCGCCTCGACGAAGAGCACCTCGCCGCCGGTCCCGGTGACTGCGAGACCGGTCGAAACGCCCGGCACAGCCGTCCGCTCCGCGGACTCGCGGAAGAAGCGCTGCCGGCCGAGCGCATCGCGCACGGTGTCGATGCCGACTGCAATCGGCGGCTCGATGATTGCGGAA
The DNA here is from genome assembly GCA_038230035.1 of Gaiellales bacterium. Lineage (GTDB taxonomy): Bacteria > Actinomycetota > Thermoleophilia > Gaiellales > Gaiellaceae > Gaiella. The sequence goes on from JBBRNX010000026.1 coordinate 21,142, forward strand.
GCGATCTGCGTCGCGGTCTTGCGCAGCACCTTGCCAAGCTCACGCTCAAGCTGGCGAACGCCTGCCTCGCGCGTGTACTCCGAGATGACGGTCTCGAGGACAGGGGCCTCGATCGACACCTCGTCCTCGAGCAGCCCGCTCCGCTCGCGTTGCCGCGGCCAGAGGTAGCCCTGCGCGATCGCGACCTTCTCGTCGTTCGTATAGCCGTCGAAGCGAATGACCTCCATGCGGTCGAGCAGCGCATTCGGGATCGTCTCGGCCACGTTGCCGGTGGCGATGAAGACGACCTCGGAGAGATCGAGCTCGACATCGAGGTAATGGTCGCGGAACGAGTGGTTCTGCGCGGGGTCGAGCACCTCGAGGAGCGCCGCAGACGGATCACCGCGCCAGTCGGCGCCGACCTTGTCGACCTCGTCCAGCAGGATCACCGGGTTCATAGTCCCCGCATCCCTGAGAGCCCGGACCAGCCGCCCCGGCAGCGCACCGATGTACGTCCGCCGGTGGCCGCGGATCTCCGCCTCGTCACGCACACCGCCGAGCGACATGCGGACGAACTCGCGGTTCAACGCGCGCGCGACCGACTCGCCGATCGACGTCTTGCCCGTTCCAGGTGGCCCGATCAGGGTGAGGATCGCGCCCGACTTGCGGTCGGCCTCGATGCCGCGCTCCTTGCGCAGCTTCGCGATCGCGATGTACTCCACGATCCGATCCTTGACGTCGTCGAGGCCTGCGTGGTCGGCGTCGAGCACCTCCCGTGCGTGCTGAGGGTCGAGCCGCTCCTCGGAGCGTTTCGCCCACGGCACCGCAAGCAGCCAGTCGAGGTAGTTGCGGATCATGCCCGCCTCAGGCGAGGTCTCGCCCATTCGTTCGAAGCGACCGAGCTCCTTGTCTGCCTGTTCGCGCACGGCCTCGGGCATCTCGGACTCCGCGATCTTCGTGCGGTACTCCTCGACGATCGACCCTTCGTCCTCGCCGAGCTCCTTGCGGATCGAGTCCAGCTGGCGGCGGAGGATGTACTCGCGCTGCTGCTTCTCGACGCCGGACTCGACGTCGTCCTGGATGCGCTTGCGCACCTGCATCAGCGCCAGGCGCTCCCGCTGCAACGCGAGGGCGCGCTCGAGGCGATCCTTGACGTCGAGCGCTTCGAGCAACTCCACCTTCTGCTCGAAGGTGAGGTCTGGCGAGTAGCCGGAGGTGTCCGCGAGAGCCCCGGGCTCCTTGAACGAGCGGACGAACGCCGCTATGCGGCCGTCGTCGCCCCGCAGCTCGAGGATCTCCTCGACCGTCGCGCGGTACTCGCGCTCCAGGGTGCGGATCTCGTCGCCGGTCACTGGCTCGTCCGGGCGCTCCTCGACTTCGACGAAGAGGCGGCCGCTCGGGTCGGTCTCGGCGGCGCCGGCAACACCTCGGTGTAGGCCGTTGAGCGCGACCGCGATCCCGCCGCCGGGCAGGCGCACGGTGTCGGTCACCTCGGCGATGGTGCCGACCTTCGCGTACTCACCTTCGTGCTTCGGCACGAGGAGCACACGCGTCTCGTCGCCGACATCGACGGTGAGCGTGGCGCTCATGTTGGGGAACAGGACGATGTCGTCCAGGGGAACCAGCAGTAGCTTCGTCACGGGTGGCCTCTCGTAGGCAGGACGTATAGATAGGGACTAGCAGCTACGAAAAGCGTAGCTACTCCAGACAGGTCTACGTCGAGTGGCGGAAACGAGCGAACACGACCGCCGCGACCCGCCCGGCAAGAACGTCCGACGAGACGCCGGCACCGCTCGAGCGGTACGTCATGACGGTGGCGACGAAGACGCCGCCGCGCCAGAAGACCAGCCCGTTGTCGTGCCGCACGGCGCTGATCCAGCCGGCTTTGTGCAGCACCTGCACGCCGGACAGCTCGCCGATCTCGCGATCGAGTTTGCCCCTGGCGTGGACATGCGCAAGGAGATAAAGGAGGTGGCGAGCGTCGGAGGCGCTGAACAGCGGCTCGCGCAGATGGAGCGGCCCTCGACCGTCGGACGCGAGCCAGACGGCGCGAAGCAGCGCAGCAAGGTTGTGCGCGCTCGTGTACTTGCCGAGCCCGAACCGCGGCTGCTCGTCGACGCGAAGTGGAATCGGGTTGCCACTCGCCGAGAAGTCGCGGGAGTACCCGCCGTACATCACGGTGTCGGTGAGCCCGAGCTCCTCCATCAGCTCGTTGACACGATGCCCGCCGGCCGACGTGGAGCCGGCGACGTGGATCTCGAGGTCGTCGGCAGCGCCGTTGTCGGAATCCTCGATCATCCGGCGGAGCAGTGAGTCCGTGCGCGTCCCCGGCCCCGGTGTTTCGTCGTCGTGCGCGAGCGCGGTGACGGCGATCGCAAGCTTCAACGTAGACGCGGCAGGGAAATGCGCGCGGGCGTTCCAGGCAGCGCCGCGACCGTCGGTCAGGTTCTCGACGTAGACCGCACACGCTCCCGCGTAGCCGGTAACGATCGTGCGAATCCGCCCGGCGAGCACGGCATCGAGGCGCGGTGCGCGAGCCTTGGGCGTCCCGGCCCGCGGGAGACCGACGACGTGCTCGACCCGGCTGGACGAGCGGCGACCGCCGACGCCGATGGCCGTCACCGAGAGCACGAGCTCGCGCGGCGGGATATCGACCCGCATCGTGAAGTGCCTACCCGCGATGGGCTCGTTCGCACGTTGGCGGCCGTCGACCCGGACCACGATCCGCCGCGTGCCTTTCGCGACCCAACCCGTGACAAGGCCGTAGGAAACCTCGTACGCGGCCGGCTGCACAATCGCCGGAGGCGGCAGGCCCGGTGTCACGCCCAGATCGTAGCCCTCCGACCTGCAGCCGATCCCCGGCCCGGCTAGTACCCCTCGGATTGCGGAAGGTCGTCGGTGATCTCGAACCAGGGGGCTTTCGAGCCGACGAAGATATGACCCGTCGGACGGATGCTTGGCTCGTCCACGAGCGATCCCAATGCGACGTGCACGTACGCGCCGTCGCGCACGACCGAGTAGAGAAGCGAGCCGCAGAGGCCGCACCGCGTGTGGTTTGCGTCCTCCTCACCCCAGACGAGCAGCGTGTCGGCGCCGGCGACGATCTCGAGCTTGTCGCGCTCGATCCCGGCGAACGGCTTGAATGCCGACCCCGTCGAGGCGCGACAGTTCGAACAGTGACAGTTCGCGGCGTAGCCGAATGCGTCTGCGACCCGGTAGCGGACGGCGCCGCACTCGCACTTCCCGGCGAGCATTCTCATGTGCAAGAGCGTAGTCGCGTGACGGCAAGGAGCGCGAACTCCCTAACGTTGTCGTCGTGGCAATTCTTGCGCACCTCGACCTCGACGCGTTCTACGCGGCTGTGGAGGAGCTCGAGGATCCTTCGCTTCGCTCAAGACCGCTCGTCGTCGGCGGCGATCCACGCGGACGCGGGGTCGTCGCAACTGCGAATTACGTCGCGCGCCGCTTCGGGATCCGGTCGGCAATGAGCTCGGCCGAAGCCTTGCGCCGCTGCCCGGAGGTCGTCTTCGTCCGGCCCCGGCACGGGCTCTACCGGCAGTACTCGCAGGAGGTGTGGGCAGCGATCGGGGAGGTTGTCCCCCGCGTGGAGCGGACTGGTTTGGATGAGGGATACCTCGACCTCGGCTCGGTGATCGACGAGTTCGGACGCGCACGAACCATTGCCGAAGCCGTGCAGGTCGCCGTGCGTGCCCGAACGAGCCTGACGTGCGCGCTCGGAGTCTCGACGTCGAAGGTCGTGTGCAAGGTCGCGTCCGAGCGACGGAAACCTGGCGGGATCACGGTCATCAGGCCTGGGACAGAGGCGCGCTTCCTCGCGCCGCTGCCGGTGCGCTCGCTCCCGGGGGTCGGGCCGAAGGCGGAGGAGCGCCTTGCCGCAGCGGGTGTCGCCACGGTGGGGGCGTTGGCGGCACTCTCCGACCTCGAGCTGCGTGCCGTCCTTCCGGGTCAGGTCGGCCGCCTACTGCGCGACCGGGCGCTCGGCATTGACCCGCGCGACCTCGAGCTCGACACGGAACGCGTGTCGATCTCCGTCGAGGAGACCTTCGAGCGAGACCTCTCGGATCGTGAAGCGCTGCACGGCGAGGTACTGCGGATGGCCGACGAAGTCGCCGCGCACCTCGTCCGCAGGAAGCTGTCCGCGCGGACCGTGACGACCAAGCTCCGCTACGCCGACTTCTCGATCCGCTCCCGCTCGACGACGCTCGCAGCACCAATCGACGACGCAGCGCAGATCGGCGACCTCGCCTGCGGGCTACTCGACCGCGGGCTCCGCGACCGCCCCGGATCGTTGCGCCTCGTGGGCGTCGGCGTCTCCGGGCTGTCCGACTTCCGACAGCTCTCGCTAGAGGACATGCAGGGGCGAGGCTTGCCTCGCCCTATGCGACCCTCGTAGGCTGCCGAACTCGGAGGGCGAGGCAAGCCTCGCCCCTACGGCTCGGTGCGGAGGAGCGGGCGCGTCAGGCAGGTTGGCCCGCCGTCGCCCTTCAGCGAGATCTCGTCTCCCTTGTAGACCATGACCTCCACGCCGACTCGCTCCATCCGGCGGCGCGTCTCGGGGTTGCCGTCGAGCGCGAGCGCGCGGCGCGGGCCTAGCGCCAAAACATTTGAGCCCATCGAATCGAACTCCTCGTCAGGCACCTCGACGATCTCGATCTCCAGCTCGGCCAGTAGCTCGAGCAGGCGGACGGGCGCAAGGCGCGGGTAGACGACAGCCAGGTCGCGGTCGAGCGGCGAGATGTACGACATGAAATGCAGCACCTCGCCGTCGCCGTTCCAGTGCGGCAGGTCGAAGGCGATCACGTTGACCTCCGGGAACGCCCCGGCAAGCGCTTCGATGCCGAGGGCATTCGTGCGGTAGCCGTGGCCGACCAGCAAGGTCGTCGCGTCGAGCCAAAGCGTGTCGCCACCCTCGACCATCGCCTCGCCGGCCACGCGAGCGACGACCGGCACTCCGGCCGCGATCAGCGTCCCGACGGTGGCTTCGGGCTCGCCGCGGCGCCCTTCCTTTCCCGGCCGAAGCAGAACCGCTCCCTGCGCCCCGACCAGCGTCGCGTCGTACGTGTAGATCGCATCCGGGTTGCCTGGGTCGTGGTGCGAGACCACGACCTCGGCGCCTGCTTTCTCGAGCAGCTCGCGGAACGCGTCGTGCTCGCCAGCGGCTGCAGCAGGATCCGGGGCGGAGCGCCAGCCGTAGTCGCGCCAGGCGGCGGCATCCTCGGGCAGCGGCGGGCGGACGAGAACGCGCTCCAGCGTCCCCCACATCGAGGCCGAGCCGAAGCTCACGGCAGCACATCCTTGGTAGGGGGCACGGCGTTCGCAGGAATGCAATTCTCGAGGAGCACAGCCCGCAAGCCTTCCACACACAGCATCCCCATGCCGATCCGGGCCTCCCGCGTCGCACTTCCGAGGTGCGGGGTCAGCACCACGTTGTCGAGGCTGAGCAACCCCTCGTGCACCTCGGGCTCGCGCTCGTAGACGTCGAGGGCTGCACCCGCGATTGTGCCGTCGCGGAGGGCTCGGACTAGCGCGTCCTCGTCGACGATCGGGCCGCGTGCGGTGTTCACGAGTACGGCTGAGGGCTTCATCGCAGTGAGTGCGGCCTCGCCGATCAGGTGGCGGGTCTCCGGCGTCGACGGGCAATGGATGCTGACGACGTCCGCCTCGGCGAGCAGCGGTGCGAGCAGGTCGCTGCGCCCGGCGAAGTTGACGTGCATGCCGAACGCCTCGGCGAGCCGGGCTGTCTCGCGGCCGATCCGCCCCGATCCCACGACGAGCATCGTCTTCCCGGCGAGCCCCGTGCCGAGCATGAACTCGAGCGAGAACCGCCACGGCTCCTTCGCGCGCACGAAGCGGTCGCCCTCGCAGACCCGACGTACGAGTGCGAGGAGGAGGGCAATGGCGAGCTCGGCGGTGGCGGCTGTCAGGACGCCGGGCGTGTTGGTGACGACAACGCCGTGCCGCCGTGCCGCCTTGAGATCGATGTTGTCCACGCCGACTGCGTAGTTCGCGACAACGCGCAGCTGCGGGCCGGCCGCGTCGAGGAACGCGTCGTCGACACGCACGGTCAGCATTGCAACGATCCCGTCCGCGCCGGCAGGGGTGTCGATCAGCTCGAAGTCGCCGGCGATGGCCTGCTCGACCTCCGCCGGGACGCGCTCGACCATATGGACACGTGGCCGCATCTGCGGATCATGCCGTGCCGAGGAGCAGCGGCAGACGGTCAACGACCGCCCGCCAGGCTTCGTGCGCAGGATCGACGACGCCGAAGTGGTCGGCGCCCGGAATCTCGACGAACTCGACCTCGTCGCCGGCGGCGCGGGCTCGCTCGGCGTAGGCGCGGCTCTGAGAGGGAGGCACGATGTCGTCGTTCCCGCCGTGGACGAGGAGCTGGCTGATCCCGAGCGGGACGAGCGCCGCTGGACTGGCACTCGCGTACCTCTCGGGGAGGTCGACAGGGCTCCCTCCGATGAGGTCGGTGACGGCACAGTTCCCGAGGTCGTCTGCGTGCGCCTGTGCGAGATCCGCGACGCCGGCCAGCGAGACCGCCGCGCGAGGCCGGGCACGGCCGGTCTTTCGCGCACCGAGCCAGAGCGCAAGATGGCCGCCGGCAGAGTGGCCGACCGAGACGATCCTCGCCTGGTCGATCTCGGCAATGTCGGCAAGCGCATCAGCGGCCGCAGCAACATCGTCAAGCGTCTCCGGCCAACCGCCGCCCTCCTGGCCGACACGTCGGTACTCGACGTTCCACGCCGCATAGCCTCGACTCGCGAGGTCGATCGCGAGCGGCGTCATCAGCGTCCGATCCCAGCGCTCACGCCAGAAGCCACCGTGGATCAGGAGCACACACGGGAAGAGGCCCCCCTGCGCGGCAGGCAGATGCAGGTTCGCGACCTGATCCGGGTGCGCGCCGTAGCGAACGACAGGCGCAGGAGGAATCACTGCGCCGACCCTGTGGACAAACTGACACAGAATTGGCGCAAAAACAGGGACTGTCCCTGGGTGTACCAAGTTCGTGCCAATGTGTCCACAGCTCTGGCCTCCCGTTCGGCCACGTCAGGCGAGGAGATGCCGACGCTCGGCTAGCGCCGCGAGCACGCGGTCGACGTCGTCCTCGACGTTGTAGAGGTGAAGCGAAACGCGCAGGTTGTCGTCCCGCATGGAGACGACGATCCGCTCGGCCGCGAGCTCGTCGACGAGCCGCCCGACGTCGGTCGACCGCACGCACACGAGAGGCCCGCGTCGCGTGGGATCACGCGGCGTCACGACGGTCGCGCCGAGCTCGTCCAAGCCCGCGATCAGCCGAGTCGCCAACCCGGCCACATGCGCTTCGATCGCCGGCACGCCCGCCTCCTCGATGATCGACATTCCGGCGACACCGCCGTAGATGTTCGGCACCGGCGGCGTTCCCGCGTCGAACCTCCGAGCGTCGGCGGCGGGCGAGTAGTCCGAGATGTCCATCTGGAAGATGTCCTCGTCGGCGAACCAGCCTGTCTGCGTCGGCAGCAGACCCGCGAGCAGCTCGCGCCGAACGTAGAGGAAGCCGAGACCCGCCGAGCCGAGCAGGTACTTGACCGTGCCGCCCGTGACGAAGTCGACACCAAGCGCGCGAGCGTCGAGGTCGATCGCGCCGACCGCTTGGTACGAGTCCGCGAGGCACAACGCGCCGTGCTCGTGCGCCACCCGCGTGATCTCGGCAACGTCCTGGCGATGGCCGGTCCGGTACGACATCGTCGTGCAGCAGACAAGCGCTGTGCGGTCGTCGATCGCCTCGGCGAACCGCTCCACCGGAATCGAGCCGTCTGCCTCCGGCAGCACATGGACGACCTCCGCGCCGCGTAGTTCCTGCGCATGGGCGATCTGGCCGACGGTCGGGAACTCGTATTCGCTGATCACGATCCGCGTCCGCCCGCCGCGCTCGAACGGCAGCGCGCTCACGATCCCGTTGACACCTTGCGAGACCGACGTCGTCACGCCGAGCTCCCCCGGCTCCGCATGCAGCAGTCGCGCGAAAGCGCCCCGCGCCGCTTCTGCCCGTTCGACCCAGTGCTCCCATTCGGCGCCCCGCTCGTCCCAGCCGGCGAGATAGTCCTCGTACGCACGCCGCACGCGGTGCGACAGCGCACCCTGCGAGCACGAGTTGAGGTACGTCGTGTGCGCGAAGATCGGAAATTCGCTGCGGATCGCAGCGCCGACGCTCACGATCCCGGCGCGATAGCGTACGACGTTTCATACGACCGGGCGACATCGGGCATCAGATACGCGGCCGACGGGCTGCCCGCAGGCGTGAAGATCCCGAGCAGGGCGAGCTCGCTGTCGGTGTTCGTGTTCTCGACAATGTGCACTTCGCGCGGCGAGATCCGGAACGCCGAGCCGTCGGCGAGCTCCTCGACGGCGTCGCCGACGTGGTAGCGGCCCGGCCCCTTCCAGATCCAGACAATCTCGTCGTACAGGTGGTAGTGCCAAGGCGCCCGGCCCGGCGGGACGTAGCCGACGAACATCGTCGCACGGGTTGAGCCGTTGTGCGGCCCGAACAGCACCTGGAAAGAGCGGCTGCCGCTGGCCTTGCCAGGCTCGACGTGCTTGACCGAGACGACGCGCTCGGGTTGTCCCATCGGCGCGTGGCGGTCGACGTCCGGGCCGACCGTCGCGCGCACCGCTGCGAGACCGCCCGAATTCGCCGCGACGCGTGCGGTGCTGCCCGCGGAGACGAGAGCGGCCGATCCCGGGGCGAGGGGTTCTGCGTCGAGCTTGCCGTCACCCTCGAACACGAACCAGAACTCGTCGCTCTCGCCGCTCTCGACGTGTAGCGAATCGCCGGGGGCGAGCCGGACGACGTCGAGAGCCAGCTCCGAGTCGGTCTCCGGCGCGACGACTCCGTCGAGGTGAACGACCGCCGTTGAGTGACTCATCGTCGCAGGTACGCCTTGCTCAGGTCATCGTCCTTGATCGACTCGAATGCGCGGCCGCCGAGGACGATCCTCCCGGTGGCGAGAGCGTACCGCTTTCAATCGCGCGCCGTACGAGCGTCAGGCACTCGAGGATGCACTTGCACTCGAGGGGCGTCCAGGAGATAGTTCCTATCGCCATGGGATCAGCCGCGGCCTGACCGATTCACAACAGTTCTCGGGTTTCGCCGTCCCACGTACTACCGCGTCGAACGTACTACACCAACAAAGGAGAAGGCAATGAAGGGGAGACCAAGAATTGGTGTCGCTCTGGCGATCGTGGTTGCGGCCCTCGTATGCACGGCTGCCGCGCTCGCCAGCTCGAACTCCAGCGCCGCGAAGGCGTCAGTCCAAGCCGCAGCCATCAGCTGCGGCACGACCCGCACCATCGGAATGGCCTACCCGGCCACCGGACCAGCTACGTCGATCGGCTCCGCGCAGCTCCACTGGGCACAGTACTTCGTCAAGAGGTGGAATGCGCTGAAGGCTAACGCGAAGCGGAAGATCGCGATCGTGCAGGGCGACACGCAGCTCGGCGTCGACACGGCGTTCGCCGTCAAGGTCGCCCAGTCGTTCGCGTCGAACCCGAAGATCCTCGGGGTAGTCGGACCCGCAGGCAGCCAGGAGGTCGTCGCCTCGACGTCGGCGCTCCAGGGCGGGGGGATCGGCTTTGTCTCCGGATCCGCGTCCCGCGTCTCGCTCACCGACGGCGTCACCGACGGCGTCAACCGGCAGGGCTACTTCTTCCGGACGGTGCCGAACGACGCCAACCAGGGCCCGACGGTGGCGAACTACATCCGCCTGAAGATCAAGGCCACACGCGTCTACATCATCGACGACCAGGAGACCTACTCGCAGGGACTCGCCGACAGCGTCCAGGCGAACCTCAAGGCTCGCGGCATCAACGTGACCCGTGACTCGGTCAGCCAGAGCACGACCGACTTCTCGTCGCTAATCGCGAAGATCCCCGGGAACACAAACGTCATCTACATCCCCTGGCAGCTCTCCCCGAGAGCCCAGGCGTTCGGGCAGCAGCTCAAGGCTGCGGGAAAGAGCATCACGCTGTTCGGCTCGGACGGGCTCTTCGACCCCGCAACGTGGACGATCGCGGGTTCCTACGACTCGTTCTTCCCGATCGACACGAACGCCCCGTCCATCAAGGCCCCAGGGGCTCCCGGTCCATCCGAGTACTTCGGCGTACCGTCCTACGCCGCGACGCAGGTAGTCGTCACGGCGGTCACCAAGGCCTGCGCCGACGGCACAGCCACTCGCGCAGAGGTGCGAAAGGACATCGCGCAGACGAACATCCCGGCCGCCGCGTCGGTGCTCGGCTTCAAGATCCGCTTCCAGAAGAACGGGGAGCTCCGGTTCGGCGGGGACGGAGTCTTCCAGATCCAGCCCGGCGGCACATACAAGCGCGTCGGGTAGCACTTCGTCCTGAATCGAGGCGGCGTGCGGCCTATCCCGGGATGGGCCGCACGCTCGTATGAGAGAGTGGGCCCGATGGATCGATGAGCGACACCCTCCAAGCCCAACTCAAGAGCCTGGCCGGCCTCGCGGTCATCCTGGCCTGCTGGACGGTCTACGCCGTCTATCTCTCGCCGACGCAGGGCTGGACTTTCTACCTCCAGCTGACGGTCAACGGGGTCATCCTCGGCAGCGTGTACGCGCTGATCGCCCTCGGCTACACGATGGTCTACGGGATCCTGAAGCTCCTCAATTTCGCCCACGGCGACGTGTTCATGGTGGGCGCATTCATCGCCTTCGGCGTCTTGACCCTGCTGGGGGGCGCGTACAACCCGGCGATTCCGGCGGGAGCCGGTGGCGTACTCATCGTGCTCTGCATGTTCGCAGTCGCAATGATGGGCTCGGGGATCCTCGGGGTCACGATCGAGCGCTTCGCGTACCGGCCGCTCCGCAACGCGCCGCGGATCGCGCCGCTGATCTCGGCGCTCGGGGTGGCGTTCTTCCTCGAGAACTCGATGCTGCTCCTCTTCGGATCGGGTTTCCGAACCTATAACGGCTTCGATCTGATCTCGTACAACGGCATCCACCTCGGCGGCTCAAACGGCGTCTTCATCCAGTACCTCGGGCTGATGGTCATTATCAGTTCGGTCGCGCTGATGATCGTGCTCGTCGCACTCGTCCGCTGGACACAACTCGGCCGGGCGATGCGGGCGGTCTCGTTCGACCGGGAGGCCTCGGCGATGATGGGCATCGACATCGATCGTGTGATCGCCGCGACGTTCTTCATCGGCTCGGCGCTCGCCGGCGCCGCCGGCGTCATGTTCGGGCTGCTGTACAGCCAGGTCTATCACCTGATGGGCTTCCTCGCCGGCCTGAAGGGATTCACCGCCGCGGTCGTCGGCGGCATCGGCAGCATCCCGGGGGCCATGCTCGGCGGGCTGCTCGTCGGCCTTGTCGAGTCGTGGGCGCAGGGCTACCTGAATGGCAACGTCGCCGATCTGGTCGTGTTCGGCATTCTCATCGCCGTCATGCTCATCCGGCCGAGCGGACTGCTCGGGACGCCCGAGCTCCAGAAGGTCTAGTCCAGATGTCGGATAACGAGCCCCCGCCTCCCGACGCGTCCCCACCGCCCGAGCCCCAGATCGGGGTCGATCAGTGGGTCTCCCAGGCAGACGACCGCCGGGAACGGGCAACCGGCCTGCGCGACCGAGTCGTTCACATCTGGCAGATCCTCCCGCCGGCCGGGAAGCTCGCCCTGCTCACGCCCGCGATCGTGGTCCCGTTCCTCGGCATCAGCAACGGCAACCTCTTCAATTACGGCATCTTCATCCTGATCTACGCGCTCCTCGCGCTCGGGCTGAACGTGGTCCTGGGGTTCGCCGGACTGCTCGACCTCGGGTACGTCGCGTTCTTCGGTTTCGGTGCCTACATCTACGCGTTCCTGTCCAGCACCCACAGTGAGAAAGGTCACGTCTTCACGCACCACTGGGATGCCCAGTACTCGATCCCGTTGTGCGTCGCGATCTGCGCACTGCTCGGCCTCTTCCTCGGGTCGTCGTCGCGGCGGCTGCTCGGCGACTACCTCGCGATCGTCACGCTCTTCTTCGGTCAGGCGTTCGTCGTCTTCACGAATTCAGCCGACCCGTATGGGATCACGAATGGCTCGAACGGCCTCGCCAACGTCGACCCGCTGAGGTTCTTCGGCGGCCACATCGTCATCGACACGACCCGCGGCTACTACTGGTTCCTGTTCGGGGTCCTGATGCTCCTCCTGATCGTCCTGCACTTCATGAGCGAGTCCAGAACGGGTCGTGCCTGGAAGGCATCACGCGAGGATCCGCTTGCCGCTGAGCAGATGGGGATACCGGTGAACCGGCTCAAGATCATGGCGTTCAGCTTCGGCGCCGGGATCGCGGGGCTCGCGGGCAGCATCTTCGCGGCCGTCCAAACCGGCGCGTTTCCGCAGAACTTCGGCACCGCGGTGCTCATCCTAATCTACGCAGTCGTGATCCTCGGCGGCACCGGCAGCCTGACCGGAATGATCGTCGGCGCGATCGTGATCATCGCGTCCAACCAGGCGCTCGACTCGACCTCACCTCCGAATCAGGCCCGCGTCCTCTTCTACGCCGTCCTGATCGCAGCCGTCCTGTTCACGATGAAGACGTGGCCCAAGCGCATCGCTGCGCTGCTCGGAGCCGCCGCCTTCGGCCTCGTGCTCCACGCGATCGTCGGTGCGGTGTGGTCGAGCGGTACGAAGGGACAGGTGACGTCGGGCGGCTTTCTGAACGGTGTGATCAAGCACTGGGTCCTGATCCCCGTCCACCCGCACCGCCTCGCCGTCTGGGGCTACCTCCTGCTGATCGTCTGCGTGATCGTGCTCGTCCAGTTCAAGGGATGGTGGCGGATCGCAGTGCTCGTCCCCACGCTGTCGCTGACCGCGTTCGTCTGGGAGAACCTGATGATCCTGCAGCCGGCCGTGACGCGCTCTGTCCTCTTCGGTGTGCTGCTGATCGCGGTGATGACCGTACGGCCCCAGGGACTATTCGGATCGGCGAAGGTGGAGATCGTCTGATGGCGCGCTTGCTCGAGCTAGAAGGAGTCTCGAAGGCGTTCGGCGGCCTGCAGGTGATCTCGAACCTCGACTTCCACGTCGAGGAGAACGAGGTCGTCAGCGTCATCGGTCCCAACGGGGCCGGGAAGACGACCCTGTTCAACCTGATCACCGGCGTCTACCAGCCGGACGACGGTGACATCCTGTTCGAGGGCAGGTCGATTGTCGGCCTGCCCCCGTACCGCATCAACCAGCGCGGGATTGCCCGTACGTTCCAAAACCTCCGCCTGTTTCTGAACATGACCGTCAAGGAGAACGTGATGGCCGCCGCCTACGGACACACACGCGCCGGCGTGGTGCGTTCGATCCTGCGTACACCGGGGATGCGGCGCGAGGAGAAGGCGATCAACGCTCTGGCCGAGGAGCGACTCTCGTTCTTCGGGCAACGCCTGATGGGGTACCGCTGGAACCAGCCGGCGTACAGCCTCTCCTACGCGAACCGACGTCGGCTCGAGATTGCACGGGCGACGGCGACGAATCCTCGTCTTCTGCTCCTCGACGAGCCGGCCGCGGGCATGAATCCCGTCGAGACGCACGAGATCACCCAGCTGATCGGACAGCTGCGTACCGAGGGTGGTTACACGGTCCTCGTCATCGAGCACGACATGCACGTCGTCGAGGGCGTCTCCGACCGCGTCGTCGCCCTCGACCACGGCATCAAGATTGCGGAGGGATCGTTCGAGGAGGTCGCGACGGACGAGAATGTCGTCGAGGCGTATCTGGGCCGACCGACGACGGGAGGGGTGGCGTGAGCGAGAACGGCGCCCCGCTGCTCCAGCTCGACGCCGTCGACACGTACTACGGGCCGATCCACATCCTGCAGGGACTATCGCTGGAGGTGAACGCCGGTGAACTCGTGTGCCTGCTCGGCGGCAACGCCTCCGGGAAATCGACCACGCTGAAGACCGTGCTAGGGATCGTCAAGCCGCGGTCCGGGCGGGTTCGCTTCGACGGTGAGGACGTAACCGAGCGCCCGACGAGCTATCGGATCGGGAAAGGGATGGCGATCGTCCCAGAGAACCGGCGCCTGTTCGGGCCAATGACCGTGCTGGAGAACCTCCGGATGGGCGCGTACCTGACGGGCGGCGGCGACCCGGAGGACTACGAGCGCGTCTACACCCTGTTTCCGCTCCTCTACGAGCGCCGCTCGCAGCTCGCCGGGACGCTCTCGGGCGGGGAGCAGCAGATGGTCGCGATGGCGCGCGCGCTGATGTCGCGGCCGAAGCTGATGCTCATGGACGAGCCATCGATGGGACTTGCGCCGATCCTCGTCGAGCGGAGCTTCGAGATCATCCAACAGGTGCACGCCGCTGGTGTAGCAGTGCTCGTCGTCGAGCAGAACGCGAACGTCAGCCTCTCGATTGCAGATCGCGGCTATGTGCTCTCGACGGGTCGCCTCGTGCTCGAGGGCACGGCCGCGGACCTGCTCGAGGACGAAGGCCTGAGGAAGGCGTATCTCGGCCGTTAGCTGACGTCGCTCTCCTCTTCGCCGGCATCAACACCCCGCTGAGCGGTTCGCCGGATTGGACGCCAAGGCTCGCAGGGTCTCAACTGCGTCTCGGAGGGCCTCAGTTCCAAAGGAGAGGAGGCGGTGTTGCCACCGCCTCCTCTTGTCTCCAGCCGAAGGTGATTTGCCGTCAGTCCCCGACCCGGAGCTAGAACGTCTATCGGCAGCGGCAACGCAAACCGTTAGTGAGACGCGAGCTACGCGAAGCCCGACGCGAAGACGGGGCCGCCGTAGCCCCGTCTCCTGCGAGGGTTCCCAAGGAGGAACCGGACATCTCGTCAGCGCGTCCGCCGCATCGTCGCGCCAGAGTGAGATGCACCTCAGTATC
>JBBRNX010000027.1:0-34369 GCA_038230035.1 Gaiellales bacterium
CGAACACGACCCCGCCACTTCTGACCTCGACGACTGCAAGCGCATGCCTATCACGGTGCGGGTCGACACCGACCACATAGTCCAGCTGATCTGCAAGCATCCGTACGACCTCCAGCCCAGGTTGGGGGATCAACTCCGGCGCCGGTCTGGGGATGACAACCGCGGACGGCAAGACTGTGACGGGTCACGCCCCACAAGGCGGACAGGCTTCTGATCAGGCCAGCAAGCGGACGCCAGGCCGGCACCGGTCTCTCTGCCCGGACACATCACTGGAAAGACACCGACCAGCGGGTCATGCCGGAATCGAGTCACGAACAAAGAGCACCAGCACCACCCTGACAAACAGCCCCAGACGAGGCACCCACACTCACAGTGCGGGAATGTTCCCTGAAGCATGAGTGAGCACACGAGGGTGTGTCTTCGTGAGACAGGTGGATCGAGGGGTTCGTTGTGCGTCGCCGCCGGGGTCGGCGCTAACGTCGGGCTGTGCCCGAGCTTCACGCCGAGGTGGATCACTGGGTGACACCGACCGAGCTTTTCTCGACCTCGTGTTGGTGTTCGCATTTACGCAGGTGACGACCCTGCTGGTGGATGATCCGACGTGGGGTGGGTTCGGTCGCGGGTTGCTCGTTGTGGCGGTCTTGTGGTGGGCGTGGGCGAGCTATGCCTGGCTGACGAACACAGTCGACGCGGACGATGGGATCGTGTTGGCCGTGATGCTTGTGGCGATCGTGGCGCTGTTTGTCGCCGCGCTCGCAGTCCCGGAAGCGTTCGGCAGTCATCGCCTGGTCTTCGCACTCGCGTTCCTCGTCGTGCTGGTCATGTTCGTCGGGCTGTTTGCCGTCGCAGGGCGGGCCGAGCCTGATCTGTTCGCGGCTGTGTTGCGGATGGCGCGCAACGCCTTCGCTGGTGCGGCATTGATCGTCATCGCAGCGTTCGTTGCTAGTGGACTGAGGCCCGTGCTGTGGCTGGCGGCTGTCGCGGTGGGTTTTGTTGGGCCGATCCTGGTCGGCGTGCGCGGCTGGCGGGTCCACCTCGCGCATTTCGCCGAGCGGCACGGCCTGATTCTGATCATTGCGCTCGGCGAGGCGCTCGCCGCGATCGGGCTTGGCGCCAGGAGCACTCGGCTTGGAGGTGAGGTGATCGTTGCGGCGGTGCTTGGAGTTGTGATCGCGGCAGCGTTCTGGCTGGCATATTTCGACTTCTTCTCGAGCGGCGTGGAGCGACTGCTGATAGGCCTCCGAGGCGAGCAGCGCGTCACCTTGGCGCGAGACGCATACACCTATCTGCATCTCCCGATGGTTGCCGGGATCGTGCTATTTGCCTTCGGGATGCGAACGACGCTCGCACACGTCCACGCCGAGATGAACGTGGTCCCGGCGCTCGCTCTTTGCGGCGGCTCTGCGCTCTACCTACTTGCCTACGTTGCGCTGCGCTGGCGTGTGTCGCACACCCTGAGCCGAGGCCGCACGACTGCGTCGCTTGCGTTCTTGGCTGTGTGGCCGGTCGCTCTGGCCGTGCCCGCGCTGGTCACAGTCGCCCTCGTAGCAGCGATCTGGATCTCCCTGCACGCCTACGAACTCATCTGGTGGCGCGAAGCCCGCACCGAGCGGCGCGCTGTACGCGCGCCGGCCTCTTGACTGCCCGAGTGATGCGGGAATGTTCCCCGACGCTTGACAGTTCACCTACGCGGCGACGCTAGTCCTCGATCTGCGCCGTTTCGTTCCGCTGCAATGCCTCGAGTGAGGCTCGCATGGCCTCGAGCTTCTCGGGCGAATGGCCGACCCAGTCGACAAGCTCGCCAACAACGCGCAGCGGTTCGCGGCTACGGAAGGACAGCGTTGGATTCCCCGGGAACTTCTTGTCGGTCAGGTTCGGGTCGTCCTCGAACTCCCCGGTTGGCTCGACGATGTAGATGCGCCCGCGGCCCTCACCGCTGGCGAGCTCAGCGCCCCATACCGCGGCGTCGAGAGTCGCGGCGAAGTAGACGTAGTTCATCACCCGGCCGGCCTCGAAGTTCGATTCGCGGCCCGAGACCAGCAGATCGCCCGCCGCGATGTCCGCCTTCGTACCGTGCAGGTAAACGCCCGCCTCGTACACCTCGAACGGCACCGGCTCACGCGAGGCGCTCATGCGGCGATGCTAGCGCTACACAACAGCGACGATCGCATGACGCCGCCGTCCTCGTCTCCCATCCGGGGCAGCAGCGAGTCGACTGCGCGACGGTAGGCCCGCCTGAACCTTTGCGTTAGTGGCCGCAGCCGCAGCTGCCGCCGCAGCAGCCGCCTGCGCCGCCGGCCGAGAAGCTCGGCTTCGACGACGTCCCATGCACTGCGAATGCGGAGAACTGCTTCAGGACCTTTGCGGCGCCGCACGTCGGGCACTGGACGACCTGGCCCTCGCTGCGGACGAGCTCCTCGAAATGCTCTTCACACTCCATGCACGCGTACTCGTAGATCGGCATGGCCGCCAGTCTAACGACCGGTGTAACGTCAGCGAAGCGTGACGGGATGGACTGCACCGATGCTCGAAGGCGACGTCATCCGGCTCGAGCCACTGGCGCCGGCACACCTCGACGGCCTGTGGGAGGCATCGCGCGACCCGCGGATCTGGCGCTGGCTGCCGATCCTGCAGCCGAGCACCCTCCCGGAAATGGACGGATGGCTCGACGACGCGGTCGAACGCGCCGCCGCAGGGCTGGAAATCCCATTCGCCACCGTACGCCAGTCCGACGGAGCGGTGGTCGGCTCGACCCGATTCCTCGCGCTCCGGCCCGAGCACGGCTCAGTCGAGATCGGTTGGACCTGGCTCGCACCGACAGCCTGGGGAACCGGCGCGAACCAGGAAGCCAAACGACTCCAATTTGAGCACGCGTTCGAGACCTGGGACTGCCGTCGCGTCGAGCTGAAGACCGACGCGCTCAACACGCCGGCGCGCGGCGCGATGGAGGCGTTCGGCGCAACGTTCGAGGGGATCCATCGCAAGCACATGCTCGTACGCGACGGCCAGAACCGCGACTCCGCCTGGTACAGCGTGCTCGACGACGAATGGCCTGCCGTCCGGCGGCTGCTGGAGGCGTAGGGGTACACTCGGCGCTGCCCGGTATCCCGACGGAACTGGAGCGCACGTGTTCGAGAGAATTCAGGTCATAGGCGCCGGCCGTGTCGGGTCAGCGATAGCCGCCCGTCTTGCGGAGCGCGGATTTGCCGTGGGCGAGCACTCGCCCGGTCTCGTCCTGCTTTGCGTGCCCGACCGCGCGATCGCCGAGGTCGCGGCCGAGATTGCTCCCGGCCCGTGGATCGCACATACGAGCGGTGCGACTCCGCTTGCTGCTCTCGACCCGCACGCCCGTCGCTTCGGGCCGCATCCACTGCAGACGTTCACCCTGCGTCGCGGGCCAGAGCAACTCGACGGCGCCTACGCTGCCGTCACAGCGGAGAGCGACAGGGCGCGCGAGATCGGGTTCGAGCTGGCGCGAACGCTGGGGCTCGAGCCGTTCTCGCTGGACGACTCGCATCGCGCTGCCTACCACGCCGGCGCGGCGATCGCCTCCAACTACCTCGTCACACTACGCCGCGCCGCCGGAACCCTCCTCGAGTCCGCCGACGCTCCGCCGCAGGCGCTCGAGCCGCTGATGCGACGCACGATCGAGAACAACTTAGAGCTGACCGGCCCGATCGAGCGCGGCGACTGGACGACCGTCGAGCAGCACATCGAGGCGATCCGAGTCGAGCGGCCCGAGCTCGAGCCGGCCTATCGGGCGCTCGCGGACCTCACGGCGATTCAGGCGGGTCGCACGAGCGAGATTCCCGCGTGAGGACCTGCCGCACGATCCCAGAGGTGCGAGCTGCCCTCGAACCGCGGCGTGGCGGTCCGATCGGACTCGTTCCGACGATGGGCGCGCTCCACGACGGTCACCTCGCTCTCCTCCGTGCCGCCCGCGACGAGTGCGAGACAGTCGTGATGAGCCTCTTCGTCAATCCCGCGCAGTTCGAGGCGGGCGCCGACCTGAACGGGTATCCGCGAGACGAGGAGCGCGACCTCTCTGTAGCGGCCGATGTCGGAGTCGACCTCGCCTTCGTTCCGACAGCAGCCGAGATGTACCCACCCGGCTTCCAGACCTGGGTCGACGTCACCGAGATCGGCGCCGCTCTGGAAGGTGCGTTCCGGCCCGGCCACTTCCGGGGCGTTGCCACGGTCTGCCTGAAGCTGTTCGCGATCGTCCAGCCGGATCTCGTCTACTTCGGCCAGAAGGACGCCCAGCAGCTCGAAGTGCTGCGCCAGATGATCCGCGACCTCGCGCTCGACCTCGAGCTGCGCTCGATCCCCACCGTGCGCGACGCCGACGGGCTCGCTCTCTCGTCGCGCAACGTTCGGCTGACCGCGGAGGAGCGGCAGCGAGCGCTGGCGCTGCCGCGTGCACTCGCGACCAGGGACGCCGCGGCCGCGCGCCAGGTCCTCGAAGCCGCCGGACTCCAGGTCGACTACGTCGAACCTGCGCCATTCGACCCTCCCGTCTTCGTTGCCGCTGTTCGCGTCGGCTCGACCCGCTTGATCGACAACATCCCACTCGAAGGAGACACCCGATGAGCACGACACCGCCCGCCGGCAAGCTCGCATTGCCTGAGCTCGCCGAGATGAAGCGACGCGGCGCCAAGATCGTCATGGTCACTGCGTACGACACACCGGGCGCCAGGTTCGCCGAGGACGCCGGCGTCGACGTCATCCTCGTCGGCGATACCGCGGCGCTGGTCGTGCTCGGGCACGAAGGGACGACCGTGCCGGTGACGATGGACGAGATGCTCTTCCTCACGCGGACGGTCGCGCGGGGGGCACGACGGCCGATCGTCGTCGGGGATATGCCGTTCGGCTCGTACCAAGTGTCCGACGAGGACGCCGTCCGGAACGCCATTCGCTTCATCAAGGAGGCCGGAGCCGACGCGGTCAAGCTCGAAGGCGCAGGGGCTTCACTGTCACGGGTGCGGGCTATCGTCGGTGCCGGCATCCCGGTCATGGGCCATATAGGGCTCACGCCCCAGTCGGCGACGATGCTCGGCGGCTTCAAGACGCAGGGCCGCACCGCCGAAGCCGCCCGCAAGCTCGTTGACGAGGCGCTGGCGTTGGAGGCGGCAGGCTGCTTCTCGGTCGTGTTGGAGGCCATGCCGACCCCGGTCGCGGCAAGGATCACGGAAGCGCTGCAGGTCCCGACTATCGGGATCGGCGCGGGAGCCGCTTGCGACGGGCAGGTGCTCGTGTACCACGATCTGCTCGGGTTGTCGGAGGGTCATCTCCCCCGCTTCGTGAAGAAGTACGCGAATCTTTCGCGTGAGATCCGCGATGCGCTCGAGGCGTACGTCGAGGACGTGCGGACGGGCGCCTTCCCGTCGGACGAGTACGCGTACGCCATGCCCGAAGGAGAGCGCGCCGAGTTCGCCCTCGGCGAGTGACGTCGCGATCTGGTCACAGTTTCGACCCCGTGCCTGTCCCGGGACAGGCACGGAGGGGTTCGTGAGGCCAGGGTCCATGCGGTACGGGTGAAAGCGGTTACGGAGTCGGCACGATCCCGCCCGCCGTGCCTGTCACGTGACGTCCCCAGCGGCTCGGCGAGAGTCGCCGCCTAGGCCGCGATGATGCGGCCATTCGACGACACGTGCGGGCGCGCTGGCAGAGCTCCGGCGGTCAGGTAGGGCGTCACACCTATCTCACCGAGCGGCGAGCCGAAGAAGAAGCCCTGACCCAACCCGCAGCCGAGTGACAGCGCCGCCTCCGCTTGGGCAGCCGTCTCGATGCCTTCGGCGATTACATCCATCTCGAGCGAGGTGGCGAGCTTCACGATCGCCTCGACGAAGGCGGCGTCCGCATGACCGTCGGGTAGCCCCGCGATGAACGGCTTGGCGATCTTCAGCGTGTCGAACGGCAGTTCCCGCAGATGGGCGAGCGACGAGTGACCGGTGCCGAAGTCGTCGAGTGCGAGCCTGACGCCTAGCTCACGGAGTGACCGCATCGTCGCGAGCGCACCGGCGGGCTGCCGCATCACGCCGGACTCGGTGATCTCGAGCATCAGGCGGCA
This sequence comes from Gaiellales bacterium, assembly GCA_038230035.1. GTDB lineage: Bacteria > Actinomycetota > Thermoleophilia > Gaiellales > Gaiellaceae > Gaiella. The sequence goes on from JBBRNX010000027.1 coordinate 6,071, forward strand.
CGGCGCCAAGCCGGTCTCTTCGAGCACCGCCTCGATCTCGCGCGTCAGCGACGGGTTGTGCAGTTCGCTCGGCGCGAGATTGACGTTGATCGTAAGGCCGTCGTGCTCGTGGAACAGGCTCTGCCACGAACGCGCCTGGACACATGCTTCGCGGACGACTGTGCGCCCGATGTCCACCATCACGCCGATCTCGTCGGCGAGCGGGATGAAGCTGACCGGCGAGAGAAGCTCCCGCCCGGTTCGCTGCCAGCGGGCGAGCGCCTCGACGCCGACCATGCGGTTGCCCGAAAGCTCGACGATCGGCTGATAGTGCACGTTGATCTCGCCTCGGCCGACCGATCGCTCGAGCGCAGCCGCGGTCTCGTTCCGCCCGCGGACGCGATCCCTCATCTCCGGCACGTAGGAGGCAACCCGCTGCTTCCCGGCCTGCTTCGCGTCGTACATCGCGACATCGGCCTCCCGGACAAGCTCGTCGGCCGTCGACGCCGCCGTGGCGAAGGCGATGCCGACACTCGCGTGAACCGCGATCTCTCTGCCTTCGACCCTGAACGGCTCGCTGAGCGCCTCGACGAGCCTGGCTGCGACTCGTTCGACCTCCTCCGCGTCGGAGCCGTCCGCGAGCACCGCAAACTCGTCTCCGCCCAGGCGTGCCGGGACATCCGCCGGCCTCACGCACGCCTTCAGGCGGTCGGAGAACGCCACGAGCAGCGCGTCGCCCACCGGGTGGCCGAAGCGGTCGTTGACGGCCTTGAAGTCGTCGAGATCGAGGAAGAGCACAGCCGTCTCCAGTCCGAGCGCGAGCGAACGGGCGACGTGCTCGGTGAAGAGCATCCGGTTCGGCAGCTCGGTCAACGAGTCATGGAACGCCTGGTGGCGCAGCCGCTCCTTCACGGCGGTGAGCTCGTTGACCGACGCTTCGAGCCGGTCGTTCTCGAGCAGCACGCCGGCATGCCCGGCGTAGGTTTCGAGCAGCCGGATGTCCTCCGCGCCGAACCACGCCTCGTCGTCGACGTTGCCGACCAGCATGACCGCGACAGGTCCGCGCTCACCTTGCAGGACGGTGGCCAGGGCGCGGCTCAACCCACGCTCCTGGATCATGAGACGCGCCTCCTTGGGGCCGCGACGCCTGCCAAGGATGACGACGCCTTCCTGCGCCAAAGCCGCGCGGACGAAGGCTGACTCGACCGTGGAGAGATCCGCCGGCGCAAGACCGACGTGACCTCGCTGCGAGAGCTCGGACACGGCGTAGCGCCGAACGTCACCGTGCGGGAGAAGGGCAAGCCAGACGACATCCGCCCGCAGCAGCCGCCTGGCCGACCCAAGAAGCTCTGCGGCACCGGCTTCGAGCCCGGATGCGCCCTCGGCAACACGCATCGACGCGTACAGCTCCTGCAGATGGACGAGACGGAGCCGCTCCGAGGCGAAGGCCCGCAAGGCAAGCGCACAACCCTGCGAACGGCACGACGAGGAGAAGTGCGGCCGGATCGTGACGCCGGACGAGCTCGAGGCCCGCGAGGGCGATCGCAGCACTCGCAACCGAACCGCCGAGGGCGAGGACGAGGGCGGCGCGACTCGTACCCGCCGTCCTTCGCTCGGCGCCGGTGTTGACCGCCAGAAGCCGCAGGCCATGGGCAACGAACGTCGCGCAGACGATGGCGAGTGTCGCAGAGAACCAACTGACTGGTCCGTACGGGCTACCGATCCCGTCGAACACGGAGAACACGAGGACCGCCGCCGAGGTGGAGAGAGCGAGGCCGCCGATCCGGCGCGCGAGCCGATCGGCCTTGTTCGACTTGAAAGCTGCGGCAGCAAGGACCGAGCCACCGACCTGCGCCACGATCAGGCCGAGTGGCGGCGCGACGAACAAGGCAAAGACGACGCACGCGTCGTGAACGGAGAGCGCCGACGACTCGGAGCGATCGCGTGTCGCGAGGGAGTACGACTCGGCGGCGAAGAAGAGCAGGACAAGGCTCCACCAGGGGACGATGCCCAGCTCGTGCGCCGGCCCGAGTCGAGGTATGAGCGTCACCGAGACGACAGCCGCAGCACCGGCGATCGCCGCCGAGAGGCCGATGCGACGGGCTCTCGGAGTGCCGAACCAGCCACCCCTGCGCCGCATCTCGGACACCGAATTCGTCATGCCGCAGTCACTCGTCTAGTCCCCTCTCCGTCATCCCCGTATTCGCTGATCAGGTGTCGGTTCCGAGCCGGAACGCGACTGTGCTCGAACTGTCTCCGCGGGGCGCGAACCGCCCATCCCCCGGATGGGCGAGCAAACGGCTCGATCGAGGGATACTGGGGGCTACAGGGCGTTCGAGAGCGCTGCGAGACCCACGAGGAAGACAGCGAGCAGCCCGATGGCGCCGGCCGCTCTTGCCCACGTCCAGCCGTAAACGACCCGGATCCCGAGCAGGAGCAACCCGAACGACCAGCCGACGAAGAGGAGTCGGCACGCGAGATAGACGTCGCCGCCCACCCCAGCGTCCGCCCCGCCTCTTCGGAAGAGATCGCCACCGAAAGCGGCCAACCCCACAGGCAGCGTCAACAGCAGGGATAGAGCGAGCGGCACACATGAGAAGGCGAGCAGGTGCCTCGCAACCCGCCAGCTGCCGAGGCTCCCCATCCCGCGCGTCCCGAGATAGAGCGCACCCCCGACGAAGAAGTACGCGGCTGCGCCTTCGAGCGCTCCTCCGACGAACGTCAGCACAACGAACGTGAGCACGTCGAGGGTGACGCCGTCCGCGGCACCGGGGTCGAGAAGACGCGCCCAGGCCGTCGTGAGCAGCACGCCTGCAATGCCAGCGAGCAAGGTCACGAAAAGGATCGGCTCCTGCCGCGCATCCAGATCGTCCGGATCCGTGACGCGCAAAGCGACGAACACATCACCCGGGCGCACGAGCACGCCGGGGACTCGCAACCACCACTGGCGCTCTGCGCTCACGGTGGGAGCGTAGCCACGGCTTCACGACCCCTCTCCTGTCGCTTACAGTCATGGCGTCCGGACGAGAGGGAACAGTGATCTGCGCCGTCTGCGCGAGCGAGAACGAGCCAGGCCGAAAGTTCTGTGGTGAGTGCGGCCACGCGCTCGCCCTCGGCTGCCCGTCCTGTGGAGCGCTGAACGCGGCGAACGTCAAGTTCTGCGGCGAATGTGGTACACCACTCGCCGGGCAGGCGGCGCCTGCCGTAGCCATAGCTCCGGCCGAGCCCACGGCGGAGCGCAGGCTCGTCTCGGTGTTGTTCGCGGACCTGGTCGGCTTTACGACGCTCTCCGAGTCGCGCGACTCCGAAGAGGTGCGGGAGCTCCTCTCCCGCTACTTCGACACCTGCCGGCGGCTGATCGAGCTCTACGGCGGCACGGTCGAGAAATTCATCGGCGATGCCGTGATGGCCGTTTGGGGAACGCCCGTCGCGACCGAGGACGACGCCGAACGTGCCGTCCGCGCCGCACTCGACCTTGTTGCCGCCGTCTCCGCGCTCGGGGACGAAGTCGGCGCACCCGAGCTACGGGCTCGCGCGGGAGTGCTGACCGGTGAAGCGGCAGTGACGATCGGCGCGACAGGCGAGGGAATGGTCGCGGGCGACCTCGTCAACACGGCGTCGCGGGTGCAGTCTGCCGCCGAGCCAGGAACGGTCTTCGTGGGTGAGTCGACCCGTCGCGCCACGGAGCAGACGATCGTGTTCGAGGACGCCGGCACCTTCGAGCTCAAGGGAAAGGAAGGGCTGATCCCGCTCTGGAAGGCACTCCGGGTCGTCTCCGGGGTGCGAGGAACGCTGAAGTCCGCAGGGTTGGAGGCCCCGTTCGTCGGTCGCGACCGCGAGCTGCGCCAGATCAAGACGCTCTTCCACACGAGCGCAGACGAGAAGAAGGCGCATCTCGCGTCCGTCACCGGCATCGCCGGGATCGGTAAATCGCGTCTCGCGTGGGAGTTCTACAAGTACTTCGACGGCATCACGCAGAGCGTCTACTGGCACCGCGGCCGCTGCCTCGCCTACGGCGAGGGCGTCACCTACTGGGCGCTTGCCGACATGGTGCGAATGCGGTGCCGCATCGGGGAGGACGAAGACCAAGCCTCGGCGCTGCGGAAGCTCGGTGCCACACTCGACGAGCACATCCTCGACCCTGAAGAACGGCGCTTCGTCGAGCCACGCCTCGCGCAACTGCTAGGGCTCGGCGAGCACGAGTCGCGCGACCGCCAGGACCTGTTCGCAGCCTGGCGCCTGTTCTTCGAGCGGCTCGCCGACGTCTACCCCACCGTTCTGGCGTTCGAGGATCTGCAATGGGCGGACGAGTCGCTGCTCGACTTCGTCGAGTACCTGCTCGAGTGGTCGCGCAACCACCCGCTCTTCGTGATCACGCTCGCACGCCCGGAGCTCGTGGAACGGCGCCCGACCTGGGGCGCCGGCGCGCGGAACTTCACCTCCCTCTATCTCGAGCCGCTCTCGTCCGAGGCGATGGAGGAGATTCTCACCGGCCTCGTACCCGGCCTTCCCGCTGCGCTGCGCGACCAGATCCTCGCCCGGGCCGAAGGCGTCCCGTTGTATGCGATCGAAACCGTGCGCATGCTGCTCGACCGCGGACTCCTCGTCCAGGAAGGGGCGGTCTACCGTCCCACCGGCGAGATCGAGGAGCTCGAGGTTCCCGAGACGCTCCACGCGTTGATCGCCGCCCGGCTCGACGGGCTCTCGTCCGACGAGCGACGCGTGCTGCAGGACGCTGCCGTGCTCGGCAAGACGTTCACCCGAGCTGCCCTCGCCGCGCTCTCCGGCCGCCCCGAAGCGGACGTCGAGCCATTTCTCGTCACCCTCGTGCGGAAGGAGGTGCTCTCGCTGCAGTCCGACCCACGGTCGCCAGAGCACGGCCAGTACGGCTTCCTGCAGGACCTCGTCCGCCATGTCGCCTATGAGACGCTCTCGCGGCACGAGCGAAAGATCAGGCACCTCGCGGCAGCCGAATACCTGGCGGCGGCACTGTCCGAGGACGAGATCGCGGAGGTTGTCGCCTCGCACCTCGTCGAGGCCTACCGAGCGGTCCCGGATGCGACAGATGCAGCCGAGATCAAGATGCGCGCCAGAGATGCCCTCGCACGGGCGGGTGAGCGGGCATCCTCGCTCGCAGCAGCGGCGGAGGCGCAACGCTACTTCGAGCAGGCGGCTGAGCTCAGCGAAGAGGCGCTCGCCGCGGCCGGTCTCATCGATCGCGCGGGTCAGATGGCCGTACGGGCCGACGAGCAGGGCGCTGCCCGAGCCCTTTTCGACCGTTCCCATGACACCTATGCGGCCGAGGGCGAGATCCGCTCGGCCGCCCTCGTGTCGGCCCGCCTGGCCGAGATCGATTTCGTCGAGGGACACGCGCTGCAAGCGGTCGCCCGTCTCGAGCCGGCGCTCGCCGCGCTGACCGTCGAGGAGCCCGATGGCGTCGTCGCGGCAGTGGCCGCTCAACTCGGCCGCTTCCTTGTGCTGAGCGAAAAGGGAGATCGTGCGGTCCCGATTCTCGAGCAAGCGCTGGAGCTCGCCGAAACCTTCGGTCTGCCCGCGACGCTCGCAGGGGCGCTCAACAGCAAGGCGGTCAACCTCATGCGCACCGATCGTCTATACGAAGCGCGGGTGCTCCTCGAGGCAGCCGTCTCGCTCGCGGTCGAGAACGACCTCCACAACGAGGCGCTCCGCGCCCTCAACAACCTCGCCGTCGCGTTCGGGTGCGTCGACCAAGACCTGGAATCACTGGCGACTGTCGAGCGCGGACTCGCGCTTGCACGGCGGGTAGGCGATCGAGGCTGGGAATCGAACCTGCTCGGGTTCAACGTCGGGGTGCTGATCGAGCTCGATCGCTGGGACGAGGCGCTAGAGCGCGCCTCAGAGGTCGAGGAACGTGTGACGACGTCGTTCACACAGTCGTTCCTGCTCATCACCACCCGTGTCCATGTCGAGCGTGGCAACATCGAGCGGGCGCGCGCTGTGCTCACGCGAAACTCCATCGTCGGACAGTCGGATTCAGGCCAGGACGTCGCGCACTACGCGCTGGCGGAGGCACGGGTGCTCCGCGGGGAGGGAAAACCGGCCGAGGCGCTTGCAGCCGCAGAACGGGCGGTCGCCCTACGCACCGAGCTCGGGATGACGCTCTACCCGGTCAAGTTCAGTCTCTTCGAAGCGCTCGAAGCCGCGTTTGTGCTCGGAGACGTCGCCAAGGCTCGGGAGCTCCTCTCGATACTCGACGGTCTCCAACCCGGACAGCTGACGCCGCTCCTCGCCGCCCAGCACGCGCGCTTCAGCGGGCGCTTGGCTGCGCATCAGGGAGGCATCGACGTCGCGTCCGGTTTCTCGGCAGCCGAGTCCATCTTCCGCGAGCTCGACATGCCGTTCCGGCTCGCCGTCACCCAGCTCGAGCACGCCGAGTGGCTGAAAGCGGCAGGGGAGCAAGACGATGCGGCATCGCTCCTGACCGAGGCGCGTGAGACATTCGAGGGGCTTCGCGCGACACCCTGGCTCGAGCGCGCCGACCGCTTCTCAGTGGGGGCCGAGGTACGCGTGTGACGTGCTCGAACTGTTCGGCTGAGAACGCCACGGGTGCGAAGTTCTGCAGCGAGTGCGGCACCGCGCTCTCGCTCAACTGCACGAGCTGCAGCGCTCCACTCACCGGGGCCGAGAAGTTCTGCAGCCAATGCGGTGCCCTGGTCGTCGGTCAGACCGCACCGTTCACGGCGACCCCGATCCCCCATCTCGCCGAGCGCCGGCTCGTCTCCGTCCTGTTCGCGGACCTCGTCGGCTTCACGACGCTGTCAGAGGACCGCGACGCCGAAGACACGCGCGAGCTCCTCTCCGGCTACTTCGAGATCGCCCGCACTGTCATCGAACGCTACGGCGGAACGGTCGAGAAGTTCATCGGTGACGCCGTCATGGCCATCTGGGGCGCGCCGGTCGCGCAGGAAGACGACGCCGAGCGAGCCGTTCGCGCCGCGATAGAGCTCGTCGGTGCCGTCGCAGCTCTGGGTGTCGACGTCGGCGCTCCGCAACTGCGGGCGCGGGTCGGGGTGCTTACCGGCGAAGCCGCAGTCACGCTCGGCGCTGAGGGCCAGGGGATGGTCGCCGGCGACCTCGTCAACACGGCGTCCCGCATCCAGTCCGTCGCCGACCCGGGCACCGTCCTTGTCGGGGCCGCGACGAAGCGCGCCTCGGACGGCGCGATCGCCTACGAGAACGCCGGCACGCGCGAGTTGAAAGGCAAGTCGGAGCCGGTCGAGCTCTGGCGGGCGCTTCGCGTCGTCGGCCTGGTGGGGAGCAGCTCCCATTCGCTCGCCGTCGAGCCGCCCTTCGTCGGTCGAGATCGTGAGCTGCGGCTCGTGAAGGAGCTCTTCAACGCCGCCGCCGAGGACCGCCGGGCACAGCTCGTGTCCATTCTCGGTGTCGGGGGAATCGGCAAATCGAGATTGGCGTGGGAGTTCGAGAAGTACATCGACGGGCTCGCCGACACCGTCCTCTGGCACAAAGGCCGCTGCCTCTCGTATGGCGACGGCGTCGCGTTCTGGGCACTCGCAGAGATGGTTCGCGGCCGTGCCGGAATCGTCGAGGACGAGCCCGCCGAGTCGGCGCTCGCCAAGCTCCGCATCGCGGTCGAGGAGCATCTCGACGACCGCGACGAGCGGCGCTTCGTCGAGCCTCGGCTCGCTCACCTGCTCGGGCTCGAGAGCGGCGCGAGCGGCGACCAGGAGAACCTCTTCGCCGCGGCGCGGATGTTCTTCGAAGGAGTCGCCGAGCATGGGCCCACCGTGCTCGTCTTCGAGGACATCCACTGGGCGGACAGCGCGCTCCTCGACTTCATCGGCTACCTGCTCGACTGGTCGCGTGAGCTGCCGCTCTTCATCCTGACCGCGGCCCGACCCGAGCTCATGGAACGCCGTCCGACCTGGGGCGCAGGCAAGCGCAACTTCACCTCGATCGCGCTCGAACCGCTCGGAGCCGACGCCATGGGGCTGCTTCTCACCGGCCCTGTCCCCGGACTCCCAGACGAATTGCGTGAGCGCATCCTCGAGCGGGCCGAGGGCGTCCCTTTCTACGCGGTCGAGACCGTGCGCATGCTGCTCGACCGCGGTCTGCTCGTGCGAGAGAACGGTGCGTTCCGGTTGACGGGCGAGATCGACACTCTTGAAGTGCCAGAGACCTTGCAAGCCCTTATAGCCGCACGCCTAGACGGGCTCGCGCCCGAGGAGCGACGCGTCGTCCAGGACGCCGCCGTGCTCGGCCGGACGTTCACGCTGCGCGGGCTCGCGTCCGTGTCGATGCATCCCGAAGCAGAGCTCTTGCCGCTGCTCGATGCGCTGCTCCGCAAGGAGGTGCTTTCCGTGCAGGCCGACCCGCTCTCTCCGGAACGCGGCCAGTACGGGTTCCTCCAAGACCTGGTGAAGAAAGTTGCGTACGACACGCTCTCGAAGAAGGAGCGGAAAGCACGGCACCTCGCGGCCGCTGCGCACCTCCGCTCGCTCGGCGACGAGGACGAGGTCGTCGAGGTCGTGGCGTCCCACTACCTCGACGCCTACCGTGCCGCCCCGGACGATCCGGACGCCGATGACGTCAAGACGGAGGCTCGTTCGATGCTCGTGCGAGCAGGCGACCGCGCTGCCTCGCTGGGCGCGAACCGCGAGGCGCAATCCCGCTACGAAGACGCGGCAGCGCTGGCGGACGATGCGCTATCCCGCGCAGAGCTGTACGAGCGAGCAGGCGGCATGGCGCGCGTAGGCGCGCGTGTCCAGGAGGCGGACGAGCACTACGAGCGCGCGATCGCGCTCTTCTCAGAGGTCGGTGCGCTGCACGCGGCCGCTCGGGTCGAGGCCCGGCTGGCCGAGGTGATGTGGGACACGGGTCGCCTCGAGACCGGGATCGACCGCATGAACCGCTCCTTCGAGCTCCTCTCGCAAGACGAGCCGGACGACGATCTGGCAGAGCTGGCGGCGCAGATCGGTCGGTTCATGTTCTTCGGCGGCGACCTGGAAACCGCCGCGCAGCGGATCGAAACCGCGTTGACGATCGCCGAGGCCCGCTCGCTGCCGGAGGTTCTCGCGCAGGCGCTGACGACAAAGGCGATCATGCTCACCGCCACCGGCCGCATGCAGGAAGGGGCGGCGCTCCTGCGCTTCGCACTCGACACTGCGCTCGAGAACGACAAGCCTTCGGCGGCACTTCGTGCCTCGTACAACCTGGCCGACGTGTTCTCTCAGAGCGACCACTACGACGAGGCGGCGACCATCGTGCGTGACGGCCTGGTCCACGCGCGACGCGTCGGGAACCGCCAGTGGGAGTGGTCCTTCCTGGGCCAGCTCTATCCGTTGTTCGCCCTCGGCGAGTGGGACGAGGCGCTCGGGATGATCGCGCAACTGCCCGAGGAGCAGTGGATGGAGGCGCGCCAGGCGTTCGGGCCGCTGCTGTCGATGGGCTCGATGATCCACCTCTACCGCGGGAACCTCGGCGAGGCGACCCGCCTGGCGGAGGTGTTCAGCCTCCTCGCCGAATCCGACGACTTTCAGGAGCGAGCGACATATGCATCGGGCAGAGCTCGGATCCTCCTCACACAGGGTGATGCCGCCGGTGCAGTCCAGGCAGCTGGGCCGCCGCTCGAGATGCGCAAGACCATGGGGATGCGGCAGGAGTACATCAAGGAGGCGTGGGTCACGGCGCTCGAGGCAACGCTTCAGATCGGGGACCTCGCGACAACCGAGGAGTTGCTCGGGATCGTCGACGCCCTCCCGTCGGGCAGCAACTCCCAGTTCCTCCAGGCGCACGCTTCCCGCTTCCGCGCGCGGCTTGCGGCTGGACGCGAGGACGATTCGGAGACCGATCGACTCTTCAGGCGCGCCGGAAGCGGGTTCCGGGAGATGAGCTTCCCGCTCTACCTCGGTCTGACGCTTCTCGAGCACGGCGAATGGCTTGCCCGCGGTAACAGCACGGCAGGCAAGCCGATGCTCGACGAGGCTACCCAGATCTTCGAAAGACTCGGTGCCGCACCGCTCCTCGAACGTGTCGGCCGGCACTCCGAGGCGATCGCATGACCTGTCCGAGCTGCAACGCCGAGAACCGCGACGGACGCAAGTTCTGTGCAGAGTGCGGAACACCGCTCGCGCCCGCCTGCCCGTCGTGCGGGGCAGCAAACGAGCCGGGCGAGCGCTTCTGCGGCGAGTGCGGCGCGGCTGTTGCTTCGACACAGCCAGCTGTTGTGCCGGCGGACCAACCTCAGGCCGAGCGGCGGCTGGTGAGCGTCCTGTTCGCCGACCTCGTCGGCTTCACGACGCTGTCGGAGTCGCGGGACTCCGAAGAAGTGCGGGAGTTGCTCTCGCGCTACTTCGACACCTCGCGCCGGCTGATCGAGCTCTACGGCGGCACGGTCGAGAAGTTCATCGGTGACGCTGTGATGGCCGTCTGGGGAACACCTGTGGCAACCGAAGACGACGCTGAACGCGCCGTCCGCGCTGCGCTCGACCTGGTCGCCGCCGTCTCCGCACTCGGTGACGAAGTCGGCGCGCCCGAGCTCAGGGCGCGCGCCGGAGTGCTCACCGGCGAGGCGGCCGTCACCCTGGGCGCCGAGGGGCAAGGGATGGTCGCCGGCGACCTCGTCAACACAGCCTCACGCGTCCAGTCGGTGGCCGAGCCAGGAACTGTCTACGTCGGCGAGTCGACCCGGCGGGCGACCGAGGCGACGATCGTGTTCGAAGACGCCGGCGCTTTCGAGCTGAAAGGCAAAGACGGGCTCGTGCCGCTCTGGAAGGCTCTCCGGGTCGTCTCGGGCGCCCGCGGCTCGCTCAAATCGACGGGCCTGGAAGCGCCCTTCGTCGGCCGGGAGCGGGAGCTGCGCCAGATCAAGGACCTCTTCCACACCTCGGCCGACGAGCAGAAAGCACACCTCGTCTCGGTCACCGGGATCGCCGGGATCGGCAAGTCGCGGCTCGCCTGGGAGTTCTACAAGTACTTCGACGGTCTCCCCCAGCTCACGTACTGGCATCGCGGACGCTGTCTCGCCTACGGCGAGGGCGTCACCTACTGGGCGCTCGCCGACATGGTCCGGATGCGCTGCCGCATCACCGAGGACGAGCAGCCGGTGGCCGCGCTCGCGAAGCTGCGCGCGACCGTCGAGGAGCACATCACCGACCCGGAGGAGCGGCACTTCGTCGAGCCGCGGGTCGCTCAGCTGCTCGGGCTGGAGGAGCACGAGGCGCGGGAGAAGCAGGACCTGTTTGCCGCCTGGCGCCTGTTCTTCGAGCGGCTCGCAGACGTCTACCCCACGGTGCTCGCCTTCGAGGATCTGCAGTGGGCCGACGAATCGCTCCTCGATTTCATCGAGTACCTCCTCGACTGGTCGCGCAACTCGCCGCTCTACGTGGTCACACTCGCCCGCCCCGAGCTGATCGAGCGCCGTCCAACCTGGGGTGCCGGCCACCGGAACTTCAGCTCCCTCTACCTCGAGCCGCTCTCTGCCGGGGCGATGGAAGAGCTCCTCGCCGGTCTTGTCCCCGGCTTGCCTGGCGAGATCCACGACCAGATCCTCGCGCGGGCCGAAGGTGTCCCACTCTACGCCGTCGAGACCGTTCGCATGCTGCTCGACCGTGGGCTGCTCGTCCTAGACGGCTCGGTCTACCGGCCTACGGGTGCGATCGAGTCCCTCGAAGTGCCGGAGACGCTGCACGCGCTGATCGCGGCGCGCCTCGACGGCCTACCGCCGGAAGAGCGCCGGTTGCTGCAGGACGGCGCGGTGCTGGGCAAGACGTTCACGCGAGGCGCGCTCGCGGCGCTGTCGGACATCTTGGAAGTGGATCTCGAGCCGCTGCTCGGATCGCTCGTGCGCAAGGAAGTCCTCGGCGTGCAGGCCGATCCGCGCTCACCCGAGCACGGCCAGTACGGCTTCCTCCAGGATCTCGTGCGGCACGTCGCCTACGAGACGCTGGCCAAGCGCGATCGCCGCACGAAGCACCTCGCGGCGGCGGAATACCTGAGCCGGGCGTTCGCCGCGGACGAGGACGAGGTCGTCGAAGTGATCGCGTCCCACTACGTCGCCGCACTCGACGCGGCACCGGCAGCGGAGGACGCAGCCGACATCCGGGCTAAGGCGCAGGCCATGCTCGCCCGTGCCGGCGAGCGAGCCGCCTCGCTGGGCGCCGCAGCCGAGGCGCGACGGTACTTCGAGCAAGCGGCCGCGTTGACGGAGAACCGGTCGGAGAGGGCGGCGCTTCTCAGCCGTGCTGCCGAGATGGCAGGGCGAGCAGCCGACCCAGACGCGGCGCGGCGACTATTCGAGAAGTCGATCGAGCTACACGAGGAGGAGGGGGACACGCATGCAGCCGCCCGGGTTCTGTCGCGACTCGGGCTTGTCGAAGCCTTCACGGGATATCGCGACGAGGCGCTCGCACGGATGGAGCGCGCTTTCGCCGTCATCTCCGAGGACGAGCCCGACGAGGATCTCGCGCTGCTGGCAGCTCGACTTTCGTTCGCTTACTGGTTTGGCGGCGATCTCGAGCGAGCGGCCGAGCGGGCCGAGCTGGCGCTGGACATCTCCGAAGCGCATGCCTATCCGGCGCCGCTCGCGCTGGCGCTACGCGCCAAGGCGTTCGTCGCGTCTAGCCGCGAACATGGTGAGGAGTCTCTCGCGCTCCTTAGGCACGCGCTCCAGATCGCGCTCGCTCACGACCTCGTGGAAGACGCCGGCACTTGCTACTTCGTCCTTTCCGACCAGTGCTTCCGGCGTGACGAGTACGCCGATGCACTCGGGTACCTCGACGAGTCTCTTGCGCTCACGCGAAAGCTCGGAAGCCGCCCGCTGGAGTGGGCTGTGTTGGCGGAGCGGACCTACCCTCTCACCATGCTCGGCCATTGGGACGAGGCGCAAGCGATAACTGAGGAGTTCACGCAGGAGCAGGTCGACTCAGGCGGGGTCGTGCTGAGCGTGCTTCAGACGGGCGTCGAGATTCACCTTCAGCGCGGTGACATCGGCGGCGCACGGCGCGTCTTTTCGCTGTTCTCCCGCCTCGAAGAGTCCACCGACGTCCAGGACCGCTCCGTCTACCTGGCGGCGCGAGCCCGCCTGCACCGGGCGGATGGGCGACTGGGCGATGCCCTCGACGACGCCAATGCCGCCGTTGAGACAGGCCGCACTCTCGGCATCCCCTTCCAGGCCGTCAAGCTGGGCATCGTCGAGGCGCTCGAAGCGGCGTTCGAGTTGGGGGGGTCGACGAGGATCGAGGAGCTGCTCGTACTTGTCGAGATCATTCCCCCCGGTTCCCGGCCGCCGTACCTCGACGCGCAGGCGAAGCGCTTCCGGGCTCGCCTCTCCGATGAAGGGGTGGGCTACGACATCGCGGCCGCGCGGTTCCGCGAGCTCGGCATCGTCTTCTGGGTGGCCGTAACGCAGCTCGAGCACGCGGAGTACCTCATAGCGCATGACCGGTCGAACGAAGCGACTCAACTTCTCGACGAGGCAAAGCAGATCTTCGAGCGGCTTGGAGCCACGCCGTGGATTGCGCGCATCGCCGCTCTTTCCGCTTCGCGCGTCGAAGTGTCCGCGTGACCCGCTAGCGCTCAAGCACCGTCGATTTCGTGCCGACGTCTCGGGTGCGGCCCGATGCGCGTCCACCTCACACTGCGGCACGCCCTGTCGGCGGGGATCACACTCGCCGCGATCGTCGTGCTCTGCGCTACGCCAGGCCTCCTCGGAGACCGAATGCGGAGTGCTCTTGCCGGTGTTGCGGCAGCGCCTCCCGCACCTCTCTGGGCTGCGGGCGCCTGCTTCCTGACCGCGAACGTCTGCGCGGCGATGGCCTGGCGAGTCGCGCTTCGCGCATCCGGAGCGCCCTTCGGCGTCGTCGATGGCACCGCGCGCTACGGCGTCGGGTGCGGTGTCAACGCCATCGCCCCTCTGCACGCGGGTTCGGCCGTACGCGTCGCGTTGTTTGCACGCCGGACGAGCGGCGGTGCGTGGACGGTTGGCGGCGCCGCAGCCGCCGTCGGGGCGATCAGGGGGACGTGGCTCGTCGCGCTCGTTGCTGCCGGTTCTGCGATGGGAGCTCTCCCCGCATGGCCGCTCCTGATGTTCGCCGGTGGCGCCATCGGCTTCGTCGTTGCGCTTCTCTGTGCCCGTCGGATCCGCTGGCCGCAGCGAGCAGCGCATGTCTTCGACGCTTTCCGGGAGCTTCGACGATCGCCTCGCGAACTGGCAGCCGTTGGCGCGTGGTCCCTCGCAGGGGTGACGGCGAAGGTGGGCGCCGCAGCGGCCGTCGCAGGGGCGTTCGGGATGGGGCACCCGCTGGGAGCCGCGCTCGTGATCGTGGGGGCCGTCGAGCTGGCCGCGGTCATGCCCTTGACACCGGGCAACGTCGGCATCGCCAGTGCCGCCGTCGCGCTCTCGCTTTCCGCGCGAGGGATCGACTCGGACGTCGGCCTCGCTGTCGGAATCGCGTTCGGAGCCGTCGAATGGCTCACCGGCCTCGGCCTCGGCCTGGCGAGCTGCCTCGTACTATCACGCGACCGGTTCGATCGCCGGCTTGTCGTCGTGGCGTCGGCCGCGGGCGCGTGGGTGCTCGCGGTCGCCTTTGGCGCGACCGTTCTTCTACCGGCGTTCTAGGGAGGCGAGGGCGACGCAAGCCTCGCCCCTACACGGGCGGGACCTTCCCCTTACGCCGCCGCGGCGGCCTTAGCCGCAAGAACACCGCGTAGGAACCGGCCGGTGTACGAGCCTTCGACCTCGGCAATCTCCTCGGGCGTGCCGGCGGCAATCAGCTCGCCGCCCTCCTCCCCGCCCTCAGGCCCGAGATCGACGACCCAGTCGGCCTGCTTGATCACGTCGAGATTGTGCTCGATCACTAGCACGGTGTTGCCCGTGTCGACGAGGCGCTGTAGCACTTCGAGCAGCTTCTCGATGTCGGCGAAATGCAAGCCGGTCGTCGGCTCGTCGAGGATGTAGAGCGTTCGCCCGGTCGCGACCTTTGAGAGCTCCGCAGCGAGCTTCACCCGCTGCGCTTCGCCGCCCGAGAGCGTCGTCGCAGGCTGGCCGAGCTTGACGTAGTCGAGCCCGACGTCGTGCAGCGTCTGGAGCCTCCGGCGGATCTTGGGGATCTTGGCGAAGAAGCCGAGCGCCTCCTCGACCGACATCTCGAGCACGTCGGCGATCGACTTGCCCTTGAAGCGCACCTCGAGCGTCTCCTTGTTGTAGCGCCGCCCGTGGCAGGTCTCGCACGGCACGTAGACGTCGGGCAGGAAATGCATCTCGATCTTGATCGTCCCGTCGCCCTTGCACGCCTCGCAGCGACCGCCGCGCACATTGAACGAGAAGCGCCCGGGCTTGTAGCCGCGCACCTTCGCCTCGGGCGTCAGCGAGTAGAGCTCACGCACGTGTGTGAAGAGATCGGTGTAGGTCGCCGGATTGGAACGCGGCGTGCGGCCGATCGGCGTCTGGTCGATGTCGATCACTTTGTCGAAGCAGTCGATCCCCTCGACCGAGACGTGGTCGCCCGGCTTCGTCCGTGTCCGATTGAGCCGGTTGGCGAGCGCCTTGTAGACGATCTCGTTCACCAGGGTCGACTTCCCCGAGCCCGAGACGCCCGAGACGCAGACGAACTTGCCGATCGGGAACTCGACGTCGATCCCCTTCAGGTTGTGCATCGACGCTCCGTGCACGGTGAAGGACCCGCGCTCGTCGTCGGGCCGTCGCGGCGGCACCGCGATCTGCCGCGTCCCGGCCAGGAACTGCCCGGTGATCGAGCCCGGCGTTCGCTGTACGTCCTCGGCCGTCCCTTCGGCGACGACCCGCCCGCCGTGCTCGCCCGCACCCGGCCCCATGTCCACGAGCCAGTCGGCGCTGCGCATCATCTGCTCGTCGTGCTCGACAACCAGCACGGTGTTGCCGAGCGCCTTCAGCCGTTCGAGTGTCGCGATCAGCCGATCGTTGTCCCGCTGATGGAGGCCGATGGACGGCTCGTCGAGGATGTAGAGGACTCCGACGAGCTGCGACCCGATCTGTGTCGCGAGCCGAAGCCGCTGAGCCTCGCCGCCGGACAGCGTCTTCGCAGCGCGGTCGAGCTGCAAGTAGCCGACGCCGACGTCGGCAAGGAATGTGAGCCGCTCGCGGATCTCCTTCACGATCCGATGTCCGATCAGCTGCTCGGTCGGCGTGAGGTCGAGCTCGCCGATCGCGACGAGCGCGCGCGTGACCGATAGCCGAGTGAACTCGTTGATCGAGCGGCCGTCGACGGTCACGGCGAGCACGGCCGGCTTGAGGCGCGCGCCGTTGCACTCCGGACAGGGCCGGAAGCTCATGTACTCCTCGATCCGGTCGCGCTGGAGCGACGAGTCGGTTTCCTTGTAGCGCCGTTCGAGCGACCGCACGATGCCCTCGAATGCCATTGCGTACTGGCGTCTCCGGCCCATGCGGTTCTTGTAGTTGACGAAGATCCGCTCGCCGCCGGTGCCGAAGAGGAAGAAGTCCTGCTGCTGCTGGCTAAGGTCGCGCCACGGCAGGTCGATGTCGATCTCGTAGCGGTCGGCGACGGCCTGGATCACGCCTTCGTAGAAGCTCGAGCCGCCGACCGACCACGGGACGAGCGCGCCCTCACCGATTGTCAGTGACGGATCGGGAACCAGCAGGTCGGGGTCGATCTCGAGCTGTGAGCCGAGGCCCGTGCAGCGCGGGCAGGCGCCGTGCGGCGAGTTGAAAGAGAAGATCCTCGGCTCGAGTTCGGGCAGCGACACGCCGTGCTCCGGGCAGGCGAAGTTCTCGGAGAAGAGCATCGAATCGCCGTCCACGACATCGATCCCGACAAGACCCTCGGCGAGCGTCGCGGCCGTCTCGACCGATTGCGTGAGCCGCTGGCGGAGATCGTCCTTCATCACGAGGCGGTCGACGACGACCTCGATCGTATGCTTGAACTTCTTGTCGAGCACGATCTCGTCCTCGAGCAACAGCTGCTCGCCGTCTACCTTGACCCGCGTAAAACCGTCGCGGCGGAGCTCCTCGAGCACATCCTTGAACTCGCCCTTGCGATCACGGACGACAGGGCCGTTGACCGTGAAGCGTGTCCCGTCCGCTAGCGCAAGCACCTGCTCGACGATCTGGTCGAGGCTCTGCCCGGCGATCGGCCTACCGCAGACCGGGCAATGCGGCCGCCCAACGCGCGCGTAGAGGAGCCGCAGGTAGTCGTAGATCTCGGTGACCGTGCCGACCGTCGAGCGCGGGTTGCGCGACGTCGTCTTCTGGTCGATCGAGATCGCCGGCGAGAGCCCCTCGATCGAGTCGACGTCCGGCTTCTCCATCATCTGCAGGAACTGCCGCGCATAGGCGGAGAGCGACTCCACGTACCGCCGTTGGCCCTCCGCATAGATGGTGTCGAAGGCGAGTGACGACTTGCCGGAGCCGGAGAGCCCGGTGATGCAGATCAGCGCATTCCGCGGTAGGCGAACGGTCACGTCCTTGAGGTTGTGCTCCCGCGCACCATGGACGATCAGCTCATCGATGGCCATCGAGCGAGTTTAGCGTTCCCGATCGGACGGGAACATATGTTCGCCTGGGCAGACGCGCCGCCGATCCGTGACTACAGCGGAACGGGAGAACCATGGGTCTACTTAGGCGACCTGCCGACGGTAAAGGACATGCGGGGAAGAGTTGAGATCGAAGGCGCGCTCGAACAAGAATCCCGCCCGGTCCATCACGCCGAGTGAAGCGACGTTGTCCACATGCGTGTACGCGACGACGCTCCTCACGGAGAGGATCTTCGAACACGCCTTCACGGCGGCGTCGGCAGCCTCACTCGCATACCCACGGCCCTGCCGGTCATGGCGGACCGCCCATCCAAACTCGACCTCGGGATCGCCGCAGACGACGGCTAGCTGCGGTCCGCAGCGTGCGACAAGATCTTCAGTGTCCCTTTCCCGCCAGTACCACCTCCCAACTCCGTTCGCGCGCCAGTGCTGGAGATCACGGGAGACACGTCTTCCGACCTCTCGCAGCGTCTCAGGGCGCCCAGTCGCAGAGACCCACCGCGCGACCTCTCGTTCGGAATAGATCGCGTGAAGCTCGCGGACATCCTTGCGGCTCGGCACGAACCCAACAAGGCGATCGGACTGCACCTCGGTCAACGACACGAACTCGCCCACCGGGCGCTGTTACGCGTGCTTGCGGCGGCGGCCGAAGACCAGGCCGCCTACCGTAACTCCGAGGCCGAACGTGCCGACTGCGAACGCGCCCAGGGCGAGTCCCTTGCGCCACATCGAGAGGCGCTGCCAGCGCGAGAGGACCTCTGCCTCTTCGGTCGTAAGTTCCTCGCCGCGGCGCTGTTTACGCAGCGCGCCACCGGCTCGGAGACCGAGGTAGAGGTCGTCGAAGATCTCGGGAGCCTGCTCCGACATCGTCCTGAGTGTATAGCCTCGGTCGGCGGTGCCGACACGCGCGCTCCACGTCTCCGACCTGCACGCCGGGAAGCACGAGGCCACCGGGCTGGCGGAGGCGCTCGCGGCCCTCGTAGCCGAGATCGATCCGGAGCTTGTCATCGCGACGGGCGATCTTTCTCATCGCGGCCGACCCGAGCAGCTCGAGCACGCGAAGGGTCTCCTGGACGCGCTCGAAACGGCCGTCCTCGCGGTCCCTGGAAACCACGACATTCCCTACTCGTTCCCGGGGCGCTTCTCGCGGCCCTGGACGGAGTTCGAACGCGTTTTTGGCACCGTGGCACCGATCTACCGCTCGGAGTCGCTCGTCGTCTGTGGCTTCAACTCGGTGCGGCCGTGGCGCCACCAGGGCGGTCGCCTCTCGGGCGCGCAGCTCGCTCACGCAGCGACTGCGCTCGCCAACACGCCGCCGGGCGCCCTACGGGTCGTCGCGCTGCACCACCACCTCGCCGGCGCGCCGTGGCGTACGTCGCGCAAGTTCCCTCTGAAGGGTCGCGATTCGGCGCTTCGGGCGCTGGCAACAGCCGGCGCGGAGCTCGTGCTCGGTGGGCATATCCACCAGAGCACGACCGTCGAACGCCGCGAGTTCGAGACCGCCGCCTCGGACACGGGCAGTCTCGTCCTTGCGACGGCTCCGGGCCTCGGCCGCCCGCGACCCCATCGCCTCGGCGAGGCACAGGGCGTCCACGTCTACGAATGGGACGACCGTCGGCTTGTCGTTGTGACGCACATCTGGGACGGCGTTGGTTTCCAGCCGACTGCGCGTCGCGCGTTCCCGCGCTAGGTACGCTCCTGCGTTGTCGAGACCAATCTCCGAGAGAGGGTGAGCCCGATCGCCACGAATGCCGCGTTTGCCGAGCTGCGTCAACGCCTCGCAGAGATCCACGACCTGAAGCAGGCGACGATGCTGATCGAATGGGATCAGCTGGTGAAGATGCCGCCGCTCGGGGCGCCTGTTCGGGCGCAGCAGCTCGCGACGCTCGAGACGGTCTCCCACGATCGGTTCGTCGACCCGGCGATCGGCCGGCTGCTAGAGGAGCTGCGCCCAGTCGAGGAGTCACTCGACTACGACTCCGACGACGCCAGCCTGATCCGCGTCGCCCGTCGGGACTGGGACAAGGCGCGCCGTGTCCCGACCGAGCTCGCCGCTGAGTTGGCGCTCGTCGCATCGGAGGCGCAGGAGGCGTGGGCAGTGGCGCGGGCCGACAACGACTACTCCGCGTTCCGCCCCTGGCTCGACAAGAACCTCGAGCTGCGCCGCCGCTACATCGACTGCTTCGATCCGGCCGATGAGGAGTACGACGTGCTCCTCGACGACTTCGAGCCCGGCATGAAGACGGCCGAGGTGCGCGCGGTGTTTGACCGGCTGAAGCCGGAGCTCGTCGCTCTGGCCGCCGAACTGGCGACCGACGAGGCGCCGGCGTTCATGCGCGGCCCGTTCCCGCAGCCCGAGCAGGAGATGCTCGGGCACGAGATCCTGGCGCTCTACGGCCTCGACCGGGACGCATACAGGCTCGATACGACTGTCCACCCTTTCTGCGTCGGGATCGCGACAAACGACATCCGCGTGACGACGCGCTACCTCGACGACGATCTCCACTCCCTGTTCAGCACGATGCACGAGTGCGGCCACGGGCTCTACGAGCACGGCGTCAGCAAGACGCTCGAGCGGACGCCGCTCTGCAGCGGCACGTCCTCGGCGCTTCACGAGTCGCAGAGCAGGCTGTGGGAGAACGTCGTCGGCCGCTCGCTGCCGTTCTGGCGCGGCTTCTACCCAAGGCTGCAGGCTGCCTTCCCGGACTCGTTCGGGGATGTCGGCGTCGAGGAGTTCTACGCCGCGCTGAACCGCGTCTCTCGCTCCTTCATCCGCGTCGATGCGGACGAGGTGACGTACGGTCTCCACATCATCCTGCGCTTCGAGCTGGAGCAGGAGCTGATCTCCGGAGCGCTCACGACGGCTGATCTGCCGGAGGCCTGGAACGCGCGCTTTGCGGAACTGCTCGGTGCCGACGTGCCGGAGGATCGTGTCGGTGTGCTGCAGGACATCCATTGGGCCTTCGGCGGCTTCGGCTACTTCCCGACGTATCAGCTCGGCAACGTGATCTCGGCCCAGATCTGGGAACGGGCTCGTGTGGCGCTGCCCGACCTCGACGCCCAGATCGAGGCGCTCGAGTTCGGCGCACTCGGCGGCTGGTTGCGCGAGAACCTCTACGCGCTCGGCAGAAAGTTCACACCACAGGAGACGCTGGAACGCGTCGTCGGTGGCCCGATCGACGCTGGCCCCTACCTCCACTACTTGAAGACGAAATACAGCGCCGGCGTCGCCGCCTAGCCGGCCGCACGATTCGGGGCGCGACGTGACGCCGCGCCCCGAATCACGTCCGACCCGAGCGCTAGCCGACCGGCTGGAAGGCGTGCCTGAGGTCGTATTTCGCCACGTTCCGTCCGAGCACTACCCCGGCGACGCCGGAGAAGTGGTAGTGCAGACCTGCCCACAGGCGGGCGTTGATGATCTCAGCCCGGAGGTCGTTCGGCATGTCGAAGTGCCGCACGGCGTCCAGGTTGCCCGCCGCGTGTGACGCATCGAAGCCGTGGATGTTGATGTTGACCTGATTCGTGCCGAGGAAGGTGCTGAACACCTCGGCCATGGCCGACGTCACCGAGCCGTGCGCGGCGGGATACTCCGGGTGGTTCGGCGTCGTTATCAACGGCCGCCAGCCGGCCCGTTCGGCAGTTGCCGAGTTGCCGTCGCTGTAGCCCGGAACGGGGCCGAACCCGTCGTTCGTGACGGCGGTTGCATCCAGCGATCCGTTGATCGCCGTCACGGGACGCCAGAACAGGTAGTGGTACTTCGCATACATGACCGAGATCTGCGCGTCCGCGCCGACGACATTCGTCATCGCCGCGAGCCGGGCCGTCTCGAGCAGGCTCAGGCCACGGGCGTCCGTGATATCGCGAACAACCCGGTTGTACTGTCGGATCACGTTCGCGGTCCAGAACTTCGCGACCGCGGTCTGCGCGTCGGTGCGAAGGCTTCCGGTCGCCGACCCGTACGCCTTGATCTGGTTGAACGCGTCGGCCCACTCGCTGCTCTGCAGCGAGGGCGGCGGGTCAGGCAGGAACTGTGCCGCACTCTGCAGGAGGAACGGCCGGACGGACGCGACCCACGGCGTCTGCGGGGCAGCGAAAGGCGGCGTCCGCCGCCACACGCCAGGTCCGGCGGGCAGCGTCGGGAAGGACGAGGTCACGCCGATCGGCGTCAGCCGCCCATCCCCAGTGCGCTGGCTGATGATGTCCGTCGCCGCGGCTAGGCCGACGGATTGGCCGTTGGTCTTCGCCGAACCGCCCGGGATCGCGTTGAGCGCTTCGGTATAGAACGAGGTCAGCGTCGCCGACTGCGACGGGAAGTAGTTGACGAGGGTGCGGTACGCAGCCTCGATGACGGCCGCGTCGGTCGACGACGCGGCTGGCGCCACGACTCCGCTGCCAAGGGGTGCATACCCACCATTGATGGCGACTGTCGCGTTGTAGACGGCCGCCGATACGTAGCCCATGTAGATCAGGCCTTCGTTCTGGAAGGCGCCCGATCCGACAACCGTGTCCTCGGCGATCTTGTCCCATTGCTCAACGGTGTTTCCAGGCGGCAGCGCAGCAGCCGCCGGCCGCACCGTCCCGACGACGGCGACCACCGCGAGGCTCGCCGCAAGCGAGACCAGGGTGACGAGCAGGCGTTTCATCTCTCCCTCCTTTGCTCCGAGCAAGAGGGTTCCGGGTTGTCCCGGCGCCCCGCCCTCGAGCGTCACGTTCCGATCCTCGTGATCGGCTCCGGCAAGACGTTAGGACCGCCGCTTCGAATCGGGAACCGTGCCGCCGGGTGTATTCGAGGCGTGCTAGCACCCTCGTCTCGACAGGCGTCCGCTGGATCGACCCGCTGGCACGCGCCCGGAAGGGGATGCTGGCCCCCTTGACCCCGAGCGCCACATCACGGACAACTCCTCTCAACTTCGACGGCGAGGGAGGTGCGATGACAGAGACAGACCTCGGCGAGTTGCGCCTCGAGCTCGAGGCGCTCGCAGCGTCACGGGCGCGAGTCGTCGCCGTCGCGGACGCCGAGCGCCGAGAGATCGAACGCGACCTCCACGACGGCATTCAGCAGCATCTGGTCGCCCTCGCGGTCAACATCCAGCTCGTGCGCCAGCTCCTCGGCTCCGATCCGGGAGGCGCAGAGGCGCTCCTCGACCAGATCGCGCGTGACGTCCGCGAGGCGCTCGAGAGTGTACGCGCGCTGGCCCAGCGGATCTATCCGCCGCTGCTTGTCGATCGCGGTCTTGCCGAGGCGCTAGCGGGGGCCGCGGCAGCGGCGGCCATCCGGACGCGCCTCGAGCTGACGGGGCTCGCCCGGTATCGGGACGATGTCGAGGCGGCCGTCTACTTCTGCTGCCTGGAGGCGCTGCGAGACGCGGCCGAGCGCGCAGGCGCCGATTCGCGCGCCACCGTCCGCGTCTGGGCCGAGAACGGCGAGCTCCGGTTCGAGGTGACCGACGATGCCGCATCGGAGCTCCTCGCGCTCGAGCGCGCGCCTTCGACCACGATTGCCGACCGGATCGGTGCACTCGGCGGCCGGCTGACGGTCTCGGTCGACGCGGATCGGGTCACTCATGTGGTCGGGGCGATCCCGCTGCCCCGGTGAGCGTCCGCGTAATCGTCGCGGACGACCAGGCGCCCTTCCGGAGAGCGGCTCGCTCAGTGCTGGAAGCCGCGGCCGGCTTTCAGCTCGTCGGAGAGGCGACCTCGGGCGAGGAGGCCGTCGCGCTCGTCGGCTGCCTGCGCCCGGACCTTGTTCTCATGGACATCAACATGACCGGCATCGGCGGCATCGAGGCGGCCCGGTCGATCGCGACGACGTATCCGGAGACAATCACGATCCTCGTCTCGACATACCGTGAGGAAGACCTCCCGCACGAGAGCCGCATGTGCGGCGCCGCTGGCTACCTGCACAAGTCCGAGCTCGACGGGCAGTCGCTCGGCGCGCTCTGGGAGGAGCGATCGTGCGCCTAGCCACTCTCGGCGAGGTAGAGGATCACGGCCTTCACGCGCTTGTGGACGAGGGTCTCCCAGCCGAGGCCGAGCTTGAGGAAGATCGAGTGGATCACCTTCTCGACCGACCGCTCGGTGAGGAACAGCGCTTGCGCGATGGCAGCGTTGTTCTTGCCCTCCGCCATCTCCCGCAGGACGTCGCGCTCGCGAGGCGTCAGCTGGTGCAACGGGGACGACTCGGAGCGAGCCTTGTCCGTAACCAGGACGTCGATCACCTTGGGGTCGATAACCGAGCCGCCATCGGCGACGGCGCGGATCGCGACGACGAGCTGCTCGAGGTCCTCGACACGCTCTTTCAGCAGATACGCACGCCGCGCAGTTCCGCCCTCGAGCAGCGCGAGTGCGTAGCGCGGCTCGACGAACTGGCTGAGGACGACGACGCCGACGTCCGGGTTCGTCTCGCGAAGCCTCTCCGCTGCCTGAATCCCCTCGTCGGTGCGACCCGGAGGCATGCGGATGTCGGTTACGACGACGTCTGGCGCCTCCGCTGCGACCGCGTCGAGGAGCGAGTCCAGATCCGTGCAGACAGCAACGACCTCGAGCTCCGGCTGCGTCTCGAGCAGGCGTCGGAGGCCCTCGCGGACGAGGTAGTGGTCCTCTGCGAGCACAACGCGAATCGGCACGGTGGACAAGCATACGACGGTCGGACGTCCGCTCTGGACTCTGATGCCCAACTACGTGAACATAGGCACAAACCACCGCCGCGGAGGCGGGAGAGGGAGGGGACATGAAACGGCTGGCGATTCTCGGCTTGACGGCGGCACTCTTGCTCACCGCGTGTGGAGGTTCGGGCAAGAAGTCAGCGGCCGATCAGCAGTTGCAACTTCAGGCGGACAGCTACGCGATCGACTCGATCGAGAAGACGTGGCACAAGGCGGCATCGACGCAGAACGTCGATCTGATGATGAGCATCTGGGCGCCGAACGCGACGTTCAACATCGGCCCGGAGACCCTGTCCGGAACCGCGCAGATCCGCAAGTTCTTCACCACGGCTGGCCCATTCCAGCCAGGTCATCACTGGGTGTCGGACACGCCGGCCTACAAGGTGCGGATCACTGTCAACGGCGACAAGGGCACGCTCTACTTCGAGTGCCACTACGTCGACGTGGCCACCGGCAAAATTGCCACGGTCGTGTCCGCCGACCAGACCGTGCAGAGGATCGGCGGCAAGTGGCTGATCACGAGCGCCGCAGCAGCTACTCCGAAGCTCACGACATAGCAGCGGCACATGGGCTGCCGCTAATGGCTCGATCGGATCGGCTAACCACTGACGCTGGAGCGGCGCCGCGGACGCTACCCGCGGCGCTCCCCGGACGGGCGGACAACGCGGTCGTGCGGGCCGTCGGCAGCGTGCCGGTCACCGTGCGGACGAAGCTGCTCGTGGCCTTCGCTGTGATCGCCGCCCTACTCGTCGCTGTCGGCGTCCTCGGGCTCCGCGTGCTCGGCCAGTCGAACGCCCACGTCGTATCGCTCGGGACGCTGCAGCTGCGCGCGGGGACGTACCTGAGCCTGCAGACCCAGGCCCGGCAGCTCCGGCAGATGCTGGCGGTGCGCACCGCAGCGGACCCGAATCTGAACACGTACCTCTCCGGCAGCGCCTCTGGCCTCGGCGGCGGCCGGAGCTGGACGCTCGTCGACCGGACGATTGCGGCCTCGCTTTCGCAGCTCGGGCCGGCGACGCGCGGCTTCGAGTTCGTTCCCCCACCCGCGGACCAGGCGCTGCTCGACCGGATCACAGTCGACTATCAGCGCTTCACGCGTAACGTCGACCGGATCATCGCGCTCGACCAAGCGGGTGCCACCAACAAGAGAATCCAGCCGTTTCTTACTGCGGAGATCAACGCGGACGAAGAGCTCGGCGCACTGACCGACAAGCTGGCGAGCGCGACTCGCACCCAGACCGACGCTCTGATCGCCGCGAACCGCGCGGCGTACACGTCGTCGCGGAACCTGTTCATCGCCGTCGGTGCGGCGAGCGTCCTCCTCGCCCTTCTCCTCGGCCTCGTTCTCTCGTGGTCCGTCGTCAATCCGATCCGGAGGACGCAGGCGCGCCTGGCAGAGATCGCCGCCGGCGACTTCTCGCGCCACGTGGAGGTACCGAATCGAGACGAGCTCGGCGCGCTCGCCGCAAACCTGAACCGGATGAACGACGAGCTGCGGCGGCTGTACGAGGAGATCGAGACGGTCAGCCGCCACAAATCCGAGTTCCTCGCGACGATGTCGCACGAGCTGCGAACGCCGCTGAACGCCATCATCGGCTTCTCCGACCTCCTGCATCAGCAGAGCTTCGGAGCGCTGAACGAACAGCAGCTCGGCTACGTCGAGGATGTCCGCGAAGCCGGCCGTCACCTGCTCTCGCTGATCAACGACATTCTCGACCTCTCGAAGATCGAGGCGGGAAAGATGGAGCTCGACCTGTCGGACGTCTCGTTGCGGACTGCCCTCGAAAGCGGCGTAACCATGCACGCCGAGAGGGCGACCCGGGCGGGAATCGGGCTCGAGCTGAGCCTCGACCTCGACGACGTCACGATCCGCGCGGATGAGCGGAAACTCAGGCAGGTGGTCTTCAACCTGCTGTCGAACGCCGTCAAGTTCACGCCCTCGGGCGGCAGCGTCGGCGTTTCGGCGCGCGTCGCCGACGGAATCGTCGAGGTCGCCGTCAGCGACACCGGGCCCGGGATCGCGGCAGAGGAGCGGGAGCTGATCTTCGAGGAGTTCCGGCAGGGCAGCGGAGAGTCCAGCGCGACTCGCGAGGGGACCGGGCTCGGGCTGCCTCTTTCGCGGCGCTTCGTCGAGCTGCACGGCGGTCGCCTCTGGGTCGAGAGCGCGCGCGGCGAGGGCAGCGTCTTCCGCTTCACGATCCCCGTCAGGCTGGCCGGGTAGGCGCTATGGCGGACGAGCTTGTCCTCATCGTCGACGACAACGAGAAGAACTTGCGCCTCGCGCGGGACGTGCTCCTCGCAGCCGGCTTCCGGACGCTCGAGGCCGGCTCCGGCGCAGATGGCCTCGCAGCCGCCATCGCCTACCAACCTGACACGATCCTGATGGATATCCGCCTGCCGGACATGGACGGAACCGCGGCCACCCGACTGCTGAAAGCAGATCCTCGGACTGCGCAGATCCCGGTCGTGGCCCTCACGTCGCTTGCCATGAAGGGAGATCGCGAGTCTCTCCTCGCAGCCGGGTTCGACGGCTACCTCGAGAAGCCGATCAGCGTCCGTGACTTCCCCGACCAGGTGCGCAGCTTCTGCCGGGGTGCGGACGACGTCTGATCTCGTGGCACTGACCCCGTAGACGGGAGGGGTGCTAGCACACCTCGAAGATACCCGCCGGCACGGTTCTCCCGCGGGTCGCGCGGTCCTACTCTCGAGGTGTCATGGAATGTCGCTCGAGAGAGGGAGGAAAGGCAATGCGCGTTCTGCGCTCGAAGAAGATCGCGGCCCTGGTGGGTACTGTGCTCGTCGCCGCAGTGCTGACCGCCGTCGGCCTCGCGTCCATCTGGACGCAGACGGTGCAAACCGACAGCAACAACGTGCGGATGCGCATCGTCAGCTTCGTCGCCAGCGACTACGACTCCGGTTGGCACACCCATCCCGGACCGGCGATCGTGCAGGTTACGCTGGGCTCCTTCCAGGTCTACCAGGGAAGCTGCACCCCGAAGACCGTGGCAGCCGGCGACACGTTCGTGGAAGTTCCGGGCGTTCCCGTCCGAGCCGTCGCAGTCGGCAGGATCAACTGGACGACGACGCTGATCGTCCCCTACGGAGTCAGCCCGCTCACGCCGATCTCCACGAACCCCTGCCCGTAGCCACCGGCAGATGATCGCCCGAGCCGACGATCGAGCACACAGGAGGGTCCGCGCGAGCGGGCCCTCCCAGCTGTCTCGTCGACTCGGTGCCGTCGCGGCCACGCTCGTCGTGCTCTGCAGCGGGGTCACGACGGCGCACGCAGACGGCGACCCTGCAAGCGACATCTTGGCGAGCGACACCCTGCCGTTCCACGATGTCTTCCTCCCGTTCGAACCGGTGTCGCCGGCCTTGGCCCAAAAGCTGAGGGACACGGTTGCGGCTGCGAATGCCGGCGGATTCCGGATCAAGGTCGCGCTGATCGCCTCACCGACCGACCTCGGGGCGGTTCCGGTGCTCTTCAACATGCCGGAGCAATACGCGAAGTTCCTCGGCGCGGAACTGCTCGGCCTCTACAAGGAGCGGCTGCTCGTCGTGATGCCGGCAGGGTTCGGGTTCTTTCGTGGCGGCATGTCGACCATCCGCGAGACGGCCACCCTGGAGACGATTGCGATCGCACCCGGCGCGGACGGTCTTGCGCAGGCCGCGATCGATGCCGTCAAGCTTCTCGACGACACCAAGCCGCCGACGGCGAAGGCACTGCCCGGATCGACAAGACCTGGCAGGACGACCCGGCTCCGCTATGTGGTCGCGGACAACAGCGGGCTCGTAGGTGCCAGGCTGAGACTTGCCCGAGGCAGCACCAGGATCGCGTCGTTCTCATCGCCGGTCAGACGTGTCGAGGGCGGGAAGATCTCGGTGATCAGCTGGACTGCGCCGAAGAGTACGGCACGAGGTGTTGTCTCCTTCTGCGTCGTCGCGACCGACCCGGCAGGCAACCACAGCCGAGCAAGCTGCGCACCGATTGCAATCCGCTGATCGTCGCGCCTATGGCCGTGGATGGCCAAGGGCGTACATTGCGCCGCCGCGCGTGCCGATGTAGATGCGGCCGCGCCAGACCGCCGGTGTCGACTCGATGCAGCCGCCGAGCCGGATCTGCCAGAGCTCG
>JBBRNX010000028.1:0-32260 GCA_038230035.1 Gaiellales bacterium
ACCTTCGCCTGGCTCCACAAGTACAAGCGGCTCCTCGTCCGCTACGACCGGCACGCCGAAATCCACGCAGCGTTCCTCGCGCTCGGCTGCTGCCTCGTCTGCTTCAACCGACTCCAACGCTCATTCTGAATCCATCTCTTAACACCACCACCACCACACCGCCGTCTGCAGGGCCTCTCCACCACCTGACCGTGGTAGGTTGATTTGTGCGAGCCGTAACTCTCGGCAGTACGGCATCAGCGGGGCCACACGAACCGGTTCCGCGAAGAATCCACCCTCAGCAAATCGGGTCAGACGGCATCAGCCATCTAACCCGTCGGCCAACTTGGGAGGACCGAGATGCGAACACCGATCGTGGTAGCGGACGCCAGGACGGCAACTTCACCGGCTCGGCGACTCACCGAGGTCTTAGACGCCTTCTCGATGTTGGGCGCGTGTACTGCTCCGGGCTGTACCACCCTTCTTTTCGGCGAAGGAACGTGCGCCGCACATGACCCGCCGCGGTTGCATCTGGACGACCCTTTCGTCGAGTCGGTCGACGGCAGCGGGGTAGGCGTCTCTCACCGCTAACGCCGGCGACGGCCAAACGACCAACGCATCTCCAGATGGTGCCGGCGCTCGATGTGATCCGATCTCAATCGCCCGTTTACGGAGTTCAGTCAGCTCGGCCGTAGTCGTCTTGGAGGCGGACGATGTCGTCTTCGCCGAAGTAGTCGCCACGTTGTACTTCGATGAACCGGAGCTAAACGGCAGCCGGCTAACCGGCGCGCAGGCGAAGGAAACCATCGCACTGTCCCACCGTTTCGCGGAGCTCTCACCCGCCGAGCGGGAACAACTCGAACGGTTGGTCGGCATCGCCGCCGGTGACGAGCAGCTGTTCGCCAAGCGGCGGGAACACGCTGCCGCGAAACAGAAGATCGACACCCTGACAGAGGAGGCACGGATGGCGTCCGTACCGGTGCGCCCGATGTACGAGGAGCCGGGTTCCATGACTCTCCCCGTCTTCGTGTTCAAGTGGTTGGCAACAGCCAAGGACGCGGAGTGGACCGTCGCCGACACAGGTGCCCTCGTCGCCGTGCTCGGCATGTTCCACAGCCGCAAGAGCCTGATTCCCCGGCGGCCATTTCGAGGGCGATGTGCTCGTCGTCCCCCGAGGACGTCGAGTTCCCACGCGCCATGAACCCCCATCACACCGAAGGCGGCTCCGGGCAGGTCAACGCACGCGCCGCACTGTCGACCCTCGCTCGCAACAAGTGGCTTCACGTGGAGGGCGACGGTCTCGGCTACAGGATCACCTTGGGGGAGCGGGCGCTCAAGCTGCACGAGGGGCGTACAGGCAAAGCGGCTTAGCCCAGGATGTCCACGGCCACCCGCTCGGGCGAGTACGTCGACGCCGTCTGCCCGGAGTGCGGGCGCTAGAGAGGCGGATCGCTGCCTAGAGATCGTTCCGATTCCGCCGACATCGAGCGGCGGTTCCGGGAGCCGATCGCTGGCAAGAAGTTCGGCGCAGGATGGCGCGCAAGCGCGTACCGACCGGCGGGCGAAGGGATGCGAGATCTTTGACAACTGATCGGGAGTAGAGACGGAGGGGCGGGGGGCGCCTCGAATGGAGCCTGCGCCTCCGTCTCCACTCTTTTATTCATCCTTTCCCGCCAGCTTGTCGTACGACGCGTAAAGCTCCATCTGCTCGCGTATGTGGGCGTAGATGGCGGGATCGAGCTTCTCGACGGTGCGCATCCCGAAACCCACCAGCACCTCTGCGACTGCCTCCCTTGCCGCCTCCAGGTCCTCGTCTGGGATCGGCACCGGGTTCCTGAGAACGCGGGTGACGCAGTCCTGCATCCAGCGTCCCACGAAGTCGCCGATGCTGACAGCGCCGTCGTTCGCTCCACCGTCCGCATCGTCGAGATCGTCTGACTCGTCGTCATAGGCGATCTCGACACCCCACTCCTCGGCGAACTCGATGAGCTCGGTTGAGGGTCTCAGGCCGCTTAGCCCTTCGTGATATCCCTCCAGCTTCTCCCGGAGGATGTCAGCGAGGAGCGCGTCGAGGTTGTACGGGATCGGAACGCCGCCCGGCAGGCGATCGAAGCCGAACCGGGACGCGGCTTGCCCGAGGCTGTAGAGGAGTTCCGGCGGGAAACCCGCAACCGCGTCGAGTTCGGCAAAGGCCGAGAGAACGGGATGGCCCAGATCGAGTGATCGCACCTCTGCCGCCGCTCGTTCGAGCGCCTCCGCACTCGACAGGTTGCGCTCGTCGTCCGGGTACTGCTCGGCCTTCCCACGCCGCCACTGCGCGGTTGCGGCGAGCCCCTCTGCGAGCGCGTCGCGGTAGACATCGTCCTGTGTGCTGCTGTTCATGTTGAGCCTCCTAGGCTCGCCGGCGTTTGCCACCGGAAGCGTCGCGAGATTCCCTCTCGCAGGGTTGCTGCTGGGAGCAATCGTATCAGGGATCCACAGGCGGGTCCTAGCGCGTAAGCGACGGCCGGCGCAGGCGCCGCCTTCACCAATGCGGCTACGGACGACTGCGGCCCAGCCTCCACGACGTCGACGATGCGGAAGATCAGCATCGGCCCCCGGCCGAGCTCGAGTACGTCTCCGATCTCGACGGGCGGAGGCACGTGAGCGATCCCGAGGTCGTCACCCTTGCGGCTGTATACCTCCGAAGGATCTCAGCAGGTTTCGCGGTTCAGAGGAAACCCGAAGATTGGGAACCAACCTCGAAGATAGAGATCCTCGGCGTAGGGCAGACCGTAGGCATCGAGAATCCATGGAAACCAAGGTTGGGCTTCACCCGGACCGTTGTACGTCCTAGGTCGACTCGTGTGCCAGAGCGCATGCAGCACGACACCGGCTCCTCCTTGTGTGAAGTCACGTGCGCACGCCCACACCTTGAAGAGCTGATAGCGCCGCTGGCCCTTCACTAGCTTACTCTGGCCAAAGCCGCTCACACGCGCGCGGACCACCCCGACTTTCACAAGCGAGTACCCTACGCTCGTCGCGTCATCGATTGTGGGGTCTTGGGGATCGGCGCCAATCGCACACGCGGACCCCGCCGCGTATGTGCAAGTCATCGCCTGTAGTGGCTTGCCGATAAGCGCGGCTTTGACCGCGCCCGTGGTGGCCCACTGCCCTCTCGGATTCGCCGCTGGGTGTGTCGTGGGTGGTCTGGTCCTCGCGCGGACCTGCGACGACCACAACGCACGCAACACCCTCTTTGGGTTCGTCGTATCGGTCAACGTCAATGTGAGGTAGTAGATAGCCGATTGTGCAACCGTGCCATCGGGGAGGCGGCCATTCCAACTGATGGTGGAAGGGCCAGCAGCAACAGAGCTGGGTTTCAGCTCCCACTGACCCCGCGGGATCGAGGTGGTGCCGAACCGGTAGAGGAGAAGCTGCCCACCCAACGGCTTCGATGCCGTGAACTTCACACGATTTTGAACGATCTCACGACCGGAGCCCACGCAACAGTCCACGGTGTCCACAAGGAAACCCGACGCGAGGCTTGTGTCGCCACTTAAGGCTGGACCCGAACTGACGGATGCTGACGCCGAGAATCCCCGATGCCCCCAGGCAGGCCAGTGTCAATGCGACGAGTGTGCGTTTCGCCACGCGCCTACTGAAGCGGGACATCTCGACCCGTCTAGCCACGCTATGCCGGCTGCCGCTGCTGCACGTGACACGGAGTGTACGCCGTCGACGCTCCGGACCGCGACGGCCGGCGCAACCCCTAGCTGAGCGATCGCCCTCGTGATTCGGGGGAGCCGATGATTCCTTTGGCATCCGTGTGACGCCGAGCGGGCACCTCGGCCGGGTTGCGCGACACCCGCCGACTGAAGTCGGGTCTTGGAGGAGCTACCGCCGCGGGGGGCCTTTCGCTAAATGCGTGCGATAATGCGTGCAACACGAGCTCGCTATAGCCATCTAGACAACAAAAAAGCCCCGTTTCCAGGGCTTTTCTTATAGCGGGGGCAGGATTTGAACCTGCGACCTCCGGGTTATGAGCCCGGCGAGCTACCTGACTGCTCCACCCCGCGGCGCGGCAAGATGATAGCACCCGTGTCGGCCTCTGATCTACGATCGCGTGGTGCTTCTCTTCTGGCTTACCCTCGGTTTTGCGCTTGCGGGGCTTCTGACTGGACTCGCTTTCGCAGTCGTCTCCGGGCTGCGTGCGTGGCGCAATCTGAAGGCGACAAGCTCGAAGATCAGCGGCAAGCTCGACGAGATCGCGCAGGCGACCGCCGAGATCGAGACGCATCTGGACCGTGCAGCCGCAAGCTCGGCGCGGCTGTCAGCGGGACTCGAGCGCCTCGCCGAAGCTCGTGCCCGGCTCGACGTGCTTCGCGCCGCGCTCGACGAGGCGCGAAGCACGGTCACCCGTGCGGTGCCGTTCCTGCCGTCTCGCTGAACCCGCATCTCCCGGGGTCTGGACTGGCCGCGTGGCATCTGGTACAAGTCCGCGCGAGTTCGGTAAAGGCAGCTCGATACCGCGAGCGTCCGGGGGGACGGCATGTCGCCGCGTCGAAGGAAGCAGTCGCTGTTCTCGGGGTTGCGCTCGCACTGTGCGCTGCCGCTCGTGTTCTCGTCATCTCGCAGCGAGGCGAGAGCACAGGCTCGAACGATCCGGATCGCGCAGCCGAAGCGCATCCAGCATCGCCGAACGGCTACGAGGCTCGTAACGTCGTCCTCGCGGCGGCTGCCGTGCCTGCAGCAGGATGGGTAGGCGAGTCTCAGCTGGCCAACAGGACACGTGGGAGCCCACCGTCGCGGCCGAGCCGGGCGCACCGTATGGCTACGCGATGTACAACCGTTACGGCCCCGGCTGCGGGCACTCCTGCCCGAATCCGGCCATGTTCCTGCGCGTGTCGGCGGACGGCGGCACCACCTGGTCGGCCGAGCGCCAGATTTGCTCATGTAAGACGCAGGGCCAATACGATCCCGTCCTCGCCACGACTGGCACGGGCACGGTCTACGGCACGTGGATGAACTACAACGCGATCGCCTTCTCGAAGTCGACGAACCACGGTACGACATGGACGACACCGGTGATCGTGTTCGGCAAGAGCTGGGCCGACAAGCCGTGGCTCGGCACAAGCTCTTCCGGCGCCGACGTCTACATCGGCTACGAGAGCCGCAGCCAGCTCTATCTAACTGCCTCGCACGACGGAGGCGCGATCTGGTCGACCCCCTGTGGCGGTCAACTCGGATTCGAGCGTCTACCGCTACCCGAACGGCCTGGCGGTGCTGCCGAACGGCACGGCCGTGCTCGCAGCGTCGAAATACCCGGGAGGCAGCAAGCAGGTGACCGGAGCGATCGACATCGACGTCTGGCGCTCGACGAACGGCGGCACGAGCTGGAGCCGCGTCGTGGTGGACACGGTGTTCAGCGGCGTCGACTACAACACTTCGTCGACGACGACGATCGCCGCTGACGCCGGTGGAACGCTCGTCCTGGAGTACTCAGGCGCGCTCTCGCCCGGCACCAACGGCCTAATCTTCGTACGGCGCTCGACAGACGGCGGCGCGACGTGGAGCGCGCGAACCGAGCTTGGCATCCCGACCGCCAATGCGAGCTTCCCCGCCATCGTCGGCAAGGGCACGCGCGACTTCCGGTTGACGTGGATGGACAATCGCACTGGCTCCTGGAACGTCTTCTATCGGTCGACGACCGACGGTGGCCTGACCTGGCCGGCGGCGGCACTCGACATCTCGGAAGCGACGACAGGCCCGTCGTACAAGTCCGTCAACGGATTCAGTTCGCCGTACGGCGACTACGACGCGGTCGCGATCACATCAACCGGGACGGTCGTTTCGGTGTCCGGTCAGGGCGCGTCGTTCACGGGCGGACCAGGCGGCATCTGGGTCAACCGGCAGAGCTGAACTCTGGTCGACTGGTAGCGGCTACGCCGCCGGCGGTAGCTCCGGGTCATCCTCGCCGGGGAGCTCCTCGTCCTCGGCGAGCCGGCGCTGCAGAACGCTGCGGGAGAGCACGCCGATCAGGCGGCCTTCCTCGACCACGGGGACGCGCTCGGCATCGTGCTCCTCGAGGAAGCGGAACGCGTCTTCGAGGGAGACGTCAGGCCCGAGTCTGTAGTACGGCTCCTCGGCGATCTCCCCGAGCACGACGGCGTTCGGGTCGCGGCCCTCGGCGACGACCTTCGTCACCAAAGTCTTTCGCGTTACGACGCCCGTGAGTTGCGCGCCATCGACGACGAAGACCGCTCGCACCTCGGGACGCGTCAGCAGCTCGCCGGCTTCGCGTGCAGACGCGCTCGCGGGAAGCGCTCGCGGATCCGAGACCATCGCGTCGCGGACACGATCCATAGGCCTAGGGGTAGAGACCGCGCGCAGTGAGCGCTTCGGACACGTCTCTGATCCCCGCGACGAGCGCCGCGGTGCGCAGCGAGACCTCACGCTCGCCCGCGATCTCCCACACCCGGTCGAACGCGTCGTTCAGCTTCTCGGCGAGCTTGGCGCGGATCTCGTCGCGGTTCCAGAACAGCCGGCCGAGATCCTGCACCCACTCGAAATACGACACGGTGACGCCGCCGGCGTTCGTGAGGATGTCGGGCAGGATCGGGATCGCGCGCTCGCGGAGTATCGCGTCACCCTCGAGTGACGTCGGACCGTTCGCGCCTTCGGCGATCATCCGGCAGCGCAACTGCGGGGCGTTCTCGGCGGTGATCTGATCCTCGCGCGCCGCGAGGACGAGGATGTCGCATTCCAGCTCGAGCAACTCGTCGTTCGAGACGCGATGGCCGGCCACCCATCCCGCGAGCGATCCGTTCTCCTTCGCGTATGCGTTCATCGTCGGGATGTCGAGACCCGCGGGGTCGTAGACCCCGCCGGACACATCCGAGACGGCGATCACCGTCGCACCCCGCTCGACGAGCTCCTGGGCAGCGATCCCACCGACATTGCCGAAGCCCTGGACGACGCAGCGTTGCTCGGCGAGCTTCCACTCGAGCCGCTCGCAGGCGCGCGCGATGACCATCACGACGCCGGCGCCCGTCGCCTCGTGCCGGAAGACCGAGCCGCCGATGGCGATCGGCTTGCCGGTGACGATCTCGGGAACGGCGAAGCCCCGCTGCATCGAGTAGGTGTCCATCATCCAGGCCATGGTCTGCTCGTTCGTGGCCATGTCCGGAGCCGCGATGTCCTCCTGCGGACCGATGATCGGCAGTAGCTCGGAGGTGAAGCGTCGGGTGAGCCGTTCGAGCTCGTCCTGCGACATCGCGCGCGGATTGCAGCGCACCCCCCCTTTTGCACCGCCGTAAGGCAGGCGCAGCAGCGCACATTTCCATGTCATCCAGACGGCGAGAGCCGCGCACTCGCCGAGCGTGACCTCTTCGTCGAAGCGGATGCCGCCCTTCGTCGGGCCGAGAACGCTCGAATGCTGAACGCGGTAGCCGGGGAAGACGACGCGGCGGCCATCGTCCAGGCGTACCGGGCAGCTGACGATGAACGCGCGCTCCGGATACCGCAGCCGCTCAGCGATGTCGATCGGCACATTGGCGTAAGGAATTGCCTGGTCGAACTGGGCGATCGCGGTTCGGAAGAGCGGCGTATCCCACTCGAGATGGTGCAGCCCGGTTTCCTCGACGCTCGCCATATCGCGGGCGAGTCTACTCCGCGACCGCGCAAGAACCTCTGACGTAGTGAGGCAGCGTGCCGTCTCGTCGCGCTGCTCGGGCACGCTGCCGCGTCCTCAGTCGTCCCGATACGTCTCGTATCGAGACTCCCTGCGTCCTTGCATGGCACCCAACCATCACGCCCAGCCCGCGCGTGATCACTACGTCAGAGGTTCAACACGCTACTGGTACACTTGTACCACTATGGCGTGGCTCTACCTGACTCTTGCGATCGCGACCGAGGTGGTCGCCACAGTTGCGTTCCGCTACGTCCACGGATTCACACGGCTACTGCCGAGCGCCGCCGTGATCGTCGGGTACGGACTCTCGTTCTACTTCTTCTCGCTTTCGCTGCGTGGGTTGTCGCTCGGCGTGACATACGCGGTATGGGCCGGCGCCGGTACGGCGGCGATTGCAGTGATCGGCATGGTCGCGCTCGGCGAGCCGATCTCGACGCTGAAGCTCGCGAGCCTGTTCCTGATCGTCGGCGGCGTCGTCGGGTTGAACGCTGCTGGAGGGCATTGAGCGACTCCCGGCGCGCCCGTGGAGCGCGTCGCCAGCAGGCGATCCTCGAGGCGACGCTGGCTCTCGTCGGCCGCAAGGGAGCCGGTGCCGTCACCCACCGCGCGGTCGCCGAGGAGGCAGGAGTCCCGCTCGCGTCGACCACGTACTACTTCGCCTCGAAGAATGACCTCCTACGCGAGACGCTGGCCTTCGCCGCAGAAGCCGACCGCGAGACGACAGACCAGCTCGCCGCCGCCCTCGCCGACGTCACCAGCGCAGGTGAGTTCGCGGACACGCTCGCCGACCACGTCAACGACTGGCTCGGCGTCGGGCGGCCGGTTGTCGTATCGCACTACGAGATCTCACTCGAAGGTGCTCGTCGTCCCGAGCTGGCCGAGATCGACCGTGCGTGGACCGACCGCTACGTCATGACGCTCGCCGAGCCCTTCGCCCGGCTCGGCTCCGCCGAACCGAACCGCGACGCCTGGATCGTGGTCTCGGCGGTCGAGGGGATGGTGTTCGACGAGCTCTCCGGCCCCCGCCCCGGCTTCGAGCGCGAGATCCTCCGTCCCGCGCTCGACCGGCTGATCCGCGCGCTTGTCGGCTAGCCCCCAACGGGCCGTGGCGTCGTGTCATGATCGGCTCCAATGGCGACGGTTCGGCTCAGCTACCAAACCCTGGCCGAACAACCGGCAGAAGAGATCGTGCGGGCAATCGTGCTCGCGGACGAGCTCGGCTTCTACGCGTGCTACGCAGCAGACGAGACCTACCACAAGGACGCGTGGCAGCTGATGGCGCTCGCGGCGACACGCACGAAGCAGATCCGCCTCGGGCCGGGTGTCGCTCCAATCCTTCTCCGCGACCCGGCGCTGATCGCCCAGACGGCCGCGACCCTCGACGAGATCTCGGGCGGTCGAGCAGAGGTGGTGATCTCGACCGGCAACTTCGCCCTCCTCGAGCAACACGGGATCGAACCCGAGCGCCGGCCGCTTGCTCGGCTCCGCGAGGCCCACGCCGTGATCCGCAGGCTTCTCGATACGGGCGAGCTCGACTTCGCGGGCGACTTCTACCGTTACAGCGGGCTCTTTACTGCGGCCCGGCCTGTACAGGAGCGCGTCCCGGTGAAGCTAGGCGGTATGCGAGGACCGCGGTCGTTCGAGCTGGCAGGCGAGATCTCCGACGGGCTGCTTACGGCGTGCGCATACTCGCCGGAGGCCGTTCGCTTCGCTGGAGGGCATTTCACCGCGGGAGCCCGAAGCTCTGGCCGTGACCCGTCGTCGCTCGACCTCGCGGACTGCGTGGGGTGCGCGATCTCGACCGACGGCGAGTCCGCTCGGGCCGCAGCCGCGTTCTACATTCCGTCGATGCCAGCTGAGCTTCGAGAACGACACGGGCTCGAGCCGGAGCGCCTTGCGCCCATCGTGGAGGCGTTCGGGCGTGGCGACGTCGCCGGAGCGCTGAAGCTGGCGACTCCCGACATCACCGATCCGATCTGCATTGCGGGAACGCCGGAGGAGTGGGTCGAGCGCATGCGCACCGACTTCGTCCCGAACGGGATGACGCACCTCGTTCTGGTGATCGTCGATGCACCGCTCGTCGAAGGCTAGTCCGGCTTGAAGGTTGACGTCCCGGACACGCTGACGCAACTCCGCCTCGTTGCGGAGCATGTTCTGCCCGAACTCTCTTGAGGGTGTGGTCTAGGAGACTCCTGCTCCCCGCCGGACGTGCGCCATCGACGAATGGACGTTCTCGTGCTCGTACTGGAACGCACCGTTGAGCTTGAGCTTCGTAGCCACGGCGGTCTCGGCCGAGTTGCCGTCGCCCGTGTACTCGAAGCCGCCCGGGATCGTGACGAGGATCTGGTACGGCGGAGGCGGCTCGCCGAAGCCACGCAACGTCTCGACCTCAGTCTCGAAGACATCGCCGGCTTTCACCCGACCCTTGCGAGCCCCGAGGTCGAACTCCCACTCGAACGGCACGTAGAGGACTTCCTCGACGATCGGGCAGACCGCGCGGACGATATCCATCAGCGTGTCGCCTTCACCCGTCGCGAGCGCCGTGACGAGAGCATTGCGCTGCTCGGGGGTCGCGGACTCGTCGATCAACAGCTGAAGCCGCCCGTTGCCCTCGTCCATCCGACCCGGCCACCAGACGGCACCGGCCCAGCAGAGGCCGGAGAGGTCGACGCCGTCGACGTGACCCTTCGTGATGCGCATCGCGACGACGCCTTCGCAGTTCGCGTGCGTCGGATGCTGGTTGAAGTCGCACGGGCAACCCGGGTCGCAGTTGCAGTTCTTGAACCATTCGCCTTCGAGCAGCCAGTCCATCGTGCACCCCTCCTTATTTCATCGTGGTCTGCATAGCCGGAGCCTTGTCCTGCATCTCTGTTCCCATGCTGTGCACGCCGGGTAGCAGCGTCGGTCGGATCAACGCGACGAGCCCGAGAGCCGCTAGACCGACTCCGAGCAAGGTGCTCGGTAGCCAGGTCGACCGGGTCGGCGTCAGCTTCTCGACTGCGATCGCGATCGAGACGACGGCCATCCACGTGATGCTCATTAGCCCGATCGAGAGCAGAACGAGCATCAGCATCCAGCAGCAGCCGACGCAGTAGCCGCCGTGGATGGCGCCCATCCGCACCGCACCGCGCAACCCGTCTCGCCAGTGCGAGAGGAGGAACGAGAACGGCCCGCGACAGTGGCGCAGGCACGCCTGCTTCAACGGCGCGAGCTGGTAGAGGGCGGCAGCGAGCGCGACCGGAGCAACGACGTAGCGCGCCAACTCCTCGTCGGAGAGCCCGCCGAGGCCCGAACGCGACGCAATCTCGAGTACCCCAAATGCGAGCAGACCGTAGGCGGTCCACGAGGCGAGGTAGCCGCCGATGAACGCTCCTGATGCGACCGCCGCGCGCGCGCCCGCGCTGGAGCGGTTCCGCATGATCGTCCCGTAGAGCGAGAGCGTCGGCCACACCGACGGGAACATCATCGCGGCCATCATCACGACCCAGAGACCGATGAAGAAGCCGAACGAGCCGACCGAGAAGCGGTCGTCCATGCCCATACCGTTCATCTGGTTGACGCTCGCGATCCACGCGACGATCGCGAGCGCGCCGAGCACGGTGGCAGTCGCGATCCGACGACGTGTGCTCGGCGAGAGCGTGGTCGCGCGGACGCCTGCGCCCGCTGTTTCCTGATGAGCACTCATCCCGCCGGGATCGTGTCACTCTGAGCAACAGCCGTCAACGCACAACTCAAACGTCTTAGCGCCGAGCGTCTTGGTGCCGGGGCTGGGATTCGAACCCAGATGTCCCGAAGGACAGCCGCTTTTAAGGCGGCCGCGTCTGACCGATTCCGCCACCCCGGCGCGCGCGAATCGTACGCCGCGAGGGCGTTTCCCGTGCCGTCCGGCGGCCGTCTTACCCTTCTACCCCCATGTCGATCGCACTCGCACTCCTCGTCGGGCTCGCGCTCGGCGCGCTCTCGGTCTGGCTCGTGGTGCGCACCGCGCTTGCCGACCGCCGACGGCTCGCGGTGGAGGCACACGAGCGAGAGGTACATCTCGCCGAGGTGACGACCCGACTCGAGACGGTCGGTAGCGGTCTCGACGAGCGGATGGCGAGCGCGATCAAGGAGATCTCCGCACAGGCCCTCCGCGACAACTCGGCAGCGTTCACGGAGCAGGCGATGGGTCGCCTCGACCAGTACGTGAAGCCGCTGAAGGAGTCGCTCGCGAAGGTCGACACAAGCGTGCAGACGCTCGAGCAGCGCCGCGAGCGCGCCTACGGTGAGCTGCACAAGGAACTCGACCTCCTCCGTCAGTCGAGCGACGGACTGCGAACCCAGGCCGGGAATCTGACGGTTGCCCTGCGTGGTAGCCCGCAGGTTCGCGGCCAGTGGGGCGAGATCCAGCTGCGCCGCGTGATCGAGGTAGCGGGAATGCTCCCATACTGCGACTTCACCGAGCAGCGCTCGATCACGGACGACGAAGGGCGGCTGCTGCGGCCTGACGTGATCGTGCGACTCCCGGGCGGCAAGAGCATCGTGATCGACGCGAAGGTATCCCTCGTCGCCTACCTCGACGCCCACCGCGACGACCTCACCGACGCCGAGAAACTTCTCCGCCTCGACGCGCACGCCGAGCAGGTGAAGAAGCACGTTCAACAGCTCTCGCAGAAAGCCTACTGGCGTGAGCTCCCCGACACGCCCGAGTTCGTGGTCATGTTCCTGCACAACGAAACCTCGTGGACCGCGGCGCTCGATCGTGATCCGGGTCTGCAGGAGCTCGCGTTCGCAAACAACGTGATCCCGGCGACGCCGACGAACCTGATCGGGCTGCTTCGCGCCGTCCACTACGGCTGGCAGCAGGAGACCATCGCCGAGAGTGCGCGGGAGATCAGCGATCTCGGGCGTGAGCTCTACAAACGGCTTTCGAGAATGGGCGTGAATATCGCGAAGGTCGGAAAGACACTCGGCCGCGC
This sequence comes from Gaiellales bacterium, assembly GCA_038230035.1. Lineage (GTDB taxonomy): Bacteria > Actinomycetota > Thermoleophilia > Gaiellales > Gaiellaceae > Gaiella. Next base: position 12,610 of record JBBRNX010000028.1, read on the forward strand.
TGTGGAGGCCTATAACGAGACCGTCGGCACACTCGAACGCCAGGTTCTCCCCCAGGCGCGCAAGTTCGAGAAGCACGGCATCTCGGGGATCGCAGCGCCCGAGCTCAACCCGATCGAGACAAAGGCGCGGGCGCTCGTTGCGCCCGAGCTCGTCGGCGGGAGCGTCGAGACCGAGCAAGCCCAGCTCGAAGTCGTCGCGTAGCACGAAGGGCGGGAACACGAGCCCGCCACCGGCCGTTGCCTCTAACGTAGGTCTGAACAATCGAGTCCCGTGAAACGGCGGACGACTTTCCGCCACTGAAGGAGTGAGATGAGCGACGTTCGCAATGTGATCGTGATCGGCGGCGGGCCGGCCGGCTACACCGCAGCGCTGTATACCGCGCGCGCCAACTTGAGCCCCCTCGTCATCGAAGGGTTCAACTGGGGCGGCCAGCTGATGATCACGAGTGACGTCGAGAACTACCCGGGTTACGCCGACGGTGTCATGGGCCCGACGATGATGCAGGACTTCCGCCGCCAGGCCGAGCGCTTCGGTGCCGAGTTCCTGACCGACGACGTCACGCACGTGGATTTCTCCGCCCGGCCGTTCAAGGTCTCGGTCGGCAACGACGAGTACCTAGCCGACTCTGTGATCGTCTCGACGGGTGCGAGTGCCCGTCAGCTCGGGCTCGAGTCGGAGGCGCGCCTCCAGGGCCGCGGCGTCTCGTACTGCGCGACCTGCGACGCCTCGTTCTTCCGCCACAAGGTTGTGGTCGTCGTCGGCGGAGGCGACTCCGCGATGGAAGAAGCGACCTTCATCTCCCGCTTCGCGAGCAAGGTCTACCTCGTGCACCGTCGCGAGGAATTCCGCGCGTCGCCGATCATGGTCGACCGCGCGCGCAACGACGAGAAGATCGAGTTCGTGCTCAACAAGGAGCCAATCGAGGTGCTCGGCGACACGAAGGTCACCGGTATCCGGCTGCGCGACACGGTGACCGGTGAGGAGAGCGAGCTCGAAGCGGACGGCTTTTTCGTTGCAATCGGACACGATCCGAACACGGCGCTCTTCCTCGACCAGCTCGACCACGAAGCGGACACGGGCTACCTCGTGACCATGGGCAAGAGCACGGCCACCAACGTGGTGGGCGTCTTCGCAGCCGGCGACGTACAGGATCACGTCTACCGGCAGGCGGTCACCGCGGCTGGCTCGGGTTGTGCGGCCGCGCTCGATGCGGAACGGTTCCTCGCGGCCGAGCATCAGCGTCGCGCCGCCGCGACCGCGTAGGCATCGTCCGACCGACGGCGGCGGTACCCTCGCCGCGAGATGGGCGCTGTCGAAAACTGGGTCGATCTTCTCGACCCGACGTCTGCCGAGCTCGAGAAGCACCTGCCGGCGAGCATCCACTCGAGGGCCGCCGAGCAGTTGCTCCTGCCGGCCCGACACGAGGACGACCCGCGACCGAAGCTCGAGACGCACGGCGACTACATCTTCGGTGTGTTCCTCGTCGCGGTCGTCGTGCCAGAGGAGGATCTCGTGTACTACCAGGAGGTCGATCTCGTCCTCACCGAGACCACGGCTGTCACGGTGCGGAAGACGCCCGAGGGCGGCCGGCCAGCCTACGACCCTTCGATCGCGCAGGCCGAGTGCCGACCCGGCGACTCGGTCGGCATGGTCGCCTACCACCTCATCGACGACATCGCAGAGCGGTTCCTCGACCTCGTCGACGCGCTCGGAGACGAGATCGACGAGCTCGAAGACGGCGTCGACAGCTATGGGCCTGAGCGGATCCGGCGGAGGATCTCCGACCTGCGGCACGACATGCTCCACATTCGCCGCACTCTCGCTCCAACCCGCGATGCAGCCCGGCAAATCGTCGACGGGCGCATCGAGCTCTCCAAAGGCGAGGTGTTTCCACGCGAGGTCGAGCTCAACGTCGCGGCGGCTTACGACAAGCTTCTCCGCGCAGCCGACGGGCTCGAGCTGTCCCGCGACCTGGTCGCCGGCGTCCGCGACTACCACCAGTCCAAGATCGCGAACGAGCAGAACGAGGTCATGAAACGTCTGACGGTCATCGCCTCCGTCCTCCTGTTGCCGACGTTCATCGTGGGCCTCTACGGACAGAACTTCCGCAAGATTCCGGAGCTTCACTGGGGGTTCGGCTACGGCTTCTCGTGGGCTCTGATCATCGTCTCGACGATCGGTCAGCTCGCCTTCTTCCGCTGGAAGAAGTGGATCTGACAGTCACGGGACAGGCACCGGATCGAAAGCGTGCCGGGTTCCGGACCTCATCTCACCGGCGACTCCCCGCGCCTATCTACCCTTGACTAATGCCGTACTTCATTTGCCCGAACTGCAAGGAGCGATCGGTCGACACCGACGGCCGAGAAGGGTTCTCGCAACAGGCACCCGCCTGCCGCAGCTGCTCGTTCGGATTCCTCTTCGAGCTGGAGCACGACTACTACCCGTCACCGACGGCTGGACTCGTCGCTTGCGACAAGGACGGCCGGATTCTCGCCGCCGGCCGCGGCGTGTTCGAGCTGACCGGCTTCCGCGAGGGAGATCTGCTCGGCCGCACCGTCGGCGAGGCTTTCGGCCTATCGGGATTCGAGGACGGCCACGACCCGATCGCGCTCTCGCTCGAATACGGAGTCCGCCGGCTCAACGAGCGGCTCCAGTTGACGACGCGGGCAGGGATCGAGAAGAAGGTGGCTGTCGACGCGTTCCCTGCGCTCGACGAGGACGGCGGCCTCCTGGTCGTGCTCGCCGCCGCTTAGCGAACGAGATCGAACGACCGGGCAACCGCGAGCGCCTCGTTCACTCGTGCGGGCGTTGCGCGATCCCCGACCATCACGTTCACCTGATACGCCTTCCGACCGAGCGTGACTTGGGCCGCCGCCCCGCGACCGGGGAAGCACTCGAAGCTCGGACGCAACACACGGACGAGCCTCCGCGGCGGTGCCCGTCCCGTCGGGACCCCGTTCCCACCGCCGGAGGTCGCCGTCTTCCAACCGACGACCACCACAACCGCTCCGGCCGTCGGCACGCGATACGCCGCAATCTGGCACACAGACCGCAGGTTCCAGACCACGCCGGCGGTTCCGACGACGAGCAACGTTCGCGGGTCGGTGATGGCGCTCGGGGTCGGCTCAAGTCGATGCCAGCCGGCCGGAACGCTCACCCGCACGCCATGTGCGGACACAACCCGCAGATTACCCGCGGCCACCGAGGAGGCCACGAGGGCGAGGCTCGCGAGGGTAACGGCAGTCCAGCGCACTCTGTGAAGGGATACGGCCTGGGTAGGCCGGGAGGTCCTATGCGTCAACGCGCGACGACGGGCACAGATCCGCAAGAACGCAATCGTTGCAACGCGGCCGACGTGCATCGCACACTCGTCGCCCGTGCCAGATCAGCAAGTGCGGGAGCCGCGTCCAGTCCGCACGGGCCACGACCTTCTGCAGATCGCGTTCGATCTTCACCGGATCCTCCTCGCGGGTCAGACCGAGCCGCTGGGCGAGCCTGCGCACATGGGTATCGACGACGATGCCCTGCGCTTCGCCCAACTCGGCGGCGACGACATTCGCGGTCTTGCGCGCGACACCGGGTAACCGGAGCAGATCCTCGAGCCGCCGTGGCACAACACCGTCGTACTCCTCCAGCAGCACGCGCATCGCGCCACGGATCGCCTTCGTCTTCTGACGGTAGAAGCCGGTCTGATAGATGTCCTGCTCCAGTTCTTCGACCGGAACAGCGAGATAGTCCTCGGGCTTCCGGTACTTGACGAACAGCCGCTGCGTCACCCGGTTGACGTTCACGTCGGTCGTCTGAGCGGAGAGCATCACCGAGATCAGCAGCTCGACGTCGCTTCCGAAACGCAGCGCGATCTCGGCGTCACCGTGCGCAGCCGCAAGCCGGGCAATGATCGGGCCGATGCGCTCGCGCCGCGTCCCGCGCCCGCGCCGGCGCGCCTCCCCGACGAAGCTACGTGGCACGCAGACTCTCGAAGTACTCGCTCGCCGACTCGGCTGTGACGTCGCCGCGAACCTGATCGAAGAAGACATCCTCCACGGAGGGGAACCCGGTATCGGCTAGCCGACCGAGCGCAGAGTCGACCGGATAGAGCGTGGTCCTGAGTTGCACGCCGCCGCCGAGAAGCGCCCAGAACGCACCTGGCTTGCCTTCGCAGGGCAAGCCGACGCTCCCGGCGTTGACGAGCCGCGGAACACCAGGGATGGCGCGGTCAACCTGGACATGCGTGTGTCCGCAGACGACTACGTCCGCCACAGCACCCGCGATCGCCTCGGCAACGGCTTCGTCCGGAGTCAGCCGTGTGACGATCTCGTCGTCGGAGCGGGACGTCGCATGACAGAAGAGCACGCGGCCGAGCCCGTCCACGTCGAGCTCGATCGTCATCGGCCAACGGGCAACTTCGGCACGAAGATCATCGTCGAGCTGCTCTCGACACCAGCGGTCTGCCTCGCTATCGCCCTGCAGAACATCACGTTCGCAGTTCCCTGCGAGAAACCGTGCCCCGGCGTCGCGCAGCAGCTGGACGCATTCGGCCTGGTACGGCCCCCAGAGCACGTCGCCGCCAACGACGATCACGCCCGGCGACTCGCGCTCCAACTCGGCGAGGACCGCCTCCAGCGCCGGCAGATTGCCGTGGATGTCGTACAAGGCGGCGACTCGCATCATCCGACGCTACCCGTGCCCGTTCCCCTGCCCGTTGGTTTGGCCCCACTCGTCGCCGTCGCCTGCGTAGCCGCCAAGTCGCGGCCCTGCGCACACGACGTCGAGTGCGGGACAACCCGCGCAGTTGAAGGCGCTCGGCGTGGGGCGAAAGTCACCGCTTCGGATCCGCTCGATCGCAGCCGAAAGCTCGGCCTCGAGTGCAGGAACGTCCGAGCGAGCGAACGTCTCGGTGACGACATCCTCCGGCTGCTCGAGGATCTGGTATGCGACCTCGACCTCGTCGACTGCCGCATCGCGCAGACACGCAAGCGCGTACACGACGCGCTGCAGCCGGTAGGAGTGCTCGATCACGTCGGCCGGCGTGCGCTCGAGAAGCTGGTTCGTCTTGTAGTCGAGGACGAACGCCCGACCGCCGGCCGACCAGAGCGCGTCGAGCCGACCGTGGATCAAAACGCCCTCGTGTGCGAACGCGAACGGCCGCTCCGCCTCGATGCCCGGCAACGACGCGACCCGCGTCGCAAGCGACGACCCGCAGTAGGCTTCGACCAACGCGGCAATCCGCTCGAGCTCGTCGTCGCGCACGGTCGGGTACCAGGGCATGACGGTCGCGGCCAGGTCGACCGACGTCGGGGCGACCGGGGCGTCGAGCGGCACGAGCTCCAGGAGCCGGTGGGCAGCGTCCCCGATCTCCGTGGCCGCAAGCCCCTCTTCGCCACTTCCAGCCAACGCGGTCTCGGAAGGACGCAGCCCGAGCACCCGCTCGGCGTAGTAGCGATACGAGCAGCGGTCGTAGAGCGAGATCGCACTGTACGAGAGGCGCCGCGGCACGTGAACGGGCGGCGCCGGTAGCGGCTCGAGCGCAGGGAGCTCGAGCCCGACCGGCACGGGACCCGACGGCAGCTCCGCAAAGAGCGCGAGCTGACCGGACTCGTCGACGGCAACCGCTACGGGCTCCGGCGCGACAACGACGGGAACTCCACCCCGAAACCTCTCGACGCGGACCACCCAGCGAGCATCACCGCGCTCGAGCTCGACCGGGTCGACACCCACCTTCGCGACCTCGTCGAGCGCCTCGAGCCTGTCGAGGACCCACCCGATCGGTGTCTCGCGGTCGGCAGGACGGTCGGGATCGATCGCACCCGAGACGATAAGCCGGTCGATCGCCCGCGTCATCGCGACGTAGTAGAGGCGCAGCCGCTCAGCGCGGTCTTGAGCGGCGCTCGCCTCGCGAACGTCCTCGTACCCGAACACCGCGCGGCGCTCGCCTTTCGTCGGATGCACCATCTTGAACCCGAACCGCCCGTCGGAAAGCGCGAGGATCTCGTCCGCACCCGGCGGCCGGCCCGTGTCTCGCCCGGCATCCGCGACGATCACGACTTTGAACTCGAGCCCTTTCGCACCGTGGATCGTCAGCAGCCGGACTGCGCCGGCGCCCTCCTCCTCGGCGACGGCTTCGAGCTCACGCGCCCCGAACGCTTCCTGGTCGTGGACGAAGCGGACGAACCCTTCGAGATCGGTTCCACGCAACGCCTCATAGGCGCGGGCGAGCCGAGCGAGCTTGCGCAGGTTCGCGAAGCGGCGACGCCCGTCCCAGCGGGCGAGCACGGCGAGGTCGTAGTCGTGCTCGACGAGGATCTGCTCGCACAGCCGCTCGAGCGACAGACGGGACGATGCCGCGACCAACCGTTCGTAGCGCTGGAGGAACGCCCGCAGAAGCCGCGCATCGGCCGGGTCAAGCTCGGCCGGTAGCGCTCGTTCGAGCGCGGTGAAGATCGGTCGCCGAGTCGCGTTGCGCCGCAACAACACGAGCGCGTCGTTCGAGGCGCCCACAAACGGCGAGGCAAGGACCGCCGCGAGCGCCTGATCGTCGTAGCGGTTCTGCATGAGGCGGAGATACGAGAGCAGATCGACGACCTGCTGCTGGCCGAAGTAGCCGCGGCCGGTCGCTCGGAAGGTCGGCAGGTCGAGGCGGCGGAGCTCCTCCTCGTACACCTCGGCGTCCGTGCCCGCGGCGAAGAGCAGGACGATGTCGCCAGGCGTCGCGTCGCCGGCCTCTACGAGCTGCGACACCCTCTCCGCGATGCGACGAGCCTCGGCACGCCGCCAATGCTCGTCCGTGTCGGCGAAGCTCGCCTTGTCCGTGACGAGGAGCTCGACGGGGTGACCGAGAACCGGATCGGCAAACTCCGCCGACGCCGTCAACGGCTGGAACTCCTCCCCGAACGCCGGCTCGAACAGGTGGTTGATCGCTGCGAGAACCTCCGGCCGCGAGCGGTAGTTGCGACGAAGAGACAGCGGCTGGGATGCCGCGGCGCGACGCTCGCGAAACACCTCGACGTCGGCATGCCGGAAGCCGTAGATCGACTGGAACTCGTCGCCGACTGTAAAGACCTCGGTCTCCCCCACTCCGCCCGAGACCAGGTCGACGATCTCGCACTGCAACGCGTTCGTGTCCTGGAACTCGTCCACCATCACAGCGCGGAAGCGAAGCTGCTCGACTTCGCGGATCTCGGGACGATCCCGCAGAAGGTCGCGCGCGGCAAGCTGGAGATCCTCGAAGTCGACAACCGACTCACGGCGCTTCGCAATCGCGTACGCGGCGGCATGGCTTTCGAGAAGCTCCTGGAGCAAGTCGCGATCGCGCGCGGCAAGCTCTTCGAGAGCCGCACGTTCGACGCGCTTGCGGGCGTCCTCGTACGCAGCCGCCCTGTCACCGCGCGCATGCAGCGAGCCGAGATCGAGCAGGCGCTCTGCGATTGTCCCAGGGACCGCGAGCAGCAGCGCATCGCCGGCGGCCTTGCTCTGCTTCTCGGTCGCGTCCTGGTCGGCGGCGAGGTGCTCGGCCGCTTCGTGCCAGTCTGCGAGCGCCGCGGTCAGGCTCTCGCGCTCGCCGAGCTCGAGCACGAGCTCGCGCCCAGCCGACCGCAACGTCGCGTAGACGCTGGTCAACATCCGCCGCAGCCCGCTCGCCCCGTACGTTGCGAGCAGACGGAGCCGGTCGGCGTCAGCGCCAGCGCAGAACGCCTCCAGCGCGCTGTCGAAGGCCTCCCCGCGGAGCACGGCGGAGGCTGCCTCGTCTGTTTCGCGGAACCGCGGGTCGAGCCCGACCTCGAACGGGTGCGCCTTCAGCAAGCGGCTGCAGAAGCCGTGGATCGTCGAGATCCATGCGCTGTCGAGTCCGCGCGCAAGGTCGTGCCGGCCGCGATCGTGCAGCGCCTGCCGGATCCGCGCACGAAGCTCACCCGCGGCCTTCCGCGTGTAGGTGATGACGAGAATCGACTCGACGTCGAGCCCTTCGTCGCAGACCGCACGCACGAAGCGCTCGACGAGGACGGTCGTCTTGCCGGTACCCGCACCTGCCGAGACAAAGACCTCGCCGCGGGCTTCGACTGCCGCTAGCTGTTCCGGATTGAGACTCACGCCCGCTCGATCCGGCAGACGGGCCAGGCGTCGCACCACGACGGGCACTCGCCGTCTCGCGGGTCGTGGCGAACGTCGCCCACGCGAATGCGCTGCGCGGAGTCGTGAGCCCGCGTTCGCGCCGTCTCGATCTGTGCCCAGAAGGCGTCTTCGTCGAGGTAGTCGTTGGCGGCAAATCCGGGCAGATCGTCCTTCGACTCGGCGCGGAGCATGCCTCGCTTGAGCCGCTTCCCGGAGAGCGCGCGATAGACGCCCCCGAGCGGCTCGATGCCGACGAGATCGCGCAACACGAGCATGTAGAGCGGAACCTGGAGCCGTGCCTCACGGTCGATCTCGACGGCCGAATGCGCGGTCTTGCCCGACTTGTAGTCCTGCACGATCCCGCGCGCGCCGAACGGGTCCTGGTCGACCCGGTCGATCTTCCCCGACAGCCTGAGGCCGTCTCCGAGGTCGAGCCCTCGTTGGAGCTCCGGCGAGGAGCGCTCGGAGCCGAACGAGACCTCGAGCTTGCGAGGGACGAGCGTGAGCTCCGACGCCGCCTCGTCCCGCAGGAAACCCTCCAGATCGCGAAGCAGCGAATGGCGCAGCTCGGCGCGCTGGACGTCGGTTACGTCGAAGCGCACCCACGAGTCGAGCGCGCCGTCGAGGCACCGTTCGAGAAAGGCAAGCGCAGCGGCGAACGTCGCGTCCGACACGCGCTCGACGCCGCCCAGCTCCTTCTGCAACCCGGCATAGAACTTGTGCAGAGCCTGGTGCGCGACCTGGCCTCGCAGCATCGCGTCCGGCTCGGCATCCATCGATTTCGGGTCGATCTGCCGCTCGACCAGCCAGCGCTGGGAGCAGTCGGCGAAGACTTCGAGCTCGGTCACGCCGAAGGTCAGGCGACTGCCGAGCCATTCGAGAACGGTCGGGTTGCGCAGCTGGGTGTCGCGCCGGAACGCCGAGCGGGCGCGCTCGAGCTTTCGTGTCCAGTCGTTCGCAGCGGCGAGCGCCGCCGCGCCTTCCGCGTCGTCGACCGAAAGACGGGCCAGCGCACGAAGGCGCTCGCGCTCGGTCGGAGCCGCTTCGAGCGGCCACGTGAGGGCGGAGAGCGGACGGCTTCGCGTCCAGCGGGCGACGTCCGATGCGGGGAAGAGACGTGTGACCTCGTGCCAGAACGGGCTCGCCTCGCGCGGCTGGCCTTCGTCGCTCGCGGCCTCGCGAACCAGGGTGAGGCGCTCGGTCGCGCGAGTGCACGCGGTGTAGAAGAGGTAGCGCTCTCGGCTCACGCCATCCGGGCGCACGAGACGGGAGCCGAGCGCGGCTCGTCGTGCGTCGTCGAGGAACGGCGACTCCCGACCGCGGCGCGGCATGCTCCCTTCCTCGAGGCCCAGGATGAAGACTGCGTCGAAGGATCGTGTGCGCGCGCGCGGGAGATCGACAACTGCGACGCGGCCTGGCTCGCCGGCGCCAACAGCGCGAACGGTTGCGGGTTCGAGCGCCGCGACGACCTCGACGGGCTCCAACGCATTCCCGTCCGTCTCGCAGCTCGCGAGACCGGCAAGCACATCGACGGCTGCCTGATATGCCGCGAGATCGAGTCGGGCCTCGTCCCCGGTCGGCGGTGACTCCAGCCCGAAACCCGCCGTCGCCATAGAACGGGCAAGGGTGGCAGCACCAGCTACCGAGCTCGTCTCCGCACGAAGCGCAACGAGCTGGGGCACTGGCCCGCCACGCAGCTTCTCTCCTTCCTCCTCGACCCTCTCCGCGCCGGAGACCGCCCGCCCGCGGAGACGACCTTCGACGAAGTCGACGCTGCGGCGCTGCAAGCCGGCGAACGGCGAGCGCAGGAACGCAAACAGCTCGCCACGTTCGCCGCTCAGCCACGCGACGCGAAGCAACGAGAGAAGCGCTGCTCCGAACGGGGTCTGACCGAACCTCGGGCGCTCCTCCACCGCGACCGGCACGCCGAGCGCACCGAACGCCGCATCGAGAGCTGTACGCCATCGCTCGACCGAGTCACAGACGACGCCGATCCGCTCCGGCGGTGTCCCGCCGCGGATCAAGCCGCTGATCGTCTCGGCAAGAAGCTCCAGCGTGCCGCGTGTTCCAGCCCCTTCGAGGAAGCGCACCGTCCCGTCGAGCGGTGGCGCAGGCCCCGGCGTGTCCTGGAACAACCCACGCTCGAGGTGATGCAAGGCCGGCGGCATCGTCGCTGCGTCACGCGGAGGCAGCTCCTCGATCCGCCCATCAGCCAACCCGGCGAGGTCGGCGACAGTGACCGCGAGCGACGCAAACGCCGCCCGCCCGGGCTCGTACGGGATCGAGACGTGAACGTCGGCACGGGCTGCGAGCGCCTCTAGGAGCGCCCACTCAGCGGCGGTCAGATCCTCGAAGCCATACGCAAACACAGGTCGGTCGGAGCGCCAGGCGTCAAGGTCGGATCGCAGCCGTTCGACCGCGGCGGCCTTGAGCCCGTCCCTGTCTCGCAACCCGAACCGCGCCAGCTCCTTGGCATACGCCGCTTGGAGCGCCGCAAGATCGCCGTCAAGACGTGCCGGATCTACCAGTCCCGAGTTCAGCTCGCCAAGAGCCACGAGCAGCGAGTCGGCGAAGCCGGAGGTTGCCGCCGAGGTTGCAAGCTGACCGAGCGAGGCAGACGCGATCGCGCGTCGAACGACGAGGCCGCGCACCGGAGCCGGAGCATCTCGAAGCGACGTCTCGGAACCGCCCGCGATCTCCTCGAACAAGTCGTCGAAGGTGCCGATGCGTCCTGCCAGCAGGACGCCCGCACGTGCCAGCAGATCGTGCTCGACCCGCTCGACGTCGGTACGCGCCGGAACGATCAACCACGGGTCCCGCTCGATCGCATCGAGGTAGCGCCCGAGGAGGAGCGCGACTTTGCCGGCGTGCGCCGGCCCGACGACCAGCGAGAGGCCCATCTGCCCATCGTAGTCTCGCCTCGTTGGCGGAGCAGCCGGTGCGGGAGCGGAACGGGAGGCGAGGCGAAAGCACCCGCCTCCCGCATGAAATGCAGGCTAGGCCAGGCTCTTCGGCTTGCGGCCGCGACGCGCAACCGACTGTCCGGGCAGGCCGCTGGAGCACGGGTCGCAGAGATCAGCCTGTTTCGAGCCACGCCGCGCGTCGGTATACGTGAGGCGCATTGTCGCGCCCTTTCCGTCTTCGACTTCCTTGTTGCACATGTCGCAGACAAGAACTGTCTTTCGTGCCACGTTGTTCTCCTTGGTCTCGGATCGGAATAGGCGTCGGAAGAGTAATTACCGATCACGGATCTGGCAAGAACTTTCCGTGTTCTATTTCAACGTCTCATTTGAGCAAATCGGCGTTCGTCCGCTCGGGTTAGAGTTCGACGCCGATGGACCCGCGTACGATTGTCATCCTCGAAGGTGACCAGACCGGCCAGGAGCTGCTCGAAGCATCCCTCCGCGTCCTCGCCCCCGACGTCCTTGGTTTCGAGCTCGCGCTTCCCCGCTTCGATCTGTCCCTGGAGAGCCGCCGGGCCGACGGGAACGAGATCGTCCACGAGGCGGCGCGCGCGATTCGCGAGCACGGTCTTGGCCTGAAAGCTGCCACCGTGACGCCGGAAGGGAAGGACGATGTCGGCTCGCCGAACCGCATCCTGCGCGAGGAGATCGGCGGCCAGGTGATCGTCCGCACCGGCCGGCGCATTCCCGGTGTCGTCCCGCTCGGCGGCGTCCACTCCCCTATCTCGGTCGTGCGGATGGCGGTCGGCGACGCGTACGGCGCGAAGGAGTGGCGCGAAGGGAGCGGCGAGGACGAGGTCGCGTACCGCACGGAGCGCATCGAGCGTCGCATCTGCCATTCGGTCGCCGAGTTCGCGTTCCGGCAGGCCAAGACGATGGGCGCGAAGGTCTTCGGCGGCCCGAAGTACACGGTCAGCCCCATCTACGAAGGGATGCTGAAGGAGGAGATGGACGCTGCCGCCGCGCGTCATCCCGAGGTCAAGTACGAGCCGCAGCTGATCGACGCCACCTTCGCGCTCCTGATCTCCTCGAGTGGCGCGCCGATGGTGATCCCGGCGCTGAATCGCGACGGCGACATTCTCTCAGATCTCGTACTGCCGTTGTTCGGCTCGATCGCAGGCTCGGAGAGCCTGCTCGTCGCGTTCGACGACGACTACGTCCCGCGGGCGCTGATGGCGGAGGCCGCCCACGGGACTGCTCCTTCTCTCTATGGGAAGGACATGGCGAACCCGATGGCCATGATTCTGGCTGCCGGGGCGCTGCTGACGCATTCAGGTGACGACGAATGTCTGGCGGCGGGGCGCGCAATTCGTGAGGCGACGCTAGAGGCGGTCGCCGACGGCGTAAAGACCGCCGATCTGAGCGGCCACCACGGCACGAGCGAGTTCACCGACGAGGTGATCCGCCGCGTCAAGACGAAGATCGAGGTATGGGCGTCGCTATGAGAATGGGGCCTTCGAGGCCGTCGTATGGCCCGGTGGCGACATCCCTGACGTCTCTGATTGTCCTCCTTGTATCGATTCCTCTCTACCTCATCGGTTGCATCGAAAACGCGAACCTGGAGACGATTCACGTGGTCACGGACAGTTCTACGTTGCCGTCATCGCGCTCCTTACGAATTGCGCGTACGCCGTCGCGACATATCGCAGAAGTCGCGCCGCCCGACCGCTCCTCGTCGGAGTCTTCGTCGCCTATGCCTACTGGCTCGTTCGAGTGTCGAAACTCATCCACGGGTAGCTCGTCTGGCTTCCATCTCGAGCCGGTAGCCTCCTCCGCGTGACCAACCTCTGGCATGGGTTTGCGGACATGGGCGCCGTTGACGGGCACGAGTTCGTCGTCGACCGCGGTGAGGGGTGCTACGTCTGGGACGAGGCTGGCCGGCGCTACCTCGACGGCACCGCGAGCCTCTGGTATGCGAACGTCGGCTTCGGACGGCAGGAGATCGCCGACGCCGCCGCTGCACAACTCGCGAAGCTTCATGCCTACCACGTGTTCGGCGACTTCGCGACGCGACCCGTGCTCGAGCTCTCCGACCGACTCGCGGCGATGGCGCCGGTCGCCGGCTCGAAGGTCTTCCTCACAAGCGGCGGCTCAGACTCGGTCGACACTGCTGCGAAGCTCGCGCGGCGCTACTTCCACGAGATCGGCCAGCCGGAGCGGACGGTCATCCTCACCCGCTCGTGGGCGTACCACGGGATGCACGCGTACGGCACCGCGCTCGCCGGGATCGGCGCGAACCGGGATGCGCTCGGCGAGCTCGTCGCTGACATCGAGGTCGTGGCGTGGGATTCCGCCGACGAGCTCGAGAACGCCATCGACCGGATCGGCGCAAACCGCATCGCCGCGTTCTTCTGCGAGCCGGTCGTCGGCGCAGGAGGCGTCCGCTTCGCCCCGGACGGGTACCTCCAGCGGGTTCGCCAGATCACGCGCGATGCGGGCGCGCTCTTCGTCTCGGACGAGGTGATCACCGGCTTCGGCCGCGTCGGCGAATGGTTCGCGTCGCACCGCTTCGACCTCCAGCCCGACCTGCTCGCCTTCGCGAAGGGCGTCACCTCGGGCTACGTCCCGCTCGGCGGCGTTCTTGCCGCGCCGCACGTGACGGAGCCGTTCTGGCAGGGCGGCGTGATCTGGCGGCACGGGTACACATATTCCGGCCACACGACTGCCTGCGCCGCGGCGCTCGCGAACCTCGACATCATGGAGCGCGAAGGGCTCGACACACGCGCGGCACAGATGGAAGGGCCGCTCGCTGCGGCTCTCGCATCACTTGTCGACCACCCGCTCGTCTCCGAGGTGCGAACCGGTGCCGGCCTGCTGGCGGCAGTTCAGATCGACTCGGCTCGTGTGGAAGCGGACGCGTCACTACCCGGGCGAGCCGCGATCGCCTGCCGTGACGCAGGCGTGATCACGCGGGCACTCGCCGGCGGAGGTCTTCAGATCTCCCCCGCGCTCGTGATCACAGAAGCCCAGCTCGACGAGCTGGCAACCGGCATTCGCGCCGGGCTCGACGCCGTCGCCGGTTAGGCGGCTCGGTCGGGGCCGCGCCCGATGAGTGCGCGGAGCGCGTCGAGTACGCGCCACAGCGGGACGCGCAGGCGGTCGGCCATCTCGGGCGGTGTCAGCCCGTCGCGCCGCCAGCGTGGAAGAACAGCGCGGATCTCGGACTCGCGCATAGCGGCCTCGCGAAGCTCGATCCTGCGGCGACGGCAGAGGATCGCCCGCTCGGTCAGCAGATCGACGCCGCACAGGTCGCACACGCGGTCGCGATACGTCGTCGGGATCCCGCGCGCGACGAGCTCTTCGCAACTCGGCAGCATGCGCCGAGTGTAGGCAGTGCCTCAGCCGGCAGTTGCTGCGCTGAGGCTCTCGGGCTCGAGTGCAGCGTCGCTCCAGGCGTCGAGGAACGTGCGCGCGACCACCGGATCGAACTGCGAGCCGGCGCAACGTGCGACCTCCTCGAGCGCATCCTCGACAGCCAACGCGCCTCGGTACGGCCGCGAGGACGTCATGGCGTCGAAAGCATCCGCCACCGCCATGATCCGGCCCTCGAGCGGGATCTCCGCCCCGGCCCGCCTTGTCGGGTAGCCGGTGCCATCCCAGCGCTCGTGGTGGAAGAGGACGTACGGCAGCGCCGGGATCAGCGAGCGGACACCCGAGATGAGCCACGCACCCTCGACCGGATGAGCGCGGATCTGCGCAAGCTCGTCGTCGTCGAGCGCTCCGGGCTTCTGCAGCACCTCGGGGCGCACCGACACCTTCCCGACATCGTGCAAGGCGGCGCCGAGGCGCAGGTCGTCGATGCGCTCGTCGTCCCAGCCGAGCCGCCGCGCGATCAACTCGGCGTGCCCACCGACACGCGCGGCATGCCCGCCGAGAGTCGGGTCACACACGCTCATCGCAGCTGCGTACGCGTCGAGTCCGGTCACAGGACGTCAAGGTTCCCGCTCCGGCCTTCGATCCCTTCTCGTTACGATCCTGCCGATGCGTATCGCGGTGCCCCGTGAGACGGCTCCGGGTGAGCGCCGCGTCGCGCTCGTCCCTGAGGTCGTGTCAAAACTCGCCGGCGGCGGGTTCGACATTGCGGTCGAGCGTGGTGCGGGTGAGGCGGCTGGTTTCTCGGATGGCGCCTATACAGAGGCCGGCGCGCAGATCGTCGAGGCGGTCGGAGACGCAGCCGGCATCGCACGGGTCGCTCCGCCGAGCGCAGAGGAAGCCGCGCTCATGGTCGACGGCCAGGTGCTGATCGGTTTCCTGGCGCCCCTGACCGACAGCGAAGGAATCTCCAGGCTGCGCGATCGGGGCGTCGTCGCATTCGCAATGGAATCGATCCCCCGCATCACGCGGGCGCAGTCGATGGACGCGCTGTCCTCACAGGCGACTGTCGCCGGCTACAAGGCCGTGCTGATCGCAGCCGATCGAGCGCCGAAGATGTTCCCACTGCTGATGACAGCAGCCGGGACGGTCGCGCCGGCGAAGGTGCTCGTTCTCGGCGCCGGGGTCGCCGGATTACAGGCAATCGCGACCGCTCGCCGCCTTGGCGCGGTCGTCTCCTCGTTCGATGTCCGCCCCGTCGTCAAGGAGCAGGTGGAGTCGCTCGGTGCGACGTTCCTGGATCTCGGCGTCCGCGGCGAGGAGACCGAGGGCGGATATGCGAAGGAACTCACGCCCGAGCAACAAGCCGAGCAGCAGCAGGCGCTCGCCGAGCGGATCCCCGACTTCGACGTAGTCATCACGACCGCGCTCATTCCCGGACGGCCGGCGCCGAAGCTGATCCCAGCCTCGTCGGTTGCCGCGATGCGCGCCGGCTCGGTCATCGTCGACCTCGCTGCCGAGGCCGGCGGGAACTGCGAGCTCACAGTTCCCGGCGAGGAAGCAGTGCGCGACGGTGTCACAATCGTCGGTCTGACGAATCTGCCGTCGCTGCTCGCGTCCGATGCGAGCAGGCTCTACTCCAGAAACGTCAGCGCGCTGCTGCAGCACCTCGCCCCAGGCGGCGAGCTGACGCTCGACTTCGAGGACGAGATCACCGCCGGCGCCTGCGTCACCCGAACCGGGCCAGCTGCCGGGACGCCGGCATCGACATGACCGCGCATCGACATGACTGACTTCGCCCTACCCACAGCCGCCTTGTGTTTCAGAAACACAAGGCCAAAGACCGCCGAAACCCGTGAGCCATCGCGGTTCGAGACTTTGTGTTTCAGTAACACAAGGTCGTCCGGGTCAGCGCTGGCCGACAAGCCTGGAGAGGAACGGCCGTCGACATGACCCATCTAGGCCTCGTCATCGAGCTGACGATCCTCGCGCTCGCGATCTTCCTCGGCATCGAGGTGATCTCGAAAGTGCCGGCGATGCTGCACACGCCGCTGATGTCCGGAACGAACTTCATCCATGGCATCGTCATCGTCGGCGCAATCGCAATCCTCGGGACGGCCGACGACACGATGCTGAAGATCGTCGGATTCGTCGCGATGGTGCTAGCTACGGCGAACGTCGTCGGCGGCTGGTTCGTCACCGACCGGATGCTGGAGATGTTCCGGCCGCGCCGCGATCCGCCAGCGGACAAGGAAGAGAAGCCGAAGCAGTGATCTCCAACTCGAACGTAATCGGGCTGCTCTACCTCGCGACGATCATCTGCTTCATCCTCGCGCTGCGCTTCCTTTCATCGCCGAAGCACGCACGGCGCGGCAACTGGGTGGGCGGCGTCGGGATGCTGATCGCCATCGTCACAACGTTGGCATTGAAGGGAATCGGCAACTGGGCGTTGATCGTCGTGGCCGGCGCGATCGGCGCGGCGGTGGGCGTGGTCGGAGCACGCCGCGTGAAGATGACCGCGATGCCGCAGATGGTTGCCCTGTTCAACGGGGTCGGCGGCGGGGCGGCGGCGCTCGTCGCGCTGGCCGAGTTCCACCGACTTGCGCCCGCACAGGGTCGGATCGGCAGCACGGAAGTCGTCTCGATCGTGCTCTCGGCGCTGATCGGCTCGATCTCCTTCGCCGGCTCGGCGATCGCATTCGCGAAGCTGCAGGAGCTGATCGGCGGCCGCCCAATCGTCTTCTCCGGCCAGAACGTCTTCAACGGGCTGATCGTCGCCGGTGCCGCCGCGTTCGGGATCGCGGCGATCGCCGGCGTCCAGGGTCAGTGGGTGATCGTGGCGCTGATCGTGCTCGCGCTGACGTTCGGCGTGATGTTCGTGCTGCCGATCGGCGGCGCGGACATGCCGGTCGTGATTTCGCTGCTGAACGCCTTCACCGGCCTCGCCGCGTCCGCAACCGGGTTCGTCCTCTCGAACACCGTGCTGATCGTCTCCGGAATGCTCGTCGGCGCGAGCGGCACACTGCTGACGCTGCTGATGGGCAAGGCGATGAACCGCTCCATTACGAACGTCCTCTTCAGCGCGTTCGGACAGGTCCAGGCGGGGGTCGGCGCGGCACGCATCGACGACGGCCGTACCTCCCGCGCGACAACGCCAGAGGATGTCGCCGTTCAGCTCTCGTACGCACGCAAGGTTGTCATCGTTCCCGGTTACGGACTCGCGGTCGCGCAGGCGCAGCACGACGTGCGCCAGCTCGCCGAGGTGCTCGAGTCGAAGGGCGTGGAGGTGCTGTATGCGATCCACCCGGTCGCCGGCCGCATGCCCGGGCACATGAACGTCTTGCTCGCGGAGGCGAACGTCCCGTACGACCAGCTCAAGGAGATGGACGAGATCAACTCCGAGTTTCCGCAGACCGACGTCGCGCTCGTGATCGGCGCGAACGACGTCGTCAACCCGGCCGCGCGGAACGATCCGGGGAGCCCGATCTACGGCATGCCGATCCTCGACGTCGACAAGGCGCAAAGCGTGGTGGTTATGAAGCGCTCGATGGCCCCCGGGTTCGCGGGGATCGACAACGAGCTGTTCGTGGAACCGCAAACCACGATGCTGTTCGGCAATGCGAAGGACTCGGTCGCGAAGCTGATCACCGCGGTCAAGGCTCTCTAGCGCTTCGCGGGCTAGAGCTCGATGAGCTCGAGCCCCGAGATGTCGATCGGTCCGGCGACGAGGACAGGCGGCACGAACACGAAGCCGAGGGCCAACTCACCCCGTTCCTTCTGGCGCTCGAGGTAGTCGAGGTGGAGCGGCGGCACATCGACGGGCTCGTCGTGCGTCTCGGCCCTGAAGGGCGAGAACTCCTCCGGCGGTGGCTCCTTGGCCACATCCTCTCCAGGTGAGCTGTTGATCCAGTGCGTCGCGCTGTCGTAGCGCACCGCCGGGAGTCCCGCGATCCGCGAAAGAGAATCCGCACGAGACGCCGCTCGAGCAACCGCGAGAACGGCACATCGAGGCGGCGTCCCGCTGCTATCAGGTGACGCGGATCGAGAGCCGACAGGTTGACCGTGTCTCCCCAAGGCACGCCGAGGTGCGGAACGATGTAGTCGAGCACCGCCTCGCGGCCGTCGAACTTGCGCCGCTCCCGCTCGTACACGTCCGAATGGTGCTCCCGCAGCCCGTGCAGCGGATACAGCGTGGTACCACGCATGTCTCGCGAGCACAGGTGGTACAGGAACGCCACGGCGGCAGCCTAGACGCCTGCTAACTCTCGGGCGCTGCCGCAGTGCGGTCTCCAACTCAGTAGATGACCGCCTCGGCTTCCTCGACCAGCTTCGGCTGGTTTTTGTCCTCAAAGCGATCGAGGACACCGGACGCGAGGAGCTTCTCCTTGCCGGCTGTCGCGTCTGCGAGCGAGTCGAACTCGACCACGACGAACACCTCGCCCGGGTTCTCGACGCCACGGAGAATCCTGTATCCCTTCGCCGCGCTCCTGGCGCCCGGCTCGTCCTTGTCGAACATCGGCTTCCAGCGGTCGTAGTCGCCGACGTTGATGCGAGTCACGATGAACGGCATCGAGCACCTCCGCTTCCAGCCGCCCTGGGGCAGCGTTTCGGCCAGCCTAACGCGCGGCTACGCTTGCCCCAATGCCCAGCTCCGCGATCTCCACTGAGGCCGCGCTCCGCGAGCTGATCGGCGGCGTGCCTGCAGACCTGACCCGCACCAAGGTCAGCGACCGCGTCAATGACCTCACGCGGCAGTTCATCGAGCGCTCGCCGTTCCTCTGCCTCGCCACCTCGTCGCCGGACGGAACCTGCGACGTGAGCCCGCGTGGCGACCCGGCCGGGTTCGTCCGAATCCTCGACGAGCGGCGGCTCCTGATCCCCGAGCGCCCGGGAAACCGCCTCGCAGACTCGTTGCGTAACATCCTCCAGAACCCGAATATCGGGCTGCTGTTCATCATCCCGGGAGTCGGCGACACGCTCCGAGTCAACGGTCGGGCGACGATCGTCGACGATCCGGCGCTTCTCGAGGGCTCGGAGGTCGAAGCGAAGACGCCGAAGATCGCGCTCGTGGTCGAGATCGACGAGGTGTTTACCCACTGCTCGAAGGCGTTCCTCCGCTCACAGCTGTGGGATCCGACGTTGCACATCGATCGTTCCGAGTTGCCGTCGTCCGGCGAGATCCTCCGCAGCCTGAACGACTCCGTCGACGCCGAGACCTACGACAGAGAGCGGGCCGAGCGCTACGGGCGCCGCGAAGGCTTCTACT
>JBBRNX010000029.1:0-28282 GCA_038230035.1 Gaiellales bacterium
ACGACGACCAGCAGGTCCGAGCTTCGCGTTAGCGTGCAACAACATCCGAGCCCTCCTTTGAGCGTGAGTCCGGGAAGACCCAAAGCCTCAAAGGAGGGCCGGATAGAACCTCAGCCGTTCACAACGTGTGTAGGCACTACAACTAGAGCCTCGGGCACGCGGGGCCTACTACGCTACGCCGCATGAGCGTTGGCGTGCTGAGGGGGCGATGCGAGTGCAGGGTCGTTGCGTTCGAGGTCTCGGACGAGTTCGTCGTCGCGTACAACTGCCACTGCTCGAACTGCCGTGCGATGACGGGCTCGGCATTCTTGCCCTGGGGCGAGGTCGAGCCCGAGAAGCTAGCGGTAACCGAGGGTGCGGACTCGTTGGTGGTGATCGGCGATGCCGACGGACACCACGCGACGCGCTGCGAGAGGTGCTTCTCGCTGCTGTATTGGACCGGCTACGAAGGCAAGATCCGTGTGCCGTATGGGTCACTTGTCGACGAGCCAGCGCTCAAGCCGACAGCGCACATGTTCGTCGGCTCCAAGGCTTCGTGGCATGAGATCCTTGACGACCTCCCGCAGCACGACGAGTCTCCGTGGTCTTGATCCGCTGATTTGGGAGAAGGCGACTGCCACCGCTCAAGGGGACATTCGGCGACTTGCAACCGAACATTCCCACCAGTCGTGTACCGGACAGGCCTCTCCTCCGGCACTGGACATGGCGGCTCGAGACAAGGCCGATTCGCAACATCGGCTACCAGCCGTACACTTTGTCTGTGGCTTCGCGCACGATGCTTTCCGTCCACGGCACGCAGACCTGCTCTGTGGCCGCGTGCGCCGAGATCGTCGGCTCGAAATGGACGGTGCTGCTCGTGCACGACCTCTCCGAAGGGCCGCGGCGCTTCACGGCGCTCGAGCACTCGCTGAGCGGGATCAGCCCGCGCACACTTGCCGAAAGACTGCGCTGGCTCGAGGCGGAAGGGATCGTCGTTCGCCGGAGCTACGCCGAGTCGCCGCCACGGGTCGAGTACGAGCTGACCGAGAAGGGCGATGCGCTGCTCCCGATCGTCGGCGAGATGCGCCGCTTCGGGCACGAGTGGCTCGGCTGCGGCCCGCACGAGCTGACCGCGCCCGAGTAGCGACACGTCAGCCTGGAGCAGGATCGCTCGGCAAACGTGACCAGAGCTCGATGTCCTCGCGCACGCCCGGCTTCAGAAAGCATGACCGCAGCGCCCCTTCGTACGTGAAGCCGCACCGTTCGGCGACTCGCTTCGACGGCTCGTTGAGGACAGAGATCATCAGCTCGAGTCGCTCCAGCCCGGTCTCCGTGAAGCTCCACTCCGCCAGCTGACGGAGCGCAGCTGTCGCAATGCCGCGACCCCGTGCGGCCGGCGCGACCATGTACCCGAGCTCCGCGGTCGCCGACTCGCGGTCGATCCGAGGCAGAACGGCTATCCCCAGAAACGCCCCGGTCACGGTGTCCTCGATCGCGAACACCTCCCGCGTCCCATCGAGGCGAGCGCGTTCATAGCGCTCCAGCCAGGTTCGCGCGAAATCGGCGGGCGGCGGAGAAGGGACGCGCGTGAACCGCTGCACGGCCGGGTCCTCGACGAGATCTGCAACTGCCTCGAGGTGCGACTCCGCGAGCGGAACGAGCCTGATACCGGTGGAAGGGGGAGGCAAGCCTCGCCCCTACGGCTCGGCCCAGATCTGCACCAGCTCGACGACCATCGCCGCCGCTGCGGCCATGTCCTGCACGCTCGCCCACTCGCGCACCGAGTGGTAGTCCTGACCCCCGGTGAAGAGGTTCGGCGTCGGCAGGCCCGCCTCCGAAAGACGCGACCCGTCGGTGCCGCCGCGGATCGGCTCGAACACGGCCTCCGCGCCGATCCGACGGTACGCCTCGACGGCAGCAGCAACCACGCGCGGATGCTTCTCGATCGCCTGGCCCATGTTCGGGTACTGGAACTCGACGTCGACCTGCACGCGTGCGCGCGGCTCGCGAGCCACGACGTCGGCTGCGAGCCCGCGCAGGAGCGAGACGTGCTGCTCCAGCTTCTCGTCGTCGTGGTCGCGAACGATGAACGTCACCTTTGTCTCCTCCGCGGTGCCCGCGATCCTGGCGGGGTGCACGAAGCCCTCTCGACCCTCGGTCGTCTCGGGTGACAGCCCGTCCCGCGGGAGCGCCGCGACGAGATCTGCTGCAAGCTTGAGGCTGTTGACGAGCTTGCCCTTCGCCGTTCCCGGATGCGTGCCGCGGCCGTGGATCGTGATCACGATCTCCTTCGCCGAGAACGACTCGCACTCGAGCGCCCCGAAGCCGGAGCCGTCGAGCGTGTAGCCGAGCGCCGCACCGAACTCGTCGAGGTCGAAATGGAGCGTGCCGCGGCTCACCTCTTCGTCGACCGTGAAGCCGACCCGAACGGGCGCGTGCGCGACCTCCGGGTGCCGCGCCAGCCAGGCGACCGCTGCCATGATCTCCGCGACTCCCGCCTTGTCGTCGGCGCCCAGCAGCGTCGTCCCGTCGCTCGTCACGATGTCGTGGCCGAGTCGCGCGGCGAGCTCGGGTGTGTCGGAGGGATCGATGGTCTGGCGCGGATCGCCGGGCAAGACGATCACCTCGCCGTCGTAGCTCTCGTGGACGATCGGCGTTACTCCTGTGCCCGAGCACTCAGTGGACGTGTCGACGTGCGCGAGCAGCCCGACAACCGGTTCGGTGACCGAGCCCGGCAGGGTCGCAAACACGTAGCCGTGCTCGGTCAGCCGCGCGTCTTCGAGCCCGATCTCGTGCAGCTCCTCGATCAGCAGACGGGACAGGACGAGCTGCTTCTCGGTGCTCGGATACGTGTCACTCGCAACACTCGACTGCGTGTCGATACGGACGTAGCGAAGGAATCGCGCCAGCACATCGGCAGCCAGCTCCTCCGCCAGCGGCGTGACGAACGGTGCCTTACCCAAGTTCAGCAAGTCGGCGGAGAAGCTCCCGCACTGTTTGGACACCGAGATCGAGATACTCAGCCGGGATGCGCTCGTTCGGGGAGTGGATGTTCGACTCGCTGAGCGAGAAGCCGGTGACGATCGCCGGGATGCCGCGGGCGGTGATCGTGGTCACGATCGGGATCGAGCCTCCGGTGCGGATCAGCAGCGGCCTGGTGCCGACGGTCTCCTCGAACACGTCCTGCGTGATCCGGATCGCGGGTGAATCGGAAGCAACGAGCGCGGGCTCGCCCTTCGTCCACAGCTCGACGTCGACATCGGCTCCGGCTGGAGCCGCCTCGCGGACGAGTCGCTGGAACTCGGGGACGAGAGCGGCCGTCTCCTGTCCCGGCGCGAGGCGCATCGACACGTTGGCGCAGGCCTCGACCGGGATCACCGTCTTCTGCAGTCGTGGCGAGCCACCCTCGATGCCGTTGACATCGACCGACGGTTCCGCCCAGGTGCGGATGTAGAACTGCTCGAGCGCTGCGGAATCCATGGGCGTCGCTCCCTGGCCGTCAACCTCCTCGGCTGCGTCTGGCAGCTGCGCCCAACTCGCGAGCTCTGCGTTGGTCGGAGGTGTGATGCCGACGCGCAACGGCTCGGGCAGCAGGCCGTTCGGTCCGGCGAGAACGCCTGCCAGCGCGCGGTTCAGGGCGTGCAACGCGTTGAGAGCGACGCCGCCGTACATCCCCGAGTGCAGGTCGCGTTCGCCCGTTCGCACGGTGACATGGAAGTAGCAGACGCCGCGCAGCCCGATCTCGATCGCCGGCACATCGCGGCGCAGCATCCCGCCGTCGAGCACGATCGCGGCATCGGCGCCGCGCTCGTCCCGCTCGAGCCACTGGACGATCGAGTCGCCCCCGGTCTCTTCCTCGCCGTCGCACGCGAAGCGCACGTTCACCGGCAGCTCACCGGCCGCGGCAAGCGACTCGCACGCGTCGAGGAGCATGAACAGGTGGGCCTTGTCGTCGGCGACGCCGCGGGCATAGAGCCAGCCGTCGCGCTCGGTCAGCTCGAACGGCGGCGACTCCCAGAGGTCGAGCGGGTCGGGCGGCTGCACGTCGAAGTGCGCGTAGACGAGGATCGTCGGGGCCGACTCCGCGCCAAGCGAAGCACGTACTTCGCCGATCGCGAGCGGGCTGCCATGCCAGTCGACGACCTCGGCCTCACCCCCAGCGGCCCGGATCCTCGCGACGACCCATTGTGCCGCCAGCTGCACATCGCCCCGGTGAGCCGCATCTGCACTGACGGAAGGGATCGCGATCAGCTCGGAGAGCCCGGCGACAAGAGATGCATGCGACCGAGCCACGGCCGGGCAGTCTAGTAGGGGTGAGGCTTGCCTCGCCCTTTCAACCGCCACGCCTCAAAACCGAGGGCGAGGCAAGCCTCGCCCCTACGCCACGTCGCGGACGGACTCGGACTCCGCGAAGGCGCGCAGCTTCTTCAGGCTCTGATGCTCGATCTGACGGATGCGTTCGCGCGTCACGTTGAACGCGCGGCCGACTTCATCGAGGGTCCGCGGCTGCTGCCCGTCGAGCCCGTAGCGCAACTCGAGCACCTGCCGCTCACGGTCGGAAAGCTTGAAGAGGATCGCCCGCAGCGCCTCCCGGCGAAGCGCCGTCTCGGCAGCCTCGTCAGGTAGGGGCGCAGTGCTGTCGGTGATGAAGTTCCCGAGCTCGGACTCGTCGTCGTCGCCCACGGGCTTCTCGAGAGACACCGGTGTCTGTGCGCTCCGGCGGATCTGCTCGACCTCCTCCACCGAGAGGTCGAGGTCGAGCGCGATCTCGGGGACCGTCGGCTCACGCGACAGCTCGCCGCGCAGCTTCCGCTCCGAACGGTGGATCCGGTTCAGCTTCTCGACGACGTGGACCGGCATGCGGATCGTCCGCCCCTTGTCGGCGATCGCCCGGGCCACCGCCTGGCGGATCCACCACGTCGCGTAGGTCGAGAACTTGTAACCCTTGCGCCAGTCGAACTTCTCGGCCGCTCGCACGAGCCCGATCGTCCCTTCCTGGATCAGGTCGAGGAACGGCAGCCCCTGGTTGCGGTAGCGCTTCGCGATCGAGACGACGAGCCGCAGGTTCGCCTCGACCATCGCCTGCTTGGCCAGATGCTCGCCGAGCTCGATCCGCTTGGCGAGCTCGACCTCCTGCGCCGCGGTGAGCAACGGGACCTTGCCGATGTCTTTGAGGAAGAGCTGCAGCGTGTCGGTCGAGACCTCGGCGCCGGCTTCGAAGTCCAGCGGCTTCTCGGTCTCTTCCTCGGGCGGCTGGATGACCTCGATCTGGGCGTCCTCGAGAGCGGCGTAGAACTCGTCCATCTGGCCCGGCTCGAGGTCGAGCTCGTCGAGCGCGAGGGTGATCTCCTCGGCGTCGAGGCGACCCGTCACACGGCCGGCTTCGAGGAGTGTCCGCGCCTCATCGGTGTCGAGCAAGTCGACGGGGCCGCGAGGCGTGCTCTCGGGATCCGCAACGGTCAGGTCGATCCCCTTCGTCCGTGGGCTGTCACGCTAGCCACAGCCATGTCCCACGTCAAAGAAATCCCCATGCGGTCGCTCAAGAACCGGGCACGGCTTTGAGCGTCGCGAGGAACCGCGTCGCCTCCTGCGCCAGCGGCGATCCCGGCTCCGCGGTCTGCGCCAGGCGCAGTTGCCGCTTCGCCTCTTTGACCGCGCCTGTCCACAGCAGGAGCAGCCCGAGGTGGAACCGGACCGTCGCGGCGTGCGGGAACCGGCGCGAGAGCGGCCCCAGGCGTGAGAACGAGGTCGAGAGATGCGCCTTGTCGAAGCGGGCGACAGCCGCCGCCGTGAGTGTCTCGGGATCGCTCGGTGCGAGCCGGACCGCCGCGTCGAACTCACGACGCGCAGACACCGGCCGGAACAGCGTCTGCAGTGCGACACCGTAGAGGAGCTTCGCCTTCGCGCCCCCTGTCGTCGCGTTCCGTCGCAAGAGGGCGAGCTGCTCCGGCGGCGACAGGCCGTCGAGCTGCGGCGGCAGGGGCTCGGCAGGGACGAAGGTCGGGAGATTCCGGTTGAAACGCGGATAGAGAAGGTTGCCGGCCGTGATCGCGTACGACGAATCGGGCTCGACGACGGCTGCCCGCCGCCACGCCTCCTCCGACCCGGGACGGCCCGCCCAGAAGCGCGCCAGCCCGAGGTTCACCTGGACAAGGCCGCTGCGTGGGTGCTCGACCGCCAACGCCTCGAGCCGCGACAACGCATCCGTCGGCCAGGCCGCGATCGCCTGACCCACCTGAGCCTCGAGCGAGTGGTACACGGCGAAGACTGCTTCTGCCTGTTTGCGATGACCTTGATCGAACAGGCTCAGCCCTCGTCGCAGGTCGACGGCTTCAGGGTCGACGCGCACACCGAGATCGAGTGCCAACGGCGGTGCTCCGGCTCTCGGCTTGAGCGCGCTCGCAAGAGACGGCGGCTCGCCACCGGAACGCGCCGCGTAGCCGACGACGGCAGCCGTCGCTGCAAGCGCGACGAACCCGACGACGGCAAACACACGGGCGCGGGACGACACGCCATCGAATCTAGCCGGGAACATCGCGCCGCCGCGCCGCGTTCGAGCGTCTGTTGCCTTCCGGAAACTCCTTGGGAGATCGGGCCTCATGTTGCTATATTCGGGAAAGTAATGCCGACGTACAGAGAACTTCTCGCACAAACCAAGGCCGAGATCGACGAAGTCGGCACCCCCGACGCGCGCGAGCGCCTGCTTGCCGGTGAACACGGGAATCCGGACGCGCCGCTGTTCCTGGACATCCGCGAGCTCGACGAGTGGCAGGAGGGCCACATCGCCGGCGCCCTCCACATTCCGCGCGGCAATCTCGAGTCGCGCGTCGAGGGGCTCGTCCCCGACCGAGACCGCGAGATCTTCGTCTACTGCGCAGTCGGCTCGCGCTCGGCGTTCGGAGCGAAGGCACTGGCCGACCTCGGCTACACCGATGTCGTCTCGATGGCAGGCGGCTTCACCGAATGGAAGCGCAACGGCTACGAGTTCACGACGCCAAAGACCCTGACGCCTGCGCAGAGGTCGCGCTACAGCCGGCATCTGCTGATTCCCGAGGTTGGCGCCGAGGGTCAACAGAAGCTCCTCAGCGCGCGCGTGCTGCTGATCGGCGCAGGCGGGCTCGGCTCACCGGCCTCGCTCTACCTCGCCGCGGCCGGTGTCGGGACCCTCGGCATCGTGGATGCAGACGTCGTCGATGACTCCAACCTGCAGCGCCAGATCGTCCACTCGACTGAACGGCTCGGCGAAGCGAAGGTGCTCTCGGCGAAGCGGACGATCGAGGCGCTCAACCCCGACGTCACCGTGATCCCCTACGAGGAGCGACTGACGTCGGACAACGTGGAGCGCATCGTCGGGGCCGGCTGGGACGTCATCGTCGACGGCGCCGACAACTTCCCGACGCGCTACCTTGTCAACGACGCGTCTGTCTGGCACGACATTCCGGTCGTCCACGGCTCGATCTACCGCTTCGAAGGACAGGTCACCGTCTTCGCGCCTGGAGTCGGGCCATGCTATCGCTGCCTCTTCCCGTCGCCGCCGCCGCCGGAGATGGCCCCGAGCTGCGCAGAAGGCGGCGTGCTCGGCGTCCTTCCCGGCATCGTCGGCTCGCTGCAGGCCAGCGAGGCGCTGAAGTTGATCCTCGGCGTTGGCGAATCGCTGAGCGGACGGCTGCTGCTGTTCGATGCCCTCCATACGACCTTCGACGAGGTGAGCGTGAAGCGCGACCCCGCCTGCCCGGTCTGCGGCGAGCACCCGACGATCACGGAGTACATCGACTACGTGGAATTTTGCAATCTGGCCGGCCGCGGGGTGGCCTCGTGACCGCCGTTCGCATTCCTCCCACATTGCGCGGCGAAGTCGGTGGCGAACGGCAGGTCGAGGCCGAGGGCGCAACCGTGCGCGAACTGCTCGACGATCTCGCGGCGAAATACCCGGCGCTCGGAGCGCAGGTGCTCGAGAACGGCGGCGTCGCACCGTTCGTCAACGTGTATCTCGGCGGCGAGGATGTCCGCACGCTCGACGGCCTCGAGACGGCCGTCGCACCCGGACAGACGCTGATCCTGCTCCCGGCCATGGCTGGCGGCTCGTGCTGAAGACAGCCGACAACCTGCTCTCGCTCGTCGGCAACACGCCGCTCGTCGAGCTGCGACGGCTTTCACCGAAATCGAGCGTCCGGCTCTACGCGAAGCTCGAAGGACAGAACCCGACCGGCTCGATCAAGGACCGTGTCGCGAAGTCGATGATCGAAGCTGCCGAAGCGTCCGGCGGACTGGAGCCGGGCCGGCGGCTGCTCGAGCCGACAAGCGGCAACACCGGCATCTCGCTCGCCCTCGTCGCCAAGCTGAAGGGCTACCCGCTGACGTGCGTGATGCCCGAGAACGCGACCGAGGAGCGGATCCGCGTGCTGCGCCTCTACGGCGCCGACATCGTCTTCTCGCCGGCCGACGAGGGCTCGAACGGCGCAGTCCGCATGGCGCTCGAACTTGCCGCGCAGGACCCCGAGCTGTTCATGCCGTTCCAGTACGGCAACGTCGCCAACCCGCGCGCCCACTACGAAGGCACGGGCGCCGAGATCGCGGAGGCACTCGACCGCGTCGACATCCTCGTCGCGGGCCTCGGCACGGGCGGCACGCTGATGGGAACGGGCGAGCGGCTGCGCGAATCGTTCCCGGACGTCGTTGTCGCCGCCGCTGAGCCGCTGCCGGGCGATCCGGTAATGGGCCTGCGCTCACTGGCCGACGGCTACGTGCCGCCGATCCTCGACGTCGCCAAGCTCGACCGGAAGGTGCTCGTCTCGAACGCCGAGTCGGTCGCCGGCCTCCATGCGCTGCTCGACCTGGAAGGCGTCTTCGGCGGCGTCTCCGCCGGCGCGGTCGTCCACGTCGCGCGCAGGCTCGCTGACGAGCTGGACGATGGCGTGGTCGTGTGCGTCCTCGCGGACGCAGGCTGGAAGTACCTCTCCGCCGACTTCTGGGACTCGCCCAAGCTCGATAAGGCAGGGATCGAGGCGTCGATGGAGCGAACCGTCTGGTGGTAGTTCCTGCTGCCGTCCGGAGCGCGCTCGTCGAGCACGCGCTGGCCGAGCAGCCGAACGAGGCGTGCGGGCTGGTCGTCCTCCGTGACGGCGTCGCCGAGCGCTACATCGCCGGCCGGAACGCAGCGGCGTCGCCGTATCGCTTCGACCTCGATGTCCCACCGGACGCCTGGTTCCTCGAAGACGAAGGCCTCGAGCTCGCCGTCTTCCACTCGCACCTGTCGTCGCCGCCACGCCCGTCGCGCACCGATGTCGAGAACATCGGCCTCTGGGACGGGAAGCCCTATCTGATCTACACCGTGCGCACGGACGAGCTCGCCGCCTGGCGCATCGAGAGCGGCGCAATCGAGCCGCTGCCGCTCGGCTGAACCGAGCGGCAGCTCGAAGCGTCGGGCTAGGAGACGGTGAAGTCCCCGTTCATCTGGGCGGAGTGCGGATCGCACTGGAAGTGGTACTTGCCCGCTTTCAGCGTGATCGTGAACGACTTCTTCCCGGTCGCTGCAACGTCGGTCGTGACGTCGACGCCGGGTCCGGTGAGATGGAAGTTGTGGATGTTGGACTGGTCGTCCACGTTCAGGGTGTACGCGCCGGCGGTGAGCGTCGTAACAGCGGCGCCGCCCTTGGTGAGTGTGATCGTGAAGCCGGGGCCGACGGTTCCGTCGAGCGTGCCGCCACCGGCCTCGGTCGTCGTCGTGGCCGGAGCCGTCGTCGTGGCGGGAGCCGTCGTCGTGGGCGGAGCGGCGCTGCTCTTCTTGCTGCCGCAACCGGCAGCGGCCAGCCCGGTAGCGGCGAGAACGAGCGCGAGAGCGAAGTATCTGCGCGTCATGAATCTCCTGTTCGAGTCGGTGCTGAGAGTTCTACTTTGCCTTGAAGGTTCCGTGCAGCAGGTCGGGATGGACATCACAGAAGAAGCGGTAGGTCGCGCCCTTCTTGAGGTTGATCGTAAACGTCTTCGTGCCGATCGCGCCAACACCGGTCTTCACGTTAACGCCAGGCCCGCGAACATGGAAGTCGTGGATCGCTGCCCTGTCGGACACGACGAGCTTCACCTTGCCCGCAGCGACTGTCTTTGCGCTGATGCGGATCGAGAATCCAGGCCCAACGGAGCCCTTCAACGTTGACGTCCCTGCGAGGGCGGGCCAGGCGGCGGCAAGGGCACCGGCAACCGCTACTACCGCGACGACGAGATGGGTGCTGCGCATGACGCTCCTAACGGTCGTGAACTGAACGGATCGCCATGAGTACGTTTGCAACCTGCGATCGGTTCGGCGGTCAGTCCAGGCTGACTGCCGCGCCCTTCTCTGCCGACTGGAAGAGCGCCTCGATCACCTTCGCCTGCTGGACTGCGTCCTCACGGCCGAGGAGCGGCGTTCCCCGACCTTTGATCGCGGCACCCAGGTCTTCCAGCTCGAGCCGGTACGAGTTCACGGGCTCGAGCTCGATCCGCTCCACCGCTCCACCGCGTCGCAGCTCGATCACCGGATTCAGGCAGTGCCACGGATCGTCGACGAACAGCGAGCCCTCCGTGCCGACGGCTTCGAGCTCGTCGCGCTCGGGCAGGGTCGTCCCGCAATCGAAGGTGGCCAGTACACCGTCAGCAAAGCGCATCGTCCCGGCGAAGACCCAGTCCGTCCCGGACGGGCCTACGAACTGCTGGCCCGAGACCACCTCCGGCTCGCCACCGAGGAGCCGCGAGCCACTGACGCAGTAGCACCCGACGTCCATCAGCGACCCGCCCTCGACGTCTGTGCGCAGCCGGATGTTCGCGTCGTCAAAGAGTGAGTAGCTGAACGTGGAGCGGATCAGCCTGAGCTCACCGATTACACCGCTCGCCACCAGCTCCTGCACGCGCTTCGTCTGCGGATTGTGGCGGTACATGAACGCCTCGCTGAGGATGCGCCCTGTGCGCTCCGCTGCGTCGAAGGCCGCCTCGACATCCGCCGGATGGCGGCTCATCGGTTTCTCACAGAGAACATGCTTCCCCGCTTCGAGCGCCCGGATCGACCATTCGCAGTGCATCGTGTTCGGTAGCGGGATGTACACCGCCTCGATGTCGGGATCGGCAAGGAACTCCTCATACGAGCCATAGGCCCGAGGGATCCCCCACTTCTCGGCGAACGCACGAGCGCGGCCGACGTCGCGGCTGCCGACGGCCAGCACCTCGACGTCGTTCGACTCCTGCGCGCCGGGCAGCAGGCGCTTGTTGATGTCCGCCGTCGAGAGGATGCCCCAGGTGACCGCCATCGTCAGCCCCACGACGCTTCGCTCATCGGCCGCAGCGCGGTCTCGAGGATGCGATGGTTGCGTGGACGGGTCAGGACGAACATGACCACCTCGGCCACATCGTCCGCCGTCATCATTCCGGAAAGAACATCAGCGCTCCGGCCGCGCCCGTCGTCGAGGGCGAAGTCCGTCGCGACCCCACCCGGGCAGACGTTCGTGCAGCGCACGCCGCGCTCGCGCAACTCGCCGTCGAGCGCGCGGGTGAGACCAACCTGGCCGAACTTGGACGCGCAGTAGACGGCTTCGCCGGGGAAACCGCGCCGCCCGGCTTCGGAGGCCAGTGTCACGACATCGGCCGCGTCGCTCTTCAGTAGATGCGGCAGCGCTGCGCGCACCGCATAGATCGTCCCTTTCAGGTTGACGTCGATCATCTCGTCGATGTGCTCTGGCGAGATCTCGAGGAACGAGCCGTACGCGCCGACACCCGCGTTCGCCACGAGGATGTCGAGCTGGCCGAAGCGTGCGACGGTTGCCGCCACCGCAGCATCGACCTGCGTCGCGTCGGCGACATTGCACTGAACGCCAATCGCGTTCGGCAGGCCAAGGTCATCGGCGCTCCTCGACGCCAGGCCGACACTGACTCCAGCGGTCGACAGCTGCCGCGCGACGGCGGCGCCGATACCTCTGCTCGCGCCGGTGATGAAGGCGACCTTCCCTTCCAGTGTGCTCATGCAGCCCATCCTTTCAGAGTCGGATACAGCGATCGGTAGCTCGGGTACAGCTCCGCGTACGCCGTCGCCCAGGCCGGGTTGGGCTCGACGACGTCCCTAACACGCACGCAGCGCGAGACGGCATCGTGCACGTCGGCGAAGACGCCAGCGGCCACGCCGCCGAGCAGCGCGGCGCCGAACGCCGAGCCCTCTTCGACCGCGGTCAGCTCGAGCGGGATTCCGAGGACGGAGGCCACGATCTCTAGCCACAGACGCCCGCGTGCCCCACCTCCCGACGCGCGACCGCGGTCGGCTTCGACGCCGAGAGCACCCAGGAGCTCGAACGAGTCGCGCAGCCCGAACGCGACGCCTTCGAGGACGGCACGCACGAGCGCGCCGCGGTCGTGGCGCAGCTCGAGTCCGACGAATGCGCCGCGCGCGTCCGGGTCGGCGTGCGGAGTCCGCTCCCCGGCGAGGTACGGCAGGAAGACGAGCCCTTCCGCGCCAGGCTCCCAACGGGCGGCCTCGTCGATGAGCGCATCGAAGCCGATACCCGGAGCGGCGACGTCCCGTAGCCACTGCAGCGATCCGGCAGCGGAGAGCATCACGCCCATGGCCTGCCAGGCTCCCGGCACGGCGTGGCAGAACGCGTGCACCCGGGCTTCTGGATCACACCGGAAACCGGGCAGCGCGGCGAGCACGACCCCGGATGTTCCGAGGACGACCGAGAGCGGTCCTGGCCGGTCGATGCCGACACCGAGCGCCGCGGCAGGCTGGTCACCAGCGCCGGCGGCAACAGGCACACCGTCCTGCGTCCGGCCCGAGACCTCCGGCGACTCGAGGACTGGCGGCAGCCAGCGCTCCGGCAGCTCCAGCGCGTCGAGCACCTCGGTCGACCAGCGGCGGTTGGCGACGTCGAGCAGGAGCGTGCCGGAGGCGTCCGCCACGTCGATCGCGCGCTCGCCCGTGAGCCGCAGGCGAACGTAGTCCTTCGGCAGCAGGACATGCTCGATCCGGGCGTAGGTCTCGGGCTCGTGGTGACGCAGCCACAGGAGCTTCGGCGCGGTGAACCCGGTCAGAGCGCGGTTCCCCGTCAGCGAGATGAGGCGCTCGAGCCCGACACGCCGCTCGATCTCGGCGCATTCGGCGGCAGTCCGCTGGTCGTTCCAGAGGATCGCGGGTCTCAGCACGTGGTCGGCTGCGTCGAGCACGACCAAGCCGTGCATCTGGCCCGACAAGCCGATTCCCGCGACATCCGAGACACCGAGGTCGTCGAGCGCCGACTGCGACGCCCGCCACCAGTCCTCCGGATCCTGCTCCGACCAGCCCGGCTGCGGCGTCGACAGCGGGTAGCCGCGCTCGGCACGCGCCAGAATCTCGCCATCGGGAGAGATGGCGATCGCCTTCACGCCCGTTGTGCCGACGTCGAGCCCGACGATCGCCGTCACGCGCACAGCTCCGCAGCCACGGCGACGTAGACATCGACGCACCGTTCAGCGCTTGCGACGTCAACCCACTCGACCTCCGCGTGCAGCCCTTCGCCGTGCGGGCCGTAGAGCACAGTTGGGATACCAGCCGCGCCGAGAAGTCCGGAGTCGGCCCAAAACGGCACCCCGACAACCTCGGGCCTGCCGGCGCAACGTCGGACGACCTGGACGAACGGAGAATCCGGCGCCAGCTCGAACGGCGGGCGAGAGATTCCGAGTCGCGTTGTGCCAGGCACGTCGCCGAGCAACTCACCAACCTCGACCTCGACCAGCTCGTTCGACTCGCCGGGAATCGTCCGCCGCTCGCCGGTGAGGAGGCACGACGCCGGATAGCTCGAGTACTCCTGCCCGCCCTCGATCAGCGAAGCGTGTACCGACCCCGTGCCGAGCAGTGGATGACCCGCGCCCGCCCGCAGCCGCTCTGCCAGCTCCTCGAGTCGGACGAGTATAGGTCCCATGCGCGCGATGGCGTCGATCCCCAGGTCGGGGCGCGAGCCGTGAGCGGCGAAACCCTCTGTCTCGATCTCGAAGCCGACGAAGCCACGGTGCGCGATCGCAAGCCGCTCGTCGGTCGGCTCGGCGACGATCGCGAAATCGGCACGCCGGCGAGCGACGACGGCTTCCGTCCCGACGCTCGCCACCTCCTCGTCGGACACCGCCGTGACGACGACATCGCCCCGCAGTCCGAGCGACTTAGCCCGAACAGCGGCCAGCAGTGAGGCGGCGAGGCTCGCCTTCATGTCGCAGGCGCCCCGCCCGTAGACCCGACCTCCGTCAATCCGCCCAGAGAACGGCTCGCCCATTCCGACAACGCCGACCGTGTCCAGATGCGCGTTCAGCATGAGCGAACGTCCGCCGCCCGAGCCGCGTGCGACGGCGATCACATTGGGCCGGCCCGGCGCAGCATCTTCGAGCTCGACAGCGAGCCCCGCCCGCTCCGCCCACGCAGCGACGAAGCGCGCGAGCTCCATCTCGCCGGGTGCACCTGCGACGAGGTCGGGGTTGATCGAGTCGATCGCGACGAGGGCCGCGGTCAGCTCGGCAAGCTCACTCACGCTTCATGAGGGCGAGGCAAGCCTCGCCCCTACGCGCCGAGTGCCGCGTACACGAGCTCGTACGCGCGGACGGCGTCCTTGTGCTGCTGGGCCTCACGCAAGGCAGTCTCGTCGATCTTCGCCGCGACCGAGTCGATGAAACGCCACTGGATGACGCTCCGCTTCACCGCCGCGACGGCGTCCTCTGTGTAGGGGTAGAGGTCGAAGCCGAGCCGCTCGCCGTTGTCGCCGTAGCCCGCGCGACGCAACTCCAACGCCAGCTCGAGGGTCTCCATGAACGCCGTCGCCCCGACCATGTTGTCGTCGTCGAACGTGCCCCAGCCGGAGTTCGCATGCTGGTGCCCGAGCAGCCCTTGGGCGGCCAGCATTGCGGCGTACTCGCCGAGCGACTCGCCGTTCATCAGCAGATGCTGCCAGTCCATGTTCACCTGCACGTTCGTGATCCCGCGTGCGCGCAAGGTGTGGATCACGTGCAGCGTCATCCCGATGTTGCGCATGAAGATCTTCATCGCCGGCTCGGAGTTCTTGTGCTCGAGAAACAGGGAGGTCCCGTGCTCGGCGCAGCGCGACGCAATCTCGCCGACCGCGTCGATGAAGCGCGCCCACGAGTCCGCGTACGGCGTCTGGAAGGGATAGTTGTAGCCCTCGACCCCCGGCCAGAGCACCACCTGCGCGCCGATCTCGCCCGCGAGGTCGGCCGCGTCCAGACCCTCCTGCACGGCATCGGCTCGAATCGCGTCGTCGGGTGAGGAGAGTCCGCCTTTGCCGAAACGCGGATTGAGATGCGTGCCGGTGCAGATCGCGTAGATGCCGTGTCCGGCCAGCGCTGCGCGAACCGCGTCGAGGTTGTCGCGCGACAGCTCCTGCGGGTAGTGGAACTCGTAGTCGTCGATGTAGCCCTCGAGCCCGGCAACAGCTCGCTCGACACGGTGCGCCGTCGACTCGCCCGCGTTTTGCGGCTGGTAGCCGCCTGGGACGAACCGCGTCACCATCGAGGAGAGCGCCCAGATGCCAAGACTCGTCTTCACTGTTCGCTCCCTCGGTAGGTGATGGCCTCGGTCTTCCGGCTCGCCGCCGACCGGAGAATTGCATCGGTCACCTCGGAACAGCGGTAGCCGTCCTCGAACGTGGCGCCGTGCGGGGCGACCGTCCCCTCGCCCGCGATGGCGGCGAGCAAATGGGCGACCTCGTGCGTGAAGGTGTCGCCCCAGCCGACGATGTGTCCCGGCGGCCACCAGTACTGCATGAACGGGTCGCTCGGCTCGGTGACGAGGACACGCGTGAAGCTGCTCGTGTCGGCGACCTGGAGCTCGTTCAGCCGCTCCACGTCGAAGGCGATCGACCCCTTCGCGCCGTTCACCTCGAACGCGTTGTAGTTGATCCGGCCGCGCGCGAGCCGCGACGCTTCGAGCGTGCCGACGGCGCCGTTCTCGAACTCGATCGTGGCGACGAAGTGGTCGTCGATCTCGCGGCCCGGAACGACGGCTCGGACGAGAGCCGACACCGACGCGATGTCACCGACGAGGTAGCGAGCGAGGTCGATGATGTGCGTGCCGAGATCGCCGATCGCCCCCGTCCCGGCCTGTCCCTTGTCGAAGCGCCAGATCGACGTGTCCGCGTCCCAGCCCCAGCTCTGCAGATAGGTCGCACGGAAGTGAACAACCTCGCCAATTCCACCCGACTCCAGGATCTCTCTCGCGCGCCGTACCGCCGGGACGAAGCGGTAGTTGAAGCCGCACATGTGCTGGACGCCGGCGCGCTCCGCCTCGACCCACATCTGGTGCGACTCGGCCGCGTCCATCCCGAGTGGCTTTTCGCAGAGGACGTGCTTGCCGTTCCGCATCGCCTCGATCGTCGGCTCGGCGTGGAGCTTGTTCGGCCCGCCGTTGTCGAAGAGCCCGACGCGCGGATCGACGACCTGCTCGCGCCAGTCGGTCGTGGCTTCGGCCCAGCCGTAGCGCTCCTGCATGGCGGTAAGGGCTTCCCTGTTGCGACCCGCGATGGAGACGAGCTCCGGCCGCAATGTCGGCTGCGCGAGGTAGCCGACCTCGCGGAAGGCGCGCGAGTGCGCCCGCCCCATGAAGGCATGCCCCAGCATGGCGACGCCGATCGTGTCCGGCATGTCCGCGGCCCCGCTACCGACCGGATCTGACCTGGATCCGCCGGACGACCGTGTCGAACGTGACGGCGACAAGCAGGATCGAGCCTGTGACGATGTAGATAATCCCGGTCGCGTAGCCCTTGATGAACATGCCGCTCTGGATCGTGTAGATCAACGCCGTGCCGATCAGGGCGTTGCGAATCTCTCCGCGCCCGCCGAAGAGGCTGGTTCCTCCGATCACCACAGCCGCGATCGCGTCGAGGAGCAGTGTGCCGCTTCCGGCCTGCAGGTCAACGCTGTTAAGGCGCGCAGCGAGCACGATGCCGCCGAGCCCGGACATCCCACCAGCGATCATGAAAACGAGGATCCGGATGCGCGCGACGTTGATGCCCGCCCGGCGCGCCGCTTCAGCGTTCCCGCCGACCGCGTACACGTGCCGGCCGAAGGTCGTCCGCTTCGCGACAAAGGTCCAGACGACGAGCGAGCCGACCATCAGGAGGACGCCAAGTGGCACGCCGCGATCCTTGTTCAGGACAAAGACCGTCAGGACAGCAACGAGCGGCACCGACACCATCTTGAGCCCGAGCACGATCGGGTCTCGAACTGCGATCCCGTGCCGCCGACCGGATAGGGCCGCCCAGAGCATTCCGCCGACGTACCCGACGCTGACCAAGGTAGCGAGCGTCCAACCGCCCAGGACCCACCCGGCGTGCCAGTGCTTCGGGAAGAAGTAGCCTGAGAAATCGTTGATCTTGGGGCTCTGGATCGTGATCACGCCCTGGTTGAGCACCTTCAGGATCACGCCTGACCAGATCTCGTACCCGGCAAGGGTGACCACGAACGACGGCACTCCGATCAAGGCGACGACTGATCCCTGGAAGGCGCCGATCGCCACCGTTGCCAGAATCGCGAGCAGGACGCAGAGATACCAGGGGAGGTTCGCGCCGGTCGGCAACTGGGCCTCTGCAACGACGACGCCCGCGACACCGCTGACGTACGCCACCGAGAGATCGATCTCGCCGATCAAGAGGACGAAGACGACGCCGTATGCGATCAGGCACGGCCCTGCCATGGAGGTGATGATGTTGGTGAAGTTGGCGGGCGACCAGAAGTTCTGCGCGCTAATGCCAAAGAAGAGGACGACGATTCCGAGCGCGAGCATGACCGGTGCGCTACCGAGGTTGCCCGTCCGGACGTTGTCCCAGATTCGCTGCGGCAGCGGGTCGAGAGGAACGGCCTCCGCGTCGACTCCCGCCGTCGGGGTTCCAGCCGTCATGCCGGCGCTCCGTGCTCCGTGCCGGCGATTCCCGAAACCTTTGTGGGCTGACCCGCAGTGATCGCGTGCACGACCTCCTCCTGCGTCACCTGCGTGCGCTCGAACAGGCCGGCATTCCGGCCGAGACGGAGCACCGCGATCCGCGTCGCCGTCTCGAAGATGTCGTGCAGGTTGTGTGAGATCAGCACCACGCCCAGGCCCTGCTCGGCGAGACGGTTGACGAGCGCGAGCACCTGCTCGGTCTGCGCGACGCCAAGTGCCGCCGTCGGCTCGTCGAGGATGACGAGCTTCGAGTTCCAGAGGACCGCGCGGGCTACGGCGACCGACTGGCGCTGACCGCCCGAGAGCGTCGCGACCGGCTGACGGATCGATCTGATCGTCGTGACACGCAGCGTCTTCAACGTCTCACGCGTTTTCGCCTCCATCGGCGGCTCGCGCAGGACTTGGACGGCGTTTCGCGCCTCGCGGCCGAGGTACATGTTCTGGACGACGTCGAGGTTGTCACAGAGCGCGAGATCCTGGTAGACGACCTCGATCCCGAGCTTGGCGGCGTCCTTCGGGCTGCTGACACTCACCCGCTGCCCGTTGAAGATCATCTCGCCCTCGTCCATCGGGTGAATCCCGGCGACGCACTTGATCAGTGTGGACTTGCCGGCGCCGTTGTCGCCGACGAGCGCCATCACCTCGCCCGCTCGGACCTCGAGGTCGACATCGGTCAACGCCTGCACGGAGCCGAACGACTTCGAGACGCCGCGGAGCTCGAGGAGGGGTGTGTCTGTCATTGAACGTGTCTCATCGAAGAGGAGAGGCGGGGGCGCTCCCGAGGGAGCGCCCCCGCCTCTTCGTGGTTCCTACTTGCAGTACTTCGCGTACGTGCCGTTGCAGATGTCCTTCTTCTTCAGGAACCCGCCCGAGACGAGCAGCTTCCAGTTCGCCTTCGTGATCGACTGCGGTGGGATCAAGTAGGCAGCTTCCTTGCTGCGACCCTTGGTCTTCACGAAGCCGGTCGTCGGCGGCTTCTGCCCCTTGGCGATCTTGACCGCTGCCTGCGCGGTCTTGGTCGCCAGAATCCGGACGTCCTTGAACACCGTCATCGTCTGCCAGCCCGAGATGATGTTCTGTACGCCCTGCGTCGTGGCATCCTGGCCACTCAGCGGGATCGGCTTCAGCTGGT
Organism: Gaiellales bacterium; assembly: GCA_038230035.1. Lineage (GTDB taxonomy): Bacteria > Actinomycetota > Thermoleophilia > Gaiellales > Gaiellaceae > Gaiella. The sequence goes on from JBBRNX010000029.1 coordinate 19,038, forward strand.
GCGACTTCAGGGCGACGACGACAGCATTCGCGATGCCGTCGTTGGCCGCCGCGACGCCGTCGATCTTGTTGCCGGTCTTGATGAGCATCTGCTCGAAGATCGTCCCGGCCTTCTGGTTGTCCCAATCGGGGACGAACTGATCCGGGCCTTTCTTCAGAGCACCGCTCGCGTACAACGGCTTGAGGACCGAGTCATAGCCGCCCTTGAACAGGAACGCGTTCGCATCGACCGCGCCACCGTTCAACTCAGCAACGACTGCGCCCTTCTTGCCCTTCAGCGCGTTGGCGACAGCCGTGCCCTGAAGCACGCCGACCTGGTGGCCGTCGAACGACGCGTACAGGACTGCAACGCCGCCTTCGACCTGGCGGTCGTAGTCGATCGTCTTGACGCCTTTGGCGAGCGCGTCCTTCTCGATCGCAGCTGCCGAAGCGGAGTCGTTCGGAGCGAGGATCAGAACCTTCGCGCCGTCGGCGATGCACTGGTCGGCCTGCGTCTTCTGCTTCTGCGGGTCGCCCTGCGCGTTGACAACGCGGGCCGCAACTCCGGCGGCCTTGAAGGCCTTCTCGAGATACGGCTTGTCGAACTGCTCCCAGCGGACCGAGGTCTTGGTGTCGGGCATCAGCCCGCACGCCAAGATGCCCGCGTGGGTCCTTGCACTCGCGGCCGCTACGGCCACGGTCACCATCAGAGCTACGGCTCCGATGGAGAGAATCAACTTCTTCACGATGGTGCCCTCCTGGCTTTGTCTGACGTTTGCAGCGTCGCAACGCTACAGCGGAACGGCGCGAACTCCAAATGGAGAGGCGAAGCGGATGTCACTCGATGGCGGACCTCCTCAGGGGCCGGGGGAAACTGACAGAACCGATCGCGCCCAAACCGGGTGGGCACCAATTGTCAAACGCCTCGTCGTTCATCGGGTTAGGTAAGCCCATGTCAGGACGCCGCCTCGCTGGTTGCAAGGCGCCGCTCCCCGACCGACCAGGGCGCCGACAGGACGTCGCGGAGGATGAGCGCAGCCGCACCCCGGACTGCGGCCAGCTCGCCGAGCTCCGACGCGTACACCTCGCACGTCGACCATTCGGCCGACAGCACCCTCGTGCGCAGCGCCGTGCGCACGCTCTCGGTGAGCCAAGGGGCAAGCGGGCCGAAGCAGCCGCCGAGGACGACCGCCTCGAGGTCGAAGAGGTTCACCGCGCTCGCAAGCGCCGCGCCGAGCGTCGAGCCGACCGCGTCGAGTGTCCGGTGGACAAGGACGTCGCCGACCTCTGCTCGACGCACGAGCTCGGCGGTGACGCTCTGCATCCGCCCGCCCGAGTCCAGCTCGATGCCGCACGCTTTCGCGATCACCTCCTGCCCGACGACGGTCTCGAGACAGCCGTGACTTCCGCACGCGCACAACGCCCCGCCTTCGAAGTCGACCGTCACGTGACCGAACTCGCCGCCGAAGCCGTGCGCGCCGCGGTACAGCTCGCCCTCGACGAAGATGCCGCCGCCGACGCCGATCTCGCCGAAGACGAAGATGAAGTTGCGCGACCCTTTGGCGCTTCCCTGCCAGTGCTCTGCCAGCGCCGCGAGGTTTGCCTCGTTCTCGACCCGGATCGGCAGCCCTGGCAGCCGCACGCCGATCTCACCGGCAACGGCAAACTGCGTCCAGCCGAGGTTCGGCGCGCGGAGGACAACGCCGGAGTCCGACTCGACGAGGCCCGGGACAGCGACGGCGGCCCCGACAACGAGCAGCTCTTGGCGTTCGGCCTCGTCGAGAGCCTGTCGCGCCATCCGCACCAGCCGGTCGAGGACCGGCCCGGGCGCAGAGCGTCGGTTGTCCACGAAGACCTGCCGCTCATACCGAACCTTGCCGGTGAGATCTTCGAGCGAGACGGCGAGATAGTCGACGTTGACCTCGAGTCCGACGGCGACCGTCCTGTCCGCAAGCTCGAGCGTCTGCGCGGGGCGACCGACACGCCCGGGGCTCTCGTCTTCACCGGTCTCGCGCAGCAAGCTGAGGTCGATCAGCTCCGCGACCAGGCTCGAGACCGTTCCCCGCGTGAGCCCCGTCTCGGCGGCGACGCGGGCCCTCGAGCACGGCCCTCCGCCCGCGATATGACGAAGCACCCCGCCGAGGTTCGTGCGGCGCACCGTCGTCTGATCGGCGCGAATTGTTGCCGGACGAAGCCGGTCGGACGTCATGTGGCGGTAGCCCGTGGAGTCATCGTCGACGCCGAAAACCCGCCTCGGCGCGGGTTTGTATGGTCGACGGGCAAACTAAACCGCCCCAACGTGAAAGTCAACACGCAGTGAAGGTAGGGCGAAGGGACGAGAGGTCGGCGCACGTCATGCGATGATCGCCGCACGTGATCGCCGACGCGCATATCGACCTCCTGATGGAGCTTTCCCACCGCGACCACCGGCTCGGTGAGACGGATGCCTTCGCACAGACCTGGCTCCCGCTCCTCACGGCCGGCGGCGTGGGCTTGCAGGTGTGCCCGATCTTCATCGAGCTCGAACGTCAACCAGAGGGAACATTGCGCGAGGCGCTGGCCCAGGCAACGTCATTCCTGCGAGCGGTGCGCGAGAACCCGGATCGGGTCGTCGCTGTGCGCTCGGCGGGCGACCTCGACGCCGTCGAGCGCGGCGAGAAGATCGGCCTCCTTCTCTCGCTCGAAGGTGTCGAGCAGTTCGGCTACGAGGTGTGGCCAGCCGAAGCGTTCTGGGAGCTGGGTGTCCGGATGGCGTCCCTGACCTGGAACCGCCGCAACCCGTTTGCCGATGGGGTCGTCGAGACCGGCGGGTTGTCGCGGCTCGGCGAGCGCCTCGTCGATCGGCTGGTCGAGCTGGGCGTGATCCTCGATCTCGCGCATGCATCGCCGGCGACGTTCGACGAGGTCCTCGCCCGGACCGGCGGCGCGCCGGTGCTCGTGTCCCATGCAGCATGCCGTGCCGTGAACGACCACCCGCGGAACGTCGACGACGACCGGCTACGCGCGCTCGCGGAGCGCGACGGGCTGCTCGGCATCATGCTGCACCCGCTTGCGATCGACCACGAGCAGCGAACGATCACACGCGTTGCCGACCACCTCGAGCACGCTGCATCCGCGATGGGCATCGAGCACGTCTGTCTAGGCGGCGACTTCGTGCAGCGCCTCTCTCGAGTGCTCCCGCCATCTGGGCCGCTCCCGGACGGGCTTATGCCTGCCGGCCTCGACGAGGGCTCTGCGATCGAGGGACTCGCGGGCCCGGAGGACTACCCAGCTCTCGGCGCGGCGCTGGCTTCGCGCGGCTGGGCGAGCGCCGACATCGAGGCAGTCATGGGCGCGAATCTGCTCCGCTTCCTCCGGCGAACGCTGCCGTAAGCACCGGGCGAAGCGAGGCAAGCCTCGCCCCTACAGACTGGCGCCGCCGTCGACCAGGATCGTCGCGCCCGTGACGTACGAGGCGTCGTCGGACAGAAGCCAGGAGACGGTGCCGGCGACCTCGGCCAGCCCGCCGAGCCGGCCGAGCGGGACGCCGGCGGCCATCGCGGCGATCTGATCGCCCGCAAGCTCGCGCACCGTCTCGCCGTCGAGCGTCCCCGGAGCGATCGAGTTCGCCGTCACGCCCGAGCCGGCAAGCGCGGCCGCCGCCCGCCGCGTGAGCGTGATCAGCCCCGCCTTGGACGCCGCGTAGTGCGCGCCCGTCACACCGACACCGCGGAACGCCGAGTCCGACGCGATGTTCACGATCCGGCCGCCGCCGTGCTCCTCGAGCAGAGGACCGATCGCCTGAATCCCGAGAAACGGCCCGCGGAGGTTCGTCGCCAGCACGTCGTCCCACTCCTCGACTTCGATCGCGAACAGGTCACGGACGACGGTACGCGCGGCGCAGTTGACGAGCGCCCACGGGTCGCCCAACTCGACGAGCGCCGCAGCAGCACGCTCCCAGTGCTCGGGCACACGAACGTCGAGCTCGTCGATGTCGGTCGCCAGGACCGCGAAGCCGTCGGCTCGCAAACGCTCGACCACAGCCCCGCCGAGACCTCTCGCCGCACCGGTGACGAGGACGGCTCTCAAGCGTCTAGTCTCAAGGGACGAGCAGGCTCGCGCCGATCGCGCCGCCGAGATCGCCGAGCTCAGCCAGCCTGAAGGCCGGCTTCTCGCCGAAGAAGATGTGCTTCGCAGCCGCCGCTTCGATCCGCTCGAGCCAGGGCGTACCGAGCCGCTGCCCGAGCCCACCTCCGACGACGACGGCCTCCACGTCGAGCAGGGTCACCGCCGAGCCGATCCCGACACCGAGCGCCTCGACGGCGCGCAGCAACAGCTCCTCGGCCAACTTGTCCCCGCGCTCGAGCGCGCGCAGCCAGATGCCGCTCGTCAGCCGATCGCGGCCTCGCTCCTCCATGATCTCGAACAGGACGGTGTCGCGCTCCTTTGCGATCACGCGGGCGTGTTCCTCGAGCGCGCCGCGCCCGGCATACGCCTCGACGCAGCCTTCGAGCCCGCAGTTGCACTTCCGCCCGCCCGGCTTGGCGCACACGTGCCCGATCTCACCGGCCGAACCGCGGCCGACGAGCATCCGTCCGTCGACGATGACCCCGCCACCGATACCCGTGCCCCAGAAGACGCCGAGGAACGACCGGTAGTCACGGCCTGCTCCGAAGTTGTGCTCCGCCATGGCGGCGGCATTGACGTCGTTGCCGATCGCAACGGGGACACCGAGTTCGGCCGACAGCGCGGGGCCTACAGGGAACGGCGCATCCCAGCCGTCGATATTCGAGACCTTGACGACGATGCCCGCCGCAGGCTCGACGCTCCCGGGCGCACCGACGCCGACGCCTTCCAGAGCAGATGGCTGGACGTCCAGCTCGGCGAGCGCGTCGCGGAGCGTGCTGGCCAGCTCGCGCACGACAGCCTCCGCGCCGCCCTCGCGTGGTGTTTCCCGTCGTGCCTGGCCGAGCACCTCCTCACCGCCGTCGGTGATGACTGCCTGGATCTTGGTGCCACCGAGATCGAGGCCGCCTCTCACGAATGCGCAACGCGGCTGTCGAGAGTTCGAACCGAATTGAGCTTCGCTCTCACAAGGAAGGTGCCCACCTATCGCGTAGCCTGCCTGCGCATGACCGACCAGGCAACCGTGAGCCTGCTCCGCTGGCTGCGCCGGCAGCTCCGGCAACCGACACCGCAGCGAGAGCGGCTGGAGGCGGCCGTCGCCGCGGACGACCCGGGCGAGGTCCGGCGGCTGCTGCCGCAGTTCTCGTTCACCGACGCACAGCGACACCACGTCGAGGGCCTGATCGACCGGTGGGAGCGTGGCCGTGCCGACGACTGACAACGAGGCGATCGTCCGCCGGATCTTCGACGCGTTCGCACGGAAGGACGGCTTCGCCCTCCGAGGCCTCTTCGCCACCGACGCGGTGTGGCGCGTCCCTGGCGACAGCGTGATGGCCGGAACGTACGAAGGGCGCGACGCGATCTTCGCCTTCCTGGGACGGCTGCCGAAAGAGACAGGCGGCACGTACACCTCGCGTCTGATCGACGTTCTGGCCTCGGACGAACGAGCTGCGGCTCTTTACCGGGCGTCGGGCGAGCGGCGAGGAATGAGCCTCGACCTCGACCAGCTTCTCCTCTTCACTTTCCAGGGCGGCCTTGTGCAGACGATCCTCGCTCTGCCGAGCGACCTCACCGCCTTCGAGGCATTCTGGGGGAACTGATGGACGAGTTCGACTTCAGCCGTTTCGACGCCGCTACGTTCGACTGTTACGGAACGCTGATCGACTGGGAGCGGGGCATCCTCAACGCGCTGCAACCCGTACTGGCGGCGTACGACGTCGAAGCAGAGGACGACGACCTGCTCGAGCGATACGCACGCCACGAGGCTGCACTCGAAGCCGGCGACTACCAGCCCTACCGCGAGATCCTCTCCGGCTCTGTGCGCGGGTTGTGCGCCGAGCTCGGCGTCACCGTGGCCGACGAGGATGCAGGCGGGTTCGCCCAGGCGATCGGCCATTGGCCGGCGTTTCACGACACGGCGGCGGCGCTGCGCCGGCTCCATCCGCGGTTCCGTCTCGGAGTTATCACCAACTGCGACCGGGATCTCTTTGCCCTTTCCAGCCGTCGTTTGGGAGTCCCCTTCGAGTGGGTGATCACAGCAGAGGACGCGAGGGCCTACAAACCGAGCCTTGTCCCGTTCGAGCTTGCGTTCGAACGATCGAGGTGCCGCGCGACCGGATCCTGCACGTTGCCCAGAGCCTCTACCACGACCACGTCCCGGCGAAGCAGCTCGGGCTGACGACGGTCTGGGTCGACCGCCGCCACAACCGGCCCGGCTCCGGCGCGACGCCCAAGGCTTCGGCGGCACCCGACCTAACTGTGCCCGACATGCGGACGCTCGCCGACCTCGCCGTCGGACGGCCGAGCTCGCCTTGAAGGGCGAGGCAAGCCTCGCCCCTACTACCGCTCCTGGCCGCCGAGCGACTCGAGTACCGTCTCGATCAGCCGACCGGACGAGAGAACGTGTTCCTTCGCGATGACGCGCGCCGCCTGATCGCTGCCCGCCGCGATCGCCTCGCGGATCGCGCGATGCTGCAGGTCGTTCTTCACGTACAGATCGTCGAACTCGGCCTTGGCGCTCCAGACCCGGCTGCTGAGGAACGTCCGCCGCGCACCTTTGGCGAGCCGCTCCACGAGGGGCAGGTCGGCTGCGTTGTAGATCACGTCGTGGAACGCGTAGTTCGCCTGCATCCACTCCACGAAGAGGGTCGAGTCGCTCTGTTCTGCTCGGCGTGACTGCTCGCGCAGCGCCACAGTCAGCTCCGAGAAGCGCCTCTCCGCGGCGTCGAGCGCGGCAAGATCGGCGGGAGTCATCCGCGGCGTCGCCACCTCGGTGGCAAGCGCCTCCAGCTCCGCACGCACGAGGAACGCCTCGCGCAGCTCGCCAGCCGAGATCGACCGCACGCGAACGCCGCGGTTCGGCTCGAACGAGACGATGCCGAGTGCGGCGAGCCGCCTCAGCGCCTCGCGCACCGGCGTCCGGCTGACGTCGAAGCGCTCCGAGAGCTGCTCCTGGCGCAGGACCGTGCCCGGAGCGATGTGCCCGGCCACGATCTCGTCCTCCAGCAGACGCGCGATGTCGTCGGCCTTCGTGCTGAGTGAGCTCACCGGCGCAGTCTAGGACACAGCAAACTGCATCCCAAGATTGGTGTTTGGGATCCGAAAAGAAGCAAAACTAGCCCTTGTGCGACTTCTGACCGATCTTTAGGATCCGAAATACGCATTCTTGGATCCAGAAAGGACTTCCGTCGCATGACTCCCGAGCGCACGATCCTCCGCCCGTACTCCACCACCGACGTCGACCGGCTCCGCGGCTCGATCCAGATCGAGCACACGCTTGCCCGGCGGGGCGCGAAGCGGCTCCGTCAGCTGCTCGCCGACGAGGAGTGGGTGGCGGCGCTCGGCGCGCTCACCGGCGGCCAGGCCGTGCAGATGGTGAAGGCGGGTCTGAAGGCGATCTACCTCTCGGGCTGGCAGGTGGCGGCCGACGCGAATCTCTCCGGCCACACCTATCCCGACCAGAGCCTCTACCCGGCGACCAGCGCGCCGGCGCTCGTGAAGCGGCTGAACAATGCGCTGCTGCGCGCCGACCAGATCGCCCGGGCCGAAGGAGACGACTCGACCGAGTGGCTGGCACCGATCGTCGCCGACGCGGAGGCCGGCTTCGGCGGGCCGCTCAACGCGTTCGAGCTGATGAAGAGCTTCATCGAGGCCGGCGCCGCGGCAGTCCACTTCGAGGATCAGCTCTCGTCCGAGAAGAAGTGCGGCCATCTCGGTGGCAAGGTGCTCGTGCCAACGTCACAGTTCGTGCGGACACTCGTCGCCGCGCGGCTGGCGGCAGACGTGATGGACGTGCCGACGCTCGTCGTCGCGCGAACCGACGCGCTGTCGGCGACGCTCCTCACGAGCGACGTCGACGACGCTGACCGCGAGTTCGCGACGGGCGAGCGCACCGCAGAGGGCTTCTTCCGTGTGCGCGACGGGATCGGGGCGGCGATCGCCCGCGGCCTGGCGTACGCCCCGTACGCCGATCTTGTCTGGTTCGAGACCTCGACACCCGACCTCGCGGACGCCGAGTTGTTCGCGGCCGCGATGCACGAGCGCCATCCGGGGACGCTGCTCGCGTACAACTGCTCACCGTCGTTCAACTGGCGCCGCCACCTCAGCGACCCGCAGATCGCGACATTCCAGCGCGATCTCGCGGCGCTCGGCTACCGCTTCCAGTTCATCACGCTCGCCGGCTTCCACTCGCTCAACGCGTCGATGTTCGAGCTGGCGCAGGGCTACCGCGACGAGGCGATGACCGCCTACGTCCGGCTGCAGGAGCGCGAGTTCGAGCTCGAGGCCGACGGCTACACCGCGACGCGCCACCAGCGCGAGGTCGGTGCCGGCTACTTCGACCAGGTGCTGCAGACGATCACGGGAGGGGCTGCTTCGACCCTCGCCCTGCACGGCTCGACCGAGGAAGACCAGTTCACGACCACGGCGATCGAATCAACAAGAGAGGAGCAGGCGGCATGAGCATGACCCTGACGACCTTCGGGGGCACCCCCCACTTCAAGACGCGCGGCTTCGTCGGCCAGCACACCCTCGAACGGTGCGAGGATGCCGGCTGCACCGTCTTGCCCGGCGGCTCCGCGTCATGCGGCCGGCTCGCCTGCCCGAGCTGCGGGTTCAGCGGCTCGAACCTGACGGCGCCGGACGGCTTCGACGGCGACCAACTCGCCCGTTGTGCATGTGGCTACGCGTGGACTCCGCAGCCGAGCCGCGAATCGATCGCAGCGTAGCTCCGGAAGGCGGCAGACCAACGCTGCGCTAGCGTGCAGCGCACGATGGTCCGCGACGTCCTCGAGACTCCGCCGGCGACGGTCGCGACCGACCGTGCAGCTGACATCGCACGTGAGCTCTACGGTGTCGACGGCGAGCTGACCCGGCTCGACGGCGAGCGTGACACGACGTTCCGGCTCGACACAGGCGACGCGGAGTACGTCCTCAAGGTCGGCAACCCCGCTGATCCACCCGGGATCGTGGAGATGCAGGCGTTCGCCCTCGAGCACGCGCTAGCGGTCGATCCGGATTGCTGATCCCCCGTCTGCAGCGCACCCGAGACGGGCAGCCGATTGGCGAGATCAACGTCGACGGCGTGACACTCGGCGTGCAGCTCGTGACGTTCCTCTCCGGGCGTCCGATTGTCCCCGCCGCTGCGAGTCCGTCCGCTCGACG
>JBBRNX010000030.1:0-26320 GCA_038230035.1 Gaiellales bacterium
CTGGACGCGTCGCTCTGGCGTGAAGTGAGTGCGTGGCTCGCGTCCGACTGGCCGTTCGCCAACGTCAAGTACGCGACGCGCGCCTAGGCGCCGCCAAGAGCACGCCCATCGCTGACGACGACCGAGAGCTGATCAAGGGACGTTCCCGCATGCTCGGGCAACCGACGGTTGCGACTACTTGACTACACGATCGAAGTCGTGGTCATCGCTGACGCCACCAGAGCTTGCGCAAATCATCTTCACGCTCTTTCCAAGTACGAGGAGGTGAGTGCCACCGCGCAAACAACCTCGCAGCATCCTCGGCGAGCAGCCACGATACGAGTCCTCGAAGACCAGGAGGAAAGTCCGCCCGCTTGACTTGGACCTCCTGACGTTCCTGCGCCCGTGTCCTTCTCGGCCCGTCTGCCACAAAGCGGTTCATCACACGCAAAGCCTACTCGCGTCGTTCGCGTGGCAACGAGGCGGAAACGTCCCGCAGAGTTGGGCGAAGTGTCGGTTGCCCCGCTAGCGATTGAGACCGTTTCGCCCTTCCCTCGTTGGCTGCTGCACCATGCTTGGGTCGTCGATGAGCCGGTAGCTGTTGTTCAGCCGCCATTCGGCGCGTGCCGCGAGAGCCTCGGGCGGCGGTACTTCGAAGCCGAGCGAGTCGGCCATGCGCACGATCATGTTGAACAGGGCGCCGATGTGGACCGCGTCGACGAGGGCATCCGTCCCCACCCGGCTTCACGCGCCACCTCTGCATCGGCCCGGCTGAGGTCGTCGGGCGAGAGCGTCAGCTTCTCGAGCACGCCGAGCGTCCCACGCACTTTCGGGTCGACCGGAGCCGTACGCCAGTCGCGGCACACCGCCTCCACCACCGTCTCCCCGAACACGACCGACGCGACCGCGCCGTGGGTCTGCGTTCAGAAGGGGCATAGGTTGAGTGACGAGACGAACGTCGCGAACAGCTCCCGCTCGCCGTGGCTCCAATCCGACTCACCGCGCATCGCGAGGTCGAGCACGTCCGAGAACGGACGCCCGAAGATCTCCGGCCGGTAGTAGAGCGTCTTGAGAACGTCGCTCGGCGGCCGTCCGCTCGCAGCCTCGATCGCGGCGAGCGTGTCGTGCTCCCGCGGGCCATGCCCCGACTCGACGCAGGCAAGTCTCACTCGAGGATCTCCAGACCTGCGACGAGCCGTTCGAGACCGACGCACACCGCGGCTGCAACGGTCAGCTCGAAGACCTCGTCGCCGGAGAGACCGGACGCCTCCAGCTCCGCAACGTCGCGGTCGGTGATCGTATGCGCCGACCCGCGCACCTTCTCCAGATACCCGCGCGCTGCAGGAGGCACGGGCCGATCCGGCTGCGCCGCCCGGCGGAGCTCCTCGATCGACAGGTCAAAACGCGTCTTCACAGCTGCACGTTACCGAGGCTCGATCCGAGATCTGTGTCAGATGTGAGCACCAAGCGCGACGTACAGCTGGCCGAAGTCCCAGCCGAGCCAGACATCGACGATCCGATCCTCGCGTAGCTCGAAGACCTCGAGGCCGTAGAACGCGACCGGCTTGCCCATCGGCTGCGCCTCGCCAATCGCGGAGCCGAACGTGGTGCCCGTATGGGTTCCGCTCGCGCGCATCCGCAGGACGTACCGGAGCCCGGCCGCGAACCACTCCTCGACCTCCCAGTGCAGATCCGGAAACGCCGAGCGGAACTTCGCGACGATCGGTGTCACCTCCTCGGGTTGGAACGTCTCCGGCCCGCCGTCGGTCAGGCAGTCACGGATGTACACCGAGCCCGGGTCGACGTCGGCTCCGTTCCACAGGTCGAGCATCCTCTGCAGCACCGGCGGTAGCTCGGCGGACACCGGACGATCCTAGACTGAGGCTGCTACCGAGCCGGCCAGCGCTCCATCATGCGCTCGTCCGGTGGACCGAAGCCGAGCGTCGCGTAGAGCCGGTGCATGTCGCGCGTGTGGAGGATGAGCTTCGTGTCTACCACCGGCGGCTCGTCGACGGCGAAACGCACGAGCGCCAGCCCGAAGCCTCTCCCACGCACCTCCTCGAGCACATAGACATCTGCGAGATACGAGACCGTGTGCCGGTCCGAGACGACGCGTGCGAAGCCGAGCTGGCGACCGTCCGCCGCGTACAGCCCGACGACGCGGGCCGCAGAGGCGATCAGCTCGTCCATCACGTCGCGAGCCCGGCCGGTCGCCCAGTAGGACTCAACGCTGAGGTACTGATGGACGGCCGCGAGGTCGATGCGATCCGAATCGTCGTCGAGCTCGAACCTGTCTGGAAGCATGGATCTCACGCCCGCAGATCATGCACAACCGCATACTCCCCACGGGGGTACGCAGGCGCAGGTACCTTCGGGTTGATGAGGCGCGTCGCGATTGTGCTCGTGCTCGCTTTGCCGCTTGCCGCGGTCGATCTCGCATGGAAGAGCATCGCCACGACGCCGGATTGGGCGTATCACCCACGGTCAATCGCGTGGGTCGTGCTCTCGCTCAGCTTGTTTGCCGCGACGCTGGCCGTCGCGCGCGTACCCTCGACGGCCGCACTGGTTGCAGCCGGGGTGATGGCTGGCGGCGTTCTCGGCAACGCACTGTCAGCCGTGTGGAACGGCTTGCGCGTTCCTGACCCGATCATCGCGTACATGTCGAACACCGTCATCGCCTTCAATCCGGCCGACGTGTTCACGACGATCGGGACGCTCGCGCTCACCGGGACGCTCGCCATCTCGCTCATCCGCAACCGGCACCTCTTGCCGACCCGACAGCAAGCCGCCGACCGCTGGGCGCGCGCCCTGGGTCGGCGTCCCTGAGCCGCGCCGTCGTTCCGGCGGTCGCCTCTTTCGCCTAGCCTCGCACCTCTCGGCACGATCCGGGGACCGGCTTGCCGACAGTGACGTGCGACGGCACTTGCAGCGTCTGTCGGATATGAGTGCGGTACGTGTTGGGATTGCAGGTCTCGTGGCGCTCGGACTCGTCGCGGTGGCGGGTGCCGGCGCGACCGCTGGGAGAAACGTCGCGCCAGCACCGCTCGCGACGATCGTTCGCCACGGCGGGCTCTGCGTATCCCGCCTCGAGTGCCGGTCGGTGTTTCGCATCGGCGACAAGACCATCACGGCCCCTGGCTACCTCCCGAGGCGCCTGACGGGAGGCGAGCGACGTGCGTTGCTGCGCGCCATCGCCGCACTCGACCTGGCGGCAATCCGGAAGCACCATTCCGCGGCACTTGCCCGGTGGCCTACGACGGACAGGAGTCCGTCTATCGCTTCCGCGGATTCTCGACGGCACTCGCATCGTGCACGTTCGACCTAGCGAAGGTTCCAGCGGTGCGGCTGGCTACGCGACTGATTGCGACGATGCGACATCGCTAGCGTCGCCTCTGCTCGCCGGTCAGGCTGAGAGCGTCTTCAGGCGGAAGCCGCCGTGGTGCTCGTACGACGTCGTCACGACGGCGAGGGCATCGCGAGTCGCACGCTCACCGAGGCCGAGCGCGGTCGCATCCGCGAGCGGCGAGTGTACGAGCGCGCGGATCCCACGCAGGCCCTCGGGCGAGAGCGAGATCGTCCCCGGCGCAGCGTCGGCCTGGCAGACAGCGCCTCCCGCCGCAGGCAGGAAGCCGATGAGACCTTCCTCCGCGCCGCATTCCACACATGCCTCGAGGTGCGGCAGGTACCCGGACAGCCACAGGAGCTTCAGCTGGAACGAGAGCGCCAGCGGATCGAGGGCGGCACGCGCGGGTCGCGGCGGCAGATCGTCGAGCACGTCGAGGAAGCGGGTGAGCGCCGTGAAGGCGCGCTCGTTCGCCTCCTGCTCGGGGTAGAGCCGTAGCATTGCCTCCAGCCCGATCAGGCCGGCGTTCAAGCGATACGGCTCGGCACGGCTCCGGTCGTGCGGGCGGATCAGCGACGCGCCGGTGACAGTGTGCAGCTCTCCGGAGCCTTGATGCAGCACGAGCTCGACATGCGAGAGCGGCTCGAGACGGGCGCCGAAGCGCGACTTGGTCTTGCGCACCCCCTTCGCGACCGCACCGACGCGTCCCCGGTCGAGCGTGTAGAGATGGAGCACGCGGTCTGCCTCGCCGAAGCGGAACGAACGGAGGACGACCGCCTCGGTCGTGTACGAACGGGCCATGTCCACCAGTCTAGAACTGGCTTCTGTCGACCTGGCAACGCGGGCAGTACGACGTGCCGCGACCGGCGACTCGCGTCTTCGCGATCGGAGTCCCACAACGGTCGCACGGATCGCCTCCACGACCGTACGCATGGAACTCGTGCTGCATGCCGCCGGGCTCGCCGGTCGGCGTCGCGTAATCGCGCAGCGACGCGCCCTGCCGCTCGATACCTCTACGCAGAACCTTTCTCATGGCCCGGTGCAACCGCTCTACTTCGTTGTGCCTGAGCTCTCGCGCAGGCTGCAAGGGGTGGAGCCGCGCATGCCAGAGCGCCTCGTCGACGTAGATGTTCCCGAGTCCGGCGACGGTTCGCTGGTCGAGGAGAGCCGCCTTGAGCGATGTCCGGCGCGTTGCGAGTCGGTCTGCGAGCTTGCGCGCTGAGAAGGTCCCGAGCGGCTCGGGACCGACCTTCGCGGCCAGATGCGGGCCTAGCTCCCCCACCTCGAAAAGCTCCCACGTACCGAAGCGACGCACATCGCGATACGTGACGTCCACCCCATTGTCTAATCTGAGAACAGCCCGTCGGTGCGGATCGTGATCCGCCTCCGCTCCCGCCGGTGGGATTCGAAAGCTCCCAGTCATACGGAGGTGAACCAGGAGAGCACGGCCGCTCTCGAAGCGAAAAATCAGATACTTGCCGCGACGATCGACCGCCGTGACACGTTCGCCCTCGATCTCCGCCGCCACGAGATCGGGTGCAAACGGACGCACGAGTCGAGGATCGAGGATGACCGCTTGCCGGATCCGCGCACCTGTGAGCGCCGGGGCGAGCTGTCGGCGCACGGTCTCGACCTCGGGAAGCTCGGGCACCGTTCCAGCCTAACCGTGGGCTGGTCCTCACCGGTCGGGCGCGGAGGCGGGCCTCGGGCGCCTCAGCCGATGACGTCGAGCAGGATGTCGTGGGTGCGGGGCTGCTCGTCCCCGATCTCGTAGGCAACAAGGACGGCTTCGGCGGCTTCGTCGGCAGAGCTGTCGTCGGCAGCGTGGATCTCGGCGAGGACCGACCCGTCCGCGACCGGATCGCCGCGCTTCGCGTGGCACACGACGCCAACGGCGTGGTCGATCGTGTCGGACTTCGTCCGTCTTCCCGCTCCGAGCTCGAGCGCGGCAATCCCGACCGCCAGCGCGCCCAGACTCTCGACCGTGCCGGAGCGTTGAGCGCGCACTTCGCGCAAGACCGGGGCGACAGGCAGCGACGCGACGGCCGGGTCTCCACCCTGGGCCCGCACCCAGCGCTCATAGGCGGCAAGGGCCGAGCCATCGGTCGTCGACTGCTGTGCACGCCGACGGCCCTCGGCGAGATCGATGTCGAAATCCGACAGCGCTAGGAGGCGCGCCGACGCGTCGAGAACGAGCTCGGTGAAGTCCGCCGGCCCCTCGCCGCGCAGCGTCGCGACAGCCTCGCGGATCTCGAGCGCGTTCCCGACGGCGGCGCCGAGCGGCTGGTCCATGTCGGTGAGGAGGCAGACGACCTCGCGCCCTGCGCGCGTGCCGAGGTCGATCATCTGCTCGGCGAGGATGCGGGCGTCCTCGCGCGTCTTCATGAAAGCGCCGTCGCCGACCTTGACGTCGAGGACGATCGCCTCCGCCCCAGCTGCGAGCTTCTTGGACATGATCGAGGACGCGATGAGCGGCACGATGTCGATGGTGGCTGTCACGTCACGCAGCGCGTAGAGCTTCTTGTCCGCCGGTACGAGATCCGCGCTCTGGCCGACGATCGCCAGTCCGATCTCTCGGACCTGCGTCACGAACTCGTCGGTTGTCAGCTCGACGCGGAAACCGGGGATCGACTCCAGCTTGTCGAGCGTGCCGCCCGTGTGGCCCAGCCCGCGCCCGCTCATCTTCCCGAACGGAACCCCGCACGCCGCGACGATCGGCCCGACAGCGATCGACGTCTTGTCTCCCACGCCGCCCGTCGAATGCTTGTCCACGACCTTGCGCCCGAGCGCAACGCCGAGGTCGAGCGTCTCGCCGCTGCGGATCATCGCGTCGGTCAGAGCGAAGGTCTCGCCACCGGTCAACCCGCGGAAGTAGACGGCCATGCACCAAGCACTCATCTGGTAGTCGGGCACCTCGTCCCGCGCGTACGCGAGCACGAGGTCGGCGATCTCCGAAGCGGAGTGCTCGCGACCGTCGCGCTTCGCCTCGATCAGCTCGGCCGGCCGCACCTCAGACTGCTTTCTCCGCGACGAAGACGCAGTTGCGACGGGTCGCCACAAACGGACCGTCGAAGCTCGGAACACGCTCCACAAGGTGTTTATGCGCTACCGACGAGGCGATATACCCGCGCACCGCAGCGTCGTCGGGGAACGTCAGCGGGTTCTCGAGCTCCCGCCGTTCGACGCTCGCGAAGTGCCGCGCGAGATACGGCTCCGCCGTCTCGGTGAAGAAACGGACCGGCTCGCTAGAACGGTCGCGACCCACGAGATCCCACAATTCGCCTAGGTGCGTGAGTCCATTCGTGGCGGCGACAAGGCGTCCACCCGGCCGCAGCACACGTGCCAACTCGCCGAGAGCCTGATCGAGATCGGGCACGTGGTAGAGCATCCAGTTCGCCGTTACACAGTCGAACTCTCCGTTCTTGAAAGGGAGGGACTGCACGTCGGCGACAACGGCGTCAACTCCTTGCGCTCGGGTGAGCTCCACCATCCGCGGCGAAAGGTCGACCGCGACAACCTCGGCATCAATCTCGCGGGCGATCCTCGCAGCCAGGTCGCCCCAGCCACAGCCGACCTCGAGGACACGCTGCGGCGCTACTTCGACGATTGCGCCGACGATCGCATCACGCGCATCGGGTCCCGCGACGCCTTGGTAGACGGACGCTCTCGCGCGGAGACCGTCCTCTGTTGCGTACTCGCGCGCAACGAGCTCGGGGTCGTCCAGCCTCACGGGGTGACGATCGGCGTGCCTGGCAGCTTGCCGCTCGGCGTACCGCCCAGCCAGGCGTTTACCGTCGCGCCCACGTCCGCGAACTCGCCGCTCTCGAGAATGCGACCGGCTGCGTTCTTCCCGACCGCGTAGAGCAACAACATTGCATGCTCGCGCGAGTGATCGGTCGACGGCGTCGTCGGATCGCAACCGTGATCGGACGTGAGGACGAGCAGATCGCCGTCCCGCAACGCCTCGAGGATGTCAGGCAGCCGGCGGTCGAAATCCTGCAGACAGCGGTGGAAATTCTCGGGATCGTTGCGATGCCCCCAGAGCATGTCGGTCTCGACCAGGTTGACGAAGATAAACCCGTCGTCGACGCTGCGCAAGAGCTCGATCGTGCGGTTGATCCCGTCGACGTTCGACTTCGTCGGGAAGGAATCGTCGACATCGGCCCCGGCGAAGATGTCCGAGATCTTCCCGACGCCGATCACGCTGTGCCCGGCTTCACGCACGAGCGACAGGTAGTTCGGCCGGCGCGGAACGAGCGAAAAGTCGTGCCGGTTCGGGGTCCGCTCGTAATGACCGGGCTCGCCGACGAACGGCCTCGCGATCACGCGCCCGACGGCGTGCTTCCCGGTGAGCAGCTCACGCGCGACACGGCACGCCTCGTACAGCTCCTCGAGCGGAACGGTCTCCTCGTGCGCCGCGATCTGAAACACGGAGTCGGCGGACGTGTAGACGATCCACTTGCCCGTCTTCTGGTGCTCCTGACCGAGCTCCTGGATGATCTCCGTGCCGGACGCCGGCGTGTTGCCGAGAACGCCGCGGCCCGTGCGGTTCATGAATGGGTCGATCACGTCGTCCGGGAAGCCATGCGGGTACGTCGGAAACGCGACAGGCGTGACGACGCCCATCAGCTCCCAGTGCCCAGTCGTCGTGTCCTTCCCCTTCGAGCGTTCGAAGAGACGCCCCGCAACCGCAGGTGCGCCGGGCTGCGGCGGACACCCCTCCAGCTGCTCGACGTTCCCCAGCCCGAGCGCCTCGAGGTTCGGCAGGTCGAGCCCACCAACGGCCCGCGCGATGTTGCCGAGCGTGTCCGAGCCTTCGTCGCCATAGTCGGCCGCGTCGGGCAGCTCTCCTGCACCAACGGCGTCCAGCACGATCACGCAGGCACGCGCCACGCAGGTAGTCTACGGCCCGATGCAGACCGTTCTCGGACTCCTTGGACTTCTCGGCTTCGTCGTCGGAATCCTGGCTCTCTCGGCCGCCGCGACTGCGCTCGTCGTCAAGATCTCACCGACACCCGCCAACGGCGCGTCGGCGAAGTCGGCTGACGGCTAAGCCGCTGCCAGCACCTCGTCGAGTGGTGCGTGCGGCATGCCGTGCGCTTCCGCCACGGCGGCGTACGTGATCTTGCCCCTGGCAACGTTCACGCCCTTCGCGAGCGCCGCATCGTTGTCGACCGCGGAGCGGAAACCCTGGTCGGCGATTGCTTCGACGTAGGGCAACGTCACATTGGTCAGAGCCTTCGTCGACGTCACCGGGACCGCGCCCGGCATATTCGCGACGCAGTAGTGGACGATCCCGTCGACCTCGAACACCGGGTCGTCGTGGGTTGTGGCGTGCGAGGTCTCGAAGCAGCCGCCTTGATCGATCGCCACATCGACAAGTGCCGCCCCAGGTCTCATCAGCGAGAGCATGTCCCGCGTGACGAGCTTTGGCGCCACCGCCCCGGGGACGAGCACCGCCCCGATCACCATGTCCGCGTCTGCGAGGACCTCCTCGATCGTCAGCCGGTTCGACATCGCCAGAGTGATGCGGCCGTTCAGCATCATCTCCAGGTCGCGCATCCGTTCGACTGACTTGTCGAGAACCCACACGTCGGCTTCCATCCCGACCGCGATGAGAGCGGCGTTGTAACCGACCACGCCGCCACCGAGAACGACGACCTTCGCCGGCGGGACACCCGGAACGCCGCCGAGGAGGATGCCGCGGCCGCCGTGCGCCTTCTCGAGCGACCAGGCGCCCATCTGCGGGGCGAGCCGCCCAGCCACCTCGCTCATCGGCGCTAGAAGCGGCAGCCGGCGGTCCGAGGTCTCGACTGTTTCGTAGGCGATTCCGGTGATGCCGGAATCGATCAGCGCCCGTGTCAGAGGCTCGTCGGCGGCGATGTGGAGATACGTGAAGAGCACCAGCCCCTCCCGTAGACGCGGATACTCGGACGCGATCGGCTCCTTCACCTTGAGCAGCAACTCGGCGCTCGCCCAAACCTCGTCGACCGTGGCTGTCCTCGCGCCGACCGCGACGTAGGCCTCATCGGCAAAGCCAGAGCCTACTCCCGCCGTCTCCTCGATCAGCACCTCGTGCCCGCGCCGCACGAGCTCGAGCGCGCCGGCGGGCGTCAGAGCAACACGGTACTCGCGGGCCTTTATCTCCTTCGCAACCCCGATCCGCATCGCGGCCGGACGATACCGACCGGCGACGTGGACCGCCACCAATCGCCGCAACCGCACCCCGCCCCGTTGCACAGTGTTGGCACGCATCTGCCACAAACACGTACGAGATTCCGAGATAGCCTGAACTCAGGGGGCTTGCTGCCCCCCCAAGGGAGGTTTGTCAACCGGATCCTGGCCGTGGAGTTGGCGGGCGAGGCGACCGGCGGCAAAGGCGGTGGCGAAGAACCACGGGTCGTCGGTCGGGCCGCGGCCCATGTGATCGAGAGGGAGTCCTTCGCATGCGCTCTGCCAGCCGTCGACGTCGATCTGGACGATCGACGGATGCCAATCGCCGCCGACGAGCTCGGACGGCCAGGCCAGCTGTATTTCTCCCAGGCACAGTCGCAGCGCTGCGTGGTTGTGGTGTGACACGCCGCGGTGACGCTCACGCTCCTCGCGATTGGAGACGCGAACGGCAACGACGGGTCGGCCGCCGAGCGCCGTTGCGGCGTTCGCCGCATCCGCGACCGCGAGACCGCCGTGGCCGAACGCCGTTCCTGTGCCGACGATCCCAGGGCCGATGGCACAGACAGCAACATCGAAGCTGCGCGCCGCCGTCCACAGCAGCGCCGACGCCACAGAGCTGGAGTCGACGTCGCCATCGAAACACGGCGTCACGGCCACTGCCGACTCGATCAGCCGGCGAACCCGGAGCATGCGGACAGTGTCCGAAAGCGACACGGGTAAGGCCCCACCGCCGAGCTGTAGATACGCAACACGAAGCCCGCGTAAGGCCGCAGCGACGGGTGCAAGCTGACTGTGGAGTCCGCAACAGACAACGGGTAGGCCCGCAAGGGTGCCTCGCTCCGCCGTCCCTCGGGAGTCGCCATCCTCGCCATCTCTCTCCTCGGTACGACGGAACGCGACCTGGCCGGGGGTGTACGGGAGCGACATGACGTGCGCGCCGTCGGCGGCGGCGAGACCCAGGCCTCGGGTGAGGTTCGCGTAGAGCACGTCGAAGCCGCCCGACCCGAGCTCGAGGTCACGGGCCTGCGTGTTGATGATCACCGTGTCGCCTTCCTCCACAGGCCCGGTCAACCGCGGATACGCGATACACGGTGTCCCGTCCACCTCGAGTTGGACAAGGCCGTCGAGGCGCTCGCGTACCGCCGTCACGTGCCCCCAGCGCAGGCTAAGCGGCATGCCGGGCACCCTCCACGAGCGCGAGCGTGACTTCGACCATCGTCTCGATGTCAGCGACGGCGATGTGCTCGTCGGGCGAGTGGATCGCCGCCATACCGTTGGCGAGAACGGCGCACGGGATGCCGGCACCGTTGAAGACATTCGCGTCCGCACCGCCGCCGCACAGTGCGGTCACCGGCTCGATGCCGGTGGCGCGCAGCGCATCCTGAGCCAGCTTGATGACCGCTTCGTTCTCGTCGAAGCGATACCCGCGGTACTGCTCGCGTACTTCGACCTCGAGCGTGCAGTCCGAGACGCTTGCGGCAAACGCACAGGCGTCGAGCATCTCTTGCACCACGTCTACGAGCGTCGCCTCGTCGTGTGAGCGTGCCTCTGCGACCAGCGTGCACCACTCCGGCACGACGTTCCTGGCACTGCCGCCCGATATCGTCCCGACGTTGGCGGTCGTCACGTCGTCGAGTCGACCCAAGCGCAGATCGGCGATAGCGCGTCCGGCGGCTGCGATCGCGGAGCGCCCTTCCTCGGGGGCGATGCCGGCATGTGCCGACCGCCCGTGGAACCTGATCTCGAGCGCCCGTGCCCACGGTGCGCCGATCACGATCTCCCCGATCGGCGCAGCCTGGTCATACACGTAGCCGAGCTTCGCCTCGAGGCGCGACGAGTCGAACGCCGCCGCGCCGATCAGCCCCACCTCCTCCTTCACCGTGAAGACGAGCTCGACCCCGGCATGCGGCAAGCCTTCGTCGTGGATCCGCCACGCAGCTTCGAGCATCGCCGCCACCGCAGCCTTGTTGTCGGCTCCGAGGATGGTCGCTGCCGCGTTTCGCACCACTCCATCCTCGACAACCGGCTCGATCGGCCCTGCCGGCGGTACCGTATCCATGTGCGCGCACAGGAAGATCGGCGTTCCGCCCTCCTCGCGCCCCGGAAGCCGGCAATAGATGTTCCCCGCGTCCGAGCCGACCGACGCTCCCGAGCCGTCCTCGTCCCACTCGAGACCGAGCGCTGTGAGGTAGCCGCCGATGCTGTCGGCGACGTGCCGCTCCTCACCCGGAGGGCTGCGGATCGCCGCCAGCTCGAGGAACAGATCGCGGACCGAGGTCGCCATGCCTTTGACGATCTTAGGTCAGGCCGATATATGAAGACACGCATGAAACGCGTCGTCGCTCTCGGTCTCGGTCTCGCGGCACTCGTGCTTGTCGCCGGCTGCGGCGGCAAGGCGAGCGTGCCGACCCTGACAGTCGACGACCTCCCCGGCGTCGTCGGTCCTGCGCCTGACACTCCTGCCGGCGCGTCGTATCAGTCGAACGGCGATGCTGCCGAGCTTGGGATCGTCGACCTCCGTGACCGGGCCGCGGACGCCTCCGACCGCGCAACCGTCGCGCTGCTCGAGAACGCAGGTCTCGTCCGCATTTACCAGCGGAGCTTCACGGGCGCGGTCAACGTCGCCGACGGGACGGCCTACCTCTTCAAGGACGCTGCAGGCGCGCACGACGCGTTCGCCGGCTTGCGTGCCTCGCTGAGCAAAGAGAAGAAGTCGGATCAGAAGCTGACAGAGGTCGGAGCGAAGGGGCTCGGCGACGAAGCCTGGGCAGCGCATCTGACAGGAGGGTCCGAAGCCGCGCTCTTCCTCTTCCGAACGTCGAACCTCGTCGCCGTGACCGACATGTCGTGCGACACGAGCTGCGGCTTCGACGTCGCCGCGGCAGCACGAGCCTACGCGGACGCAATCGCCTCGCGCGCGACAGGAGGCAGCAGTTAGAGGCTAGCGATGCCTGCAGGCGTCCCGACGCGGGAGCGCGAGCGGATCAGCGCAGCGGCGACGAACTCGCGGAAGAGCGGTGCAGAGCGTGTCGGGCGCGACTTGAACTCCGGATGGAACTGGCTCGCGACGAACCAGGGATGCTCGGGCAGCTCGACGATCTCGACCAGGCGTCCCTCCTGGAACGTGCCGGAGATCACGAGCCCTGCGTCGGTAAGCTGCTGCCGGAAGCGGTTGTTCACCTCGTAGCGGTGACGATGGCGCTCGTGTACGACGCTCTCGTCGTACGCCTCGCGCGCCCGCGTCCCGGTCGCGAGCTCGACCGCCTGCGCGCCCAGCCGCATAGTGCCGCCGAGATCCTCGATCTCCTTCTGTTCCGGGAGCAAGTCGATGACCGGGTACGGCGTCTCCGGGTCCATCTCGGTGGAGTTCGCTCCCTCGAGCCCGCAGACGTTGCGGGCAAACTCCGAGACAGCGACGTGCATGCCGAGGCAGATGCCGAGGTACGGGATCTCCCGCTCCCGCGCGACCTGGCAGGCCGTGATCTTGGCCTCCCACCCGCGCGATCCGAACCCGCCCGGGACGAGGACGCCGTCAGCATGGCTGAGCAGCTCGGCTGTCTCCTCGTATGTCATGTGCTCGGCATCGACCCAGCGCACGCGCACGCGGCAGCCGTTATGCGCGCCGCCGTGCTTCAGCGCCTCGTGCACCGACAGGTAGGCGTCGTGGAGCTTCACGTACTTCCCGACGAGCGCGATCTCGACCTCCTCGACGGAATCGGCGAGGCGCTGCGTCAGCTGGTGCCAGTCTGCGATGTCGGCGGGGCCTGTTGTCAGCCCGAGCCGGTCGCAAACAAGACTGTCGAGCCCTTCACGCTGCAGCAGTTCGGGAATGAGGTACACGTCGGAAACGTCGGGCGAGGCGATGACCGCTCCCGCGTCGACGTCGGCGAACAGCGCGATCTTCTCGCGGATCTCGTGCGACAGGGGCTCGTGGGAGCGGCACACGACCACGTCCGGATGGATACCGATGCGCCGTAGCTCGTTGACGGAGTGCTGCGTCGGTTTCGTCTTCAGCTCGCCCGCGGCCTCGATGAACGGCACCAGCGTGACGTGCAGGTAGAGGACGTTCTCGGGGCCGACCTCGCGCCGGAACTGGCGAATCGCCTCGAGGAACGGGAGCGACTCGATGTCGCCTACCGTGCCGCCGATCTCGGAGATCACGACGTCGACCGGGCTCACGGCGGCGCCACGGCGGATGCGCGCCTTGATCTCGTTCGTGATGTGCGGGATCACCTGCACGGTGGCGCCGAGAAACTCGCCGCGACGCTCCTTCCGCAGCACCGTGTCCCAGACCGACCCGGCGCTGTGACTCGCGTTGCGCGAGAGGTTCTCATCGATGAAGCGCTCGTAGTGCCCCAGGTCGAGATCCGTCTCGGCGCCGTCTTCGGTGACGAACACCTCACCGTGCTGGAACGGGCTCATCGTGCCCGGGTCGACGTTCAGGTACGGGTCAAATTTCTGTGCCTGTATCTGAAGCCCGCGCGACTTGAGGAGCCGGCCGAGCGACGCGGCGACGATGCCTTTGCCAAGCGCAGACACGACCCCGCCTGTGACGAACACGTACTTCGTCTGCTGTCCGTCACTCATGCGGGATGCCTGCCGAGCGCATCGATCTCGCGCAGAACGGGGGTTCGCTCGATGAGGTGACCGAGGGAGTTGCGCTCGCCGTAGGCGGTAAGGGCGCCGAGCGCGACGATCGCGCTCCACCTTCTGATTCCCGTGAATCGCTTCACGGAATTTAACCCTAGCAGCGCGCCGAGGGCGTTCGATCCCGCATCACCGAGCATCGTCATCTCTCGAAGATCGTAGGGAGCGAGGAGGACGGCCAATCCGATGGCTCGCCTAGGCCTCGCTTCGACAACGACAGAGCCGAGCAGGTACGCCTTGAGCGCACGGCCGGGACGTGTGTCGAGCTGGTTGACGGCGTTCGCGGCGAGGCCGACGAGGAGCGCGCCCGAGATGGATCTCGTCCGCGCGAGACCCCAGAGCGGGATCGCCACAAGCTTGAGCACACCTGTCGTCTGCCCTCGGTCAAGGTGGGCGCGGA
This sequence comes from Gaiellales bacterium, assembly GCA_038230035.1. Taxonomy (GTDB): domain Bacteria; phylum Actinomycetota; class Thermoleophilia; order Gaiellales; family Gaiellaceae; genus Gaiella. The sequence continues at coordinate 14,544 of JBBRNX010000030.1, forward strand.
AGCCGCGCTCGGGGCCGCTCCACCGGTCGTCAGCAGCTCCGACGAGCGCGATCGGGGTGACGCTCGGCACAGCGACACCGACGAGCAAGCCGGCGAGCGGGAGGCGTAGACCACGGAAGTTCACGCCCTGCGGCCCGCAGGCGAGCAGGATCTCGGCAAGCTGCCTGCCTCGATGCGCAAAGCCCCGGGCGTCGCGTCCGGTGGCACGATGCTCGAGCGGCAGCTCGATCTCCTCCACCGCAAGTCCGCCGTGGACGGCGTCGATCGTCATCCGGGTCTCGACGCCGAACCCAGCCGCTAGCGGGAAGCACACGGTGCGTGCGGCCTCCGAGAGACGACGCTGGCCGGATAGCGGCTCACGCGCGTCGTAGCCGCTGCGCGCGCGGATCAGCCGGCGAGCGACCCGCTTCGCGATGCCGAAGCCGCCGCCCTGCCGACGGGTGAACGCCGCGATCACAACGTCCGCGTCGCTCGTGAGGAGCGGCGTGAGGTCTCCAAGGAGGTCGGCATCGCAGAGGAGGAGTGGGCCAGCCGGCGCCTCTTGCTCCGCGAATGTCAGAGCTTGGCCCTTGCCGCGCCGCGGAAGGCGAACGACGTTGGCCCCGGCTCTCTCGGCGACGTCTGCCGTTGCGTCGCGTGAGCCGTCGTCGGCAACGATGACCTGGGCTTCTGGGAACGCCAGACGCAGGTTGGCGATCGTCTCGGCGATCCGCTCCTCTTCGTCGCGGGCAGCGACGAGAATCGTGAGTGGCCCGACACTCAAGCTCAACCCAGCGTCGGCGGTGACGGGAAGGGCGGCAAGATGCCGTCGGTTGCGGCCTTCCCGACGCCGTAGTGACCAGACGCGGCGCCGGCCAACTCGAGGACGAGCGCCAGCCGTCCGGTCGGGCTGTCGACGCCGTCGACAGTCGAGAGTCCCGAGCGGACGAACGCTGGGAGCGCAGAGACGCGCGGTGTCGCACGCTCCACGCCGACCGCAGGAAGCCCGCCGTCTGCGAGTCCTGCGTAGAGTCCGGCCAGAAACGTCTGCGGCGGTCCCTGCTGCGGCGGCCCGGGCCGGCTGATCACGATCGCGTCGACGAGTGGCTGCCCGCTACCGCTGCGTTCTTCGAGCAGTGTGTCGCCGAGCGCATCCAGAAGCGGCGTCTTGCCACCGTCGACGAGCTCCGCCGCGACCCCTCGGCCGAGATCCCCGGCCTGGTCGATACCGGAGTACGCCTTCAGCGCGGGACGACCCGCCAGGATGCGCTCCACTCCAGCGACGTCCATCGGAAGCCGTAGCACCCGGACTCGGACGATCCGGCCGCCGGCGTCGCGCACGGCCTGCGTAATCGCGCGGTCGATCGTCTGGTCAACGGAACCGACGGACACGACTGCGACCCGGCTCCCGCGAAGTCGACCGGCGACGAGTGTCGGGTACGTATCCGAGAGGTACGAGTCGGCGGTCGCCTGCCGTGCCGTTGCCAGCGCGAGCGCGGCGCGGTCGGTATCGCGCTCGCTGCGGAGACCCGAAATCGAATTCTCGAGGTTCGTCCGCTCGGCATCGCTGACAAAACCCCGGCCGGAGAGGCCGATCCCGACGAGGATCCCGATCACGAGGGCGATGAAGACCGCGATCAGCGATGCGATGTGGTACCGGAAGTCGAACACGCGCAGGAGTGTCGCAGAGAGCGTTGTGCAGCTAGAGGCCGAGCGAGCTGGCGACGCTTCGTAGCAGCGCCGAGATCACGTTGCGCAGTGCCGGCGACGCGAGGATCGCGACCACGATCGATGCGACGCCGACCGTGGCGAACGCCACGAGCGGGGCGATTCCCACGCGCGTGTTGACCAGGCGCGACACGCCTTTCGCGTCGACGAGCACCTCCCCCACTTTCAGCCGCGTCACGAACGTCGACGCCATGCCGGCGCGGTCGCGCTCCAGGAACTCCACGAGGTTGAAGTGCGTCCCGACGGCAACGATCAGCTCCGCACCACGGGCGTGCGCGAGTTGCAACGCGATGTCTTCGCTGATTCCCGGCGCCGCGACAGTCTCGTAGCGGACACCGAGCCTCTCCAGCCGAACCGCGCCCGGCGCACGACCGTCCGGATACGCGTGGACGAGCAGCTCGGCACCCGAATGCAGCGCGTCGTCCGATACAGAGTCCATATCGCCGACGATTACGTTCGGCTTAAGCCCCACCTCGAGTAGCGCGTCCGCGCCTCCATCCACGGCCACAAGCACGGGTTTGAAGTCCCGGATGTACGGGCGTACGATCCGCAGGTCTTGCTTGTACCCAGGCCCGCGCGCGACGACGAGCGCATGCTTGTCGCGGAAACGGGTCGTCAATAGCGGGAACGTGATGCCGTCCGAGAGCAGCCCTCCCTCTTCGCGCAGGTGGCGAAGTGTGTTGTCGGCGAACGACTCGAGGGCATCGGTGACACGCGACCTCTGGTCCGCGAGCGACTCCTCCAGCTCGGCGACCGAAAGGGAACGGCCTCGCGCCACGCAGTCGCCGTTCCGGAACAGATTGGCATCCCGCACCGTGAGCGTCTCGCCGTCGACGAGATCCTCGAAGAGCGCTGCGCCCGGGGCGTCGATGAGGTGGACGCCGCTCTGGACGAGCTCGAGCGGCCCCGGGTTCGGGAAGCGGCCGCTGGCGGAGCGGGAGACGTTGACAACGACTCTGACCCCTACTTCGGCGAGCTCCTCGGCCGACACGCGGTCGAGATCGACGTGATCGATGATCGCAATGTCGTTCGGCTTGAGCCGCTTGACGAGATCCTTCGTCCGCCGGCCGAGCCGTACGGTGCCCGTGTGCTCGATCGGGCTCACGGCCGGTGGGCGCGCCGGATGCGCCAGCCGGATGCGAGAAAGACGGTCACTGTGGACAGATCGTGGCTCATTTGGGCCGAACGCGTATCACAGGCGGCGCAGGATGCGCGCTAGCGTGTTTGTAAGGGGGCCGTCGTTCCCCCCATATGGGGGGCTGGACCGGGACAGATCCCGAGCAGACATGGCCAGGAGTGGGCTCGGCATGGTCTGCGGCGACGTCGGGGAGATGTCAGATCGTCACGGGGAGTCAGGTGGTCTCTGATGGGCCGCCGGCGACGGTCGCAAGGAACTCGTGCCCACCGAGCATCCGTTCGATCTCGTCGCGACGTTGCGGGTCGTCGAGAAGTTCGATCCTCGTGTGGGTTGGATCGCCGGGCACCTTCTCGACACGGAAGTGTCGGTCGGCGGCACTCGCGATCTGCGGCAGGTGGGTGATCGTGATCAGCTGCGCGCGGCCGGCGAGCCGCTGCAAAGTCTCGGCGACGCGATGGGCCGTCTGCCCGCCGATGCCGGCATCGATCTCGTCGAAGACGAGCGTCTCGCCGCCGGCGACCGCGGCGAGAGCAAGCGCCACGCGGGACAGCTCACCGCCCGACGCCGTGTCGGCAACCGCGCCAAACGGCAACCCTCGGTTTGGCCGGATCAGGAACGCTGCCTCGTCACACCCGGTCGGCCCGGCGGGCGCATCCCGCATGTCGACTCGAAACTCGCCCTCTCCCATGCCAAGTCCTGCAAGCTCGACGACGACCGCCTGCGCGAACGGCTCGGCTGCGGCAATGCGCGCAGCCCCAAGCTGGCCGGCGAGTTCGTCGCATCGCGCCTGCGCCTCGTCGGCGTGGCGTGTCGCAGCCGTGAGCGGGTCAGCGCCGTCGTCGAGCTCGGCCAGCTCCACGAGTGCCGCGTCCCGTTGCTCGAGGAGCTCTCGCGTCGTCTCGCAGCGGAACCGGCGCCGTGCAGCCGCCAACTCATCGAGTCTGGCCTCGATCTCGGCAAGTCGACCGGGATCAGCCTCGAGTGAAGCGAGGTAGCGGTGCAGCTCGCTCCCAAGATCCCCAAGCCGGATCACCAGGTCACGGAGCTCCTCAGCCATAGAGCCAAGCTCCGGCGCCAGCTGCTCGACCGGCCCGAGCGCCCGCTCCGCTGCCGAGGCGAGCGCTGTTGCACCATCCCCTTCCTCCGGTGCCACAGCCTGCGCGGCCGTCGCAACCGCGTCGGCAAGCTCCGTCACATGCAGTAGACGCTCTCGCTCGGTACGAAGGGAGTCCTCTTCGTCCGGCTCGAAGCCCTCCGTGTCGGCCACCAGGAGACGAAGCTCCGCGAGCCGCTCAGCGACCCCGTCTGCATCGCGCGCGATCTCGTCGCGCCGGCGGCGCGCCGTCACGAGCTCGCGCCAGGCAGCACGCGTCTCGGCTCTGCGGGCAAGCTGCTCCGCCCCGCAGAACGCATCGAGCGTCTCGAGCTGGTAGCCCGGGCGTGCGAGCCGGCGCTGCTCGAACTGGCCGGACATCGCGAGGAGCCGCTCGGCTGCCGCGGCGAGATCCTCGCGCGCGACGGCACGACCCCACGCGTACGCACGTGTCCGGCCGTCAGGGAAGATCCGCCGTGCGAGCACGATGCCAGTCTCGCCTGCCGGCCGAACTTCTTCGATTGCCGCCAAGTCGTCGTCGTCCGCCAACGCTTCAGGGATGTCGAACTCGGCCTCGACGTACGCCTCGTCGGCCGCCAATCCGACAGCAGCCGCGTCACCCTTCGTGCCGAGCAGGAGCCCGACAGCCTGCGCGAAGATGGTCTTCCCGGCTCCCGTTTCTCCGGTCAGCACGTTCAGTCCGGGCGCGAACTCGAGCTCCGCATCGCGAATCAAGACGAGGTTCTCGATGCGGAGCCTACGAAGCAAAGCTCTGCCTGTAGCGACGCACAAAGGTTGCCTCCGGCAAGGTGGCTAGAAGCGAGTTCGTGTCGCCGAGCCGGATCGTGACCTGGCCATCACGAGGCGCGGCATCGGCCACGCGGTGGCCGTCGACGAGCACCGCCACGGGAACGTCCGCCGTGCGGTTCGAGACGACGAGGTCGCGTCCGCGAGGAACGACAAGCGGGCGGGCATGGAGCGAGTGCGGCGCGACGAACGTGATCGCCATCGCATCGATTCCCCAGACGAGCACAGGCCCGCCGTTCGACAGGTTGTAGGCAGTCGAGCCCGACGGCGTCGAGCAGATCACACCGTCGCACGGCTGCCTGCCGAGATCCTCCCCGCCGACCGCCCAGTCGAGCTCGACCATCCGGCCCAGCTCACCGCTCGTAACGACCGCGTCGTTGACGGCAACGTGCCGCGCGTCGCCCGTCTCGACCTCGAGCGTCGGAAGCTCGACGACGGTGTACTCGCCCGTGAAGACGCGCGCGAGACCTGCTTCGAGCTCGCCCTGGGCCATTGAGCTGAGGAAGCCGACGCGACCGAAGTTGACCCCGATCACGGGCACGGGTGCACCCAAGAACCGCGTCAACGCGCGGAGCATCGTCCCGTCGCCACCGAGCACGATCGCGATGTCGACGCTGCCGCCGCCTTCGCCGGGCACGATCTCGACCCCTGCCTGAGCCGCGACTCCGCGGACGCGATCGACCGCTGCGCCGATCAACTCCGGCCGGCCGTGCGTGACGAGCGCCGCCCGTCGGACGGGTTTAGCGGATGGCGTCGTCGATCCAGCGGTCGATGTCAACGGGGAGTCTCGCGGTCGGATTGTGGACGAGGTGGAGGAACGTCTCCCGGTTTCCTTTCGGCCCCGGGAGCCCAGAGTCTACGACGCCGGTCACGTCTCCACCCCACGCCGTGGCCGCTTCGGCCACGCCTCTGACCGTTGCCCTGCGAACCTCAGGATCGCGGACTACGCCCTTCGGGGCATCCTCCCGTCCGGCTTCGAACTGCGGTTTGACGAGCACGACGGCCTCCCAGCCGGGTTTCGCGAGCGGAAGCACAGCGGCAAGCACCGTGCGCACCGAGATGAACGACACGTCGCACACCACGAGCTCCGGCGGGAACGGAAGATCGCGGATGTGGCGGGCATTCGTCCGCTCGAGAACGACGACCCGCGAGTCGGCCCGAAGCTTTGGATGCAGCTGCCCGTAGCCGACGTCGAGCGCGATGACGCGGTCCGCGCCGAACTGGAGGAGACAGTCGGTGAACCCGCCGGTGGAGGCGCCGACGTCGAGGCAATCGCGGCCCGCCGGGTCGGCACCGAACGCCTCGAGCGCATGCGCGAGCTTCTCGCCACCGCGCGAGACGAACCGAGGGGGGCGTTCGACAGTGACCTCCAACGTCTCGTCGACTTGCGTGCCCGGCTTGTTGAACCCGTGAACAAGCCCTGCCAGAACCATCGCCTGCGCCTGACTGCGGGTCTCCGCAAGGCCGCGCTCCACGAGGAACACGTCGAGACGCTTCTTCATGGCTGCTCACTCGCGACGGTGGGGAAACCCGTGCGATATTGGCACGAAGCCGTCTCCCACCCGTATGACTTTCGCGAATAGGATCGAAACCGGGAGGTGGGCTGGGGTGCCCCGAAGGCGAGTCCGGGAAGGACATGTCCCGAAGAAACAGGCATCTCTCAGGCCGTTCGCACGGCCAGGTCGTCGACGATCTCCGCGAGCGCACTGGTGTCCGCATCGACTTCGTCGAGTCTGCGTTTCGCTCGCGCAGCCGCTTCGTCGGCGAGTGCCCGCGCGTCGTCGATTCCAAGTCGTTCTGCGTACCCGTCGCCGTCGAGAACGTCGTCCACGACTTGGAACAGCAGCCCCAACTCTTCTCCGAACTCTCGCCACGGCGCCTGACCGGACTCCGGCACACCGGCCGCCCAGAGCCCGAGACCAACGGACGCTGCGAACAGACGGCCGGTCTTGAGCCGGTACAGCTCCGCGAGGTCGACCTCGGCGTCCGTGATGTCGAGGTACTGACCGCCGATCATCCCGAGCGTCGCCTCGGCCAGCTCCCTGGCGAGCGCAGGCATCGGATACGAGAGCGCCTGCCGGAATCCCTCCGCCAGCAGTGCGTCGCCGGCGAGAACGGCCACTGCCTCTCCGAACGCAGCCCACGCACTTGGCCTGCCGCGGCGCTCCGCGTCATTATCGAGCGCGGGCAGGTCGTCGTGGACGAGAGAGAATGCCTGCACGAGCTCGAGTGCGGAAGCCGCGGGCAGGGCCGCGTGGACAGATCCACCCGCTGCCTCGGACGTCGCCAGACAGATCACGCCGCGGATCCGCTTCCCCCCGGCGAGTGCGTACCGCATCGACGTCGCCTGCCCGTGCAGCTCAGGAGCGAACGACAGCCCGTCCAGGTACTCCTCGAGCCGCTCTCGCAGCGCCTCAGGTGCCAGCATCGGCGCTTGTCCTGGCGCGCTGGACCTCCGCCTCGATCTCCTTCGCCAGCTCGGCGACGTCGGCGAGCGCATCGATCGCGCTGTCGGTCTCGCCCGCTTCGGCAAGGCGTTCGAGATCGACAAGCTGAGCCTGAAGCCGCTCGAGCAGCTCGTGTGCGCGGCCCAAAGAGTCAGTGCTCATGGGCGGCACTCCGGCACATGAGCCGGGAATGGGGGTGCGGGGGAAACCGGGAGGTGTCCCCCGCCTCAAAGAAGAAGGGGGCACGTGGGGGAAACATAGTTTCCTCCACGACCGAGCCGCATCGGGGTCCCCAGGAGGTGCGAAGCACGTTCTGGGGTGAGTAAGCGTAGGTCCTCACGCTGCCACCTCCCGCTGGATGTGCCCGAGGATCCCGTTGACGAGACCGGCGGCCTCGTCTGTGGCGTACCGCTTCGCGAGCACGACCGCCTCGTTGATCGCCACCTCGGGCGGCACAGTTCCCTCCTCCAGCTCGTAAACCCCAACTCTCAGAATGTTCCGTTCGAGCGTACCGAGCCGATCGGCGGGCCAGCCCTCAGACGCCGCGGTGATCCTCTCGTCGAGCTGTTCCGCCCGCTCTACGACGGCGCCCGCGAGGTCGGCCGCGAACTCATCGGGGGTTCCCTCGTACAGCGAGGCGAGCGGCTGGCCCGTGAGATCCCACTGGTAGAGCAGAAACAACGCCGTCCGGCGGGACTCGCGGCGGCCCGGAACGGCCTTCGTCACGACGCTGAGAGAGAGGGGAGACGGCCTTCCATCTCCTCAAGGTAGCTCGTGGAGTACGTCCCGCTCGCGAACGCGCGCGACCGGAGCACGTCGATCGCCAGATCGCGCGTCGTCGGGATCCCCTCGATCTCGAACTCGCGGAGCGCGCGGACCGCGCGCGCGATTGCCGCGGGCCGGGTGTCGTCGTGGACGATCACCTTGGCGATCAGCGAGTCGTAGTACGGGGGGATCGTGGCACCCTCGAATATCGCCGTGTCGACGCGCACGCCGGGGCCGAGCGGCGGCTGAAAGCGGGTCACGGTACCCGGGGCCGGCGCAAACTCCCGGGCAGGATCCTCCGCGTTGATCCGGATCTCGATCGCGTGACCGGTCTGTTCGGCACGACCAACATGCGACAGGATCGCGCCACCGGCGATTCTGATCTGCTCGCGGACGATGTCGATTCCCGTCACCAGCTCCGTCACCGGATGCTCGACCTGCAGCCGGCAGTTGACTTCTATGAAGTAGGGCTCGCCCTCCGCACCGAGGAGGAACTCGAACGTGCCAGCGTTCACGTAGCCGAGCTCGCGGCAGGCACGCTCGACCGCCGACTCCATCGCCTCACGGGTCTCGGGGGTCAGCGCCGGTGACGGCGATTCCTCGACGAGCTTCTGGTGGCGCCGCTGGATCGAGCACTCGCGCTCGCCCATGGTCAGCACGTTCCCGTGCATGTCGCAGAGCACCTGAATCTCGACGTGACGCGCCGGTGCCACCGCACGTTCGACGTAGAGCGCGCCGTCGCCGAAGGCGGCGTCGGCTTCGTTGCTCGCCGCGGCGTACGCATCGTCGATCTCGTCGGCCGTCGTAACGAGGCGCATTCCCTTGCCGCCGCCCCCGGCGGTCGCCTTCAACAGCACCGGGTAGCCGCTCTCCGCCGCAAACGCCCTAGCCTCGGCGAGCGTCGCCGCTCCCTCGGTTCCCGGGACGAGCGGGACTCCCGCCGACCGCATCTCGGTCTTGGCCTGCGCCTTGTCGCCGAGCCGTCGCATGACGTCGGCGGACGGGCCGATGAAGACGAGATCGTTGTCGACGCACGCATCGACGAGCTCAGCGTTCTCGGCGAGGAAGCCATATCCCGGGTGGATCGCCGTGCAGCCCGTCGTCTCCGCCGCCGCGATCACGTTCGAGATGAAGAGGTAACTCTCGCTCGCGGCCGGAGGGCCAATGCAGACCGCGCGATCAGCCAGCCGGACATGCAGTGCGTCGCGGTCGGCCGTCGAGTAGACAGCGACGGCTTCGACATCGAGCTCGTGCAGCGCGCGGATCACCCGCACGGCGATCTCGCCCCGGTTCGCAACGAGAACCCGCTCGAACACGACCGCTGTCCTTAGACCGCTGGCGCCGAGGTCGCCGGCTCGAGCTCGAAGAGAACCTGTCCGAACTCGACGGCCTGCGCGTTGTCGACGTGCACCTGCCTCACGATCCCGGCCGTCTCGGCTTTGACCTCGTTCATCAGCTTCATCGCTTCGAGGATGCAGAGCGTCTGGCCAGCCGACACCGCGTCGCCGATCTCGACGAACGCCGGCGCACCGGGCTGCGGCGCTCGGTAGAACGTGCCGACCATCGGCGACTCGACTGCGATCAGACCGCTCGACCCAGCCGCCGGCTCGCCTGGAGCCTGTTTCTGGGCAAGAGGCACCAGGACGGTCGCAGCAGGCGCCTCGTCCGCCCGACGCACCGAGACACGCATGCCGTCGTCCTCGATCTCGATCTCGCCGACACCGGTCTCTTGCACGATCTTCACGAGCTCTCGGATGCGCTCGCCTCGCGTGGCGTCGACGTCGCCTGCAAGCAGCAACGTCTCCCCGGAGTGCCGCGCACGGATCGAACGCAGCAGCGCCTCGGCCTCTTCGCCGAACAACGCGAGCAGGATCAGCTCCTCCTCGCTCGTCGCAAGGCCTTCGGCCGCCTCCGCGACGTCCTCGACGCTCGGCGGATCCTCATCGAGCACATGGGAGCCCGACCCGAGCCCGACCGCCTGCGCGACTGCGTCGGAGACAGGTTCGGGAGTCCGACCGTAGCGCCCCTCTACGAGCAGGCGGAACTTCGGACTCACCTCCGCGTAGCGGCGCGCGTGGAGCACGTTGAGCAAGGCCTGCGAGGCGAGGATCTGCCCGATCGGCGAGGCAAGGGGCGGCAACCCGGCCTCCTCTCTGACCCGGCCAACCTCGACCAGCGTGTCTAGCAGCCGATCGCCGGCACCGTTGGCGCGCAGGTGCAAGTCGAGCGCGGCGACGAGCCCTGGTGGCAGGTCGTACTCCGCAGCGCGCACGGCAATCCGCGGTGCGAGCGGTGTCACCGGCTGGTCGCCGATGTGCTCGTCGATCACGTCGGAGGCTTCCCAGAGACGAGCCACGTCCACCCCGGTCTGGCGGCCGAGCCCGTGGAGAACGTCGACGAGAGACTCCCCGGAAACGCGATGCAGCGCGAGCGCGAGCGGATAGACCGCCGTGGAGACCAGGTCGGCGCCGAGGCGCGTCGCGACGAGCGCGTTCGCGAGCCCCGTCCCCGCGGCGCCCTGCACGTAGAGGCCGACGGGGAGACCGCTCGCTTCTGCGAGCCGCCCGACGAGCTCCTCGGTCACGTGCGGCGGCAGCGCGCCGGTCGGGTCGTTGACGATGACGCGTGTCGCACCGAGCTCGGCCAGGCCGCGCGACTGCTCGACGAGCGCCTCGATGCTGCCGTCACGCCCGGGGCTGTAGACGAGTCCTGCGTAGAACGCGCCTCCGGCCGCGACGATCGCCTCACCCGCCTCACGGAGGTTCGAGACGTCGTTCAGCGGGTCGTGCAGGCGGAACACGTCGATGCCGTTCGCAGAGGCGGACGCGATGAACCGGCGCACGACGTCGGCACTGACCGGCTTCGACCCGACGAGGAACCGCCCGCGCAATGCGATCCCGAGCGGCGTCGTCGTCCTCGCGTCGAGCGCGCGGATCCGCTCCCACGGGCTCTCGACGCCGCGCCGGACAGCCGCATCGAACACGCCGCCGCCCGAGACCTCGAGGCAGGCGAACCCAGCGCGGTCGAGAATCGAGGCGATCCGCAACACCTCGCCGGTCGGCACCTTGCCTGCGAGCGGCTCCTGCGAGAGCAGCCGAATCGTGGTGTCCACAAGCTGCGGCATCAGTGCGGCACCTTAGCGAGTGAGCGCGCCCCGCGAGCTACGTCGAATGCGCATGAGCCCCAGCCGTACTATCCACGATGAGTGCAGAAACGTCCCGTATTTGGTCTCGTCGTTCCCTTCGCACTGGCAATCCCAGCGTGCGGATCGCAGCCGAATCTCATCGAGCTCAGAACGGTCAACGCTGCCGTGAAGCAGGCCGGATTCTCGAGGATCAATGTCTACTCCGGCTTCGGAATCGTCGCTCATCCCGCGAAGATCCTCGAGGATCCTCCCAGGGGGCCGTACATGGTCGCCGTTCGAACCTATCGTCCACGCTATGGCGTGATCGCTGCAGTCTGGTTCAGAACTCGCACGGCGGCCGAACGGGAGGATGCAGCAGACCAGCCGTTCTTGCGCGGGCGTGCGCCCCGCAACTCAATGCCCTCCGATGTCGTCATCGCACACGTACGGCAAGTGCGCGTGTGCAACGTCGTGATCACAACCGGTCGCTATCAATCGATCGCACGACGGTTCAACAAGCTCGTTGCGCTGCTGCGAAGGGTCTGTTGAACCGTCCTAAGAGCTCATTGCAGAATGAGTTTGTTGAGTCTGCGGTGGCAGATCAGGCAGCAGCCGATCGCGAGCATCGCTTCGTGCATTTCGGCTCGACGTTCGTAGCGGACGAGTAGTCGTTTGAACTGGTGCAGGTGCGCGAAG
>JBBRNX010000031.1:0-20228 GCA_038230035.1 Gaiellales bacterium
AAACGCATTGCTGCTGCGATCGCGCGTTTGGTTTCCGTTTCGCCGTCACAGGGGCCGCGCGCGGCGAGAGCTATTGCGGCTGTCAGCGTGCCACCCCACGTTCGGAAGTCCTTGGCGCTGAACTCCTCGCCGAGGTGGATACGCAGGTAGTCGTTAAGCATTGGAGCGGTCAGCGGACGGAACTTGCCCCCATCGGTCGTGTATGTGAAGACCCGCCTTCCCCCCGGCAGCTCGAGCAATCCGCGTAGGGCTGCGGCGAGGCTTGGGTCGAGAAGAGTCGTTCTTACCGGCAAACCGTGCTTCCCCCGGAATGAAAAACTGACCCGCCCACCTCGAACCTCGACGTGACGCTTCTCGAGGGTCGTCACACCAAACGTGCGGGAGCCTTGCGCATAACGATCGGAGCCAACGCGAAATCAGCCGAGGTCAAGGAGCTGAACTGCAACCGCCGATACCCGGTCCTGCGCGGTCGGCTCGAGCTCCATGTGAGACGCGATCGATTCGCGCAAGAGCGCCAGCCGTTCCCCGAAACTGATCAACCGATCGAATTTCGCCTGCTCCTGCGCAGCCCGAAACGCAGGGTGATAAAGGTACTGCCGTCTCCCGGCCGCATCCACACCAGTCGCCTGTAACTTCGCTGCAGGCCGAGGTGATATCCACACATCCCGCCAAGCAGGGGGAATCGCTAACGAGCGCACCCGCTCCAACCGGCCGGGCTCCACGATGCTGTTACCGCGCGCATCCAGATAGCGAAAGCGTCCCCGCGACCCAATCCTCCGCCATCCACCCCGCCGGGCCATCAAAAAGCCCGCCGTCTGCCGCACGCCGCACCGCTTGCCTCAGTTGGGTGGCGCGCGGGGGTAACTGTTCGGCTCCCCCGATGACACAGAACCTGTCCCCGCACGTCAGTTCACGGCTCGCAACGGCATGGCCTCTAGCGCGGGCTAGGCCAACCCACGTGGAGGTCAGGCGTGCGCGTCTCGGAGGGCGCGGACATCATCGTGGGTCGCCTTCACCGTCACGTACTGACGCTGCAGCACGCTACGCAAGTCACCTGACAGATTCTGCTCTGCCAATGCCCGCTCGTACTCGGCGACCGCGTGATCCTCGCCCTGCTCGGCGGCGTCGAGCACTCCCCCCGGATCGCTCCCCGCCAAAATGTCTTTCATTGCCATCCAGCCACGATGCAGCGTCCCGGCCACCGTGCCGGTCTCTGCCACGGTATCGCCGTACTGCACGGCCAAACCCTTCAGCTCCTTGGCGAATCCTTCTCGCTGAGCAGAGTAGTCCCGGAACTTGGCGGCGAGTTCGGGGCGATCCGAGCCTGACAGACGCTCCGCAGCCTTCAGAAATCCCTCTTTGCCGTCCTCAAGCGTCTGAATCAAGTCCTGGCAGACAGTCCGATCGATCGACATCTCTCATCCCCTCAGGTTGGGTGCTAGCGGTTACCAGCACACCCTTCCCCCGCACCCCGAAGGCGAAACGCGACTGCGAGCATCACGCCTACCAACGCACACCGCTGGGGTGATCCACGTAGAAGCCCCGGGACAGTCGCCGGAGCTAATTTCCGGTTCTCTCTTCACGGGCGGAGTACGAGTTCGATGCTGAGGATGACGGCGAGCCCGAGGGCGATACCCCAAAGGTGAAGTGTGAGGGCGGAGCGTCGATCCTTCGGCCACCGCGGTCTACGCATCTGCTCGGTCTACCCGGAGGCGGGGCCGGCGAGCACGATCCCAGCAAGACCGTCACGATCTGCAGCAAGACCGTCACGATCTGCGCTGATCACATGCCGGACAATGACGCGGTCGCCGTGCGGCAGGCTGACCATCTCACCCTCACCGGGTACCCGGTCGAAAGGGACGTCGAGGACCGTGGTCTGGTTCTGGTTGCCGTCGATCACGATTACGCGAAAAGGGAGCATCAGCCAGACGAAGATACCCAGACAAAAAGGATTCCAAGCGTCATGACAAACACTGGGACCGGGACGTTCCCTTGTCCATGACCCCCATCCACGCTTTGCTTTTCGTCCGCAGGTCCAACGCCTTCAGCCGGGCCACGTCCTCGGGGCGCATCGCCTTGTACTGCACCCGCCAACGCTGATACGTCCGCACCGACACCTCGAACGTCCGGCAGACCAGCGCCACATCAGCCCCCTCGGGCAGCAACCGGTCCGCCTCCCGCAGCTTCCGCACCACCTGCTCCGGCGTATGCCTCCTGCGCTTCATCAGAGCCACCTCCTGCCCCACACGGGGCGATCGGCACCCTCACAACAGGCGGACCGATCTCAGCGGGTCACGTCAGTTCGAAGGCGACCCACGAGATGCTTGTAGCGGACAAGCGAGCTAGATCGAGGAGCGGTCGGCCGGCCTCTTTCAAGGTTCCGGCGGAGCCTTAAGCTGACCCGTCCGACCTCCCGTTGCGCGACGGATGTTCACCGTGTTGCCCCGTGCCCGCCGGAAGCCTCGACCGGAAATCGAGTCAACTTCCAGCAACTCCTAGGCGTCGCGGCCGGATTGCGTTTGTTCCGCGCGTGGACGAACTGCGGAATTGGCTGCGAGCGCCGTTGCAACGAGTTCGTACGATCGGAGCCGGTCGGTGTGGTCGTAAACCAATGTCGTGAGCATCAACTCGTCAGCGGTGGTGTCTGCCTGCCCGATACGTGTCCCGATCGCTCCCGACAGAGCCCACCCCACCCCGCGGCGAATGAGCCTCTCCGAGCGAGGAGGCCCGGAGGCGACAGGCAGACCCAGACGGCGACCGAGCTGCAATCGGCCCGCCAGGTAGAGCACGATGCACGTGTGGCCACCCACAGTCTGTGTCACTCGTGCGTGTTCCTGCGAGAGGTAACCGGGCGGCATGGGCAGCGGTACTTGCTCTGCCGCAACGATGCGATCCCTGAGAAGTACCCGCCGCAGCCCGTCCTCAACTGCGCGGGACACGAGCCACGCTGCGACGGCTAGGAAGTGCGCAGCGTAGTCGTCGAGGAATAGCCGTTCGTCGCCCCGCGTCGGACGTGGCGTCAGGATCGCAGCGGCTCGGCGGGCCGCATGGTCACCTTGCCGCTCTCATCGACCGAGATGACCTGGCGTTCGGATGTCTTCCCTTTGCGCAGCCGTAGAAGAAAGGGCCAGCCTCGGTCTGCAGGGGCGATGATCGCGTGCGTGTCGGTGCGAGTCTCGATGCGGTAGCCCTCGCTGACTCGCGCGTCGAGGAACGCGGTTAGTGCGTTCTTGCGGAGTTCGTCTTGCTCTTCTTGTGAGTCGCTGGGTTGAGTCATGCTCCATTCGCGTCCCGGCTTCGCTTCCATCGTTCCAGGCCGCGATTCTTGTGGTGGATTCCGAAGTAGCGTCCTGGGAACCACCACTTCACCGCTCGACCGAGTGCTGTTCGTTGGCACCAGCAATCCCGGTCACAACCGCACTCGCGGTTGCCTGGATTGTGGACTCTCTGTAGGAGGCTCCGTCCCACGGCTGGAGCGTAGCGCGGAGCCGCCACCTGTTCGCATATCGGGCGTCCATTCCCTGCTTCCGTCCTGGGTGGTGGTAGCGTGGCCGACCATGCCTGATCCTGTCTCCTGGCTGCAGATCGAGCAGGACTGGAAGGTCGTCACATCCGATGGTGTCGTCGTTGGCACCGTCGCGCAGGTCGAAGGCGATAAGCAGAGCGACATTTCGATGGCCTTGCTGTCAGCTCGGAGCGACCCAAGCGGACTCTCTTACGTGCCCGGTGAGCAGGTCGGCCTGATCTATCCGGGTGAGGTTTCCCTGAAGATCACCTCCGGCGAGACCGGCACGCTGGAGCCGTTTGTCGCGCCGCCACCCCAGACGGCGTGGCATCCGGGACAGGCACCGCTCACAACCCGCAACTCGAACTGGCTGCGAGGGAAACGCTAGAGACGACTCAGCCTGCGGCGACTTCCACCACGCCGAGCGCTAGATTGGTCGTATGCCTCCTCGGTTTCTGAAAGCGCTCAAGTTTGCAGCGAGTCCTACGGGACGGAAGTTCGTTGGCCGTGCTGTTCAGGTGGCCCGTACAAAGGAAGGGCGCAAGCTGATCAGCCAGGCGCGGAAGGTCGCGACA
This sequence comes from Gaiellales bacterium, assembly GCA_038230035.1. GTDB lineage: Bacteria > Actinomycetota > Thermoleophilia > Gaiellales > Gaiellaceae > Gaiella. Next base: position 4,081 of record JBBRNX010000031.1, read on the forward strand.
AGCCCTGAGGGGCGCAAGTTGATCGAGCAGGTCAGGAATGTCGCGAAGCAGCCAGCCGAGACAGCGAAAGCGACGGCAGGCCAGAGACGTGTGGAGGCGATTCGGAGCCGCATCCGTAGTCGCAAGCCGTAGCCCGCCCCCTGCACGCCACCACTGGTGCGTGCCGGAGCCTCTCACGACTCGGATAGTTAGCCTGGCGGTTCCTTGTCTAGCAGGCGCCGGTGAGCGTGATTGCCCCGCTGGGGCCGGTGCGGTGCGCCGTCCGGCTGCCGGACACAGCCTGCGCGCAGTAGATCGACCCGCTCTGGCTCTTGATCGTTGCAAGCGAGATGCCGGCGTCATAGGACGCCTTCAGCTTCGTGATCGTCGCGCTGACGTACGAACCCTTGTCCGAGTACAGGGCCTCGATCGCCGGGAGTGCGGCACGAACGTTGGACTTGGCCGCCGACTTCTCGGCACGAGCCTTGAAGCCGAGGTAGGACGGCACTGCGATCGCCAGCAGGATGCCGATGATCACGAGGACGACGAGCAACTCGATGAGAGTGAAACCACTCTCGTCCTGCACGAGCTGCGGCCCCGGACCTGAGACGAGGAGTCCCTGCTTCGGAAGCTGAGAAAGGTTGGCCCGCACCCAAGGGTGATCGGTTTCCGCCGTCCGCTTGGGCAACACCATAAAGGGTGATTCTGTCGTGAGGGATCCGGTTACAGCCCTCGTTACTTGGATTAGCAACGTAACCCGTCTGGGCAGGCTGGCTGGCTTGGTGTTGGTAGCTGGCGTTGCCGCCGTCGTCGCCGGTTTCCCCCCGGCTTGCGCCCGGCTTGGAGGCCCGGCCTGAGCCGTCTTCTTACGCCCCGACTCGCTGTCGCAACCCCCATCAAACTGCGGGTTATCCATCCAACTGCGAGGTTTGCGGCTGGTCAGCCAGCGTTCCGTCCTCGCCTCCCAAATCCGTCCAACCCGGGACTATGGGGCCGATTGGCCACGTACGGGTTGAGCGACCAGGAGAACGGCATCCCTCGCACCCGGTTTGAGCGCTGACTGGCATGGCGCCTCGCGGTACTCGCACGCGCAACGAGGCGTTATACGAACAGGAGGGGCGGCTCTCGGTCGCCCTTTTCGTCACCTCATCGTAGGGGCGAGGCTCGCCTCGCCCCTACACTCGCCGGATGGACGAGCTTTCCGGCGGGATTCGCCGGGTGACCATTCCGCTGCCGATGCGGCCGGGGCACGTCCATGCATATCTCCTCCCGGTTAGCAACGGCTGGATGCTGGTGGACACGGGCATCGGCCTGCCCGACGCGCGTGAGCGCTGGGCGGCCGAGCTCACGCAGCTCGATGGGCCGGTCGCAGCGATTCTCGTCACGCATTTCCACCCGGATCACGTCGGCGCCGCGGCCGATCTCGCAGAGCTCACAGGCGCGCCGGTCTTCCAGAGCGAGCTCGATCTCCACCAGTGCCGCCTCGTGTGGGGCTCGGACGACTGGCCGGAGCGGCTGACCGACTGGTTCCGGCGGCACGGTGTGCCGGCCGACGTCACCGACGAGCTGATCGAGCAAGGGACGTACTACCGGCCGTACATCCGCTACCACGATGCCGCGACACCGATCGCGCCAGGAGCCGACGTGCACGGTTGGACGGTGGTCGCCGCCCGCGGCCACGCGGACGGCCAGCTCTGCTTCCTCCGCGACGGCGTCCTCGTCGCTGCCGACCACCTGCTCGACCCGATCACGCCGACCGTCGGTCTCTGGCCCGAGAGCCGACCCGACCCGCTCGGCGACTACCTCGCCGCGCTCCAGCATACGATCGAGCTGGCGCCGGCCCGGGCCCTGCCCGGCCACGGTGAGCCGATCGAGGATCCGGTCGGTCGGGCGCACGCTCTCATCGCGCACCACGCCGAGCGGCTCGACGCGACCGCGGCAACCCTCGGATCCGAGCCGCAGTCCGGCTACGCCGTCTCGTTCCCACTCTTCGGCGAGCACCTGAAGCCGGGCGCACGCCGGTTCGCCGTGGCCGAGACACTCTCGCACCTGGAGCGGTTGGTGCTCGAAGGGAGCGCCCGCCGGCACGAGGACAGCGGAAGCGTCTCCTATACTGGCGCGCAGTAGTGGACGAGCCCATTCCTAGTACCGGCGCCCCGGCCCAAGATGGGGCGGGCGGGGCGTGACGGTCTTCCTCGAGCTTCTTTCGGTCGCCGTCCTCATCCTGCTGAACGGCGGCTTCGTCGCGGCCGAATACGCGCTCGTCACGGTGCGCAAGACGCGGATCACCGAGCTCGCGGACGAGGGCAACCGCCGCGCACGGGCCGTGTTGCGGATCACGGCGGATCCGCCGCGCTTCATCGCGGCGATGCAGCTCGGCGTCACGCTCACATCCCTCGGCATCGGTGCTCTCGGCGAGAGCGTCCTTGCCCGACAGTTCGAAGCGTGGATCGCAACGATCGCCGCAGTGCTGCTCGCCTTCCTGATCATCACGTTCATGCACGTCGTCGTCGGTGAGCTCGTGCCGAAGGGAATCGCACTCAGCTACGCGGAGCGCGTCTCGTTGCTCGCCTCCGCTCCGGTCCGCGGCTTCTTCGTTGTCTTCAAGCCCCTGATCTGGGGGCTCCAGCGCTCCAGCGAAGCCGCCCAGCGCGCGCTCGGCATCGACGCCCGCCTCGCCGAGTCGCAGCCGCATTCGGAGGCGGAGCTGAAGATGCTGCTCGAGGTCTCGACGCGGCACGGTGAGATCGAACTGGACGAGCGGGAGATGCTCTACAAGGTGTTCGACTTCGCCGACAAGGAAGCCTCGGACGTGATGGTGCCGCGGCCCGAGGTCGTCGCGCTCTCCGTCGACATGCCGCCGGAGGAGGCGCTCGCCGCGGTCCTCGGCTCGCCGTACACCCGGTACCCGGTCTACCGGGAATCGGTCGACGAGATCGTCGGCATCCTCCATGTGCGCGATCTCTTCTCCGCGCTGAACGGCAACGGGATCGAGCAGGTCGAGCTGACGTCGCTCGTGCGCCCGGCGCCGATCGTCCCCGAGACAAAGGATCTGGCGGCGCTCCTCGGCGAATTCCGGCGCACGAACCAGCACATGGCGATCGTCGTCGACGAGTACGGCGCGATGGAAGGGATCGTCACGCTCGAGGACCTGCTCGAGGAGATCGTCGGCGAGATCGAGGACGAGTTCGACCTGCCCGACGAGTCGATCGAGCGTGTGAACGACCGCACTGTGCGGATCGACGGGACGTTCTCGATCGACGACTTCAACGAGGAGCTCGGCACCGCGTTCGAGCACGAGGACTACCACACCGTCGCCGGCTTCGTCTTCGACCTGCTCGGCCGTGCCGCGGAGCCTGGCGACGAAGTCGAAGCCGACGGCGTCCGCTTCACGGTGCTCGACGTGGAGGGCTCGCGGATCCAGCGGCTCGAAGTGGAGTTGCCGCCGGCTCCTGCGCCGGTCGAAGACACAACGGCGTAGGGGCGAGGCGTGCCTCGGTCGCGGTATGCATAGATCTGGCACCTCCGTCCTGCGGCATCGGGACTTCGCGTTCTTCCTCGGCTCGCTCTTCTCGACCGGGATGGCGCTGCAGATGGCGCAGGTCGCGATCGGCTGGCAGGTCTTCCACATCCACCACAAAGCGCTCGACCTCGGGCTGGTCGGGCTGGCCGAGTTCATCCCCCTGCCGCTGCTCGCGCTGCCGGCGGGCCAGCTGGCAGATCGGCTGCCGCGAAGGATGCTCCTCGCCGTCGCTACGGCGCTCGACACGGCGGTGATCGGCGGCCTGCTCGCTTTCACGCTGACAGGTCCGACCGTGGTCTGGCCGTTCTTCGTCCTGGCGTTCGGGACGGGAATCGCCTCCGCGCTCGGTGCGCCACCGGGCCGCGCGCTGACCCCGTCGCTCGTGCCCCCGGAGATGCTGTCGCCCGCGCTTGCGCTCCGCTCGGTCGCGTTCCAGGTCTCGGGGATGGTCGGCCCGGCCCTCGGCGGCATTCTCTTCTTCCTCCGTCCTGACCTCGTCTACGAAGCGTCGGCTGTGCTCTCGTTTGCGGCACTCGTCTGCGTCCTGGCAATGCGCGCGGGGCGCGAGCGCGCGTCAGAGCACGCGCCGACTCTCGAGAGCGTCTTCGACGGGATCCGCCTGATTCGCCGCACGCCCGTGATGTTCGGCGCGATCTCGCTCGATCTGTTCGCGGTTCTGCTCGGCGGCGCGGTGGCTCTCCTGCCGCTGTTTGCCAGCGACGTGCTTCACGTCGGGAAGATCGGGCTGGGCCTGCTGCGCAGTGCGCCGGCGGTCGGTGCGCTCGTCGCCTCGCTGATTCTCGTCCGCCGGCCGATCGGCAATCAGGCGGGACGCAAGATGCTCGGCGTCGTCGCCGCGTTCGGCGTCTGCATGGTCGTGTTCGGGCTGTCGAAATCGATGTGGCTGTCGTTGCTCGCTCTGGCGGTCAGCGGCGGTGTCGACCTCGTCAGCGTCGTCCTGCGCTCGACGATCCTGCCGATGGTCACGCCGGACGAACTGCGCGGCCGGGTGAACGCAGTCGAGATGGTGTTCATCAGCGCGTCGAACGAGCTCGGCGCGTTCGAGTCCGGAGTCGCTGCTGCCCTGATCGGAGCTGTCCCTGCGGTGGTCGCGGGAGGTGTTGCGACGATCGTGATCGCCGCGGCGTGGACGCGGCTGTTCCCGGCACTGGCAAGCGTCGACCGTCTCGACGAACTGCGGCCCGTCGTGGCAGCGCCTTAGATCGGGGAGACGACAGGCAGGCCGAGCGATCGCGCTGCCGAGGCCATGCAGCCCGTCGTAGGTGACGAGGGCTTCGAGACTCTCTCCGAGCTCCAGACCTGGCCGCGACCGCCGGTGCCGATGGCGTTGCTCGGCGCGGCAGACGATCCCGAGCGGGACGTCGGTCTGCCTCACGGTGAAGCTCGGAGGCGGCGGGCAGGAAGTACCACATCTCGGACGACGAGTCCGGCACCGGAGCGGACTTCACGCCGCGTTAGCGACGGGCCGTTGCGCGCAGCTGCCCCGCCGGAACTCCCCTGATCGAGGCGTCCACGAGCTCGATCGGGTGGAGGGCCGGCAGCGGCTGCTTCATCCGCCGCAGCGTCGTCGCCAGCTGGACGAGGCAGCCGGGGTTCGCGCTCGCGAGCACGTGCGCACCCGTAGCCAGGACGTTCCTCGCCTTCCGTTCGCCAAGCTCGCGTGCCGCTTCGGCCTGCACGACGTTGTAGATCCCAGCCGAGCCGCAGCAGAGGTCCTGCTCGGCCGGCTCCACGACCTCGAGCCCGGGGATGCGCGCGAGAGAGCGCGCGGACGAGAGCGGCAGCCTCTGCGCATGACGAAGGTGGCACGAGTCCTGTAGCGCGACTCGCAGCGGTAACGGATGACGCGTGGCGCGGGGCTCGACGTCGCGGAGCAGCTCTCCCACGTCGCGGACGCGTGCGGAGAAGTCCGCGGCACGATCGGCCCACGCAGGGTCGTCGGCGAGGAGCCAGCGGAGCTCCTTCAGATGCGAGCCGCAGCCGGACGCGTTGACGACGACGGTCTCGATTCCGTCGAACGACGCGATCAGCTTCCGCGCGAACGCCTTCCCCTCCATGAGGCGTCCCGCATGAACGGACAGAGCCCCGCAACAGCCCTGCGGCGGTGCCGCGACCTCGAAGCCGTCCGCGGCCAGCACCCGTGCCGTCGCCGTGTTAACCGACCCGAACACCGCCGACTGCACGCAACCTGTGAGAATGCCGACGCGCCCGCGCGGCTCGCCCCGCGCGGGCGTAACGGGTGGCGGCGCCTCCGCCGAGCGCCACGGCGGCGCGATCTCGACGAGCGGACGTAGCTGTGCCGGGAGCGGCGCGAAACGACCGAGTGGCGCGAGGCGCAGCGCAACCCCCATCCGTCGCGGGTACGGCAGGAGCCGGAAGAGCACCCCCCGAACAAGCCGCTCGCTCCTCGTCCGCGGGAACTCGCTCTCGACCGTGTGACGTGTCGCCTCGATCAGCCGGTCGTAGCGCACTCCCGACGGGCACGACGACACGCACGCCATGCAGCCGAGGCAGCGGTCGAAGTGCTCCACGACCGTCCGGTTGAGCGTGACCGTGCCGTCGAGGTGCGCCTCCATCAGCTGGATCCGGCCGCGCGGCGAGTCCATCTCCTCGCCCCAGAGCACGTAGGTCGGGCACGTCGGCAGGCAGAAGCCGCAGTGGACGCAGTCGCTCGTCAGCTCGCGGATCACGCGGCGAGCGTCCCTTTTGGATCGAATGCGGCCCGGATTCGATCCTCGAGATCCTGCGCCGAATGGATGTGCGCGGTCTCGTCGGGCACGTACGCGACCCCAGCACTGACGCGGACGACGGCTTCGTCGAGGCTCGTAAGCGTCTCCCGGAGCACACCAGGCGCGAAGCGGACGCGGCCATGCGCCTTCCCCTGCCTTGCCCGAGACTCGGCCCACATCTCGTCGCCGGTTTCGGTGCCGCCCACGAGAGCGAGCATCCGCCGAACCTGGTCGTCGACGCTTGCCACGCTCCCCTCGAAGAGTACGGCGACGCGCCCCGGGTGGAGGACGTCGACTGCGCTCGGCTGCAACGGCGAGTGCACCAGAGCGTTGACGATCGCTGCCGGATCGTCGCTTTCGACGACAACTGTGCTCGCGGCGGTGGGGATCGGGTGCAGACGCAGCGATACACGTGCGATCAGCGCCAGCGTCCCGCGCGAGCCGCACACGAGCTTCCCGAGGTCGTAGCCCGCCACGTTCTTCACGACCTTGCCGCCCGCGTTCGCAATCGTCCCGTCGGCGAGCACGAGCGTGACGCCGAGAACGAGGTCGCGCGGCCCGCCGAAGCGGTGGCGCAGCGGTCCTGAGAGATTCGCCGCGAGACAGGCACCGATCGTCTTGTCGCCGGGCGGATCGAGGGCCAGGCGCTGCCCCGCCTTGCCGACCGCCTCCTGCAGCGCCGACAGCCGGATCCCCGCCTCGACCGTGCAGGTGAGGTCGCCCGCCTCATGCTCGAGTACACGAGCCAGCTTGTCCGTCGACAAATCCTCGCCGATCCGCACACGCCGCCCCCCGGCGTCTGCCGCGGCGAGGAACACCGACGCCTCTGCGAGGCTAGAAACGCTCGGCAACGCCCAGCCTCTCCAGCGGATGCACGCGGTAGGGCCCGGGAACCTCGCCGCACAGCCGCGGCGTCGGGATCACCTTCCCCGGATTCGCCAACCCAGCCGGGTCGAAGGCGCGTCGCAGCCGGCCGAACGTCTCCAGATCGTGCTCGCCGAACATCTTCGGCATCGAGCACGCCTTGTCGACGCCGACGCCGTGCTCGCCCGTAAGCGAGCCGCCGGCATCGAGGCAGGCGCCGAGGATCGCCTCGGCCAGCTCCTTCGCGCGCTCCGTCTCGCCCGCTGCGGCGTCGTAGAGCACCAGCGGGTGGAGGTTTCCGTCGCCCGCGTGGAAGACGTTGCCGACACGCAGGCCGAACTCAGTCTCCAGTTCGGCAATCCGCCGCAGCACCTCGGGCAGGCGTGTCCGCGGAACGACGCCGTCCTGCACGTAGTAGTCGTTCGCCATCCGGCCCATCGCCGGGAACGCCCCCTTGCGCCCTTTCCAAAGCAGCGCGCGCTCGGCCTCGTCCTGCGCCACCCGCACCGAGAACGAGCCGCACTCCGTGCAGACCTGCTCGACCGCCGCCGTATCCTCCGCAACCTGAACGGCGATGCCGTCGAGCTCGACGAGGAGCACCGCCTGCGAGCCGTCCGGGTACCCGGGGTGGTACGCGGCCTCGGCCGCGTCGAGCGTCAGCTTGTCCATCATCTCGATCGCCGCCGGCAGGATTCCCTCGCGAATGATTTCCGATACCGCCGAGCCCGCGTCGTCGGTCGAGCGGAACGCAGCGAGCAGCGTGGTCACCGCCTCCGGCTTACGCACGAGCCGCAGGGTGATCTCGGTCGCGATGCCGAGCGTCCCTTCGGAGCCGACGAACGCGCCAAGCAGATCCGGCCCGTCAGGGTCGAGCGCCTTGCCGCCGAGCTCGACCAGCTCGCCGTCGGGGAGCACGACCTTAAGCCCCGTCACATGGTTCACGGTGAAGCCGTTCTTCAGGCAGTGCGCGCCACCGGAGTTCTCGGCCACGTTGCCGCCGATCGTGCACACCTGCTGCGACGACGGATCCGGTGCGTAGAAGAAGCCGTCCGCCTCGACGGCACGCGTCACGTCGAGATTCGCGACACCCGGTTCGACGACGATGCGCTGCGAGTCGAGGTCGATCTCCAGGATCCGGTTCAGCCGCGTCAACGAGATGACGACACCGTCGGCGACGGGCAGCGCGCCGCCCGACAGTCCCGTTCCCGCGCCGCGCGCCACGAACGGCACCCCAAGGCGCGCGCAGAGCCGCACGACTGCCTGCACTTCGCCCGTGGAAACGGGCAGCACGACGGCCGCCGGGAGCGCACGCCAGCCCGTCAGCCCGTCACAGTCGTAGACCTTCAACTGCTCCGGCTCGGTGATCACCGAACCCGCCCCGAGGAGCGCGACGAGCTCGGGGACGAACGCGTCCGGCAAAGCCATAACAGGCGAGTCTACTTCCGAGCCCGAGATGTTAGGGTCGCGTCATGCTGCCGATCGAGCGCCCGCGGAAGATCGTCTGCGTCGGTCTGAACTACAAGGACCACGCCGAGGAACAGGGTGTCGAGCTGCCGACCGAGCCTCTCCTGTTCGCCAAGTTCACGACGTCGTTGATCGGGCCGGGGGAGGCGATTGTGATCCCGCCGCTCGTCAAACAGTGCGACTACGAGGCCGAGCTCGGCGTGGTGATCGGCGCGACGGTGCGCAACATCTCGCGCGAGAACGCGTTCGAGGCGGTCGCCGGGTACGTGTGCGCGAACGACGTGTCCGCGCGCGATCTGCAGTTCGCCGACAAGCAGTGGACGCGCGGTAAGTCGCCCGACACGTTCTGCCCGGTCGGCCCGCAGTTCGTGCCGGCGGCGGAGGTCGCCGACCCGCACAACCTGCGCATCCGCGCGCTCGTCAACGGCGAGGTCCTGCAGGACTCGTCGACCTCGAACCTGATCTTCGGCATCGACGAGATCATCAGCTACATCACCCAGACCTCGACGCTCGAGCTCGGCGATCTGATCCTCACCGGCACGCCGGCGGGCGTTGGCGTGTTCCGCGACCCGCAGCGGTTGCTGCAGCCGGGCGACACGGTGACGATCGAGATCGAAGGTCTCGGCGAGCTGACGAACCCGGTCGTCGCAGGGTAGGGGCCGAACCGACGTGGCGGTCGTCTCGCGGACGGTGCTACGCGAGCAGGTGAAGGAGTTGCTGCTCGAGCGGATCCTGCGCGGCGACTTGAAGGCGGGCGATCGGCTCGTCGAGACGCGGATCGCGCAGGAGCTTGGCACGAGCCAGGCCCCGGTGCGCGAGGCGTTGCGCGACCTGGAGCTGCTCGGGCTCGTCGAGTCGGAGGCGTTTCGCGGCTCGCGGGTGCGGGAGTTCTCGGATGCCGAGCTGCTCGACACGTTTCCCGTGCGGGCGGCGCTCGAGGAGCTCGCGGCGAAGATGGCCGCGCGCCGGCTCAAAGGCGACGTCTCGACGTTGGAGCACGAGATCGCGGAGATGCGGGCCGCGGCCAAGGCTGGCGATACCCGCACCCAGGTTGGGCACGACATCGCGTTCCACCGCGCGGTCGTCGAAGCAGCCGGCAATCCGATGCTGCTCAAGGCTTGGCTCGCCCTCGGTGTCGAGGTACCGACTGCGTTCGCCGTCTACTGGACGTACTTCGACGCGATGGAGCTCGTCGAGTTCCATACGCCGATCGTCGACGCCATCAGGTCGCGGAATGCGACGCGAGCCGGCGCGGAAGCCCGTCGCCATGTCCGCCGCACCGAGCAGGTCGTCCGGCGTCGCCAGGGCGAAGGCACCGCCTAGAGACTCGGTCTGTGTGTGCCCCGCACGCGGGGCGAAGCTCAGCGTCAGCCCGCTACGAGGAGAACCAGAGCGACGAACGAGGCGACCAGCACGAGCCTCTGCGGAAGTGCGGCGATGCGAAACACGAGCGAACCTCCTGTCTCGATCCAGAGCGGCTACAGGCTGCGAACGATACTCCTCGAGCGTTAGCTCGTGGCTGACCGGGCGCGGTAGTCGATCTCGAGGAAGTCTGCGACTTCGGGGAGCCACCGCTCCTCGACGAAGCGGACGTGGTTGGGGTGGGCGTTGTACCGGGTGTAGGCTGCTTCGTCGGCGAGTTCCATCGAGATCCCGAAGCGGAAGTCGTTCTTCGGGCTGACCTCGCTGAGCAGCTCGAATCGTTCGACGCCCGGGATCTCCGCCAGCCGCTCGGCAGCCGCCAGAAACGACGTCTCGGCGTCCGACCCGGGTTCGTGCCGGAGCGCGAACGCGACTGTATGGCGGATCGCTCGCCCGTCCAACTACTCCACCGGTGGCTCGGTGGCGACGGCGTCGGTCTCGGGCACGTCTGTCGGCTCGAGGTCGGGAGCCAGGGCAGCGGCCTTCCGGTCGTCCTTCTTCTCCTGCTTGCGCGCGCGGCGCTCCCGGAGCGCCTGCTCGCGCGAGAACTTCGCCATTGTGGTCTGTCTCTTGGAGCTCGATGCCATCCGGTTTCTTCCTTTCCGTTGCGGTCAAACGCGTGGTGCGGAGACACGGTACCCCCGGCGACGGCTGCCGCGCGGCTGATCACCCGTACACTGCAGCTCTGACGGAAGGAGACGCATGACCACCGCGCCCAACGGCGACGGGTATTTGGCACTGCTGTCGAGCCTGCTCGACCAGTGCGACTCGACGGCAAGTGACGAAGACCGGCAGACGCTCCGCGTCGCCGTCTATGAACGGCGAACCTGGGGTTCGAGGCGTGCGAAGACGCCCACTACCGCTGCGATCGGCAAGAAGGCGGACGAGATCGTAAAGCTGCTCGAAGGCGCATCACGGGTACTCCGACCCAGGGAGACCCAGGCGCTCGACGACCTCGTCGCGGGCCGTGTAGCGCCCGTCGACACGGGAACGCCCTACCAGCCGATCCGCCTGCACCGCAGAGGCGGCAGCGGTTAGAGCCGTGGCTCGGTCGCTCCTCTCGCGGGTCCACAATCCACGGAACCGCGAGTGCGGCTGCGACGCCGATTGCTGGTGCCAGCGGACGGCAATCGGTCGAGCGGTGACGTGGTGGTTCCCCGGCCGCTATGTCGGGCTTCGTCACAAGAGTCGCGGCTCGGCAGATTGGAAACGCCAGCAGGACACGAACCGCGCGGGCTAGGCGTCGCGCGTAGCGGTCCGCCAGGCGCCGATCGCGAGCCACACGGCGAGCCACACGGCGAGCCAGATCAGGAGTACGGCGATCGACGCGCCGAGTGACGTCGGCACGTGGGGCCCTTCGCGCAGCGTTTCGGCGACGCCGGCTGGGACGAGGCGGGTGAAGTGGACATCCGGGACGACCTCCCGGAAGACGCCGAGGAAGCTGATCGACATCAAAATGCGGCTAAGGATCAGCCGCCACGCGAGCAGGATCCCGATCGTGTAGGCACGCGAGCCCGTGAGCGAGGCGAGGCCGAGGCTGACGATGAAGTAGAAGGCGGCTTCGGCGAGCACCCAGAGGCCCGACTCGACCATCAGCGTCACCGACGGAGCGGGGAGGAAGCCGTTGGCGGTCGCCGACACGACCGCTGCGATCGCGAAGGCGACGGCGGTGAATGGGAGTAGGAACGCGAGTCCGCCGGGAACGCGTGCCGCGAACAGCGCGAGCCGTGAGCGGCCGGTGACGACGAGTTCGCGGAAGACCCCGGCGCTCAGGTCGCCGGAGCCGGCGCTCGCGCCTACGACCGTCGCTGCGACGGCGCCGAGCAGGTTGAGGATGAACATGCCGTGGCCGAGGTTCGAGATCCCGCCAGCGGGGCCGTGATGGGCGGGGTTCGCGGCGTGCAGGATCGCGAGGACGCCGTACGCGACGATCTCGGCGCCGACCGTCATGGCGAAGATCGTCCAGAACAGGCCACGGCGCTTCCACAGCTTGAGCCAGTCCGCGTGTGCGAGTCCGTAGGAGCGGGTGTGGCGCGCGACAACAGCCGACTCGATGGCCGGGACGGAAGCCGTGCTCACGCGTCCTCCAGTCGAGAGGTGATCGCGAGGAACCGCTGCTCGAGCGACGCCTGCACGGGCTCGAGGCGCCGCACGGCGAACCCGGCCCCGACGAGCCGCTCGTTGAGCTCCGGAATCAGGTCGAAATCGGCAAGCGCCAACTGCAAGAGGCCCTCCTCGATGCGCACATCGACTACGCCCGTCACCGCCTCGAGAAGCTCCTTGGCGGTCTCCAGCTGGTCGACCACACCGATGAGGACGCGTGGCTGGTCGACCCCACGCATCTCGTCGATCGGGCCTTGCGTGACGATCTCGCCGCGGTCGACGATGGCGACGTAGTCGCAGGTCTTCTCGACCTCGTCGAGGAGGTGAGAGGAGAGCATCACGGTGCGGCCCTCCGCAACGAGCGAACGGATCAGGTGGCGGAACTCGAGGATGCCGGCGGGGTCGAGGCCGTTCATGGGTTCGTCGAGGATCAGGAGCTCCGGGTCGGAGAGCAGGCAGCGGGCGATCCCAAGCCGTTGCCGCATCCCCATCGAGTAGGCGCGGACCCGCTCGTCGGCGCGCTGGGCAAGGCCGACGCGCTCGAGCGACGGCTGGATGCGGCCGAAGCTCTCGCGCCCGCGTGCGGCGGCGACGACGCCGAGGTTCTCCCGTCCTGTCAGGTGGCCGTGGAAGCGCGGCTCGTCGACGATCGCACCGACCCGGGACAGGGCCTCAGACCGCCGTTTCGGGACGGGGAGCCCGCGGATCGTCATCGTGCCGCCGTAGGCCGCGGTCAGGCCGAGGAGCATCCGGATCAGCGTGGTCTTGCCTGCGCCGTTCGGGCCGAGGTAGCCGAAAGCGACTCCGCGCGGCACCCGCAGTTCAACGTCGTTGACGAGCCAACCAATCCGGGCCGTCGGCCTGTGGCGCCGTCGCGGAAGACGACGAGCGGGTGCTCGTCCATGCGCAATCCTTCCTCGACGTACCGTTCGGCGAGCTCCGTCTGCGTCCGACCGGTCTCCTTTGCGCGTTGCTTGAGCTGGCTGAGCGTCTGCGGCTGGACCCGGAACGTGAGTTGCTGCTTGGCGCCGCGTGGGTTGTCAGTCATTGTCTGACGATTGTCGACAGGTTCCGCGGGCCAAATCTACCCACGTTCGTGCGGGATGCCGGCGTGCTCGCAGATTGCAGCGATATCGGGGCTTGCGTGCCACAGCGTGACGTCGTCGCCAGCTGCCTCGGCGCAGGCTGCGACGATGTAGTCGACGGGTCGTCGACGGTGCGCGCCGGGCGCCGTGCGGGCGAGTGTGAGCTGCAGATCGAGCGCTCGTTCCATCATCTCGTCGGTCACTGGCAGCCAGTTCAGGTGCCGCCAGGTGGTTTCCCAGTCGCGGTCGAGCTCCTCGGCCGTTTCCGGGCCTGTGAGCACCTCGAGCGCGAGCGGAACGCAGATTGCGACCTCGTCGTCCTCCAGACGCTGTGCGAGGGTCTCACGGAGGTCTGTGGCGCCGTTGCGGCGGCTCGCTATCCAGATCGAGGAGTCTGCGAGGTAAAGCATCGCCCCGCCTACCGGCTCGCGTCAGGAGCCTGGAGGTTGCCGGCCCGAACGCCGGCAGCCGCTCGCTGGAGTGCGGCCTTTCGGTTGACCTCGCGCAGAGCGGTGTTCAGCGTCTCCTTGACACCACGCGTGCCGAGCTCAGCAGCCGCGTCGCGCAGCTCGTCGACGTCGATCTCGACGGTCGTCTTGCGGTACGCCATGCCCGTACTATCGGCCCGCTGGTGCCCATACTTGACCGCGTCACGAATATGGGCGCCGCGGCGGATATGGCATCTACGCTACGTCCGACAAGTCGATGGCCTTGCCTGCCCGACAGCTGGCAGGTGTCCTCCGGGGACATCTCGAATGTCTGCATTGGATCGGCTACCGTGTTGTTCATGAGCGAGTCGCTGCACCTGACGATCGTGTTCGAGGATGGTGAGGACGGCTGGATCGTCGCCTCGATCCCCGAGGTGCCCGGAGCGCACAGCCAGGGCCGGACGCGCGAGGAGGCGCGGCTGAACGTCGTCGATGCGCTGCGTGGCATCTTGGAGCTACGCTTCGGCGAGCACCCGACTACAGCAGTCGCAGACAGCGAACCGCTCGAGCTCGTTATCGGCGCTTGAAGCGTCGCGATCTCGAGCGTTATCTGAGGAGCTGCGGTGCGCGCGCCCTGCGCGAAGGTGGCAACCACAGTTGGTGGGGCTTCGATCCCGACCGCTCGACTGCCGTGCCACGTCATCGGGAGGTCGATTTCCGGCTTGTCCGCAAGATCTGCACCGATCTCGGCATCCCATCGCCGACCGGTCCGCGCTAGGCGAACACCCCTACGGGAGCTCGTTGTCGACGATTGCGCACAGGTCGACCCAGTCTTCTTGGTGCGGCAGGCGGCGGAGCCAGCGTTCGACGCCGCCTGCGACCAGCTCGTAGGCGGTGTGGTCGACGCCGTGGACGAGGATCACTCCCGTGTGCGAGCGCCCGGCTGAAAGCCAGTCGCGGAGGAGCGGCGGCAGGTCGGCGATGTTGTGTGTGACGAGGATGCTGCCGTCGCTTGTGGCGAGCGCGAGAACGTCGGCGTCGTCGAGGGCGTCCAGGCCCTCGTCGAGTGCGCCGACGTCGTGGCCGCCGGCCGCAAGCCGCCTGCCGATGGCCTCCGTGGACACGTTTGCGTCGAGGAGGAGCCTCATTGCGCGTGCTCCAGCCGTTGCAGGAACGGGTAGAGGGCGAGCGTCTCGTCGACCGGCCGGCGTGCGATCTCGGCAAACCGCTCGATCTCGTCCGGAAAACGGCTTGCGTAGGCCTGCGCGAGGCGCACGTGGCGCTCGCCGACGAGCGGGTGGTTCGCGTGGAGCGCCGTTTCGTCGCCTCCGTAGGACCGGAGCACCTCGAGCAGCTCCCACACGTCCAGGCCGGTGCCGATGACCCACGCGCGCCGCGGGTTGCCGCGGAAGCCGAGCCCGGGGTACACGCGCACCTTCGCCGACTCCTCCGCGAGCTCCTCGACGATCGCGTTCCGCGAACGGCCGCTGCGGAGAGCCTCGTCGGCAACGAGGATCCCGGCGACTTCGCCGAGGCGGATGGAGAAAGGCTGCGAGCGCTTGGGATCGTCGGTCACACGGATCGCATTACACTGTAGCGCCGGATCGGGACGACGTGAAAACTCGCACGTGGTTTAGTTCGGTCGGCACCAGCGGGGACGTCTGTGCCGAGTGTGCCCAGTTCCATTAGAAGCGCTTTGGCGCGCGTTCTCCCGCATGGCCATCCCAAAGCGGAATCGCCGTCGCAGGCGTGGCGTCGGAGAGCAGGCCTGGTATCTCTGCGATTCGTTCTGGTTTGGCGCCGAGCAGCGTGTTCGTCCCCAGTTCGATTGTGACCGGGGCTACGGTCTGGGAGTCGCATAGATGCGGGTTGGACGTCCTGGCGCTAGGCCCGCGTCCATGGGCACTACGGGCGTTGTGGAAACGGCGTGGAAACATATCTTCGCGTCCCCATGAGGAATGATCGAGAAGGCGCTTGCGCGGAGGCGCGTGAAGGCTAAGGACTGGGGACGCTTCCCGCGCGGTAACGGATCTCTAGCCCGCGATCACTGATTGCTGCACGCCAAGGCTCTTGGCGTCGTGCGGGGGCGACGAGACGAACTGTGCTCTAAATCCACTGGCGTAGTCGGGCGAGACCGAGTGTTGTGCCGGCGATCAGGATGATCGCGACAAGGACACCCCAGAAGAGCGGAGATACAGCGAAGGCGTGGCCGCTGAAGTTGATGTTCATACCTGCCACGCCCGCGATAAGTGCTCCGGGCAGAAGCAGGATCGATGCCAGGGTGAGCACTTTCATGATCTCGTTCGTGCGGTGTTCGGTGCGGACGATCAGCACGTCGAACGAACTGGCGATCCCATCCTTTGCGTCGCGCGCGGAAGCAAGCGCCGTATCGACCTTTGAGGTGAGCTCGCCGAACCGGTCGGCTGACGCTTCGGAGGAGATCGGGTCGAACTCGCTATGACTGAGCGCTGCGAATATTTCCCGGTGCGGGGCCAGAGCACGCCGAAGATGCCCAACACGGCGGCGGGCC
>JBBRNX010000032.1:0-16872 GCA_038230035.1 Gaiellales bacterium
AGACTGGCGGCGGGAGTACAACCACTACCGTCCCCACCAATCCCTCGGCTACCAAACCCCAGCAGCATTCGCCCGCCAATGGCATGCTCCCCACCAACCCGCACCCTCATAACCAGTGGACCGACAAACGGGGTCACGTCAGATCAGGCTCCGCTCGCGCCTGAGCATCTCCGCACGCTCGGCGGCGAGCTCCTCGCCGATCGATGTTCGAGTCGGTCTCGACGCTCGCGGCGTCGGCTTCGGCCTCGGCATCGGCTCGGGCTCTGGATCGCCGGCGGGCGCCGGCTCCGAAGCGGCCGCGGAGGCCCGGATCGCGAGGCCCTTCAGGAAATCGAACGGCGTCCCGATCCTGGTCCACGAGTCGAGCCGCTTCCGGCCGGCCCCGGTCCGGCGGACGCGCTTGATTCGCCGGTCGCGCTCGTCGGCGAGCGCGGCGATGTAGCCCCTTTTCTCCAGCCAGTCGAGCTCGCGGCGGGCCTGGCTGCGCCGTATCGAGTACCGCTGTTCGACCCAGGCGATCAGCTCGAGCTTCGGGAGCCCCTCCGGCATGTCGCGCAGGATCAGCCAGCGGCGCCGCGACCAGCCCAGATCCCGAGTCCCGTACCCCTCTCCGCCGCCCTCCCCAGGAAATAGGTTCCCTTTCCAATACTCACAGAGGGGGCAGGAGGGAGCATCCCCGCGCGGGCGTTGGCGATGCTCATGGCGAGCCAGCCGTAGCCGCGGCGGCGGCGCTTCTCCTCCACGTGCCGCGGCAGGCGGTGGTGGTCGAAGAAGAGCGCGATCTGCTGGTCGGAGCAGCCGGCGTTGACGAGCCGGGAGACGACCGCCTGCTCGCGGCTCGAGCCGTCGACCCCGCTTTCGGCGCGCTCCCGCTTCGTTGGTCGGGACGCGACGTAGTCGGCGAGCTCGTCCGGGAGCGCGATCGACGGCAGCCGTCCTCCCGGCTTCAGCTGCCGGTCGTACTCGACGCCACGGGCGATTGGCTTCGGTGCTCGCTCGTCGCTCGCGGTCTCGTCCGTGCCGGGGAGAAGCCTTCCGAGCTCGTCCGGGTCCCAGCGTCCGCCGTCGATCGCCAACACGAACGCGCGCAGCCCGGTCTTCTCGTTCGTCGAGCCGGGCATGCGGGCCACGCGGCCGATGTCGTGCTCCGACCCGCCGGGGCGGAACTGGGCGTACAGGCGCCGCATCAGGAGCTCCGCGTCGGCCTGCGGGACGTGCCGGTCGAGCTTCCAGTACGCCCAGCAGCCCCGGCCCGAGAAGACGAAGACCGACGGCGCGAGGTCGAGCGCCCGCAGCGCCTCGAGCCACTGCCGAGCGTGAGCGACGAGCGCCGGGCCGTCGTCGCCGTCAGCGCCCGGCGGCGGGTCGAGGTCGAGCCAGACGACGTTCGTCGTGTCCGCGACGTCGCCCTTGGAGGAGCCCGCGAGCCGGCGGCGCGCCTTCCGGGCGACCGGCCCGAAGTAGTCCACCCCCGCGCCGGCCAGGGCCTCCGGCGAGTCGAACCAGAGCGCCTCGCCCATGCGGGCCCGGACGCGCCCCTCGAACGGCGGCGCCTGGCCATCGAGGATCAGCGCGACGGCCTCCCGCGCCAGCACCGGGTCGAACGCGTCTCCCATCACCGCCCAGTTTCTACGCCATTGGCGGGCCGGCGTGGCTCGCCAACCGCCCTCCCCCGGCCCCACGCACAGTTCTCGGGCGCGCGCGCGAGGCGAGGTCCGACTTCGCCCGGCTTCCAGGCCGCGCACCGCTCCCGTTGCCACGCGCGGGAAAAGGCTTGGTGAGCGCGAACCGGGCTGTTCGTACTGCGGTCGTCGCGGGCTGACGCTTCCGGCTTGCTTCAGCGCGCTCCGGCTTGCTTCGGCCCGCTCCGGCTCGTTCAGCGCGCTCCCGCACGACGGCGCCTCGAGCCCCGGACGCCGCCTGTCGCCGCGAAGGCTTACCTCGGCGGACAACTCGAGTCGCCGCGGCGCTCGGCATCTGCGCTGGTGAATCGCCGACCTACGAACGTTTGAGCGTCTTGACTGCCTTCGGGCCGGCACACCATCCTCGCGGCTACCGCGACCCTCGGGAGGACGCTGGCGCCTTGGGGTCTCGCCTTCATCTGCGGGGCTGAGTGTCAGGGGACTTGGTCGGTTCGGCCGAAATCGTCTTGGAGGCCACCCGTTCGTCGGATGATGGTCAGCGGTTCATCGGCTTGTTCATCATGCGGAGCGTCCGGATGCCTCCGCCTTGGCGGAAGTAGCGCCAGATGAGTACCGCGGCGAGCGCAAGGAAGATGATGTTGAGGACGGTCGTGTAGTTCCAACTGATGCTGGCTTCGATGATCTTGGCGTCACGGGCGGTCCGTTGGATGCCAAGGCCCTGGAAGAGGAACTCGACGATCAGCCCGGCCGTGACCATCGTGGCGTAGAAGGTGACGAGTAGGAACCCGGCCATCTTCCAGCCGTAGTACTTCTTGTAGATGTGCAGGATCGGCAAGATGATCAGGTCGGCGAAGATGAAGGTTAGGACGCCACCGAAACTGATGCCGCCGTTCCAGAGGACGGCCGCGAGCGGCACATTGCCGACGGAGCAGACGAAGCTGATGATCGCCACCAGCGGTGCGATCAGTGGCCCCCAGAGCTTGGCTAGCGTCGGGTGGTGGGCGAGGAACAGTCCCTGCCAGAAGGAGTGTGGCACCCAGGCCGCGAGTGCACCGGCGACCAAGAGCCCGATGGCGATGTCGCGCCAGACTGCGGCCCAATCCATCACGAAGTAGTCGGCGGTCGCGGTGAAGCCTGCGGGTGTGCGCAGCCGCTGCCACCAGCTGCCATCGGCGTTGGCCGACATGTCCATTTCGGCGTGACCTTCCATCGAACCGAGGCGTCCCTTGTTGGCCTCTGTCAGCGCCTCGTCGACCAGCGTCCGCTTCAGGAAGATCCGGAAGAGCACGACCAGCAGGACAATCATCAGCGGGCCGCCCACAAACTCGCCGACCACGAACTGCCAGCCAAGCAGTAAGGCCATGACGATGCCCAGCTCGAACACGAGGTTCGTGGAGGCGAACTCGAAGACCATCGCCGCAGTGAAATCCGCACCCTTCCTGAACAACGAACGGGCCAGCGCAACCGAGGCGTAGGAGCACGACGACGAAGCCGCACCAAGGCCGGAGGCGATCAACACTGTCTTGGGCGAGTCGTCGGGCATTAGTCGTCGCATCTCGCGTTTGGAGACCACCGCCTGCACAACGCCAGAAAGCGTGAAACCGAGGATCAGCGCCCAGAGGATCTCCCAGGTCATCCCACCCGCGAACGACAGTGCGCGGACGAACTGATGACCGATCGAGGAAGAGGCAAGCATCCGCTAGCTCATCTTGGCGAAAAAGGTGTCTTCGTTCGAGTTCCTTAGGACAACCGGGCTTGCCGTAGCTTCATTGGGAATGTCAGCCCTTCGGCTCAAGGATTGCGGCCCCAAGCAAGCGAATCACCCCACAAGCAACCCGGGGGCCAGGCCCACAGACGAAGCCCAGGCTCGCGGGATTGCTCGACGCCTCGCGGCTTTGGAAAGCCTCTGTCGGGGCGCAACCGCCGCGTGTCGGACCTCGGGGCGGTGGTCTGCGTGCCAGCTCCCAGGGGACGCGTGGAGTAGGCAACAGTTCCTGCGAGGCATCTCAGTCGATCGCGATGCCGGGTTAGCGTGCGATGGCGAGCGCCGCCCTTCTGGCCAAGGGAGCGTGCGCCACGGGGTTCGCCTTTGAGGATGTGCAAGTCGGTACCGCAGATCGTCGATGACGTGACACGCACAACGATGTCGGTCGGCTGCTCGATCATCGGGTCAGGAACGTCCTTCCAAGCCCTTTGATTCGGCCCCTGGTAGACGAGAGCTTTCATGGCGAGCCTCCCTTTTCGGTCGCATGACCTAGCACTGGGCGGTTGCCCCGTGCCACTCCGTGTTGCTCTAGGTGAAGATGATCTGGCCGCCGCCGGCCTTCTCGTAGAACTGGCCGACGCTGATGATGTCGGCCACCTGCGGGACGAAGTCGTGGATTGTGAGGTCGAACATGTCGACGGTTGCCTTGCAGGCGTAGAGGTTGGCGCCGGAGTCCGCGACGAGCTCGATGAACTCCGGGATCGGCGGGATGTCGATCTTCTCCATCTGCCGTTTCATCATCCTGGTCGCGAGCGCGGAGAAGCCAGGCAGCGCGCCGAGCAGGGTGGGCATGTGCATGCCGGGGTTGCCGACGGTCGCGACCTTGATCTTCTCGCAGCGGTCCTTGCGGATCGCGTCGAGCCCGAAGAAGGTGAAGAAGAGGTCGGCGTCGATCCCTTCCATGCGAGCCCCGTTGGCCATGATCAGCCCGGGGTAGATGCCTTCGAGCGAGCCTTTGGAGATCACGATCGAGACCTTCTCGATCGTCTTCGGCTCAGCTGTGACGTGCAGGGGTTGTTCGAGTAGCTGGGTCATGGTGTGCTCCTTTCTAGATGCAGCCCTTGGGTTTGGGGATGCCGCCGATCTTTGCGGCGAGCTTGGCCGGCCCCTTGGGAAAGAGCCGGTAGAGCTCCTTGATAGGGACGCCGGACTCTTTCCCGAGCGAGCGGATCGAGGGTGCGCTGCCGGATGCGAGGTAGCGCTCGCGCATGAACCTGACGACCAGCCAGTGCCGGTCGGTCAGCTCGGTGATGCCGTTATGGGCGGCTATCGACCGGGCGATCGGCTCGTTCCACTGGTCGGGGTTGGTGAGGAAGCCCTCGGCGTCGACATCGACCGGGGCGTCGGCGATCAGCGTCATGGTCATCGTCTTCTCCTTGCTCTAGGCGTTCACGGGGAGGTGCTTCTTGCCGGCGGTCGGCATCGTGGGGCCGATGCCGGGGATCTCGCGGCCGGGCAGGAGCGCGTGCCAGTAGGCCCACTGGAACATCAGCTTGCCGAAATGGTTGAGCCTTGACTCGCGCAACAGCGGCAGCCCGACCGCCGTCGGGAAGTGGCCGGGCAGCGGCTCGGTCTCGTAGTTGAAGTCGATCAGCAGCGCCTTGTGGAAGCCGGTTTCGATGAAGCAGTTGGCGTGGCCGTCGTAGCCGGCGTCGAGCTCCTCGTCGGCGAGATAGCGGGCGATGTTGTCGGTCAGCACCTCCGCCTCGAAATGGGTGACCGAGCCGGCCTTGGAGGTCGGCAGGTCGGTCGCGTCGCCGAGCGCGAACACGTTCGGCTTGACCGGTGTCTGCAGGGTGTGTTTGTCGGTCGGGACGAAGCCGAGCGCGTCGCCAAGACCCGGCGAGCGTTCGACGTAGGAGGCGCCACCATGCAAGGGGATCGTGACGAGGAGATCGAAGTCCAGCTCGCGGCCGTCGTAGGAGGTGAGCTTGCCACCGACACCGTCGACCTCGCCGGCGTTGAACTCGGTCACCAGCTCGATCTCCTTATCGGCGAGCAGGCCCGCCAGGTGCTGCGAGGCAATCGGCTTCGTGAAGGCCCCGTCGAGGGGGGTGGCGTACACGATCTCAGTGCGGCTCCGGACGCTCGCCTCGCGCAGGTACCAGTCGGCGAGGAACGCGAACTCGAGCGGCGCGACCGGACACTTGATCGGCATGTCGACGACGTTCACGATCAGCCGGCCGCCAGCGAAGTCCGGGAGCGCGTGCCGCAGCTGCTCAGCGCCTTCGGGGTCGTAGAAGGTGAAGACCCGTTCGTTCCAGCCGGGGCCAGTCAGGCCCTCCGTCTCTTCGGGCTGCAGCCGCACGCCGCTCGCGATGACGAGGACGTCGTAGGGCAGCGCGGTCCCGTCGCCGAGCAGCACTTCATCGCGCTCCGTCCAGACGGACTCGACTTCGGTTTCGTGGAAGACGATCCCGGCGTGTAGCTGGCATCGCCGTAGCCTCACGATCTCCTCGAGCTGCGCCAACCCGAAGGGCACGAACAGCAGCCCCGGCTGGTAGACGTGCCTGTCGTCGCGGTCGACCACATGGATCTCCGCCTCGTCGAGGTCGAAGCGGCGGCGCAGCCGGTTGGCGGTCATCGTGCCGCCCGTCCCGCCGCCGAGGATCACGATCTGCTTCCTGCTCACAATGCAGCTCCTGTTGCCACCGGCTCGCGCACGGCTGTGCTTTCTGGTCGCTCTATGGTCTCGGCAAACTCGATGCCGGCTTCGATCGAGCGGCGCAACGGGCACGAACGCGCGACCTTCTCCAGGCGCTCGAGCTGCGCGCCGCTGAGATCCCCGCCCAGCCGGATCGCGACCTCGAACCTGCGCGGCGTCGACCGCGGGTCATAGTCGACCGCGACCGTCAACTCGCCGAGCTCCCACGCCTTCGTCCGTGCGTACATCACGAGCGTCGTCGAGACGCACGCAGCGAGCGCGGCCGGGAACAGCTCGTGCGGCGCGGGCCCGCTCCCGTCGCCGCCCAGCCGCGTCGGCTCGTCAGTGACGATGCGGTGCCGGCCGTCGATCAGCACCTCCTGCCGGAGCGTGCCGGGGATCGAGCGGGCTGTAGCAGTGAGACCCATACCTCCAACACCCTCGTCGCAGCCGCTTCAGATGCCATCGGGGTGAGCCCGGAGCTCCGTGCGGCCAACTACGCACCCGAGATCGGCGCCGCCCCGGATAGCTGACGCCGCGCGCGGCCCGATCATGGAGAAACGAGACAACTCGATTCCAATGGAGGCTACGATGAAGAAGATCCTGATCGCTACCGATGGCTCCTCGTCTTCAGCCGAAGCGGTCGATTTCGGGGTCGAGCTCGCCGCCGAGCACGAGGCGAAGGTGATTTTCGTTCACGTCGCTCCCGCCCTCGACCTCATCCCGGCGGCCGGCTACGGCTTCGGCGGAGGGTTTCCGCGAGTCCCGCATGAGCTCGACGCGTTCGACCGTGCCCCGCTCGATGACGCAGAACAGATCGCCGCTCGCCAGGGTGTCGGGGCGAGCTCGAAGCTACTCGTCGGCGACGCCGTCGACGAGATCGTCGCCTTCGCCGACTCGCAGGGCGCCGACATGATCGTCGTCGGTTCACGCGGCCACGGCGCCGTTGCCAGCGTGCTTCTCGGCAGCGTCTCCCGCGGGGTGCTGTCGGAGTCGAAGCGGCCGGTAGCGATCATTCGCGGTCTAGCGACAGTCCCGGTAGGGGTCAGCTGAGCATCGTCACAGCCCCAGGTCGCCGGCCGCGGCCGGCGCCTTCGTCCCGGCTCGACGAGTTGGCGGGGGCGGTCGCAGAGACGGCGCTCGGTCAGCTCGAGACAGGCCGGGAGGGATTGAGCGCCGGCTTCCGGGGCGCGCGGCTCACCTCTGCTGTCGCGTGAGTCGCCGCCGCCGCTCGGCCTCCGCCTGGGCGACGACGAAGCGGCGGTAGTTGTGCGCGGTGATGCTCGGCTCGGCGAGCGTCGAGCCGGGCTCGCAGTACGCCAGCAGGAGGTCGCCGTCGTCGGGGTCGATGTCGATCTTCTTCCGCGCGACCTCCCGAGCCTCGGCCCCGCCCACGTTGACGGCTACGGCGCGCAGGTGGGCGTGGTGGGTGACCGCGTAGGGCGCGTTGGCCTGCGCAACCGGGGTGACCGAGACGGTCTCGTAGATCCCCTCGCGCCGGATCGCGTCGAGGTAGTAGCCGAGGTTGCCGCCGATCGGCCAGACGAGCTCCCTCTGCGTCCCGTAGCCCGCCGGGCGGTACTCCTCGATCGCCCTGATCCGGGCCCGCTGCCGCGCCGCGGCCTTCTCCTCGCGCAGGCGCCTGACCGGCGGGATCCGGGTGAGAAGCGACCAGCCGCCCCAGAGGAGGAGCGCGATGACGAGGAGACCGAACATCGTTGCCTCAGGCGGGCCGGTCGCGGCTGAGGCGGCGGATCGCCTCGATCCCGGCCTCCATCCGCTCGGCGGCGACCGCGTTCGCGGAGTGGACGCTGATCGTCCCGGGCGGCACGAACCCCTCCACCGCCACCTTCCACTCGAGCCACGCGACGACGTCGTAGCCCGTCCGCTCCCGCTCGCCGTCGAAGAGCCCGAGGTCGTGGTCGAGGCTGATCTCGGTGACGTCGCCGGTCTCGAGCAGCGCGATCGCCTCCTCCGGCGTCCGCACACGAACCCAGCCGGGCGGTGCGGCGCGCAGATCGTCCAGCCAGACCCTCACGCGCTCTCCGCGCGCTCGTCCCACGCGCGGACGCGCCAGCCGTCCACTCGCAACAGCGAGTACCCCCTGTAGACGCAGTCGCGCAGGCGCTGCACCGCGGGGCAGGGCGGCGCCCAGTCGCGTCCGGCGAGCGGCGCCTCGACGAGGCCGAGGGCGGGCTTCGAGTACTCGACCGTCGCGTTCCCGCAGGCCAGGCAGAGCGCTGACAGCGCGAGCGTGCCCGGCCGCGGGCAGGCCTGCATGCCGAAGCCCGCGGACGCGCCGCACGCCAGGCACGGCCCGTGGCAGAAGCGCCACCTGACGGGGTCCGGCCCCTCGACGCTCGCGAGGAACAGACGGACCCACGGCGGCGCGGCAGGGAACACAGGGCGGCCCGGGCCGAGCAGGAACGCCCGCAGCGGGTCGACCGGCTCTAGCTCAGGCTGCCCCGGCAGGAACGCCCGCATGCGCCCGCAGCGGCAGATCGAAAGCCAGCGCTCCTCGTCCCCCTCGAGCACCGACTCCCAGCGCGGCGTCCTGCCGCCGCAAACCGGACAGGCCGCCGCGACAGGACCACGAGCATCCGTCTCAGACTCTCCCAAATTGACACCCTCCTCCGTTGGACGCACAGGATCGACGACCACGCCCTCATTCAGCCGAGTGTTGCCCGAACAGGCAATATAGCGGGATGGGCGGCGACACGCAGGACGAACCGACATACCGGGCCGACCGCCACCACGTCCTCAGCGACGCCGGCAGCCAGTTCTGGGACCCCGCGACGGGCGAGGGCGCCGACGGGTTCGAGACCCCCGCGGCGGCGGCCCGGTGGGCGCTCTCACAGGCGCTCTGGCCCGACCTGCCCGACATGCTCGCCGACGGCGTCAGCGCCACCATCGCGCTCGGCAGCGAGGTGAACGCGAGCTTGGCCGCGTGGGACGCGTGGGACGGCGAAGGAGACTGGCCCGACACGCCGGCCGTCGAAAATCACGCCCGCGGTCTAGGCTTGGTGACCGAGCACGAGCCGTGATTCTCACCCAAACGACGGGGCGGAATCCCAGGCGCCGCCTCCCGTTGTCGGAGACTTGATGTTTGTCGGCTCCGGGCTAGGAACCGCATCATCGCCGGGCTGGCCCGGGCGGTCGTGGTGGTGGAGGCACGCGAGCGCAGCGGTGCGTTGATTATGGTCGACTTCGCGCTCGAGCAGGGACGAGAGGTGCTCGCAGTGCCAGGAGAGATCACGTCGGCGCTCTCGGCAGGGTCGAACGCGCTGCTCCGTCTGGGCGCTGCGCCGGCGTTGCGCTCGGACGACGTGCTCGAGGCGATCGGGATTGTGGTGGAAAAACCCAAGCTCGTAGAGCCGGAGGGTGACGGAGGCAAGGTGCTCGCCGCGTTGAGAGACGAACCCGCGACGGCCGACGAGCTCGCGCGGGCGACCGGGCTTCCCGCCGCAGATGTCGCATCGCTGCTCGTGGCTCTCGAGCTCGATGGCCGCGTGTCGGCCGGGGAGGGGGTTTACCGGGTTACCATCGCACGGTGAGCCAACGTGTCGAGCCCGCATGACCATGTGGGCCGGGCGCGTCCTGGCTGCTCTGTCACTGCTTGTCGTCGTCACGGGTGTCGCCGGCTCGGACGCCGCGGCGGCCGCGTCGACCCGACACAAGGTTGCTGTCATCGTCGTGCCACGGTTGTCACCGGCGCAGTACGCGGAACGTGGTGCGGTCGGCCTGCTCGTTCCCGGAGCCGGATCGACGGTCACACGCGCGGGCGCGCTCTCGTCCCTGGTCCGCGGACGAGTCGTGAGCTCGTTGCTCGGAGGTGAGGCAGAAGGGAAACCGCTGATCCGGCTGTCGCGACGACCTGCGGAGATCACGGTGTACGTGGTCCTGCCGCCACCAGGACGGAGCAGGAACCTCGCGCGCTACCCAATCGCCGTCGTCGGGGGGGGCTACCACGGGCTGCTCACGTCGCGCTCGACCCGGATCGGCGGCCTTGTGTCGGTCGCAGATATTGCGCCCGCCGCGGTTGCGCTCCAGCGAGGCGGAAGGCCGAGACTCGGATCGCGCGCGTCCCGCGATGCTCCCGCAGCGCTCGCGCGTCTCGACAGGCGGCTGAGTGATGCTCACGACACGCGCACGCTAGGAATTGCCGTCCTCGTCGCGTCGGTTCTCACGCTCGCGGGCCTGGCGCACCTTCTCCGCTCCGCAGTGCTGTCGCGTGCCGCTCTCCTCGCAATCCCTGCGGCGCTGACGGTGTCGTTCCTGCTGTCGGCCGTTGCGGTCGACGGTCGGCTTGCCGTAGGTCTTCTCTTGTCGATCGGAACTGTCGGCCTGTCGCTTGCCGGTGCGCGGAGCCAGAAGGCAGTCCTGCCACTGCTGGTTGCGTTCCTCGTGGCCGCGGCGGTCGCTCTCGCCCTCTGGCCCGAGATCAACGCGTTGTCCGTGATCGGCCCGCACCCGGACGGCGGCGGCCGCTACTTCGGCGTTACGAACGAGGTGGAGACGCTCCTGCTCGCGCCGATTCTGGCCTTGGGAGCGCTCGTCGCAACGATCCGGCTGCCGCTGGTTGCCGCGCTCGCGCTCGTGGTTGTCGGGTGGAGCCGAACTGGCGCCGACGGCGGTGGCGTGCTCGTCGTTGTCACGGCGCTCGGTGCGTTGTGGAGCTTCCGGGAAGGCATCCGCTGGACGCCGCGCAGGGTTGTCGGCGCAGCCGTCGCGACGGTTGCACTCGGGTTGTTTGTGGTCGGTGTCGACGTTGTGAGCGGAGGTTCGAGCCATGTCACGGACTCGCTCGGGAAGGGGCCGTGGTCGGTGGTGCGCGAGCTCGGTCATCGCCTCCACATCTCGTGGGCCGGAGCGACGGCGACGACGCAGGCGACGGTTTCGATCGTCCTGACGCTCATCGCCCTCGTCGGGCTGGCGCTGATTCGTGAACGCTCCGACGTTGTCGACGCGCTTCTCGTCGGGCTGGCAGTCTCGCTCGTCGTGAACGACTCGCCGACAGACGTCGTCGCCTACGGCGCGCTTGTCGCCGCCGCGCTGCGGACCTGGGACGACCTGGATCTGTCTATGCGCGGACGCCGCAGCTTTTCGGCTCTTTCCCCGCAAGTGTCGCCAGTGCTGCGCCGGCGCTGACGTCGAAAGCCAGCTCCACGTTTCCCGCTCGGCGCGCGACTAACCGGATCATCCCGTCGGTTCCGCGGGCGAGGCAGGCCCCCTTCACCTGCCAGTACGGCGACCAGCTCGTCGCGACGCGGTAGCGGCCAGGGCTCGCGAGTGAGAGGACCATCCCCTCGTGCGCGAAGGAGAGGACGCGCGCTCGTCCAGGCCCAGTGACGAGCGGGACGGCGCCGGGAACTTCGTACACCGTTGTATGCGCGGCCCGGAACACCACTCGTAGCCCTGAGCGCCCGCTCGAGAGCAACGCTGCTTCTGTCTGCGAGCTGTAGTCGAGCTTCGCGTCCGGCAGCACCACGTAGCGGACACCGAACGATCGCAGCCAGCGGAGGTACGCGGCCCGACCCGGCCGACCGTAGAGCACGCGGTTCTGCGGGAAGTCGTTCTGGCGGAACCAACCCCGAACGATCGGGATGCCTGCATCGGGGAGGTAGACCGCCGGCCAGTGGTCGACGGTATCGACTGCCTCGACGCGGTACGACGGCGTGAGGTTCGCATGGAGGAACGAGATTGCCGGCGTCCAGTACGCAGCGTTCGCAGCCGGGTCGCCCTCTCCCTTGAGGAAGCTGCCGACGAGCGGAGTCACGTTCCACGACGTCGCGAGTGCGAGCGCGACGACGCATGCAGGTAGCGGCCTCCAGCGGCGGAGCGAAAGCGCCAGAACTGCGATCGGGATCGCGGCGTACCGCAGCCGGGCGATGTTCTCGCCGATCGCCGACGGGACGACGAACGCGGTGATGCACGCGCCGAGGTAGACGACGAAGATCCAGCGCAGCCCGCGGGCCCGCGGGACGTTCCACGTCATTGCGGCACCGAGCAGGCAGAACGCCGAAGCGGCGGCGAGCTCTTGCCAGGAGAACGGAAAGCGACCGGTGGAAGGAAAGAGCCGCCAGAGAAGCACTTCGACGAGCCCGATACCGCCGATCGTGATGACGGGGATGAGCACATCGGCGCGTGACCAGCGGTGGGCGATCGCGTTGCCGAGCAGAAGCACGGCGAGGAGCAGGAATGCGACCGGGCTGGCGGCTAGCGTCAGGGCGGCGAGGATCGCGAAGCGTCCCCGTGCGCGCGCTTGCAAGGCCCACAGCGCGAGCAGCGCGAGCGCCATTCCGAGTGCGAACGGGAACGCTCCCGAGAGCACGATGCCCGCCCAGACGACGGCGAATGAACGGTCCGACCAGCGCGCTGCCGGCCCCCATTCACGTGCGACGACGACCGTGAATGCGAGCGCTGCCGTGGCGATGCTCGCGACGGCGAGCAACTTGATCCCGATCAGCGACGCGAGCGGGTAGTAGAGGAGGCTGTAGGTGACGAAGCTGTAGCGGCCCGCGTACCAGAAGTTGTTCCAGAGGGCGAAGCCGCGGTCGTGGAAGAAGGAGCTCTGGTAGACGTGCGCGGCGAGGTCCGAGCCGGGCGGGCCGAGCCACGAGAGCGTGGCGGCAAGGGTCGCGGCAACGAGCGCCGCGAGGATGGCCTCGGCGGCGATCGGGTTCTGAGGACGGGGGAGGGCTGGCTGCACTGCGGGAAGGTCGCCGGGGTGGCGGCCCACCGATCCTAACCTGCCGCGGATGAATGGCTCATGAGAGCCGTGAACCCTCACTTGGGGATCGTCTAGCATCCCGCGGTGACGTCGTACTGGCTGTCGGAGCCGCGCCCGCCGCTGCTCGCTCACGCGCTCGACGGGCCACCTGATGTCGTCGTCGTCGGCGGTGGCGTCACCGGATGCTCGGCCGCTCTCACGCTCGCACGGGCCGGGAAGCGCGTCTGTCTGCACGAGGCTCGGGAGATCGCCGGTGGCGCGAGCGGGCGGAACGGCGGCTTCGGCTTGCGGGGTGGAGCAGCGCCGTACGACGTGATCGCGGAGGCGGTGGGACGCGAGCGAGCAGCAGGGTACTGGCGCCAGACGGAGCGCGCGCTCGACGAGCTCTGCGAGCTTGCGGGTGACGCAGCCCGGCGCATCGGCAGCTTACGTCTCGCAGTCGACGAGGAGGAGCGAGACGAGCTGCGTGTCGAGTTCGAGGCGCTACGCGACGACGGCTTCGCAGTGGAATGGCGCGACGCGGCTCAGCTCGACGGGCCGCTCCACGGCCGCTTCCCGGGCGGCATGTTCCACCCGCCCGATGCCGTGTTGCAACCTGCGCGCTGGGTCAGACGCCTCGCGGGCCTCGCGGCGAAAGCAGGTGTCGAGATCCGCGAGTACAGCCGTGCGACGTCGCTCGACGAGCTCGATGCACCGCTCGTGCTGGTGGCGACGGACGGCTACCCGAGCGGCCTGCTGGGCGAGCTGGAGGGTCTGATCGTGCCGACGCGCGGCCAGATGATCGCGACCGAGCCGCTCGAGGAGCGCTGGTTCGAGGTGCCGCACTACGGTCGCCACGGTTTCGACTACTGGCATCAGACGCCCGACGGACGGATCCTCGCGGGCGGCTTTCGCGACACGTCGATGGACTCGGAGTTCACGGCAGACGAGCAGACGACGACGCCGGTGCAGGGCGCCCTGGAGTCATTCGTCGAGGGTCTTGCCGGGCGACCGCTGCGCGTCGACTACCGCTGGGCGGGGATCTTCGGGCTGGTGCTCGACTTCATGCCGGTGGTGGGTCCGGTTCCCGGGGATGAGCGGCTGTGGGTCGCGGGCGGCTATTCGGGCCACGGCAATGTCCTCGGGTTCATGTGCGGTCAACTGGCAGCTCGGGCGATCCTCGGCGACCGTGATCCGCTGCTTGATCTGTTCGAGCCTGCCCGTCTGCTAGGCGTCTAGTCGCCCTGGCGGTGAGACGGTCCGGAGCCTCGGCCTGCGGTTCACTCCTCGGGGGCTACTACCCGCGGCGTCCGGCCTCGTTGGGACCAGACCACGGAACCGATCACGGCTACCGCGGCGAGCACCGTCGGCAAGGTCACTCGCTCGGCGAGCAGCAGTGCCGACCAGACCAGGGTGAGCAGCGCCTGTAGTTGCTGCATCTGGCCGCCTCGAGCGATTCCTGCGAGAGCGAGACCGCGGTACCAGGCGAAGAACCCGAGGTACATGGACGAGAGCCCGAGCAGAACCAGCGATGCCCATTGGGCGGTCGTCGTCTCGTACGAACTGCTCGTCGTCCACCACAGCACCACCGACGCTGGAAGCGTCAACGGCAGCGCCAGCACGACGACCCACGAGATGACTTGCCAACCCGGCATCACGCGTGTGACAGACGCACCTTCGACATAACACCACGAGGAGGCGAGCACCGCTCCGACCACCAGAAGATCGGCCACGAGGTCGGCGCCCTCTCCGCCGCCGCGCGACACGGCAAAAGCGACCAGCGCGGTGGTGCCCGCACCGGCCGCTGTCCAGAACTGCCAGCTGACGCGCTCGTGGGTACGTAGGACGGCGATGAGGGCGGTCGTCAGCGGCATGAAGGCTGCGATGACGGCGACGTGCGCGGATGTCGTGCGTTGCAAGGCGAGAGCTACGAGGATCGGCCAGCCGAAGACGGCCCCGAGCATGGTGAAGAACAGCGGACGCAACTGCGGTGCAGGAGGCAGCGGCACCCGCCGGACGGCGAGCAGGACGGCGGCCAGCACGCCGGCGATGACGGCGCGGCCGGTCGCGGTGAGGAACGGGCTGAACCCGCCGACCGCGATCTTGGTCAGCGGGACGGAAAACGAGAACATCACCACGCCCACGAAGGCCAACATCAGGCCCTGGCGACGCAACGATGTCTGTAGCGCGCCGGCGGCCGGGGTCGCGGCGCGGTCCATGCGTCGAACAGTAGCGAGGGGGTGACTTCAGAGACACGAGGCCACCGGAGACTCCGGCTTGTCGCCTATGCGTCGAGTCGCGGCAGGTCGAACTCGCTCGCCTTCGCAAGTGCGGCGATCGCGACCGCGAGATCCTGGATCGCCAGGCCGGTGGAGTCGAACAGCGTGATCTCGTCCGGCGAGCGCCGGCCTTCGGCTTCTCCGGCGAGCACTTGGCCCAATTCCGTCACGTCGGCTCGTGCGAGAGCGCCGGCCTCGACTGCCGCCGCCAGTTCCCCGCCGTGGCTCGCTTGCTCCCATTCGTCGCAGAAGGCGTGGGCTCTGGCGATCTCCTCGACCGCGATTTCGGCCTTTCCTGGGCCGTCGGCTCCCATCAGCGACACATGCTGGCCTGGACGCAGTGAGCCGGCCGGGAACAGGATCTCGCGGCCGGGCGTCACGGTGACGACGATGTCCCCGGCAAGCGCCTCCTCGCGGCTTGTGGCGACCGTCGCTCCGACCTCGTCCGCGACCGCGGCGGCTCGCGCGCTATCCACGTCCCAGACCGACGCCTCGAGCCCGAGCGCCGCGAACGTCCGCGCAGCGGCAGCCCCGTTCACGCCACAGCCGACGACCGAGATCGACCCGCCCGCCCCGAGCGTCGTCGCGGCGAGCACGGCAGCTGCGCCCGTCCGCAGCGCGGTCACCGCGCCGGCGTCGAGCACGGCCTCCAGCATGCCCGTTTCAGCGTTCGACAGGAGCACGAGCCCGGTCACTGTCGGCAAGCCTCGTGCCGGGTTCCCTGGAAACGACGTCACCCATTTCAACAGCGCATGACCGCCCCCGAGGGCCGGCATCGCGCGGAAGTCGCCCGCCGGGTAGTTCGTGACGTACAGCTTCGGCTGCATCGTCCACTCGCCGCGGGCGAACGCGACGAACGCGTCGCTGACCGCGGCGTAGGCGAGCTCGGGCGAGACAGCGCGGTCGACATCGTCCCGGCTGAAGAAGAGCGCCATCTTCCGATTATGGACGGGGTCGCGGAAGCGAGGAGTACGATCCGCGAGCTGTGCGCGTTCTCGAACTCTGGCGCTACCCGGTCAAGTCCCTCCAGGGCGAGCGGGTCGAGTCGGCGGTGCTGACCGCTGACGGACTCGAGGGTGATCGGCGTTACGCGATCTACGACGCCGAAACCGGTCTCGGGTTGACCGGCCGACGGGTTCCCGAGTTGCTGTTCGCTTCGGCGCGTTTCCACGACGACGGAGCTGTCGAGATAACAACCGAGGATGGCTCGTTGCTTCCGGACGACGATGCGCTCTCGGACTGGCTCGGGCGCCGGGTGAGGTTGTGCTCGACGAGCTCCGACGCCGCGCGGCGGTACGAGAACGTGATCGACTTCGAACACGAGCCGGTGAGCGACTGGGAGCTGTTCGACGGGGCGGGCGGCGCGTTTCACGACTCAGCTCAGGCGCGAGTCTCCCTCGTCTCCACGGGCTCGATCGGGGCGTGGGATAGACGGCGCTTTCGTGCGAACGTGGTGCTCGACGGGGAGGGGGAGGACTCACTCGTCGGCTCGCGCGTCCGGCTCGGTGACGCGGTGCTCGAGGTGAGCAAGCGGCTCGAGCGGTGTGTGATGACGACCAGGGCGCAACCCGGGGGAATCGAGCGCGACCTCAAGGTATTGCGGACGCTTGCCAGCGAGCGGGAGGCGTGCATGGCGATCGGGGCTGTGGTCGCGCAACCGGGCTCGGTGCGCGTCAGCGAGACGCTCACGACGGCTTAGAGCTCATTGCAGAATGAGTTTGTTGAGTCTGCGGTGGCAGATCAGGCAGCAGCCGATCGCGAGCATCGCTTCGTGCATTTCGGCTCGACGTTCGTAGCGGACGAGTAGTCGTTTGAACTGGTGCAGGTGCGCG
>JBBRNX010000033.1:0-14601 GCA_038230035.1 Gaiellales bacterium
GGCGGCTGGTGGGAGCTGGGACCGCACGGTCGGCTGGACGGGGGGTCTTTAGCAGCGCATGATCCAGGTCATGCGGGTGGATCTTCCTCCTGGGACGGTCACCTTCCTCTTCACCGACATCGAGGGGTCGACGCGGCTGCTGATCTGCGGGTGAGAGCGTCGGCCGCTGTCCGATGCACGGGATGGCGGCGTGACGCCGCCAGGAGTTCGTAGTCCGACGCTCGCCGGCGCAAGAGTTCGGGAAGCTCGCTCATCGCGACCGGTCCCGCTCGTTCTCTCTCAGCCGCTCAAGAACGCGGGCGAGGAACGGATTCAGTTCGGGAACATCACTTGGGGGCGGTTCGGGGGAATCGCTGGCACCATCAGCCCTCTCGCGCAACAGCGGTTCGAATCCGCTCGTCGCCTTATTGCGGGAGAGGGTGATTGAGAAGTGCTGCGCAGATGCCGAGGCTGGCCTGCCGGGTCCAATCGCCGGAGGCATCGTCCGTGGGTCGTAAGCTCCTTCTCATTGGAGTACTGCTTTCCGTCACTTGGGTCGGCGCGGCCGCTCCCACGTCTGCATCGACTGCCGCCTCCCAAGGATCCTGTGCAGGCGCCGTCAGCTGGAATCGCGCCGTCGGCGTCATCGGCCGTGTGGCGACCGTCAAAGGCAGGGTGGCGGGAGCCTTTTTCGCCGAGGCGAGCAATGGCTCACCGACGTTTCTGAATCTCGGGGTCGACTATCCGAGCTCACGGCGGTTCACCGTTGTGATTTGGGGGCGAGATCGGAGCAGGTTCCGTTCGCCGGAGCGCGTCTATCTCGGTCGGACGATCTGCGTGCGAGGGCGCATACGCCCGTATCGAGGAATCGCGGCGGTCTTCGCGTCATCTCCATCGCAGATCGCGTTTGCGTAGTTCCGCGGGTCTGGTCGCGGGAGTGCGAGACTTGGCGGGTGACCTCGTTGCTGGAGTTGGCCGCCGATCTCGAACGGCGGGATGCTGTTGTCGCTGCGGAGATCGATCGTGTCGTGCGGCTCGCCGACGGAGCGCGTGAGATCGCTGCCCGGGCTCGGGCGATCGCTGCGCTCCTCGATAGCGCACCAGTTGAGCACGCCTCGCTGGACCGGGCGGAGGCGGAGGCGCTCGCTCATCGCCGCGCTGCGGACGACGACCTCGCGCTGGCTATCGCCGCGTTAGAGCTGGCCAATCGCAAGGGGCGCGAGCACACGGAAGCTCAACGCGAACATGACCATGCGCAGGTCGCTCTGCGCGATGCGGCTGCACGCGTCGAGCGGATCTCCTGCACGCGGGAGACGCTCGTGAAGTCCGAGCGCGCGGCGCGTGACGATGTGTCGAGCCTTGAAGCGGAGGCCAACCGGATTGCCAGGGAGCTCGCGGAGCTTCCGCGCGTCTCGGCCTCCGGCCGTGCGCTCCCGGAGCCGTCGCTGGCCGGGGTCGCCGAGTGGGCAGACCGCGTGCATGCGGCGCTCCTCGTCACGCGTGCCCAACTTGACACCGAGCGCGACCGTCTGGTGCGCGAGGCGAACGAGCTCGGCTCGGCCGTGCTCGGCGAGCAGCTGGCAGGCTCGAGCGTCGAGCTCGTCGGCCGGCGCGTCCGTGCGATGCTGGCCGGATGATCGACCCGCTGCAGCGCTGGAAGGCTCTCGGCCTGCCGGACAAGCCGGACTACGCAGGTCTGCTCACGTTCGGAGGTGCGCCGTACACGCAGGATCCGGCCGAGCTCGAAGGTGTCGACGTCGCGATCGTCGGTGCACCGACCGACGATCTCGTCTCAGATCGGTCGGGAACGCGCTTCGGCCCGCGCGCGATTCGCGCCGCCGGCTGCCCGCCCGGCCCGCATCTCGAAGCGAAGGTCGACGCGTTCGCCGAGCTGCGGATTGTCGACTACGGCGACGCGCCGATCGTGCCAGCGGACCCAGTCAAGTCGCACGCGGCGATCGAGCAGCTCGTCGGGGAAGTCGTCGGCGCCGGGGCGATCCCGATTGTCCTCGGGGGCGACCATTCGATAGCCGAGCCGGACATCCGAGCCGTCCGCGCAAGGCATGGCCCGGTCGGCCTGATCCACTTCGACACGCACACGGACACCGGCGAGGAGGTCTTCGGCGTCGAGATCTCGCACGGCACACCGATGTACCGGCTCGTCCGCGACGGACATGTCGACGGCAAGCGCTACGTGCAGATCGGGCTGCGCGGCTACTGGCCGGGCGAGCAGGAGTTCGCCTGGCAGGCAGCGCAGGGGATCACGAGCTTCCTCATGCACGACGTCCGCGAGCTCGGGATTGCCGAGGTCGTGCGACGGACGGTCGAGATTGTCGGCACGGGGCCGGCATTCCTGTCTGTCGACGTCGACGTTCTGGACCCGGCGTTCGCACCGGGAACGGGAACGCCGGAGCCAGGCGGCATGACGGCCGCCGACCTCCTCTGGGCCTGTCGGGCGCTCGCTGCACAGGTCGAGCTCGTCGGGATGGACGTCGTCGAGGTGCTACCGACGGCGGTCGCCTCGGCCGACATCACGGCGCTCGTGGCCGAACGGGTCGTCCGCGAAGCGTTGACCGGGTTAGCCGTGCGCCGTCGCGGCGCCTAGAACGCGCCCGGAATCTGCGTCAGCCGTGTCGGGCAGCGCCAGAACTCGCGTGCTGCAACGACCCCACGGCTGTCGCAACCCTCCTGCCCGAGCGCGGGGTAGCCGGACACGAGACCCTCGCGGCAGGACCACCATTGGCCGGTGTCGCCGGCCGGCACAGCGGCGAGCTCGCAGGTTCCGACGAGGCCGGCGCGCTCCAACCAATGATCGCGCTTGGCGAACACGAATACGGTCACGATGGCGGCCCCGACGAGGAAGATTCTCAGCATGAGTAGGTGTCCCTGACGCGCATATCGGCGTCCTGCGTCCCTCGCTTGAGGGTGTCCCGACTCAAGAGCTCGAACCGAAATGAGGCCTTGTGCCGTCGGGGCGGGCTGTGCACGTACGCTGCGGCGTCCTCAGTCACCCCGATACGTGTCCTGTATCGGGGTTCCCTGCGTCCTTGCATCGCACGTACCCATCCCGCCCCGACGACGAAGCTCATTCCGGTTCGAGCTCTAACGCGTCGGTAGAGTCGGCTGCCATGACAGCGACTCTCATGGACGGAACCGCTCTCGCTGCCCGGATTCGCGGCGATGTCGCGCGCGACGCCGAGGAGCTCGGTGGGGCGGGTCTCGCGACCGTGCTCGTCGGCGACGACCCTGCGTCCCACATCTACATCGACCGGAAGCACGCCGCGGCCAGCGAGGTCGGGATCGAGACCCGTGACATTCGGCTGCCCGCGTCTACGCCCGAGGACGAGGTTGTCGCACTGGTCGAGGATCTGAATGCGGACGACTCGGTCGACGGGATGCTCGTGCAACTGCCGCTCCCTGCGGGAATGGACGAGGTTCGTGTGACGCACGCCGTCGATCCGGTGAAGGATGTCGACGGGTTCCATCCGGTGAACGCCGGGAACCTCTACCTCGGGACACCGCTCCACATTCCCGCGACCGCGTGGGGCTGCATGGAGCTTCTTGCCGAATACGGCATCGAGGTCAGCGGCGCCGATGCCGTTGTGATCGGGCGCAGCGAGATCGTCGGCAAACCGATGGCCATGCTGCTCCTCGCGGCGAACGCGACGGTCACGATCTGCCACTCGCGAACGAAGGATCTCGCCGAGCACACGCGGCGAGCCGACATCGTCGTCGCGGCGGTCGGGCGACCGGGGATCTTGACGCCGGACATGGTCAAGCCGGGCGCCGCCGTGGTCGACGTCGGCATCAACCGCACCGAGCACGGCCTGCGCGGGGATGTCGATCCGGCCGTGGCCGAGGTCGCCGGGTACCTGACACCGGTTCCCGGTGGTGTCGGCCCGATGACGATCGCGTTGCTGCTCCGATCGACCCTGCAAGCTGCACGTTACCGCCGCGGTCTGCTTGCATTCCGCGGAAACTGACGGTACGGTTCGCCCGCTTTGTCAGTCGCGGCGGCGCAAGCCGGCGCTCTTGTAGGAGGACGTTCAGCTTGGAGCAGGGCACCGTCAAGTGGTTCTCGAACGAGAAGGGTTACGGGTTCATCGAGCGTGAGGGTGGGGACGACGTGTTCGTTCACTTCTCGGCGATCACGATGGACGGCTACAAGTCGCTGACCGAGGGTCAGAAAGTGCAGTTCGAGGTCGTCCAGGGCCCCAAGGGTGCCCAAGCGGCGAACGTCTCGGCCGCCTAGCCTTTCGGAATCGAGCTTCGTGCCGCGGGCCTCCGAGAGGGGGCCCGCAGTGTTTCCGGTTGACGCGTGGGAGGATGAGCAGGATGGCGATCACACGAGACGAGGTGCTCCATGTGGCGCGGCTCGCGCGCCTCGACCTACGCGAGGAGGAAGTCGAGCGACTGATAACAGAGCTCGGCGCGATTCTCGACGCGGTCGGGAAGGTCGCGGAGCTCGACCTCGCCGACGTACCCCCGACCTCCCATCCGCTGTCTGTGGTCAACGTGCTTGCAGATGATGAGCCCGAGCCGTCCCTCGATCTCGACCAGGTGCTCGCGAACGCGCCCTCGGTCGACGGCCCTCTGTTCCGTGTGCCCCCGACGGTCTAGGCGATCGGAGGCGCATGTGGACGGATTGCAGCTGAATTGGCACAGAACCGGCGCAGACACGTCCGAGAGCGGCGGCTACCGTGTCTGCAAGGGGGCCTCGTTGCCCCCTAGGGGGCGATGGAGGATACGGCGGAGCTGGGGG
Organism: Gaiellales bacterium; assembly: GCA_038230035.1. Classification (GTDB taxonomy): domain Bacteria; phylum Actinomycetota; class Thermoleophilia; order Gaiellales; family Gaiellaceae; genus Gaiella. The sequence continues at coordinate 4,742 of JBBRNX010000033.1, forward strand.
ACATGGCCGTGATCGACACCTTTCGCCTGACCGCGGAGGAAGCCCGGGGCCTGATCGAGCGCAAGGAGCTGTCGCCGGCGGAGTTGCACGCTGCGTACCGGGAGGCGATAGCCGAGCGCGACCCGGAACTCCACTGCTACCTGCGGACGGTAGACGAGGCCGCGGGCGAAGGGATCCCGATCGCGCTCAAGGACGTGATCTCGACGCGCGGGGTGGAGACGACGGCCGGCTCCCGGATCCTCGAGGGCTACGTGCCGGTCTTCGACGCGACCGTTGCCGAGCGGTGCAAGGGTGCCGGGCTGACGCTCCTGGGCAAGACAAACACCGACGAGTTCGCGATGGGTTCGTCGACCGAGAACTCTGCGTGGGGGCCCTCACGTAACCCGTGGGACCCCACCCGGGTTCCTGGCGGCTCGGGAGGCGGCTCGGCGGCTGCGGTGTCGGCGGGGCTCGCGCCGTGGGCGCTCGGGTCCGACACCGGCGGCTCGATCAAGCAGCCCTCGGCGCTCTGCGGCAACGTCGGACTTCGACCTACGTACGGGACGGTGTCCCGATACGGAGTGGTGGCGTTCGCGTCGAGCCTCGATCAGATCGGGCCGGTGGCGAAGAACGTGCGCGACTGCGCGCTGCTCTACTCCATCATCGCCGGACGGGATCCTCGCGACGCGACGACGGTGGAGCTTCCCGAGCCCGTCGAGTTGCCGAGCGCCGACCGTCTCGACGGTCTGCGGGTCGGTATTCCGAAGCAAGTCGACGGGTTGTCTGCAATCGAGCCGGGCGTGCGGGCTGCGTTCGACGCGGCGATCACGCGTGCCCGGGAGCTCGGGGCCGAGGTCGGTGAGTGCGACCTGCCGCTGTCGTTCGAGTACGGGATGGCCTGCTACTACCTTGTCGCGCCGGCCGAGGCGTCCTCGAACCTCGCGCGCTACGACGGCGTCCGCTACGGGCAGCGCGTTGACGGGAGCACCTATCGCGCGATGGTCGAGCGCACGCGCGATGCCGGCTTCGGCCCGGAGCCGAAGCGCCGCATCATGCTCGGGACGTACGCGTTGTCCGCGGGATACTACGACGCGTTCTACGGTCAGGCGCAGCGTGTGCGGACGCTGCTGATCCGCGAGCACCGAGACGCGCTCGAGCGGTTTGACGTGCTCGCGACGCCAACGTCGCCGACGGTCGCGTTCCCGCTCGGCTACAAGGCGTCCGACCCGCTCGCGATGTACGCCTGCGACGTGCTCACCATCCCGTCTTGCCTAGCTGGCCTCCCGGGACTCAACGTGCCTTGCGGCCTGTCGGAGGGTCTGCCAGTGGGTCTGCAGCTGATCGGTGCGCAGTTCGGCGAGAACGCGCTGTTCCGCGCAGGGCATGCGCTCGAGCAGGCCATCGGCTTCGAGACTGTCCCGACGAGGTACCGGGCATGAGCGTCCAACCGGAGGTTGACGCGGTGAATTGGGAGCCGGTGATCGGGCTCGAGATCCACGTCCAGCTGAAGACGCGGACGAAGATGTTCTGCCGCTGTCTGGTCGGGTTCGGCGCAGGCGAAAACACGCAGACGTGCCCCGTGTGCCTCGGGTTTCCGGGGGCCCTGCCGGTGTCGAACCGGCAGGCGATCGACTGGACGATCAAGCTCGGCCTCGCGCTCGACTGCGAGATCGCACCGCGTGCCGTGTTCTCGCGCAAGAACTACTTCTACCCCGACTTGCCGAAGGGCTATCAGATATCCCAGTACGATATGCCGTCTTGCGTAAATGGCAAGATGCTAGTACCGACCGAGCTTGGCGACCAGCGGGTCGGCATCGTCAGGGCACATCTCGAGGAGGACGCCGCGAAAACGGTGCACCTCGGCGGGGCGACCGGCCGCATCGGCGGCGCCGAGACATCGCTGGTGGACTTCAACCGCGGTGGTACGCCGCTCGTCGAGATCGTCACGGCACCGGACATCTCGTCATCCGAGGAGGCGAAGCGCTTCCTCCAGCTGCTGCGCCAGACGATCGTCGAGCTCGGGATCTCGGACGCCGAGATGGAGAAAGGCACCCTGCGGGTCGATGCGAACGTCTCGGTCCGCCCGCAAGGATCGACCGAGCTGCGGACGCGATGTGAGCTGAAGAACATGAATTCGTTCAACTTCGTCGCGCGCGGGATCGACGCCGAAGTCGCACGCCAGATCGCGATCTGGGAGTCGGGCGAGGAGCTGCTGCCGGAGACCTTCGACTTCGATGCCGCCAGCGGCACGCTCACACCGCGACGCTCGAAGGAGGAGGCGGACGACTACCGCTACTTCCCGGAGCCGGATCTCGTGCCGGTCGAGCCGTCTGCGGAGCTGATCGAGCGACTGCGCGCAGAGCTGCCGGAGCTGCCTGCGACGCGCATCCGCCGTCTCGAACGGGAGCTCGATCTGGAGCAGGCTGTCGTTCTCGTCAGCGGCGGGCTCGATCGACTTTGGGCGTCGACGGTCGGAGCCGGCGCCGACGGCAAGGCAGCGGCGAACGTGATTGCGAACAACGTGGTGGGCGCGCGGGTCGATCCAGCGGCCGTTTCAGCCGGCGAGCTCGCGAAGCTGGTCGGCGCGCGCGAGCGAATCCCGCGCCAGACCTTCGACGAGGCAATCGGCAAGCTCGCCGAACCCGGGTTCAGCGCCGAGCCGTACCTCGCCGACGAGGCGGTCTCGGACGAGGCTCTGCTCGAGCCGATCGTTGACGCGATCCTCGCCGCCAACGCCGCCCAGGTCCAGGCGTACCGCGGCGGGAAGACCGGGTTGCTCGGCTTCTTCGTCGGCCAGGTGATGAAGGAAACCGGCGGCAAGGCAAACGCCCGCGCAGTCAGCCAGCTCGTGACGAAGAAGCTCGCCGGCATGTAGGAGCGAGGCTTGCGTCGCCCTGTACGGGAGTGGGGAACCCAAGGGTCGCCGTACCTGTCATCGCGTTGCGACCACCCCGCCGTAGAGCAGTGCTGCCGCCACAGCGAAGAACGCCGACGTTCCCGCTTCGCCGAGTCCCGTGAGGGCGCTCCCAAGGGCGGCGACGGCCACTCCGGCGAGGATGAGGCCGTTGCCAAGCGGGCGTCGCCGGAAGGTCACGAGCGCGACGACGATAACCGCAAGCGTCCCGAGCGAGTTCCCTGCGATCGCTAGTACCCGGGCCGGGAACAGCTCGAGGTGGCTCTGCGCGCTCGGGATCCCCCTTCCGGAGACGACGCGGGTCAGCGGCATGGCGACCGCCACACCGATCGCGATGCCGCTGTAGACGAGCCCGACCGGTACAGCACGGCGGAAGCCGGCGCGCAGGAGCGACCCGATGCCGAGCAACGGTGCGGTCAGCAACCCGCCGAAGAGGTAGTAGACGCGGAAGGTCGCGTCGTGCCAGCCACCGGCAGCCCCCGCTGCAAGCGCTGCCGATGCAGCCGCATACGCCGCGATCGACGCTGCCCAGGCGGTCAGCTCCGGCGAACGCTTGCGCCGCGCGCGTCGCACGAGATCGGACGCGAGTCGCAACGACACCAGTGCTGCACCGAAAGCGAGGATCGTGTTCACGCGGTCGGAGACTAGAAGCAGTAGCTGCGCGGTGTAGTCTCCGCCGCAATGAGGCATCGTCTGCCGTTGGCGGTTGCGCTCGCCCTCCTCGCCGGTCTCGTCGCGCTCGCGCCGCTCACAGCGGCACCGCCCGCGCTTCCGAGCCCGACGGACTACGCGTCGGAGGCGTACAGCATCCTGCCGCCAGGCGAGAACGGCGGCCTCAGCTTCGACAAGAACACGAACGACCAGGCGAAGCTCTACGACGCACTCACGCCGTTGCGTGGGAACGTCACCGAGGGCGACATCAAGCGGCTGTTCAAGCCGGAGCCGCTCGGGCTCGGCAAGGAGAAGCCGAAGTCGCTCGAGCGTCCCAAAGCCGGGTTGACGATCGCTCGCGACCGCTTCGGTGTGGCGCACGTCTTCGGCAAGACACAGACCGACGTCGCCTACGGCGCCGGTTGGGTGACTGCCGCCGACCGCGGTCTGCTCCTCGCGCTGATCCGCGGGCCGGCCAGGATCGCCGCACTCGACGTCCCGGGGCTCGATCCGCTCAAGCTCGCGCTTTCCGGCAAGACCTTCATACCGAGCGGCGAGACCGAAGCGTTCCTCGCGAACCAGATCGATGCCCTCAATCAGAGCGGTCCGGCGGGACGCAGCATGGTCGCGATCGTCAACGCCTACGTGAAGGGAATCAACGGCTACTACCGGGCGAAGGGGATCCCGGTGGAGCCGTACACCGCGAACGACGTCATCGCCGCGGCTGCGCTGATCGCCGCACGGTTCGGGGCGAACGGCGGCCAGGAAGTGCCGAACAGCGAGTTCCTCTCCGCGCTCCAGACCTCGCTCGGCGCGGACAAAGGCCGCACGGTCTTCGATGACCTGCGCGAGGCGAACGACCCGGAAGCTCCTGTGACGGCCCCCGGGAACTTCCCGTACGAGCTGCCGTCGAAACCCGCTCCCGGGAGCGCGACGATCGACGACGGCTCGTTTGTCGGCGCGCCGCTCCAGCAGCCGGCGTTCGCGTCGAACGCGCTGATCATCGGCGCGAAGCGGTCGGAAACCGGTCACCCGCTGTTCGTCGCGGGACCGCAGGTCGGCTACTTCTTCCCCGAATTCTTTGCAGAGATGGACCTGGAGGGTGGGGGGTTCGCGACCCGTGGCGCCGTCTTCCCCGGCGTCCCGTTCGTCGTCATCGGCCGTGGCGCTGACTTCGCGTGGAGCGCCACCTCGTCGCAGGCCGACAACATCGACGTCTTCACCGAGACGCTCTGCGGCGGCGACGACCACCACTACCTGTTCCGCGGGCAGTGCCTGAACATGCAGCGGTTCAACGCGGGTGTGCTCCGCGCGAACGGTCAGCCCGATCAGCCGGTCGCGTTCTACGAGACGGCGCACGGGCCGCTGCTCGGGTACGCGTCGGTTGGCGGCGTCAAGGTCGGCATCTCGGCGATGCGCTCCACGCGCGGTCGTGAGCTGCTGTCGGCGCAGGGCTTCTACGACCTCGACACCGGCAAGGTGAAGTCCCCCAAGACCTTCATCTCGGCGATGTCGAAGGTCGAGTTCTCGTTCAACTGGTTCTACGCCGACGACAAGGACATCGCGTACTTCTCGAGCGGTCGGCTACCCGTGCGCGCGCCTGGGACTGATCCGGCGCTTCCCACGATCGGCAGCGGCCAGTTCGAGTGGCAGGGCTTCCTGCGCACGAGCGAGCATCCGCAGGCGATCGACCCGCCAAGCGGCGTGCTCCTAAATTGGAACAACAAACCGGCTGCGGATGTCGGAGCGGCCGACTCGAACCTGTCGTACGGATCGATCCAGCGCGTCGATCTCTTCACCCCGAAGATCGCGAAACTCAAGAAGCACACGCTGGCGAGTGTCGTCTCGGCGATGAACGAGTCGGCGACGCAGGACCTCCGGGTCGTCCGGGTCTGGCCAGTGATCCGTGCCGTACTCGACTCAGGGCCGGAAGCGAACGCGACGCCGCTCGCGCAACAATCCGCCGTGCTCCTCGACCAGTGGCTCGGCGCCGGAGCCAGCCGGATCGATGCGAACGGCGACGGGAAGGTGGATGCGCCGGGTGCCGCGATCATGGACGCCGCGTTCCCGAAGCTCGCGGACGCCGTGCTCTCGCCTGTTCTTGGCCCGCTGACGGAGCGACTCTCTGAACAGCTTCAGGGGCGCAGCGACGACGCGAACGACGGCGGGTCGTCGTACATCACCGGCTGGTACGGCTACATCGCGAAGGACCTGCGGACGCTCCTCGGCCGGCCGGTTCGCGGACCGTTCGCGACCCGCTTCTGCGGCGCCGGTGACCTCGGCGCCTGCCGCGACGCCCTCTGGACCGCACTCGGGGCGGCCGCGGCTGATCTTGCGAAGGCCCAAGGCGCCGACGCGACACAGTGGCGGGCCGACGCGAACGCCGAGCGAGTTAAGTTCACATCGGGCGTCCTCACCGACACGATGCGGTGGACGAACCGGCCGACGTTCCAGCAAGTCGTGACGTTCGCCGGGCATCGCAAGCGCAAGTAACGGCCGACCGCTCTCGGCGAAGCGCGTCGGGCTGCTCGGTACCCTCTGGAGGATGGCGGTCAAGAAACACCTCCTGACGCCGGGCCCGACGCCGGTGCCGCCGGAGGTGCTGGCGGCGACCGCCGAGCCGATGATCCATCACCGCGGGCCGGACTTCCGCGTGCTCCTCGAGCGCACGGTCGGCCGGCTCCAGCAGGTCTTCCGGACGACCAACGACGTGCTGCTGTTCACTGCTTCGGGGACAGGGGCGTTCGAGTCCGCGGTTGCGAACCTCGTGTCTCCGGGCGACAAGGTGCTCGCCGTCTCGCACGGCGAGTTCGGCGAGCGGTGGGCAAAGCTTGCTGCCGTCTACGGCGCCGACGTGCAGCCGCTCGCATTCGGCTGGGGCGAGGTGCCGCGGGCCGAGGATGTCGCCCGCGCGCTCGACGAGACACCCGTCGACGTCGTCATGCTCGTGCAGTCGGAGACATCCACGGGTGTCGTCGCCGATATCGAAGCTCTTGCCCGTGTGGCGAAGGAATCCGGCGCCCTTGTCGTCGTCGACGCTGTTTCGAGCCTGGGTGCAGTGCCGCTCGAGACCGACGCCTGGGACATCGACGTCGTCGTCTCCGGCTCGCAGAAGGCACTGATGTCGCCGCCCGGCCTGGCGTTCGCCTCGGTGTCACCGAGCGCGTGGGAGCGATGCCAGCAGGCGACGTCGCCTCGCTTCTACTTCGATTGGCGCCGCTACCGGACGTCCTTCGAGTCGCTCGGCACGCCCTTCACGCCTGCAGTAGCGACGGTTGCGGGTCTCGATGTCGCGCTTGGCATGATCCTCGACGCCGGCCTCGAGCATGCGTTCGCGCATCATGCCGCGCTCGGTCGTGCCTGCCGCGAAGGTGCGAAGGCGATGGATCTCGAGCTGTTCTCACCTGACGACGACAGCTCCGCGGTCGTCACGGCGATCCTCACGCCTGACGGTGCTAACGCGAAGGAGCTCGTGCTCGCACTGCGCGACCGGTTCGGCATCACGGTCGCCGGCGGGCATGGCGACATGGCGACCCGCATGTTCCGGATCGGCCACATCGGCTGGTTCGACGTCTTCGACATCACGACCGCGCTCGCAGCCGTCGAGCTCGTCCTCGGTGACATGGGTGCTCCGATCACCCGCGGTGTCGCCGTCACGCGTGCGCTCGAGGCCTACGGGGAAGCCGTGACTGTGTAGTGAAGGTCCTGATTCGGGAGTCCATCGCGGAGGCGGGCGTCGACCTCCTGCAGGCGAAGTTCGAGGTCGACGTGGATGTGGACTCGCCGCTCGAGGAGATCATCGGCGCCTACGACGCGATCATCATCCGCTCCGCCACGAAGCTCACTGCCGAGGTGATCGCGAAGGCCGAACGTCTGAAAGTCATCGGACGAGCGGGGGTAGGGGTCGACAATGTCGACGTCGATGCAGCAACGCGGCGCGGCATCGTGGTAGCGAACGCTCCGGAGGCAACGGTTGTGTCGGCGGCCGAGCAGACGATCGGTCTCCTCGTTGCGCTCGCGCGCAACATCCCGCAAGCGCACGCGGCGCTGAAGCAAGGCCGGTGGGAGCGCAGCCGCTGGGGCGGTGTCGAGCTCGAGGGCAAGACGCTGAGCGTGATCGGCTTCGGCCGCATCGGCCAGCAGGTCGCGCGGCGCGCGCTTGGTCTCGGGATGCGTGTTGTTGCCTACGACCCGTTCGTGTCGGAGGATCGCTTCCGCGAGCTCGGGGTCGACCACGCGGCCACGCTCGACGATGTGCTCGGCGCGGGTGACTTCGTCACGCTCCACTCGCCGCTGACACCGGAGACCAGAGGGCTTATCGGACGAGAGTCGATAGGCAAGATGCGCGACGGCGCCCGGCTCGTGAACGCGGCTCGTGGCGCCCTGGTCGACGAGGACGCGCTCGCCGACGCGATCCGGTCCGGCAAGCTCGCGGGCGCCGCACTTGATGTCTTCTCCAGCGAGCCGTATACCGGCCCGCTTCTGGAGTTGGACGATGTCGTCGTCACACCCCATCTTGCGGCCTCGACCGACGAGGCGCAGGACCGCGCGGGCCTGATCGTCGCCGAACAGGTGGTGGCGGCGCTCGAAGGCGGTGCGGTTTCGACAGCGGTCAACATCCCCTTGGTCGATGCGGCTGACTACGAGGTCCTCAGGCCGTTCGTCCCGCTCGCGTCGAAGCTCGGACGGCTGGCTGTCGAGCTCGCCGGTGGAGCGCCACGACGCATCGTGGTCGCGGCGCACGGTCCGCTTTCCGACCACGACACACGCCTGCTCACCGTCGCAGCGCTCAACGGCGCCTTCCAGGGGCGCGTCGACCAGACCGTGAATCTCGTCAACGCGCCGCTGATCGCGCGTGAGCGGGGCATCGACGTGGTCGAGGAGCGGTTCCGGGCTTCGCGCGAGTACATGAACCTCGTCGAGGTGCGGGTCACGACGGCAACCGATGAGATCGCGGTGGCAGGGACGACGATCGGACCCGAGCCGCGCTTGTTCCTGGCCGGTGCGCTCGGCTTCGCGATCGACATCGAGCTCGAGCCGCGGCTCGTGTTCTTCCGCTACGACGACGTGCCAGGCGTGATCGGTCGCGTCGGGACGATGTTCGGCGAGGCGGGCGTCAACATCGCGAACATGGCCGTGTCGCGCACGAAGGAGGGGGAACGGGCGCTGATGGTGTTCTCGGTCGACAGCGCGTGCCCCCCGGAGCTCGTCGAGCAGCTCCACGCCGTCGGCTTCGGCGACGCCCGCTTCATCGACCTGGCCTAACGGCCTTGTGTTACAGAAACACAAGGCCGGACACTCAACCGTTCGGCCGCCGCTGTGATCGCCCTAGCCGTTCACGTGGGACATGTCCGCGTAGCGGTCGCCCAGAGCCTCGCCTAGACCGTCCAAACGCTCGTACTCGTCGGCGCTGAGCTCGATGTCGATGGCTGCGACATTGTCCTCGAGGTACGGCCGGCGCTTGGTGCCGGGGATCGGGACGACGTCCTTGCCCTGGGCGTGCACCCAGGCCAGCGCGAGTTGTGCCGGCGTGACGCCTCTCTCGTTTGCGAGCTTTGCTACCTGTTGGGCAATCGCTAGGTTGGCGTCGAGGTTGTCCCCCTGGAAGCGTGGCTGAGAGCGCCGGAAGTCGTTCTCGTCGAGGTCGTCGAGCGAGCGCAACGCCCCGGTGAGAAACCCGCGGCCGAGCGGGCTGTAGGGGACGAAGCCGATTCCGCGCTCGCGGAGCGTCGGGAGGATCTCGACCTCCGGTTCCCGCGCGAAGAGCGAGTACTCGGTCTGCACCGCCGTGATCGGGTGAGTTGCGTGTGGCCGTACACATCGGCGGTGTCGAGCAGCGTGACGCCGAGCTCGAGCGCGCGGTGGATGGTGGCGATCGACTCCGCGTCGTCGCGCGGGCCATAGAACTCCGACATGCCCATGCAACCCAGGCCCTATCGAGAAACGGTCAGGCCGAGGCTTCCGAGTGCGGTACCTTGCATATGTCGGCGATCCTTTCGTTGTAGATGTCGATCTTGAAGTCGATCGTCGCGAGGTTGTCTCGCACGTCACGCAGCTGCTGTCGAACTGTTTCGCGATGCGCAAGGAGGAGTGCGAGCCGTTCAGACTCGTTGCCGTCGCCGGCTCGAACGAGGTTCGCGTACTGACGCATGCGCCGGATTGGCATCCCCGTCTTCCCTCTCTGCCAATGTCGTGTGGGACGCTGGTGGCGAAGGAATTACTGAGTCCTGAGGGCGAGAATCGGAGCATGCGATGTTGGGTTTGGAGCAGAACGATGCCGTCGGTCGTGGAGTGGAGCGAGCCGTAGGCGAGCGGA
>JBBRNX010000034.1:0-10673 GCA_038230035.1 Gaiellales bacterium
ACGACCCGCTCCCACAACCAGTCCGGCATCCGCCAACCGTCGTCGCTATCGACCAAACCCATCGTCAGCCTCCCTCGTCGATGACGAGCACCGACTTCGCCGTCAGCCGCCTGGTCCCTTCAAACGGGATAGGCCCTTAGGCGGCGTCTTCGGCCCCGAGATGAGGATGCGCAGCAACCCCGAGCTACGCACCTGAGAGGGACTTGAGATCGTGCCACCACCCTGCTGCGGCACCGCCAGCGGGTTGAGTCCCAGAAGCGGCGCCTTCCCAGACCACCACAGAGGCTGACCCGCAGAGTCCTTCAACAGCGGCTGCGCTCCCTTCCTGGGCGCAATCACCTCACCGGGCGCCTTGCCACCGGTGAACGTCACCGTATGGAACCCGGCAAACTGGAACGTCACCGGCTGACCGGCAGCGACCGTCACCACCCGCGGGAAGAACGCCAATGCTTCCGCCTGCCTGCTCAGCCCGGGCGGAGGCCCCTTCAGAAACCCAGGGCCAGCCCACACCGTGACAGCGGTGGGCGCCGCCCGACTGGCGACGACCTTGGACGAAGAGGCAAACGCAAACGCCGCCACTGTCCCACCAACAAGAGCCGCTACCAAGCACGCGAGAACGACGCGCAAGACACGCTGTGACATCACCATCGCCTCCCTCCGCTTAGGACAACGGCCTGACACAGCCGCAGGGCGACTCTAAACGGTGTCCACGCCGACTTCAACTAACTAGCCTGCGAGGCCAGGACAGAATGCGCGACGGTGCTCTCGCCAGGCTCGCGACTAGAAAACGTCTAGCCGCTATTCAACAACAACAAGGACGACTTCGCTCCGAGGAGCGCGGTCATCTTCCGCGGTCTGCTCGACGAGGCGGGGATCGAGGCCGCAGGTGGGATCGAGCCGCCGCCCGCGCAGCCGACGCTCTTCTAGACACGAGCGCCTGGGGAGAACTTGGCACACACTTGGCACACGTAGGGACAGTCCCCGGTTTTGCGCCAAGTTCGTGGCAATGTGTCCACAGCTTGCGACGGTAGAGTCGCGCTGTGCGTGTGCTCTCGATCGTCCACCACGACGTCACTGACGGCGGCGTTTTCGACCAGACCGCGGAGGAGCTAGGCCACAGCGTCGAGCGATGGCTTCCCCCGGACGACGGTGTCGCGTCGCGCAGCCCGACAGACTACGACGCGATCATGGTCTTCGGTGGCGCGATGCACCCTGACCAGGACGACGTCCACCCGTGGCTCACTCCCGAGGTCGACTTCATCGAGCGAACGCTCTCTGCCCGCGTGCCGGTGCTCGGCGTCTGCCTCGGCGCCCAGCTCCTAGCGCGCGCCGCTGGCGCAAGCGTGTGCCCCGCCGAAGCCTCCGAGGTCGGCTGGGTCGAAGTCGAGCTCACCGCCGCCGGCCACGCTGACCCTGTCCTCTCGACGCTCCCCGACCGGATCGACGCGTTCCAGTGGCACCACTACACGTTCGGTCTGCCGGCAACCGCCACGGAGCTCGCGACGAGCACCACTGCCCGGCAGGCGTTCGTCATCGGTGACCACGCCTGGGGAATCCAGTTCCACGCCGAGGTGACACGGGAGATGATCGCGAGCTGGGCTCACGCCGGCGCCGACGATCTTCCCGGCACCCCCGCAGAGCTACTCGCACAGACGGACGAGCTGATCGGAACCTGGAACGAGGCAGGCCGCCGGCTCTGCTCGGCGTTCCTCGCGACTGCGGGGTAGGGGCGAGGCTTGCCTCGCCCGCGCCGGAAGCGGGCGACCCAGGGTTTCCCTACGGGTCTGCGGGCGCCGGCACGGCGTGCGACCACGCGTGCCACGAACCGACGTAGTTCCGGGCCGCATACCCGGCATCGACCAGGATCTCGGCCGCCCAGGCCGAGCGGCTCCCCGAGTGGCAGTAGGCGGCGACCTCGGCGCCCGGCGAGAGCGCGACGAGCGCCCGCACCTCGTCGACCGACCCGCACGAGCCGAGCTCCTGCACGTCCAGATGGCGCGCGCCCGGAATGTGCCCTTGCCGCCCGCAGCAGCCGTACCCCGCCTCGCCCGAGAACTCTCCCGTGCTCCGCACGTCGAGGATCGTCAGCGTGGGATCGTCGAGACGTGCGACGAGCTCGTCGTGCGAGATCTCCACGGCACCTCGGTCAGCGCGCGTAGGCGCCGACGACCTCGAGCTCCGCAGCAATCGAGGGTCGCTCGGCCAACCGCTCGAGCCACTCGCAAAGAGCCGGGAAGGGATCGAGCGGCACATCCATGACATCGCGCGCGCGGATCACCCACGGCACGTAGCCGACGTCCGCGAGGCCGAACGAACGGCCGGTCAGGTACGGGAGGTGCGTCAACATCGCGTCGAGGTTCCCGAGCGCGGCATCGAACTCCTCTGCAGCGCCGGCTTCGCCACGGCGGAGCGCGTAGTACGGGTCGGTGAAGTCCTCGTGGCGGAACAGGAGCAACCGCGCGACTGCGCGTTCGCCTGGATCGGCCGGGAGCAACGCCGGCTCTGGGTACCGCTCGTCGAGGTACTCGCAGATGACCGCGGACTCCGGCAGCACCCAGCCGTCCTCCTCGACGACCGGCACCTTGCCGCTCGGATTCTTCTCGTGTAGCCACGCCGGTCGGTTCGCGAGGTCGATGACGACCGTCTCGTACGGGAGATCCTTCTCCGCGAGGACGACCCGCACGCGTGCGCAGTACGGGCAGCGCGGCGCGTCGTAGAGCATGAGCATGTCCTCAGGCTAGCGATCGGCCGGTGGCAGGCCCAATGGAGGCAAGCCCAGTGCCGCGGCAATCGCGGAAGCGTGCTCGAGCGGCGGCGGCAGATCGGCAGGCGACGCAGCCGTCCGCGCGACAGCACGCACCTTGGCGGGATCGGCGCCGGTCAGCCGCCGGAGCACCGTCGGGTTGGCTGCGAGCGCGATGACGTCTCCCGGCGGAAGCGGCCCGTGGAACTCGGGAACCGAGAGGTACTCGTCGACGATGCTGCCCCGGTCGAGCGCAGTCAGCCTGACCACCGCGCCGCTTTCGATGCCGAGCGAAACGACGACGGCGCCGAAACGAGCCGACAGCTCGCGCGTGAGCCGGCGGAGTGCGGTCGAATCGGTGTGAGCAGCCTGGTCGCGGACGGCGATCCACCCGCCGACCGGCGTGTCGACCTCGACACGGGCTGAGCCGATGCGCGGAGCGAACGCCGTCGCGGCGCGCTCGACTGCGGCGTAGTCGTCGGTCTGGACGAACACCACGCCGAGCTCGACACCGGGCTCCGACGGCTCGAGCCTTGCCGCGAGAGCAGCAAGTGGAGCGGTGAGGACGACGCGATGCTCTCGCAAGCCCCAGCGCGCGTAGACCGATCTGGCCGCGTCGTTCGAGGTCTGCACGTCGAGCTCGACATGCTCGATGCCATGCTTCTTCAGCTGCGTGACGACCTCGAGCACGAGAGTCCGCGCGACCCCTGAGCGGCGCGCGGTCGGGGCGACGTACAGATCGGTCAACTCCCCGGCTCGCGGACCCGCCGAATGTGCGAGCGCGAACCCGATTGCCCTGTCTTCGTCGCCGACGGCGAGCAACGCGATCCCGTCGCGAACAAGGTCGGCGATCTCGCGCAGCTCCTGGTCCTCGTCGATCTCGACGTGCGCCGATGGCGGTACCTCGGCGACGAACGCACGCCAGAGCTCTTCGAGCGTCGGCCGATCGGCGGCTGTAGCGGTACGGACGTTCACGTGGCCATCGTATGCATGAGCTCGTCGAAGTCAGCCCACGGCTCGTACGGCGCGCCCTGTTCGTCGAGCCAGCGAGCGAGCCAGTCCCGCGCAAAGACACGGTCGGCTCCTAGAGCTGCGCAGCGGTCGGAGATGCCGTCGCCGACGAACGTCACCGGCGAGCCGCCGTCCAGCACCGTCGCACGCTTGCAGGCCTCGCCGCAGATCGCGCACACACGTGTGTCGGCGAAACGTGCGCTCCAGCCGGTCGCCGTTCGTTCGAGCCTGTTCGCGCGCACGTCGAGCTCGATTCCTTCCCGCACGAGCACCGGCTCGATGAGCTCGTGGAACCCTGCCGAGACGATCGTCGGGCGATGCCGCTCGGCGAGGTCGCGGAAACCGGCCCGCACCGGCACGGTCTCGACGAGGTACGAGGTCATCTCGTCGAGGGTCGCGTCGAGCGTCTCCACCTCGGCCGCGATGATCTCGTGCTGGGTCATGCCCTTCCCCACCTCACGCTCGACGCGATCGAACACATCGCGGTCCCCGAACCGCAGGATCACGGCGACGAGCGTGTCGCGCTCCGTCACCGTTCCGTCCCAATCGAGCACGAGCCGCACGCCTCGAGTCTGCCTCGCGCAGCCCGGCCGCCGCCGGAGGAACCGATCTAGACTCGCGGCGTGGATCCCGGCAGACCTCTACAACTCGATGTCTCGCGCGAGGAAGCGCTCGCCAGGGCGACCGAGCTGATCGCGGAGGCGTGGCGCAGCTTCGACCAGTTCCGTCCGGGACAGCCGCCGATCGATGAACGGATGCGAGCGCTCGCGGCACTCGAGCTGCCCGAGGATCCCTCGCCGGCACTCCAGGTGATCGACGACGCCGCCCTCGCCCTCGACGAGTCTCTTGCCCAGCCCCGACCGCGCTACTTCGCATACATCGGCTCGTCTGCGCTCGAGATCGGCGTGCTCGGCGACGCGCTCGCGTCGGCCTTCGACGCGAACCTCGCCGTGTGGGCGGCCGCGGCCAGCGAGCTCGAACGGCAGGCGGTCGACTGGGTCGCCTCGTTCGTCGGGTTCCCCGCGGCGGCGGGATCGTTCACGAGTGGCGGGACGGTCTCGAACGTAACGGCGCTCGCCGCGGCACGCGAACGGGCGATCCCGGGCGCGCGCCATCGCGGCATGAGCGGTAGGCGCACGGCGATCTACTGCTCGAGCGAGGCCCACTACTCGGTCACACGCGCCGCCGAGATCCTCGGCATCGGCTCGGAAGGCGTGCGCGGGCTACCGATAGACGCCGAGCGTCGACTCATTCCGGCGGCAGTGGCTGACGCGATCGATGCCGACCGAGCGGCGGGTGTCGTACCCGTAGCGGTTGTCGGCACAGCTGGGACGACGCTCACTGGCGCCGTCGATCGGATCGACGCGCTCGCCGATGTCTGCGCCACGCACGATGTGTGGCTCCACGTGGACGGCGCCTACGGCCTACCCGCGGCGGCGACATCGACTGCGGCGCCACTGTTCGCCGGTCTCGACCGCGCCGACTCGGTGACGATCGACGCGCACAAGTGGCTGTTCATGCCGAAGGCCTGTGGCGTGGTGCTCGTCCGAAAGCGCGAAGACCTCGAGGCAGCGCTGTCTCACGAGGAGGACTACCTGCCGCACGAGCGCGACGAGCCGCACGCCGTCGACATCACGCTCGAGTACTCCCGCCCCTTCCGCGCGCTGAAGCTTTGGCTTGGCTTCCGCGCTCACGGGGCAGCAGCTTTCCGCGCAGCGATCGAGCGGAACCTCGCGCAGGCCCGACTCCTGCACGACGCGGTCAGCGCAGACGACGAGTTCGAAGCGCTGTGCGGGCCGCCGCCACTCTCCACCGTCCCGTTCCGCCACGCCCCCGTGGGCGTCGCCGACCTCGACGACCACAACGGCCGCCTGGTGCACCGGCTGCAGGAAGGAGGCCAGGTGTGGGTCGCGCCCGCGCGCGTCAACGGCGTTGTGTGCCTACGACCCTGCTTCGTCAACTTCAGGACGAGCGACGACGACGTCCTCGCGCTCCTCGACGAGGCGCGCCGGGTCGGCCGCGAGCTCGTGCTGGAATCAGCCCAAGCGACTGATTGAGCCGTCGTCGCGAAGCGTCCAGAACGGGTTGTGCGCGATCTCCCACGGGTGGCCGTCGGGATCGTGGAAGACGCCCGAGTAGCCGCCCCAGAACGTCGGGGCTCCCCGGCGAGCAATTGTCGCGCCGGCTCGTTCCGCCTCGGCCAGCGTCGCATCGACGTCCTCGGGTGAGCGAACCACATGCGCGAGTGTGATGCCGCCGTAGCCACCGGAGTCGTCGATGACGGAATCCTCGGCAAGGTCCGCGCGCCCCCAGAGCGCGACGACGAGGCCGCCCGCCTGGAAGAAGACGATGTCGGCGCCCTGCTCCGCGTCGGTCGTCCAGCCGAGCGCCTCGTAGAAGCGCCGGGCTCGCTCGAGGTCGGCCACGCCGAGCGTGACCAGACTGATCCGTTGTTCCATCATCTGCCTCCCACTTCTGTTTTCAGGACACCGATCGTCGGAATCTCGAGCTCGACCGTCGTTCCGGGCACGAGCCCGTCGACCCGACCGAGCGCCGGCGAGGCGAGAATGTCGCCCGGACGTAGCTCGGTGCCGGAGGCCGCGAGCGCTCGCGCCTGCTCCCAGTCGAAGGCCGTGCCGGTGCTGTCGAAACGCTGCTGGCCGTCGACACGCGCCGTCAAGCGGAGATCGCCGTCGAGCTCGTCCGGCGTCGAGACGACCGGACCGAGCACAGAGCAGAAGTCGCGGTCCTTCGGCGGCGCATTGGCGGGCGAGCGCCAGTCGGCGAAAAGGGAGAAGCCGCCGATCGCACCCTCGGCGCCGATCACTGCGGCCAAGCGAGGCATGAGCGTCAGCGCGCCGGAGGCCTCGGCGACCGTGCCGGGGCCACGAACCGACGTCGGGTTCGCGAACTCGAAGACGGTCTGCGACTCGAAGATCCGCACGGCGGGCGGATAGATCACCGGAACGAGCAGCGTCACCTCGTCGAGCCTGTATTCGGCGTGCTCGCGTGCCCCGCCGCCGCCGAGGAAGAACGACTGCAGTGTCTGCGCAGCGAGGTGGAGGACGCGGTCGCCGTCGATCCGACCGACCCAGCCACGCTCCATCGGCTGCTCGTTCGGGTGGAACATGCAGAGGCGCACCGTCGCATTCAAGCGGATCGCCTACTCCGGTGCCTGTCCCGTGACAGGCACGCGATCGAGAAGCGCACGCCTTCGTAACCAGAGTGAGACTTCCCCGACGCGTGACGCGAGCAAGCCATTGACGCGATGCGAGAGCCGTGTCCGCTTAGGCGAGGCGCTTGGCCCTAAGCCTGTCCCGGGACAGGCGAGGGCCCGAGAGGCGAACGCCTTCGACACGAAAGTGCGGCAGCGTCAGGGCTCGGTGTGGACGATCACATCCGCGACATCCGGACGCGCTCCGCGGATCTGCTCTTCGACCACAGTCGCGCGGGCGTGCGCGTCCGCGAGCGACGCTGAACCCGGCAGGCCCAGCGTAAGGAACACGACGATCCCCTCGTCTGTTCGGAGGAAGCGCAGCGAACGCGGCGGGTCGCCGGTCACCGCAACAACGATCCGCTCTACCTGGGCGGGATCCTCCTCGATCTCCCGACCGGACGCCTCCACGGCGAGCGGCTCGAGGTGGGTCTGCACCGCCGCGACCTCTGGAACCTCCGTCGCAATCGCGCGCTCGACCTCTTCGGCAACGTCGTGTGCTTCGTCGAGCGAAAGATCCCCGGGCAGCTTCAGATGCAGGGAGACCTCGAGCCCACGCGCCGTCTCGATCGCCACCAGGTTGTGAATCTCGCGGACGCGGGCAACCCCCATCGCCGCGGCGCGAACACGCTCCGCCACGCCCGCTTCGTCGGCAACCGGCTCCACATGGACAACGACATCGCTCGCCGGGAGGACGCGTTGAACTGCCGCCTCGACTCGGTCGGCCACCGCATGTCCCTGGCCCACGACCGCGCCGGGAGCGACGCCGATGACGACGTCTGCGAACGTATGGCCGGCGGCCTGCCTGAGCCGCAGTCGCCGCAGCAGCACCGGCGGCTCCAACGCCTCGATCGCCTGACTGGCGGCTTCGACTGCGTCCGCCGGCGCGCGATCCATCAGCACGTCCACATTCCGGCGCATCAGCCGCGCCGCCGCCAGAAGAACGAGAGCCGCGACGAAGAACGCGGCGAGGGAGTCTCCCGCCTGCCATCCGGCACGCACCGCGACCAGCCCGAATAGCACGGCGAGAGTGCCCACAAGGTCGCTCGCGAAATGAAGGGCATTGGAGAACAGCGCCGCGCTCGAATAGGTACGAGCCGCCCGCAGCGAAACGAGGGTACGGCCCGCATCGATCACGAGGACGACGCCGACGGCGGCAAACGCCCACCACGCTGCCTGGACATCCAACTGCGCCCAGCCGGCAAGCCGGGCAACGGCGAGCGCGGCGATCCCGACGCTGACGAGCGCGAGCGTGCTCGCCTCCGCGAGAGCAGCGAGATGCTCTGCCTTGCCATGACCGTACGGGTGGCTCGAGTCCGCCGGACGGTCTGCGATGCCTATCGCGAAATACGTGAGCAGCGCGGCGACGAGATCGGTGCCGGAGTGGACGGCCTCCGCGACCAGCCCGAGGCTGCCGCTCGTCAGACCCGCAGCGAGCTTCACCGCGATCAGCACGATCGCAGCTGCCACGGAGACGAGCGCGGTTCGCCGCTGCGGTGTCATGCGCGAAGGCTACGTCAGTCGGCCGGTGCCATCGGCGTCGCGGAGCGCCGTCGAGCGACGAGGATCCCGGCAGCGATGCACACGCCGCCAGCCACCTGGATCGCCGTCATCCGCTCCGACAGCAGTACGAGCGCGAAGATCGCGGCGACGAACGGCTGCAGGTTCGTCGCGAGTGTCGCCCGAGCCGGCCCGATCCGGTGCAGCGCCCGGAAGAAGAGAATGTTCGTGAGCACGAGCGGCCCGATCGTCGCGAACGCGAACAGCACCCACACGCGCCAGCCGAGCGCGTAGTCCTGGACCTGCGTCTGGTGCGCGCCGGCGAGCGCGATCCCGACCCAGCCGAGAGGAAGCACGATGGCACTGATCCGCTGCGGCGAGTAGCGCTGCATCAGCGGCGTGATAGCGACCGAGTACCCGGCCCACGTGGCCGCGGTGCAGACCCCGAGCAGCACCCCGCCGAGGTTGCCCGACAGCTGTCGTCCTGCGCCGACCGCAACGAGCCCCACTCCTCCAAACGAGATTGCAGCACCGAGCCAGAACCGACCAGACACGGACTCTGTTCGGAGCGCAAGCCCGAGGAGCGCCGCGAAGATCGGGGTAGCGCCGAGGATGATGGCGACCACCGACGCGGTCGTCGTCTTCACCGCGTACACGAACGCCAGCTGATTGAGGAAGATCGCGAGCGCCGCCGCTCCGACGAGAGGCAGGTCGCGTCGGTCGATCCGCAGCGACCGCTCGACCGCCAGTGTGATCGCGACGAAGATCAACGCGGCCAGCCCGTACCGCGTCGTGGAGAACGCGAGCGGGCGAAAGCCGTGCGTCAGGACGTAACGCGTGACAGTGAGGTTGAGCGCCCAGAGCACGATCACGGTCAGCAGCATCAGCTCGACGGTCGTCGGACGGCGCATGCCGTTGACGCTACTCGTTAGGCTCTCGGCCGAGATGGCCGACCCGACCTTCGACGACATCGACGCGCTGGTCGGGCCTGCGACCCCGCACTTCGCGTACCAGATCCGCGCGCGCGTGCGCGACGTCGTCTCCGACCTGACGCCTGACCATCCGGTGCGCCGCTACGGCGACGAGAAGGTCGCGCTGCTCGAGCGGCTGGGCAACGCGTCGTCGAAGGCAGAGGACTCGCCGCGCGAGTCCCGCGACCGGATCGGCTGGGACGAGATCCCGTCGGCGGCTCCCGCGTACGACCCGCTGTGCGCTTCCGAAGTCGAGTGACGGGTTTTGCTGGCAAGTCGGTCTTCGTCAGCGGCGGCTCGCGCGGGATCGGCCGCGCGATCGCGCTTCGCTTCGCCCGCGAGGGCGCGACGCGCGTAGCGATCGGCTACCTCCGCTCCGACGCCGCCGCCGAAAAGACCGCCAGCGAGCTGCGTGCCCTTGGCGCCGAGCCGATCCTCGTCCGTGGCAACGTCACCTCCGATCGCGTCGTCGAGGAAGTAGCGAATCTCGGCCCGCTCGACGTCCTCGTTCACAACGCGGCGACCGGCGTGATCCGCCCGGCGCTCGAGACCGAGGACAAGCACTGGGACTGGACGCACTCCGCGAACGCGCGCGCACTGCTCTCCCTGACGCGCGCCGCCGCACCGCAGATGCCGGCCGGCTCGTCGATCGTGGCGCTGTCCAGCCTCGGCGCGGGTCGCGTCCTCGAGAACTACGTGCTCGTCGGGACGTCGAAGGCAGCGTTGGAGTCGCTGGTTCGGTACCTAGCAGTGGAGCTCGGCCCGCGCGGCATCCGCGTCAATGCGGTGTCGGGCGGCGTCGTCGAGACGGACGCGCTTGACCATTTCCCGAACCGCGAGGAGATGCTGGAGATGGGCGCCAGGAACGCCGCCGGCCGGATCGTCACCCCGGAGGACATCGCCGGCACGGTCGCCTTCCTCTGCGGCCCCGATGCCGAGATGATCCGCGGCCAGGTCATAGTGGTCGACGGCGGGTTCTCGCTCCCCGCTTAAGCCAGCCAAGCTAATCGACTGTCGCGCAGGCGGGTGTGGTCGGTTTGGTTGTGAGGACGACCGCGCCTATCCTCATGTCATGCGCGGGCCGATCCAGCGATTTAGAGCTCCTTTCATAATGAGTTCTTGAGTCGGCGGTAGCAGACGAGGCAGCAACCGATCGCGAGGAACGCTCCGTGGATGTCGCCGCGGCGGTCGTAGCGGACGAGCAGTCGTTTGAACTGGTGGAGCCAGGCGAAGG
>JBBRNX010000035.1:0-9312 GCA_038230035.1 Gaiellales bacterium
AGCCAGAACAAGCCAGGCGAGGCCAGCCAGAACAAGCCCGGCGAGACGATCGAGCCCGAGGACACGGACGGCGACGACTTCGAGCTCCACATGCACAAGCCCGGCGGGACCGCCGATCAGCTCAAGCAGTAGTTCACACAGCACCTTCTGGCGCGTACTGGCGCACCGACCGGTCGTTAGCTGCGCTTATCTAAGCCGGGGTCCGAGCAGACCCCGGCTTAGTCGTTCTCGAGGATCTCCTCCAGCGCGAGCAGCAAGCGGCGTCCCGCATCGTCCTCGCGCCGTTCGAGGGCTGCCGCAACGCGTGCGACGGCCGCGGCATTCGATCCCTCGTCGGCAAGCACGGTGTGCGCACGGCGTGCGCGCTGGAGCAGGTCGAGTGCGATTGCGGCCTGCCCGGCGAACAGCCCGAGGAGGTCCATCTCCGCGATCCCGAAACGCGTACCTTCAGGCGGATCGAGGACGGAAAGTGTGCCGAGGACCGTCTCGTCGTTCAGGAGCGGCACAACCATCATCGCGTTCGGCACGTACCCCGTCTGCTCGGCAGAGCTGCGCGCGTGGCGGGGGTCGTTGGCGAGGTCGTCGATCACGAGTGGCTGGCGCGTCACCAGCACCCAGCCGGAGATGCCGGTGCTCGCCGGCAGGCGCATCCCGACGAGGTCGCCTTCACCTTCACCTGACACCGCCTCGAACACAAGCTCTTCAGTCGCCTCGTCGAACAGGAAGATCGACGACGCCTTGGCGTCGAAGATCGCGCGTGCCACGTCGACGATCGACTGGAGCAGAGCGCGGTGCTGCTCCTCGCTGCCGAGTGTTCCAGCAGCAACCGCTGCGCGGAATCCGCCCGCGTCCATCGATCACGCTCCTTCGGTGTTGGTCGCAGTCAGATAGAGCAGACTCTTGACCTGTGGCGCCGTAAGCGCGGGGTGCTTCGCCAACACCAGGGCGCAGAGGCCCGCGATATGCGGCGCGGCGAAGCTGTTCCCGGTACAGCGCATCGTCCCGCCGCCCGGCCACGCGACGTCGACGTCGACGCCGCGGGCGAAGAACTCGACCGGCGGCGACGGATTCGCGTACCAGACCAGCGGCTCGTCCTCTTCGTGGCTGCCCACTGAGATGACCGAGGAGAACCGCCACGGGTAGCTCTCGACCGGCATGTTGTGGGCTGCTGCGACGAGCAACGTGCGGCGGAAGTACGCGCCGTCGGCGAGGTCGTGGAGGGTCTCGGCGAACCGCTTCTTCGTCGTCGAGAGGCTCAGGTTGATCACGTCGAAGCCCTCCTCGACCGCGTGTTGGAGGCCGGCGAGGATCAACTCGCCGCTTCCCGTTGCGCCCGCGCCGAGGACACGGACGCTGTGTAACGAGCAGTCCGGGGCGAGCGCACGGACGATTCCGGCACAGGCGGTGCCGTGGCCGCAGACATCGCCGAGCTCGTCGGATACGACGTTGATCTCTCCATCCTCACCGAGCTCGACGGCGACAGCGCTGTCGAGCGGCGCCACGAGCGGATGCGAGCCGTCGACGCCGCTGTCGAGGATGCAGACGCGCGCGCCCTTTCCCGTCGACTCGCCGAACGCCCAGTCGCGTGTCGGCCGCTCGGGCCAGACGTTTGCGAGCGCGATCCCGCCGGCGTTTGCCGCGGCAAGGCTCCAGGCGGGCACGGCGCTGCTCAAGTCGCCTCGAGGGCTCGCGCGCGCGCCTGCGCTGCGATGCTCACGAGCGCATCGGCGCGAGACGATCGGTCGTCGCCCGAGGCGGTTGTGAGGTTCGCGAAGACGAGCGCCGCAGCGGCTCGGGTCGCTCCCTCGGCCAGCGCGGCGGCAGCGACCGCGTCGGCCCGTTCGTGCCCAACCGCTCGGTCGGCCGCGAGTGCGGCGAGCTCGGCCGTCGCGGCGCAAGCGTCTGCGATCTCGAGTGGGATGTCCGCCGAGCGTTCGAGCGCGGGGCCAAGGTCGCGATGGTCGGAGCTCGGGTCTGAACGAAGCTCGAGAACCCGTGTGAAGGCTGCTGCGTCTGCTGCTGCGAGTGGCCGGAGCCGTGAGGCCAGCCCGCGAGCCTGGGCGGCGACGCCGGCGGCGTCCGCCCAGTCCGTCGCTGCCCGAGCGGTCATTGCGACGAGCTCGGCCGCCATCGCGCCGACGATTGCCGCGGCCGAGCCACTCGCGGGAGCCGGGGTCGTCGCGGCGAGCGCATCGAGGAACTCGTCGAGCCGAAGCGCGAGCAAGTCGCCGGCGCTGCCGGTGCGCGAGATCAC
This sequence comes from Gaiellales bacterium, assembly GCA_038230035.1. Lineage (GTDB taxonomy): Bacteria > Actinomycetota > Thermoleophilia > Gaiellales > Gaiellaceae > Gaiella. The sequence continues at coordinate 2,255 of JBBRNX010000035.1, forward strand.
TCGCTGACGCGCCGGCGGAGGAGATCGACGAGCGCGGGTCGCGGCTCGACGCCTTCGGCGACGAGTGCGGCCTCGATGTCGGCGAGGAGCGCAGCGCGGAAGACGAGGTCTTCTCTGGCGCGTTCGACGAGCCCGTCGACCTCGGCGCGCGCACGCGGCAGCTCCTGCGCCGCCTGCACGTAGCCGGCCGGTGCCGGGGGCATCGCCCGCAGCAGCTCACCGATGTGCTCTTCGTCGTAGCGTCTCATTGATCTCTCCGCTCACTGGACGCGGCAGCGACGATATTTCTTCCCTCGAGTCGTTCGCGAAGCCGGCCGAGGCAGCGGGAGATGCGGCTCGCGATGGTTCCGGGAGGCAGATCGAGTGCCTCGCCGATCGTGCGGTAGCTCTCGTCCCGGCAGAAGAAGCGGTCGAGGACCGCCTGGCATTCCTCGGAGAGCGCGCCTAGCTCGATCCGGACGTCGAAGGCCTCCTCCAGGTGGTCGATGACGTTCTCGATCTCCTCGGGCAGCGTCTCCACTGGTGTCTCGCGCGTCGCCGTGCGCAGCCGGTCGATGCACTCGCGACGTGTGAGCTGGGCGATCCAGGGACGCAGCGCAGCAGGGTCGCGGAGCGTGTCGAGGCGGTCGTAGATGCGTGCGAAAACGTCCTGGAAGACATCTTCGGCGTCAGTCTGCGAGAGGCGGAAGGCCTGTGTCGCGATCGCGAAGACGTAGCGGGAGAACCGCTCGACGAGCTCGTTCCAGGCCGCTTGCTCGCCTGCGAGGCAGTCGGCGACCAGGGCGCTGTCGGACAAGGGCTGCATTCGCGTAGTAGAGCCGATACGGCGGCCGCGGTCTACTCGAGGGTTTGGTCCTGGCCCACTGGCGGGCCACTTTAGGATTCTTCGCGAGCAGGGAATCTGCGCTAGTTGATTCCCGGATCTTGCGTTACGAGGAATCGCGCGAGAGCTCTTCGATCCGGCCTTCTGCGGCGTCGAGGAGCGCGACGCAGCTGCGATAGAGCTCCTCGCCGCGGCGCCAGAGCGCGATCGCGTCGTCGACCGGGACGTCGCCGCGCTCCAGTCGCCCGACGATCTCGTCGAGCTCCTGTTGCGCCTTCTCGAACGTCGGCTTCTCATCGATCACGGCTGGACCTTCTCCACGCGGGCACCGAGCGAGCCGGCGGCGAGCTGGACGTCGATCCGCTCGCCAACTTCGACGTCGTCGACGCTGCGCAGAACGCCAGTCGCGTTACGCGCGATTGCGTATCCCCGTTCGAGTGTGGCTTGCGGTGAGAGAACGCGCAGCCGGCCGCCGCTTGCAACGAGCACGGCTCGGCGCCGTTCGAGGAGCAGGCGCGGCGCTGCACGCAGCTGGCCCGCGGTTCGTTCCAGGCGCTCGCGGTCACGAGCGACGAGGCGTCGCACACCCGTGCCGAGCCTCTCGCGTGAGCGTGCAAGGCCGGCGACGAGCTCGTCGAGGTCGGGCACGACGAGGCGAGCCGCAGCGGTTGGTGTGGAGGCGCGAACGTCCGCAGCGAGGTCGCAGAGCGGTGTGTCCTGCTCGTGTCCAACCGCCGAGACGACCGGGACTGGACATGCGGCGACCGCTCGGACGACGCGCTCGTCGCTGAACGGGAGAAGGTCCTCGAAGCTACCGCCGCCGCGGGACACGATCACGGCGTCGACCGCCGGATGTGCGGCGAGCGCCGTCAGGGACTTGACGATCGCCGTTGCCGCCGCGTCGCCTTGTACGCGGGTCTCCGCGACGACGATCCAGGCGGGCGGGAAGCGAGCCGAGATCGCGGCGACGATGTCTCCGCGGGCTGCGGCATCCACTCCCGTGAGCAGACCGACCGCACGGGGAAACCTGGGCAGCGACCGTTTCCTCTCGGCCGCGAACAGGCCTTCTGCGGCCAGTGTGCGCTTGAGACGTTCGAGCGCCGCGAGATGATCGCCGAGTCCGAATCGCTCGATCGTCGCTGCCCGGAACGTCAGCGAGCCCTTCGCCTCGTAGAGCTCGGGACGTCCGTTGATGTGGACACGCTCGCCGTCGGTCAGGTCGAGCTCGAGCGCGTCGAACCGCCGCCGCGACATCGTCACGGCCAATGTCGCGCCGGTCTCGGGATCCTTCAGCGTGAGGAAGCACGTCGCCCACGCGTCGTTGCGGCGGAGCTCGGTGACCTCGCCCTCGACCCACACTTCGGGCAGCTTCGCGAGCCAGCTCGCGATCCCGCGGTTGAACGCGGAGACGGCGAACACCTTGCGGTCGCCGTAGACCTTCGACTCGACTTTGCTCACGATTCGCAGCCTAGAGGCTGCGAGCTACAAGAGGATCTCGGCGGCCGTTGTCGGGCTGCAGCCCTGGCGGAGCAGGTCGACACAGGTGTGGAGATCAGCGTCGCTGACCGCAAGCTTCTCGGCGAGCGGCAGCGGGAAGCCCGCCTCGATCAGGATGTGAAGGCGCCAGCTCTCGACCTTCGCCTGTTCGGTCGGGCGGGTGCCCTCGATCTGGGTTTCTGTGATCTCAGCCATGGGTTTCTGGAAAGCAGGTGTCGCGAAGATTCGTGGTCTCTACGACGCTTCCTGCCGCCGATTTGTTGGTGATTCGGATTCGACACGGCGGACGAGCTCTTCGCGGCCGAGGAGCTCGACGGCCCGGTCGAGCTCGCGGGCGAGTCGCGTCGCCGACTCTTCGCGGAGGTCGCGCATGCGCTCGTCGAACGCCATGCTGGCGACCTGGACGTGTCGATCGAGCTCGCGTTCGACGACCCGTGCGATCCGCTCGGTCTGGCGGCGTTCGAACTCGACGAACTCGACCTCGAGCCTGCTACGGGCATCGGTTTCGGCCTTCTCGACGCCTTCCGCGAGCGCGGTCTCCCTCGCGCGAAGCCGTTCGGTGATGTCGGCGATCGCGCGTCGCCGCTCGGCAGTGTGCGTCTCGAGCTCGTCGAGCGCCTCGGTGACCGCCTGGTGGGCAGCCCGTTCGAGCTCCTCGCGAAGTCGCACGACGGCCTTACGCTGCTCGTCCGCCGTCGACCCGAGATCGGCCGCCTCGGCGGCGATCCGCTGCTCGACGTCGGCGATCGCCTCACGGTGGCGTTGCTCCAGCCGGGCGAGTTGCATCTCGACGTGCCGCTGCGAGCGATCGAGATCGTCCGTGAACGACCGAAGGCGCTCGTCGACCCGACGCTCGACCTCGGCGAGCGTTGCCGCGAGCAACTCGCCTGCCCGCCGCTCGCGCGCTGCGAACTCGCCGCGGTGTGCGTCCGCAAGCTTGCGCTCCTCCGCTGCGAGCGCGGAGACCGACTCCGCGCGCTCGCGTGCGAGGACGCGCCTGATCTCCTCCGCGTGCCGCGTTGTCTCGGCTTCGACGGTGTCCCGCAAGGTTGCGCGCGCGGCCAGGACGAGCTCGTCCGAGGCTGCCGCTCGCGTCCGCCCGCGCTTGACCGCAAGCCACAGGGAAGCAGCCAGGATGAGCGCTCCAACGAGGCTGCCGGCGAGGATCCAGACGAGCACGGAATTACTCTAGAGCCGCAGGGCGACCAGGGCGACTGCGAGCAGGATCGTCGCCGCAGGCAGCAGGCGGAGCGCTGCCTCAGGGCCTGCGACAAGGAGCTCGCGGGTCAGCGGTTCACGCGTGCCGTCCACAAGCTCGAGCTCGCCGGTGATGGAGACGACACCTCGGCGGACGCGTCGGACGAGTGTCGAGAGAGCGCGTTGGGCGATCACCATCAGCATCGCCCAGCCCGCGGCGGCAATCGCTTCGACACGGAGCCTCCCGGCGCTCGCGAAGTAGGCGGTGAGCACTGGGAACGCGCCCCACGCGATGCCGAGCCAGATCGTCGTATGGAAGCGGCCGCCGAACCACTCGAGGTTGTAGGCGGGCACCAGGAACGCTCCCATGACGACGAACGCAAGCAGCCACCAGGTCGTACGCGATGCGACGCCGATCCCGAGGGCGCAGGCGCCGGCGACGGAGACAACAGCGAGGCCGACGAGAACCCCAGCAGGGATCTGCGTTCGTAACGGCCGGCCGTTGAGCTCGTCGAGGGCATGCGCGCCGATTCCGAGGGCGAGCGCGAATGCCAACACCGTGAGCGTGAGCCGGCCCCAGGGGACGGTTGGCGCGAGGCAGCCACCGACGACGACGTTTGCCAGGCACCACGTCGTGTATGGCAGGTGGAGGAGGGAGACGTAGTCGCGCCAACCTCCGGGCCGAAGAGCATAGAACGCCGGTTTCACGACTTTCGGCCCCAGAGGACGATGCCCCCGCCGACGCTCAGTCGTTTCGTCTGGAGGTCGGCGATCCCCGCTGCGCGCCATAGCTCGAGCAGTGCCGGCTCGCGGAGCCGCTCCCAGAAGCCGCGGATCGACGGCCCGAGGAAGCTACCGGCCTCGCCCCAGCCCTTCGAGACGAGACGGCCGCCAACCGGCAGCCCGACGCGGACATAGAGCTCCCACAGTGGACGCCACACCCCACGCGGGACGCCGAACTCGAGCATTGCGACGGTGCCGCCGGGACGCACGACGCGGGCCAGCTCACGGAGAACGGCGCCGGGGTCGTCGACGTAGCGCAGCAGGTAGGTGAAGGTCAGGTGGTCGAATGATGCGTCGTCGAACGGAAGCGCGTCGGCCGAGGCTTCGACGAGCTCCACCCGCTCGCCGAAGCGCTGGCGGGCGAGGGCGAGCATCTCCGCGCTCTGGTCGAGGCCGGTGACCCGGTGGCCGGCCTGGAGCAGCTGCTCCGCGACGAGGCCGGTTCCGGTCGCGACGTCGAGAACGTGGCCGCCGTCGGCCGGAATCCGCGAGACAAGGAACCGCCGCCAGCGCGGATCCTGGCCGAACGAGAGCACGGCGCCGACGCGGTCGTAGGTCGGGCCGAGCGGTGCGAAGAGCTCCTGCGCGTGGCGGCGTCGGTCAGGCACGTCGGCTCTATCCTGGCACGGTGAGCCTCGGCGCAGACTTGGAGCGGATCGCAGCTCTCGTCGCGGCGTACGGTCCGGTTGCGGCCGTGCTCGCGGTCGAGCCTGCTCCCAGGTCGCGCCGGTACCTGTGTGCCTTCGAGCTGGACGAAGGATCTCGGCGCTGGCTCGCAGTTGATGCAGCGGGCGAGCCGGTGTCGAGCCGCCGCGACGTACGTGACGTCGTCACCATCGCCGCCATGTGCGAGCTGGCGGAGGAGAGCGCGTTCCCGGGTGACCTCGATGAGCTGCGCGCCCAGCTCGTCGCCTTGCGCCTGACCGAGAATCCGGGCGGCATCGAAGCCGCGGAAGAGGCCGCCCTCGCGCTGCAGCACGTCCTGGGCGCGCCGCCGCAACTGGCGAGTCCTGCGCGGCTCGACGAGATCGGCGCCGCGGCGCGACGGCTCGAGTTGGCCCTCGATCCGCTCGCCGGCTCGCCGTTCGGCAACGCGATGCAGGTGGCGCAGGCCGTTGCCGACGAGCTGTGGGCCGAGGTCGAAGGCGCGTACCTGGCCGAGCTTCAGTAGGTACGGTTCGAGGCGTGAGCGAGGGCTTTCCGATGTTCGGCGGCGATCCGGAGGATCTGCTCCGCGGCCTGCGCGAGTTCGCCGAGCAGCAGGCCGAGTCGGTGCAGGACGCCCAGCGCGAGCAGTTCGCGACGCTGACGCTGAGTACGGCAGTCGAGCTGACCGCCGCGGCACTGAAGCAGGTGCAGGTGACCGGCGGCGTCGACGAGCAGACGATCGCTTTGCGCGACGCAATGCGCGTGTTGTTCCCCGAAGCCGTGGCGCTGGTGTCAGCAGCCCGCCAGGGCTTCATGCGCGAGCACTAGGTTCACGCCATCGTCGTGAATCTGGTACGCCGACCCGCTGGCGGGTGGGGCGGTAGCCTTCGACAGGATGAGCTCACCGGCACATGGCGGTTACGTCGTCCTGCAGCATGTGAGCGACGACAAGTGGCGACTGGTCGGCGAGGTCGACCGGCGTCCCGGGCTGCCGGCCAGAAAGTCGCGCGCTCGGGCTGTGCGGGACACGGTCGGTCGGGAGCCCGTCGAAGGCGAGATGTTCGCGGTGCTCCCGCGAAGCGAGTGGAAGAACGGTCTGGATCGCTAACCTTCAGGAGGCGTCTGCTGTGAGCTACCGAGCTGCGACCATCGACGGACTGCAGGACATCGGCTACCGCGAGGGCACGCACATGCGGCCCGTTCGCCATCACCTCGGGATCACCGCGTTCGGGACGAACGCGTGGACAGCTGCTGACGTCGGCGACAGGCTCATGCCCGAGCACGAGGAGGACGAGGGTAGCGAGGAGCTCTACGTCGTCCTCCAAGGCCGTGCGCGGTTCGAGATCGACGGAGCCACCGTGGACGCGCCACAGGGCACACTCGTATTCGTCCAGCCGGAGACGAAGCGGACCGCCTTTGCGGAGGAGGCTGGGACGACGGTGCTTGCCGTCGGCAGCACGGTCGGTCAGCCGTACGAGACCGCCGGCTGGGAGGTGTGGGCGGAGTTCCATCCCGCGTACGAGGCCGGCGACTACGACGCGGTGATCGAGAGCGCCCGCGAGACGGTCGAGGCCAGTGGTTACGCAGGGCCGCTCTTCAACCTCGCCTGCTGCGAGTCGCTCGCCGGCCGGAAGGAGGACGCGATCGGTCACCTTCGGGTCGCCATCGAGCGGCGCCCGAGCCTCCGTGACCTTGCGAAGGAAGACACGGACTTCGACCCGATCCGAGAAGAGCCGGCGTTCCGCGAGTTGGTCGGCTAACTCATCCGGCGAAGCGAGCGCGTGATCGGCGTCCGGGCGAGTCTGCGGGAATGACGCTTGAGCCTGGCTAGTGGCGAGGGCGGCCCTCGTCATAGGACTTGACGTAGTGCTGACCTGGCCCCTCCGGCACCCGTTGTAGATCGCTCACGTCACGCATTTCCGGGGCGACGGATCTCTCCAGTCGCTTGAGGCGCCGCTGCAGCCTTCTTGCCCTAAGAGCTCCTTTCACAATGAAGGGACCCGTTCGGTGGTGGCGAATGCCGTCGGCATCCGTCGTCAAGATCGAGGGGGTGCCTGTGGCAGCTGCTCCGTGGGTTGTGTCGGACGAGTTGTGGAAGCGGGTCGAGCCT